>NZ_JAJPWQ010000005.1:0-547226 GCF_046549005.1 Amycolatopsis sp. lyj-108 | reverse complement strand
CCAACAATGTCTTCGAATTCAATCGAGGCAAAATTTTCTTGCTCTCAAAGGAACCTCAAACGAGGTTCAAATACATAAGCTCTACTGGCTTAGTTCACTAGCACACTGTTGAGTTCTCAAGCAACACACCCCGAATCGCACCACTCACGCGGCCTTATCCGAAGCAGTTATTTCTTGGCTTTTGTCCGGAGCACACTCTAACACCTGCTCGAAACTGCCGTTTCAGCGGGGTAGAGTTACCTCTCCGGTTCGGGGCCACCCACTCTACCACCATCTGGTGGGAGCTTGGTTCGTGTTCCCGGCGGCCGCTCGGTTTCCCTGGCGACGAAGAGAACATTACACGGCCCGAAACCGGCGTTTACAGGGGGGTCCCCTTTTTCGCGCCGGGGCTCTGACCTGCGTCGATCGGGCCTTCCCCCGGAACCGGCTCTCCATGCGTGGCGACGACCGTCAGCACGACGAGGGCGGCGGCGAGCCCGGCGGTGATGTGGATGGGCGCGGGCGTGAACGAAGCGGCGAGCACGAGCACCGCGGTCACCGGGAACCCGATCGCGATCGGACGGCATTCGTTGGTCGGGCCGATGTGCATCAGCCAGACGCTGAGCAGGTAGATCGCGACGGGCACCGTCGTGGCCATGGCGGCGGGCAGCGAGGCGACGTGTCCGGTGTGGGTGTCGTAGTCGACGGCGACTTCGAGGCCGGCGCCGAGCGCGGCCGCCGAGGCGAAGATCAGGTAGTGCCCATAACCCCAGCTCGCGACGGTGAACAGGCTCTTCGCCTTCTCGAGCCGGACGTGGCCCGGCTGGTCGAAGTACAGCCACCACAGGGAGAAGAGCAGCACGAGCCCCGCGGCGGCGAGCGAGATCAGGCTGCCGGTGTGCTCGCCTTTGTCCAGCCCCTCCTTGACCGCGGTGGTCGCGCCGAGGATGGATTCACCCAGCACGATGATCGTGAACAGGCCGTAGCGCTCGGCGATGTGGTGCGGATGCCAGCCCGTCCAGCGCTTGCGTTCGGCGATCATCGGGACCGCGAGTTCGGCCACCAGGAGCACGAAGAACGACGGCAGCGCCAGCGACTCCGGCAGGCCGAGGCGGATGATCCACAGGATCTGGACGATCGTGATGCCGATGGCGTACCGCACCGCGGCCGGGCGGCAGTGCGGATCGGTCCGCGCGGCGCGCAGCCATTGCACGACCATCGCCAGCCGCATCAGGACGTAACCGGCCACCATGATCGTGAAGTCGCCCTCGAAGGCCGACGAGACACCGGCGGCGACGGTCAGCCCGCCGGCGATCTGCACCAACGTCACCAGCCGGTACGGGACGTCGTCGGTGTCGAACGAGGACGCGAACCAGCTGAAGTTCAGCCAGCCCCACCAGATCGCGAAGAACACCATCCCGAAGCTGAGCACCCCGTGCCCGATGTGGTTTTCGGCGATCGCGTGGTGCAGACCGGCGGCCGCCTGCGCGACGGCGACCACGAAACACAGGTCGAACAACAGCTCCAGCGGGGTCGCGACCCGGTGCCCTTCACCGGAATCGCGCATCGTCATCGGCCGGTACCAGACCCGCAGCCGACTCCGCCGTACAGAACTCTCCGCCATCACCGTTCCTCCACGCTCGATCTGCGGAAGATCTTCGCAGCCGGGAGCGGTTCACACACTCCGAGGAAGGCGCGGCGAGTGGGCCCGGGCCGGGTGCACCTCCCCAGGCGACCCCGCGCGGACCCACCCGCGCGAATGCCTCACCGGGACTCGGCTCGTCAGTGGTGGTGAGCCGGGCTGCCGCCGAACGGTCCCCCGCGGACGCCGACGGCCGTCCACCGGCTCGTGACCGTGGGTGTCCATTCCCAAAACTCCGGACTCACCACGATCGCTTCGCCGATCGATCCATCCCCGATCGATCGACAGAAATACCACTGTCGGTAGCCAAGACACAGCAGTGAAGGCTCCGTTAGGTCTACCCGGTTGCTCTGAGTAGCACCAGAGGATGACGGCGTCAGTCACTCGGATGGAGCATCGGTCTTGCCGAACGTAGTCATCGGCACGCACGGATGACTCAGCCGCGTTGGCTGTCGGCCGCAGCCCGCTCGGCTTCCTCCCGCTCGGTGAGCAAACGCCGCTTCCGGCGGGCACGAAGTTCGATCACGGCGAGTAAAAGCGCCGAACTCGTCAGGACGGCGGCGCACAGCATCGCCGCGGTCAGCGCCGACGGGTAGCCACCGTTCGCGCCCAGCACCGCGTGGAAGACCGAGGCCAGCACGACGGTGCCGATCGCCGTGCCGATCCGCTGTCCGGTCTGCAACGCTCCCCCGGCCACCCCCGCCATCGACGTCGGGACGCATTCCAGGGTCAGCGTGGTGTTGGGCGAGATGACCATGCCACCGCCGACGCCCGCGACGAGCAACGGCAGCGCGAACCACCAGCCCGCCGCGGCGCCGGGATCCTGCCCGGCGAGAACGGCGACCGTGATCATCCCGGCGATCACCATGACCAGCCCGGCGACGGTGAGCTTGCGGCCCCATTTCGCCACCAGCCGTCCCGCGATCGCCGCCGACACGGCCGAACCGAGGGCGAAGGAGGTGACGGCGAGCCCGGATTGCAGTGGCGTGTAGCCGAGGCCCTGCTGGAAGAAGATGGCGAAGACCAGCCACATCCCGGTGAACCCGCTGAAGTACAGCGCGCCGACGGCGGCACCGGTGGCATAGCCCGGGGTGCCGGTGAACAGCCGGGTGTCGAGCAGCGGCGGACGGCCGCGCCGCACCATCGAGCGTTCCCAGCGCACGAACGCGAAACCGAAGACCACCGCGACCACGAACAGCCACCACAGGCTGCTGAGCCCACCCTGTTCGGATTCGATCAGCGGGAGCAGGACACCGAGGACGGCGACACCCAGCAGCATGACGCCGACGAAGTCGATCTCGCCCCGCAGGCTTCTCGCCGGTGTCTCCGGTTTCGGGAGCCATCTCAAAGCGAGGGCGAACGCCAGGATCCCGATGGGCACGTTCACGTAGAAGACCCAGCGCCAGCCTTCCGGATCGCCGAAGACCGCGAGGATCACGCCGCCGAGCACGGGTCCGACGGCGGTCGAGATCCCGACGGTGGCGCCGAACATGCCGAACGCGCGGCCTCGTTCCGCGCCGCGGAACAGGTCCTGGATCATCCCGCTGTTCTGCGGCGTCATCATGCCCGAGGCGAAACCCTGCAGCAGCCGCGCGATGATCAGCGTCGTCTCGTTCGGCGCCGCACCGGCGAACGCGCTGGTCAGCACGAAGGCGGCGAGCGCGAACAGGAACATGCGGCGGCGGCCGAGCGCGTCGCCGAGCCTGCCGCCGGACACCAGCACCAGCCCGAAGGCCAGCGCGTAGCCCGACACGACCCACTGGATCCCGCCGCTCGACGCGCCGAGATCCTTCTGGATCGACGGCAGCGCCGTGTTGACGATGCTGACGTCGAGCAGGCCCATGAACCCGGCGGCAAGGGAGACGGCGAGCGCCTTCCAACGCCGGGGATCGGGTTCGTAGGTGCTCATCAGGTGCTGGCGGCGATCCCGGGGATCCCCTTGAGCTCACCGATCAGCATCGAAGTCACCTTGACCGGATAGTCGTAGAGCGCGAACACGGTCTGGTTCTTGCCGACCAGCTTCAGATGCACCGGGGTCTCGCCCTTGTGCGCCAGCAACGTCTGCTTCAGTTCGCTGACCACCGACTGGTCGATCTTCTCCGCCGCGGCCAGCAGGACGAGAGGCAGGTCGTCGTCGCCGTTGCCGACCTCGGACAGGTCGAGCGGCACGAGCCCGCCGCCGAAGATGGACATCTTGTCCTCGCGCCAGTTCACCCTGCCCTTGACCAGCACCGCGTTGTCCTCGATGAGATCGGCGGAGAACATCGCGTAGGACTTCGGGAAGTACAGGACCTCGAGCGAGGCATCCATATCCTCGATGGTGCAGATCGCCCAGGGCTCGCCCTTCTTGTTGACCCGGCGTTCCAGCGACGTGATCAGCCCGGAGACGATCAGCTCACCTTCCTTCGGCGGATCGGCGAGGATCGCGGCGATCGGCCGCGGCGCGTGTTTGCGCAGGATGCGTTCGGCGCCGTCCAGCGGATGCGCCGAGACGTAGAGGCCGAGCATCTCCCGTTCGTAGGCCAGGAGCTGCTTGCGCGGATATTCCTCTTCCCCGAACTTCAGATGCGCGAGCGGCGACGAGGACACCGCGTCCCCGCCGTCGTCGTCCCCGCCGAAACCGAAGAGGTCGAACTGCCCCATCGCCTCCTGGCGTTTGAGCGGGACCACGGCTTCGACCGCGTCTTCGTGCACCTGGATCATCGAGAGCCGCGTGTTGCCGAGCGAGTCGAACCCGCCGGCCTTGATCAGCGATTCGATGACGCGCTTGTTGCAGGCCACCAGTTCGGACTTGTCGAGGAAGTCGGTGAAGGAGGAGTACTTCCCCTTCTCCTCGCGGGTCTTGATGATCGACTCGACGACGTTCGCGCCGACGTTGCGGACGGCACCCATACCGAAGCGGATGTCGTCCCCGACGGCCGCGAACCTCAGCGCCGACTCGTTGACGTCCGGCGGAAGCACCTTGATCCCGAGGCGGCGGCACTCCGAAAGGTAGACCGCGGACTTGTCCTTGTTGTCACCCACCGAGGTGAGCAGCGCGGCCATGTACTCCGGCGTGAAGTTCGCCTTGAGGTACGCGGTCCAGTACGAGATCAGGCCGTACGCGGCCGCGTGGCTCTTGTTGAACGCGTAGCCGGCGAAGGGGAGGATCGTGTCCCAGAGCGCTTTGATCGCCTCGGAGGAGAAGCCGCCGGGGAGGAGTTCGCTCGACTTCATCCCCTCTTCGAAGCCGACGAACTCCTTCTCGAGGACTTCCTGCTTCTTCTTACCCATCGCGCGGCGGAGCACGTCCGCGCGGCCCATCGAGTACCCGGCCACTTTCTGGCCGATGTGCATGATCTGCTCCTGATAGACGATCAGGCCGTAGGTGTCGGCCAGGATCTCCTTCAGGGGCTCTTCGAGCTCGGGGTGGATCGGTTTGACCTTTTGCCGCGCGTTCTTGCGGTCGGCGTAGTCGTTGTGCGCGTTCATGCCCATCGGGCCGGGGCGGTACAGCGCGCCCACCGCCACGATGTCGTCGAACACCGTCGGCTGCATCCGGCGCAGCAGGTCACGCATGGGCCCGCCGTCCAGCTGGAACACGCCGAGCGTGTCACCGCGGGAGAGCAGCTTGTACGTCTCCGGGTCTTCGACGCCGAGGGTGTCGAGGTCGATGTCGACCCCGCGGTTGGTCTTGATGTTGTCGATCGCGTCACCGATGACGGTGAGGTTCCGCAGGCCGAGGAAGTCCATCTTCAACAGACCGATGTTCTCGCACGACGGGTAATCCCAGCCGGTGATGATCGAACCGTCGTCGCGCTGCCACAGCGGGATGGCGTCGGTCAGCGGGTCGCAGGACATGATGACCGCGCAGGCGTGGACGCCGGCGTTGCGGATCAGGCCTTCGAGACCACGGGCGGTCTCGAAGATCGTCTTGCACTCTTCGTCGGTCTCGACGAGCGCGCGGACTTCGGCCGCTTCGCCGTAGCGCTCGTGCTTCGAGTCGACGATGCCCGAGAGCGGGATGTCCTTCGCCATGATCGGCGGCGGCAGCGCCTTCGAGATCCGGTCCGCGATCGCGTAGCCCGGCTGGCCGAAGTGGACCCGGGCGGAGTCCTTGATGGCCGCCTTGGTCTTAATGGTGCCGAAGGTGATGACCTGCGCGACCTTGTCCACGCCGTACTTTTCGGTGGCGTAGCGGATCATCTCGCCGCGACGACGGTCGTCGAAGTCGATGTCGATATCGGGCATCGAGACGCGCTCGGGGTTCAGGAACCGCTCGAACAGCAGCTTCTGCGGGATCGGGTCCAGGTTGGTGATACCGAGGACGTACGCGACCAGCGAGCCGGCGGCGGAACCACGGCCGGGGCCGACGCGGATGCCGACCTTACGGGCGTAGTTGATGAGGTCGGCGACGATCAGGAAGTAGGCGGGGAAGCCCTTCCCGATGATGACGTCGAGCTCGATCTCGATGCGCTCGTTGTAGTACGGGTCCGGGACGCCGTCCGGGTACCGCCACTTGAGGCCGCGCGCGACCTCTTCCCGAAGCCAGGTGCCCTGGTCGTAGCCCTCGGGGACCTCGAAGAACGGCAGCCGGTCCTTGTGCGTGTACACGTCCTTGTAGGACTCGACGCGCTCGGCGATCAGCAGCGTCGAGTCGGCGGCGCCGGGGACCTCCTTGTCCCAGTACTCCCGCATGTCGGCGGCCGACTTCAGGTAGTAGCCGTCACCGTCGAACTTGAACCGGTTCGGGTCGTTCAGCGTCTTGCCCGCCTGCACGCACAGCAACGCGGAGTGGGTGTCGGCCTGGTCCTTGGTGACGTAGTGCGAGTCGTTGGTGGCCAGCGGCTTGAGGTCGAGCAGCTTGCCGACCTCGAGCAGGCCTTCACGGACCGACCGCTCGATCGGCAACCCGTGGTCCATCAGCTCGAGGAAGAAGTTGTCGGCGCCGAAGATGTCCTTGTAATCCGACGCGGCCTGGATCGCCTCGGTGCGCTGCCCCAGGCGCAGCCGCGTCTGCACCTCGCCCGAGGGGCAGCCGGTGGTCGCGATGATGCCTTGGTGGTTCTCCGCGATCAGCTCGCGGTCCATCCGGGGCTTGCGGTAGTAACCCTGCATGCTCGCGAGCGAGGAGAGCTTGAACAGGTTGCGCAGGCCGGTGGAGTTCTCGGCGAGCATCGTCATGTGCGTGTACGCCCCGGCACCGGAGACGTCGCCGCCTTCACCGAGCTCGTCGGCGCCACGCTGGTTCGACTGTCCCCAGAAGACCGGCTTCTTGTGGAAGCGGCTCTCCGGCGCGACGTAGGCCTCGATGCCGATGATCGGCTTGAGGTCGTGTTTGACCGCCTGCTGGTAGAACTCGTCCGCGCCGTACATGTTGCCGTGGTCGGTCATCCCGACCGCGGGCATGCCCAAGCGCGCCGCCTCCTTGAACAAGGGGGCGATCTTCGCCGCACCGTCGAGCATCGAGTACTCGGTGTGCACATGCAGGTGGACGAAGGAATCGTTCGACACCAGCGAAAACCTCCCCTAGGCAGACGGATCCCTGGCTGCTTGACGCGGGCCGGTCCTCCCACCCTAGGCTTGTCATGATCATCGGCAACAGCGGGGGGATACGGCCCTCGGGCGCTGCCGAGTCTGCTAGCTCGGCGAGATCAAATCCAGCTGGCTCGCCGGAGCGATCACCACCCGAATGGGCGCGAAGCCCGCCTCGCCAGGTCAGCCAAGCCGGGCCAGCCGCTCGTCGACCACCTCCTTGTCGAACCATTCCGGATCGAATCCGTAGCCGCCGAGCTCTTCGAGCAGTCCCTCGTTCTCTTCGTCGTACGGATCGCGCAGTGCCTCCAGCAACATCTCGTAGCTCTGGTGGTCCTCGCACGCGGCCGGAGGCGCGGCGCGTTCGCCGTCGAGGCAGCTCGGTGCTTCGGGGAGGGCGACCAGCCGCTCGATGCGGATCCAGTGCCTCCAGCTCTCCGCCTCATAGACGAGCCGGTGGCCTGGCGATGTGATGACCTGGCCGAGTGTCACTTCGTCGTCGAAACGGTCGCCTTCACAGCTCTGCGCGTCGACGCTGAAGCCTCCGTACGCGGTCTCGAACCGGTGGTATTCCCGTTCGTCACGGTCGAACGCGGCCGCGAGGATCCGGTGCAGTCCGGCGAGGGTGACGTCGGAGCGGACTTCGAGCCGTCGCCAGATCGCGTCGTCCGGCTCGGCCAGCGCGACCGCCAGCCTGAACCCGGTGACCGGCACGGGTGGGGGCAGGACGAGCGGCAGCGGATCGGCCGATGACATGCGGGGCAGCGGTTCGTAGGCGGGAAGGCCGAGCCATCGGCGCAGCTGGACCGCGCGCTCGGGCAGATCGGGCCTCGGATCGGTCCCCAGTTTCAAGAGCTCGGGGACTCTTTCCCGAATCCAGGCGTCGCGGTCCGCTTTGGCGATCAGCGCCGATTCGACCTGGCTCCGGAACTCCTCGGGTGTCAGCGGTGCCTCGGTGACCTCGAAGCCGTTGCGAAGAACCGCCAGGGCGTCCTCGGGAACGGCGTGGAGTTCGATCACGTCGACCTCGCGATCGTTGACCACCACCTCGACACCGACCGAGCGTTTGCCCGCGGTCAGCTTGGCGGCCAGGACCACGAGATCCTGATCCACCTGGCCGTGGACCACACAGTCCGACAGTTCGATCGGGCCGTGGAGCAGCTTCGGCCAACGCTCCACCCTGGCCACGTCCAGAGGCGGACGTGGCCGGAGGGAGCGCCGGCTCTTCGGTCGTTTGGCGGGCTTGCGGCCGCCGCTGACGGGGGACACGGGATCAGTATCGCCACCAGCACCGACAGTTTCGGAAGTCGTGAACTGCGAGGATCGAAAAATGCTTGCCGACCTGGGCGTTGATGTGCAAACTGACCAGCCGCCAAGATCACCGAGCCGCCCGGAGAGTTGATGATCGACCTGCAGGCCATGAACGAACACGTGATCGCGGAATTCCGCGCGAACGGCCGCCACGGCGATGGCCTCCCGACCCTGCTGCTCACCACCACCGGCGCCCGCACCGGACGGCGGCACGTGACGCCGATGCTGTTCTTGGCCGACGACGACCGCTACGTCGTCTTCGCCGCCAACGGAGGCGCACCCGCGCATCCGGACTGGTATCGCAACCTGATCGCGGAGCCGTCTGTCGACGTCGAGGCGGACGGAGAGAGCTTCACCGCTCACGCGATCGAAGTCACCGGAGCGGCTCGGGACCGTCTGTTCGCGAAGCAGGCGAAGGCGTTCCCGCGGCTGGCCGAGCATCAGGCGAAGACCAGCAGGCCGTTCCCGGTGATCGCGCTCAAGCGGGCATGAAGGCTGGGGGCCGCACGCGATGTGCGAAAAGCCCCCGCGATGAGGTCCTGAAGGGCACCTTCGAGACGTTGAACGTCTCAAAGGTGCCCTTCGGGACATGCGCACGGGCGATCCCGTGCCGGGGTGTCCAGGTGGGTATCGCGGCTCGCGCGACGCTGTGATGCTTACCACCTCAGAAGGCGAGAACGCTGCGGCGCCAGAGGTTCACAGCCGTAGAAGCCTGCAGTACGGGTTGGCGATTACCCCATCGAAGCGGACCTCGCAGGCTGGATCGGCGCCCTCGGCCGATCTCTTGACAAAGCGTTGGACCGACCGCACGATCTCGTCTCATGAACCTGTCTGACAGCCAGACAGCCGGACACGGTGGTCCACGACGCGTCAGCGCGATGGAGGCCGTTCTGGCCCACCTCCGCGGCGCCATCGAGCGCGGCGAGTATCCCGTCGGGGAGAAACTGCCGTCGGAATCCGCGCTCGGCAAGGAGTTCGAGGTCAGCCGCTCGGTCGTCCGCGAAGCACTGCGAGGACTTCAGGCACTCGGGCTCACCGTGTCCAAAACGGGCAAGGGGACCTTCGTGACCGCCACCGGGCCGGTCGAGAACCCCACCTTCGGGACCTACTCGGCCCGTGACCTGTTCGAGGTCCGGCGACATGTCGAGATCCCGGTCGCCGGCTACGCGGCCGTGCGCCGCAGCACCGACGACCTGGATCTGCTCGGTCACCTCGTCGAGCGCATGGACCTCGAAACCGACAACACCGCGTGGGTGGCGCTGGATTCGCTGTTCCACATCACCATCGCCCAGGCCTCGGGCAATCCGGTGTTCGGCAAGGTCATCGAAGAGATCCGGGACGCGCTGGCGCGCCAGTCGTCATTTCTCAACCAATTGGGTGGCCGTCGGACCCGCTCGAACACCGAGCACCGTGAGATCGTCACCGCCATCGCCGCCGGCTCCGAAGCGGACGCCGTCGCGGCGATGACCGCGCATCTCGAACACGTCGAGACCGCGCTCACCACCATCGTGCGGCCGGGCCACGCCACGCACCAGAACAAGGACGACTGAACTCGTGACCGAACAGACCCTCAGCGCGGACGGCAAATCCGCGCCGGTGCCCGCCGACGCCGGAGACGCCGGCTACGACAAGGCGCTGAAACCCCGCCACGTCAACATGATCGCGATCGGCGGCGCCATCGGCACCGGCCTGTTCCTCGGCGCGGGCGGTCGGCTCGCGCAGGCAGGCCCGGCGCTCGCGATCGTGTACGCGGTCTGCGGCCTTTTCGCGTTCTTCGTGGTTCGCTCGCTCGGCGAACTCATCCTGTACCGCCCCTCCTCCGGCGCCTTCGTCTCCTACGCCCGGGAATTCATGGGTGAGAAGGGCGCTTTCGTCGCGGGCTGGATGCACTTCCTGAACTGGTCGACGACCGGAATCGCGGATATCACCGCGATCGCGCTGTACGCGCATTTCTGGTCCTTCTTCACCCCGATCCCGCAGTGGGTGCTGGCGCTCATCGCGCTCGCGGTGGTGCTGGCGCTGAACATGGTGTCGGTGAAGCTGTTCGGCGAGATGGAGTTCTGGTTCGCCATCATCAAGGTCGCCGCGCTGGTGACGTTCATGGGCATCGGGATCTTCCTGCTGGTCACGCAGCAGCCGATCGACGGCACCACGCCGGGCTTCTCGCTGATCTCCGACCACGGCGGGATCTTCCCAGCGGGCCTGCTGCCGATGGTGCTGATCGTCCAGGGTGTCGTGTTCGCCTACGCCTCGGTCGAGCTGGTCGGTGTCGCCGCCGGCGAGACGGAGAACCCGCGCAAGATCATGCCCAAGGCGATCAACTCGATCATGTGGCGGATCGGGATCTTCTACGTCGGCTCGGTGGTCCTGCTGGCGATGCTGATGCCGTGGGACTCCTACTCGAAGAACGAGAGCCCGTTCGTCACCGTGCTCTCGCATATCGGGGTGCCGCAGGCCGGCAACGTGATGAACCTGGTGGTGCTGACCGCGGCGCTGTCCAGCCTGAACTCGGGCCTCTACTCCACCGGCCGCATCCTGCGTTCGATG
The DNA here is from genome assembly GCF_046549005.1 of Amycolatopsis sp. lyj-108. NCBI lineage: Bacteria > Bacillati > Actinomycetota > Actinomycetes > Pseudonocardiales > Pseudonocardiaceae > Amycolatopsis > Amycolatopsis sp. lyj-108. The sequence continues at coordinate 536,233 of NZ_JAJPWQ010000005.1, read as the reverse complement.
TCGCTGGCCGGATCCGCGCCGAAGTTCACCGGCGTGATGAACAAGAACCACGTGCCCTACGGCGGGATCCTGCTCACTTCCGCGGTCTGCGTGGTCGGTGTCGGCCTGAACGCCGTCGTGCCGAGCCAGGCCTTCGAGATCGTGCTGAACTTCGCCGCCATCGGCATCCTCGGCACCTGGGCGATCATCGTGCTGTCGCATCTGATGTTCGTGCGCAAGGCCAACCGCGGCGAAGTCGAGCGACCGTCGTACCGCCTGCCGTTCTCGCCCTACACCGAGATCGCGACGCTGATCTTCCTCGCCGCGGTCGTGGTGCTGATGGGCTTCGACGAGACCGGCCGGATCACCCTGTACTGCCTGCCGATCATCGGACTCGCACTGGTGGGCGGCTGGTTCGGGGTCCGCAAGCGGATCAACATGGACGTCTTCGAAAAGACGAAGCTGTGATCCCCGAGCTCCGCGTTCCCGCTCACGAACCGCTGGTGCACCTCCTCCGCGACGGAATGGTCGAGGGGGTGCACCACGGTTCGGCCGTGGTCCTCGCGCCGGACGGCCGCGTGCTGTTCGCCGCGGGCGACGTCGAAGCGGCGTTCTATCCGCGTTCGGCGGCGAAGCCCTTGCAGGCCGCGGCGATGGCACGGCTCGGGCTCGAGTTGAGCGCCGCCGGGTTCGCCGTCGGCGCGGCCAGCCACTCCGGCGAGGAGATCCATCTTGCGGAGGTGCGCAACACCCTCGACGGTGCCGGGCTCACCGCGGAAGACCTGCGGACACCGGAGGATCTGCCGTTCGATCCGGTCGAGCGCGACGCCTGGATCGCGTCGGGACGGACCGCTTCGAGGCTGGCGCACAACTGCTCCGGCAAGCACGCGGCGATGCTCGCGACCTGTCGCCTGCACGAGTGGTCCACAAAGGACTATCTTGATCCCGCGCATCCGTTGCAGCGCGCGATCGCGGAATGCGTCGAGGAGCTGACGGGGCAGCGGATCCCGAAAGTCGCCGTCGACGGCTGCGGCGCTCCCCTGTTCGCGGTTTCTTTGCGCGGTCTCGCCACCGCTGTCGGCAAGATCGCGGCGGCGGCCCCGGGTACGCCGGAAGGTCTTGTGGCCGAAGGGATCCGGAAGCATCCGGAACTGGTCGCCGGTACCCGCCGCGACGTCACCGCGCTCATGCGCGCGGTGCCAGGGCTGATCGCCAAGGACGGTTTCGAGGCCGTCCAGGTCGCCGCCCTGCCGGACGGCACGGCGATCGCGATCAAGATCGCCGACGGCGGTGACCGTGCGCGGCGGCCGGTGCTCGCCGCCGCGCTCGCGCTGTGCGGGGTCGATCCGGACGTGCTGGAACCCACCCCCGGCCTGCGCGTGACGGGCGCGCTGGCCGAACTCCATCTCGCCGCCTGAGGAGCCTTCGATGCACCGCGTGGAACACGATCTGCTTGGCGACAAGGAAGTCCCCGCCGACGCCTACTGGGGTGTGCACACCGCCCGCGCCAGGGAGAACTTCCCCATCACCGGGACCGCGATCTCCGCGTATCCGCATCTGATCGAGGCGCTCGCCTCGGTCAAGGAGGCCGCCGCCAACGCCAACGCCGAACTCGGCCTACTGGAGCCGGACGTCGCCGACGCGATCCGCCGGGCCTGCCGTGAAATCCGCGAAGGCGCACTGCACGATCAGTTCGTGGTCGACGTCATCCAGGGTGGCGCGGGCACGTCGACGAACATGAACGCCAACGAGGTGATCGCGAACCGCGCGCTCGAACTGCTCGGGCACGAGAAGGGCGACTACGCCCGGGTGCACCCGAACGAGCACGTGAACCTCGGGCAGTCGACCAACGACGCGTACCCGACCGCGGTCAACGTCGCGACGATCATCGCCGTCCACGAACTGGCCGAGGCGATGGTCGTGCTGGAGCAGGCTTTCGCGGCCAAGGCCGTCGAGTTCCACGACCTGCTGAAGATGGGCCGCACGCAGTTGCAGGACGCGGTCCCGATGACGCTGGGGCAGGAATTCGGGACGTACGCGGTGATGCTCGGCGAAGACCGGCTGCGGCTCACCGAGGCGGTGACGCTGCTGCACGAGATCAATCTCGGCGCGACCGCGATCGGCACCGGCCTCAACGCCGCGCCCGGATACGCCGCAGCCGCCGTCGCGCACCTGCGCGAGATCACCGGACTGCCCGTCGTGACCGCGGCGGACCTTATCGAGGCGACGCAGGACTGCGGGGCGTTCGTGCACCTTTCCGGTGTGCTCAAACGGATCGCGGTGAAGCTCTCGAAGAGCTGCAACGACCTGCGGCTGCTCTCGTCCGGGCCGCGGGCCGGGTTCAACGAGATCAACCTGCCGCCGGTGCAGGCGGGATCGTCGATCATGCCCGGCAAGATCAACCCGGTGATCCCCGAGGTGGTCAACCAGGTCGCGTTCGAGGTCATCGGCAACGACGTCGCCATCACGATGGCGGCCGAGGCCGGGCAGTTGCAGCTCAACGCGTTCGAACCGCTGATCCTGCACTCGCTTTCGGAGAGCATCACGCATCTGCGGTCGGCCTGCCTGGTGCTGGCGCGGCGGTGCGTCTCCGGGATCACCGCGAACGCCGACGTGATGCGAGGCTACGTCGAGAACTCGATCGGGCTGGTGACCGCGCTGAATCCGAGCATCGGGTACGCGGCGGCGACCGAGATCGCCAAGGAGGCCCTCGAGACCGGGCGCGGGGTGGCGGAACTCGTCGTCGAGAAGGGCCTTCTGCCCGCCGAGGAACTGGCGAAGCTGCTGAAGCCGGAGACGCTGGCGCGGCTTTCCTGAGACCCGCGGGGCGGTACCGGGCGGTCCGCCCCGCGCCATGAAAGCGTCCTTCATTGCCAATTTCGCGATGAAGGACGCTTTCATTTCAGGCGGGCGCGGGGTCACGCGAGTACCGTCGTAAGCGGAAGGTGATCCTCCGCACGAAAGGCGGCACTGGCGTGCTCGACCGACTTCTCGACCGGTACCTCGGCCTCCCGCCCGCCGAAGGCCCCGCCCCCTCGGTGACCAAGGGGATCCCCGTCCCGATGCCCGACGGCGTCCGCCTGCTCGCGGATCGCTACGCCGTCCCTGGCGACGAGCCGCGGCCGGTGGTGCTGATCCGCACGCCGTACGGTCGCAAGGGCCTGATGGGCAAGATCTTCGGCGGGACGTTCGCGCGGCACGGGTTGCAGACGGTCCTCCAGAGCACCCGCGGGACCTTCGGCTCCGGCGGCGAGTTCCGGCCGTTCCACCTGGAGAAGGAGGACGGCCTCGCCACCATCGCCTGGCTGCGCGAGCAGCCGTGGTGCGACGGCCGCGTCGCGATGGCGGGCGCGAGCTACCTCGGCCACACGCAGTGGGCTGTCGCGCCGTACCTCGACGAGCCGCTCGAAGCACTGTGTCTCGGCGTGACCGCGTCGGAGTTCGTGTCGACCTTCTATCCCGGCGGCATCCTCGCTGTCGACAACATGGTCTCGTGGTCGGCGCTGATCGGCCGCCAGGAGGGCCGGTTCGCCAGCCTCCCGAACCCCTGGCAGACGAAGAAGACCCGCCGGGCCATGGCCTTTCTGCCGATCTCCGGCGCGGACGTCGCGGCCATCGGCAAGCAGGTGCGGTTCCTCCAGGACGTCACCGGACACGCCGAACCTGGCGACGACTTCTGGGCGCCGTCGGACCACAGCGCCGAGGTCGCCGCGCTGAGGACCCCGGTGACCATGGTGACCGGCTGGTACGACCTGTTCATCTCCACCCAGCTACGCGACTTCAAGGAACTCGCCGCGGCCGGACGCGCACCCCGGATCACCATCGGCCCGTGGGCGCACGGCGAACCCGCCAGCCTCAAAACCCTGCTGACCGACCAGATCGGGTTCCTCTCCGCCCATCTCCTCGGCGACCGAGCGCCGCTGAGGCGGTCACCCGTGCGCCTGTACCTCCAGGGCTCCGGGCGATGGCTGGACTTCGAGAGCTGGCCGCCCGAGTCCGAAGCCACGTCGTATTTCCTGCGCCCCGGCAGGATTTCCCCCGATGCGCCGGTGGAGTCGAAACCGGGCAGGTTCACCTTCGACCCGGCCGATCCGACCCCGACCGTCGGCGGTCCCCTGCTTTCGGGCGTGCAGAAACAACAGGACAACAAGGACATCGAGGCTCGGCCGGACGTACTGCTCTTCACCGGTGACATGCTGAAACGCGACCTCGACGTCATCGGCGAGATCTCCGCGCTAATGCACGTCCGGACCGACCTCGGGCACGGCGACGTCTTCGTCCGGCTGTGCGATGTGGACGGTCGCGGTGTCTCCCGCAACGTCACCGACGGCATCCTTCGCCTGCGTCCCGGAAACCCTGAGTCCGATGTGGACGGTGTCGTCGCGGCCGAGGTCCACCTCGATCCGACGGCTTACCGGTTCCGCCGCGGACACCGGCTGCGGTTGCAGGTCGCGGGCGGAGCGTTCCCGCGCTTCGCCCGCAACCATGGCACCGACGAGCCCGTTTTCAGCGCGGTGGACGGGAAGCCCGCGCGGTTCGAGATCTTCCACGACCCCGCGCGGCCGTCCCGGATCACACTTCCGGTGTTCGGCGGTCAATGAGGGTGGAGAGCACAGGAGCGTGTCGCGAAAGCCACTTTCGCGACGTCTGATGTCCCGAAAGTGGCTTTCGCGACACGGCCGATGAGGGCTTTGGGTGGCTGGTCGCTCCAACGGGGTCTGAGTGGCGAATCGGGAGCCGGGCAGGTCCCCAATGTCGCATTGGAGGCGCTCAGTGTCTCCAATGCGACATTGGGGACATCGGACCGCCCCGATCCCCCCTCACCTGCGTCAGGCAGGGACCACCCGCTGGTGCGTGGTCAGCCTGCCGTCGTCGTGCAGCACGTGGAACAGCAGCGACGGCGGCAGGTCGTAATCGATCGGCCCGCCTTCACTCCACGGCCGGAGGCCGTTCTCCTCCCACGGGAACAGGATGCTGGACCCGACCGAGGGCGCCGAACGCAGCGGCACACCCGCGAAGATCGTCGACGCCGACGCGTGGACGTGTCCGCAGAGCAAGGCCACCACTCGCGGGTGACGTGCGAGCACCTCGGCCAGTTTGTCCTCGCCGTACTGGCGCATGGCGTCCACCAACGGCAGCCCGAGCGGGACCGGCGGATGGTGGAAGGCGATGAAGGCGGGGCCGTCGCCGTCACCGAGCACGCCGTCCAGCCAGGCCATGGTCTCGTCGTCGAACTGACCGTCCGGCTTCCCCGGGATGCTCGAATCGGCCATCACGAAGGTGACGTCGCCGACCGTGTGCACCGCGTTGACCGGGGCGTCGTCCGGCGCCTGGCCGAGCAGTCCTTCGCGGAACGGGCCCCGCTTGTCGTGGTTGCCGGGGCAGGTGAACAGCGGGACGTCGGTCTTGAACAGTTCGGCCGCGCGCCGGTACTCCTCGAGGGTGCCGTGGTCGGCGATGTCCCCGGTCACCAGGATCGCGTCGACCGGGGTCGCCAGGTTCTCCAGATACCGCATCACCCGTGCGGTGCGTTCGTCGGCGCGTTCCCCGCCGTCGAGATGGTTGTCACTCAGATGTGCCGTCACGAACATCGTTTCACCCCATGTCTTCCAGATATGCCAACGTTTTCACCCAGTTCCGTACGAGCAGCTCCAACGCCGTCGCCAGGTCGGCGGCGCGGATCGCGCCGGCGATCCGGTGGTGCTCATCGATACTCTCCTTGGCGCGTTCGACGCCACCGAAATAGCGCGCGTCATAGCGTTTCAGCAGCGGCTTCGTCTGCTCGAGCAGGCGAAGCAGATGCGGATTCGTGCACCGCGAGACGAGCAGCGCGTGCCAACGATCATCCAAAGTGGACAGATCGCCCTGCCGCTCGAGTTCCGCGGTCATCTCGTCGGCGATCCGGTCCAGGCCGCCGGTGAGACCGGCGAGGTCCTGCGGCGAGCTCCATCGCAACGCGAGCGACTCCAGCTCCGCGACGAGCGGGTACAGCTGCCGGGCCTCTTCCGGATCGAACGGCGGTACGAGAAAACCACGCCCCGGCGCCGATACGAGCAGCCCTCGATCGGCCAGCCCGATCAGCGCCTCACGCAACGGTGTCCGGCTGACGCCCAGCTCGCGCGCGAGGTGCACCTCGTTGATGCGGCTGTCCGCGGCGATGCGGCCGTCGAGCACGCGGGCGGTGATCTCCTCCGCGAGGTCGCGCCGGAGCAGGTTCCTCGTCATCGGTGCAGTATTGCATGCAGTTCGGCCTTACTGTATTCAGTTAGGCATGACGGACTTCGATGTGAACCGCGCTCGTGCCGAGACACCGGGCTGCGCGGAAGTGGTCCACCTCAACAACGCCGGTTCGTCGCTGCCGCCCGCACGGGTGACCGACACCGTCGTCGGCTACCTGCGCGAAGAAGCCCTGATCGGCGGATACGAGCAGGCCGCGGCGACTGTGGAACGGATGAACGGCGTGTACGCCTCGGCCGCGCGCCTCGTCGGCGCCGCCCCCGAAGACATCGCGCTGACCGACAACGCGACCCGGTCCTGGCAGGCGATCTTCTACGCGCTTCCCTTCGCCGCGGGAGACCGGATCCTGACGGCGAAATCCGAGTACGCGAGCAACGTCATCTCGTTCCTGCAGCTCGCGAAGCGCACCGGCGCCGTCGTCGAGGTGGTCGAGAACGACGAGTCCGGACAGCTGGACGTCGAAGACCTGAAACGCCGCGTCGACGGCGACGTCAAGCTGATCGCCGTCTCCCACGTGCCGACCCAGGGCGGACTGGTGAACCCCGCCGAGGAGATCGGCGCGGTCGCACGCGAGGCGGGGATCCCGTTCCTGCTGGACGCTTGCCAGAGCGCCGGCCAGATCGACCTCGACGTCGCACGCCTGAACTGCGACGCGCTCAGCGTGACCGGCCGCAAGTACCTGCGCGGGCCACGGGGAACCGGGTTCCTCTACGCGCACCCGCGGCTGCGCGAGCGCGTCGAGCCCGCGATGCTCGACCTTCATTCGGCGGCGTGGACGGCGCCCGAAAGCTACGAAGTCGATCCGACGGCGAAGATGTTCGAGGTCTGGGAACGCGATCACGCCGCCCTGCACGGTCTCGGCGCGGCGATCGACTACGCCCTCGAATGGGGCATGCCCGCCATCGAAACCCGTGTCGCCGCGCTCGCCGCGAAACTGCGCGACGCGCTCCGCGAAGTCCCCGGCGTCCGCGTCCACGACCAAGGCACGCGGCAGTGCGGGATCGTCACGTTCAGCGTCGCGAAAACGCCGTCACAGGAAGTGAAGAAGCGCCTGACGGCGAAGAAGATCAACGTCAGCGTCGTCGAAGCGACGTCCGCGCAGTTCGACTTCGCCGCGCGCGGGCTGCCGTCGATGGTCCGGTCTTCGGTGCACTACTTCAACACCGAAGACGACATCGCACTCCTCGTCGGCGAAGTCGAGAAACTGGCTTAACGGCGGGAAAGCACGGACTCGGACGGCGGGGCGTACGGCAGCCCCGTCGTCTTCGCGCGAAGGCCGATCACCAACGCCTCCCCCAGCAGGCTGACGCCGATCGACAACGTCACCGGCCGCGCGTCGGGATGCGCCCCGGCCGTCGTGGCCAGGAAGCCGATCCCGAAGTTCACCACCAGCGAAAGCACCCAGACGCCGAACGTCCAACCGGTGTAGCGCAGCCACAGCACGCCGTCGCGCTCGAACAGTTTCGTGGTGGCTGCGCGCACCGCGCCGAGGCCGCAACCGATCACGGAACCCAGCACGAGCCAGGCACCGTCCGTGAGGGTGAAACTTTCGAGCTTGACCAGGCCGTAGACGCCGAAAGCGAGCAGGACCACCGGCGCCCCGAACACCTCGCGGGCGACCAGTGGCTCCCCGCGCAGCCTGCGCACGACGATCACGATCACCACGGCGACCGCCAGCGCGATCAGCAACCAGGTCCGCATGAACTCCCCCTTTGTAGCACGACTGTGCCAAATAAAATAGCAAGGTCGTGCTATAAAGGCAACATGCCGAAGATCGTCGACCCCGAAGCCCGGCGCTTGGAGATAGCCGAAGCCGTCTTCCGGGTGATCCAGCGGGACGGCCTCGCGCAGGCGTCGCTCAGGAGCGTGGCCGACGACGCCGGGCTCGCGATCGGTTCGGTGCGGCACTACTTCCGAGGGCACGACGAGCTGATCGTGTTCGCCATGCGCGCGCTCGGAGACCGGGTGGAAGCGCGGCTGCTGCGCCATCTACCCGAACTGCTCGATCCGGAGACCCCGCGTTCACGCCGTCAGGAACTCACCGAAGCGCTGCTCGGCGAACTGCTTCCGCTCACCGAGCAGACCCGTGCCGAGACCGACGTCTGGCTGGCCTTCTCCGCCGCCGCGAAGTACCGCCCGGATCTCGCCGAGGAAGCCGCGCGGGCACACGCGGGGATCCGCGCACTCGTCCGCCGGGTGCTCGAAGGCGCGCGTGGCGCGGTTGGCCTGCTCGACGACCTCGACCTGGACGTCGAAACCGAACGGCTGGCGGCGTTGCTGGACGGCCTCGCCATGGCAAGCGGGCGGACGCCGCCCGAGCTGATGCGCACGGTGCTCGGACGGCATCTGGAAACCCTGCGACACCCCGGATCGGTGACGAAATGAGCACGTTCTACGAGGTCGCCGCCCAGGACCCCGGCCGCGTCGCGGTGATCGACGTCGACGGGCGCGAGACCACCTTCGGCGAACTCTCGGCACGCGCGAATCAGCTGACCCACGCCCTGCGGGCGCTCGGCCTCGGCGAAGGCGACGGCGTGCTCGCGATCATCCATAATGGACTCACCTACTACGAGCTCCTGCTGGCGACCCTGCAGGCGGGGATGTACTTCACGCCGGTCAACCATCGGTCCTCGCCCGCCGAGATCGGCTACATCGCGGCCAACAGCGGTGCCAAGGTCGCCGTCGCGGACGCGGACATCGCGGCCACGTGCACCACGGAACTGAATGGCCGGCACCGGTTTTCGCGCGGCGCGACACCCGGATGGGCGGACTACGCGGTCTGGGGCGCGAACCTGCCAACCACCGCGCCGGAGCGGCGGACCGCCGGCCAGACGATGCTCTACACGTCCGGAACCACAGGGCGTCCCAAAGGCGTGCGGCGTGCCTTGTCCGGGCGGCCACCCGCGCTGCACCCGATCCACGCGCACGTCCTCGAACGGCTGGATGTCCTGCCAGGACACGGCGTTCACCTCGTCGCCTGCCCGCTCTACCACGCGGCACCGGGCATGTTCTCGACGTCGATCCTGCATCTCGGGCACACACTCGTGCTGATGGACCGGTTCGACGCCGAGGAAACGCTGCGGCTCACGGAAAAGCACCGCGTGACGAGCACGCATCTGGTGCCGACGATGTTCCACCGCATGCTGCGGCTGCCCGAGTACGTGCGAGCGCGCTACGACCTGTCGAGCCTGATCTCGGTGATCCACGGTGCCGCGCCGTGCCCGCGCGAGGTCAAGGAGCGGATGCTCGCCTGGCTCGGGCCGGTGGTCCACGAGTATTACGGCGCGTCCGAGGGCCTGATCACGGCGGTACACGCGCGCGAATGGCTCGCCGCGCCGGGCACCGTCGGCGAACCGCTGGACGGGGTGCGGGTCAAGGTTCTCGACGACGACGGCGCCGAACTCCCCGCGGGCGAGACCGGGACGCTCTACTTCAGTTCCGCGCATACGAAATTCGACTATCACGATGACCCGGACAAGACGGCCGCCGCACGGTCCGGGGAATTCGTCACCGTTGGGGACGTCGGCTATCTCGATGCCGCGAACCGGGTGTTTCTTTGCGACCGGCGGACGGATCTCATCCTTTCCGGCGGCGTGAACATCTACCCCGCAGAAATCGAGGCGCGGCTCCTGGGTCATCCCGACGTCGCCGACGTCGCGGTGATCGGGGAACCGGATCCCGAATGGGGACAACGGGTCGTCGCCGTCGTCCAACTGGTCGAGGGTGCCGTTGGTGATTCCTTGCTGGCGAAGCGGCTCGAAGAGCATTGCCGAGCCGAGCTCGCCGGGTTCAAGACGCCGCGCCGGTTCGAATTCCGGGAGCGGCTGCCGCGAACCGAAAGTGGAAAGATGCTGCGGCGGACACTTCGGGCGAATTGAACAGCCCTTTCGGGCAGTGCCGATCGCGGTACCGTTTTCCCATGCGCCTGCGGCCTGTGACCACACTGCTCGCCACACTCGTTCTCGCGTTCGCCGTCCCCGCGACAGCCGAGGCGACCCCCGGTTCCGGGGTGACCGGGACGATCTTCCACCAGAAGACCGTCGGGGACACCGACTACGTGCTGCGCGAGGTCGTCATCCAGCCCGGCGGCTACACCGGCTGGCACTACCACGACGGGAAGCTGTACGCGTACGTCAAGGCCGGCACGCTGACGCACAACTCGGCCGACTGCGGGCTCGACGGCCTGTACCGGCAGGGCGCCGTCTTCACCGAACCGAGCGACACCGTCCACATCGGACGGAACCTCGGGACGACGCCGGTGGTGCTCGAGGTGCTCTACGTGCTACCGCACGGGAGCCCGCTTTCACAGGACGCGCCGAACCCGGGTTGCCCTTTCTAGGGCCCGAACCAGCCCGCCACGTCGAGGCGGAAGCCCTCCGACGGAGCCATCGTGCGAAGGTCGGCTTCGAGCGCGCGAACCCTTTCGACGCCCAGCGCGCCGACCCACTCCTTGCGCAGCTCCTCGAAGATCGCCGCGGACCGGCCGAGTGAGTCGAATCCGCGAGCGGTGAGCCGGACGACCTTGCGCCGCGCGTCGGCCGGGTCGTCGGCGCGTTCGACGTAGCCGAGCTGCTCCAGCTTGTCGATGGTCTTGCCCGCCGCCTGCTTGCTGACCCCGAGCCGCCGCCCGATCTCGCTCGCCGTCGCTCCGTGGCGGCCGATCGCCTGCATGGCGAAGCCGTACGCCGGGCGGACGTCGGGATGTCCCCGCTCGGCCAGTTCGGCGTGCATCCGGTCGATGATCGAGCGGAAGCCCGCGAACAGCAGAAGCGGCAGCTCGAACCCCGGTGGGTCGGAAACCTGCTTGCGTCGCTCGACAACCTGGTTTACCTTTTCGTCAACCACGTTGACCATCTTAGGGGCTGCCTTGTTCACCGATCACACCGTCGAAACCGCACCCGAAGCCTCGCGTCGCTCGATGGAAGCGACCATCCGGAAGTTCGGTCACCTCCCCACCGCCGTGGCCCGGCTGGCCACGTCTCCGGAACTGCTCGACGGATTCCTGAAGCTGAGCGCGAGTTTCGAGCAGACGACGCTCGATCCGTTCGCCCGAGAGACGGTCGTGATGACCGTGGCGACGCGCAACGGTTGCGAAGTCTGCATCGAACTGCACACCGCGAAACTGAAGAGGCTTCGCGCGGACGATGCCGTCATCGCGGCGCTCCGCTCGCAGGAGACCGTGCCGGACGAGCGACTGGAAGCCGTCCGGCAGTTCACGCTGGCGGTGCTCGAAACCGCCGGTGGCGTCGATGACGAGACACTGCGGACCTTCCTCGGGCACGGGTACACCGAACGGAACGCCCTCGAAGTCGTCATGGGCACCGGGACCTACACGATGTCGACGCTGGCGAACAGGCTCACCCGCGCCTAGTCGCCCTGCGTGATCGCCCCTCGTGGCCTGGATCACTCCAATGGCCGCCGATCTTGACGTATCTGGGCAGTCCCGACCGTCTCCTGTCTTGTGCAGCCGAAAGTTCGCCACCCGCGGCGCGGCGCACCGGCGGTCTGGCCTGCCGAGGGGGCAGACCAGACCGCCGAAAAACCGAAGACGTTCCACAGGTGTTGGGGGTACGTGAAGGCCCTCTTCCCGCGACCACGTCACGGGAAGGGGGCCTTCACGTGTCTTCTCCCGCAATTAGTCACCTACTTGCGTCAGACCTCGAGGGCCCAGCGCACGTACCGCATCGTCGGCGCGAAGCCCGCCTTCTCGAAGACCCCGAACGCCCCGGCGGGATCCGCGGAGTCCACGTTCGAACTCGCGCGGTCGTACCCCTGATCGGCGGCGACCCGCAACGCCTGCCCCATCAACGCGCTGGCGACACCTCGCCGCCGGTACTCCCGAAGCGTTCCGATGACCACGAAGTGCGCGTCGCGAACGCCGGTGGCCTCCGTGTCGGCGTCCCAGCACATCGTCACCAGCATCCCCACCGCGGAGCCCGCCGCACGAAGCAGGAAACTCACCTCGGGCCGGAAAGTCTGGTTGGTGATCTTGTTCCGCCAGAGATCGGGCGGCATCGGCACGGCGCCCCAGTAGTCCCGGTACGCCTCGTTCCGGACCGTCCGGAAGTCCTCGTCGTTCCCCTCCGACCACGGCTCGATCCGGAACCCTTCGGGGATCGCCAGACCGTCCAAGGCGCCGAGTGAGTGCTCCATGCGCTGGAAGTAGCGCACCGGCACGAAACCCCGTGACCGGACGAGTTCGGCCAGGCCCGCGATGCGCTCCGGCCGATTGACGTCGACCACGAGCTTCGCCGACGGGTGATGCAGCGCGTGCACCACCTTGGCCGCCGCCACTCCCGCGTCGACGAGCGCGCCGCCGATCCCCCTGCGGCGGTACGCGGGATGGACGCCGCCGTCGAGGAAGACCCGATGCACCTCTTCCGCGGACGGCTTGAAGCGGATCTTCATGTAGCCGGCCATCACGTCGCCGTCGAAGGCGGCGAGACTCGCCCGCTCCAGATCCGCGTACGGGTCGATCAGCTCCTGGAGGGTGTCCTCCGCCGTGTAGTTCTCGCCGATCCCGTCGACGGTCTCCATGGCGTTGAGGAGGCCGGCCGACGCCTGGGCGTCCTGCGGGGTGAGCGGCCGCCACGTGAGGTCGTGCATTCGGCCGAAGGTAGCGCCGCGCATGCGGCCTGTCGCGGGGTTTTCGGTGGGCGCAGTAGGGATCGAACCTACGACCGCTCGGGTGTAAATTAAGTGCTTCACTTCGGCGACCAGGCTCTGAGCTGCCCAAAGAGCTCATTGCATGATCGTCCCCGGCCCGGTTCGTTCACGGTTGTTCATGGCTGTTGATGTCGCCAATTGATGTCACTCGCGCCGCGGTTTCAGCGCGTCCGCCAAGATCCACTGGCGATGCCACGTGGCGCCCTCGCCTGGAACCCCGAGGGCGAAGGTGACCCATCCAACCCAATGCCCGGTGACCGTGGCGGCCCACGTGCTCAACGTTCCGGGCACGACCCCAGTGAGGTCGAGCCCATCAGGGAGCGATCCCCGCGGGGTTTCGATCGGGAAAACGCGACGTAGGTCGACCCACACGGGTTTGGGCGGCTCGACCGCGCGCACGTACGGCGCATCACCAGCAGGCCACGGCGAGTCGGACATGTGTTCGATTATGCATCTCACGCTTCTGGGCGTCCCTCTACGGGAAGCGCAAGGATGCGTCGAATCACGCCCTGAAGAGGAGTCGGCGGAGCTCGTACCCGCGTCTCGAACTCCTGGTGGCCGACCTGGCCGACCACTCCAGCAACCGGCCGCGGGCGCCCTGGCGCAACATCTCACGCTCACCCACCGACATGTAGGCATGAACGTATCCAGCTCCACTCCGCCAGACGAGCCGACAAGGTTCAGCTTCGAACATGACCCGAGTAAGCTAATAGACGATGAAGCTCCCTGGTTCAACGACCTATCTAACGAGGCGCTGGTTAGCGCGTCGCTATTCGCACGCTCATTCTTCGGGGAAGCAGAAGACTACCCCGCAATAGCTACCGTATACAGCCAAGGCTTTAGTGATCTAATGAGCCTATTCGAAGAACTGAGACGTGGCAGCGGGCGCTCTGCCGTCCGATCAGCCAGGTCATTAATTGAGCACGCAGTAAATATTCGCGACATCGAGTCATCTCCAGCAAGAGCACAACGCTACATGGATCACCTAGCCTTCGGCGCGCAGTTCGCTAACGATTTTACGCTCGGAATTAATCTGCTAAGCCGATCGCGAGCCAAAAGAATTAGGTCTGAGCGCGCCCACGCATTGAAGAAGTTACGACCCAAAATACAATCAGCGTTAACGCAATACGGATCAAGATTCCGCTCTACATGGTCTGAAAAAACCCTCGCCGACCGCAGTGGCGAATTCGGCCTTGCGCATCTATACCCAGCCTACCGATTGGCATCGCTGGTTATACATGGAGCGCCCGGTGGAGCACTCGGACTAGTAAAGCAGATCCAAGGAAGCACTGTACACAGGACTGGAAGCGCCATACATCTCTGCCCTTTCGCTTACATTTCAGGAATTGAGGCCGCAGAAGGAATTTTCACCACAGCCGGTCGCCAGCGTCCAGACCTCGACCAAACCCCTTTTCTTGACGTGCTTAAGGAATTGCGAAGTCACTGGCCCGCCTATCTAGATGCGATCAACAAGGTTGACAATAGGATATGGCCCAAGATTCCCCCTCGGCACGTGACCGCAATCCTCGCGGTTTCACGAAACGGCTCCAGGCGATGGTACTGGCACGACCCCGAAAATGAAATCCTAATCGAGTCAACCACGCCCAATCTCACAGATGAAATCGAGTCGCGAATCCTCACGCTGATTGACGGGATCCAAAGCGCACCGGAGCTCGTTTTCACTAACGGGCGTGAATACGCTACGATTAGCTTTGCCGAAAATATTAAGGTTACACCCAAGCAAAATGCGCCCATACTGGACTCCACCACGCTAATGATTAGCCCAGAAGAAGCCCAAGGAATGAGTAGGACCGTGATCCATCCCGATGGCCGGGTGGAACCTTGGTAGGTGATGCACAGGCGACCCCGTGCACCCCATCTCAGCGCGGCAATTGTCATATCTTGCGTAGGACTCCCGCGGGGCGCGATCGGTAAGACCATCTATCCGACCCACCGCCCGGTGACCGTGGCCGCCCACATGCTCAGCGTCCCGGGCACGATCCCGGTCAGGTCGAGCCCGTCAGGGACCGCAGACTCACGACGCCTTCCGGCGCGGCAGGCCGCCGTCGCGAAGCCATTGCAGCGCGCTGTCGATTTCCGAGGCCGTGATCGGCGCTGGGGCGTTCACGTACAACGCCCCATCCAGTGGGCTCATCAGGTCCCACTTTCGCCTGCGAAGTGTGAAATGGGGTCCGCGCTCATGTAGGGCGCGGCGGCGGGTGCGATCGGTGACCATGCTGACGATGGCCGGGAAGCCGACGCGCTCAGCCAGGAGGTAGAGGTACCAGCCCTGGTAGTGCCCCAGGTCGGGATCTTCCAAGTCGTCATCTTCGACGCGCCTCGTGGCCAACGTCAGGTAGAGCAGCCACACGGCGACGTCGTCGGCAGGTTCAGCGAACTGCACCAGGATGGCCGGCCGGATGGGCTGCTTCGGCGTCGGCAGGTAGTACTCGAACCCCTCCATGACGTGGAACCTACCCCGCGAGTTGTGCAGCCAGTAAAGCGCGAGCGCCCTGGGCTTCCGTGGGATCCAGAGCGCCTCACGTCAGACGAGAAGGAGAAGTACTGATGCAGTACATCCCGGAGCCAGTCGGACCGGTACCGTCGGCAGACATGGGATTGCCAGAGGAAGCGCGTCGACTCGCTGAGCAGCTGGTGGAGCCACTGGGTCGTCGATGGCTCCATGTTCAAGCCGTTGCACGTCGCGCCTCTGCTGCCGCACCGGCGGTCAAGCAGTCGGATCGGGGAGCCTTGATCGCTGCCGCCTGGCTCCACGACATCGGCTACGCCCCCGCTATTGGACACACGCGGTTTCATCCACTCGACGGTGCCCGCTACCTGAAGGGGCAGGGCTGGCCGGCCAACGTGGTCAACCTTGTCGCACACCATTCGGGTGCGAGGTTTGAAGCCGAACAGCGCGGTTTGGCAGCGGAACTTGCCGAATTCCCGTTCGCTGACAACGCGCTACTCGATGCTCTCGTCTTTGCCGACCTCACGACCGGACCGGCGGGCGAATCTCTCACCTACGACGAACGGATCTCTGAGATCCTATGCAGGTACGCCCCTGACGATCCCGTGCATCGCACTTGGATCAAAGCGGGACCCATTCTCAAGGAAGCGGTCGAACGCACTGAACGCAGATTGCTGAATACTTAGCCGAGGTAGGGATATTTGCGGTTCTTGTCCAGCGCGTGGTCAATACGAAGCCGCATGGATGGGTGAATGTTCAAGTCGTCGAGCGCATCAGGGGCGACCCAACGGACATCCTTTGTCTCAGTGCCATCCTCTCGTGGTCGTCCACCTATCCATCGCCCCTCGAAGCAAAGTGAAAACTGCTGGCGGACCTCTCCGTCATCGTAGGCCATCACATGTCGAGGGTCGGTATAGGTTCCCACAAGTCGAATGACCTCGATTTCCAGGCCAGTTTCTTCTTTGACCTCTCTGATCGCTGTGTCAGTGATGCGCTCTCCGGCGTCATGGCCGCCGCCGGGTAGGGCCCAAAGGTTGTTGTCGACCTTATGGATCAGCAGGATGCCGCCCTGCTCGTTAAAGATTGCGACCGTAACCGAGGGGACCACACTGTTCGCATCTGGAGCGGCCGGGTCGTTGAAGTAGTCAATTCGTGCCATCGCGTCTCTCGTATCTTATTCGGGTTTTCCGACTGACCATGTCCGCTCGAATGAGCGCATGTAGTGTTGCCAGATGGGGCCATTCGGTGTGCGCTTGTAGTGCATCACGGGACTTTGTCCAGCGAGTGCTCCGTGCGCGTGACCATTTACAAGAAGGTTGTTGTCGAATCTGTAAATCGAGTTGTACAGGATGGTTCCGTGCGTACGGATCTCGACACCTTCAACGTCCGCCAACTCCGTCAGGTACCGTCGCATCAGTTGGATGCGGCCTTCTAGGCCGCCGGGGGTTCCTTCGTCAATTGCACGCTGGATGACTGCCGGTGACTTTTCGTCCCCAATGAGCAGTCGAAACCGTGCTCCATTCGCTACCTTGCGTCGGATCAGGGGTATCAGGTCGTATTGCTCGACCAGAAAAGCGCCTGAGAACACAAGTACATCCATCTCGTGCTCTACGCCGTTCAGGAGTGACTCCCAGACCGCTCCAGTCATCGCCGATCGAGATGGATACAAATGAAAAAGCTCGCTCTCTGTCGCTGCTGGACGTGGGTCGTTTGCGAGCTCTGGCCAGATGTCTTCTTCGCGGACCCCGAGAAGCCTGACTAGTTGGTGGCGAGTCCGCCTGTGCGGCCGGCGCCCCTCGTCACTGATCCAGCGTACGACGGTCTTCTCGTGCGTTTCAAGCTTGTCGGCCAGCGTCTCCGGCGTGAGGTTGGCGGCCAGCATCGCTGTCCTCAGGCGATCGTTCGCCACGGCTGATCACCCTTCCTGCGTGCGGGACGTTTGGGACGTTTTGAGGGGACGCTTCGCGCTCTGGGACGTTTCGAAGTGACCTTCGAAACGTGGTTTTGGTGTCCCGCGACCTGCGGTTTTCTTAGGTCAAGCCGGACGACACCAAGATCCGGGCGAACCGAAGAGGAGCATCTGATGTCCCGAAAGTCCACTCCGCAGCTTCTGTCCATGAAGTCCGGTGGCGGCATGGTCAAGAAGGTCCTCCTTGGGCTTGTCGTGCTCGCGGTCATCGTGATGGTGATCAAGTTCCCGGGCGACTCGGCTGAGCTTGTCAGCGATGCTCGCGACAACGGCGAATCAGTCATCGACGGCCTGGCGACCTTCTTTCGGGCCCTCGGGAAGGATTAGTTCCGACCGTTGACCTGCGCTTCGAGCGAGTCCAGCCGGTCCCGAAGCCGGGCGACCTCTTGCGCAAGCTGCTCGACGCTGACGGGGCGGCCACCTTGGTCCCACGTTGAGCTGACGAAGGTTCCAACTGATCCGCGAGGGGTGGCCCACCCTTCCTTGACGAGTAGCCGCACGGCTTTCTGCGCAGTCATCACGGCGACGTCATACGTGCTGGCCAAGTCCCGATGCGAGGGCAGCTTTTCGCCCTTCTTCAGTACCTCATCCGTGATCTGGCGTCGGATCTTGTCTGCGACGACCTCGAATGGCGCCATTTCTTCCGGGTTCGTCTTCACCGCATCAGGCTACCAACAAACGACCTATGGCGCCCTAGTTCACCCGATTAGCCGATTACGAACTAGGGCGACCTATGGTGAACTAGCTCTACAACACCGAACGCAGCAACACCAGCGAAAGGAATCTCCCGATGAGGACTGCACGACCGAGCCGCCGCCAGATCGAGGCTGCGACGGATGGCCTGGACTACGACGCGTTGGCGGTGGATTCCTTTGCCCCGGCGGATTGGGGATATGAGGTGTTCGACCTGCCTGAGTTCGACTTCGAGACGCGCACTCTGGCGGAGTTCGAGGCGGCGATCACCCCGGTCGTCGAGGACGTGGCGCCGGTGGTGGAGCTGCCGTCCGCATGGGCGATCGCCGGTACACCGGGTCAGGGCAAGTCGGCTGCTGCGCTGACCGCGTTCTACGACTTCGGCGAGGTGGCGTGATGGGCCGCCGCTTGTTCGTCCCGGCCGCGTTCGCTGACCTGTTCGCGTCGATGCCGCCGAAGAGCGCCCCGGCATCGAGGTGCCGGGAGTGGCTGGAGGTCACGGAGACAGCGCTCCGTTCCGAGATTTCCGGTCCGCACGGTGTGCAGGCCTGGCGCCTGATCCCGCTGCTGGTGACTGTCCGGCGCACGAGTTTCTGAGCTGACGTTTCGCTCCTTTTTCTGACTATTTCCCGCTTTCTCGCTTTGTTGTGGAGGTACCGCCATGCCTGGATACGCCGACCCGGCCGCCGTGATCGTCATGAAGTTCCGCGACCTGGGTGCCCTGCTGACCCGCAACGCCGCGCTGCTGGAGGCGTCCGGACTGCCGGACGAGGTCGTGGCCCTGCGGTCGACGGTGTACCGCGATGTCGCCGCCCAGCTGGCTCTGCTGGTCGAGGTCGAGGCGGAGCAGGCCGCGGGCAATCCGCTGGTGGTGCCGCTGCGCGACGGCGATGTCGAGGCCCTGGTGGTGCGCCGGTTCGAGCGGCTGGCCGGCCAGCTGACCGCCAACGCCCGCGCCCTGATCAAGGGCACGTCGGAGCCGGTGACGCGCCGCCGCGCCCGGATCTACCAGGACGTCGCCTCGCAGGTCCGGATGCTGGCCCAGCACGAGGCCGACGAGGCCACGGCCCGCCGGACGCGGTCCCAGCGCCCGGCGTCGACGGTGCTCGCGGCGGTGCCGAACCAGGTGGCGCGGCAGGCCGCGACCCGCGCACCCCGGGTCCGGGCGGTGTTCCTGGACAAGCTGCTGCCCGAGATCGCGAAGCGGCGCCGTCAGGGCTGGTCGGTGGCCCGGCTGACCCTGTGGCTGCGGACCACGCTGCGCGATCCGCAGACCGACCAGGTGCACCCCTGTGCGCAGAAGTCGTTCGTGTCCTACGTGATCGGCCTGCTGGCCGGGGCCACCGTGCCCGCCACGGCCGGACAGGCGGTGGCGTGATGCGACTCCGCTTCCACTTCAACGAGCCGATCCGGGCCGCGACCCGCGCCTACCGAGACGCTGAACACCGATCCGCCCAGATCGTCAGGGACTTCCTGCCGATGGCCGGCACCGGCTGCGACCGGATCGCGGCACTGAACTGGCTGGCAGGTGAACAGCACTACCTCGCCGAGCTGGCCCCGCTCGGGTCCCGACTGCTGGACGACACCGCGGTCGCCGACCGGATCCAGGGACACCTGTGGGCCGCTGACCTGGCCGGGATGATCGCCACCGCCGAACACGCCGCCGACCACGGCCGCGGCTACCGGCTCGGCGGGTACGGCCTGGAGGCCGACAACTGGACGGTCTACCTGCTCGGCACCTACGCCACCGCCAGGAACCTGGCCGGCCGGGCCGCCGTCCTGGACTCCCTCGCCACCCACCTCCACCAGCGCGGCTACACCAACCGCGTGGTCAGCGTCGCCAGCGCGATCGCCGCAGCCTTCCGCGCCGGGCTCTGAACCCCCCGTTTCTGCCAGCTTCCTTCCCTCCGTCGCGCTGCCCGTCACCGCCGGAGTTGCCCGTACCACCTCGAAAGTCCCGTCACCCAGCGAAAGGACACATCCCGTGAAGGACTCCGCCCTGATCACCACCGCCATGACCGCGTTCAACCTCAGCAAGAAGGACGCGTCCGACCGCGTCTCCCTGGTCACGTCGATGTTCCGCAGCGGCGCGGGCACCGATACCACGCAGGCCCGCTACGCCGTCCGGTTCGGCGCGAACCGCGACGACACCCACGAGTTCGTGATGTTCGTCCTCCTGCGGTTCGAGCACTGACCCCACGGTCACGCCTCGCCTACCCCGATCCCTTCTCCCGAAAGGACTTCCGATGTCGTTGAGGTACTGGGCCGCAGCCCTGGCCGGTCGGGTCGCGACCCGACTCGACCGCCGCGCACCAGTGTTCTACGCGGCCGATGTGGTGCTGTTCGCCCACCGCGACGGCGTACCGCATGTGCTGCTGATCGAACGCGGCTGGGACCCGCACCAGGGCAAAGCGGCGTTCCCGGGAGGGCACGTCGACGCAGGGGAGACCGCGCTGGCGGCCGCGAAACGCGAAGCGGTCGAGGAAACCGGCCTCGACCTCGACCGGATCCCGCTCCGGCTGGTCGGTGTCTACGACACCCCGGGTCGGGACCCGCGCGGCCGCTACGTCGGTGTCGCCTACACCGCGGTTCTGTCCACGATGCCCGCCCCGGTCGCCGCCGACGACGCGGCCGCCGCGTCCTGGATCCCGCTCGACGTCGCCGTCCGGATGGCCCGCGGTGGCCGGTTCGCGTTCGACCACGCCGACATCCTCGCCGACGCCGTGCGAGCCACCGGCGTCGGCCGCTGAACCAACACCGTTCCAGTCAGCAATCCCTGTCCTGAAAGGAAGTGTCATGCCCGGAAAGTTCAAGAACAACTGGACCAAGCCCGACCGCTCGCCCGCGTCGATGAGTTCCTTCGCCGACGATCCGAAACACGTGCACACCCTCGACGCAGGGTCGCAGATCACGCCCACGATCGTCCGCTGGGAATGCCGTTGCGGAGCCACCCGAGACGAGTACGACTCGCCCGTACGCCACGGCTGACCACACCGAACGTTGTCGCACCACCACCTCCGGGGAGCGGTTCATCCCGCCACGAACGCGCCGCGCCCCGGGAGAAGCACCACCCATCAACCCAACCGATCAGGAGGACGTCATGGGCATCATCTCGGCTGCCAAGGCCACCGCGAAGGCGCTCGACAAGACCGCCGAGTTCGTCGCGAAGAACCGGTCGCAGGTCGTCATGCACACCGGCAACGGGCTCCCCAAGACCCACTGCGGCGGGTGCGGCAAGCGGGCGAGGACGACGTGCAACGGCTACGGCCACTGCGGAAAGTTCGCGTGCCAGCAGAAGATCGCCGCGAAGTCCTACAGCTGACCTCGCCGACATCGCACACCTACACCTCCCCCAACTGTCCTTTGTGGAAGGAGTTCGTCATGCCCGCATACAGCCCGCTGGTGATGGAAGCGTCGAAGAGGCTGGGCCACCGCCCGATGCTGGTCGAACCGGTGATCACGGTCATCGTCGGCCAGCGCCGCGAGGGTAAGTCGGTGAAGGAGATCTCCGACTGGCTCAAGTGGAACCTCGGTGACGACAAGCCCGCCGCGCAGACCGAGTTCGTCGACTGGGTCCTGGACCGCAGCCGGAAAGCCAAGTAGCCCACATCCCCGGCGAGACAAGGAGTTCCGTCATGGCGAAGGTGACCTACGCCGACCTCAAAGCCGACTGGAGGTTCACCCACCACGGCCGGAAGTACCTCGCGGAAGCCGACGCGGAACCGCTGGGTAACGGCCTGGTCGTGATCAGGGCCCTGGACTGGGCGACCAGCAAGTCCCGCATCATCCGCACGGCCGCGAACGGTACACCGGGCAACGTGTCCGCTCGCTGAACAGGGTCCCGGCCCGGTGGTCATCCCGCCAAGAACGCCCACCGGGCCGGGCCTTCCCACCAACCCACGCCGCCCCGTCAGGGCGGCCATCAACAGGAAGGGTTTCCCATGCTACCGATCGCGATGGTCCCCACCGGGGCTGAGGTGATGGCGATGGACCTGGAGACGGTCCTGGCCACCACCCGCGCGAACCTGACTTTCGACGTCGCCGACCCGTGGGCGGTCACGCTGACCGTGCGCACCGGCGACGACAACTGGGTGCCGTGGGTGTTCGCCCGGTCCCTGCTCACCGACGCGATGGTGGCCGGCGGGGCGACGCTCGACCCGGTCGGCGACGGTGACGTCCGGATCACCGCGCATGGCTCGCGCGTGCTGGTGGAGCTGGATTCCCCGTCCGGGCACGCGATCCTGCGCCTGCCGCGCGCCGACGTCGACCGGCTGCTGGACGAGGCCGAACAACTCGTGCCCGAGGGCAGCGAAGTCCTCGACCTCGACGTGGAGCTGGCGCTGCTGGCGGGTGAGGACGCGTGACCCGCACGATCGGCGACATGTCCGGCATCGTCCAGCCCGGCGACACGATCAACGTCGTGATGATCGGCCCGGACGGATTGCCGACCGGCGTCAGCCACACCGCCACCGTCGACCACCTGGGCCGCTACACCGGCCGCCAGGACGTCGAACGCGGCCGCGCCAAGGTTGCCACCATCAACCGCCCACCCCGGCGCCGCTGACCACCCGTTGTCCGCCCTGTGGAAGGGAAAACGATGGAAACCTGTCTGGACTGCTACCGCGCCGATGAAGGCCTCACCGTCCACTGTGGTGACTGCCCGTGCTGCAAGAAGAAGTGACAGCCGTGCAGCACAAGGACAAGAGCCCCACCTCCGACCTGGACCTGGTCGTCGTCACCGACCCGGCCGGGCTGGTTCTGGCGATCGACGCCGACTGCCCCGCCTGCGATGGGCCGGAGCGCACGTTCACCGCGGCCACCGGCCTCTACGGCTGCACCCGCTGCACACACACCTCATTCGAGCGCGATCACTAAGCCCTGTAAGGAGATTCCGCCATGCGTACCCTCACTCACGACGGCCGTGGGCCTGTGCGGCTGGTCCTCAACAGCGACGCACCCGGCGTCATCGACATCCGGGTCGACGACAACGACCCGGCGTCGGTCACCCTCGAACCGCTCAACCCCGAGGATGCCGTCACCGCACGGCTGATCAAGGCCACCACCCAGAGCTCCACCGACCAGGAGTTCCGGGTCACCGTCCCCGGCGCGCCCGGCGGCAACACCACCGTCGTGCAGAACGCCTCCGGCACCCACGTACGGATGACCAGCAGGACCGTGACCGGATCGATGACCGGTGTCACGATCACCGGGAACGGCAACATCGTCGTCGGCGGCAACATCGTCAACGGCATCACCGGCGGCAGTAACGTCCTCACCGGTGGCGGGATCCGGATCACGGTCCGCCTTCCGCGCACCTGCGCCGCGGTTGAGGTCGACACCACCAGCGCCGACGTCAGCACCTCCGGTGTCCTGCGGACGGTCACGGCGCGCACCGTCTCCGGCGACGTGTACATCTGCACGGCAACCACGGCCGCGCAGGTGAACACCACCTCCGGCGACGTCGCGATCGACACCACCCCGGACGCCACGGTCCGCACCGTCTCCGGTGACATCAGCGTGATCAGCCTGGCCGCCCGGGCGCGGCTGGGCACGGTCTCGGGAGACATCCGGCTCCACGCCACCGGGAACGCTACGGTGCACGCCCAGTCGGTGTCCGGTGACATCCGGCTCGCCGCCGATCGGGACGTCACCGTGCGCTCGCAGCTGCGCACCCTGTCCGGCCGGATCATCGACCGCACGAGCGGACGGTGAACCCCATGACCGAGGACCAGCGGCCGTTCTCCGACAGCATCGAGGGCTGGAACTCCGACCCGGGCGACCCGACGCGGTGGCCCAACACCGTCCGGATCGAGACGGTGGAGGACTACCAGGCCCAGCCCATCAGCGGGGTCACCCCGGACGACACGGTGTACGCCGACCACGGCGCGCACCGGTACCTGGTGGAGATCGACACCCACTACAAGCCCGACCGCCCCGGCCCGTACCCGGTGCGGCTGACCCGCGTGGACGCGCTCCGGCTCGTCGACGCAGTCCTGGCCGCCGTCGACGACACGTTCAACCCCAACACGGTCGGCGCGCTCCGCCCGGCCGAAGCGACCGAACTGCTCGCGTTCGTCGACGAGGCCGCCGACCGGCTGGCGACGCTGCGCGAACACGCCGAAGCAGACGGCGGCACCACCGCCCCGATGACCGACCCGACCTCCGAGGAGTGCTGACCATGACCACCAGCCACGACACCACGAACGGCGTGACGATGGATCTCGACGGCCTGGAGCGTGCCGCGCAGGCCTTGGCCACCGCCAACACGCGGCCCTGGGGCAACGCCGACGTCCGCAACCTCTACCGGGGGCTGGCACTCGCCGCGGTCGGCGCCTACCTGACCTCGCCCGCCGACACCCCGAGTCAGGCGGGTGAGCAGTCGTGACCCCGGGCGGTGCGCGACCGTCCACACCGGACGCGCTGGCGCTGAACCCCACGGCGGCGCTGCTGCGGATGCTGCTGGAGAACCGGGGAACCTGGGCGCTGTGCAAGGTGTTCGCCGCGTTCGCGCTGTTCCTGGCGCTGCACCTGATCCGGATCCCGCTGGTGCTGCTGGTGCGGATCCTGGCCGGGGTGATCGGGGAGCTGGACGGCTACACCACCCGCCAGATCACCACGCCGCCGCGCGGCCCGATCAACCACTACTACGACCCCGCCACCACGATGGCGGGGAGCTGGGAGCACGCACGTGTTCGGACGTAATCCCTATCTGTCCTATGTGGAGGCCTGGCGCGTGACGGCGCTGGGCGACGCGGGCTACGCGATCCGCCGCAACCTCATCGTCGCGCTGGCCCTGCTGGGCCTGGACCTGCTGATCCTGAACGGTTTCTGGCTGGTCTGGCCGGTCCGGGCCGTCGTGCTGTGGCTGGGCTGGAACACCTGGCGGTGGCTGAGGTTCCGCACGGGCGTCGTGCGGGGCTGGATCGTCCCGCCGGGACAACCGCGGCCGCCGTTCGGCGGGCCGGATGAGGGAAGGGGGTGGCGCCATGGCTGAGCAGGAACGAATCTGCCGGACCAGGCAGGAGAAGGCGGTGGCGTGGGCGGCCACGCACGCCGGGGAGCTGGCCGGCGTCGGTGCTCCGCTGATCGGCGGGGCGGTCTGGTCGCCGTGGCTGTGCCTGCTCGCCGCACCGGGCGCGGCGGCGTGGGTGGCCAGCGAACTGCGGCTGCGGCGCACGACCCGCACCGCCCGCACCTCGATCACCAGCGCCGGAACGCCCGCGCTGCCCACCGCACCACCCGGCCACGACCAGCAGGCCACCGGCGACGGCGACCAGGCCACGACGGCCGCCAGCCCTGAACGGAAGGAGGCACACCGATGACCACGACGAACCTCGACCACCACGACGGCGGGGACAACGGGGACCCGGAGTTCTCCACCGGGCTCGCCGCGCTGGAAAAGCACCTCGCCGACGTCGCCGCGACGTCCCCTCCGCCGGAACCGCCCGCCCACGACCAGGAGGTCCCCGACATCGGCCCCGCCGCCCCCGAGGTGGCGGGGACGGTTCGTCGGCGGCCCGGCCGGACGCGGCGGGTGCAGCGGCGGATCGCCGAACACGCCGAAGCGCACCAGCTGCTGACGCTGGAGCACGACGACGCGCCGTTCGAGGTCACCTCCGACAAGGTCCGCGCCCGCCGCAAAGCGGTCGTGGAGGCCGCGCGGCTGTGGAAGCTCGACCGGGACCCGCGTGTGCTGGCTTACCGGGACGCGCGGATGGTCCGGCTGATCACGCGGCTGGCGCTGGTGTCGCTGGTGCTGGCGCTGGCCTGGTCGACCGCCGGGGTGCAGGTGTTCGCCGCCGAAGGCGCGCCGAAGTGGTCGCCGTCGTGGTGGTTCGCCTGGCTGGTCGAACCGTTCTGCTCCCTGGCGCTGCTGATGGTCGTCGGTGGCAAGGCCTACCTCGCCACCCGGGGCCACGAGGTGGCCGACAAGGGCCTCGACCGTGCCGAATGGGTGTTCCTGTCCCTCACGCTGGGGATGAACGCTTGGCCGCACTTGCCCGGCATCGCGCCTGAGTTCACGGTGTCGTCGCTGGTGCTGCACATCCTCGGGCCCATCGTCGCGATGGCCGTGGTCCGCGCGCTGCCCCGACTGCTGGCCGCGTTCCGGGAACTGACCCTCGACGAAGACCCGCCGGCCACCGAACCCGCCACACTCGGGACCGGCCCGGACACGGTCGCCGCGACCGCGGTGACGGCCACCGCCCCGGCACCGGAGAAACCGGTCGCCGTCCGGGCCGCCCCGGCCCGCCGGAGTGCTCCGGCGAAACGGTCGGCGCGGGCGACGATCCCGGAACCCAAGCGCCGGGACATCACGCAACTGCGCGCCGAGTTCCAGAAGGCGCTCGACGAGCGACCGAAGGGGTTCGACCCCGGCAACGGCGCGTCGATCATGCGCACCCTCAAGTGCGCGAAGAAGTACGCCAACCAGCTGCGTGACGAGTACCTGAACCGCCCGTCCGGCGGTGATGCCTGACCACCCTCCCGCACAGTCACCGGGCAGGGCCGACCCCACCGTCCCGGTGCGCGGTCCGGTCCTGCCCGGTGCTGCACGAGTCCGCACCGAAAGGGCTATTCGCGATGAACCCCACCGACCACAACGACACCCCTGAGTCCACCCCGGACACCGTCATCGAAACCGGCTCCGAGTCCGCGCGGGAGTCCGCCGCGACCGTCGGTGAACTGGCGACCGTGCACCCGCTGCGTACCCGCCCCGACCAGCGCGAGTCCACCGTCTCGACCGGTGCCGAGTCCGCGCCCCAGGTGGTCGAGGGGCGCCTCATCTCCGAGTATGAGTACCGGTTGCTGACCGACCAGAAAGCGCAGCGGGAATGGCGCTACGCCGACTACCGCAAACAGGCCGCGTGGCTGGCCCGCACGACCCGGACGGCGGTCACTCATGAGCGGACGGTGTCCACGTTCAAGTTCGTCGGCCGCAATGTGCTGGTGTACCCGACGCTCGGGGCCGGGGTGGCGTTCAAGCGGTGGCGCGACACCCACGGCTCGAACCGCTACGAGCGGATGATGCGGGCGGCGGAACTGGCCGGGGACCACGACAAGCTCGCGGACTGGGAGGCCCGCGACGTGGCGGAGAAAGCGCGCCGCCACGACCGGGCGATGGACTGGGTCCGGTCCCCGTGGCAGCTGGCGAAGGCCGCTGGCGCGGTCACCGTGTGCGCGGCGGTGCTGCTGCTGGTGCTGGGCCTGATCCTCTGGGTGGGCGGCAAGGGCGAGTTCCTGGGGCCGATCACCGCCGTGGTCGACGCCATCGCGTTCGCGGTCTGGTTCGTCATCACCTACGGCGCGCTGCTGGTCACCGGCGTCACCGCCGGGGTCGTGACCTGGCTGTGGAACCTGGGCCGCACCTCCCAGGCAGTCCCGGACCTGTTCCGCCCGGCTTCGCAGCGCAACCTCGACGACGTGGTGATCACCCCGTCCATTGTGGTCACCGCCCTGCGTGACCTGCGGATTTCCGAGCTACGCAAGAAAATCGAGGCGATGGAGGACGGCGGCGCGGCGATGCTCGGGCCGATCCGGCTGGCCGGCTGCGGTGTCGAGTTCGACATCCACCTGCCCTCCGGGGTGGACACCGAGGAGGTCAAGCGCAAGAGGCGCAAGTTCGCCGAGAACATGGGACGCCATGAACACGAGGTGTTCCTGACCACCCCGCCCGCACCGCGCACGGTACGGGTGTGGGCGGCCGACTCCGGGGAACTCGACAAGCCGATCGGGCCGTCTCCGCTGGTCACGGACCCGGCCCTCACTGCCGACATGTACACCGGACGCGCCCCGTGGGGCATGGACCTGCGCGGGGACGCGGTGCTCATGGCACTGCTGCAATGCCACCTGCTGATCACCGGCCTGTCCAAGCAGGGCAAGACCGCGTCCCTGCGGGCGCTGGCGTTGTGGCTGGCCCTGGACCCGTCGGTGCAGCTCTACATCGCCGACCTCAAGGGCATCGGCGACTGGCGGATGTTCAAGCCGGTCGCCGAAAAGCTGATCGAAGGCCCCACCGACGCACACTGCATCCGGGCCACCGAGATGCTGGAGTGGGGCGTGAAGGAGATGGAACGCCGCCTCCAGGCCTTCGATGGCGACAAATACCGCAACGGCGTGCCCCGTGAGCTGGCCAAACCCGGCGGGCCGTTCGCGCCGATCGTGCTCCTGGTCGACGAGGCCCAGCAAGCGTTCATGAATCCCGCCAAGGACGAGCAGAACAACCCATACGGCGGGCAAACCAGCAAATCGCGGTACTTCATGGCCGCCCGCAAGATCCACAACCAGGGCAGGGCCGTGAACGTCGTGCTCTGGCAGGGAACCCAGGACCCCACCAACGACAACCTGCCCAAGCTGGTCCGCGAAGGAGCACACGTCCGCGCGGCCCTGGCACTGGGAACCGAGTCCCAGTCCCGGATGGCCCTCGGGGACAAGGCCGTCGACGGCGGGGCCGCACCACACGAACTGCGCTCTGGCCTGGACAAAGGCACCTTGGTCGTGTCCGGGGAAGGTGTTCCGCTGCCTCCCGGACAGCCGTCGATGACCGTACGCACGCACTTCATCGACGGCGACGACTCCGTCACGGTGATCGACCGCGCCGTCGCCATCCGTGGCGGCGCCACCACCGAGAAACCGCAGGTCGAGGCCCCGCAAGAACGTGATCTGCTCGACGACGTGGCCGAAGTGCTGGCCGGTGACGACATCAAGGCCACCGATGTCGCCGCCCGCCTGCGCAAGCTCGCCCCCGGCCACGAGCCTTACGCCGGGCTGACCGCCGAGAAGGTCAAGGAGGTCCTTGAAGCGGTGGACGTCCCGGTCCGACAGAAGAACGGGACGCTCACTGTCCGTGCTCGTCATGTGGCGAACGCGCTGGCCGACCGGGCCGAAGAAGGGGAGTAGCACCCACCCTTCGCGATCGCATGAAAAGCGGGGGTTTCCGGGCCGTCAAGGCCCGGGTTCCCCCGCTTCCCTTTTTCCCTTCTTCGATCATCGCCGCTGATCAGCGCAAGGGAGGCGGGGAAGGGAGCGAGGAGAAGCAAATCCTTCTCCTCGGCCGGGCTTTCCTGCCGGTTCCCCTCCGATTCCCTTCCCGTTCCCTTCGGTCGCCCCGTTCCAGGCGCCCCCGTTTGGTGACTAAAAGTGACTTTTGAGGAGGTTTCGTCATGCCTAGATACAGCCCGGAGGAAGCGTCGGCGCTGGCGCTGGCCGCGCACGAGGTCGGGCACGCGATCGCCTGCCAGGCCGCCGGGTTGCGGGTGATCGAGGTGCGGCTGTTCCCGGACCGCGGCTATGTCGAGCACAAGGAGGCCGATCCGGCCGACCAGGCCCAGGTCGACGGGGAGCTGGTGGTGCTGCTGGCCGGGCTGGAGGCCGGGGCCCGCTGGCGGCAGAAGCACTCCGGGCTGTGGCGCGGGGAGGCGCTGCGCTGGTCCCGCGGCTGCTCCGATTCGGACCTGGCGCTGTTCCGCCGCACCAAACGGAACGCGTCGATCTCGCCGTCCCGGTTGGAGTCCCGCGCCCGGTCCCTGGTCGCCCGGCAGTGGGGGCGGATCGACCGGCTGTCCCGCAAGCTCGCCGACTCCGGCCGCCTACCGGTCGGCCAATTCAACTGACCACGAGGGGGTTTGTCATGGGGTTGTTCAGTCCTGCTCGCGATCCGGAAGACCCGCGTCAGCTCCAGATCGCGGTGCACGAGCTGGGTCACGCGTGGGCGTGGAAGGAAGGCGGGTTCCGGATTCTGGAGATCCGGCACACCGGCGACGCCGGGTGGGTCGACACCAACCGGGAGCAGCGCGGGTGGGATCAGGACATCGCCCGTGAGTACTGCCTCGGCTGCTGGGGCGGATTCGAGGCTGAAGACCGGTGGATGCGGAAGTTCGGCCACGGCCGCGCTCACCGCGGCAACAGCGGCCACGACATCAGCAACTTCAAGCACGTCGCCCGCGGCCTGAAACCCGGGCTGCAGGAAAGCAAGGCCCGCGCGATCGCGCGGGACCGGGTCGCGAAGCACTGGTCGCAGATCCTGCGCCAGGCCCCGGTCCTGGTCCGCGACGGCCGGATCTCCATCTGACCCGGCTGTCCCCGATCCGGCCGGCCGCGGCCCCTTCACCACACACCGTTCGCCGGTCCGGCGGCAGGCCACCGTCGCCCCGCCGGTCCGGCGAAACCCATCACCGCAAGGAGGTCTCTTCATGTTCCTGCCCATGTCCGACCTGTCCGAGAGCGACGCGTTCGCCTGCCTCGGAGTCCGCCGCCCCACCGTGATCCTGCACAACCGCGACGTGTTCGCGGTCGGGTTCACCCGGCCCGACGTCGCGCGGGACGCCGTTGATGCGGCCGTCCTGGATCTGTGGCTGCCGGTGCCGACGCGGGACGACGCGAGCGTGTTCCGGCTGGCGTGGTTCGCCTACACCCACCCCCTCCGCCAGGGCGACCCGGCGATGCGCCGCGCCGTTCCTGGCGAGGACGGCGCGTTCCCGGTCATGGTGTGGCGCGCGGTCGACGTCGACACCGCCCGCACCCGGCAGGTGGCCGCACTCGACGCGCTGGTGGTGGCCGCGTGATCTCCCGGAGCATCGGCGCGCTCGTCGTCGCCGCCGCGCTGGCGGCCACGCCGGCCGGATGCCAGACCGCGAGAACCCGTCCGGCCGACACCGTCGCCGCCGACGTCGCCCCCGGCGGCACGACCCGGATCGACGCGGCCGCGGTGCGGGCCCGGCTGGAGAAACTGCGGATCGCCGTCGAAGACACCGGCAATGTCTACCGGCGAACCGATTGGCCGCACTGGGAACCGGTCACGGGCGGCTGCGACGCCCGCGAACACGCACTCAAGACCCAGGGAACCGGGGTCACCACAGGGAAAGGCTGCGCGGTCACCGGCGGCCGGTGGGTCTCGCCGTACGACGGGATCACCATCACCGTCGCCGGGCAGCTCGACGTCGACCACGTCGTCCCGCTCGCCGAGGCCGCCCGCTCCGGCACCCGCGGCTGGTCCCGCGCCGACCGCCAGCGCTACGCCAACGACCCGGACGTGCTGATCGCCGTCACCGCGAAATCCAACCGGTCCAAAGGCGACTCCGACCCGGCCAAGTGGCTGCCCGCCAAAGACGCGTGCGGCTACCTCGCCCGCTGGGTCGAGACCAAACACGACTACCGGATGACCGTCGACCAGGCCGAGCGCGACGCGATCGCCGCCGCGCTCAGCCGCTGCTGAAAGGAAGTGACGCCGATGTCGACTGTTCACCTGATGACGACCTACGACGCGAACGGGGACGAGGTCGCCGCCGTCTGCTCGTGCTGGTTCGGCCAGTCGCACCACGGGGAAGCACGCCGCGGTCATCCCGTCGTCGGCGCCGCGATCAGCGCCGGGAACCCGACCGCCATGCCGGGTCACCAAACCTGGTCGGCCGCCCATGGCTGCGAGTGCGGCTTCGCGTGTCCCTCGATCGCCTACTGGCTCGCCCACCTGGAGGCCCTGTGACGAACGGAAAACCGGCCATGCACGGACTCTACGACGAGGTCGCGTCGGCATCGGGGGTGTATCAGCCGATGCTCGTGCCGCCCGCCGGAACCCGCCGGGGCGACGCCATACGGCTGCTGGCCGCCACCTGCACGGCGCGGGTAACGGTCACCGCCGCCATCCATCAGCCCGCTGGTGGCGTACCGCGGTTCACGCTGATACGGGACCCGAGCGTCACCGACGGCGCACCGGGCATCGACGAGTACGCCGCGATCGCCGCCTCGCTCAAGCACGACCACGGCTGGCGGGTCCTGGCGGCTGGCGACGCGAGCCTGCCGGTCACGGTGATGCTCGGGT
Organism: Amycolatopsis sp. lyj-108; assembly: GCF_046549005.1. NCBI lineage: Bacteria > Bacillati > Actinomycetota > Actinomycetes > Pseudonocardiales > Pseudonocardiaceae > Amycolatopsis > Amycolatopsis sp. lyj-108. Next base: position 504,406 of record NZ_JAJPWQ010000005.1, on the reverse strand, counting down.
TGCGTGAGGGCTACGTGCAGGGCGCGCCGGTGCACGACGCGGCGGAAGTCCTGTCCCTGCTGTGGTTCCACCTCGCCAGCGGCGTGTTCATCAGCAGGGTCCACCTGATGTGTGCCCGGCACCTCGACGGCGAGGTGCGGGTCCACGACGAACCCGGCGTGCTCATCGTCGGTGAAGCACCGATCCTGCCCGCCGTCGCCAGCGTCGCCGCCCGGCTGGCGCAGCACCGGTTCGTCGTCACCGACCGGGACCAGAACCGCACCTACGCCCTGCGCCGCCGCTGACGGGCGGTGCGTGGCCATGGCTGGCGGCAAACGCACCACCCGCTACACGGCCACCGACGTCGTCGAGTGGCTGCGTGACATCGAGTACGCCGACCCCGCCTCCGCCCGGCAGGCGGGCCGCGCGGTGGCACGGGCGTGGAACGACAACGAGTTCTACGCCTCCGCCACCGCACTGCCGATCGCACGGTGCCTGCGCTCCTCGCCGGAAATGGCCGGGCCGCTCGACGCGGTGCTGTCCCGGCTGGCGCGGCGCTTCGCGGTGCACCTGCACGAGTGCCCGGCATGGGACCCGAAACCGCACTGGCGGAAGGAGATCCGTGGATGACTGACGTGCACCGTGACGCCCTGATGCGGGCGGCGCTGGAGATGGCTGGCAGGGGGATACCGGTCTTCCCCCTCTGGCCCGGCACCAAGATCGCGGCCTGGCACCGTCCCGGTCGCTGTCCCGAAACCGGTGCCTGCGCCGAGGGGCACGCGATGCCGGAAGACCTCGCCACCCTCGACCCCGACCGGATCCGATGGCGCTGGGCGGACCGGCCGTGGAACGTCGGTGTCTTCCCCGGCCCCGCCGGCCGGATCGTCGTCGACTGCGACCAGCCCAAGACAGGGACCGGTCCGGACGGCTGGGACCAGCTCCAGGCACTCGCGGCCGACCGGGGCGGGCCACTGCCGGACACCTGGACCGTCACCACCCCGTCCAGTGGGCGGCACCTGTGGTTCCTGGTCCCGCCCGGGTGCCGACTGCGCGGGACGGTCAAACACATCGCGTCCCATGTGGACACGAGGTGCTGGGGCACCTACGCCCTCGCCCCGGGGTCGGTGTTCGAGGGCGGCGCCTACGAACTGCTCGACGACACCAGCGAAGCCGAGTTCCCCGGCTGGCTGATCCAGGCCAACGTCGAACACGCCACCACCGCCATCTCCGGAGGCGGTGAGAAGCCCGTGAAGGCGCCGGACGCGTTCGCGGCGGCCGCGGTGCGGGGCGAGACCGACCGTGTCCGCCGCGAGCCGAAGGGGCAGCGGAACAAGGTCCTGTCGACCGCCGCCTACGCACTCGGTCAGCTCGTCGGCGCGCATGTGTTGGACGAGCACCTGGCGCGGACCGAGCTCCAGGCCGCTGTCGCCGCCTGGGGCACACCCGAATCCCGGGTGAAAGACCACGGGGTCATCGAAACCAGCCTGCGCGCGGGCATGCGCAATCCCCGCCGCATCACCGGAAAAGCGGCCTGAACCCCGGGCCAATCGCACCACCAACCCACACACCCCGGCCGTCGACCGGCGGCCGGAATCCTCACACCGGAAGGAAACACCATCATGGCGAACAACCGTTTCGAGTGGACCGTCAAGGGCAGCGAGCGCACGCAGGGCGGCATCAAGCACACCGCCGGCGACGCGTGGGCCATCGCGGGCAAGCGCGCCGCCTCGCAGCTCAAGAGCACCATCGACTCCGCCACGATCAGCGTCAACGGCGAGACCATCTCCGTCACCAAGAACACGCTCGCCCGGGAGATCGCCGCGAGGATCAAGGCCAGCAAGTAGTCACGCCGTCCGTCACAACGTTCGCTGACCAGGAGAAAGGCTTCGTAATGACTGACTTCGATCCGGATCTTGATGAGGAAGACCTGGGTGCCCCGGTAGCTGGTCTCGTCACTGGTATCTGCCGACGCTGCGAAGCGCAGATCACCGACGTCACTGAGGAAGAAGGCGAACGCTGGGAGCTGGAACACCGGCGAACCTGCCCGCGTAAAGACGACCCCGCGATCTGGTAGCCCTCGTGCAGTTCATGCGCGAGGCCTCGAAGGTCAAGGCCAGCAAGTAACCCCAGTATCCCGTCGTGAGGGCCCGCGCAGCTCGGCTGCGCGGGCCCTCACTGTGTTCGAAGGAAAGGGGGCCGCGTGACGCGCGCGACCCTGATCGCCACGATCGGCCCGTGCGGGGCCGGGAAGACCACCTGGCGGCAACGTCACGCACCCGTCGACGCGGTCGTGGTGTCGCTCGACGAGACCCGGGCGGCGCTGTCGCCGTGCGGGTGTTCGGCGAACCAGGCCGTCAACGCCGCCGCCGTCGAGGCCGCCACCGCCACCACCCGGGAGGTACTGGCGGCCGGGGGCACGGTCGTGTGGGACACGACCGCCTACCTGCCGCGGTTCCGGTGGAAGCTGCTCGACCTCGCCGACGACTACGGCGCCCACACGATCGGGCTGGTGGTGCTGCCGCCGCTGCTGACCGCGCTCGACCGCAACGCCGGCCGGGACGCCACCGCGTGCCCGCACTGCGGATACGCCCGCCGCGTCCCCGACCCGGTCGTCTGGCGCATGCACCACGCCATCACCACCGCCCTGCCGCGCCTGCCCGGCGAGGGCTGGCACGAACTGCGGTTCCTTGACCTGCCGCCCTATCTGCGCACCCGCTGAACCCGTTGCACCACAAGCGAAGGAGTTCCGTCATGGCCGCGATCATCCACCGCTGCACCACCTGCACCCACCCGGACCTGTTCCACTCCGAACGCGACGAGGGCAACTCCGGCAAGTGCAGCTACGGCGCCTGCCACGCCAGCCCGCACACCTTCGGCCCGCCCGAGATCATCCCGACCTGGTCCGCAGGCGGAGACCCGACCAGTCAAGCCAAGCCCGATCCCACGCTGATCGAGCCGGGATCCAGCGGCGGCGCCAGCTTCGGCCGGACCTGTGACTGCGAGGACTGCTGGGCGCTCTATCGCGCCGAAACTGCCCCGGCGGGGGTGAGCGCGTGAACCCGCTGCCTGACACCGGCCCCTTCTCCGAACGGCTCGACGTGCAGGTCCGACCAGACCTGCTCTCGGAGTCGGTCGCCGTGTTCAACTCCACCGGCACGCACCGCTATCTGCTCACCCGTCGGTGGGGAGCGGGCGACTCGCTCACGGTGATCATGCTCAACCCGTCCACTGCGGACGCGTTCGCCGACGACCCCACGATCACCCGTGTCACGCGGTTCGCCCGCCGTGACGGCTACGGCGGGTTGGTGGTGCTCAACCTCTACGGGCTGCGCGCCACCGATCCCGTCGAGCTGGCCCGCGCGGACGACCCGGTCGGGCCGGACAACGACACGATGATCGCCGGATGTACCTGGGACACCGCGCGTCCCGTGGTGGTCGCCTGGGGTGCGATCGCCTACCAGCCCCGGCACCGGGCCCGCGTCGCCGCCGTCGTCCACGACCTGACCGGACGGGGTGTGCCGCTGTGGTGCCTCGGTCGCACCGCCGCCTGGCACCCCCGCCATCCGCTGTACCTGCCCGCCGATGCGCCCCTGGGCCCGTGGTGGCTACCGCCCAACGCGAAGGAGGTGCGCTGATGGCCAGTGTTCCGCGGATTCTCAGTCTGGGTGCTGGGGTTCAGTCGACGACGCTGATGCTGTTGTCAGCCCACGGGGTGCTCCCGCGGTTTGATGCCGCGATTTTCGCGGATACCGGGTGGGAACCGCCGGCGGTGTACACGCACCTGGAGCGGCTTGAGAGTGAGGTCGCAATCCCGGCCGGGATTCCGATCCTGCGTGTGCAGGTCGGCAACATCCGCCACGACGCGCTGGACCCAGTTCGAGGGTTCGCCTCGATGCCGCTGTATGTCCGCAACCCAGACGGATCCCGGGGTATCGGCCGCCGTCAATGCACAGCGGAGTACAAGATCCGGCCGATCCAGGAACAGGTACGGCGGATGCTGGGTGCGAAACCGAAAGCCAACGGGCGCCCCGGTCGGGTTCCCAAGGGCCGGCACGTGGTGCAGGCGATTGGGATCTCGCGCGATGAAATCCAGCGCGCGAAGGACTCCCGCGTGACCTACTCCCGCCACGAACACCCGCTGCTGGACCTGCCCGGCGCCGCCGACGGGCGGCGCGGGTGGACACGCTCGGACTGTCGCCGCTACCTCCGCCGGCACAATTTCGGCACCACACCGAAAAGCGCCTGCGTCGGATGCCCGTTCCGGCGGAACGCGTCCTGGCGCCGGATGCGCGACCACGACCCCGCATCGTGGGCGGACGCGGTCGCGTTCGACCGGGCCATCCGCCACGACTACCCCCGCGCCGCCGCACGCGGTGCCACGTTGCGCGGCGAGTACTTCCTGCACGAGTCGCGGCTGCCGCTCGACCAGGCCCCGATCGACCGGGTCACCCGCGCCGAATGGGCGGCCCGCCAGTCCAACGTCTTCGATGCGATCGCTGACAACGCCTTCGACCTCGACGACGACCCGGACGCCGATGTCGGCTGCTCGCCGTTCACCTGCCCCGGATCACTTGCCACTGGGGAGCACCTGGAACCCGTCGCGTGACCCGGCGGACGCACCACCCGCACGACCGAAGGAGGCCACATGTCCAGCACGCCCGACACCACGCCGCACGGCGGCACGTCGTTGTGGCCGGTCGGCGACGACGGCCGGCGGATCGTGCGGATCGGTGAGGACCCGGACGCCATCCGGGTCCTCACCCGCGCCTTGGACGCGCGGATCATCCCCGGCACCTACGTCTCCGACGGCGCCCCCGTCGTGATCGAGGAGATCTCCGGCGCGGCAGGGCCGGAATCTGCCGACGAGGACGTGGCGCTACCGCTGACCGCGTCGGTGCTGAAACCGTCGCTGTTGGCGGCGCTGCTGGCCGAACACGCCACCGTCCACGGGCAGAAGAACGGGAAACCGGCGGAGGTCAGCCCGCCGGGCCCGGTGCTGTCCGCGGTGCTTGCCCGCCGGGCGTGGCCGGGGCTGCCGGTGCTGCACCGGATCATCTCCACCCCGGTTCTGCGTCCGGACGGAACCCTGCTGCAAACGCCGGGATACGACGAACGCACCGGGTTCTACCTCGCGGGCAACACCCACCTCGCGCCGATCCCGGACAATCCCACTCCGGACGAGGTAGCCGCCGCGCGGGAGTTCCTGCTGGAGCGGTTCTTGCGGGACTTCCCGTGGCGTGACCCGGCCGCCGACCGCGCGAACTATCTGGCGCTGCTGGTGACGCCGTTGATCCGGTCGTTCACCCGTGCGTTGTCGCCGTTCGGGCTGATCGAGGCGTCCATGCCCGGCTCGGGGAAAACGATCCTGACCGGCTGCGTCGGGTTGTTGGTCGGGCAGACCGTGCAGACCTGGAACGAATCGGAGGACGAACTCCGCAAGACCATCACCACCGTTCTCGCTGACGACCACGGCGTGATCGTGTTCGACAACCTGGAGGAAGGGACGGTGGTCAACTCCGCCGTGCTCGCGCGGCTGATGACCGAACGGACGTGGGCGGACCGGAAGCTGGGCACCAACAGCAACGCCAGGTTCACCAACGACCGCCTGTGGCTGGCGACTGGGAACAACCTCCGCACCGGCGGCGACATGGCCTCGCGGACGGTGTGGGTGCGGCTCGACCCGGACTGTCCCCGGCCGGAGGCGCGGACGGGGTTCACGATCCCGAACCTGGATTCCTGGATCCTCGATCCGCGTAACCGGGCCACGGTGCTGCGGCACATCCTGATCCTGATCCTCGACTGGACCAGCCACGGCGCCCCGCTGGCTTCCGGGGCGATTCCGCAGATGCGGCAGTTCACCGCGTGGGCCAAGCAACTCGGCGGGTTCCTTGAGCACCACGGGATCACGGGGTTCCTGGCGAACGCGGACAGCGTGCGCGGGCTGGACGACGACAACGCCGAATGGCGCTCGTTCCTCCACGCCTGGCTGGACGTCCACGGCGACAGCCGCCTCACCGCGCAACAGCTTCGGGTGTCTGGCGAACCCACCGCGGGCACCGATCCCTGGGCCGGGACGTTCCCGACCACGCCGGCCGGGAAGCCCGTCACGACCAAGTCCCTGGGCAGGAGGCTGGCAGGACATGTGGACCGCTGGCACACCGACATCGTGTTACGCAGCGCGATCGACAGTCACCACAACTGCCGAACCTACTGGGTCGAGGAAGCCAGCTCCTAGGAATCCCGGGGAAAGAAACCCGCAAACCCGCAAACCCGCAAAACAAGCTCTGACCAGGAGAAACACCACGCGGGTTTAAATGATCATGGTCTCTTCCAAACCCGCAAACCCGCGGCTTTGCGGGTTTGCGGGTATGTCCTCCGCATCGAAACCCGCACACATCTACGCAGGTCAGAGGCCACTTTGCGGGTTTGCGGGTTTGCGGGTTTGGTTTCAGCCCCCGCGCCCCCAGCACCCAAACCCGCCATCCACCACCTGCCAGCACTCTGACCCAACCCGCTACCCAACGTCACGTCGAACAGGCCGCCGGGCCACCACCGGCGGCCTGTTCGACGTGCCCGAACGAAGGGAATCGCCGCCATGGAACCCACTGCGCCCGACCAGGAACCGTTGCTGTTGAAAGTCGATGAGGCGGCGAGGCTGCTGTGCATTGGCAGGACGCGGGTCTACGACCTGATCCGGTCGAACGACCTGCGCTCAGTGAAGATTTTCGGTGCGCGCCGGATCCCGCGTACGTCGCTCGACAGCTACGTCGCCAGCCTGCTTGAGGAATCGGAGGCCGCCTGATGACCCGTCGTGCCGCGAACGGCCTGGGCACCATCGTCAAACGCAAGGACGGCCGCTACCAAGCCGCGGTCCACGTCTCGACGTCGACTGGCGAGACCAAACGCAAGTACGTCTACGGCAAGACCTGGCAAGAGGCCAACGACAAGCGTGTCGAGATGCTGGACAACAACCGCAAAGGAGTGCCGTCGATCGCGTCCAGCATGCGACTGGGTGACTACCTCGATCACTGGCTGGAGGAAATCATCAGGGTGGAGCGCGGCCCGTCCACCTACTCCGGTTACGAGATCGTCGTGCGCCGGTACATCAAAAAGCACCTCGGCACAAAGAAGCTCAACGCCCTGACCCCGACGCACGTGCGTGCCTTCGTGGCCAAGCTGCGGAAAGAGAAAACCGTACTCGGCAAGCCACTCTCCGACCGTTACGTCCAGAACGTCTTCGAGACGTTGCGCAGCGCGCTCAGTTCGGCGATGCGCGAGGAGCTGATCGGGCGGAACGTCGCCCGCCTGGTGGAAACGCCGTCGCGGGGCGGTTTCGACGCCGAGCCGTTGTCCGAAGCCGACGCGCGGAAGTTCATCGCGCAGGTGTCGCAGCACTGGCTCTGCGCCTTGTGGTTGATTCTCGTCACGACGGGTCTACGGAAGGGCGAGGTGCTCGGGCTGACCTGGTCCGACGTCGACATGGAGACCGGGGCGTTCCGGGTGAAGCGGACCGTGCAGCGGGTGCGCGGCCAGCTGTTGTTCGGCAAGGTCAAGACCAAGAAGTCGAAACGGACGCTGTATCTCGGGCAGGTGTGCCTCGCCGCGCTGGCGCGATATCGCCAGGAGTCGATCGACCGGCTCAAGCCGCCGTACAACCCGGCGGCCGGCCAGCCCGACGATCTGATCTTCGTGACCAGCTCAGGGCGGGTCGTCGAGCCACGCAACGTCAACACCATGCTCAACCGGCTGCTGCTCCAGGCCGGGCTCGAACGAGCCCGGGTGCATGACCTGCGGCACACGGCGGCGACCCTGCTGCTGATGGACGGCGCGACGATCCGAGAGGTGATGGAGCAGCTCGGCCACGCGTCGATCGCCACCACGGCGAACATCTACGGGCACGTCTTGGACGAGGCGAAGCGGCGGATGGCCGCCCGCATGGACCGGCTCGCGAGCCCTGACTGATGTCAATCGGTGATGTCAACGGGGCCCCCAATGATCTTGGGAGCCCCGTTTGGCCTGGTGGGCGCAGTAGGGATCGAACCTACGACCGCTCGGGTGTAAACCGAGTGCTCTCCCGCTGAGCTATGCGCCCGGAAGGTGGCACCCGCGCACGGGTGCCACCGGTGAAGACTCAGGCCAGCGAGGCCACGGCCTTCTTCCACGCCTGCTGGTCACGCGCCTCGCCGGGCTGGTTGACCTCGGCGAACCGCACGATGCCGTCCTTGTCGATCAGGAAGGTGCCGCGGGTGGCCAGACCGGCCGTCTCGTTGAAGACGCCGTAGGCCTTCGCGACCTCACCGTGCGGCCAGAAGTCCGAAAGCAGGGGGAACTGGTAGCCCTCCTGCTCGGCCCACGCCTTGAGCGAGAACGGGGTGTCCACGGACACGCCGATGACCTGGACGCCCTGGCCGTCGTAATCCGCGAACTCGTCGCGGAGCTGGCACAGCTCGCCGGTGCAGATGCCGCTGAACGCGAACGGGTAGAACACGAGCAGGACCGGCTTCTCGCCCTGGAAGGACGACAGCTTCACGGCCTGCTTGTTGTAGTCGTTGAGCGTGAAGTCCGGGGCTTGCGTTCCGACCTCGACGGCCATACCGGCGGTTTCCTCTCAAGAGCGAACAGGGGCCTGCGACGACAACCCTATCGTGTCGCTCGCGCGGCTCCTGAGGTCACCGCTTGGTCTTCGACGACTTCGGCGACACCAGCCGGGTTCCCGCCCACTTGGGGCCGGCGCTGATGTTGGCCGTCTGCGCCAATCCCACCTGCGGCACCGCTTCGGCGATCTCGCTCGGCTGGACGTGTCCTGGCTGCCCCGTTTTCGGGGTCAGCACCCAGATCACGCCGTTCTCGTTCAAGGGGGTCCGGACCTCGATCAGCGTGTCGCCGAGATCACCGTCGTCTTCGCGCCACCACAGCAGCACCACGTCGATGACCTCGTCGGCGTCCTCGTCGAGGATGTCGCCGCCGATCTGCTCCTCGATCGCCGCACGAAGATCGTCATCGACGTCCTCGTCCCAGCCGATCTCCTGGACCACCATGTCCGGCTTGATCCCAAGCCTTTCGGCGACGCTGTTCTGATCAGCGTCTCCCGCGGCGACCACTGCTGTCACTCCTCCAACTACGACGGAGCGTGGTGTCACCACGGCCGGATCGACCGGGCGGGCACCACACTCGGGTACACGATGCCCGTTAGCGAACACTGGTGAGGCGCTGCGCGCAACCGTCCACACCGGATCTTGAACAACTCGTGTCGCAGCGTACGGGCATTCGGACCACTCGGGCGAGGTCAATTCAGGCGCGCCTGGGCGCCTCCGAACGCCCTGCTCTAGGGTGGGAGAGAAAACGCGCGCGCGAATACAGGCGCGTGCGAGGCGTGTCGCAATCGGGTCCGCGAACGTTACCGATCAGTAGCGGTGACGAGAACGGAACCGGAGGACGACGATGGAAGGCGAACACGCCCGCGTACGAGCACAACCAGCTACCACCTTTTGCAAGGAGACCCCTTGGCCCCGCAGAACGACGGCGCCTCCGGCAAGGAGACCCCGGCACGCGTCCGCGTCATCCGTGACGGCTTGGCGGCGCACCTGCCCGACATCGACCCGGAGGAGACCGCCGAATGGCTGGACTCCTTCGACGAGGCGCTGGCCAGGGGTGGTCAGCAGCGCGCCAGGTACCTGATGCTGCGCATCCTCGAGCGGGCCAGGGAACGCCACGTCGGCGTTCCGGCGCTGACGTCGACGGACTACGTCAACACCATCCCCACCGAGAACGAACCCTGGTTCCCCGGTGACGAGGAGATCGAGCGCCGCTACCGCGCCTACATCCGGTGGAACGCCGCGATCATGGTGCACCGCGCGCAGCGTCCTGGCGTGGGTGTCGGCGGGCACATCTCGACCTACGGCTCGTCCGCGGCGCTGTACGAAGTGGGCTTCAACCACTTCTTCCGCGGCAAGGACCACTCGGGCGGCGGAGACCAGATCTTCATCCAGGGACACGCCTCCCCCGGCATCTACGCCCGCGCGTTCCTCGAGGGCAGGCTGAGCGAGAACCAGCTGGACGGGTTCCGCCAGGAGTACTCGCACGCCGGCGAGGGCGGCGGCCTGCCGTCGTACCCGCACCCGCGGCTGATGCCGGAGTTCTGGGAGAACCCGACCGTGTCCATGGGCCTCGGCCCGATGAACGCGATCTACCAGGCGCGGTTCAACCGCTACCTGCGCGATCGCGGCATCAAGGACACCAGCGACCAGCACGTCTGGGCGTTCCTCGGCGACGGCGAGATGGACGAGCCGGAATCGCGCGGCCTCATCCACGTGGCCGCCGGCGAAGGCCTCGACAACCTGACCTTCGTGATCAACTGCAACCTGCAGCGGCTCGACGGCCCGGTGCGCGGCAACGGCAAGATCATCCAGGAGCTGGAGTCGTACTTCCGCGGCGCCGGCTGGAACGTCATCAAGGTCATCTGGGGCCGCGAGTGGGACTCGCTGCTGCACGCCGACCGTGACGGCGCGCTGGTCAACCTGATGAACACCACCCCGGACGGCGACTTCCAGACCTACAAGGCCAACGACGGCGCCTTCGTCCGCGAGCACTTCTTCGGCCGCGACCCGCGGACCAAGGAGCTGGTCAAGGACCTCACCGACGCCGACGTCTGGAACCTCAAGCGCGGCGGGCACGACTACCGCAAGGTCTACGCGGCCTACAAGTCGTCGCTGGAACACCACGGCCAGCCGACGGTGATCCTGGCCCACACCATCAAGGGTTACGGCCTCGGGCCGTCCTTCGAGGGCCGCAACGCCACGCACCAGATGAAGAAGCTCACCCTCGACGACCTCAAGCTGTTCCGGGACGCCCAGCGCATCCCGATCAGCGACGAGGAACTCGAGCGAGACCCGAAGCTCCCGCCGTACTACCACCCCGGCAAGGAATCGGCGGAGATCGAGTACATGATCGGCCGCCGCAAGGCGCTCGGCGGGTTCCTGCCGGAGCGTCGCCCGAAGGCCTCGAAGGCCCTCGTGCTGCCCGGCGACAAGGTCTACGAAGGCATCCGCAAGGGCTCGGGCAAGCAGGAGGTCGCCACCACGATGGCGTTCGTCCGGCTCGTCCGCGAGCTGGCGAAGGACTCCGAGATCGGCAAGCGGATCGTGCCGATCATCCCGGACGAGGCGCGCACCTTCGGCCTCGACTCGATGTTCCCGACGGCCAAGATCTACAACCCGCACGGCCAGACGTACACGTCGGTCGACGCGAGCCTGATGCTGGCCTACAAGGAGTCCGAAAAGGGCGTCATCCTGCACGAGGGCATCAACGAGGCGGGGTCCACCGCGTCGTTCACCGCCGTCGGCACCTCGTACGCCACGCACGGCGAGCCGATGATCCCGATCTACATCTTCTATTCGATGTTCGGGTTCCAGCGGACCGGTGACGGCCTCTACGCGGCGGCGGACCAGATGGCCCGCGGGTTCGTGCTCGGCGCCACCGCCGGCCGCACCACGCTGACCGGTGAGGGCCTGCAGCACGCCGACGGGCATTCGCTGCTGCTGGCGGCGACCAACCCGGCCGTCGTGGCCTACGACGCGGCGTGGTCGTTCGAGATCGCCCACATCGTGCGGGACGGTCTGCGCCGGATGTACGGCGAGACCGGGCCGGACGGCAACGGCGAGAACATCTTCTACTACATGACGATCTACAACGAGCCCTACCAGCAGCCCGCCGAGCCCGAGAACCTCGACGTCGACGGCCTGCTGAAGGGTCTGTACCGCTACGCCGACGCCCCGTCGGGCGACGGTCCGGAGGCGCAGATCCTGGTGTCCGGCGTCACCATGCCCGACGCACTTCGCGCGCAGCAGATGCTCGCCGAGGAGTGGGGCGTTCGCGCGGCCGTGTGGTCGGCGACGTCGTGGACCGAGCTGCGGCGTGAAGCCGTCGAGGTCGACCACGACAACCTGCTCCACCCGGGCGACTCCCCGCGTGTGCCGTACATCACGCAGAAGCTGTCCGGTGCGAACGGGCCGGTCGTCGCGGTTTCGGACTGGATGCGCGCCGTGCCGGACCTCATCCGCCCGTGGGTGCCGAACGACATGCTGACGCTGGGCACCGACGGGTTCGGGTTCTCCGACACCCGCCCGGCCGCCCGGCGGAAGTTCCTGGTCGACGCGCAGTCGATCGTGGTCGGCACGCTGAGCGCGCTCGCCAAGCGCGGCGAGTTCGACCGGGCGAAGGTGGCCGAGGCGGCGCGGAAGTACCGCCTCGACGACGTGGCCGCCGCGGGTCCGCAGTTGTCGGACTCCGGCAGCGCCTGACGCTGAGATGAAGGGGCTTTTCATTGCAAAATTTGCGATGAAAGGCCCCTTCATTGCGTCCGGCGGCGAAGTGGTTAGGGTTAGACATCGGATGTTTCTGGGGGTAAGCGGGAAGGGTGAGTGAGTGTGACCAAGCGTCGACTGCCGAAGCCGAGTGAGCTGAAGCAGATCCTGCGGCCGAAGCCGATCGTGCTCAACCCCACCGAACGACGGCTTGCGGGCGCGCACACGATCGCCGACCTGCGGATGCTCGCCCGCAAGCGGACCCCGCGGGCGGCGTTCGACTACACCGACGGCGCCGCGGAGCTGGAGGACAGCCTCCGCCGTGCCCGGCAAGCCTTCCGCAGCATCGAATTCCACCCCAACGTCCTGCGCGGGGTGTCCGATGTGGACACCGGCAAGGAGATCCTCGGCAAGCGTTCGGAGCTGCCGTTCGCGTTCGCGCCGACCGGGTTCACGCGCATGATGAACCATGAGGGCGAGTCCGCGGTGGCCCGCGTCGCCCAGCGCAACGGTATCCCGATGGGTCTGTCGACGATGGCGACGACGTCGATCGAAGATCTCGCGGCGGCCGCCCCGGAGGCCCGCAAGTGGTTCCAGCTCTACGTCTGGCGCGACCACAAAGCAGGCGAAGATCTGATGAATCGCGCCTGGGCCGCCGGATTCGACACGCTCATGCTGACGGTGGACACTCCGGTCGCGGGCGCGCGGCTGCGCGACGTCCGCAACGGGCTGACCATCCCGCCCGCGCTCACCCTCAAGACGTTCGTCGACGGCGCGATGCATCCGGCGTGGTGGTTCAACCTGCTGACCACCGAGCCGCTGACCTTCGCGTCGCTGAGCCAGTTCGACGGCACGGTCGCCGAACTGCTCAACCAGCTCTTCGACCCGACCCTGAACTTCGACGACCTCGACTGGGTCCGCCAGACCTGGCCGGGCAAGCTCGTGGTCAAGGGCATCCAGAACGTCGACGACGCGCGTGACGTGGTCAAGCACGGCGCGGACGCGGTGCTGCTGTCCAATCACGGCGGTCGTCAGCTCGACCGCGCGCCGACCCCGATCGAACTGTTGCCCGCCGTGCTCGACGAGATCCAGGGCGACGCGGAGGTGTGGGTCGACACCGGCATCCTCTCCGGCGGCGACATCGTGGCCGCGATCGCGCGTGGCGCCGACGCGGTGCTCATCGGGCGCGCGTTCCTCTACGGCCTGATGGCCGGGGGCGAGCGCGGTGTTCAGCGGTGCGTGGACATCCTGCGCGCCGAGATGGTCCGGACGATGCAGCTGCTTGGCGTGCGCACCCTCGCCGACCTCAAGCCGTCGCACGCCACCATGCGCTGACTCCCCTCGCAATTCGGCACCTACTTGCGCATGCGAGTACCGCAAGCAGGTGCCGAATTGCGTGGTCAGCGGGCCGCGGCGGTGACCCCGGCAGGCGCGGTGAGGACCTGCTTCGCCGTGCGGTTCCAGCTCCACCAGCCGTGTACGACCAAGCCGGCGAACACGATGTAGACCGCGGCTGAGAAGTACAGGCCCGAGGAGAGCTGCAGCGGTACGCCGATCGCGTCGACGACCAGCCACACCAGCCAGAACTCGACGAGACCCGCGCCCTGCGCGGCGAAGGCGACCAGCGTGCCGACGAAGATCGCGGCGTCCGGCCATGGCGCCCACGAGGCGTTCAGCGCGTCGAGGACCAGTGCCATCGCGGTGGTGCCGATCGCGAACGCGCCGATCATCGCCAGCCGCTCGCCGAGACGGCCCTTGCGGACGACGACGCCGTAGACCGGGTCACTGCGGCGGGACCAGGCCCACCAGCCGTAGATCGAGATGACGAGGATCGCGATCTGCCTGGTGGCGAGCCCGCCGAGATGCGCGGAGAGGTAGACCGAAAAGAGCAGCACGGTGGCGCCGACCTGGACCGGCCACGTCCACAGCGTGCGGCGTTGCGCCAGGAAGACCACGGCCAGCGCGAAGATCTGCCCCGCCAGTTCGGCGAAGGAGATCCACTGTCCGAGCACCGTGACACCGTTGTGCAGCAGGAACTCCACGTCCGCACCCCTCTCCGTCTCCCGCTCCAACATGCTCCGTCGCGACGCCATTCCCCAGCGAGTGTGAGGTGCGGAACAGGGAGACGGCTCGAGAGACGCTGAGGCGGAGTAGCCGGGGACCCGCGGGACACGAAAAGGGCCCTTCACCGCGTGCTCCGCGGCGACGGGCCCTCATCGACTCCACGCGGGCCCGGTGCCTTCCTCGATCACCGGGCCCGCGGGATGCTCAGGAATCTACGCGACCGATGCCCACAGGCGAAGTCGGCGGCTCCGAACGGACCTCCTGCTTGCCGGCGCCCGGCTCCAACTGGCCCTGCAGATTCGCCAGCCAGCCCTGCCAGCGCTCCTGCGCGGGCTTGATCAGGCCGCCGCCGAAGCCGACGACGATGACGCCGCCGATGGTGGCGAGAACGGCCACCAGGATCGGCCCGGTGATCGCCGTCGCGATGTTCACCTGGCCGAGCGCGGCGATGATGCCGAACGCCATGATCATCCAGTAGGCGATCGTGCCGAGCAGCCGTCCCGCCGGCCGGGTGGAGAGCGCTCCGGTCACCAGGTCGCGGACGACCTTCGCGACGGCGGCCGCGACGATCACCAGCACCAGCGCCACCAGGATCCGCGGCAGGAACGCGATGATGTCGTTGAGCAGCGCGCTGACCGGATTGCTCTCACCGAATACGCCGAACGCGAGTTGCAGCGCGATCAGGAGAATGAAGTAGTACACGAGTTTGACGAGGATTCCGCCCGCGTCGACATTCGCCTGTTTGAGCGTTCCGGTGAGTCCGGTCTTCTCGATGAGCTTGCCGAATCCGATCTTCGACAGAACCAGTCCCAATGCCTTCGACAAGGCTTTCGCGATCAACCAGCCGATGAACAGGATGACCAGGAAACCGACCAACTTCGGCACGAAGGTGGCGACAAGGTTCCATGCTTGTCCCAGACCGTCTTTCAGCTGCTCGCCCACGGCGAACTCCCTCCTCTGCGCATCCGCGACCTACCCGGTGCGGCTTGCGAGGGATCGTTGATCACCGGCACCGCACCGGCAACTCGGCGACCCACGATCGAGTGAGTGAGCTAGCGGGAAAAGATCCACAAGTCGCATACTTGTCCTACCGGTGGGGACCGGGGAGACGAGGCCGTCCGGCGCAGCGAAAAACGCTCGCGCCGGGCGGCCTCGAGTATTTTACGAACTCTTTTCGCAATTCACCGTCGTCTGTCCACTTCGGACTGGAGCGGCAAAGGACCGCAGGATGAAGGCCACCTTTGCCCGGCGGACTAGGATCGGCTGACCATGGCTGATGCGACCTCCGGACGGCAAGTGCCCAAGCACCACGGGCTGTCCGTCAAGACCCTCCGGCGGCTCGAGCACGCCTCCGGCCGGCTCGCGAGCGCGAGCGTGGCGGTGATGGAAGAGCGGCTGAGCTGGTTCAACCGTCTTCCCGCCGACCAGCGCGCGAGTGTCCTGCTGATCACCCAGGCGGGTGCCGCCGGTTTCGTCGATTGGCTCCGCGACGCGAAGGAGGCGCTCTCCCTCACCACCGAGGCGTTCCGCGAAGCACCCGCCGAACTTTCCCGCTGGGTGAGCCTGCGGCAGGCGGTCGGCATGGTGCGCCTGGCGATCGAGGTGTTCGAGGAGCAACTGCCGGAGTTCGCCGCGAACGAGGCGGAACGCGCCGCGCTGATCGAGGGGATCCTGCGCTACGGCAGGGAGATCGCGTTCGCCGCCGCCAACTCCTACGCGGCAGCCGCCGAGGCCCGCGGCGCCTGGGACGCGCGGCTGGAGGCACTGGTCGTCGACGGCATCGTCCGCGGCGACGCCGAGGAAGCGGTGCTCTCACGCGCCGCCGCGCTCGGCTGGGATCCCGCCGCGCCCGCCACCGCGCTGGTCGGCACCCCGACGTCGGACGACCCGCCCGCCGTCGTGTTCGAGGTCCGCAGCCGCGCCGCCAGGGTCGGGCGCCCGGTGCTGCTTTCGGTGCAGGGATCCCGGCTGGTCGTGGTCGTCGCCGGTCCCACCGACGGCAGCGTCAAGGACCGCGAAATCCTCACCAAGCTTTCGGTCGCCTTCGCCGAAGGCCCGGTCGTCGCCGGGCCGACCGTGCCCACCCTCGCCGAAGCGCATCACAGCGCGACTGAGGCGCTCTCGGGCCTGCGGGCCGTCGTCGGCTGGCCCGGCGCGCCACGGCCCGCGAGATCGATCGACCTGCTGCCGGAACGCGCGTTGTCCGGCGATCCCGAAGCCGAACGCCTGCTCGTCGAGCAGATCGCCCGGCCGCTGGAGGAAGCAGGCCCGGCACTGCTGCGGACGGTGGAGACGTACCTCGACAGCGGCGGCGTCCTGGAGACCTGCGCGCGGACGCTGTTCGTCCACCCGAACACCGTCCGGTACCGGCTGCGGAAGGCCGCCGAACTCACCGGCCGCCACGCCGCCGAATCGCGCGACGCCTGGGTGCTGAAGGTGGCATTGACCGTCGGGCGGCTGGCTCGCGCTCGTGGGCTCTGGTAGCCGCGGGTCGTGGTCGCGGCCCCGCCCGCCGACGCCATGACCCACCCGGCAACGCCATGAAAGGTCCTTTCCTTGCAAAATTTGCAAGGAAAGGACCTTTCATGGCGTCGGGAAGGTGTGAAGGTCGAGTTTCCTTCACGCGCCGCCTGCGTGAACGCTGGTGCCGCTGAAGCTCATACGGTCAGGCCGTGGCCGACTCGGCAGCCTTGGCCGCCCGCTCGATTTCCGCCCGCCGGTTCTCCCAGAAGGCCGCGTCCTGCCGGGTCGTCTCGACCTCGCCGTCCACTTGCTCGCGCAGGATGTCGGCGTGCCCGGCGTGCCTGCTGGTCTCCGTGAGCATGTGGACCAGGACGTTGAACAGCAGCACGTCCGGACGTGGCCACCAGGGCACGTGGCCGGGCGAGTCGATGGCGAGAGCGGCGACGGTCGCGTCCGAGTGTTCCCAGACGCGCCGGTAGCGGCCAGCGATCTCCTCGCGAGTTTCGTGTTCGGTCGCCCACAGGTCGGTACCGCGCTGCTCGAGATCGTCCCATCGGGGGACGGGCTCGGGGAACGGCCGATCGAAGACCTCGCCGAAGTACCGGGCCTCCCAGACCGACAAGTGCTTGACGAGACCGAGCAGGTTGGTCCCCGTCGTGGTCAGCGGACGACGGATGTCGTACTCGGACAACCCGTCCAGCTTCCGGAGCAGCACTTCACGGATCTCCCGCAGTTCGCCGTGCAGGTACTCCTTCGCGAAATCGTCGATCATGCGCACGAGCATGCACCAACCGGCCGGTGACTCTGCGCAGTGACGGACTTCATAGGGAAAGCTGGTTGAACCCGACAAGGCTTTTGGGTTAAGCGCAGAGATCAGGATGGCACTTTTGGAGGGTTCCCACAATTACGTCGGCCGGACTTGGTGAGCGTCGGCATCACGACCATGGTGGCCGAGAGTGTTCTCTAGTGGGGTGACAGTCGCAGTCCTCGCCCCCGGTCAGGGTTCCCAAGCCCCAGGCATGCTCTCCCCTTGGCTCGAGCTCGACGGTGCCCGCGCGCGCGTCGAAGCCTGGTCCGAGCGGGCCGGTCTCGACCTGGTCCGTCTCGGCACCGAAGCCGACGCCGAGGAGATCCAGGACACCGCGATCACGCAGCCGCTGATCGTGGCGCTGTCGCTGCTGGCGTTCGAGCACCTTCAGCGTGAGGCCCCGGTCGCCGCGGACTCGCCGGTCGCCGGTCACTCCGTCGGTGAGCTGGCGGCCGCCGCCATCGCCGGGGTGCTGAGCCCCGAAGACGCCGTCGCGCTGGCCGCCGTCCGCGGCGCGGAAATGGCGAAGGCGTGCGCGCTGGAGCCCACGAGCATGGCCGCGGTCATGCTCGGCGACCCGGAGCAGGTCGTCGCGTGGCTCGACGGGCACGGCCTCGCCGCGGCGAACCGCAACGGCGCCGGCCAGATCGTCGCCTCCGGCGCCGCCGACGCGATCGAGAAGATCGTGGCCGAGCCGATGGAGGGCACCAAGGTCCGGGCGCTCAAGGTCGCGGGCGCGTTCCACACCTCCTACATGGCACCCGCGCGTGAAGCGCTGGCCGCCCACGCTGCGAAGATCACCCCGGCGGACCCGACGCGTCCGCTGCTGTCGAACGCCGACGGCCAGGTCGTCACCAGCGGGGCCGAATACCTCGACCGGCTGGTCAAGCAGGTCACGAACCCGGTGCGCTGGGATCTGACCATGGACGGTCTGGTCTCCGCGGGTGTCACCTCGACGCTCGAACTTCCGCCGGCGGGCACGCTGACCGGGCTGGTCAAGCGGCAGCTCAAGGGAACCGTGACCACCACGATCGCTCTGAAGACGCCCGCCGAGCTGGCGAAGCTTCAGGGGCAGGAGGACGCTTCGTGACCGACCGATCCACCTTGCGGCAGGCGCCGGGCGCCGCCGGGACCCGCATCCTCGGTGTCGGGAGCTTCCAGCCCGAGAAGATCGTGACCAACGACGATCTCTCGAAGATCATGGACACCAACGACCAGTGGATCCGCGATCGGGTCGGCATCGTCGAGCGCCGGTTCGCCGAAAAGGACGAGTCGCTGGTCGACATGGCGGTCAAGGCAGGCACCGCCGCGCTGGCGGACGCCGGGGTGGATCCGTCCGAAGTGGACACGGTCATCCTGCCGAACTGCACGATGCCGACGCAGATCCCGAACGCCGCCGCGCAGGTGGCCGACCGGATCGGCATCACGCATCCGGCCGCGTTCGATCTCAACGCCGCCTGCGCCGGGTTCTGTTACGGCATCGGCGTCGCCTCGGACCTCATCCGGGCGGGCACCGCGAAGAAGGCGCTCGTCATCGGCGCCGAGAAGCTCACCGACCACGTCGACCCGGTCGACCGCGCGAACGCGATCATCTTCGCCGACGGCGCGGGCGCGGCGGTGGTCGGCGCGGCCGACACCCCGCAGATCGGCCCGGTCGCGTGGGGCAGCGCCGGCGAGCACGTCGACCTCATCTACATGCGCGACGACAAGTGGATCTACCAGGAGGGCCAGTCGGTCTTCCGCTGGGCGACCACGCAGATCGCGCCGATCGCCTTGCACGCGCTGGAACTGGCCGGGCTCGAACCGTCCGATGTGGACGTGCTCATCCCGCATCAGGCCAACCTGCGCATCGTCGAAGCCATCGCCAAGAAGCTGCGCGCCAAGGGCGCCCGCGAGGACATGGTCGTGGCCGACGACATCAAGTACTCGGGCAACACCTCGTCCGCGTCGATTCCGCTGGCGCTGGACCACATGCGCAAGGCAGGCACCGTGAAACAGGGCGACGTCGTACTCGCCGTGGGCTTCGGTGCCGGACTCTCCTACGCGGGCCAGGCCTTCATCTGCCCGTGATGAATACTTCCCTTGCGGACACCGTGTCCGCAGGGCAGCCGAAAGCATCACCGAGAAGGGAACAACCAGTGGCAGACAACGCAGAGATCCTCGCCGGCCTCGCCGAGATCGTCGAAGAGGTCGCCGGTGTGGCGCAGGACGACGTGACCGCCGAGAAGTCCTTCGTGGACGACCTCGACATCGACTCGCTGTCCATGGTGGAGATCGCTGTTCAGGCTGAGGACAAGTTCGGCGTCAAGATCCCGGACGACGAGCTCGCGAACCTGAAGACCGTTGGCGACGCGGTGAACTACGTGTCGGCCAACTCCAAGTAAGTCCGACTTCTTGATTGGCGCCGACCTTGGGGAGACTCCAATGAGCAACATCGACGTCGTGATCACCGGGATGGGCGCGACCACGCCGCTCGGCGGGGACGTCGCGTCCACGTGGGACGGCCTGCTCGCCGGGGCGAGCGGGATCCGCCGCATCGAAGCCGACTGGGTCGACGAACTCGAACTGCCGGTGAAGATCGGCGCCATGCTCGCCGTCGACCCGTCCGAAGTCCTGCCGCGGGTCCAGGCCCGACGGCTGGACCGCTGTGAGCAGGTGGCGCTCATCGCCGCCCGGCAGGCTTGGGCGGACGCGGGCTTCGAGCAGCCGACCGACGAGCATCAGGATGTGGAACCCGAGCGCCTCGGGGTGACCATCGGTACCGGTGTCGGCGGTCCGGTCACCCTGATCTCCCAGAACGACCTTCTGCACAAGCAGGGACTCCGCAAGGTCTCCCCGCTGACCGTGCCGATGCTGATGCCGAACGGCCCCGCCGCTCACGTCGGGATCGACCTGAAGGCGCGGGCCGGCGTGCACTCGCCCGCCTCGGCCTGCGCGTCGGGCGCGGAAGGCATCGCCGCCGGCTACGAGATGATCCGCTCGGGCCGG
The DNA here is from genome assembly GCF_046549005.1 of Amycolatopsis sp. lyj-108. NCBI lineage: Bacteria > Bacillati > Actinomycetota > Actinomycetes > Pseudonocardiales > Pseudonocardiaceae > Amycolatopsis > Amycolatopsis sp. lyj-108. The sequence continues at coordinate 483,802 of NZ_JAJPWQ010000005.1, read as the reverse complement.
GCCGACGTCGTGGTCGCCGGTGGTGCCGAATCGTGCATCCACCCGATCACCCTCGCCGGTTTCGCCCAGGCGCGGACGGTGTCCACCCGCAACGACGACCCGACGAAGGCGTCCAGGCCGTTCGACGTGAACCGTGACGGTTTCGTCCTCGGCGAGGGCTCCGGTGTCGTGATCCTCGAGCGGGCGGACCGCGCCAAGGCCCGCAACGCGCGGATCTACGCGCAGCTGAGCGGCTACGGGATCACTTCGGACGCGTACCACATCACGGGCAACCACCCGGAGGGCATCGGCCAGATCGCCGCCATGCGGCAGGCGATGACGATGGCCGGGGTCTCCCCTGCCGACGTCGGCCACGTCAACGCGCACGCGACCTCGACGGTCGTCGGCGACGTCGGCGAGGCCGCGGCGATCCGCAACGCGGTCGGCGAGCACGTGGTGGTGACCGCTCCCAAGGGCGCGCTCGGTCACCTGGTCGGCGGTGCGGGCGCGGTCGAGGGCATCGCCACGATCCTGGCGATCTACCACGGGCTCATCCCGGCGACACTGAACCTCGAGGACCTGGACCCGAAGGTGCAGCTCGACGTCGTCTCCGGCGAGGCGCGCAAGGTCGAGCTGGGCGCGGCGATCAGCAACTCGTTCGGCTTCGGCGGGCACAACACGGCGCTGCTGTTCACCCCGGCGGCCTGATTTCAGTACGTGAAGGCCCCCTTCACTGCGTCTAGCGCAGTGAAGGGGGCCTTTACGTACTTCGGGCGCGCTGCTTGAAATCGGGCCGATCGGCTTCCGCGATGTTCATGACGTGAGCGACCTGACGCGGGAGCGTGTACTCGATTTCGACGACATGCTCCCAATGGTCGCGCAGCTCGCGAAGTGCTTTCTCCCTGTCCGCGCCGAGGTTGTGCAGTGCCGACGCGACCCTGCGGTCCAGTTCGTAGATCACCTCGCAGGTGGCCTGAATCTCCTCGTACACCTTCAAGTTGAGACTCGCGACCATGGTCATCAGGCCGAGGCATTTCGGCATCGCCGCATGCACCTCGTCGTCGTATGATCGAATTCTCGCCTCATCGAGTTCCGAAGGATCGTTCTTCGCGAACCAGGTCACCCAGTTGATCGCGTGCTGGATCGCGAACATGGCGGAGAAGACGCCCGCCGCCTGCTCTCTCAGCGCGGCGATGTAAGCCGCGTGTTCGGCCTTCTCATGTCGCAGACGTTCGTTGCGTACGGTGACGAGGTTCGTGATGATGCTGCCGACCAATGCCGCCATCGCTCCGGCTGCGGCTCCGAGAAGTGCCGCCACGGCTGGACTCATTCGCTCCCTCTCCTCGCCGGCCGCACCACCACGCCGGCCCTGTTCGTCTAAGGGTGGATGAACCACAGTGTCATGGGGTGGTCCTCCTGGCAGTCGTAGATCTGCATCTGCGTGAGATCCGCGGTCTCCCCCTTGGCGTCCAGGCACCGGGTCGGGTTGCCGCCGCCGACCTTCGAACGGATGAAGTCCGGCACGGAGTTGGGGAACGCCGGCGGGACCCACCGCTGACCGCTGTTCGTATTGCAGCTCACCTGGATGACCGGGGCTCTGTTGGTGTTGCTGCCGAGGACATCGAGGCAGCGGCCACTCGCCTGGTTGATGAAGCGGAAGGTGCCAGGCGTGTTGGGGACGATCGCCCATTTCTGGACGGCGTTGTTGTTGCAGGGCATCTGCACCACAGGCACGCTGTTCCCCAGCGGGTTGCCCGGGTGCGGCTGGATGCACTTGTTGCTGCCGAAGTTGCGCACACGGTTGTAGCCGTCCGCGCTTGCGGGCGGTGCGGCCAGCGCCGTCACCGCGAGCGCGGCGCTCAGCAGTCCGATGATCTTGGCCTTCATGATTCCCCTCGTCTCCCTGGGTGCCGCCGATCGCGGCCTGGTGCGTCGAGACTGGCCGGGAGTGCTGCGTCACCGCTGCGCCCGCGCTGCGGTGGAACGTTTCCGCCTCGGGGGACGACCTCTCCAGGAGGGGGGTCTCATGCTGGTGCGGATTCTCGGGCCGGTGGACGTGGTGGCCGATGGTGCGGCGCGGCCGGTACGGGGCTTGCGGCGCAAGGCGTTGCTCGCCGTGCTGGCGTTACGGGCGGGCGAGATCGTGAGCGTCGACCGGCTCACCGACTTGGTGTGGGGCGCCCGGCCGCCCGCGGCGAACACGGTGCAGACCCACGTTTCGGCGTTGCGCCGGATGCTGGGCGACCGCGACGCGATCGTGGCTCGCTCCCCTGGCTATGTCCTGAACGCGGCGACGGATCTGGGAGACGCCCAACGTCTGATCGATCAGGCCGGGCGGGCGGCGGATCCCGCCACGACCGCGGCGTGCCTGCGGGAGGCACTGACGTTGTGGCGGGACAGGCCGCTGGCCGACGTCACCGGGATGACGTGGCTGGACGAGCAGGCCGAGCGGCTCGCGTTGCTGCGACTCGACGCCGTGGAAGCGCTGGGCGAGGCGCGGCTGGCGCTCGGCGAGCACGCGCGGCTCGTGCCCGAGCTGGAAGAGCTGTGCCGCCTGCATCCGTTCCGCGAGAACCTGCACCGGCAGCTGATGCTCGCGTTGTACGGCGTGGGAAGGCAGGCGGACGCGCTCGACGTGTACGACCGCCTGCGGCGGGCGCTGGACGATCAGCTGGGTGTCGAGCCGGGTCCGGCGCTGCGCGAGTCGCATGCCGCACTGCTCCGTCAGGACACCGCCTTGGACCGGTCACCGGCGCCCCTCACCGCCGAGCCGAACAGGTTCTGCACCACCGGCTCCGGCGCGCGGATCGCCTACAACGCCACCGGCCGGGGATCCCCGCTGGTGGTCCCGCCCGGCTGGATCGCGGCGCTGGAGCTGGGCTGGCAAGACCCGGGACTACGCGCGCTCTACGCGCCCTTGTTGGCCGGACACCGGGTGATCCGCTACGACATGCCGGGTACCGGGTTGTCCGGGCCCGTTCTCCGGCCGCGATCGCTGGACGGCGAGGTCGAAGGGCTGCGCACGGTCGTCGACGCGGCCGGAGCGGAGCGGGTGGCGCTGCTCGGCGTGTCGATGGGGGCGCCCGTGGCGCTGGCGTTCGCGGCCCGCTATCCGCACCGGGTGGATCACCTCGTGCTGTACGGCGGGTACGCCGACGGCGGCGCCATCGCGCCCGCGTCCGCCCGGCGGGCGTTCGTGGGCCTGGTCCGGGAGAACTGGGGCCTCGGCACGGAACTGCTCGCCGACGTCCTGATGCCCGACGGCGACGCGGCGGCCCGCGCGCGGTTCGTCCGCATGCAGCGCGCGACGGCGTCGGCCGAGGCGGCCGCCGGTTTGCTGACCACCTGCTACGAATTCCGCGTCACCGAGTTGCTCGACCGGATCGCCGTCCCGACATTGGTGCTGCACCGGCGCGACGATCGGGCCATCCCCTACGAGCTGGGCAAGGAGCTCGCGACCCGGATCCCGAACGCCCGGTTCGCCGTGCTGGAGGGCCGCAGCCACCTGCCGTACGTCGGAGACGCGCACGCGGTCGTGAACGCGATCCTGGACTTCCTCGCTGTCACGCCTCCTGACGCTTGACCAGATACCGCCCGGCCCACCAGGCCACTTCCACCAGCACGATCCCCACCCCGGCACAGGCGAACGCCGACAGCGTGTACGCGCTCACGCTCGGGTCCAGCGCGAAGAACTTCTGTGTGAACGGGATCAGGAACAACGCGAGCGTCAGCACGACCATCCCGCCGATCAGCAGGATCTTCCACCACCGGTACGGCCGCGCGACGATCCCGAGCACCCACAGCGCGATCGTGATGAGCGTGATCAGCGCGGTCGTCCCCGCCTGGATCTTGTCCAGTTCGGACTGTCCCGATCCCTTGTACACCAGCAGGTAGCTCACGAAGGTCGCGGTGGCGATGACCAGCCCGGCCGGGACGGCCATCCGCATCACCCTGCCGACGAAGCCGCTGCGGGCGCGTTCGTTGTTCGGCGCCAGCGAAAGCACGAAGGCGGGTAGGCCGATCGTGAACCACGCGGTGATGGTGATGTGCCGCGGCAGGAACGGGAACGGCACCTGCGCGATGCCGACCATCAGCGCCAGCAGCACCGAGTACACCGTCTTGGTGAGGAACAGGTTCGAGACGCGCTCGATGTTGCCGATCACGCGCCGCCCCTCGGCGACGACGTGCGGCAGGGTGGCGAACTTGTCGTCCAGGAGCACGATCTGCGCGACCGCGCGGGTGGCGGGACTGCCGGCACCCATGGCGACACCGATGTCCGCGTCCTTCAGCGCGAGGACGTCGTTCACGCCGTCGCCGGTCATCGCGACGGTGTGGCCCTTCGACTGCAGGGCACCGACCATCGCGCGTTTCTGCAACGGGGTCACGCGGCCGAAGACGGCGCGTTCCTCCAGGGTGTCGGCCAGCTTTTCGGCGTCGTCCGGGAGCTTCCGCGCGTCGACGGGTTTGTCCGCGCCCGGCAGGTCCAGGGTGCCCGCGACGGCGCCCACCGAAATGGCGTTGTCGCCGGAGATGACCTTGACCGCGACGTCCTGGTGCGCGAAGAAGTCCAGAGTGTCCTTCGCGTCCGGGCGGACCTTCTGCTCCAGCACCACGAGCGCGACCGGTTCGATGTCGCCGGGTCCCTCGGCCGCGTCGACGGCGCGCTCCGCGCGGCCCAGCAACAGGACGCGCAGGCCGCGAGAGCCGATCTTCTCGGCCTCCGCCCGGTGCTCCCCTTCGGGCAGCAGGACGTCGGCCGCGCCGAGCACCCAGTCGCCGTCGCCGTTGAACGACGCGCCACTCCACTTGCGCGCGGAGGAGAACGGCATGGTCGTGGAAACCCGCCAGCCCGGATCGGTCCGGTGCGCCTCCGCGATCGCCTGCAGGCTCGCGTTCGGCCGGGGATCGGCGGCGGCGAGCGCGGCCAGCGCGTCGTCCACCGGATGGCCCGGCGTGATCTCCCGGACCTCGGAAAGCCGCATCGCGTTCTCGGTGAGCGTGCCGGTCTTGTCCGCGCACACCACGTCGACCCTGGCGAGTCCCTCGATCGCCGGGAGTTCCTGCACCAGGCACTGGCGCTTGCCGAGCCGGATGACGCCGACCGCCAGCGCGACGCTGGTCATCAGCACCAGTCCTTCGGGCACCATCGGCACGAGCGCCGCGACCATGCCGCGCAGCGCGTCCGGCCACGCCTGGTCGCCCGCGAGCTGGTTGTAGATGGTCAGCGCGCCCGCCGGGACGAGCAGGTACGTGATGAACTTGAGGATCTTGTCGATGCCCTGCCGCAGCTCCGACTTCACCAGGGTGAACTTGCTGGCCTCCGCGGCCAGTTTCGCCGCGTAGGATTCGTCGCCGATGACGTCGGCGCGGTAGGTGCCGCTGCCCGCGACGACGAAGCTGCCGGAGAGCACCTTGTCGCCTGGCTGTTTGACCACCGGATCGGATTCACCGGTCAGCAGCGACTCGTCGACCTCCAGCGCGTCGGCCGTCAGCGTCGGGCCGTCGACGACGATCTTGTCGCCGGGCCCCAGTTCGACGAGGTCGCCGAGCACGACGTCTTCCGGGGCGATCTCGGCGCTCTGCCCGTCACGGCGGACCGTGGGCTTCGCCTGACCGACGATGGCGAGCCGCTCCAAGGTCCGTTTCGCCCGGAGTTCCTGGATGATGCCGACCGCGCTGTTGACGATGATCAACCCGCCGAACAACCCGTCGATGAAGTACCCCGTCGACAGGATGAGCACGAACAGCACGCCGTAGATCGCGTTGATCCGGGTGAAGACGTTCGCGCGGATGATCTCGCCGGTGGTCCGGCTGGTCTTCGTCGAGACGACGTTGGTCTGGCCCGCGGCCACCCGCCGGGCGACCTCTTCGCTGGTGAGCCCCCTCGAGGCGTCGGTCAGCAGGGCCGGCTGATCTATTGCCATGCCCGCGACTCTATTCCGCCCGGTCCCCGCCCGCGTCAGCCTGCGGGACCATGTCACCCCTTACTTCAGCAATTTTCGTGTTCGGGGTTGGTACCGCCTTCGGTGGTGTCGACGCGCCACGACCCGCTCTCCAGCCGCAGCGGCAGCACCAGCCGCCAGCGGATGCACGCCTCCGGCAGGTACACCGGCGCGTCTTCGACGTCCTGCGTACTGGTGAAGGCGACGAGTACCCGGAGCGTGTTCGGCGCGCCCGGCTCGATGCGGTAAACGAGGATGCTGCCGTCCCGAGTGGACTGATAGTCCTTCTTCCACTCCGCCGCTGTCTTGGTCTTCGCCCGTTCGCGGGTGACCACCGAAGTCCACTTCGGATAGTCGCGTTCGTTGATGGAGTCGAAATATCCCTGCAGCACCTGCCGGACGCTTTGGTACTGCGGATGTGCGAAGACGTCGGGAGTCACCTCGACGGCCGGCGAGCCAGGCTGCTCCTCCGGGGCGACCGACGTCGGCGAGTCGCTGACGACCGGTTCGGTGGGCGCGGCTTCCGGGCGCAGGTAGAGATCGCGTGCCAGCAGCCCGACGCCAACGGTCAGGGAGACCACGACCACGATGACGGGGATCAGCCACCGCTGGCGAGAGAAGGGGCGAGGCTGGGCGGTCACCCTGAAAGGTTAGCCGCCCGCCTCTTCCGTCTTCACCGGCGTCTACCCGACTTGGTGCAGCCAGGTGACCGGGGCACCGTCACCGGCGTGCCGGTACGGTTCGAGCGCTTCGTCCCAGTTGGCGGCGAGGAGCTCGTCGAGCTTGTGCGCCAACGATTCGCCGGCGCGGACCTTGCTCACGAGAGCGCGCAACTGGTCCTCACCCACGACGATGTCGCCGTTGGCACTGGTCCTGCCGTGCCACAGGCCGAGACCCGGGGCGAAACAGAACCTCTCGCCGTCGACCCCCGCACTGGGCTCTTCGGTGACTTCGAACCTGATCATCGGCCACGCCTTGAGCGCGGACGCCAGCTTTCCGCCGGTGCCCGAAGGCGCACGCCAACCACATTCGGCGCGGAGCTGTCCTGGACTGGCGGGCTGCGCCGTCCACTTCAACTCGACTCGGGCACCCAGGGTGCCCGAAATGGCCCACTCGACGTGCGGACACACCGCAGACGGCGACGAGTGGACGTACACCACGCCACGGGTGTTGCCACGGGTGCTCACTGCTGACCTCCGCTACTCGACGAGGGGCGTCTTCCCCTACGACCTCGCGAGCTGCGCTGGTCAGGTGGCTCGTGCCGCCTCCCGGTACGCGTGAGCACATTGTGCACCCCAACTGTGCTGTTTGGCCACATGAACACCATAAGTCGCACCTGATTGGGACGCGTGACTCACGTGAAGGCCCCCTTCACTGGGCTCAGCCGCGTGAAGGGGGCCTTCACGCGGGTTAACCCTGGGCGCCGAGGGACTTCGCCGCGGCGAAGGTGTCCATCAGGCCGGCGCCCTTGTCGAAGCTCGACGTGTACGGCCCGGCCGCCACGTACGGCGAGCCGTTGGCGAACTTGTACGCCGTGCCCTTGATCGCGGCCTCGATGTCACCCGGGGTCGCGGACGGCGCGACCTGGAACAGCTGCGCGACGATGCCGGCGATCTGCGGTGCCGCCATCGAAGTCCCGCTGATCACGTTGTAGGTGGCGAGGTCCAGGAGTCCAGGGCCGTTCTTGGGTTGCAGGCCCTGCGTGCAGATCGGCTGCGTGGGACGGCAGGACGAGAGGATGTTCTCCCCCGGCGCGGAGACGTCGGGCCAGCTCGCCTGGTCCGTCTTGAGACCGCGCGAGGAGAAGTCGGATACCGTGCCGTCGCGGGTGCCGGTCCCCTGGTCGTTGAACGACGCCGCGGAAAGCACGCCCGGCGTCTGGTCCTGCCCCGGCGGGTTGGAGAGGTTCGCCGAGCCGTCACCGCCGTCGTTCCCGTTCGCCCACACCGTGACGACGCCTTCCGCGGCGAGCGCGCGTTGCAGCTTCACGGTCGCCGAGTTCGGGTCGAAGGCGCCGCCGCCGCTGGGACCGTAGGAGTTGTTGGTCACCTTGATCGGCGGGCAGACCGACGCCGCGACACCCGCGCCGCAGGGTGCCTTGTGGTTCTCCAGCACCCAGTTCAGCGCCGCGTCCGTGCCGAGTACGAGCAGCGCCGCCCCGGTCGAGACCGAGACGATCTTCGAACCCGGCGCCGAGCCGCCGACCTTGGTGCCGTCGGTCAGCGTCAGCTGGTTCCCGGCGGCGATGCCGGTGACGTGCGTGCCGTGGCCGCCGAGGGCGAGGGTGTCGGTGTCGACGGAGGTCGGGACGTCGACGATGCAGTTCGTCGCCGTGCCGTCGATACAGAGACTCTTGAGGTTGCGCACCACCCGTGTCTTGCCGTCGGCGCCCTTGAACGCCGGATGGGTCGGGTCGACGCCGGTGTCGATGATCGCGACGGAGACGCCCCTGCCGTCCACGGGAGCGCCGCTTGCGTCCTTGAGCTGCGCCTGCGTCTGGAGGCTCCGCGTCGCCGTGGTGCCGGGGCTGCCGTGCGCCTTGAGCTTCTCGTTGCCTTCGACGTAGGTGACCCCGGCGGCCTCGCGCACCGCGCGCACCTGGTCGGCGGTGCCCCGGACGGCGACGACGCCGATCTTCCCGAACGAGGTGATCTTCGTGAGTCCGGCCGAGCGGGTCGCGCGTTCGGCGGTGGCGACGTCGTCGGCGTGCACGAGCGCGGTCACCCCCGTGGCGCCGGTGACGGCGGAGAGCAGGCGGGACAGTCCGGGGGCGACGGGGGCGAGCGGTCCCGCGGCCTGCGCGGGGACCATCCCCGCGGCCGGGACTGCTAGCAAGGCGAAGACGAGCGCTGCGCGTCGACGCCAGGGACGAGATACGGCCATTGCGTTTCTCCTGGTGACAGGGGGCAAGGAACTGTCACTTACCAACGAGTACCACCCGGACGGGTGACGGTGCTCACGCGCATTACAACTTTTCGGAGCAACATCACCGCGCCTACCTGCGACGTGTCTTCCCGTTGCTCCGGATGGAGGCGCTAGTTTGTGCAGCGAGACCGACGAGATGGGGAGGGGTTCGGTGCGACTCGTTCGCCTCGCTCAACAGCCGTCCCGGGTGGCCGAGGACGTCCGCGCCGCGCTGGCTTCACTCGGCCGGGGCAGCAACGTCGTCGGCGGGGTCGCCCTCGTCGGCGCCAGCCCGGTCGACGGGCGGCCCGTGGAGGCCGTCGTCGTCATGCCGAAGGGCGTCCTCATCGTCATCGGCGTCGACCTGCCGGACCCGGCGTTGAAACTCGAAGCCCCGCTCGGCGGACCGTGGAAGGCCGACGGCTGGCCGCTGGTCCACGGCGACACCTCGATCAACCCGGCCACGGACGCGCTCTCGCTGTCCGCCGCGTGCACCCACAAGATCGCGGACGTCGCCCCCGGCGCCGGGCCGATCGGCACGATCATCGCCGTCGGCCCCTATGTGGAGACGGTCGACCAGCCCGCCGCGGACCTCGCCGGATCGGTCCGCGTCCTGTACCCGACGGCGACGACGATGCTCGCCGCGACGGTCTCGCTGGCCACCGCGCCCCGACCCCGCTCGGTCCAGCAAGCGCGGGAGCTGATCGCCGCGCTCGCCCCCGACGCGCCGCCGATGCCCGAGGAGATGTTGCTCGGCGAGGGTTTCAGCGCCTTCTCCGACGACGAGCCGACGGTGATCCGCGAGAACCCGCTCGTCGCCATCGCCCAGACGGTTCCGGTGCAACATCCGGGGAAAGCGAAGAGACCGGCGAAACCGGCCGTTCCGCCCGTCAAGCCCGTGCCGGCCGCCCCGCCCGTTCAGCCTGCTCAGCAGGCCGTCGCCGCGAAGCCCGCTCCTCCGGCACGGCAAACCCCGCCACCGGCGGCTGCTCCCGCTGAACCGTCCCCGAAGAAGTCGCACCAGTCCAAGACGGTGAAGTGGCTTCCGGTCGCCGCGATCGGCCTGCTCATCGTGCTGCTGGTCGCGGCCATCAGCGTGGCCTCCGGCGGTGACGACACGGCGTCCACGCAGACTCCCCCGCCGCCGACCCCTGCCAGCAGCCCTCCGCCACCGAGCAGCAGCGCGGTGGAGAACATCCAGTTCACCTCGCGGGCGTCGGCCGCGGATCAGAAATGCGCGTCGCACGCGTACGGCGACGTCCAGTCGAGCCTTCAGCAGACGAGTTGCGCAGGGGTGAAACGGGCCAGTTTCGCCAGTTCCATCGACGGCCGGGCCGCCGCGGTGACGATCGCCGTCGTGGAATTCCCGAACACCGAGCAGGCGACCGCGTTCAAGGCCGCCGCCGACACCCCCGGCGGTGGCGGCATCCTCGACCTCGCCACCGAGACCAACCAGTGGCAGGGCGACGTCCCGGTGTTCGAGGGCGCCGCCTACCAGAGCAGCCTTGACGGGAAATCGGTCCGGCTGGTCCAGGTGGTATGGGTGCCGGGACCGTCCACTGCGGACGATCCCGGCCTGGTCCGCGGCGCGAAGGCCGCGCTCGAACTGCCTGTGAACGGCTAAAGGCCGTATGCCTCCAGCAGGCGCAGCCACACCTCGCTGATCGTCGGGAACGACGGGACCGCGTGCCACAGCCTCGACAGCGGGACCTCCCCGACGATCGCGATCGTCGCCGAGTGCAGTAGTTCGGACACATCCTGCCCGACGAAGGTCGCGCCGAGGAGGACACCGCGTTCGGTGTCGACGACGATCCGCGCCTTGCCCGCGTAACCGTCCGCGTGCAGCGAAGAACCGGCGACCGCGATGTCGATGTCGACGACGCGGTGCGGCTTGCCCTCCTCGGGTCCGGCGAGCCCGACCGAAGCGACCTCCGGGTCGGTGAAGACGACCTGCGGGATGGCGTGGTGATCGGCCGTGGCGCTGTGCGCGCTCCAGGCGGCGGAATCGACCGGCTTGCCCGCCGCCTGCGCCGCCACGGAGTCCCCGGCGGCCCTGGCCGCGTACTTGCCCTGATGGGTCAGCGGGGCCCGGCCGGTGACGTCGCCGACGGCGAACAGCCAGTCACCGTCCACAGCGGACACACGGCCGTTGTCGTCCGTCTCGAGCGGCGCGCCCGCTTCGAGCCCGATCGACTCGACGCCGAGTCCGTCGGTCGCCGGGCGGCGGCCGGTGGCGACGAGGAGTTCGTCGACGACCAACCGGTCACCGCCCTTCAACGCCAATTCCTTGCCACCGTCCACTGCGGACACGGAGTCGATGCCGGAGCCGGTGTGCACGGTGACCCCGGCTTCGCGGAGCCCCGCGATGACCGCGTCACCCGCGAACTCCGGCAGCCGCGGCAAGGGACGCGCCCCCGAGATGATCAGGTGCACTTCGGCGCCGAGGGTGGCGAAAGCCTGCGCCATTTCGACTCCGACCACACCGCCGCCCAGTACGCCGAGACGGCCCGGAACCTTCTCCGCCGAAGTCGCCTCCCGCGAACCCCACGGGGAAACGGTGTCCAGCCCGGGGATCGACGGCGTCCGCGGGACGCTGCCGGTGGCGACGATCACGGCGTGCCGCGCGGTCAGCACGTCGCCGCCGTCGACGGTGACCTCCCGCTCACCGGTGATCCGGCCGTGCCCGCGGATCGGGACGATCCCGACGCCTTCGGCCCACTTGACCTGTCCGGTGTCGTCTCCCTTGCCGGTGAACCAGTCCCGGCGCGCGAACACCTCGGCCGGGTCGACCGCATCGCCCACCGGGACGCCGGGGACCCGCTTGGCGGCGGCGAGGAGGTTCCCCGGCCGTAGCAACGCCTTGCTCGGAATGCAGGCCCAGTAAGAACATTCGCCGCCGAAGCGCTCGTGTTCGACGAGCGCGACCCGCAGTCCGCCGCGTGCTGCCCGTTCGGCGGCGACCTCGCCGACGGGGCCGCCTCCGATCACGATCACGTCAAAAGTCTGTGCTGACATGCATTCAGCGCACACCACCGCGCAGCTTCGCGCAACCTGCCGCTATCCTCGTGTCGCTGCGTGAGTCATCAGCCGCGGGTTCAGGTTGCACCGTGCCGGTTACGCAGTAGAACGATCGAGCGCGGGAGGTTTTTTCATGGCCAGGAACACTGCTGTGCATTTGCTGGATGATCTGACCGGCGAGGCGGCCGAAGAAACGGTCGCTTTCGGTTTGGACGGAATCGCTTACGACATCGACCTTTCGGCCGACAACGCCACCGCACTCCGGGAAACCCTGCGTGCCTATGTGGAAAACGGCCGACGGATCGGTGGACGGAAACTGCGGCCGCGAGTCGTGCAGCGACCCAAGGGCGCACGGGTGTCGAAGTCGACCCCGAAGACCACGGCCACCGCCGCGAAGGCCGAGGCGAAGTCGGCCGCGAAGCCGGGCCGCAAGCCCGCCGCGAAGGGTGTCGCCGGCCGCAAGCCCGCCGCCGCCAAGGCCGCGCCCAAGACCGCCGCCGCGAAGACCACCGCCGCCAAGGCGGAGGCCAAGGCTCCGGCCAGGACCACCGCGAAAGCCACCGCTGCCAAGGCGAAGGCGACCCGCGGCACGACGGCGAAGGCCACCGCGACCAAGACCACGGCCGGTCGCGCGAAGACCGCCGCCGCGACCAAGACCACGGCCAAGGCAGCGCCGAAGGCCGCTGCCAAGACGACCGCCGTGAAGGCCGCGCCGAAGGCCGCCGCCGCGAAGACGACGGCCGCCAAGGCCGCGCCGAAGGCCGCCGCCAAGACGCCGGTGAAGAAGGCCGCGGAGCCGAAGAAGACCACGCGCGCCGCCCGTAAGGTGCCGGCCGTGACATTCTCGGCGACCGAAAAGTAGTTCCGCTAAAAGCAAATGGCCCCCTTCGCGTAATTGAGCGAAGGGGGCCATTTGTGTCGAGTCTCGTGAGTGGTAAGTGTCGTTCTAACGACACTTACCACTCACGAGGCCGGACGCTGAGCCCCTTCCGAATGCCACTTCGGATACCCGTACCGCGTGTGCCGGAGCGAGCGGTGCCACTCCCGCTCCTCGGCCGAGGGCTTCCGGGTGGTGAGTTCACCCAGTCGCGCGGCCGCCGCCACGCGGACCGCGGCCGTGACTTCGGCAACACCTTTGCGCAGGCCATGCTCGGCGAGCGACGCGACCGGGCTCCGGTGAGAGTCGAGCGGACGGGGATCCGCGGGTGCCGAAGTGAGGTACCGGCCGACCCGCTCGGCCGCGGTCGACACGAGCAGTGTCGAATGCGCGAGCAAGCCCGTTCTCGTCCGGAACACGGCGAAACCGCACAGCTTCGCGTCACCGACGAACAGTCCCCGATCACCGACCCGCGACGGCAGCCCGAGTTCGGCCACCGTCGCGGTCATCAGTTCCCCGAGCGCTTCGAGCGGCTTGACGGCTTTCGCCGACAAGCCGAGCTCTGGCAGGACGAGGGTGATGTTGAGATTGCCGGGATCGTGGAACACGGTGCCGCCGCCGCTGGCCCGGCGGAGCACCGGGACGCCGTCGCTCGCGCAGACGTCGGCCTTGACCTCGCGTTCGATCTTCTGCCCCCGCCCCACGACCACGGAGTCGGTGCTGCGCCAGATCCACAGGACCGGCGCCTCCGGTGCGGCGCGCAGGAGGGCTTCGTCGAACGCGAGGTTGTCGGCCGGGTCGTCGAACGAGGCGACGACTTCCGAAGGACCGATCACAGTGCTTTGAGTTCCTCCACGATCTCGCCCACCGACGATTTGGCGTCGCCGAAGAGCATGCTTGTCTTCGCATCGTAGAAGAGCTCGTTGTCGATGCCGGCGAAGCCCGAGCTCATCGAGCGCTTGAGCACGATCACCGACCGGCTGTGGTTCACCTTGAGGATCGGCATCCCGTAGATGGGCGAGCCCGGATCGGTCTCCGCGGCCGGGTTCGTGACGTCGTTCGCGCCGATCACCAGCGCGACGTCGGTCTGGGCGAACTCGGAGTTGATCTCGTCCATTTCCTTGAGCTGTTCGTACGGGACGTCGGCCTCGGCGAGGAGCACGTTCATATGCCCCGGCATCCGGCCCGCCACCGGGTGGATGGCGTAGGCGACCGTGATCCCCTTGGCCTCCAGCAGTTTCGCCATCTCGCGGACCACGTGCTGTGCCTGCGCGACGGCCATGCCGTAGCCGGGGACGACCACGACCTTGTTCGCGTACGCCATCTGGATCGCGGTGTCGGACGCGCTGGTGCTGCGGACCGGGCGGACCTCGCCGGACCCACCGCTCGAAACCGCCGTGCCGCCACCGAACCCGCCGGCGACGATGGCCGGGATCGACCGGTTCATCGCCTTCGCCATCAGGTTCGTCAGGATCGAACCCGAAGCACCGACGATCATGCCCGCCACGATCAGCGCGGTGTTGTCGAGCGCGAGCCCCATGGCCGCGGCCGACAATCCGGTGAGCGCGTTCAGCAACGAGATGACGACCGGCATGTCCGCGCCGCCGATCGGCAGCACGACCACCACGCCGAGCACGCCGGCCGCGATCAGCAGGCCGATCATCAGCAGTTCGGCGTCACCGCCGACGGCGATGACGACCGCGAAGACGATCGCGGCGATCAGCACCAGCGCGTTCACCGGCTGCTGCAGTTTGCCCAGCGTGATCGGGCGACCGGAAATGAGCTCCTGCAGTTTCCCGAACGCGATGTTCGAGCCCCAGAAGGACACCGATCCGACGATCGCGGCGAACAACGACGCGATCGCGACGTACGCCGGCTCGTGCGCGTAGCCCTCGGTGGTGCGGAACTCGACCCACGCGATGAGCGCGACCGCCCCGCCGCCGACGCCGTTGAACAGCGCCACCATCTGCGGCATCGCGGTCATCTTCACCTTGCGCGCGGACGGCACGCCGACGACGACACCGATCGCGACGCCGAGCGCGATCAGCAGCCAGTTGCTCATTCCCGGGGTCAGGAGCGTCGCGATCACCGCGATGCCCATGCCGATCGCGGCGATCCAGTTGCCGCGTACCGCGGTGCGCGGACCGGTCAGCCCCATCAGGCCGTAGATGAACAGTGCGAAGGAAATGATGTAGAGGACGGCGATGAAGGTCGTCACTTGTCACCACCGTCTTCCGGCTTCTTCGCCTTGAACATCGAGAGCATCCGGTCGGTGACGAGGAAGCCGCCGACCACGTTGATCGTGCCGAAGGCGATCGCGATCACCAGCAGGATCTTGTTCAGTACGCCGTCGACCCCGAGGCCGAGCACGATGAGCCCGCCGAGCAGGACGATGCCGTGGATGGCGTTGGTGCCCGACATGAGCGGGGTGTGCAGCGTGTTGGGCACCTTGGAAATGACCGTGAAGCCCACGAATCCGGCGAGTACGAGGATCGCCAAACTGCCTACGAGCATCACTCGCCCCCTTCTTCTTTTCCGGCGACGCAGGCCCCGGCGACGATCTCGTCGGAGAAGTCGAGCGCGAGCTTGCCTTCGGAGTCGACGAGCAGTTCGAGCAACTCGGTGACATTGCGCGCGTAGAGCTCGCTGGAATGCGCGGGCATCTCCGCGGCGAGGTTGAGCGGCGAGCAGATGGTGACGTCGTGCTCGACGACCTCCTCGCCCGGTTTCGTCAGTTCGCAGTTGCCGCCGGACTCGCCTGCGAGGTCGACCACGACACCACCGGCGGGCATCCCCTTCACCGCGTCGGCGGTGACGAGGACCGGCGCCTTGCGGCCGGGGACGAGCGCGGTGGTGATCACGACGTCGAACCTCGTGATCGCCTCGGTGAGCCTGCGTTGCTGCTCGGCCTTTTCCTCGTCGGTCAGCTCGCGGGCGTACCCGCCTTCGCCGACCGCCTCGATGCCGAGGTCGAGGAATTTCGCGCCGAGCGACTTGACCTGCTCGCCGACCTCCGGCCGGACGTCGTACCCGGTGGTCTGCGCGCCGAGCCGTTTCGCCGTCGCCAAGGCCTGCAAACCGGCGACACCCGCGCCGAGCACGAGCACCTTCGCCGGTGGCACCGTTCCGGCCGCGGTGGTGAGCATCGGGAAGAACCGGGTGAGCTTCTCCGCCGCCAGCAACACCGCGCGATAGCCCGCGACACTGCTCTGCGACGACAACGCGTCCATCGCCTGCGCGCGGGAGATCCGCGGGATCGCCTCGACGGCGAAGGCGCGGACGCCCGCCGATTCGAGCGCCGCTATCCCGTCCGGATCACCCCGTGGATTCAGGAAGCCGATGAGAATGGTGCCCTGCTTGAGCTTCGCGACTTCGGCCGCGCTCGGAGGCGCCACCTTCACCACGATGTCGGCATCCCACGGATCGCCGATCACCGCGCCGGCCTGCTCGAAGGTCTCGTCGGCGAGCAGCGCGCCGGCGCCCGCGCCGGGCTCGACCACCACCCGCAGTCCGCGTCCGGAGACGCGCTCGATGAGCTTCGGTACCAGCGCGATGCGGCGTTCACCTTGTCCGGTTTCCCGGACAACACCGACCGTGAGCTGCTCGTTTTCTGCCGCCACAGGCGACCTCCTCGCTGGAGAGGACCACACGAACCCGCACTGTTTACCACGTCCGGCCGACAACTTTCCTGGCTGAACGTATCCGGACGGCATCTTTCCGTGACATCGCTCATCACGATCGATCCAGCCATCGATCCAGGTGCGCGACGTCATAAGGGGCTGGCCGCTGGTGAGAGGAAAGTCGAACGTGGCGTGTCCGGGTGGTCGTGAGCTGCGGCGCTTCTTGCGTGATGCCAGTACATGAAGGCCCCCTTCCTGTACCTGGGCGCAAGGGTGGGGTCCTTCATGTACTTGGGGAAGGTGTCCTTCACGCGCTGTCGCTGTAGCGCCGAGGCTGCGATCCCGACCCGCTTGACCTGCACGACACCGGCGCGGCTGTACTCAGGCGGGCTGAAGGGGACCTTCACCGCATCAGACGTGACGAAGGCGCCCTTCACCGCGTGACATGCGGCGAAGGACGCTTTCAGCCCGCCTTGCGGGGCAGCGCTTTCCGCATCACGGAACGCTTCGCCAGTTCGGCACGCCCAGAAAGATCAGCCGCAGCCGCCGTTCGGCCGTGCGCCCGATCTCGTCGTCCCGCGAAGGCGCCTCGAGCAACTCCAGCACCGTCGTGAGCATGGTCGTCACGATCAGGTCGGCGAGCAGGTGGAGATCTTCGGTGCTCCATTCGCGGAGATTGTCGAACCGCGCGAGGTCGACGGCGAGTTCGCTGACGAAGAGCTTGAGCTCGAACGCGATCGCCTGCCGGACCGGTCCCGTGCCGCCGTAACGCTCCCTGGTGAGGAAATGGAAGTGGTCCTCGTGCGCCCGGACGTGCTCGCGCAGGATGCGCACGGACATCTTGATCATGTCGTTGTACGCGGCCGGTTTGGTGCGTGCCGAACGGATCATCGTGCGCAGTGTGCGCATCGACTCCTCGACGAGCGCCACGCCCAGTTCGTCCATCGACGCGAAATGGCGGTAGAACGCCGTCGGCACGATGCCTGCCTGTTTCGCCACCTCGCGCAGGCTCAGCCCGGAGAACCCTCGTTCCGCCACCAGATCCAGGGCGGCGTCCAGCAGCGCCTGCCGTGTGCGCTGTTTGCGCTCCTGCCGGGAAACGGGCTCCGTTGTCACGACGGACAGCGTAATCGCCTCCGCACTATCACCCACGTCACATCGCCCTCCTCTCGCGTTGACAAGCGCGACCATCGCCACTTCACTGTTGAGTGTACAAGCGTTCACTGAATTTGGGAGAAGTGATGACGGCACTGGTACCGCGCAGGGCCAGGCGGCTGGCCTCGCTGGCCGAGGCCCTGCTCACGCCCCATGGCATGGACCGCTACCTCGAACTCGTCGATCCGATGCTGGTCCGCCGGGAGATCCGCGGCCTGGTCACCGACGTCCGGCGGCAGACACCCGACACGGTCACGCTGACCATCCGGCCGAGCCGCGCCTGGCGGGGACACGTCGCGGGCCAGTACGTGCGGGTGACCGTCGAGATCGACGGCGTCCGCCGGACCCGCTGTTACTCACCCGCCGGTTCGGAGCACGACGGATCACTGGAACTGACGATCAAGGCCGATCCGCAGGGACTCGTCTCGCGGCACCTGAACCGCACGGTCACCATCGGTTCGGTGCTCGGACTGTCCACTCCGGACGGTGACTTCACCCTGCCGTCGCCGAGGCCCCGGCGGATCCTGCTGCTGAGCGGCGGGAGCGGGATCACGCCCGTCCTGTCGATGCTGCGCACGCTGGCGGACGAGAAGTACGAGGGCGATCTCGCCTTCCTGCACTACTCCAACGGGGCCGAAGACGCGCTCTACCGCGCCGAGCTCGCCGACCTCGCGCGCCGCCTGCGCGGCCTGCGGGTGGTACACGCGTTCACTCACACCGAAACCGGCGGCGACCTGCACGGGTTCTTCTCGAAGGAACACCTCGCCGAGGCCGCGCCGTGGTATCCCGACGCCGAAACCTTCCTGTGCGGTCCGAAGCCGCTGATGGATTCGGTCCGCGAGGTTTTCGAGGCCGACGGTCTCGGCGCACATCTGCACACCGAGGAGTTCACGCCGCCGACGCTCACCTTCGACACCGAGAACGCCGAAGGGCAGGTGCGGTTCGCGCGCAGCGGCCACGAATTCGCCAACTCCGGGAAACCGTTGCTGGAGCAGGCCGAAGAGGCGGGGCTCAGCCCGGAACACGGCTGCCGGATGGGCATCTGCTTCTCCTGCACTCAGATCAAGACCTCCGGTTGCGTCCGCAACGCCAAGACCGGCGAGACCTCCAGCGAAGAGAACGAAGAGATCCAGCTCTGCATCTCCGTCCCGGTCGGGGACGTCGAGATCAACGCTTAGAAAGGAGCCAGTCATGACCGGCTTGCAGGACAAGCTCACCCCCGCCCAGGTCGAGGAGTTCGGCCGCGAACTGGACGAGATCCGGCAGCGGATCGTCGCCGATCTCGGCCAGGTCGACGTCGACTACATCCACAACGTGATCAAGACCCAGCGCGCGCTCGAAGTCGCCGGGCGCGGGCTGCTGTTCGCCGGGTTCTTCCCGCCCGCGTGGGTCGCCGGGGTGACCGCGCTTTCGGTGGCGAAGATCCTCGACAACATGGAGATCGGCCACAACGTCATGCACGGCCAGTACGACTGGACGCGCGACCCGGCGCTGAGCTCGCAGAAGTTCGAATGGGACACCGTCGCACCTTCGGAGAACTGGCGCCATTCCCACAACTACATCCACCACACGTACACGAACATCCTCGACAAGGACCGCGACATCGGTTACGGCGTCCTGCGGATCGACCCGGCGCAGAAGTGGAACCCGTACTACCTGGGCAACCCGGTGTACGCGACGCTGCTCGCGCTGTTCTTCCAGTGGGGCGTCATGCTGCACGACCTCGAGTTCGACCGCGTCGTCAAGGGCGAGCGCAAGTGGTCGGACAACAAGGAGGTCGGCCTGAAGATGCTCAAGAAGGCCGGGCGCCAGGTCGGCAAGGACTACGTGCTCTTCCCGCTGCTGACCGGTCCGCTCGCGCCGCTGACCTTCCTCGGCAACGCCACCGCGAACCTGACCCGCAACCTGTGGGCGTTCTCGATCATCTTCTGCGGGCACTTCCCCGCCGACGTCGAGAGCTTCACCGAGGAAGAGACCGAGAACGAGTCGCGGGGCCAGTGGTACCTGCGGCAGATCCTCGGCTCCGCGAACATCAGCGGCGGCAAACTCTTCCACATCATGACCGGGAACCTCTCGCACCAGATCGAGCACCACCTGTTCCCGGACATCCCCGCGCGCCGCTACCCGCAGATCGCGGGCGAGGTGCGGGCGATCTGCGAGAAGTACGGCCTGCCCTACAACACCGGTCCCCTGCACAAGCAGCTGTTCTCGGTGGCCAAGAAGATCGTGAAACTGGCACTGCCCTGGAACGGTGAACCCCGCACTCCGGCTACCGTGGAGAGCGACAAGACCCTCCGAGCGGCTTAAGGTGTCTGACATGGTCGGTCAGTTCGAAAGCACCAAGGACGTGGTCCAAGAGGTCACCGAGTCCGCGGCCACCCACATCGGCAACATCGCGACGATCATCACCGGCGCGATCCGGGACATCGCCCGCGAGACCGGCGATTGGCTGACGGACGTCATCGAGATGCGTGAGGCGTCCCAGCGGGCGCAGGCCGACGGGACCCGCGAAGACTGAGGGTCGCCCCCACGTCGGGTTTCGAGAACGAAGATTACGGAAAACCCCATGGGCACGAGGCGGTGACCACGGCAGGCTGAAGCCATGATCACCCGCCTCGCCCCGCACCGGTTCGCCGGTCGCGTCCTCAGCGCGCAGCTGAGCCGCGCGTACTGGGCCGAGCTGGCGTGGGTGATCATCGGCGCGCCGCTGACGCTGGTGTTCATGGCGCTCGTCGTCGTCGGGCTGTTCCTCGGGATCGGCCTGAGCCTGCTCACCATCGGCCTGCCGGTGCTCATCGGCGTCCTGGCGGGAGCGCGGCTGATCGGCGCCGCCCACATCGGTCTGGCGCGTGCCCTGCTCAGGACCACGGTCGCCCCGCCGGCCCGGCCCGAGCTGCGGCCGGGGCTCTGGAACGGGGTCAAAGGGCGGCTCGGCGATCCGATGGGCTGGCGGTCGATCGCCTACCTGGTGATCCGGCTGCCGTTGTCGTTGACCGGGTTCTTCCTGGTCGTGTCCCTGTTCGTGTACGCCGTGAGCACACTGACCTATCCGCTGTTCTGGTTCACCCTGAACGGCGATGCCATGCCGACGTTCGACCTCCGCGTCGACACCTGGCCCCTCACCCTGCCGCTCGCCCTCACCGGGCTGGCCGTGCTGCTGGCGATGCCGTGGGTGGTCCACGGCCTCGCCGAATTCGACCGCCTGCTGGTGCGCGGGGTGCTCGGCGCCGAGGACCTCTCCAAACGTGTGCGCGACCTCGAACGGACCCGGGCGACCGCGGTCGACGACGCGACGCGGCGGCTGCGCCGGATCGAACGCGACCTGCACGACGGCGCGCAGGCCCAGCTGGTCGCGCTGGCGATGAAGCTCGGCATCGCGAAGGACGAGCTGGCGGGTGACGGCGACATCGAGCAGGTCACCGCCCTGGTCACCGCCGCGCACGCCAACGCGAAACAGGCGCTGGTCGAACTGCGCGACCTCGCCCGCGGCATCCACCCCGCCGCACTCGACGCCGGCCTCGACGTCGCACTGTCCACTTTGGCCGCGGGCTCGGGCATCGACGCGCGGATCACCGTGGACCTGCCGAGCAGGCCGTCGCCGTCGATCGAGACGATCGCCTACTTCACCGTCGCCGAGTTGCTGACCAATGCCGCCAAACACACTTCCGCCGCGATCGAGGTCGACGTGGGTATCGTCGGCGACGGCCTGCGCCTCGTGGTGCGGGACGGCGGTGAAGGCGGGGCCCGGCTGGAACGCGGCGGCGGGCTCGCCGGAATCGCCGAGAGGCTCGCGACGGTGGACGGCGGGCTCGACATCGACAGCCCTCCCGGAGGGCCTACGGTGATCAGCGCGGGGATACCACTACGGAAATAGAACAATGGGGGGCGGCGTGCGCGTCGTGATCGCGGAGGATTCGGCCATCCTGCGGGCGGGACTAGTCGAACTGCTGAATCTTCGGGGACACGAGGTCGTCGCGGCCGTCGCCGACGGCGACAGCCTGTGCGCGGCGGTCCGCGAACACCGGCCAGACGTGTCCATTGTGGACATCCGGATGCCGCCGACGCACACGGACGAAGGACTCCGCGCGTCGATCGCGTTGCGTGCGGAACTGCCGGGGTGCGCGATCCTGCTGTTCTCGCAGTACGTCGAAACGCAGTACGCGACAGAACTCCTCGCCGACCGCGCGGGCGGCGTCGGCTACCTGCTGAAGGACCGAGTCGCGGAGGTGTCGGACTTCCTCGACGCGCTTCAGCGGGTCGCCGACGGTGAGACCGTGCTCGACCCGGAAGTGGTCAGCCAGCTGTTCACCGCCACCCGGAAGACGGACGCGCTCGCGGGACTGACGCCGCGGGAACGTGAGGTGCTGGGACTGATGGCCGAGGGGCGGTCGAACTCGGCCATCGCGGCGGCGCTGTTCCTTTCGTCGGGCTCGGTGGAGAAGTACGTGTCGAGCATCTTCGGGAAGCTGGCGCTGCCCCAGTCCGAGGGGGACAACCGGCGGGTTCTCGCCGTGCTGCGGTACCTGGAGTCCTGAGAAGTGGGCTGAAGGGGCCCTTCGCCGCATCTCGTGCGGTGAAGGACGCTTTCGCTGCATGACATGTGGGGAAAGCTCCCTTCGGCCTAGGCCGGCTCCTGCAAGTCATGTTCGCGGTCCCCCTCCCGGTGACCGGGTGGATTTCGGGTCATCCAACGCACCAAAAATCCACACGGTCGGCGATGGCCCTGACAGCGAGTGAGGGGTGTGTGGATATAGGGACACTCAACGTCCCTATATCCACACACCCTCCCGCGACACCAAAGGTCCCCCGCTCCCTTTCCGCAGGTCAGCACGCCAGCCGATACTTACAGGACACGGCCTACGCCGGCTCCACCGGAACCCCGTCCGCCTCCGGCAGGCACAGCTGCACCCACATGACATCCCGCCAGGCCCCGTGCTTGTACCCGATCCGCCGATAGGTCCCCACCGGCTCGAAGCCCAGCGCGCGATGCAGTCCGGCGCTCGCGTCGTTCGGCAGCACCATTCCCGCGCAGAAGTTCCGGAAGCCACGCGACGCCAGCTTGTCCAGCAGCGCTTGATAGAGCGCGCGCCCGCCACCGGTCCGCCGCCGGCCGAGCTCCAGATAGATACTGACCTCGCAAGACCAGCGATAGGACGGTCGGCCGCTGAAGGGGCCTCCGTAGGCGTAGCCGGTGACGCGGCCTTCGTCGTCTTCGAGCACGAGCCACGCATGCTTTCGCTGCGCCTTGGCGATGCGCTCGGCCATCTCGTCCGGCTTGGGCGGCTCGGTCTCGAACGAAATCACCGTGTCGGTGACATACGGCGCGTAGATCTCCGCGCACGCCATCGCGTCGGCTTCCGTCGCTTCCCTGATCACCATGGCGACCATAGTAACCAAGGCTGCCACTATAGTGTGCAGCATGTCGGATCCCTTGTCCGCGTCGCTCGCCGCGACGCTCCAGTCCGCGAGACTCGACCAGAACCTTTCGGCCAACGCCCTCGCCGAGTCCTCGGGGGTGTCCAGGGCGATGATCGGCAAGATCGAACGCGGCGAGGCGCAGCCGACGGCCGTCCTGCTCAGCAGGCTTTCCGCCGCCCTCGGGATGACGTTGTCCGAGTTGATCGCGCGCGCCGAACACGGTGACCGCAGGCTCGTGCGCGTGGCCGATCAGCCGACCTGGACCGACCCGGACACCGGCTATGTGCGCCGCGCGGTGTCGCCTTCGCTCGGCGGGCCGCTCGAACTGGTCGAGGTCGTGCTGCCCGCGGGCGCCGAGGTCGCCTTCCCCGCCCACACCTATGCGCTGACCCACCACCAGATCTGGGTGCTGGACGGGCATTTGCGGTTCCGCGAGGGCGACGTCGAGCACGAACTCGACGCGGGAGACTGCCTTCAGCTCGGCACTCCGCAGCAGTGCGCCTACGTCAACCCGACCGGGGAGCCGGTCCGATATCTGGTCGCGCTCGCCCGGCGGCACGCCTGATACTCGGGCAATGGAGCATCGGGCCCTCGCGTACGTCGCGGCGAAAGCCGGCGGCGGGTACGAGGCCGGGCTGCCGGTGACCCTGCACTTCCATCCGGACAGTTCCACAGTGGACGGACGTCCACTGCTGGCTGCGATGGCGGCGGACGGGTTCTACCGCAACCAGTTCGAAACCGGGACGAGCAACGGAGGGCTGACCGCGTATCCCGGCGGAGATCGCTGGCAGTGGGAGAGCCGGATGTTCGGCGGTGCCTACGACGACGCACCGCCCGCCGAACGGCCGAAGTACGGCGCCTTGAACTTCCGTCGCCGCGCGGCAGGCGCCGCGCCGAGATTCGGCTCAGCCCATTTCCGGATGGCCGCGCACACCGTGGACAGGACGACGTTCTGTTATCCGGACAGTGTGCTGGCACCCCAGGATTTCGGCCACGGCACCAGGGTTTCCGCGCTGATCGCCTTGGCGGAGCAAGACGACACCGACCTTCTCGACGACTACATCGAGGCGCACGTCCACGGCCCCGTCGACCTCGCGACGGATGTCGAAGCGCTCGTCCTCGACCCGAGTCACCGCGGCACCGACGTCGAAAAGGCCGCGTCACGACTCGGCTGCCCGGTCGAATGGCATCCGGGTTTCCGCCTGTCGACCGAAGAACTCGAACGGCACCCCGGATACCGCGGTGCCGAATTCGTCGAACTCGGCCTGACACTGGCCGAGGACGGCTATCTCGATCCCCGTGTCCTCGGCGAAGCGCGCCACGTCGACCAGCAAGCCCTCAAACGCGTCTGGCACTACGTCGCCCGCTTCGGGGCACTACCGTGAAGAGCATGTATTCCACGGAGATCGAGGTGCGCACCGGCAGCGTGGCCGTGGTGCACGACCTGACCAAGGACGCCGAGACCTTCCTGCGCGACGCGGACGCCGAGGACGGGATCCTGCACGTCTTCGTCCCGCACGCGACGTCCGGGCTGGCGATCCTCGAGACCGGCGCGGGCAGCGACGACGACCTGCTGGCGGCGCTCGACGACCTGCTCCCCCGCGACGGCCGCTGGCGGCATCAGCACGGCAGTCCCGGTCACGGCCGTGACCACGTCCTTCCCGCGCTGCTGCCGCCGTACGCGACGATCCCGGTGCTCGGCGGCGTGCTGACGCTGGGCACCTGGCAGTCGGTCTGCCTAGTGGACACCAACCTGGACAACCCGGTCCGGCGAGTCCGCTTCAGTCTTCTGGAGGGCTGACCGGCCCGGCCACAGCGCGAGCACCAGTCCTGCCGCGAGCAGCCCGGAGAGCACCCAGACCCCGGTCGCGACGTCCGGCGCGCCGGGTACGCCCTGCAGCAGGCTCCGGAGGCCTTCGGCGGAGAACCGGAACGGCGTCCATGACCACAGCACCGCGCGGTACGCGGGGTTCAGCAGTTCCGGCACCTGACCCGCGACGGCGGGCGCGACCAGGTACAGCGGGCCGAGGATCGCCATCGCCCGTACGCCGAGCAGCCGAAGCAGGCCGGTCTGCAGAGCGGCGAACGCGGTCGAGGCCAGGAAAAGGAAGCCGAGGACGTCCCAGCCGAGCGGGAGCGAGGAGTCCCACAGCTTCAGGAATCCGGCCAGCACACCGGTGACCAGCACGCCTGCCGAAACGATCTGCGTGAAGCGCGCGGCGGCTCCCGCGTCCCGGCCGATCCGCCGTCCGGCCAGGATCAGCACGGCGCCGGCGGCCAGGCAGCCGACCCAAGCCAGCGCGCTCAGCGCGAGCGGGGCGACCCGGCCCGCCGCACTGGCGGGATGCAGTGTTTCGACCTTGGGTGTCCCGCCGAGTGCTTGCGCGGCGCCGGTCAGCGCCTGGTGCGCGATCTGCGTTCCGGACGGATTCACCGCCCCGGAGACGATGATCGTCGACGGAAGTTCGAGGACTCCGTAGACCTCCTTGTCCTCCAACAGTTTCCGGCCTTCGTCGAGTGAGGTCACCCGCCACGAGACCTGCCCTCCGCCATGGGACGCGATCCCCTTCGCGGCCGCCTGGAGCGGCCCCGGGGGCGCGGCCACGGCGACGGGGAGACCGTCGGGCGCGACGGTGGCCTGCGCGCCGAAGGTGAGAAAGCCGAGTACGGCGGCGATCAGTGCACCGGCCACCGCGGCGAGTAAGGCGAACGCCCCGGCGGGGCGATGGCTCTGGGTCGGCATGGCCGTCCTCCATTTATTCATCCTGTGTTGAATTAGTCGCCAAGGTAGGCGTCCGTGCCACGGAAGTCAACAGACGTTGAATAAGCTCACCGGTACCGTCGACCGCGTGACTACTCCGCACCGGCTCGTGCTGTGGGACATCGACCAGACCCTCGTGGACCTGCGCGGCGTCGGCGCCGCCTGGTACACGACCGCGCTCGCCGAGGTCGCGGGCGTCGAACTGCGGGCGCTGCCGAACTTCGGCGGCCGCACCGAACGCGCCATCAGCGCGGACATCCTGACCTCGCACGGCGTCGAGCCCACCGAGGAGAACGTGCGCAAGCTCTGGCTCGCGCTGATCGCGGTCTCCGAAAGCCACGCCCCGACGCTGTCCTCCAGCGGCCGGGCGCTTCCGGGCGCCAAAGACGCGCTGAACGCCTTCGCCACGCACGGCGGCATCGTCCAGACCCTGGTCACCGGGAACCTGCCGGAGATCTCCGTGCACAAGCTGACCGCGTTCGACCTGCACGAGCACGTGGACTTCGAGATCGGCGGCTATGGCTCGCTCTCGGCACACCGGCCCGATCTGGTGCCCGCCGCCGTCGGCCACGCTTCGGCGAAACACGGCACCGAGTTCGCGCCGGCGTCGGTCGTCGTCATCGGCGACACCCCGGACGACGTGCGGGCCGCGCTCGACAACGGCGCCGTCGCGGTGGCCGTGGCGACCGGGCAGTTCAGCGCCGGGGAACTGGCCGACGCGGGCGCGCACACCGTGCTCGAAAACCTGTCCGACCTGCCAGCGGTGCGTGCGGCCGTGCTCGGGGACGCCGACTAAACTCGGTCCATGGCATACCCAGGCGGCAACGGCTGGCCGGAGCAACCACAGCAGCCCGATCAGCGGCAGCCCCCGCAGCATGGGTACCCGCCCCAGTACGCCCAGGATCCCCAGCAGCAATATCAGGGTTATCAGCAGCAGGGTTTCCAGCAGTTCCCGCAGCAGGCCTACCAGGGTTTCTCTCCGGAGCCGCCGAAGAAGGGCAAGAAAGGCCTGTGGATCGGCCTTGGCGCGCTCGTCCTGGTCATCGCCGTCGGCGCCACGCTGTTCTTCGTCCTGCGTGAGGGTGACGGTCCGCGGCCAGAGCCCACTCCACCACCCGCGGCCGCGTCCGCGTCGAACCCGCCGTCGACATCCCAGAGCGGCGGCGCCCCGGAGGACAACAAGGTCCCGTCCAAGACGTTGGGCTGGCAAGGAATCGTCTCCAGACAGGACAAGACGGCGTACGACCTGCCCCCCACGGGCTGGGAGACCAAGCCGGGATACGTCACCGGGAACACCGAGCGCGAGTTCAAGATGGTGATCCGCGAGGCGATGAGGTTCAAGCTCGGCGCCTGCCCCGACATCAGTGGTTCGCACCGGGGAATGGTCGGCTTCGCCACCGCGGATCAGATCCCCGTCGAGAACGCCGCCAGAGGCGCGGTCCGGCTCTGGATCCAGTCCGCCACCGGCAAGGCCGACGTGCCGCTCCCCGAAATCAAGCAGATCCCCATCGCCGGCGGCACGATCCAGGCGCTCAGTTCCTCCGCCTCGTTCACCCCGAGCGAAGGCGAAGGCTGCCGGGCGCCGAGCGTGAAGGTCACGTCTGCGGCCTTCAAGATCGGTGAGCAGACCGTCTGCTTCGTGATGGTCCTCGATCAGGGCACCCCGGACGCCCTGTCCGAAGCGGACGCGCAAATGATCCTCGCGAGTTTGAGGCCGCAGCAATGACCGGCCCCGGTGGGCCCATCGACGAACCTCGGCCGTGGTTCGTCGATCCGCTCACCGGGCAGCCACTCGAAACCGAAACCGAGGCAGAACGGACGGCGCCGCTTCCGGTCATCCGGGACAGCGCTCCGCCGCGCCGTCGCTTCCGCCTCAGGCCGGTGCTGGGCGTTCTCGGCCTTGCCGTCGTCATCGCCGTCGGCACCACGGCCACCTACCAGGCCAAGACCGCGACGCCGCCGCCGTCCGTCCACGATCTCGTCCTGCCCGATCCGGTGGGGCCCACCCGGATCAAGCCGGTGATCGCGGGCTGGCAGCCCGTGCAGTCCGACGATCACCCGCTCGTCTACGACGTCCCGCCGGACTGGAAGATCGAAGCTCCCGACGTCGCCGTCGGGTACGAGACACCGGCAGGCGACCTCGTCACCCTGCAGGGTGTCGCCCGGTACCGCCGCGACTTCTGCCCCGCCGCCGAACTCTCGGCGCGGGCGATGGCGGGGTTCACCACCGTCGATGAGGGCGAGGTCGGGGGCATCGCCCAGGCGGCCGAGGAAACGACCCTGCGGTGGGCCGAAGCTGCGTACGGGCGGTCCACGAAGGCCGAGGTCGGCAAGGCCGGGCCGGTGCCGCTCCTCGACGGCGGCACGACCGCCAACGCCGTGACCACCACCGTCGTCCCCGCCGCGGACGGACCGTGCCCCGCTCCCTCGGTCGCGATCACCGCGATCGCCCTCCCGCTGGACGCACTGCCCGGATCCGGCCGCTACCACGTCCTCCTGGTGCTGGCGGACCAGGAGATCTCCGGCCAGGTGGCCAGGGACGTCGTCCTCAAGATGGGTGAGAGCATCCGTCGCGAGTAGCACTCCCCTAAGGGAAATATGGGTCCCCTGCCGGATGTGGCCGACGGGCTCCCGCACTTACCTTGATCTCCATGCCAACAGGGGGAAGCGGGACGGCCGCGCCGGGCCGGACACACAAGATCGCCACGGTGCTGAGGCACCGGCTGCCTTTCACCACCCTCGTCACGGTGACCATGCTCGCGCTCGCCTTGGCCACGGGCGCGCTCTGGTCGGCCGCCGAGGATCGCGCGGTGTATCCGTACATCGCGTATGGGCTGCCGTCGCTCGAAGCGGGCCGATGGTGGACCTTGCTGACCGGACCGCTGTTCGCGGTCGTCCCGCTTTACTACCTGCCGATGGTGCTCAGCTTCGCGTTGTTCGCCGGGTTCGCGGAATGGCGGCTCGGCACGCGGCGGGCGATGGCCGTCGCCATCGGCGGCCAGTTCGTCAGTGTGCTGGTGGCGGTGCAGTTTCTCGCGTTGAGCCGTAACTCCGGCTGGGAATGGGCGGAACGGGTCGCCGGCAGCCTCGACGTCGGGTTCTCCGGCGGCGCGCTCGCCGCGGTCGCGGTCGCCAGCGCCACCCTGCGCCCGCCGTGGCGGCTGCGGTTGCGCGCCGGATTGTGCGTCTACGCTGGGATCGCGATCATCTTCGTCGGCACACTGGCCGACCTCGTGCACTTCTTCGCACTCGTCCTCGCCCTGCCGTTCGGGCGCAGGTTCCTCGGCGCCAAGGACGCCTCGCGCGAACGGAGGCCGAGCCTGCGCGAGTGGCGGTTCTACGTCGTGGCCGGGCTGCTGGTGCTGACCGTCGCCGAACTGGTGATGTCCTTCGTGCCGGGCAACGGACCCTTCGGGTCGTCCGAAGAGCTTTCGCTGTCCACGTGGGAAGTCATCGTCCTGTGCCTGATCGTCGTGCCGATCATGAACGGCCTGCGCAAGGGGAGCCAGGTCGCCTGGTGGTGCGCGATGATCCTGACGTCGTTCGTCATCCTGCAGGTGATGGTCTACGGCGGGGTGCTCACGCTGGCGGAGCTCTTCGGCGAGGACGCCGGCCTGATGGATCCGCCGCTGTTCTTCGTGGACAACCTTCTGTGGACGGTCGAATTCGCGCTGTTGATCTCCGCGCGAGGCGCCTTCCGGGTGCCGTCGCGGCGGAAGCGCCGCCGTCTCGGCCGGATGGGCAACCCCGCGCTGGCCCGCACGCTGCTCAGCCGTCACGGCGGAAGCACGCTTTCGTGGATGACGACCTGGCCGCAGAACTCGTATTTCGTGGCCGCGGACGGCAAGTCCTACCTCGCCTACCGGCGGCACGCCGGGGTCGCCATCGCCCTCGGCGACCCGATCGCCCCGGACGGCGCGGCCGACCGGACGATCGCCGAGTTCATCACCATGTGCGAGAACACCGGTCTCGTACCGTGCCTGTTCTCCGCCACCGGCGACACCACCGCCAAGACCGAAGAGCTCGGCTGGAAGCAGGTCCAGGTCGCCGAGGACACCCTGATCGAACTGGAAACGCTGGAGTTCCGCGGAAAGCGCTGGCAGGACGTGCGGACCGCGCTCAACCGCGCCAAGAAGGACGGCATCGAGTTCCGGCTCGTCCGGCTCGCCGATCAGCCGCGCGCGGTGATCTCGCAGGTGCGCGCGATCTCCGAGGAGTGGATCAGCGACAAGGGCATGCCGGAAATGGGCTTCACCCTCGGCGGGGTCGACGAGGCGATGGACCCCGAGACCCGCGTGGGTCTCGCGGTCGACGCGGACGGCGTCGTCCACGGTGTGACGTCATGGCTGCCGGTGCACACCGGCGCGGGCGCGATCGGCGGCTGGACGCTCGACGTCATGCGCAAACGCGCCGACGGATTCCGCCCGTCGATGGAGTTCCTGATCGCGTCGTCGTGCCTGGCCTTCCGTGAGGAAGGCGCGAAGTTCGTTTCGCTGTCCGGTGCCCCGCTGGCGAGCTCCGGCGAACCCGCGCACGCCGTCGAGCGGGTGCTCGACGCGCTCGGCACGATGATGGAACCGTTCTACGGCTTCCGTTCACTGCACGCGTTCAAGGCGAAGTTCCAGCCGCGCCACGTCCCGCTGTACCTCGCGTTCCGCGACGAGGCGGATCTGCCGCGGATCGGGATCGCGCTCGGCCGGGCCTACCTGCCGAACACGGGACTGCTGCGGCTGGCGAAGCTCGCGCGCTCCGGCAAGAAGCCTCAGCGCCTGCTCGCGAACCCGCAGCCGCGAGCGACTTCTTCGCTGGCTTCACACTAGAAGGGGCCTTAGCGCAGCTCGGTGACAGGGAGGCCTTCGCGGCGCGGGTCCGGACTGGCTGACGAAACCCAGCCAGCTCTCGCGTGTTCAGACTCCGCACACCCGACTGCGGCATCCAAGCACGCGAGTCACGCCCTACCGAAGTACATGAAGGCCCCCTTCCTTGCGCTAGGCGCAAGGAAGGGGGCCTTCATGTACTTCACGACCAGCCGCCGAGGACACAGCCACCCCGCCGTCACCAGGGACCACATCCGAAAGTAGCGAAAGCCTCCTTCGCTACCGTCAGGGTAGGCAAGGAGGCCCTCACCCGCGCCACGACACGTTCGACTTACCCTCACTGGTCGTCATACGGGTCATGCCCCGCGTCTGACCTGGTCCGAAGGCGTCCATCACTGCATCAGACGCAGCGAAGGGAGCCTTCGCCCCACCGACTCGATCATGCCGCATTCGGACCCCTCACCATCCCGGCTCCGCCAGCAAGTTCAGCGCAACGTCGAAGGCGGCGGCGTGATGGTCTTGCGGTCGGCCTCCGGGACACCCCGGTAGGTCTTGAGGATCTTCAGGATCTGCTCGCGGTCCGCACCGCCCGGCGTGTCCTGGCCCGAATAGACGGCCAGGGCCGCCGAAGCTTCGCCCAGCTCCGGTGCGAGCACGCCGACCAGGGCGCGCCGCGCGCCACAAGGTCCGGGCGGGGTGACGACCTCCGCGAGGACGATGCTCGCGGGGACCTTCTTGCCGGTACCGAGCGTGAACTCGGCAGGCTGGGCCGGTTCCTTGGTGATCTTGGCCGTCAGCGGACCGTTCTCCGGGTTGTAGGCGCTGACGGCGAGGTCGTCGATCGCCTTCTGCGCCGCGGCGGAAGGTTCGGAGACCTTCACGTTCGTCACGCCGCTGCCGCCGATCCTGCTCTCCTTGTCCTGCGGGCAGTAGCCGTCGCCGACGAAGGCGCTGGCGACCATGCGGATGCCCGGGACCTGGGTGCCCTTCTCCCAGCCGTGGATCGTGCCGGGTTTCGGCGTCCAGTTCGGCGGGACGTCGTAGGCGTAGACGCCGTCCTTCCCGGCCACCGACTGCCAGCCGTCGGTCACCGGCGGCGCGACGACCTGGGGTGAAGGCGTGTAGACGATCGGGGCCCGGGTGGTCGGCGTACTGCTCGACGACCGGTCCGAACCGTTGTTCGCGAGCGTCGCGACCGCGATGACACCGAGCGTCGCGAAGAAGCCGTACATGGCCCTTCGCCCGCTTCGTGACATCGGCTGCTTCGCGGGCTGCGGCTCCGGTTCGACAGGAGCGGCCAGTTCCGGGACCGGCGGCGTGTAGCCGGACGAGTCCGAGGGCTGGTAGCCCCCGAACCCGTCCAGCGCCGCGTTGTCCTCGTAGCCCGGGGAATCCCCGCGCTTCTTGCCGAACAAGCCCATTACGAACGGACGAGCTTGACCAGATGCTCCACGACCGCGTCCACGGCGATCTCTTCACGGTCGCCGGTGCGGCGGTCCTTGACTTCGACGACGCCGTTCGCCAGCCCGCGCCCGACCACCAGGATGGTCGGCACGCCGACGAGTTCGGCGTCCGCGAACTTCACACCGGGGCTGGCCTTGCGGTCGTCGAGGACGACCTCGACACCGGCGGCGTCCAGTTCGGCCGCGAGCTTCTCGGCGCCCGCGGTGACCGTCTCGTCCTTGCCCGCGATGACGATGTGGACGTCGAACGGCGAGACCTCGCGCGGCCAGATGATGCCGAGGTCGTCGTAGTTCTGCTCGGCGAGCACGCCGACGAGGCGGGAGACACCCACGCCGTACGAGCCCATGGTGATGCGGATGGGCTTGGAGTCCGGGCCCAGCGCGTCGAGTTCGAACGCGTCCGCGTACTTGCGGCCGAGCTGGAAGATGTGCCCGATCTCGATACCGCGCGCGGCGACCAGGGTGCCCTTGCCGTCGGGCGACGCGTCGCCTTCACGGACCTCGGCGGCCTCGATCGCGCCGTCGCCGGTGAAGTCGCGGCCCGCGACCAGGTCGACCACGTGGTGATCGCGCTCGTCGGCGCCGGTGACCCAGGCGGTGCCGTCGACGACGCGCGGGTCGAGCAGGTAGCGGACGCCGTTGTCCTTCAGCGCCTTCGGGCCGATGTAGCCCTTGACGAGGAAGGGGTTCTTGGCGAAGTCGGCCTCCGTGAGCAGCTCGAACTCGGCGGGCTCAAGCGACGCTTCGAGGCGCTTCGTGTCGACCTCGCGGTCGCCGGGGAGGCCGATGGCCAGCAGCTCCCACTCCTTCGCGCCCGGCTGGCGGGTCTTCACCAGGACGTTCTTGAGCGTGTCCGCGGCGGTGAAGGTGCGGCCGAGGCCGGCGTTGTTCAGGAACGCGACGAGCGACTCGATGGTCGGGGTGTCCGGCGTGTGGTGGACCTTCGCCTCGGGCAGGCCCTCGACCGGCTTCGCCTCGGGAGCGGGCGTGGTGACCGCTTCGACGTTGGCCGCGTAACCCGATTCGGTGCTGCGGACGTAGGTGTCCTCACCCGTCGCGGCGACGGCGAGGAACTCCTCGGAGGCCGAGCCGCCCATCGCGCCGGAGGTCGCCTTCACGACGACGTACTCGATGCCGAGACGGTCGAACAGCTTCGTGTACGCCTGGCGGTGCAGCTCGTACGACTTCGTCAGGCCCTCGTCGTCGAGGTCGAAGGAGTAGGAGTCCTTCATGACGAACTCGCGGCCGCGGAGGATGCCGGCCCGGGGACGCGCCTCGTCGCGGTACTTGGTCTGGATTTGGTACAGGACGACGGGATAGTCCTTGTACGAGTTGTATTCACCCTTCACGGTGAGCGCGAAGAGCTCTTCGTGCGTCGGGCCGAGGAGATAGTCGGCGCCCTTGCGGTCCTTGAGACGGAAGAGGGCGTCGCCGTACTCGGTCCAACGGCCGGTGGCCTCGTAAGGCTCCTTCGGCAGCAGCGCGGGGAACTGGATCTCCTGCGCGCCGATGGCGTTCATCTCTTCACGGACGACGTTCTCGATGCGGCGCAGCACCCGCAGGCCCAGCGGCAGCCAGGAGTAGCCGCCCGGGGCGACCCGGCGGACGTAGCCGGCGCGTACCAGGAGCCGGTGGCTCGGTACCTCGGCGTCCGCCGGATCCTCACGCAGGGTGCGAAGGAACAACGACGACATCCTGGTGATCACTTCTGGGCTCCTCGCTGGAATTACGTGCTGAGACGTTCTGGGCAGCGTAGTCACCCCGCCCAGGGGCGGTTCAACCGGTTATCGCGGGCGCCCGGTTTTGTCGGTGGTCTCCGCTAGCTTGCCGCCATGGGTATCGAGCTGGGCATGATCACGATCGACTGCGCGGATCCGCGCGGGCTCGCGGCGTTCTGGACGAAGGCGCTCGGCGTGGAAGTGGATCAGGACTACGACGGCGAGTTCCTGATCCTGCACCCCAAGGTGGAGAACGGGCCCGTGCTCGCGTTCCAGCGCGTGCCGGAGCCGCGGACTGGCAAGAACCGGGTCCATCTGGACTTCGGTACGGACGACATGGAGAAGGAGGTGGGCCGCCTGACCGGACTGGGCGCGAAGAAGCTGGACAAGAAGGAGATGCCGGGCCTCGCCTGGACGGTGCTGGCCGATCCCGTCGGCAACGAATTCTGCGTGGCCACCCACGAGGGCTGAGGCGGGCCGCGATGGTCAGAATGGCGGCATGACGGAGCGAGCCATCCTGCCCTGGACCGACATCGAGCTGCCCGAAGGTCTGAGCGCGCGGTTCTACGACGGTACGGGCCCGCTGCCGGGCGAAGGCCTCGATGGCGTCGAGGTGTACGTGCTGCCGTACGACACCGGCATGGAGCCGGCGAAGCTGATCGCCGGGCTTCCGTCGCTGAAGCTCGTGCAGTCGTTGTCGGCCGGGGTGGAGAAGCTGATCCCGCTGGTGCCGGCGGGGGTGCGGCTCGCCAACGGCCGCGGTCTGCACGACCTCAGTGTGGCCGAGCACGCGCTGGCACTGATCCACGCGTCGCAGCGGGATCTGCCGCGCTGGTTCACGCAGCAGGCGACGGCGTCGTGGGAGCGCGAACACACGCGCTCGCTGGCCGACAGCCGGGTGCTACTGGTCGGGTACGGCTCGATCGGCCAGGCCATCGAGCGGCAA
Source organism: Amycolatopsis sp. lyj-108 (assembly GCF_046549005.1). Classification (NCBI taxonomy): domain Bacteria; kingdom Bacillati; phylum Actinomycetota; class Actinomycetes; order Pseudonocardiales; family Pseudonocardiaceae; genus Amycolatopsis; species Amycolatopsis sp. lyj-108. The sequence continues at coordinate 449,184 of NZ_JAJPWQ010000005.1, read as the reverse complement.
CTGCTCGCGGCCGAAGCGGTCGTGACCAGGGTGGCGAGCACGGCCCGCCCGGCGGACCAGGTGCACGGCGTCGGCGAACTGGCGGAACTACTGCAGTCCGCCGACATCGTGGTCCTGATCCTGCCCGAAACACCCGCGACGGTGGGCTTGTTCGGCGCCGCGGAACTCGCCGCGCTGCCGGACGGCGCCCTGGTGGTGAACGTCGGAAGGGGCTCGGCGATCGACACCGAGGCGCTCACCGCCGAGACCGTCTCCGGACGCTTGCGTGCCGCGCTGGACGTCGTCGACCCCGAGCCGCTGCCCGCCGGACATCCACTGTGGACCGCGCCGGGAGTGATCATCACGCCGCATATCGCGGGCGGGTCCGCGTCGTTCTACCCGCGCGCGAAGCGGCTGGTCGCCGAGCAGTTACGCCGGTACGCCGCCGGCGAAGAGCCACTGAACCTCGTGAGCGGTAAGGACGGTTGTTGAGGGGTGACGCAAGGTGGCGTGGTCGGTGAGGTGGGCACTACTGCCAGTGCGTCCGGTAGGCGAGCCAGTCGCGCATCGCCGCGGCGAGACGGCGCTGCGCCGCGCGGACCCCTGTCGTCGCGGGCGGTTCCGGTAGCCGGCTCGCGCGTTCGGCGTGCCCCGCCAGGGCGACACCGAACGCGGTGACCGCCCAGACCGGGACGCCGGTGAGCACGGGGCGCCGCCGGAGCAGGCGGTCGACGTCGGCGGGCTCGTGTCCGGCGTCGAGCAGATACGGGACGAGCGCGACCAGATCGAGCCAGCCCGCGCCCCTCGCCGGGTAACGCCAATTGGTGACGAGCACCCTGCCCGATCCGGTCCGCACCAGGTACTCGGGCTGGATGTCGTTGTGCAGCAACGTGTCCCCTGCCGACCAGGGATGCCAGGACGTCTCCAGCTGGACGAGCCTGTCGAGGTTGCGGACGGCCCAGCCGTCGAGGTCGTCCGGCGGTTCCTTCGCCAGTTCGTGCCAGCCGCGCAGGAGTGGGCCGAGATCGTCGAGCGCGTCCGGGACGTCGGGCAGCGGGCACGGCGTGAGCGTGCGGCCGAGGGTGCCGAAGGTGGCCAGGACAGCGGAGAGATCCGGCGATCCCGGGCGCAGATTCGGCCTGGTGCCGTCGAAGTCGGCGAACGCGAGCACCAGCCAGTTACCGTCCACAAAGGACAGCAGCTTCGGCGTGGGTGCATCCGGGGGAAGCCGTCGCGCGATGGCGGCCTCCGTGCGGTACCCGCCCGCTCGTGGACTGTCCGCAGGGATCGCCTTCAGGAAGACCCAGCGATGACCGCGGTCGAGTTCGAGCCTCGCGGCGACACCGCCGTCGAATTCCGGGGTCTGCCACAACGAACGGCGGACCGCCGAACCGAGCTCACGCTCCACGGCGTCACGCGTCGCCGACGGCAGGTCATGCCAGCCGAGCCGTGCGGAAACCGGCAACGCCTTACCACCCCCACCGATCTCTTCGAGAAGATCGACTGTACCGAAATCCACCCTTTCGGGTGACAACCGGTCAGGTCGGGATGGGCTTCACGTACCCGCCCCAACGTTGGAACTCGGTGAACCCGACTCGCTCGTAGACCCCGAGGGCACGGTGGGTGTTGTCCTGGTCGACGTTGAGCGAGGCCCGCTGGAAACCCTGGGCTTTTGCCTGGACGAGCGCATGCCCGAGCAGCGCGCCGGCGATACCGCGTCCGCGAAGGCTCGCGTCGGTCGCGACGTGACTGACATACAGGTCCTTCACGCCCGTGGCGGCCTCGTCGGAGGCGAAGAAGACACTCAGCACCATCGCGACCACGCGATCGCGCTCCGGGCTCAGCAGCAGGAACGACAGGTCCGGCTGGAAGTCCTTCGCGCCGACGACCAGATGACGCCACGCTTGCGGGGACTGCTCCGTGCTCCCCCAGTGGTCCGCGAACGTCTCGTTGCGGGACCGCAGGGTGAGGGCCTCGTACTTGTCCTCGTACGTGACGAGCGGGAACTCTTCGGGCAGCGGTTTGACCGGCGGGATCGAGCCCAGGTCGGCTCGCATGTCGACGAACCACCGGGCGTGCTCGTACCCGGCGCCCGAGAGGACGTCGATGAGCCATCGCTGCTTGGTGCTGGCCGCGGCGTGGAGTTCCAGCGGCACGTCCGGGTGGGACGTCGCGTGGAGCTTCTTGCCCGCCTCCTCGAACCAGCCGGTGAGGTGCGCGGCGATCGCCGCGTCGCGGTACGCGGGGTGGACGAGGGTCTCGACCCGCATCATGTGCACCGGATCCGCCGCGTCACGCTTCCGGAGCAGACCGTAGGCGACCAGGGTGTCGCCGTCCCAGGCGCTGGTGGACGCCGTCGGCAGGTCGACGGTCGGCGTACCGATCTCTTCGGCGAGGTCCTCCGCGCTGTAGTGCTCCTCGATCGGCTCGACACGCTCCGCCTCGGCGAAGGTCTCGGCCAGTCGCGGCATGTCGTCCAAGGTCAGCGGGCGCCAGGTCAGGCTCATGCGGTCGAGGCTAAGCCCGCGCCTCGGGGTGACGCACTCCATTTAGTTACGCTTCCGTGGTGCTCGTGCTCCTGCCCCCTTCCGAAACCAAGGCCGCCGGCGGCACCGGCGCGCCACTGGACCTCGGCGCCCTGTCGTTCCCGGAACTGAATCCGACCCGGGCGAAGCTGGCCGACGCGCTGGCCGAACTGGCGGGCGACGTCCCGGCCAGTGTCGCCGCGCTCGGGATCACGCCGCGGCAGGCCGACGAGGTCACCCGCAACGCCGAGCTGTGGACCTCGCCCACGATGCCCGCGCTGCGCCGCTACACCGGCGTCCTCTACGACGCGCTCGACGTGAAGTCCTTCACCAAGGCGACGCTGGCGAAGGCCGAGAAGCGTCTCGCCGTCGCTTCGGCGCTGTTCGGGGTGGTCGCGGCGACCGACCCGATCCCCGCGTACCGGCTTTCCGGCGGGAACGCGCTGCCGTCGCTCGGCACCGTCCGCAGCGTGTGGAAGCCGGTCCTCGAACCGGTGCTCCAGGGGATCGAGGGGCTCGTCGTCGACCTGCGTTCCGGGACCTACTCGGCGCTGGCGAAGCTCCGCCCGGACGCGGTGACCGTGCGCGTCGTGACCGAGGACGCGAAGGGCAACCGGACCACGGTGAGCCATTTCAACAAGGCCTACAAGGGACGGCTGGCCGCGGAGCTGGTGAAATCACGCAGCGAACCGTCCACTGTGGAACAGCTGATGCGGGTGCTGTCGAAGGCGGGCCTCGACGTCGAGCGCACCGGGGAGCACAGTGTGGAGCTGCTCACCGGGGACGCGGTGCATTAGTTCCGTACCCCTACGGGCTCCTTCCTCGGTTGTTCCGCCAGGTGCACATGCGGAAAGTGATTTCCAGCCACCTGGAAAGGAACCACCGTGAACAGAAGACAACGGCTACTGGGGATCGCCACCGCCACCCTCGGTTGCCTTTCGGTCCTCCTGCCCGCGCCCGCGGCCGCCGCGAACCTGCCCGCCGTCACCCCGACGGATCAGGCGGTCGTCCCCGGTGGACTGCACACGAACTCCATCGGCGGCACCCCGGCCTCGGTCAAGGACCACCCCTTCATCATCGCGGGCCTGCGCGAAGGCGGGACGCGTCCGCAGGGCCAGACGTGCACCGGTTCGGTCGTCGCGCCGCGCAAGATCCTGATCGCCGCGCACTGCAAGGACGCGGCGGGGGCGAAGTCCTTCCTCTACGGGCTGGACGATCTCAACGCCGGTGGCGGAACGCGGATCGGCGTCGTCAGCTACGAAAAGCACCCGAAGTACGTCAACTTCGACCAGGGCTACGACGTCGCGGTGGTCACCACCGACGCCGACATCCCGGTGCCCGGTGGGCAATACGCGAAGGTCGCGACCTCGGCCGACACGGAGCTGCACAAGCCGGGCAAGTCCGGACTCGGGCTCGGCTACGGCAAAAAGGACCACAACGACGACACCCGCAACGTCGAACTGCACAAGTTCACCCTGCCGATCGTCCAGGGCAGCAACTGCAGCGGCGTCGGCGCGGGCTTCAAAGACGCCACGATGATCTGCAGCGGCTACAACGACGGCCGCGTCACGATCCTGCCGGGCGACAGCGGCGGGCCGCTGATCGTGGACGGCACGGTCGTCGGCGTCGCGTCGTGGAGCCGCAGCGACTTCAAGTGGTACAGCGTGTACGGCAGGCTCAACAACGAAATGGGTGACTGGGTCAAGCAGCAGATCGGTGAGCCGCAGAACCCGGAGAAGTTCTCGCTCGGGGTGACGCCGTCGGCGCTCAAGGTCGAGCCGGGCAAGTACATTTCGGCCACGGTGACCAGCAAGCCCGGCAAGAACGGCGCGGAGAAGGTCGACCTCAGCGCTTCGGGACTTCCCGACGGCGCGACGGCCACGTTCCAGCCCACGTCCATCACCTCGGGTGATTCGGCGAAGGTGACCTTCGAGGTTCCCGCCGGGACGGCCGAAAAGGACTACGCCGTCACGATCTCGGGCAAGGGCACCACCGACACCGCGACCACGAACCTGACGCTGACCGTCGGCAACGGCGGGCCCCAGCCCGGTGAGCTCAAGGTCGGCCTGAGCCCGACCAGCGGGACTTCGCAGCCCGGCTTCTTCAGCAACGTCACGGTTTCCGCCACCGGCGGTACGGGCGCGATCACGTTGTCGGCGTCCGGACAGGGACTGCCGTTCGCACCGTTCTTCAACCCGAAGACGATCTCGAGCGGCGGCAGTTCGACCATGCAGGTGGTCGCGCCGTTCCAGCGTGGCACGTACCCGGTGACCGTCACCGCGACGGACTCGGCGGGCAAGACCTCCACGGCGACCTACACCCTCACGGTCCAGTAGCGAAACAAGTCCGGGAAGGCCTCCTTGAGGGACTCTGGGTCCCTCAAGGAGGCCTTCACGGACTTCAGGACCGAGAAAGCACCGCCATGGCGGCATTGTGCCCGGGGATGCCGGAGACACCGCCGCCCCGCACGGCCCCGGCACCGCAGAGCAGCACCCGGTCGTGCGCGGTTTCGACGCCCCAAAGTCCCACGTGAGCGGCATCGGCGGCGTACGGCCACGACAGATCGCGGTGGAAGATGTGTCCCGCGGGCAGCCCCAGTTCGGCTTCGAGGTCCAGCGGCGTCTTCGCCTCGATGCACAACCTGCCGTCCGGCGAACGCAGCACGCAGTCCTCGATCGGCTCGGCCAGCACACTGTCCAAAGAGGACAGCGTCGCCCGCAACGCCTTGTCGCGCGCGGCATCGTTGCGCCCCTCGAAGAGCCGCGCGGGCATGTGCAGCCCGAACAGCGTCAGCGTCTGCACTCCGGCGGCCTGTTCTGCCTGGCCCAGAATCGACGGGTCGGTCAGCGAATGGCAGTAGATCTCGCACGGCGGCAGCGACGGGATCCGGCCCGCGGCGGCCTCGGCGTGAGCCGTCGCCAGCTGCTCGTAACCCTCGTTGACATGGAACGTGCCGCCGAACGCCTCACGCGGGTCGACGCCCGGATCCCGCAGCCGCGGCAGCCGTGACAGCACCATGTTCACCTTGAGCTGCGCACCTTCCGGCGTCTCCGGCGGCTCCTCCCCCAGCAGCCGCGCGAGCACTCGCGGCGCGACGTTCGACAGCACGTGCCCGCCGCGCACGGTGAGTTCGTCGTCGCCGAGCCGGTAACGCACCGATCCGCCGGGATCGATGGACAGCACCTCCGCGCCGGTCACCAGCCGCGCGCCCGCCGTCCGCGCGGCCGACGCGAGCGCCCCGGTCACCGCGCCCATCCCGCCCACCGGCACGTCCCAGTCGCCGGTTTCATTGCCGATCACGTGGTAGAGCAGGCACAGATTCTGCCGGAAGTCACCGGAGCCGGCGAAGGTGCCGATCAGCGCGTCGGTCAGGACGACGCCGCGAACGGTGTCGTCGCCGAACATCCCGGTGAGCGTTTCCGAGATCGGCCGTTCGAACAGCGCGTCCCATGCCTCCCGCTCGATGCCCGAGCGCAGTTCCTCCCTGGACACCAACGGTTCGGTCAGGGTGGGGAACGTCCGTTCCGCGACCTGGGCCGTCATCGCGTAGAACCGCCGCCACGCTTCGAAGTCCTTTGTGGACCCGGTGAGCGCGGAGAACGACGCCGCCGTACGGCCGTCGTCGCCCGTGTCGACAAGGAGACCGCCGTCGCCGACGGGTGTGTACGACGACATCCGCCGCCGCCGGAGCTCGAGCCCCAGCCCGAGGTCCGCGATGATCTTGCGCGGCAGCAGGCTCACCAGATACGAGTACCGCGACAGCCGGACGTCGACGCCGGGGAAGGCACGGAAGGAGACCGCCGCCCCGCCGACCTCGTCCCGGCGTTCCAGCACCAGCACCGAACGGCCTGCCCTGGCCAGATAGGCCGCCGCCACCAGGCCGTTGTGGCCGCCACCGACGATCACGGCGTCAAAGGACTCCATACAAGCCTCCCAGCGAAAACGACAGTGCGCCGCGGTCATCGTGACCGCGGCGCACCGCCGTTCGCAAGGACTCAGAAGGTGATGGAGAAGCCTTCGATCGTCCCGCTGTCGAACCGGTGGACGTCACGGACCCGCAGTTTCCAGGTCCCGTTCGCCGGTTCGGAGGAGGCGTTCACCGTGTACGACGTGTGCACGCCGGTCGCCTCGCTCGTCCCTCCCGCCTGCTTGAGGCCGAACACCGCACCGCTCGGCCCGATCAGGTCTATCGCCAGGTCACCGGTGTAGGTGTGCGCGATGTCGACCTTGACCGGCAGCGTCGCCGACGCCTTGCCGTCGCAGCCGTCCTGCGTCACCGAACTGGTCACCGCGTCACCCGCGTCCGGAATGGACACCGGTGTCGTGTTGGACTTGACCCCACACGTCGGCGTGGGGCCACCTCCGCCGATGAACGACACGTTCAGCAGCTTGTTCACCGTCCCGCTCGGCAGGCCCTTGAGCACGCCGTCCGAGGAGTTGTTCACCAGCGCGTCCCGCGTCTGCTGCGCGGTGGCACCGGAATTCGCGGCGAGGTACAGCGCCGCCGCCCCGGCCACGTGCGGCGTGGCCATCGACGTCCCGCTCATGTTCGCCGAACCACCGTTGGACGTGGACAGCGACGTGATGTTGCTGCCAGGGGCGAAGATGTCCACGCATGAACTGTGGTTGGAGAACGAGGACTTGTTGTCACTCTGGTCCGAGGCGCCGACCGTGATCGCCTCGGGGATCCGCGCGGGGCTGACGTTGCAGGCGTTCTGGTTCTCGTTGCCCGCCGCCACCACGTAGACGAAGCCCGCCGCGATGGACTTCTTGATGACGTCGTCGCCGAGCCCGACCTGGTCCATCCGCAGGCTCAGGTTCGCCACCGCCGGTTTGGTGCCGTTCGCGGTCAGCCATTCCGCCGCGTCCACGATGGCGGAGTCGGGACCGTTGCCCGAACAGTCGTTGCCCAGCACCTTCAGCCCGACGAGCTTGACCTTCTTCGCGACGCCGTAGGTCTTGCTGCCGATGGTGCCAGCGGTGTGACTGCCGTGCCCGTTGCAGTCCTTCCCGTTGCCGCCCACGAAGTCCTTGCCGATGGACGCGCGCCCCTCGTACTCCGGGTTCTCCGGGTTGATCCCGGTGTCGAGGTCGTACGCCGTGACGCCCTCGCCCGTGTTCGGGTAGGTGAAGCTCTTGTCCAGTGGCAGGTTCTTCTGGTCGACGCGGTCGAGGCCCCAGGTCGGGTTGGCCTGCGTGCCGACGGCACGCGCGGTGCCGTCCTGGTAGACCGCCTTGACCGCCGGGTCGGCCGCGAGCCTGCGGGCCTGCTGCTCGGACATCCCCTTCACCGAGAACCCGCGCAACACGTTCTTGTACGCCGACCGGACCTCGCCGCCGTAGCGGCCGGTCAGCGCGGCCGAAGACTGCTCGACCGCCATCGTGCCGACATCGTGGAGTTCCACGATGTACTGCTCGCCGTAGTGCTGCTTCGCCTGCACGACAACGCCTTCCGCCTCCGCGGCGAGGGCGTTGCCCGCGGCGAGCGCGGCCAGCGCGGTGACCGCGACGGCCACCACACCGGCCCGCACGCCGCGCCGCATCAGAGACCCGCCACGTTCAGCAGCTTGTTGGTCGAACCGGTGCCCGGGCTCTTGACGACGCCGCTGGTGGCGGCGTTGGCGAGACCGGAGGCGACGGCGGCCGGGGTGGCCGACGGGTTCGAGGTCAGGTAGATCGCGGCCGCGCCGGCGACATGCGGCGTCGCCATCGAGGTACCGCTCATCTGCTGGGTGCCGCCACCGTTGCGCAAGGAGGTGATGCTGGTGCCCGGCGCGAAGATGTCGGTGCAGCCGCCGTAGTTCGAGAACGTCGACCGGCGGTCGTCGCTCTGGGTGGCGTTGACGGTGATGGCCTCACGGACGCGGGCCGGGCTGGTGGAGCAGGCGTCCGTGTTGGAGTTGCCGGAGGCCACCGTGTTCGTGATGCCCGCGGACACGGCGCGGCGTACGGCGGCGTCGACACCGGAGTCGGCAGGGCCACCGAGGCTCATGGTGAGCACCGACGGGCCCTTGGCGTTCTTCACGACCCAGTCGATCCCGCTGATGATCTGCGAGTACTGGCCGCTGCCCTGGCAGTTCAGCACGCGGACCGCGACGATCTTGGCGCCCTTGGCGACGCCGTAGGTGGCGCTGCCGACCGTGCCGGCGACGTGCGTGCCGTGGCCCTGGCAGTCGCGGGCGTCGCTGTCGTTGTCGATGAAGTCGTACCCGCTCGTCGCGCGGCCGCCGAATTCGGTCTGGCGGTAGTCGACACCGGTGTCGAGGACGTAGACCGTCGCCCCGGCACCGTCGTTCGGGTAGGTGTACTTCCTGTCCAGCGGCAGGTTCTTCTGGTCGATCCGGTCGAGGCCCCAGGTCGGGTTGGTCTGGGTGCCGGTCATATGCGCGACCGCGTCCTGCTGGACGAAGTCGACGTTCGGGTCTGCGGCGAGCCGTTTGGCCTGCGCCTCGGTCATCTTCGCCGAGAAGCCGTTCAGCGCGGCAGTGTAGGTCGCCTTCACCTGGCCGCCGTACTTGGCCGCGAGGCCGGCGTCGCCGCTCTTCAGCGACACGATGTACCCATCAGTGACGGCTCCCGGCACACCGGCGCCGCGGATCTGTCCCTCGGCGGCCGTGGCCGATCCGGCGAAGGCCAGCGAGGCCGTCACACAGGCCCCGGCGAGTACCGCACCCGCGATCCGGTGACGTCGAAGTTCTCCACGCATTTCCTGAGCTCCGTTCACTCGAACAGGTGGTTCGCGCCGGCAGGATTCCAGGCCGGCGCCGTGACGTGTAGTCACGCTGCACTCACTTTCGGGTGGCGGGACCTGCGCGAACAAGCGAGGCAACGGTCCGTAGGACTACGTATCTAATAGGGAAACCCGCCGTCCCTACGAAAGTTCCGTGACGGTCCGAGTGGGTTCCGTGATCACTAAGCAGGCGCTTAAGCTGCGTTCACTCGAACGGTGTGGTTCGTGAAGCGGGGGTGACCCGGCATGGTGATCGGTGACTGCCGACGCAGGACGAGTTCGCCGGTGCTCGTCGGCCGTGAGACGGAACTGAGCGAGCTCCTCGACGGCGCGATGCGCTCGCCGTCGGTGCTCATGCTCGAAGGTGAAGCGGGCGTGGGCAAGACCCGGCTCGCCGGCGAACTGCTGGCGCGTCCGGAACTGGCCGGACGGCCGGTGCTCACCGGAATCTGCCAGCCGCTGCGCGAGCCCTTCCCGTATGGCGTGCTCTTCGACGCGCTGAAGGATGTCCGCCCCGCGCGCGACCTCAACCCGGTGACCGGTGTCCTCGCGCCCTACCTGCCGGAACTCGCGGGCTTCCTGCCCCAGCCGCCGCCGAGGCTCGGCGATCCGCGAGCCGAGCGACACCGGCTTTTCCGCGCCGTCCGGGAACTGCTCGGTTCGCTGGGCCCGCACGTCCTGCTCATCGAAGACCTGCACTGGGCGGACGACGGTTCCCGGCGACTGCTGCGATTCCTGATGACCGACCCGCCAACGGGACTGACCCTCGTGCTCACATACCGGCGCGAAGAGACGCCCGGCGGCATCCCGCTCGGCAGCGCCTACCGGCCGGCTCCCGGCACGGCGCACGCGCTCGTCGCCCTTCGCCCGCTGGACCGCGACGGCGTCCAGTCACTGGTGTCGGCCCTGCTCGGCGAGGCGAACGTCTCGGCAGAGTTCGCCACGCGGCTGCACGAGCGGACCGCCGGGATCCCGTTCGTGGTCGAGGAGATCGTGCACGCGATCGGTGACGCCGAGGCCGCGGTCCACGCCGACGGCGCGACCGTGCGGCGTCTGCTCGACACGGTCGAGGTCCCGGCGTTGCTGAGAGAGGCGACGGTCGAACGCCTTGTGGCGCTGCCGTCGGCCGCCCGGCGGATCACCGAGGCCGCCGCCGTCCTCGGCACACCGTCCACTTCGGACCTGCTGACCGCCGCGGCCGCGCTCACCCCCGAACGAGCCCGCCGCGCGCTCGTCCTCGCGCTCGAACGCAATGTCCTGGTCGAGACCGGTGAAGGCACGTACGACTTCCGGCACGCGTTCGCCAGGCAAGCCGTCTACCGCACCATCCCCGGCCCTGACCGCCAAGAGCTGCACCGGCGGGCCGCGCGGCTGTTGCGCGACCGCCTTCCGCAGTCGCTGGTGCGGCTCGCCGAACACTGCCGCAAGGCGGGCGACCGGGCCGGCGCGCTGAAGTACGGCGAAGCGGCCGCCGATCAGGCATCGACGGTGGGTGATCTCGCCACCGCGACGGATCTGCTCCGCACCCTGCTCGACGAACCGGGTCTGCAACCGTCCGATGTGGACAGACTGGCGGTCAAGTTCAGTTCGGTGGCGTGCAACGGCCTCGCCCAGACCGAAGTCGTCCCGGCGCTCGAGCGGCTGCTCACCGATGGCAGGCTGTCCGGACGGCTGAGCGGCGAGGTCCGGCTGGGGCTCGGACTCCTGCTGGTGCGCCAGGCGGGCGGGCTGGAGGCGGCGAGGACCGAGATCGAGATCGCCGTCAACGACCTCGCCGAACGGCCCGACCTGGCCGGACGCGGGATGGGCGTCCTCGCCCAGCCGTGGGTCGGCGCGACCCCGCTGCGGGAGCACCGGCGCTGGATGGACCGGGTGGACGAGCTCATCGAGCGGGCCACGGACCGGCGGCTGCGGATCATCCTGCTGGCCAACAACACGGCGTCGCGGCTGCACATCGGGGACGCGCGCGGCTGGGACATGCTGGACCGGGCGCCCACCAGCGTCGGGTCCGCCGACGAACAGCGGCATCTGGCGCGGCTGCACTGCAACAGCGCCGACGCCTGCGCCTGGACCGGCCACCACCGGCGGGCGAAGAGCCTGCTGCGCAGCGGAATGCAGCTGGCCGCCGACTGCGGGGCGCCGTATGTGGTCAGCACCGCCCGCGCGACGGCCGTCCACACCGACTGGCTCACCGGGAACTGGGACGGGCTCGCCGAACGGGCGGGCGCGCTGATCGACGAGTACCGCGACCTCCTGCCGGTGACCAGCGAACTGTGCCTGGTGCTCGGCCTGCTCGCCGCCGCCCGCGGCGAATGGGACGAGGCAGCCGTCCGGTTCGCCGGCACCGCGGCGGACCAGCCGGAGAACGCGTTCACCCCGGTCGCGATCGCCGCGCACGCCGGGATGGCGGGCATGCTGCTCGCGCAGGACCTCGGCGAGGCCGCCGTCACGCAGGCTGAAAAGGGACTGGAACTCTTGCGCGCCAAGGGTGTCTGGGCCTGGGGTGCCGATCTGCTGATGGCCGCCGTCGACGCGTACTGCGCCACCGGGCGCGACGCCGAGGCGCAGGCGCTGACCGACGAGTTCGAACGCGAGATCGGCGACCTCGACGCGCCGTCGACCTGGGCCGCGCTGGCCGCGAACCGCGGGCTCATCGCGGCGTCCCGTGGTGACCACGCGGAGGCGATCGAGGCCTTCGAGCAGGCACGGAGCCGATTCGAAGCCCTCCCCGCGCCGTATCACGCGGCGCTGATCGCCGAACGGGCCACGCGATGCCGCCTGGCCCGCACCGAGGACGTCGCCGAAACGTTCGCGGCACTCGCCGAGACCTTCGACCACCTCGGCGCCACCCGGGACGCCGCCCGCTGCCGCCACGCCTTCCGGTCCACCGGTGCGGTCGCCCCGTCGCGACGCGGCCGCCGGGGCTACGGCGACGAACTGTCCCCGCGCGAGCGTGACGTCGCCCGCCTGCTCGCCGCCGGGCATACCAACCGGGAGATCGCCGAAGTGCTGTTCCTGTCCCGGCGCACGGTGGAACAGCACGTCGCGAGCGTCTTGCGGAAGCTGAAGGTCCGGTCGCGGAGCGAGCTGGCGGGGCTGCGGTCGGCGTAGGCGCGGTCGCCCGCCTGAAGTACATGAAGGACCCCTTCCTGTACCTAGGCGCAAGGAAGGGGTCCTTCATGTACTGGGGAAGGCGCTCACCGCCGGAGCGCCCGGTAGCGCTTGAGCAGGGCGGTGATCCTCGAGGGATCAGCGGAGCCGTTCAGCTCGGCGAGCAAGTCGTCGGGGCACAGCTCGTAGTGGTCACCCCACCAGCGCCGCGCCTTGGTGTCCCAGATCCGGTACCCGCCGGGCACACCCCTCGCCACGTACCGCCGCTTCGCCAACCAACCCTCCCCCGATCGCCACCAGGATCGCACCGGACGGCAACCGGGTTTCGGGACTCTCCGAATAATTCGGTTGCGGGCGCGACACAGCGTCCGCGATGATCGTGCGCGATCCGGCAGGGAGCCGGTGGATGCGACTGGGAGGTGCCTCGTGCTGATGACTGTCCGGGGCCTTTGCCGCCCCCATCCACTCGCCCCTCGCGGCTGAGCCACGACGCTCGCCCGGTGGGGCATCCCTGACTAGGAGAACCCACCAGTGCGCAAGCACGATCTCGAAGAAGAAACCTACGACCGTCCGAGCCGCACCCGTCGTCGCCGCTTCGACGACGAACCGGCACCCGCTCGCGGCGGACGGCTCACCGAAGCCGAACGCGTCCGGCTCGCCCGGCTGCGCGAGGACGCCTACACCGAGACCGACATCCCCGACGGCGCCGATCGTTGGAGCACCTGGGGAGAAGCGGAGCACGGGCCGCTTCCGCGACCCGACTGGGTGATCACCGAACTGGCGGCGGTGGACACCGAGCTCGGCATCCTCAAAACCGGCAAGGAGGCGGACGTCCACCTCGTCCGGCGCAACCTGCCGGGCACCGAGGGCACCGTGCTCGCGGCCAAGCGGTATCGCAGTGGCGAGCACCGGTTGTTCCACCGCGACGCCGGATACCTCGAAGGCAGGCGGATGCGGCGGTCGCGGGAGATGCGGGCCATGGAGTCGCGCAGCAGCTTCGGCCGCAACCTCATCGCCGAACAGTGGGCGGTGGCCGAATTCGGCGCGCTGAGCAAGCTGTGGGCGGTCGGTGCGCCGGTGCCGTACCCGGTGCAGCGTGACGGCACCGAACTGCTGCTGGAATTCCTCGGCGACGGCGAGACGGCGGCGCCCCGCCTGGCACAGGTCCGGCCGGAGCCCGAACAGTTGCGGGAACTGTGGTTCCAGACGGCGGCGATGCTGGAACTGCTGGCGTCGCAGGGGCTCGCGCACGGCGACCTCTCGGCGTACAACCTGCTGGTCGACCGGGACCGGATCATGGTGATCGACCTGCCGCAGGTGGTCGACATCGTGGCCAATCCCGGCGGGCTCGAGTTCCTCGCGCGGGACGTGCGCAACATCGCCACGTGGTTCCACTCGCGGGGGCTGCCGGAGCGGCTCACGGCCGTCCCGGAGCTGATCGAGGAACTGCGGGAGATCGCCGGTCTCCGCTGACCGTCCACAATGTCTTGAAAGGGTCGTTCCTGACACAGCACGTCAGGAACGACCCTTTCAAGACACGCCGGGAGAAGCCGTCGTGGAGACCCTGCCCACAATCGGTCCCTCCAATTGGGAGGCCGGATAACGGTCCGGTACAGTAGTGCTAGACCGCAACCGGCGGCGTGGATGAGTGGTGTCCGTCGCCTCCAAAGCCAACCGAATGGCTCGCGGTATCCGTATCAACCAATTGGCGCGCGGTGTCATGCAGACGCGGTGTGCCGGGTTCGTCCCTGTGAACGCCCATCTGTGCACACCATCTTGCCTGCCTGCGTGCGGGCAGCCCCGGGCCTCCTTGCGACGTGCCACGTCCGAGAGGCATTTGTGACAGTCACGTTCAACTCCGGCCACTCTTCACCGTCGGCCCGGCAGCACCGCAAGCCGCGCACCCGCCCCGCGGGTGACTCGATGCTGCACAACGACGCCGTCGAGAGTGTCAAGGCCACCACCTGGGCGGAGCTCGGGCTTCCCGAGCCGCTGCTGCGGGCACTGGCCGACGCCGGTATCACCACCCCGTTCCCGATCCAGTCGGCGACCATCCCCGACGCGCTCGCCGGCCGCGACGTGCTGGGCCGCGCCCAGACCGGTTCCGGCAAGACCCTGGCCTTCGGCCTCGCGATGCTGACCCGGCTCAACGGCGGCCGCGCCCGTCCGAAGCACCCGCGTGCGCTGATCCTGGTCCCGACCCGCGAGCTGGCCATGCAGGTCGCCGACTCGCTGACCCCGCTGGCCAAGTCCCTCGGCCTGTGGTGCCGCACCGCCGTCGGCGGCATGGCCTTCACCCGTCAGGCCGACGCGCTTTCCCGCGGCGTCGACCTGCTGATCGCCACCCCCGGCCGGCTGTCGGACCACGTCCGCCAGGGCACCGCGTCGCTGTCGGACTGCAACTTCATCGCGCTCGACGAAGCCGACCAGATGGCCGACATGGGCTTCATGCCGCAGGTTCGCGAGATCCTCGACCTGACCCCGCGTGACGGCCAGCGCCTGCTGTTCTCCGCCACCCTCGACGGTGACGTCGACCGCCTGGTCCGCGCGTACCTGACCAACCCGGTCACGCACTCGGTCGCCCCGTCGACCGCCAGCGTCACCACCATGGATCACCACGTGCTCCAGGTGTCGCACCAGGACAAGCAGGACGTCATCACCGAGATCGGCGCCCGCGAGGGCCGCACGATCATGTTCGTCCGCACCAAGCACCACGTGGACCGCCTCACCGAGCGCCTGCGCGAAAAGGGCGTCCACGCGGCCGCACTGCACGGCGGCAAGACCCAGGGCCAGCGCAACCGGGTCCTCGCGGACTTCAAGGAAGGCTTCGCCCCGGTCCTCGTCGCCACGGACGTCGCCGCGCGCGGTATCCACGTCGACGACATCTCGCTGGTGCTGCACGTCGACCCGGCCGCCGACCACAAGGACTACCTGCACCGCGCGGGCCGCACCGCGCGCGCCGGGGCGTCCGGTGTCGTGGTCACGCTGGTCACCCACGACCAGCGCCGCATGGTGCGCCGGATGACCGACCGCGCCGGTGTCCGCGCCGAGCAGGCCACGGTCCGCCCCGGCGACGCCGAGCTCATCCGCATCACCGGTGCGCAGCAGCCCAGCGGCGAGCCGGTCATCGAGCGTCGTCGTGAATCCCCGCGTCGTGGCGGTGGCCGCGGCTACGGTGGCGGCGACCGCGGTGGCTACCAGGGCTCCCGCGAGGGTCACCGCGAAGGCGGCCGTCCCGGCGGCTTCCGCGGCCGCCCGCGTCGTACCGAGTCCGGTGGCGGCAGCGGCCGTCCGCAGCGTCCGGGCGGGCGCCCGCGTCGCAGCTTCGACAGCTGACGTAACTGAAGCCGGTTCCTCCGGCGGCTAGTGCCATGAAAGGTCCTTTCCTTGCGAAATTTGCAAGGAAAGGACCTTTCATTGCGTTCGCTGTGGGGACCACCACGCCCGCCGCCGAACGGTGGATGGGAGACTGCGGGACGTGACTTCTCCCGGCCCCGCTCACCAGAACCTCCCGCCCGACCAGGTCTTCGACTGGCTCGACGTGGAGGCGGAGAAGCGGGCCGAGGCCGGGCTGGTGCGCAAGCTGCGCATCCGGCAGGCGCAGGAACCGGAGCTGGACCTCGCGGGCAACGACTATCTCGGGCTCGCCAGGGACAAGCGCGTCGCCGGTGCGGCGGCGGCGGCCGCGCTGCGCTGGGGCGCCGGCGCGACGGGCTCCCGGCTCGTCTCCGGCACCACCGAGGTCCACGCCGAACTCGAGCAGGACCTCGCCCGCTTCTGCGGCGCGCAGGCGGCGCTGGTCTTCTCGTCGGGTTTCACCGCGAACCTCGGCGCCGTCACGGCCCTGTCGGGCGCGGATTCCGCGATCGTGACGGACAAGTACATCCACGCCTCGCTGATCGAGGGCTGCCGCCTGTCCCGCTCGGACATCGCCGCCGTCGCGCACAGTGACCCGAACGCCTTCAAGCACGCGCTGGCGACCCGCCGCAAACCGCGCGCGCTCGTCGTCACCGATTCCGTCTTCTCCGTCGACGGTGACATCGCCCCGCTGGAGCAGCTTGCCGGTGTTTGCCGGGAGCACGGCGCTTCGCTGCTCATCGACGACGCGCACGGTTTCGGTGTCCTCGGCGAGGGCGGCCGCGGGGCCGTCCACGCGGCGGGCCTCTCCGGCGCGCCGGACGTCGTCACCACCATCACGCTGTCGAAATCCCTTGGGGCACAAGGCGGAGCGGTGCTCGGGCCGCGTCGCGTGATCAAGCATCTGGTGGACACGGCGCGCAGCTTCATCTTCGACACCGGCCTCGCGCCCGCCAGTGCCGCCGCCGCACTGGCCGCGCTCAACGCGTTGAAGGCCGAGCCGGAGCTGGCCACGAAGGTGACCGAGGCCGCCGGAAACCTTGCGATGCAACTGAAATCGGCGGGTTTCCGGGTCAGCCCCCCGGACGCCGCGGTGATCTCGGTGCAGGCACCGTCACCGGAATCGGCAGTCGCTTGGGCGGCCGCTTGCGCCGATCAGGGGGTGCGGGTCGGTTGCTTCCGCCCGCCGTCCGTGCCCGACGGCATCTCCCGCCTGCGCCTGACCGCGCGGGCCGACCTCACCGAGGCCGATGTGGACCGCGCGGTCGGGGTGATCACAGCCGCTGCGCCTCCCGGCGCCACATCGTGAGGTGCGGGATCCCGTCTTCGAGGAACTCGTCGCCTTCGACGACGAAGCCGTACTTGGCGTAGAAGTCCTTCGCGTACGTCTGCGCGTCGAGGACGCACGGCGCGTCCCCGATCCCCGCGAGCGCGGTCTCCATCAGCCGTCCCGCGAGTCCCTTGCCGCGTGAGCGGACCGCCGTGCACACCCGGCCGATGCGGAAGGTTCCGCCGGCGTCCTGCAACACGCGCAGATACGAGTCGACGGCGACCGAACCGCCGATCCAGAGGTGCCGGGTGCCGGGCAGGAGGTCGCGTCCGTCGATCTCGTGATAGGCGCAGTCCTGCTCGACGACGAACACGTCCACGCGCAGGCGGAGGATGCCGTGCAGCTGTGCGGCCGTGATCTCGTCACCGGCGACGGACAGCGGGAACGACGTGGTCTCGGTGATCGGGGTGTCGGTACTCACGCCCACTTGTTAGCACATCAGGCGTGAAGAAGGCACCGATCAGCCGATCAGGCCGCGGTTGTTCTGCTGCGAGATCTCGTTCGCGAAGTGCGAGACACGGGTGTAGACGCCCGGTTTACCGGCCTTCGCGCAGCCTTCGCCGAACGACACGATCCCGATCAGGGTGTCGCCCACCATCAGCGGTCCGCCCGAATCGCCCTGGCAGGCGTCGATCCCGCCTTCGGGGTAACCGGCGCACACCATGTCGCTCGGGTCGTAGCCCGAGTACGCGGTGCGGCAGGTCTTGTCGCTGACCACCGGGACGACCGCGCTGCGCAGGTAGTCCGACCGCGCGCCACCGTCGGCGACCCGGCCCCAACCGAGCACTGTGGCCTTCGTGCCTTCGCTGTACAGGTCGGCGTTGCCGTTGTCCGCGACCTTCGCGGGCCGGTACGGCAGCTGACCGCTGACCGTCATCACCGCGATGTCGTCGCCCTTGCCCGGATCGCCGCTGTAGTCGGGGCTGACCCAGACCCGCGAAACACGCAGCTCCACGCCGTCCCGCGAGCGCTTGTCCTCGCGTCCGGCGACCACCCGGACATCGGAACGCTTGACCGCGACCGCGCAGTGCGCCGCCGTCGCGACCGTCGTGGAGCTGACGATCACCGCGCCGCAGTACTGGTTGCCGCTGCGATCGGCCAGGTACACCGCGTACGGGTACTGGGAGACCGAAGCCTTGCCGCCGCCGACGATCCTCGGCTGCGCGGCCTTGTCCGGGCCGCTCACCGCGCTGTCGTCCGCCGACGCGCTGTTGACCGCGACCGGGACCATCACGGCCGTCGCGAGGACCGCTCCGACAGCGAGCAGCAGGGTGCGACGTGACTTCTTGGGCATGTTCTGTCCCTTCACCGGGGCGTACGTACGGTCAGACCCTGGGAAGTCATTCGACTCCAGCGCGTACACGAGCGATCGCGAATACCCTAATCGGAGAAAGCCCGATGTGGTGTCACTGAAACGGGTGGACCTGTGCTCACCGAGCGCATCTGTCACGCTGGCCCTCGTGCGGGCTACGGCGATCATTCTGGCGGCTACGGCCTTCTGATCTTCTCGTGTTCGAGCCCGGCCGTCACCAGTGGTCCGGCACAAAACCCTTCGGCGGCAACGACTCCGAGCACACCCGCGCCGTCACCAGTACCCGCCTGGCGGGTCGGGGCGACGCCGCTTCCCTTGCGCGGTGACGGTTTCGGGCAGCTCCTCCCGTGCTGACCGACCGTTCCCTGCCGACCACCGACCCCGTTCCGCAGGCGAACTGCGGTATCTCACGCTCTCGTTCTGGGGTTCGACGCCGCGCGCACACCGGGGAAATGCTCGTGAACGCTTCGGTGGCGGATGCGCTTCAGCGCTGACGGGCGTTGAGCCGGGAACAACCGGCCTTCGTGACAAGTTGGCTAGAGTCGGAACCACCCGCTCCCGCCGCAAAGGAAGACAGCGTGCCCCACTACGACCTGGTGATCGTCGGTACCGGATCGGGCAACTCGATCCTCGACCCGCGTTTCGCGGACTGGAACACGGCGATCGTGGAGAAGGGCACGTTCGGTGGCACCTGCCTGAACGTGGGCTGCATCCCGACGAAGATGTTCGTGCACGCCGCCAATGTCGCGGCCACCCCCGCTTCGTCGTCGAAGTTCGGCGTCGACGAAGAGCTGACCGGGGTCCGCTGGCGCGACGTGCGCGACCGGATCTTCGGCCGGATCGACCCGATCGCCGCCGGTGGACGCGAGTACCGCGTCGAGCACGAGGACAACAAGAACGTCACCGTGTACGAGGGCGAAGGCCGCTTCACCGGGCACAAGGAGCTGCGGGTCAGCTACCCCGACGGCCGCCCCTCGGAAACGATCACCGCCGACAAGTTCGTGCTCGCCGCCGGCGGGCGCCCGGTGATCCCGGACGTCCCCGGTCTCGCCGAAACCGGCTACCACACCTCCGACACGGTGATGCGGCTCGACGAACTCCCGTCGAGCATCGTGATCCTCGGCGGCGGCTACATCGCGGCCGAGTTCGCGCACGTCTTCGCCTCGTTCGGGGTGAACGTGACCGTGGTCAACCGGTCCGGCGCGCTGCTGCGGTCCGAGGACGACGACATCAGCGCCCGGTTCACCGAACTGGCCGCGCAGCGGTTCGACGTCCGGCTCGACCGGAAGACCGTCCGCGCGCGCAAAACCGCGTCGGGCGTCGCTCTGGACCTCGAAGGCCCGGAAGGCGCCGAGACCGTCGAGGCCGACGTGCTGCTGGTCGCCACCGGCCGCAAGCCGAACTCCGACCTCCTCGACGTCGCCGCCACCGGGGTGACCACCGGCGAGCGCGGGCACGTCGTGGTCGACGAGTACCAGCAGACCGCGGTCGACGGGATCTACGCGCTCGGCGACCTCTCGTCGGTGTTCGAGCTGAAGCACGTCGCGAACCACGAGCAGCGCGTCGTGCAGCACAACCTGCTGCACCCGGACGAGCGGATCGAGGCCGACCACCGGTTCGTCCCGCACGCGGTGTTCACCTCGCCGCAGGTCGCGTCCGTCGGGCTGACCGAACGCGAGGCCCGCGAGCGCGGCGTCTCGTACGTGACGTCGCACCAGGACTACGCGGGCATCGCCTACGGCTGGGCGATGGAGGACACCACCGGTTTCGCGAAGCTGCTCGCCGACCCGGCCACCGGGCAGCTGCTCGGCGCGCACATCATCGGCCCGCAGTCGTCGTCGGTGATCCAGCCGCTGATCCAGGCGATGAGCTTCGGCCTGGACGCGAAGAGCATGGCGCGCGGGCAGTACTGGATCCACCCGGCGATGCCGGAACTGGTCGAGAACGCGCTGCTGAACCTTCCGCTGGACTGACCCTCCGGCGCAATTAGTCACCTACTTGCGAGGTTCCCTGGCGCAAGTAGGTGACTAATTGCGGGGGTTCAGACGACGCGGTCGCAGTTGCGGGCCCCGTTGCGTGCCGCGAGCGCGCTCACCGCGTTCATCTCGGCGTCCGAGGCGCCCATCAAGGCGGGCGAGCGGGCTCCGTCCTGCTGGAACCGCTCCCCCGCCTCGACGTACCGGCGGATCGCCACCAGGAAGTCCTCCCGCGCGGATGCCGCCCCTCCAGGCACCGCGCGGACCCCTGTCGCCCCCTTGAGGACGTCCTTGGCGTCGTCCACCTTCGTCGCGACGTAGTGCTGCCACTTGCGCAGCTCCGTCGCGACGTCCCTCTCCGGGTCCGGCCAGTAGCGCTGGATCGCCGCCCTGCTGTCCTTCCCCACCTGCACGCACACCCGGTCCACGGCGCGGTAGAACTCGTGCGGCGAAACCACCGCTTCGGGCCGTTGCGGCGCCAAAGCGACACACACCGCGGCGAAACACGCCAGGGCCGCCCCGTACGCCGTTCCCTCCACCACGCCGACCCCCAGAACCGAGTTTTTGAACAGGTTCAACTCGCTCAGGTTATGGCTCCGCCCCTGATGGGGTCAAGAAGTTTTTTGAACGCGTTCAGACGAAGCGACGGCGACCGGCGAGGGCGCCGAAGGTCATCTGCGCGGCGAAGACCACGAGCATCATGATCCAGGGCACGGTCCAGGCATGGGTGAGATCGTGGAGCAGCCCGAAGAGGAACGGCCCGACGGCCGCCATCAGGTAGCCGATGCCCTGCGCCATCCCCGACAGCCGCGCGGTGTCCTCGCCGGAGCGCGCCCGCAAAGCGATCACCGTGAGCGCGAGCGAGAAGACGCTCATCCCGAGCCCGATGAGGAGGCACCACAGCAAGGGCGAGGCGGCGGGCGCGACCATCATGCCGACCATGCCGATGAAGCCGGGGACACCCAGCCCGACGATCCACGGGCTCTGGCTCTTGTGCCGCGCGGCCATCGGCGCCACCACGAGACTGATCGGGACGGCGATGAGCGAGATCAACCCGAGCAGCAGCCCGGAATCACCCTTGCCCACCCCCGCGTCGATCATCACCTCCGGCAGCCAGCCCATCACGACGTAGGCCAAAAAGGCCTGAGTGCCGAAGAAAAGGGTGACCATCCACGCAAGGGGGCTCCGCAGCAGCGATCGCCCGCTACCCTGCTTGCCTGCCTCCGGAACGGGCACCCGCCCCGCGCCGCGGGCTGCGAGAATCCAGACGAGCAGTGCGAGCACCGCCAGCACCGACCAGGCGCCCAGACCTTGACGCCACCCGCCGAACGCGCTCTCCAAGGGAGGGGTGAGCGCGGACCCCAGGGCGCCCCCGCCCTGCAGAGCGGCGGTGTACACGCCGGTCATCATGCCAACACGCGCCGGGAAGGAGTCCTTGATGACGACTGGGATCAGCACGTTCGCCAAGGCGATTCCCGCCGTGGCGACCAGTGTTCCGCCGAGCACGACGTACGGTCCGTCGAGCACTCGCAGCACCAGGCCGACGCCCAGCACCGACAGCGCGGCCGCGATGGCGGCGCCGATGCCGAACCGGCGGGCCAGCGCGGGCGCGGCGAATCCGGCGGCGGCGAAGCACAGGCCGGGGAGCGTGGTGAGCACGCCTGCCCAGGTCGCCGTGGCACCGAGGTCGTCGCGCATCTCGCCGAGGATCGGGCCGACGCTGGTGATCGCCGGGCGCAGGTTGAGGGCCACCAGGATCACCGCGACACCCAGCAGGACGCCGCCGGTGATCACCCCCGGCCGCCACTCCGTTTCGATCGAGCCTTCGAGTTCAAGACTTTCGTCGTACGGGGAAACGGATTCTCGAGAGTCGACACGCACGTCGGCTAGTATCACATACATAGGATGATTGGATGAAGGGACAACGCTGTGCCATTGGCCACCACGCGCCGTGCCGGCCTGGTCGATCAGGTCATCGAGCAGCTGCGTGACGCCGTCACGCAGGGAGAATGGCCTATCGGTCAGCGGATTCCGACCGAACCGGAGCTGGCAGGACAGCTCGGCGTCGGGCGCAACACCGTCCGCGAGGCTGTTCGCGCGCTCGCGCACACGGGACTGCTCGAGGTCCGGCAGGGCGACGGAACCTACGTGAGGGCGACGAGCGAGGTTTCGGGCGCCATCCGGCGGTTGTGCGGTTCGGAACTGCGCGAGGTGCTGCAGGTGCGGCGCATCCTCGAAGTCGAGGGAGCCCGGCTCGCGGCCGTGTCACGGACCGACGAGGAAGTCGCCGAGCTTCGCTCCCTGCTCGACCGCCGCAACGCCGAGCTCCGTCAGGGCCATTGGGAGGATTTCGCCCGCCTCGACGCGGAATTCCACTTCGCCGTCGTCCAAAGTGGACATAACACCCTGCTCACCGAGATGTACCGCGGGCTCACCGAAGTGATAACCGCCAGCGTGGCCGCGACGTCGAACGTGACGCCGGGAGGCGAGTACCTGCCGGAGATAGGGCACGAAGGGCTCGCCGAGGCCATCGCCGACGGCGACGCGGACCGGGCCGCCAGCGAGGCGTGCGGTTTCCTGGACGAACTCCTGGCCAGGGTGGAGCAGGACGAGAGCTGAAGGGGACTTTCCCCGCAGGAATCCAGGCCTGGGCGCGCAGCGCCTCCGTTGAGGGCGGCGGCGGGGGCATGGATGGAGAGCTGAAAGGGCCCTTCACCGCATCGCATGCGGTGAAGGGCCCTTTCAGCCCACGTCAGGGCAGGGTCAGGATTTCGGAGCCGTCTTCGGTCACCACGAGGGTGTGCTCGAACTGGGCCGTCCACTTCTTGTCCTTGGTGGTGACGGTCCAGTCGTCGGCCCAGATGTCGTAGTCGATGGTGCCGAGGGTGATCATCGGCTCGATCGTGAAGGTCATGCCCTGCTCGATGACCGTGTCGACCGACGGTTCCTCGTAGTGCAGGACGGTCGGCGCGGTGTGGAACGCCGGGCCGACACCGTGGCCGGTGAAGTCGCGGACGACGCCGTAGCCGAACCGCTTCGCGTACGCCTCGATGACGCGGCCGATGACGTTGAGCTGCCTGCCGGGGCGGACGGCCTTGATGGCGCGCATCGTCGCCTCGCGCGTGCGCTCGACCAGCAGCCGCGCCTCCTCCGAGACGTCACCCGCCATGAAGGTCGCGTTCGTGTCGCCGTGGACGCCGCCGATGAACGCGGTGACGTCGATGTTGCAGATGTCGCCGTCCTCGATCACCGTCGAGTCCGGGATGCCGTGGCAGATCACCTCGTTGAGCGAGGTGCAGCACGACTTCGGGAAGGCGCGATAGCCGAGGGTCGACGGGTACGCGTGGTTGTCCAGCAGGAACTCGTGGATCACCTTGTCGATGTCGTCGGTGGTCGCGCCGGGTTTGACGGCCTTGCCGCCCTCCTCGAGCGCCTGCGCCGCGATCCGGCCCGCGACGCGCATCGCCTCGATCACCTCGGGCGTGCGGACCCCGTTGCCCGTGTCGCGTTTCGGCGCCGGCCGGTCGACGTACTCGGGACGGGCGATGCCGGCGGGGACGAGTCGCCTCGGCGTCTGGACGCCGGGCTTCAAGGGGGATCGAACGGACATGAGCCCAGCCTACGACCTGACGGCTAGCCGAGTCCCGCCAGGAAGCGCTGGGCGGCCTCGACCGCGGGTTTGGACGTTCCCGCGTCGGTGGTGAGCACCGCGAAGGCCAGATCCCCGGTGTAGCCGACGAACCAGCCGTGCGAACGCGTCCCGTCGCCGAACTGGGCCGTCCCGGTCTTGCCCCGCACGTCCGGCAAGGGTTTGAGCAGTGTCGCGGTGCCATCGGTGACGACCTCGCGCATCATCCCGCGCAGCGCGTCGAGCACCTCCGGCCGGATCGGTTCGCCGAGCCCGGACGACGTCGCGGCCATCCCCCGCACCAGCGTCGGCACCGGCACCTTCCCGGACTGGACCGTCGCGGTGGCGACGGCCAGCCCGAACGGGCTCGTCACGACGGTCCCCTGACCGAAACCGTTCTCCGCCCGCTGTGCGACGGTGTTCGCCGGCGGTACCGAGCCGGTGATCGTGGTCAGGCCTGGGATCACGAAGTCGGCGCCGACGCCGAGGTCTCGTGCGGCGTCGGTCAGTGCTGCGGGCGGCAGATCGGTCGAGAGTTTCGCGAAGGTCGTGTTGCAGGACTTGGCGAACGCCGTGGACAGCGGGACGACACCGAGGGCGAACTTGCCCTCGTTCGGCACCGTCCGGTTCTCGAAGGTGGCCGTTCCGGGACAGTCGACGGGGCTGTCTGCCCGCACCGAACCCGCGGACAGCGCGGCGACGGCGGTGGCCATCTTGAACGTGGACCCCGGCGGGAACCGGCCGGTGAGTGCGATCGCGCCCTGGGGGTCGGCCGGGGCGTTCTGCGCCACCGCCAGCAGTTCGCCCGTCGACGGCTGGATCGCGACCAGCGCGGAGGCCGTCGGGACCGGGGCGAGCGCCCGTTCCGCCGAACCCTGCGCCTTCACGCTGAGCGTGCTGACGACCGCGGGCGCCGGTTTGGGGTTCTCGGAGTGCAGGTCGATGATCTCGCCGCCGCCTGTGTCGAGCGTGACCACGCGCCAGCCGGCCGAGCCCTCCACCTGGTCCTCGACGAGCGACCGGACCGCGGGCAGCACCTGCTTGCCGAAGTTCTTGTCGTCGGGCAGAAGCCTTTCCTGCTGACTGAACCGGACGCCGGGCAGTTCGTAGATCTCGGGCTTCACCTCTTGATAGCTGGCAGCCCGCAGGCTCACCACCGGGTAGCCGGAGCCGGGTTTGAGCGTCTTCACCCCGTCGCGGATCGACTGACCGGTCACCGACGCTTCGAACCGGTTGAGCACCGCGCCGAGTTTGTCGGAGACCGCCACCAGGTCTCCCGCCTTCGCCGGGTCGAGCACCACGCTGACGACGGTCTGCGGGCGCAGCAACGGCATCCCGTCGCGGTCCAGCACCGGCGCGAGGTCCGGCGGGTCGGCTTTCAGCGCGATGCTCTGCTGCGCGGCCAGTTGCGGATGGAGCGCGGTGGGCAGCCAGCGCACCTTCCAGCCGTCTTGGGTGGAATGGACCTGCGCGTCGGCCTTGTACGTCCAGGCCCGGCCGCGCGGGAGATTCCAGGTGAGCTGGTAGGTCGCCGTCCCGTTGTCCGCCCCGGACGAATGCCGGACCTGCTTGTCCACGATCTTGACCGACTCGGGCGAAAGCCCTTTCCGCGCCATCTCCAGTACCGCGCGGGCGGCATCCGGCGAATCGGTGAAGGAGGCCGCGGCGGCGACGTCACCGGAAGAGAGCCCGCCGAGGAAACCCGTGACGGCGTCTTCGGGTCCGGAATCGGCGAAGAGTCCGCACCCGGCGGCCGAGAGGCCAACCACCCCCGCGAGCACGACGACGGCGAAACGACGACCTGCTGGCATGCCCCGGATCCTGCCAGTCCCGGCCCGATCCGGCCGGACGCGACACGGTCTAGCCGTGCCCTCTAAAACAGAACCGTCGCGTACTGCCCGACCTGCTGGAAGCCGATCTTCCGGTAGGCGGCGAGCGCCGGGCTGTTGTAGGCGTTGACATAGAGACTCGCGGTGCGGCCCATCCCGCGGACGAGCCGGTTCACCACGGACGCCGTCCCGGCCGTGCCGAGGCCGCCGCTCCGGCGCTCCGGATGCACCCAGACCCCCTGGATCTGGCCGACCGTGGAGGACATCGCGCCGATCTCGGCCTTGAAGACGACCTCGCCGTCCTCGAACCGCGCGAACGCCCGGCCGCCGGCGATCAGTTCCGCGACGCGGGCGCGATAACCGGCGCCACCATCACCGTTGCGGGGGTCGACGCCGACCTCTTCGACGAACATGGCGATCGCGGCCGGAAGGTACCTGTCGAGCTCCTCCGGGCGCACCGCGCGGACCAGCGGATCGGCGGTGACGGACGGAACCCCGTCGAGCGCCATCAGCGGCTGGTCGTGCCGGACTTCGCGGGCGGGGCCCCATTCCGGCGCGAGTTCGTCCCACAGCCCCAGCACCTGCTCGGCCGGGCCGACCAGTGACGAACAGCTCCGCTGGCGGCGCAGAGCACGATCGGCGAAGGAACGCAAAGCGGAGGCGTTGCCGCGCAACGGGATCAGATTCGGCCCGGAGAAGCACAACCCCTGGAGCCTGCCCGCCCGGACCGGACGGGAATCGGCGGCCCAAAGCTCACCACCGAGCCGCCAGGGGTCGAGACCCGCGGTCTCCACCCTGGCACTGACCATGCAGCTGCCGACCGGGTCTGTGGCGAGCGCGGCACGGACCGCGGGATAGTCCCGATCATCGAGCAGCCGTGCACCTGCAAGCCGCAACACCACTCCAGGGTGCCAGATCGGCGGCATAAACGGAACGCAAGCTTCACGACACGCTGAGAGAACTTGGGCTGGTGGGGGCCATCAAGCGCTATGAAAGGTCCTTTCCTTGCAAAATTTGCGAGGAAAGGACCGTTCCTAGCATGGTCTCGACCAATCAGCCGACGGTGACGGTCGGCTCGCCCTCACCGATCATCTGGCCCGACTCCTCGGCGATCCGCATGGCCTCTTCGATCAGCGTCTCGACGATCGCGTGCTCGGGCACGGTCTTGATGACCTCGCCCTTGACGAAGATCTGGCCCTTGCCGTTGCCCGAAGCGACGCCGAGGTCGGCCTCGCGCGCTTCGCCGGGCCCGTTGACGACGCAGCCCATGACCGCGACGCGCAGCGGGATCTCCATGCCCTCCAGCCCGGCGGTGACCTGCTCGGCGAGGGTGTAGACGTCCACCTGCGCCCGGCCGCACGACGGGCAGGACACGATCTCGAGCTTGCGCTCCTTGAGGTTCAGCGACTGCAGGATCTGGATCCCGACCTTGACCTCTTCCACCGGCGGCGCCGACAGCGAAACACGGATGGTGTCACCGATGCCCTGCCGCAGCAGCGCGCCGAAGGCCACGGCCGACTTGATGGTGCCCTGGAACGCCGGGCCCGCCTCGGTCACGCCGAGGTGCAGCGGGTAGTCGCACTGCTCGGCGAGGATCTCGTACGCACGCACCATGACCACCGGGTCGTTGTGCTTCACGGAGATCTTCACGTCGTGGAAGTCGTGCTCGGCGAACAGCGACGCCTCCCACAACGCCGACTCGGCCAGCGCCTCCGGCGTCGCCTTGCCGTACTTGTCCATGATCCGCTTGTCCAGCGAACCCGCGTTGACGCCGATCCGGATCGGGGTGCCGTGGTCCTTCGCGGCCCGCGCGATCTCCTTGACCTGGTCATCGAACTTGCGGATGTTGCCCGGGTTCACCCGGACCGCCGCGCAACCCGCCTCGATCGCGGCGAAAACGTACTTCGGCTGGAAGTGGATGTCGGCGATCACCGGGATCTGCGACTTCCGCGCGATCGCGGGCAGCGCCTCGGCGTCGTCCGCGGACGGGCACGCGACGCGCACGATGTCACAGCCCGCAGCGGTCAGCTCGGCGATCTGCTGCAGGGTCGCGTTGACGTCGGAAGTGAGGGTGGTGGTCATCGACTGCACCGAAATCGGGTGCTCGCTGCCCACGCCGACCGACCCGACCTGCAACTGTCGGGTCTTGCGACGCTCGGAGAGGACGGGAGGAGGAAGCGCTGGCATACCAAGAGCGACAGTCACGCCTTCAAGCGTACCTACCCCGATCGGCGGACATACACGACGTCAGTCGTCACGGTGAGCAGCATTACCCGAGAAGCCCAACCGTGCTGACAGCGCGCTCCGTAACCGTCCTCCCGCGTCACTGGAACAGCTTGACCGGGTTCACGATGTCGGCGGTGACGGTGAGCAGAGTCACCGCGCCGCCGATGAAGACGAGCACCATCGTGACCGCCGACAGCTTCGTGTAGTCGACCGGACCACCCGCCGCCTTGCCGCGCAGTTTCCGGAACCAGTCCCGGACCCGCTCGTACCAGACGACCGCGATGTGCCCGCCGTCGAGCGGGAGCAGCGGCAGCAGGTTGAACACGCCGATGAAGAAGTTCAGGCTCGCCAGCAGGAGGACGAAGATCTCCCACAGGCCACGCTCGGCCGCCTCGCCGCCGATCCGGCTGGCGCCGACCACACTGACCGGGGTGTTCGGGTCGCGCTCGCCGCCGAAGATGGAGTCCACCACCGCGGGGATCCGCGAGGGGAACTCGATCAGCCGTTTGGCGGTCTCGGAGAACATCGTGCCGGTGAAACTGACCGTCGCCCCGACCGCGTCGACCGGGCCGTAGGTCGCCACCAGCGTCTTCGGGACCGGCGCGGCGCCGATCATGCCGACGTCCTTGACCGTGGTCTTCTTCTCGCCGTCGGCGACCATTCGCTGCACCCGCGGCACGTCGACGGTCAGGTTCAGCCGCTGCCCGCCGCGCTCGACCACGAACGGCGTCGGACCACCGGCGACCTGGACGGCAGCGAGCACGTCGGTCCAGGTCGGCGTCGGCTTGCCGGCGACCGACACGATCTTGTCACCGGCCTGGATCCCGGCGGTCTTCGCCGGGGTCGGCGCGTCCGCCGGGCAGGTCGTGTCGTTGAGCTGCTCCAGGGTGGTGGCCGAACGGGCGCAGGAAGTGCTGTTGATCACCGGCTGGGTGGGAGCGGCCTGTGCCTCCGGGTTCGGCAGGCCCATGGTGACGGCCATCAAGTACAGGATGATGAAACCGAGGATGAAGTGCATCGCCGAACCCGCCGACATGACGACGGTGCGCTTCCAGGTCTTGAAGCGCCACATCGCGCGCTTCGACTCCTCCGGGGTGACCTCGTCGAGCGCGGTCATGCCCGCGATGTCGCAGAACCCGCCGAGCGGGATCCACTTCACGCCGTACTCGGTCTCACCTCGGCGGAAGGAGAAGATCGTCGGCCCGAAGCCGATGAAGTAGCGCCGGACCTTCATGCCGAAGGCCTTGGCCGCCCACATGTGACCGGCTTCGTGCAGCGCGACCGACAGGCAGATGCCCAGCGCGAACAGCACGATCCCGAGAATGAAGACCACGCGCTACTTCCCCTTACCGATCAGCGCACCGGCACGCGCGCGAGCCCAGCGCTCGGCAGCTAGTACGTCATCAACGTCGCGAGGTTCGCGACGCCATTCGTCGGCGGCTTCCACCACCTGGGCAATAGTGTCCACAATCGAGGTGAAGCCGGTGTTCTGTGCCAGGAAAGCGGCCACCAGTTCCTCGTTCGCCGCGTTGTACACCGCCGGGATGCAGCCTCCGACGTCTCCGGCGTGCCTCGCGAGCTCGACGGCGGGGAACGCGTCGTTGTCCAGCGGCTCGAAAGTCCAGCTCGCGGGCTTGTCCCAGACGCACGCGGCCGCGGCGCCGGGCACGCGGTCCGGCCAGTGCAGGGCCAGCGCGATCGGCAGCCGCATGTCGGGCGGGCTGGCCTGGGCGATCGTCGAGCCGTCCACGAACGTCACCATCGAGTGGATGATCGACTGCGGGTGGACGACCACGTCGATGCGGTCGGTCTCGATGTCGAACAGGAGCTTCGCCTCGATCAGCTCCAGGCCCTTGTTGACCAAAGTGGACGAGTTGATCGTGATGAGCGGACCCATCGACCAGGTCGGATGCGCCATCGCCTGCTCGACTGTGACGTCCGCCAACTCCTCGCGTTTGCGGCCGCGGAACGGGCCGCCCGAGGCGGTGAGGACCAGCCGGGCGACCTCGGACTCGCGGCCGGCGCGAAGTGCCTGCGCGATCGCGGAGTGCTCGGAATCGACCGGAACCAGCTGGCCGGGTTTGGCCGCCGCCAGCACGAGCGGTCCGCCCGCGATCAGCGATTCCTTGTTGGCCAGCGCGAGCGTGGCGCCGGTGGCGAGCGCGCGCAGGGTCGGCGGGAGCCCCTGTGAACCGGGGAGCGCGTTGAGCACGACGTCGACCGGGGTGGCGTCGATCATCTCGACGACCGCGTCGGCTCCGGCGAAGATGCGCGGGAGTTTGAAGTCGCCGCGGTTGTAGCCGCGCTTCTGCGCCTCGGCGTACAGCGCGAGCTGCAGGTCTTCCACTGCCGTCGGCCTGCTGACGGCGACGGCGTCGACCTGGTGCGCCAGGGCCTGCGCGGCCAGCGCGGCGGGATCGGAGCCGCCCGCGGCGATCCCGGCGACCCGGAACAGCTCCGGGTTGCGGGCCGCGACGTCGAGGGCCTGGGCGCCGACCGATCCGGTCGAACCGAGCACGAGCACACTTCGCGAGGTAGTCATCGGGTGCCATTGTCGCGCGGGCCCCGTCGGGCGCGTGCAGCCAGGTGTGGGATCATTCGCGGGCAAGCGAACCATCGGGTTTTGAGGAGTTGATCGTGGCGAGCAAGGCGGTCGAAAAGCGCGGCCGGGTGGGCGTCGACACCGTTGACCCCCGCGACGAGCCGTCGGCCGAGTGGGGCTGGCACGGTTCCTTCCCGAAGGCGACGCGGATCGCGGGCTGGCTGACCGCGATCATCCTGCTGGTGATGCTGTACGGCAACCACCACGGCTGGACCGAGAACCTGTGGCTGATCGGCCTGGCGCTGTTCATGATGTTCGGGCTGGTGCTCGACATGCGGAAGCAGCGCACGGCCTGGCGCAAGTAGGGTCCTTCACGGCTCACCGGCCCCCGCTCTCCTTCGAGGACGGGGGCCAGTTGCCGTCCTGGGACCACAGCTCGTTGACGATCTTGACCGCGTCACCCGCCTCGACCCCGTAGCGATGCCGGTACTTCGCGGCCGGCCGCTGGACCGCCGCCGCGACGTCCCCGATGGCGACGTTGTTCCACGTGTCGTTCGGGTAGAACTGCCGCATCACGGCGAGGAACCTGCCGGTCGCCCAGACCGGATCGGTCCGCTGTTCGAAGGAACCCCAGCTCGCGCGCTGCTGGAAGAGCCCGACCGAATCACCGAGGCCGCCGTCGAGGTTGGCGACACTCGACTCGACGATCACCGTCGCGATCGCGATGGCCGCCGCGTGATCGTTGAACCCCGATCTCTGGACGGTTTCGACGATCACTCTGGCGCACGACGTGTTGTACGGGTTCATGTAGCCGCGCATCTTGGTGCCGAGTTGCTGGTTGAGGCTCTTGGCGGCGTCCGCGTCGTCGGTGGACGCGCCCGTCTGAACGCACGGCAAGGCGACGTGCTCGACCTGGTCAGGCCGGATCTCGGTCGGCGGGATCAGCGTGAGGGAGACGGCGAGGTACGCGGCGGTGAGTGAGCTCAGCATGTGCGGTGACCGTTCGGTGCGGGTGGTCGTGAGTGGCGATTCGTGTTCTAACCCGAATCACCACTCACGACCACCCGGACCGAACGGTCACCGCCACTGTCACCCGCCCGATGTACACGAAACCTTCAGGCGCCGCCTCTGTGCTTGCTGATACACCTGGGGCGGTTGTGGCGATCACCGAGGTAGTGAGGGCCTCCTTCACTACCCTCAGGGTAGGCAAGGAGGCCTTCACAGACTCGCGATCACCACAGCCAGATCGCCACTCACGACCACCCGGACAGTGCACCCGCGTGAAGCGCTACCCGACGACCATCCTTTTGGGTTAGGTTCCCCCTCATGAAGCTGCGCTGGGGTGTCACCGCTGTCGTTTCCGCTCTCGCCGCCGTGCTCCTGCCCGGTGTCGCCGCCGCCGCGCCCGCGTCTTCGGCGCCGATCGTGCGCTGCGAGTTCACGCCGACGCCGGAAAACCCCGCGGCCCGGCCGGTCCTGCGCCCGCTCCCCTTCGCGCTGACCCGCGGCACCGTCGACGTCACGTTCCGCTTCAACTACGGCCCGGTGACCGTCCGCCTGAACCGCGCCGGCGCCGCTCCGTGCGCCGTCCACAACCTGGCGAGCCTGGCCCTGCAGCGCTTCTACGACCGCAGCCAGTGCTGGCGCCTGACGAACTCGTCGCGCCTCGGCGTCCTTCAGTGCGGCGACATCTACGAAGCCGAGAAGGGCGGCCCGGGCTACAAGTTCCCGGACGAGGTCGACGGCACCGAGACCTACGAACGCGGCACCATCGCCATGGGCAACCAGGGCCCCGGCACGAACGGCAGCGAGTTCTTCATCGTGCACTCGTTCGCGAACATCCCGAAGAACTACTCGGTGATGGGCAAGGTCGTGCGGGGTATGGAGGTGCTGGACCGGATC
This sequence comes from Amycolatopsis sp. lyj-108, assembly GCF_046549005.1. Taxonomy (NCBI): domain Bacteria; kingdom Bacillati; phylum Actinomycetota; class Actinomycetes; order Pseudonocardiales; family Pseudonocardiaceae; genus Amycolatopsis; species Amycolatopsis sp. lyj-108. The sequence goes on along the minus strand of NZ_JAJPWQ010000005.1, from coordinate 416,737 downwards.
GTGGCGAACGGCATCATCCCGACCGATCCGAACGGTCCTGCCGACGGGCTGCCCGCGAAGCCGGTGAAGATCCAGAAGGCGTCTGTGGGTTTCTGATTCATTCGCTGTCTCCCCATTGACGGAAAGGCCGAGCGGGGAGGATTTGGGACGTTCAACGCCCCAAATCCTCCCCGCTCGTTTTGCCATGAAGGTTGATCGCCGACCAGATTCGGCAGCAAAAGAGCCATAAAACTCGGCAGCACGAAAATCTCCAACAATATCCGCAGAAAAACCACAGCCCCCTCACAGGAACGAGCGATTCACCCTTTAGAGTGACGCGTCCTTACCGGTCAGTCCGCCGGTGACCTTCCTGGGGGCCCACGATGATGACTCACGAGCAGTACCTGTCCACGAAGAGATTCCCGGCCCTCGACGGGCTGCGCGCGATCGCCGCGCTCCTCGTGGTGGTGTTCCACTACGGAGGACCGTCGTGGGCCATGGCCAACGGGTGGATCGGTGTCCACCTGTTCTTCGTTCTCTCGGGCTTCCTGATCACCACGCTGGCACTGCGCGAAGAAGACCGAAACGGCAGGATTTCGCTCGCCGACTTCTACATCCGTCGCGCGTTTCGCATTCTTCCGGTCTACTTCGCGGTTTTGGGCATCATCGTGGTGTTCACCTATCTGCGTGGCCAGTACACCTCGAGCGGGCTCTCCGGCGCGATGCCCTACTTCCTGACGTTCACCAACGAATTCGCCCATAACGCGCCTTTCGGCCAATCCTGGACGCTGGGCGTCGAGCAGAAGTTCTACCTCGTCTGGCCGTTCCTCGCCTTCGGCATCGCGGCGCTGAGCTTCCCGAAGCGGCTCGGCCTGGCGATCGGCCTGATCGCGCTCATGATCGCGCTGATCCCGGTGATGCCGTACGCCGGCGCCTACTCCCCCATCATCATCGGTTGCGCGCTCGCCAGCGGTCTCCACTACCGCAAGGGCTTCGCGGTCCTCCGCTTCTTCACCCACCCGGTGGCCTGCTTCGTCCTGCTCGCGGCGCTCGTGGTCCTCCAGATCCACGTGACCGACATCGAGGCCTTCTTCAAGGACGGCGGCACGATCGGCGGCACGACGTATGCGGTCCTGGTCGCACTGTTCATCACCTCGCTGATTCCGCGCGGTCCGATCGCCTGGCTCTTCTCCACCCCGCCGATGCGGTTCATCGGCGAGCGGTCGTACTCGGTGTACCTCTTGCAAGGGGTGGCGGCGACCGTGGTCGCCTTGTCGATCCCCCAGCTGGGCACCCGCCGGACCCTGACCGCGATCGCCGTGACCGTCGTCGCGCTCGTCATCTCCGACGTCCTCTACCGGTGGGTCGAGGTGCCGATGATCGACGTGGGCCGCAAGGTGGTCGCCCGGCGCAGGCCCGTCCTGCCCGATCCCACAGTGCGGGAAGCCGAACCCGCTCTGGCCAGCGGCTGAGCGATTCGGGCGGATCACCCTTGTGCGGGTCCGGTACTCTGGTCGCCAAGGTCGAGAGGCGCTGCAACGGACCGCGGGGTCCGCCACGCTCGGCCCCGGTCATCACCGCAAGGGCGCCTCCCACGACATGGGAGGAGCGCTGGATGGAAACGACCGCCCTGCGAAAGCTGCTGGATGAGCGCATCGTCGTGCTCGACGGCGCGTGGGGGTCGATGCTCCAGAACGCCGGCCTCAAACCTGAGGATTACCGCACCGAGCGGTTCCAGGACCATCCTCGTGACATCACCGGCGACCCCGACCTGCTGAACATCACCCGGCCCGACGTCGTCCTCGACATCCACCGCCAGTATCTGGACGCCGGCGCGGACATCACGACGACGAACACGTTCACCGCCACCACCATCGGCCAGGCGGATTACGGGCTCGAAGACCTCGCGTACGAGATGAACCTCCGCGGCGCCCAGATCGCGCGCGAGGCGGCGGACGCGGCGGGCGGGAAGTTCGTCGCCGGGTCGGTCGGGCCGCTGAACGTCACGTTGTCGCTGTCACCGAAGGTCGAGGACCCGGCGTTCCGCGCGGTGTCCTTCGACGAGGTGTACGCCGCGTACGCGGATCAGATCAAGGCGCTCGCCGAAGGAGGCGTCGATCTGCTGCTGATCGAGACGATCTTCGACACCCTCAACTGCAAGGCCGCCATCGCCGCCGCCCGCGACGTCGCGCCGCATCTGCCGCTGTGGATCTCGGTGACGATCGTCGACCTGAGCGGCCGGACGCTGTCGGGGCAGACGGTCGAGGCGTTCTGGAGTTCCATCGAGCACGCCGATCCGCTGCTGGTCGGCGTCAACTGTTCGCTGGGCGCCGAGGAAATGCGCCCGCACATCGCCGAACTGTCCCACCTCGCTGGCACGTACACGGCCTGCCACCCGAACGCCGGACTGCCGAACGCGTTCGGCGGGTATGACCAGACGCCCGAGGAGACCGGCGGGCTGCTCGGCGACTTCGCCACGGCCGGGATGGTCAACGTCGTCGGCGGCTGCTGCGGTACGACTCCCGCGCATATCAAGGAGATCGCCGACGCCGTCCGCGGGATGGCGCCGCGGACCGTGCCGGAGCCGAAGGCGAACACCCGGTTCAGCGGGCTCGAGCCGTTCGAGATCGGCAAGGACACCGGGTTCGTCATGATCGGCGAGCGGACCAACGTCACCGGGTCCGCCAAGTTCCGCAAGCTGATCGAGGCCGACGACCACCAGGCGGCCGTCGACGTCGCGCTGGAGCAGGTGCGTGGCGGGGCGAACCTGCTGGACGTCAACATGGACGCCGACCTGCTCGACAGCGAAAAGGCGATGACCACGTTCCTGAACCTCATCGCCACCGAACCCGAGGTCGCCCGGCTGCCGATCATGATCGACAGCTCGCGCTGGACGGTGCTCGAGGCCGGGCTGAAATGCGTGCAGGGCAAGGGAGTCGTCAACTCCATCAGCCTCAAGGAGGGCGAGGAGCAGTTCCTCCAGCAGGCCCGGCGCATCCGCGACTACGGCGCGGGCGTGGTCGTGATGGCCTTCGACGAGCAGGGCCAGGCCGACACCGCCGACCGCAAGGTCGCGATCTGTGGCCGCGCCTACGACCTGCTGACCCAGAAGGCCGGTTTCGTCGCCGAGGACATCATCTTCGACCCGAACGTGCTCGCGGTCGCGACCGGTATCTCCGAGCACAACGGGTACGCCAAGGCGTTCATCGACGCGCTGCCGCGGATCAAGGAACGCTGCCCCGGCGTGCACATCAGCGGCGGTATCTCGAACCTGTCGTTCTCCTTCCGCGGCAACAACGTCGTGCGCGAGGCGATGCACTCGGCCTTCCTGCTGCACGCGGTGCGCGCCGGGCTGGACATGGGCATCGTCAACGCCGGGCAGCTCGCGGTCTACGAGGACATCCCCAAGGATCTGCTGGAGCTGGTCGAGGACGTGCTCTTCGACCGCCGTGAGGACGCCACCGACAGGCTGGTCACCTTCGCGGAAACGGTCAACGGCAAGGGAACACAGCGCGTCATCGACCTGTCCTGGCGCGAAGGTACGGTCGAGGAGCGCCTCAGCCACGCGCTGGTGCACGGCATCGTCGACTACATCGAAGAGGACACCGAGGAAGCCCGCCAGAAGCTGCCGAAGCCGCTCGAGGTCATCGAAGGCCCGCTGATGGACGGTATGAAGATCGTCGGCGACCTGTTCGGGTCCGGGAAGATGTTCCTGCCGCAGGTGGTCAAGAGCGCGCGCGTGATGAAGCGGTCCGTGGCCTACCTCGAACCGTTCATGGAGGCCGAGAAGGAGAAGGCGCGCCTCGAAGGCCGGGTCGAAACCCGCCAGGGCAACGGAAAGGTCGTCCTGGCGACGGTCAAGGGCGACGTGCACGACATCGGCAAGAACATCGTCGGCGTCGTCCTCGGCTGCAACAACTACGAGGTGATCGACCTCGGCGTGATGGTCCCGGCTTCGGTCATCCTGGACACCGCCGTCTCCGAGGGCGCAGACGCCGTCGGGCTCTCCGGCCTGATCACGCCGTCGCTGGACGAGATGGTCAACGTCGCCGCCGAAATGGAGCGGCGCGGGCTGAAGCTGCCCCTGCTGATCGGCGGTGCGACCACGTCACGCCAGCACACCGCGGTCCGCATCGCGCCCGCGTACGAGCAGACGACCGTGCACGTCCTGGACGCCTCACGCGTCGTGGGCGTCGTCGGTGACCTGCTCGACGCGGACCGCGCCGATATCCTCGACAAGAAGAACCGCGAGGACCAGGAAGCGCTGCGTGTGCAGCACGCGAACAAGCAGCGGACGCCGTTGCTGACGGTCGAGGAGGCCAGGGCCAACCCGGAGAAGGTCTCCTTCGACGACATCCCGACGCCAAAGTTCACCGGTGTCCGGTACGTCTCGCCGACGCTCACCGAGCTGCGCGAGATGATCGACTGGACCTTCCTGTTCCTGGCCTGGGAGCTGAAGGGCAAGTATCCGGCGATCCTGAACAACCCGGTGGCGCGGGAACTGTTCGAAGACGCGAACACCCTGATGGACCAGATCATCGCCGAAGAACGGTTCCAGGCCAAGGGCGCGTACGCGTTCTGGCCCGCCCACTCCGAGGGCGACGACATCATCCTGGAGCCGGGGATCAAGTTCCCGATGCTGCGCCAGCAGACCAAGAAACCGTTGTCGCGGCCCAACCGTTGCCTGGCGGACTACATCGCTCCAGCCGGCGCTGGCGACCACCTCGGCGGCTTCGCGGTCACCATCCTCGGCGCCGAGGACTTCGCCGCCGAGTTCGAGGCGCAGCAGGACGACTATCGCGCCATCATGGTGAAGGCCCTCGCGGACAGGCTCGCGGAGGCGTTCGCCGAGTACATCCACCTCCAGGCGCGGCGGGACTGGTTCGAACCGGACGCCGAGCCGAAGCTGGAGGACCTGCACGCCGAAAGGTTCCGGGGCATCCGCCCCGCGCTCGGCTACCCGGCGAGCCCGGATCACAGCGAGAAGCAGGAGCTGTTCGACCTGCTCGACTCGGATCGGCTCGGGATGGGGCTGACGGAGTCCTTCGCGATGACGCCGGCGGCGAGTGTCAGCGGGCTGATCTTCGCCCACCCCGATTCGCGGTACTTCACCGTCGGACGGCTGGGCAAGGACCAGGTCGAGGACTACGCCGCCCGCCGAGGGCTCGAACTGTCCACTATGGAGCAGTGGCTGCGGCCGAACCTCGCCTACGAACCCGAATGACACAATGATCGGGTGACTGCCGAGGGCTCGGACTTCCTGCAGCTGGACATCGGGGACGCACCACCGGGGCGCCGGTCGGACTGGCTGGCGTCGCGGTTGCGGCACGCCATCTCCGACGGCCGCCTGCCGGTCGGCAGCAGGCTGCCCGCGACCAGGGCGCTGGCCGCGGACCTGCGGGTCTCCCGCGGTGTGGTCACCGAGGCGTACCAGCGCCTCGTCGAGGACGGCCACGTCGCCGGACGCGGCAGGGCGGGCACGGTGGTCGTCGCGGCGCCGGCACGGACGAAGGAGCAGAGAACGTCCGGGCCGCCGTCCGCGGGCACGATCTTCCAGCCCGCTCCCGGGATCGGCGTCTTCGACTCGCTGCGGTCGACCCCGGCGAGGATCGACCTGTCCCCCGGCGTGCCGGATCTGACGGCCTTCCCGCGAACGGCGTGGTTACGCGCCGAACGCACCGTGCTCAACGACCTTTCGGCGGCGGCCTTCGGCTACGGCGACCCTCGGGGCGCGCCCGCGTTGCGGCAGGCCATCGCGCACTGGATCGCCCGTACCCGGGGCATCACCGCCGACGCGGACGACGTGCTGATCGTCGCCGGTGTCGCGCAGGGTCTCGGCTTGCTGGCGCAAGTGCTCTGCGACAACGGGATCTCCGAGATCGCCGTCGAGGATCCGAGTTCGCTGGGCGCGCGTCAGCATCTGCACGACCGGCGGCTGGCGACCCCGCCGATCCGGGTCGACGACGACGGCATCGACGTCGACGAGCTCGTGCGCAGCGGCGCGCCCGCCGTGCTTCTCACTCCCGCGCATCAGTTCCCGACCGGTGTCGTGCTCGGCGGGGAACGCCGTCGCGAGCTCATGCGCTGGGCCGCGAACGGCGGGCTGATCATCGAGGACGACTACGACGCCGAGCACCGCTACGACCGCCCGCCGGTGCCCGCGCTGCGCTCGATGCTCGCCGAGCAGGTCTGTTACGCGGGCAGCGTGTCGAAGTGGCTCGCACCCGCGCTCCGGGTGGGCTGGATGCTGGTGCCGCCGCGGTACCGGGACGAGGTCGTCGCGGCCAAACGGTTCGCCGACCTCGGCAACGCCGTCCTCCCGCAGCTGGTGCTCGCACATCTCATGGAGTCCGGGGAGATGGAGCGGCAGCTGCGGTTCGTCCGCAAACGGCACCGCCGTCGGCGGGACGCGATGATCGACGCGCTCCGGGCGCATCTCCCGGACGCCGTGGTGCACGGCGCCGCCGCCGGGCTGCACCTGACGATCACCTTCGACGCCGAGTTCTCCGATCTCGACTTCGCCGCCGCCGCGCTGGAGCAGGGCGTGAAGGTGCAGCCGCTGTCGTGGCACTGTCAGCGCCCGATGAATCCCGGCCTCGTCCTCGGCTACGGGGCGAGCCCGGCGAGCGACATCGCCGAGGGCATCGCCGTCCTGGGGCGGCTTCGGCGCTAGTCCCCCTCGCGTTTCGTCATCTACTTGCGGTGGTTCGGCTGTCGAACTACCGCAACTAGAGGGCGAATTGCGCGGGGAAGGGCAGGAGCGCGGCCGGGTCTTCGACGTGGGCGTTGTGGCCGAGCCCGGGGAACTCGACGGTGAACGGGCTGAGCGCGCGAAGCTGCTCCGGACGGCTCATCGGGTCGTGCTCACCGGCGGCGAGGACGACCGGGCAGCGCGCCGCGCCGAGCAGTCCGCGCATGTCGGGCGCGCCGACGGCGAACGCGCGCGGATCCAGCGCCAGCCGCCAGCCGCCTTCGGTTTCGGTCACACCGTCGGGATCCGCGCCGGTGAGGCCTGCCAGGCCGGCGATCTTGAGGAAGGCGCGTTCGGCGTCCTCACGGGTCGGGAACACCCTCGGTGGCTTGGCCGCCATGGCGGCCGCCCTCGCGAGGTCGTCCTCGCTCCATTCGACCTTGACGCCGACCGTGAACAGCCCGGCGACCTTCACCCCGAACCAGCCGCTGGCCAGCGCCAGCCCGACCACGCCGCCAAGGGAATGGCCGATCACCAGCACCGGACCGCGTTCCGGGAGCGCGTCGGCGACCGCCGCGGCCAGCCCGCCGAACGAGTAGTGCGGTAACCGGGGCGATCCCCCGTGGCCGGGCAGATCCGGCGCGAGCCAGCGATATCCCGGGTGCGCCATGAGGCCGTCCCAGACCGCTCCTGTCGCGCCGAGGCCGTGCAGCAGGAGCACGGGCGGACCTTCGGTTCCGGCGGTGCGCATCTTCAGTGTTTCCACCGGACGGATCTTTCCTCAGTCCCCCGCCCGCGGGCTAGGGTCGACGGCGTGATCACCGATCCGGACGTGTACACGCGGGGCGTGCCGTACGAGCACCTCGCGTCGCTGCGCCGGGAGTCTCCAGTCACGCGGGTGGACAATTTCTGGGCGGTGCTGCGGCATTCCGACGTCAAGCACGTGCTGAAGAACCCGAAGCTGTTCTCGTCGCGCCTCGGCGGGACGCAGATCCGGGACCCGGCGACCGAGCAGGACCTCGGTTACGTCCGGCGGATGATGCTCAACATGGATCCGCCCGAGCACGCCCGGCTGCGCGGCCTGCTCACCAAGGCGTTCACGCCGCGCGCGGTCGGCAGGCTGACCGAGCGGATCCACGGCTGGGCGAGGAAGCTGATCACCGAGGTCGCCGCGGACGGCCGGTGCGACTTCGCCGCCGTCACCGCGGATCTCCCGCTGCTGACGCTCGCCGAGGTCTTCGGGATCCCCGAACAGGACCGGCGGCTGATGTACGACTGGAGCAACCGCGTGATCGGCTACCAGGACGCCGACTACGCGGTGAGCGCGACCGTCGAGGCCGACGAGGTAACCGATCTCGCGCGGGCGGCGTTGGCCGTCCGGCCGGTTCCGGGACCGGATGGGTCGATGCCCGACCCGCGCACCCGCGCGGGGATGCCGGATCTCTACGCATACGCCACCGCGCTCGGCGAATACAAACGCCGTCATCCCGGCGACGACGTGATGAGCAATCTGATGGGGCACGTCGACGATGTGGACGGCCGGGTCTCGATCGCGGAGTTCGAGAACCTGTTCTGGCTGTTTTCCGTGGCAGGCAACGAAACCCTGCGCAACGGCATCCCGGGCGGGATGCTCGCGCTGCTTTCGCATCCCGATCAGTACCGGCGGCTGCTGGCCGACCGGTCACTGCTTCCCGGCGCGGTGGAAGAGATGCTGCGCTGGTGGTCGCCGGTGATGCACTTCCGCCGGACCGCGACCGAAGACGTCGTTCTGTCCGATGTGGACATCCGGGCGGGTGAAAAGGTCGTCGTCTGGTTCTCGGCGGCGAACCGCGACGAGTCCGTTTTCGAGGATCCAGACCGCTTCGACATCGGCCGCACGCCCAACGATCACGTCACTTTCGGGCACGGCCCGCATTTCTGCCTCGGCGCCCAGCTCGCCAGGGTGCAGCTGCGGGCGATGTTCGAAGCAGTCCTCGACCTGCTCGGCGAGGTCGAACTCGCCGGGGAGCCGGTGCGGTTGCGGTCGAACTTCCAGAACGGCCTGAAGTCGCTGCCGATCCGCTGGCGGCGATGAGCCCCTTCCCGCCCCCGAGCGCGGGAAGGGGCCCTCACCCCCTGGTCATTCGGCCGCGGCGAACTCCGGTTCGGCGACGGTGGAGCGCGCCTCGGCCTTGCGCAGGCCGATGACTCCGGACAGCGCCACCAGGACACTGATCACGGCGATACCGGTGACGACGGTCAGCGCGGGCGCCAACCCGTTCAGCAGCGCGGCCGGGCCGGTGGCACCACCCGAGTTGCCGGTCAGGACCGCGGTCACGACGGCGAGGCCGATCGCGCCGCCGACCTGGATCGACGTGTTCAGCAGCCCGCCGGCGAGCCCCTGCTCGTCGTCGGAGATGCCGTTGGTCGCCTGGATGTTCAGCGAGGAGAACGCCAGCATGAAGCCGATACCCAGCAGGATCATGCTCGGCAGCACCGAACCTGCGTAGCTGGAACTCTCGTCGATCCGCAGGAACAACGCGTACCCGATCACGTGGGCGACGACACCGGCGAGGATCGTGCGCGGCGTGCCGAGCCGGTCGATCAACGGCTCGATCCTGGGTGAACCGAAGGCGACGATCAGGGCGGCGGGCAGGAATCCGAGCGCGGTCTGCAACGCGGACCAGCCCAGCACGTTCTGCAGGTACAGCATGACCACGAACTGGAAACCGATGTAGGCGCCGAAGAACGTCGCGCCGCCGAGGTTGGCTCGGGCCAGCGGGCCGGACCGCAGGATGCCGAGGCGGAGCAGCGGGTGCTTGCTGCGCTTCTCGATGAACACGAACGTGACGAGCAGAGCGAGCGCGAGGGCGAACGAGATCAGGGTCCGCGGGGCGGCCCAGCCGATCTCCGGGGCCTCGACCACGGCGAAGACCAGCAGGAGCGACCCGGCGGCACCGGTGATCGCGCCCGGGAAGTCATAGCCGCGACCGGTCTGCGGCAGGTAGGACGGGATCAGCTTGACGGCGGCGACGAACGCGGCGAGCGCGATCGGCACCGGCAGCAGGAACGTCCAGCGCCAGCCCACCTCGGTGAGCAGACCGGAGAAGACGAGGCCCGCGGAGTAACCGCTGGCACCGAACACGGCGAAGATGCTGATCGCCCGGTTGCGGGCAGGGCCTTCGTGGAAGGTCGTGGTGATGATGGAAAGGGCCGCCGGCGCGGTGAACGCGGCCGCGAGTCCCTTGATGAACCGGGTGGCGATCAGCAGCGCGCCGTCGTCGACGAGGCCGCCGAGCAGGGAAGCGAGCGCGAAGACCGCGACGGCGACGAGGAAGACCCTGCGCCTGCCGAGCAGGTCGGCGGTGCGGCCGCCGAGGAGCAGCAGGCCGCCGTAGCCGAGCACGTAGGCGCTGATGATCCATTGCAGGGCACCGGTGGAGAGGCCGAGTTCGGCCTGGATGGACGGGAGGGCGACGGCGACCATCGACACGTCGAGCGCGTCGAGGCCAACGACGACGGACACAGTGAGCAGGACACCCCAGAGGCGCGCGTCCCACCTTGTCGAGCTGGTGGACAGCTGCACGGAAGAACTCATGATGCGTACAGTACATGCACACGCATCTAATGCAAGAGCATTTAATGACTTTGCATAAAATTCACGTGCATGCTATGTTGGGCCGCGTGAGCGACGTCGCCGAAGAAGACCTGTTGCGGGAGTGGCACGACCTCTCCGCCCGGTACGCGGCGGTCTTCGGACGCCTCGAGTGCCGGCTCCAGGAGCGTCACGGCCTCGGCGTCACCGAGTTCGAAGCCCTCGAACGGCTGGTGAACTGCGTCGTCGGCAAATGCCGCGCAGCCGATCTGACCGAGGTCGTCCACCTGAGCCAGAGCGCCACCTCACGTCTCGTCGCGCGCCTGGAACGCGAGGGACTCGTCCAGCGCTCGCTCTGCGAGTCTGACCGGCGCGGGATCTTCGTCATCGTGACCGACGAAGGCCGCCGTCGCTACGAAGAGGCGAAGCCCACGCACCGGGCGACCCTCGAAGAGACTCTCACCGTCGGAGCCTGAAGCCCGGCGGTCCCACTTCTCGCCGATTTTGACGGCGGTCGGGGTGATCACCGCGTCCGCGGTCACCGTTGATCGAGGGGCAAAGGTGGCGCGTCTCGGGCGAGACGGTGGGCTGGGTGACGCGACACCGCACTCGCGCACTCAGACCCGGAACTCGCGTGTTCACGCCCTACCGAAGTACATGAAGGCCCCCTTCCTTGCGCTAGACGCAAGGAAGGGGGCCTTCATGTACTTCACGACCGGCCACCGAGGCCAAAGCCCCGCGCCACGACACATTTTCCCTTCCCCTCGATAACACCCGGCCGGGTCGACTTCGGACGAGCTCGTCCGCCTCAGCCGACGCGGGCGCCGAGGTAAAGAATGTTTGACATGATGTCTAGAACTCTTTACCTTGGCTCTCGTGGCCTTGGAAGAGAAACGCGCATGGATCATGGCGGCGGTGACGGTCTTCGCCTACGCGGCGTACCTGATCGTCGTCTTCGGCCGGGCGAGCTCCGGCGCGGTCGTCGATGTCCCTTACGTGGCACCGTTGCTGTGGACCGTCGGGGCGGCCATCGTGGCCTCGATCGTGCTGCACATCGCCGCGGCGATCGCCTCACCGCGTGACGCGGGCCGCAAGGACCAGCGCGACCGCGAGATCGGCCGGTTCGGCGAGCACATCGGGCAGTCGTTCGTCGTGATCGGCGGGGTCGCGGCGCTCGTCATGGCGATGGCGGAGCTGGACCACTTCTGGATCGCCAACTCCGTGTACCTCGCCTTCGTCCTGTCCTCCCTGCTCGGCTCGATCGCGAAGATCGCCGCCTACCGCTGGGGATTCCAGGCATGGTGAAACCGACCAAGGTCACGAACTCCATCCGCGCCCTGCGGTTCGCGAAGGGCGAGATGACCCAAGCGGAACTCGCGGACCGGATCGACGTCACCCGCCAGACGGTGATCGCCATCGAACAGGGCCGCTACTCGCCGTCCCTGGAGATGGCCTTCCGGATCGCCCGGGTGTTCGGCGTCGGGCTCGACGACGTTTTCCAGTACCCAGACCAGGAATGAGGCCGCCGTGAAGGCGATCGCCCAGAACGAGTACGGCACGATCGACGTCCTGACCCTGACCGACCTGCCCGAACCCGAAGCCGGACCGGACGGTGTGGTCGTGCGGATCCGGGCGGCGGCGGTCGATCCCGGCGTCTGGCACCTCATGGAGGGCACGCCGTACTTGGTGCGGCTCATGGGGTTCGGGGTACGGAGACCGAAGGCCCGGGTCCGCGGACTGGATTTCGCCGGCGTGGTGCACGCCGTCGGCGGCAACGTGACGCGATTCCGGCCTGGCGACGAGGTTTTCGGAACCTGCGAAGGTTCGTTCGCCGAGTACGCGCTGACCACAGTGGACAGAGTCGCCAAGAAGCCCGAGCGGCTCAGCTTCGAAGAAGCGGCGGCGGTTCCCATCTCCGGTTTCACCGCACTTCAGGCACTCCGGAACCGAGGGCAAGTCGCGCCTCGGCAGAAGGTCCTGGTCATCGGCGCGGGCGGTGGCGTGGGCACCTTCGCGGTGCAGATCGCCAAGGCGTTCGGCGCCGAGGTGGACGGCGTATGCGGCACGGGCAAGGTGGAGCTCGTCCGTTCACTCGGCGCGACCCGGGTTTTCGACTACACTCGTGAGGATTTCGGCGGCGGCTACGACCTCATTCTCGACACCGCCGGGAACCGTTCGCTGAAATCGTTACGCGAATCCCTTACCCCGCAAGGCACTCTCGTCATCATCGGCGGTGAGGGCAAGGGGAAGTGGATCGGCCCGGTGGGTCGCAATCTTCGGGCACTGCTTCTCGGGCCGTTCGTGAAGCAGAAGCTTCGCGGCCTGTTCTCCACGGAGAACCAGGACGATCTCCAGACACTGCGGGCGCTCATCGAGGCGGAGAAACTGACGCCGGTCATCGACCGTGCCTTCTCGCTCGTCGAGGTGCCCGAAGCCATCAGCCACGTGCGCGAAGGACACGCACGCGGCAAGGTCGTCATCACCCTCTGACAAAGCAGTTGGCTCGTTCGCTCCGGCCTGTTTCGATGGCGTCATGGAAGTCGCCGCGCAATGGGTCCGGACGTACTGGACCAAGGACTCGCGTGGCGCGCCCGGCGCCACCCGTCGCAACGCCGTCCAACCGGGCTTCCTCCTTCCCGAAACGACGCGACCGTTGGTCCACGAAGTGACAATCCGCGAATGGGCAGGGTTCGCGCCGGTCGAAAAGATGCGGCGGGAACCACCGGACCCGGCCGAGGTGAAAGTGGTCCGTGAGAGCGATCTCCTCCGGATCCGCATCTGCCCCAGCGGGTTCGGCAAGCCGTACCGGCGGCGCCGCCCGCCGGCGGTGGAGCTGGCACCCGGCGAGTGGCTCCGCTGGCGCATCAACTACCGGTTCGTCGGATCGTCCGGCGGGCAGTGGTACTACTGCCAGGCGACTCTCAATCTCGCGAACGGCCCCGTGACCCCGGAGATCTTCCTGGGCACGCCGGACCGGATCATCGACGAACTGGCCCACCTTCGTTGAGGTGAACGACGTTGTTCTCCCCCACGTCGGCCTCCGGCCATCTTGGGAGTGTTCGCTCTCGGGGAGCGATCCGCCGAAGGCCGAGGGAGAACACCGATGTCCGTCAACCGCCGGGACCTGTTGCGAGGCGCCGCCACCGCCGGGGCGCTGGGGCTGGCCTGGCCGTTGAGTTCGCGGATGACGGTCGCGCAGGCCGAAGAGGCCGCGGTGGCGCTGGGCGCGACCTGGGACGAAGCGCCGTTCACGCTCGGTGTCGCGTCCGGCGACCCGGTCCCGTACGGCGTCGCCCTCTGGACCAGGCTCGCGCCGAAGCCGATGGAGTTCGAGCAGCCGCTCGAAGACACCGTCGAGGTCGCCTGGGAGGTCGCCGCCGACCGCGGGTTCCGCCGCCGCGTGGCGCACGGGACGGCGGCCGCGACCGCCGGGCTCGGGCACAGCGTGCACGTCCCGGTTTCCGGGCTGGAGCCGGGCTCGCAGTATTACTACCGGTTCCACGCGCTCGGCAAGGTCAGCCGGATCGGCCGCACCCGTACCGCGCCGGTCGGGCCGGTCCGGCGGGTGCGGTTCGCCTCGGCGAACTGCCAGGCGTTCCACGACGGGTTCTACGCCGCGCACGCCGGGATCGCCAGGGAGGAGCTCGATTTCGTCGTCCACCTCGGCGACTACGTCTACGAGCACGGTCAGGTCGGCGGGAATCCGCTGCGCGACCACGAAGGTCCCGAGGTGCTGACGCTGCAGGCGTACCGGCGGCGGCACGCGCTCTACAAGTCCGACCCGTCGCTGCGGGATGCCCACGCGGCCCATCCCTGGTTCATCACCTGGGACGATCACGAGGTCGTCAACGACTACAGCGGTACCACCCCATCGCTGCGGGCGCGGCGTTCGGCGGCGTACCAGGCCTGGTTCGAACACATGCCGGTTCGCCCGGATCACCCGTCGACGCCGAGGATCCACCGGCAGCGCCGCTGGGGCGACCTGCTCGATCTGTCCATTTTGGACCTTCGCCAGTACCGGTCGGCGCAGAACCTGCCCGACGGCACGATCCTCGGCTCGGACCAGAAGGCGTGGCTCAAGGATCAGGTGACCGGTGCCGGCGAGGCGTGGCACTGCTGGGTGAACTCGATCATGCTGAGCCAGCTGGCGAAACCCGGTGGCGGCTACATGTTCACGGATCAGTGGGACGGCTTCCTCGCCGAGCGCAAGGAGGTGCTGACCCACGTGGCGAACAGCGGCCTCGAAGACCTCGTGGTGATCACCGGCGATTGGCATTCGGCGTTCGTCGACGACATCCGCCCGGACTTCGCGGATCCGGCCGGCCCGGTGATCGGCACGGAGTTCACCGCGCATTCGGTGACCTCCGGCGCCTACTCCCCCGAGTGGAACGCCACGAACGGGCCGAAGATGGGCGCGGCGAACCCGCACCTCAAGTACTTCGAGGGTGACCGGTACGGCTACGACGTCTACGAGGTCACCCCGCGCCGCTGGAGCACGCACATGCGGGTGATCGGCGACCGGCGCGACCCGCGTTCGCCGGTGAGCACCCTGACGACGTTCCACGTCGACCGCGGCAGGCCGGGATCCTATGAGGACCGGGCCACGATCAACTCCCCGGCGCAGTACCGGCGACGCTAGGCCAAAAGGGGAACCGGGGACTCAGAAGGGGGGCCGCGACGCTCTTTCGGAGCAGCGTGGTTCACCGCACGCGATCTCGTTTCACCTGCCCGATGAATTCACGACAATTCTTCCGTGCGGCTAATCTGGGATTTCCATTGGGATCGAGCCGCGGGAGAAAACATGAAGAAGAAAATCGCCGCTTTAGTCCTGGCCGCCTTTTCGGCGGCCGGATTCCTGGCAGCCGCACCGGCCTCCGCGGCGACCGAAGGCAAGTTCCCGCCCTACGCCTGCGGCACCGATCGCTATGGAATCCTCTTCGGCGAAGGCATTTCCCTGACCTGCTTCTCCCTGCCGACACACTCGAGAACCTATCGAGTGGTCGCCCACTGCGCGTCGGGGTCGTCCTATTGGTACACCGTCGGACATTGGGTTCCGGTCGGCTTCGGACCGTCGGCGGCGGAATGTCACGGCGCATTGCTTTCAAGCGCCTACGTGGCCGGGTATCACGTAGACGACTTCTAATATCCGAATGGAACGATGTTGATCTTGGCGGCGCCTTTCAGCGTCCGCTCCCGGCGGGTCCCCACCGGCCCACTTCCGCCGTGAGCCACCGATGCAGGGAAAAGGCCAGTTCGACCGGCGCGTCGTACTGGATCAGATGTCCCGCATCGGGGATGACGTCCAGGAGGGCACCGGGAATCGCGTCGGCGAGCTGTTCCGCGCGGTCCGCCGGGATCCACGTGTCGTCCGCACCCCAGATCACCTTCACCGGCAACGCGAGTTCCGGATAGCGGTCCTGGATCTCGTCGGTGTACCGGACGTCCGCCTCGGCGATCTGCCGGTAGAACGCACGTTGCCCCTGCGCGCCCAGCCAAGGCGCGGTCAGGGTGGCCAGTTGCGCGCCGGTGAGACCACGGTGGGAGGCCGTCGCGATGTAGGACTCCAGCGCGCCCCGGTGCACGGCCGGGGGCTGCGCTTGGAAGACCTCGGCGTTCTCCGCGACGAGCCGGAAGAATTCCGAGCCCCATGGCCGCAGCGCGACGACGTCCACCAAGGCGAGCGAGGCGTACTCGGCGCCGTGCAGCAGCTTCGCGCGCAGGGAGACCGCCCCGCCGTAGTCGTGGGCGATCACGTGCGGGGCCGCCAGCCCCCAATGCCCGAGCAGGTCGGCGAAGAGCTCGCTCTGCGTGCCGAGATCGACGGCGTGGCCGGGTTCCTTGGACGAACGGCCGTATCCCGGCATGTCCCAGACGTACACGGCGAACTCTTCGCTGAGCGCTCGTGCGAAAGGCGCCCACAGTTGCGCCGACCACGGTGTCCCGTGGCACAGCACCACCGGGGCGCCTTCGCCGAGGCGTTCCCACGCCACCGAACGGCCACGCCAGTCGAACGTCCGCGACAACTCCAGCTCGCCGAAACCCATGATCGCGATCGTAGCCGCGGCCGGACGGTCAGTCGGGCAGCTGCAGTTCCGTATGCCGTTTGGACAGCATCTCCGCCAGCTCCCGGAGTTTGACGTTCATGTTCTGCGACGTGTGCCGCAGCACCTCGAACGCCTCCGCGGCGTCGATTCCGCGCCGCGCCATCAGGATGCCCTTGGCCTGCCCGATCGCGTCCCGGCTGTCCAGTGCCTGCTGGAGCTGTTCCTCCTGGAGCTGACCGCGGGTGACCGCGTGCGTGGTCGCCAAGGCCAGTGACGCGTGCGTCGCCAGGAGCAGCAGCACGTCGCGGTCGGCCCTGGCGATGCCGTGGGGACGCCGCGAGTAGACGTTCAGCGCACCGGAAAGCTGCGAACTCGACGCTTCCGGCAGCAAGGCCGTCGAGACCAGCGAATGGAAGCCGAGCGCGGCGGCGGCCGGGCCGAAGCGCGGCCAGCGGGCGTCCTCCGCGAGGTTGTCGCTGAAGGCCGCGGCCGGTCCCGAAACCCGCGCCGCCTCGACGCAGGCACCCTCGCCGTTCTGGTACTGCAACTGGTCCAGCTCGCCGGCGATCTCGTCGGTCCGCACCGGCGTGTGGAACCCGCCGTCGGGATCGAGGAGGGTGACGCTGACCAGATCCGCGCCCGGAACCAGGTCGCGCGTCGCGAAGACCACTCGTTCGAGGACTGCCCCGATCGAACCGGAATCCAGCAACGCCCTGGTCAGGGCTACGAACTGGGTGACCAGTGGCCCGGCTATGAGCCGGACGCCTTTCTCAGAGGTCACCGGCAGTTCGCCGTCGCCGACATCCTCGACGAATCGGTTCTTGTCCTGCTGCCAGTCGAATTCATCGGCCAAAGCCCGCCTCTCCCACTTCTGCACATCGGCGTGATGCACCACGGGAGTCACCGGCGGGAACCGGCGCCGAGCGCGCACCATCAACCGCCGCAACCAACCCGGTTACCGGCGGATCGGCGCTAACTTCTCAACGCTCAGAACCGCTTTCGGAAACCGACCTTAGCCGAATGCGATCACCCCGCCTCCCGCGCCCCACGTTCCGCCCGTCCCGGCTCGTCTCGCTCTGTCGCGGTGACCCGAATCGTTCGTCCACCTGGCCTAACCATCACCGCGCCACAACGGACCGCCGATCATGTGCCCGACTCATGTTTCATCCCGGCTCACCGTTGGTATCCAGGCCGGTGTCCGCCAAGAAGCGGGGGTGATCACTGTGTCCGCACTCAAGGCCGAGGAGCAACGACGGATCGTCGCCGCGTGCTTCGCACGAACCGGTCTCACCGTGGAGCAACTGTGGCTGAGGTATTTCGCCCTGGGTGGCGACGTCAGCGAGGTCGAACTGGACGCGTTCCTGCAGGGCGTGCTCCCCCTGCCCAGAATCCAGCGGGACATGGTGACCCACGCGGTCAACGAGCGGCTCGACGAACTCTCCGGCGTACGACGAGCGCCCTACAGCGGTGAGACCGGCGAGAGCACCCGCCCGCGCGGTACTTTGGCCGCTCTGCTGGGACTCCTCGACGGCGCCCACCATGCCGCCCCGGAGCGGTTGCCCGACGTCATCGCCACCGCGGGGCGTGCGCTGAACCTCGAGATCGCCGTCTATCTCGCCGACTACGACCAGCGTCATCTCCTTCCGTTGCCAGGGTCGGTCTCGAGCCGGGCACCGTTGCCCATCGAGACGAGCAACGCCGGCCAGGCTTACCAGCACGTCGACACCCTGCTGGCCGAGGAGCCGGGAGGACCGCGGTTGTGGGCCGTGCTGCTCGACGGCGACGAGCGGATGGGCGTGCTCGAGGTCGAAGCCGGTGCGGACACCGACCTCCACGACCCCGCCCTGCGAACCCAGTGCCGGTGGCTCGCGTCGCTGGCAGGCCATCTCATCGCCGCCGCGATGCGTTATGGCGACGCCCTCGACATGGCACGGCGTGGACGACGACGGGACCCCACAGCGGAGCTGCTCTGGCACAACCTGCCTCCGTTGACGGCGACGACGCGCGACGTGACGGTGGCGGGCGGTGTCGAGCCCGCCTACGACCTTCGCGGTGTCACCTTCGACTACGCCCTGTCCGAAACGACGGCGTGGCTGGCCATCTTCGACGCGGGCCGGGACAGCTCGTCCGCGGGTCTCGTGGTCTCGACGGCACTCGCGGCCTACCGGTCCGCCCGCCGCGAGGGCCAGGACCTGCGCGGCCAGGAGACCGCTGTCGACAAAGCGCTCTCGACACAGTTCGGTGACGGCGCCGCGGTTCGCGGCACGCTGGCCGAACTGGACCTCGCCCACGGCGACCTGCGCCATCTCGAAGCGGGCGGGCAGCCACCGCTCGTGCTCGGCACCGAGCACGAAGCAGACCGTGCGTCCACAGTGGACAGCGTGCCGCGGCCGCCGTTCGGCGCCGGGTCACCCGGCCGGATCATGACCACCCACCTCCGGCCCGGAGATCTCTTCGTCCTGCACACCGAGGGCCTCTCGGACGCGCGTGACGCCGACGGCGAACGGTTCGGGCTCGCCGAATGCCTGAACGCCCATGCCGGGCGGCTACCGCCCGAGACCACCCGGCGCGTGCTCCAGGCGGCGAAGTCTCACTGTCGCGGCACTTTCACCGGAGACGCAGGTCTGCTGGTCGCACGCCGGCAAGCCGGCCATGAAGCGGTTCAGCCGCCGAATTCCACGTCTTCGCTCTTGACCGTCCCTCCTTTCCGGCCCGGCGCGGCCTGATACCGCCAGTACTGATTCGTGTGCGCGATGACCTGCTCGGGCGAGGGCGCTCCCCCGGCCGTTTTGTCCACGGTGGTGTGCGCGTCGCCGACCAGCGTCGCGTCGTACCCGCGGACCATGGCGCCGTGCAGCGTCGAGCGGATGCAGGCGTCGGTCTCCGCACCGACGACCACGAGCCGCCCGACCCCGCGCTCGGCAAGGACACTCTCCAGATCGGTGTCCTCGAACGAGTCCCCATAGGACTTCTCGACGAGCGGCTCGGCGTCCTCCCGGTTCAGCTCGCCGACGATGCGCCATTCTTCGCTGCCGCGCACGAGTCCCTCGTCGGAATGCTGCACCCACACGACCGGGACGCCTTCCCGCCGTGCCTTGCCGACGAGCCCGCCGATGTTCGCGACCACCGCGTCGCGCTCGTGGCCCTCGTCGACGACGCCGTTTTGGACGTCAATGACGAGGAGCGCGGTGTTCGGCCGGTTGTCGAGAGTGGTCATGACGTGGTGTCCCTCCTGATCAGGCTGCTGTGGCAGACCCTAACCCGGAGCACCGACAAGAACCGGCGATCAAGCGCCTGGGACGGCCAGCGCCTTCGCGTTGCGCCGGACGTCGGACCACGCCCCGTCGCCGCACAATCCGCAGGAGGGACCGAAGAACTCGGCGCGGGCGCGTTCGTCACCGGAAAGCCAGAACCGGAACCACGCCGTGATCGCGCCGCGGAACCCGCCACCGTCGCCGACGGGTGTGAAGTGGGTCGCCCCGCCGAGTTCGCCGTAGAGCGCGGGCACCTGGTCCGCGAGGCGGTACCGCGGGATGACCAGCAGGCCGGGCACGACGATGGTGTCGAACTGGCCGCCCAGGAAGAACGAAGGCCCCTTCAGTGCCGTGGCGGAGCCCTGCGGTCCCGGCTCGATCGGGATCGTGGTGGTGACGCGGGAGTCGGCGCCGGCGGCGATCGCCCCGCCACCGCCCTGGGAGTGGCCGGTGGCGCCGATGTGCGCGGTGTCGATCTTTCCCTGGAAGCGGCTGCCGGGGCGGGAGTTCTCGGCGATCAAGGTCGTGGCTCCGGCGAGCATCTCCTGACCGGAACCCGCGTTCGGTGTGTCGGCCGCCGCGACCACGAAACCGTGAGAGGCCAGATGCCGCAGAAGGCCGTCGTAGGTCTTCGGGTTCGCTCCGGTCCCGTTGCCCCACAGGATCACCGGATGCTTCTCCAGCCTCGAAGGCCGGTACACGGTGTGGGTGCTGTCAAGTGCTTCGACGGTCACCGCGAAGGGACCGGGTTTGCTCCACTGATCCGCGATTCCGGTCGTCGCGACAGGCGCTGCCGTCGCGGCGGGCGCGAAGCCCACCGTCGCGAGCGCGACCATCCCGGCGATCAGTGTCCGTGCGCGAAGACTCCCCATGGCGGGTCACCGTTCCTGTTCCGTCTGGGCCCCGTTGGCCGTTTCCTTCCCAGGGTGACGGTCCGGTTACCGCTGGTCCATGGGGCTGGTCACAAGATCGGGCGAACGGGTCTTGTGACCGGCCCCAAACCGCTCGTATGTCGTGAAGGGCCCCTTTGAGACCTTCAACGTCTCAAAGGGGCCCTTCACGACATCCCCACGGACCGTGACCACTCACGCAAGCGTCACCCGAACGTCGAAAGCCCGTCCAGCAACCTGTCGACGTCCTCGGCGCTGGTGTACGGCGCCAGCCCGACCCGGAGCGCCGGATCTTCCAGCTTCAAGGCCGCGAAGACTTCGTAGGCGTAGAAGGAGCCTGCCGGGGCGACGACGTTCCTTTCGGCGAGATGCCGTTGCGCCGCACGCTCACGGCCGCCGAGGCTCATCAGGACGGTCGGGGTCCGGTCGGCGGCCTTGCCATGGACGGTGACGGCGTCGCCCAGTCCCTTCTCCAGTCTGGCGCGCAGCGTGCTTTCGTGCTCGTGCAACGAATTCATCGAGTTCGCGAGGCGCTCCCGCCGTGCTCCGCCCACTCCGGGGTCGAGCGCGGCGAGGAAGTCCACCGCCGCCGTCGCGCCCGCGAGCAGTTCGTAGGGCAGGGTGCCGAATTCGAACCGTTCCGGCACGGTGTCGGGTGACGGCATGAGCTTGTCCGGCTCGACGGTTTCGAGGAGGGCGGGTGACGCGCCGAGCACCCCGCAGTGCGGGCCGAGGAACTTGTACGGCGAGCAGACGAAGAAATCCGCCCCCAGCGCGGGAACGTCCACGAGTTCGTGGGCGGCGTAGTGCACGCCGTCCACGAACACCAGCGCCCCGGCGTCGTGGGCGAGATCGGCGATCCGGCGGATCGGCGGCTTGGTGCCGAGGACGTTCGAGGCCGCCGTGACCGCGACCAGCCTCGTCCTCTCGGTGAGAACGAGGGAATCGAGATCGAGATCGGTGGTTTCCGGATCGATGTCGAGCCAGCGGACGGTCATCCCGGCCCGTTCGGCGGCCTGCACCCAGGGCCGGACATTGGCGTCGTGATCGAGGCGGCTGACGACGATCTCGTCCCCCTCACGCCAGTCCTTGGCCAGATGCCGGGAAAAGTCGTACGTCAGCTGGGTGGCGCTGCGGCCGTGGACGACGCCTTCGGCAGACACGTTCAGGAAGTCGGCGTAGGCGGCGCGGAAGTCCGAGACGGCTCGCTCCGCGTTGAGTTCGGACGGGCTGACCGTGCCCCGGTTCGACAGCGGACCGGTCAGTGTCCCGGCGACGGCGTCGGCGACGGGCCGGGGTGTCTGGGTACCCGCGGGTCCGTCGAAGAAGGCGGTTCCGTCGGCGAGGGAGGGGAAGTGAAGCCGGAGGGCGGCGACGTCGATGGCCATGCCCCCGACTCTGACATCCGGCGCGGGACCGGGTAAACGCTTCGTGGCCGGAACTTTCGCCGGCCACGAAGCGTCCCGTGCTCAGTACAGGTTCAGCCGGTACGCACCGGACTGCGCGGTGCCCGCGAACAGGTACCGGCCGTCCGCGCTGATCGCCATGGACAGCACCCTGGTGTCGGGCAGCGCGCCGGGCACGGGCGACCAGGTGCGGCCGAAGTCCGTGCTGCGCAGCACGCCTTCCCCGGTCGAGTCGCTCGCGAACCACACCCGGAAGTCGAACGGATGCGGCAGGATCCGGCTGATCCCGAGGGGATTCTCCCCGTCACGGACGCGGCGGAACGTCCGGCCGTCGTCCTCGCTGAGCAGGATGCCCGCGCCACCGGCGAGGACGCGTCCGCCGCCCCATCGGCTGACCGAGATCGAACTGACCGGTTCGCTGGAGACGTGCGTCCAGGTCTTGCCGCCGTCGTCCGACCGGGACAGACCCTGGGAGTCGCCGCCCCAGACCCGGTCCGGGTTCCACGGGTCACCGGCGAACGCGATGAAGCCGCTGTCGGTCGCCAGCTTCTCCCAGGTCTTCCCGGCGTCGTCACTGCGGTAGAGCACGTAGCCGCTGGGTGCGAAGGCCGAGACGAAGATCCTGTCCGGGGCGGCGGGATGGGCGAAGATCGCCCGCGGAAGACCTTGTTTCGCCTTCGCCGCGAACTGCCAGGTCCGCCCGCCGTCACCGCTGCGGAGCACGTCGAGCGCGAAACCGTTCCGGGTGACCTGCCAGACGACGTCCGGGCGGCCGGGCGAAACGGACAGACGTGCGTCCTCGTGCAGCCGATCGGTGGGATGCGACTGCCAGACCCGGTCCGCCGCGGAGACCTTGCCGCGCGGGAGCGGGGTGTTGTAGATCTCCTGCACACCGGCCGCGACGACGTGCTCCCGCAGGAGGTTCCCGGTGGTCACGAGGTCGCGAATGGATTCGCCGGGTACGCCGATCTGGCGGTAGCCGCTCTTGCCCGCGTCCGCGTACACACCGCGGTAGAGCGAGGAGATCAGCGTGGTGGCGGATTTGCCCGCGGCGGCGGGGAGATCGATCATGTCGCTGACGCCCTCGCCCGGGGCGGGCACGGGTTTGCGGGTCCAGGTGCGGCCGCCGTCCGCGCTGACGTCTATGTCGTTATACGTCGAGACGTACAAACGCCCGCCGACGAAACGCGGTTCCCGCAGGGGCTGTCCGGTGGGATCGCGGCGCAGCACGGTCCAGGTCTTGCCGCCGTCTGCGGAGCCGTGCAGTTCGGGGCCGACCGTGACCACGAGCAGTTTGCCGTCCGAAGCCACCTGTCCGACCTCGCCGTTGGCCCGATATACGAGTTCGGCCCGCGGCTCCTTGCCAGTGACCCCGCGGACCGCCCACAGCGCGTACTCCGGGTAGACGGTCGTGAAGTAGGCGTCGTCACCTACCAGCGTGAGCTTGAGCGCGCCGACCGGCGCGGCGATCCCCTCGCGCGGCCAGGTCCTCGGCACGTCGTTCCAGTGCACGCCGCCGTCGATGCTGACGCTCAGCGAATCGAGGTTCTGCACCACGACGACCCGGCCAGCCGGATCCGTGGCCATGCCGAACGCGCCGTCGGGGTACCACTCGCGCAGGGTCTCCCAGGTCTGGCCGCGGTCGGTGGTGCTCAGCAGCAGACCGCGCCACTCGCCGAGCATGCCCACGATCTTGTTGCCCACCGCGAGCATCCGGTCCGGGTTCACCGGATCGGCGAAGAACCCCTGGATGACGGTTTCCGCGGGCAGGCCCCGGCGCGCGGACCACGAAGCGCCGCGATCGCCGGAGAGCCACAGCGCGGGCGGACTCGGCTGCATCATCGCGAGTCCGGCGGGCGAAGCGGCCAGCAGCCCGCCGACGCTGTTCGGGCCGACCGGCTCCCAGCCGCCGCGCGGCAGCCCGGTCGCGTTGACGTCCGCGGGCGGTCGCTGGGGTTCGGCGGTGGCCACCGACGTCGCCCCGGTGGTCCCGAGAACCGTCAGCAGCCCGAGAACGAACATGCGTTTGGTGATCGATCTCAGTTTCATGCGGGAGATCTTGGCGCAAGATCCGCAAAAGAGATAGAGGATTCATCGGATCTTTGCCTGCCGATAACCCCTTGCCATGGCGCCTACTCCCTGTCAAGGGCTTGACAGAGACGGCACTCATCGGATCACTAGCGGACGACGATCGCGATCAGCGCGGCGGCGAGCAGGGCGAGGTACGCGATCGCGTGCGCACGGTCCGGGATCCGGCCGACGACCCGGCGCGTCACGGCGATGGTCGGCAACGAGCCGCACAGCAACGCACCCGCGGCCACCAGGTCGATGTAGCCGAGGTGAGCGGCGCCCGAAGCCGTGCCCGTCGCCGCGAAGGCGTAGACCGCCGTGCCGATCACCGCCACCGGCAGGCTCAGTGGGTTCGCCAGCGCGGCCGCGTCGGCCATCGGCAGACCCTTGCGCCGCATGAGCGGGACGGTCAGCACGCTGCCGCCGACCCCGAGGAAGCTCGCCACGGCACCGATCCCGGTCCCGCCGGCGGTGGTGGTGAGCCCGCCGAGCGCACGCGGCCGGATGTCGTCCCGTCTGCTCACGAAACCCTTCCTGGCCAAGCTGTCGGCGATGGTCAGCGCGAGGTAGGCGACGAAGAGCCAGCGCAGGACACTCTCGTCGGCCACGGTGGCGGCGAAAGACCCGAGCACGGCGCCGAGGCCGATGAACGCGATGAGCGGCCACAGATAGTCGCGGCGGAGCCGCCCTGTCCGCAGTTGGGCGAGGGTCGCGCTCCCGGCGTTGACCACCATCACCGCGGTCGAGGTGGCCACCGCCACGTGCATCGCGCCGAGGGCGTGATCCGGTTCGGCGAGCGCGAAGGCGTAGACGACGGGCACGGTGATGAATCCGCCGCCGAATCCGAAAAGGACGGTGGTGACGCCACTCAGGCAGCCGAACCCGAGGAGCACCAGGATCTCGATCAGCACTCCTTCGACGGTAGGCGCCTCCGGAGCGGCGAGCATTCGAAAGTGCGCCAGTTTCTTTCGCTGATCGGACACCCGGCGTAACCTCGGTGAGGTGCGTGACATCCCCATCGACGAGGTCGACCACCTCGACCGCGCGGTGGTGGCGATCCGCACCGATTACCCGCCGGGGCACCGGATTCCCCCGCATCGGCATCGGCGCGCGCAGTTCCTCTACAGCGCGACGGGATCGATGCGGGTCGAAACGGCCGACGGCACGTGGACCATCCCGACCCTGCGCGCGGTGCTCGTCCCGCCGGAGACCACCCATCAGGTCTTCACGACCACCGTGAGCACCCGCAGCCTGTACATCGAGCCGAAGGCGGTGCCGTGGTTCCCGCGACGCTGCCAGGTCGTCGAAGTCTCCTCATTGCTCCGGGAACTACTGAACGAGGCCGTCATCGTGCCGGAGCTGTACACCCCGCGTGGGCGGGACGCCGCGGTCATCGGCCTGACCCTGCACGAGATCCACCGCTCCGCCCCGGTCCAGCTCGATCTCCCGCTGCCGAAGCACGAACGGCTCCGCACGCTGTGCGAGTCCTTTTTGGACCACCCGGACATCCATGAGCCGGTGAGCGCCTGGGCTTCCCGGCTGTACGTCAGCGAGCGGACACTGAACCGGATGTTCACCGCCGAGACCGGGATGGGATTCGCCCGCTGGCGGCAACGGGCCTGTGTCCTGCATTCGCTGTCGCTGCTTTCGGACGGCCGCCCGATCGCCGGCATCGCCGCCTCGCTCGGCTACGAGAGCCCCGCCGCGTTCTCCACCATGTTCACCCGGCTGCTCGGCACGCCGCCGAGGGATTACCGCGCCGCTGTCTCAAAGTGAGACACGACACCCCTCCCCTGGCTTCTCCCGCGCCCCTACCTTCCGTTCAAGCCCAGGCGAACAAGGGAGTTCAGCGCATGAGCAAGAACGTACTCGTCACCGGTGCGGCACGAGGGATCGGAAAGGGGATCGCGCTCCGGCTCGCCGCCGACGGGCACGACGTCGCGGTCAACGACGTCGCCGCCAACGAGGCGGAACTCGAGGCAGTCGCCAAGGAGATCCGCGAAGCGGGACGACGCTCCGCGGCGGTCACGGCGGACGTTTCCGACCCGGCGTCGGTCACCGCCATGGTCGGCGAGACCGTCGGCGCGCTGGGTTCACTGGACGTCATGGTCGCGAACGCGGGGATCGCGCAGGTCCTCCCGCTGCTCGAAGTGACCCCGGAGGACTGGGACCGGATGATGGCCGTCAACGCGCGCGGCATGTTCCTCTGTTACCAGGCCGCGGCCAAGCAGATGATCGAACAGGGCGACGGCGGCAAGATCATCGGCGCGGCGTCCATCGTCGCCCATCGCCCGTTCGCGTTGCTCGGCCACTATTCCGCGTCGAAGTGGGCGGTACGCGGGCTGACCCAGGCCGCCGCGATGGAATGGGCGAAGCACGGCATCACCGTCAACGCGTACTGCCCGGGTATCGTCGGGACCGCCATGTGGGACCTCATCGACGAGAAGCTGGCGGAGTCGGAAGGAATCCGGAAGGGGCAGGCGATCGAGAAGTATTCGAACCTGATCCATCTCGGCCGGGTCTCCGTTCCCGAGGACGTGGCGGCGTACGTGTCGTACCTCGCTTCCCCGGATTCCGACTACATGACCGGCCAGTCGGTGATGATCGACGGAGGAATTCAATTCTCCTGAGCAGGAAGTAGGACGATCATGATCTTCATCACGGCGAAGTTCCGGGTCCGTCCCGAACACGCGGACCGGTGGCCGGAGATCGCGCGCGATTTCACCGAAGCGACTCGCGCCGAACCCGGTTGTCTTTGGTACGACTGGTCTCGCGGCCTCGACGACCCGAACGAATACGTGCTCGTCGAGGCGTTCCGGGACGACGACGCGGGCGCGGCCCATGTCGGTTCGGAGCATTTCCGCACGGCTCAACGCGAACTGCCGCAATACCTGGCCGAAACACCGCGGATCGTCAACGCGAAGGTCGATCAGGACGGCTGGTCGGAATTGGGCGAATTGGCCGTCGAGTAGATTCTTTCTCCCGCCTCGGTTCCTTGTCCGGGCCGAGGCGGGAAAGGCCGGTTCTCAGCCCCGTTGTGCTCGTGCCGCCCCGAGGCAGTACGCGCCGAAAGCCGCGACCCCGATGGCCACCACGATGAGCAGCACCGCGCCGAACGGCTGGGCCGCCAAGGTCCGCAGAGCCGCGTCGAGCCCGCCGGAACGAGACGCGTCGTGCGTCAGCGCCGCGTATCCCACCAGTACCGCGACCATGCCGAACACGACACCCCTTGCCACATAACCGATCCTCCCGAGCCGCTCCACCCACCGCCGGGTACCCGACGGGAGCCGCGAGAGGTCGAGATCCTGCTCGAAGGTCCGGCGTACGCCCTTCACCACCGAACCCACCGCGACGCCGAACACGATGACGGCCACCACGGTCACCAGGAACGGCCCGGCGGGCAACACCAGCAACCGCGCGGTGAACTCCTGCTGCTTCTGGTCACCGCTGCCCTGCTGCCCCGCGCCCGCGGCGACCCGGGCCGCGTAGACGCCCAGCGAGATCCCCACCAGGCAACGGACTCCGGACGTCACCCGTTTGACGATGAGGGTCCGCTGCTTGTCGATCCAGGTGTAGCCGACCGCGGCCAGCAGCGCCTGCCACAGGCCGTATGCCACCAGCCCCGCCGCCAGGATCCACAACAGCACGCCGCCCACCGGGGACGAACCGACCTCGGTGATCGCGCCGCGTCCGTCGGCCTCCTGGCCGCCGCCGTCGACGGCGACCCGCACCGCCAGGTACCCGATGAGCAGGTACACCAGGCCGTAGCAACCCATCCCGATCCGTCCGAGCATCTGGACGGCCTTGTTGCGGCGCACCTGTCTCGCTTTGGTCGCGGACATCCGGTCCACCTCCTTCGGTGTCTTCAACCGAGTGTCACGGCCGAAGGCGAAGAACGCCGGGTGACTGGTCCGTCCGGCCCAGTGCGCCTAAGTCACCTCGCCGCCGACCGGCAGGTTTTTTTCGCGGCGATGTCGAATACCGCCGGGCCCGTTCGTCGCCAGAGTGAGAGACAACCTCGAAGGAGCATCATGACCGCGACTTACACGTTCGACGTCTTTTCCACCCTCGACGGCTACGGCTCCACCACCGGCGACTGGGGCGGCTACTGGGGCAAGCAAGGGCCTGAACTGCTCGAACACCGCCTCGGCCTGTACTCCGAGCGGCAGCGGATGGTCTTCGGCGCCACCACGTTCCGCGCGAACATGGAGATGCTGAACGCGGACTTCGTGGCGACCGAGGCACTGGACCCGTGGGTCGCCCGGATGAAGCACCTTCCGGCGACGGTGGTGTCGACCACGCTGCGGGAACCGCTGGACTGGCCGGACGCGACGCTCGTGAGCGGCGACGCAGTCGATGTCGTCGCCCGGCTCAAGAAGGAGTCCGACGTGCCGTTGCGCTCGCACGGCAGCCTGGCGATGAACCGGGCACTGATGGCCGCCGGTCTGGTGGACCGCCTCCAGGTGACGGTTTTCCCGGTGATCACCGGGAAAACCGGTGCCGGCTCGCTCTTCCGCGGCGCGGCCGACTTCGACCTCGAACTGCTCGAGAGCCGGACGTTCGACGGGCGCGTCCAGGAGCTCGTCTACCGGCCCACCGTGCGCGAAACGAGCTGATCGTCCACAGCGGACGGATCGGTCAGCGGCCGAGCCAGGGCGCCAGCAAGGCTTCGAGGTCAGCATCCGAAAGCGCGTACGGCCCGCCGTGGAACTCGTGCCACCGCGACGCGTCCCGCGCTGCCATGTACTCCACCTCGAACGCCCGCATCAGGACGTAGGTGAAGGTCACCGAGCTGAACCGATCGCCGAGCAGCGTCCTGGCCTCGCGCGCGACACCGGTCGCGCCATGGCCGATCACGTCCGCGAGCTTCAGCTCCTCCGCAGCCGGGTCCAACAGGCTGGGGGCATACATCACGACAGTTTCTCCATCACTGAAAGGAAAACTCAGTTCTCGGCGGCGAGCTGACCGCAGGCCGCCGCGATCTCCTGGCCACGCGTGTCGCGCACCGTGCACGCCACTCCGCCCGCGTTCACCAGCCGGACGAACTCCCGCTCCACCGGCTTCGGCGAGGCGTCCCACTTCGAACCCGGGGTCGGGTTCAACGGGATCACGTTCACATGCACCAATTGCCCCAGGTGCTGGCGAAGCCGCTTCGCCAGCAGCTCGGCCCGCCAAGGCTGATCGTTGATGTCCCGGATCAACGCGTACTCGATCGACACCCGCCGTCCGGAGGTGTCCGCGTAGTACCGGGCCGCGGACAGCACCTCGTCCACCGACCAGCGCTCGTTGACCGGCACCAGCGTGTCCCGCAACTCGTCGTCCGGCGTGTGCAGCGAAACCGCCAGCCGCACCTGCATCTTCTCGTCGGCGAGCTTGCGGATCGCCGGGGCGAGGCCCACCGTCGACACCGTCACCGAACGCTGGCCGATCCCGAGCCCCTCCGGCGAGGGATCCGTGATCCGCCGGACCGCCGCGACCACCCGCTTGTAGTTCGCCAGCGGCTCGCCCATGCCCATGAAGACGATGTTCGACAGACGGCCGGGGCCGCCGGTCATCAGTCCGTCGCGCATCACGGCGGCGGCGGCGCGGACCTGGTCGACGATTTCCGCGGTCGAGAGGTTCCGGTCGAGGCCACCTTGCCCGGTCGCGCAGAACGGGCACGCCATGCCGCAGCCCGCCTGGCTCGAAATGCACAGGGTCGCGCGATCCGGGTAGCGCATCAGCACGCTCTCCAAGAGCGTCCCGTCGTGCGCGCGCCACAGGGTCTTTCGGGTGGTGCCGTCGTCGCAGGCGAGCGCCTTGATCTCGGTGAGCAGCGGCGGCATCAGATCGGCGACGAGCTTCTCCCGCGACGCCGCCGGGATGTCGGTCATCTCCTCGGGGTTCACCGTGAGCCGCGAGAAGTAGTGGTTCGACAACTGCTTCGCACGGAACGGCTTCTCACCCAGCTCGGCGACGGCGGCGGCCCGCTCGGCGGCGGTGAGGTCGGCGAGGTGGCGCGGCGGAAGGCCGCGCTTGGGCGCGTCGAAGACGAGAGGGAGGGCAGTCATAGCCCAACCATTGTCCCATGTCCACCTTCGACGCACCCGAGCCGCCCCGGTTCACCGCATCCACACAAGCCTCTGAGACCCAACTCACATCAGAAGGGTTGGCGAGACGACTGGTTCCGATATATCGTGAACATGTCGGAACAGTACGTAGAGAGGATTCACATCATGCGACGACGACCTTTCCCTCCAGAACACGGCCGTCCCGCCTTCGGGCCTTGGGCACGCGGCGGCTTCGGCGACTTCCCCCCGGGACCGGGCGGGCCGGGACATCGGCACCGGCACGGCCGTCGCGGTGGCCCCGGCGGCAGGCGCGGCAAACGCGGTGACGTCCGCGCCGCGATCCTCGCGCTGCTTTCCGAGCAGCCGAGGCACGGGTACGAGATCATCCGCGAGATCGGCGAGCGCAGCGGCGGCTTCTGGAAGCCGAGCCCCGGCTCGGTCTACCCGACCCTGCAGATGCTGGCCGACGAAGGCCTGGTGATCAGCAAGGACGAGAGCGGCAAGAAGCTGTTCGAACTCACCGATTCCGGCCGCGCCGCGGCCGAACAGCAGGACGCCGTCCCGCCGTGGGAGCAGATCGCCCACGACGTCGACCCGGCCGAGGTGAACCTGCGCAAGGCGGCCGCGACCCTGGCCGCGGCTGTCGCGCAGGTCATGCACGCCGGCAGCGAAAGCCAGCAGGCCCGCACCGTCGACGTGCTCAACGAGGCACGCCGGACGATCTACGGCATCCTCGGCGAGGCCGAGGACGGTACTCCGGAGGCATCCGCCGAGGACGCGGAGTGACCTGGCACGACGAGGCCGGTGGGCTTGGTGCGCGTGTGCACGCGATAGCCCACCGGCAGCGTCATCCGCTTTTCCCCGGCACCTGACGAAACCTCGTTGAGACGCCGGACCTCCGCGATCGCCTTCTCCGCGACCGGGGCGCTGAACTCGATCTTCAACACGGCTTCCATCGCGGCGGCGTCCTCGAACAGCCAGCGCGTCGACACCTTGCGGCAGTCGAAACCCTGACGGGTGAAGAACTTCTCGACCCCGGGCGGGTCGTACCGCGGCAGATCCAGCCGCATCCAGCGTCCGTAGGGCTCGCTCGCCACATCGAGATCCACGATCATCAAGGTCCCGCCAGGCCGCAGCACGCGCTCCGCTTCGCGAAGACCGGGCTCACAACCAGGGCCGAAGAAGTACGCGGTGCGCGCGTGGACGACGTCGAAAGCCGCGTCCGGCAAGGGAAGCCGCTGCGCACGACCTTGCCGCACCTCGACGTTCGGCAGTTCCCCCACCCGGTTCCGCGCGTCGCGCACGAGTGGCTCATGGGGTTCGATCCCGACCACCGACCGTGCCGTCGCGGCGAACCTCGGCAGATGGAACCCGTCACCACAGCCGATGTCGAGGACGTCCTCACCGGACCAGTCGCGACACCCGGCGAGCACGCGCCAGATCTCGTCGTCGACGTCCTGCGCGCGGTTCTCGACCTCGTAGGCCTTTTGGTAGTACCAGATGTTCGGACTCGGCAGCACCTCGTCGCCGCGGCGGCGGAAGGCGGGGACAGCTCGGGGAAACCAGCGCACGGAAGCTCCAACGACGGGACACCGGGCTGGGTTCCATGCTCATCCGGGTCGAAATCTTTAACGGAAACAATGCGGTCAGCGACTAGACTTTACTCCCACCGGAAAGGGAGAACCGCATGTCGCTCGGCTCGGCCGCCCAAACTTCCGTCATCCCTTCAGGAATCCCGTGCTGGATCGAGCTCGCGTGCAGAGACGAAGCGGCCGCACAAGCCTTCTACAGCGGGCTTTTCGACTGGGAGTTCACCGTCCAGCGTGATCCGGCGACGCCGACCGGCCGGTACTCGATCGCGACACTGAACGGCGTTCCCACCGGTGGTCTGTACCGCGCGGGCACGGACGGGCCGACCGGCTGGAGCGTGCACATCTCGGTTTCCCAGGCGGCCGCGGCCGCCGAATGGGTCGACAGTCTCGGCGGCCGGGTCACGCTCGGCCCGATGGCGATTCCCCATCGCGGCAACATCATCCACGCCATCGACGCGTGCGGCGCACACGTCGTCTTCTGGGAGCCGCCCGCCACCTGGCAGTTCGCGACCGGGTTGCCCAACACCTTCAGCGGCGCGGATCTCAACACCCACGACGGCGCGGCAGCGGATCATTTCTACTGCCGCCTCTTCAACTACACCAGCCACCAGATCGGCGATGGCGCGTCGCTCGACTACGCCGAATGGCTCATCGAGCACGAACCGGTGCTGTACCGGTACGTGATGGGTTCGGAATACCGGCCGGACACTCCCCCGCACTGGATGGTCTACCTCGGACTGGATCCGGCGCGCGGCGCGGACGCCGCGGCGGGGCAGGCCCTGATGCTCGGCGGCGCCGTCGTGGTCCAGCCCTACGACACCCCGTACGGCCGGATGGCGATCCTCGCCGACCCGGACGGTTCGGTGTTCGCGGTGATCGACCACTCCCGGGCCACCGAGGGCTGGGGCACCGCCGAAGTCGACGATCCTTACGACGACTGAAACGAAGAGCCGGGGCGACGACGTCACCCCGGCTCTTTCGTCAGAGTCCCGCCCAGAACCCGCAGTCGTGCACGGCGGCGAGGTCGACCGGGCCGATCCGGCCCGGCGCCAGCGACTGCGTCCGCGGCGAGGGACGCCACTTCGGCAGTTCTCCACCGTTCGGATTCCCGGTTCGCGCGAACGCGGTCCAGTACTGAATCATTTGCGCCGCGAGTTCCTGCTGCGCGGGCGTCAATTTCGCCGGAAAGCCAGCCAAATCAGACAAATAAGCTAATTCGGATCCATGGGCGGCGCCGGAACGCATTCCCGGCGGAGCGGGGAAAAGCGGCGGAGCGTCCCGGTCGGCGAACTCGTAGCCGAAGGTCCGCGTGCGCTCGCGCAACAACCGCTCGGTCCCCACCTGCGGGCAACCCCAGATCCGGTCGGTCATCGCATCAGCGAACGCCATCGCCGGGCCGCCGTGCTTCGCCGACGGGTACCGGGCGGCGACGAGCGGCGCCTTCTCCTTGAACGCGGTCCGCAGCAGCTCTTGGTAATGCTCCTCGGTGAACGGCTGCCCAGGGAACATGGAGACGAACAGTCTCGCCTCGTCCCTGGTGACCCCCGTCAGCACGGGGACGCGGGCGAAGTGCCCCGCTTTCAGCGCGTCGGCCGGATGTTCGGGCAGCAGACCGGTGCCGAACGCGGGCGTCCCGATCGGCTGGTTCACCAGATCCTTGGCCGGAAGCCGCCGCATGCAGGCGACGTCGGCGCAGCCGAGTTTCCCGGCCCCTTCAGCACCTATCGCTTCTACTTCGGCGCGGGGCAGGTACGGCGAGCCCGCGGGCACGCCGGGGAAGAACCCGCCGTCGGGCCAGGTCAGCGTGCACGGACCGCTCTGGACGATCGCGCGGTGGAACAGTCCCGCGGCCGAAGGGGAGGCCAACTGGACACAAGTGCTCATCGCACCGGCGGATTCGCCGAACAACGTGACGTTCCGGGGATCTCCGCCGAAGGCACGCGCGTTGCGCTGCACCCAGCGAAGGGCGGCCTGCTGGTCCTGGAAGCCGAAAGCACCGGAATCGCGGCCGAGTTCCGGATGCCCGAAGAAGCCGAACACACCCAGCCGGTAGTTCACGGTCACCACCACGACGTCCCCGCCGAGGGCCATGCGCTTGAAGTCGTAGTCGCTGCCCGCGCCGGAGGTGAAGCTGCCGCCGTGCACCCAGACCATCACCGGACGCGGTTTGCGCGACGGCCCCGCCGGGCTGATCACGTTGAGGTACAGGCAATCCTCGGCGTCGCTCGCAGGCGAACCGAGGCCGGCTCCCTGCGCGCATCGGGGCCCCGGTTCGGTCGCGTCCCGCACGGCGGTCCACGGCTCGGGGCTCCGCGGCGGCGCCCAGCGCAGGTCGCCCACCGGCGGTGCGGCGAACGGAATGCCTTGGAAACTCTGGTATTCGCCGGTACTCACGCCGCGAACGGGGCCGGAATCCGTGCGGACGACCGGGCTCGTGCCCGCTTCCGCCACGGTCGTCGTCAGGGCGCCGAGCGTCACCACGCTCAGTGCCATGGCCAGAAGTCGCTTACTCATCCGTTGAGTGCGCATACTCCGACCTTGGCCCAGCACTCCGGGCTTGTCACCTGCGTTTCGGCTAAACGGGGACGAACGCCGAGAGCAGCAACCAGGATACGACGGCCGAGGGGAGCAACGAGTCGAGGCGGTCCATCAGCCCGCCGTGCCCCGGCAGCATGTTCCCCATGTCCTTGACCCCGAGATCACGTTTGATCAGGGACTCGACGAGATCGCCCAGCGTCGCCGTGCACACGATCGCCGCGCCGAACAGCACACCCTGCCAGGCATGTCCGTCGAGCAGCAGGCTCAGGGTCAGCGCACCGGCCACCACACCGGCCACGAGCGAACCGGCGAAACCTTCCCAGGTCTTCTTCGGGCTGATGCTGGGCGCCATCGGATGCTTGCCGCCCAGTACACCGGCGATGTAGCCGCCGGTGTCCGAAGCGACGACGCCGATCATGAACGCCAGCACCCGGCCGACGCCGTCCTCCGGCGGGACGAGCATCGCGGCGAAGGCACCGAAAAGCGGGATGTACGCGACGGCGAAAACAGACGCGCTGATGTCGCGCAGATAGCCGTCCGCGCCGCCGGGCAACCGCCACAGCAGGCAGACGAGCACCGTCAGCACGAACGCCGTCAGCGCGCCTTCCCGGCCATACGGCCACGCCAGCCAGATCATCGCCTGACCGCCGACGAGCACCGGGACCAGCGCGATCCGGATGCCCGCCGCGCGCTTCAGTGCCCCGGCCAGCTCGATCGTGCCGACCGCGATCGCGATCGCGATGATGCCGATGAACAAAAAGCGGACGGTGAGCAGGGACGTGATGATCGCCGCCCCCAGCAGCAACCCGACCCCGATCGCGGCGGGCAGGTTGCGGCCGGCGCGGGAAACCTTCGGCGCCGGTTCCGGCACGGTTTTGGAATCCGGCGCTGTGGCCGGAACCGGTTCCGGGTTTTCCACCCGGTCCTCGCGTTCCTCGCTCACCTGGCTCATCAGACCTCGAGTAGCTCGGCTTCCTTGTGTTTCACCAGCTCGTCGACTTTGTGGCTGTACGTGTCGGTGAGGTTCTGGAGTTCCTTCTCGGCGTGGACGACCTCGTCCTCGCCCGCCTCGCCGTCCTTCTTGATCCGGTCGAGCTCTTCCTTGGCCTTGCGGCGGACGCTGCGGATCGAGACGCGGGCGTCCTCACCCTTGGCCTTGGCGACCTTCACCATCTCCCGGCGGCGCTCCTCGGTGAGCTGCGGGATCACGATGCGGATCACGTTGCCGTCGTTGCTCGGGTTGACGCCGAGGTCCGACTCGCGGATCGCCTTCTCGATGGCGTTGAGCGAGGTCTGGTCGTAGGGCTTGATCAACGCCATCCGGGCTTCGGGGATGTTGACGCCCGCCAACTGGTTCAGCGGGGTCGGCGCGCCGTAGTAGTCGACGACAACGCGCGAGAACATCCCAGGGTGCGCCCGGCCGGTGCGTACCGACGACAGGTCCTCCTTGGCGACGGACACCGCTTTTTCCATCTTCTCCTCGGCGTCGAGGAGGGTCTCGTCGATCACGGCAACTCCCGTAGTTGTGTATTCGTACCGATTGCGAAGGTCAAGGCAGGACTACGCGGGCACCCCGTCGGCGGGGGTGTCGACCAGGGTGCCGATCCTCTCACCACTGACCGCGCGGGCGATGTTCCCCTCGGTGAGCAGATTGAACACGATGATCGGCATGTTGTTGTCCATGCACAGGCTGAACGCGGTGGCGTCGGCGACCTTGAGGTCCCGTTCCAGCACCTCGCGGTGGCTGATCTCGTGGAACATCTCGGCCGTCGGGTCGCTCTTCGGGTCCGCGGTGTAGACGCCGTCGACGGCCTTCGCCATCAAGACGGCTTCGCAGCCGAGTTCGAGCGCGCGCTGCGCGGCGGCGGTGTCCGTCGAGAAGTACGGCATGCCGACCCCGGCGCCGAAGATGACGACACGGCCCTTCTCCAGGTGGCGCTCGGCGCGGCGCGGGATGTACGGCTCGGCGACCTGCCCCATGGTGATGGCGGTCTGCACGCGGGTTGGCAGGCCCTCCTTCTCCAGGAAGTCCTGCAGCGCCAGGCAGTTCATGACGGTGCCGAGCATCGCCATGTAGTCCGCGCGGTCGCGGTCCATGCCGCGCTGCGACAGTTCCGCGCCGCGGAAGTAGTTGCCACCGCCGATCACGACGGCGATCTGCACGCCCGTCCGCGCGACGTCGGCGATCTGCTGAGCGACCGAGTGCACCACATCCGGATCAACCCCGATGGAACCGCCGCCGAACATCTCGCCGCCCAGCTTCAGCAGCACCCGCCGGTATCCGCCTTCGACCCGGACACCCATGTCGCCCTCCCTAATGCTCTGAACCCGACTGTGCCCCGTCCCCGATGGACGGAGACGGGGCACAGTGGTGATTCTTGTGTTCCGCGCCTGGATCAGGCCTGGCCGACCTCGAACCGGGCGAACCGGCTCACGGCCACGCCGGCCTCGTCGAGCAGGGCCTTGACGGTCTTCTTGTTGTCCTTGACCGACGGCTGCTCGAGCAGGACGTTGTCCTTGTAGTACGCGTTGACCTTGCCCTCGATGATCTTGGACATGGCCTGCTCCGGCTTGCCCTCTTCGCGGGCGGTCGCCTCGGCGACGCGACGCTCGTTCTCGACGATCTCGGCCGGCACCTCTTCGCGGGTGAGGTACTTGGCCTTGAGCGCGGCGACCTGCATGGCGGCGCCACGAGCGGCCTCGGCGGCGGCCTCGCCCTCACCGGTGTACTCGATGAGCACGCCGACGGCGGGCGGGAGGTCGGCACCGCGACGGTGCAGGTACGTGGTGGTGGTGCCCTCGTAGGCGGCGACACGGCGCAGCTCGAGCTTCTCACCGATACGGGCGGCCAGCTCCTGGACCTGCTCGTCGACGGTCTTGCCGTCGAGCGAGGCGGCCTTCAGCTTCTCGACGTCGCTGGTCTTCTCGGCCTTCGCGACCTCGACGATCTTCGCGGCGAGGGCCTGGAAGTCCTCGTTCTTCGCGACGAAGTCGGTCTCGGAGTCGAGCTCGATCAGCACGCCGCCTTCACCGGCGACGAGGCCCTCGGCGGTGGCGCGCTCGGCGCGCTTGCCGACGTCCTTCGCGCCCTTGATGCGCAGGAACTCGACGGCCTTGTCGAAGTCGCCGTCGTTCTCTTCCAGCGCCTTCTTGCAGTTCATCATGCCGGAGCCGGTCAGCTCGCGGAGACGCTTCACGTCTGCGGCGGTGTAGTTCGCCATCGTGGGTGTGTCCGTCCTTTTTCAGGTACGAGAAAAGTCTTTGGGGAAGTCACCCGTGGGGCCGCCCGGAGGCGGCCCCACGGGCTGGGTGCATCAGGAGGAGGCGGTGGCCTGCTCGGCCGGAGCCTCGGTGGAGGCCTCGACGGGAGCCTCGGTCGCGGCGGCCGCTTCCTTGGCGTCCGCGGCGGCGGTCTCGGAGCCGGCGAGCAGCTCCTTCTCCCACTCGGCCAGCGGCTCGTCCGTGGCGACGCCGGCCTCGGGCTTGGCGTCGGCGGAGGAACCGTTGCGGCTGGAGCGGGCCATCAGACCGGCGGCGGCGGCCTCGGCCACGACCTTGGTCAGCAGCGCGGCCGAACGGATCGCGTCGTCGTTACCCGGAATCGGGTAGTCGACCTCGTCCGGGTCGCAGTTGGTGTCCAGGATCGCGACGACCGGGATGTTCAGCTTGCGAGCCTCGCCGACGGCGATGTGCTCCTTCTTCGTGTCGACGATCCACACGATGCTCGGCACCTTGGCCATGTCGCGGATACCGCCGAGGGTCTTCTCGAGCTTGTCCTTCTCACGGGTGAGCGTGAGGATCTCGCGCTTGGTCAGGCCGGCGAAACCACCGGTCTGCTCCTGCGACTCGAGCTCCTTCAGGCGGAGAAGACGCTTGTGCACCGTCTGGAAGTTGGTGAGCATGCCGCCGAGCCAGCGCTGGTTCACGTAGGGCATGCCCACGCGCGAGGCCTCGGAGGCGATGGCTTCCTGAGCCTGCTTCTTCGTGCCGACGAACATGATGGTGCCGCCGTGCGCGACGGTTTCCTTGATGAACTCGTACGCACGGTCGATGTACGTCAGCGTCTGCTGCAGGTCGATGATGTAGATGCCATTGCGCTCGGTGAAGATGTAGCGCTTCATCTTCGGGTTCCACCGACGAGTCTGGTGCCCGAAGTGCACGCCGCTGTCGAGCAGCTGCTTCATGGTGACGACGGCCATTGCCGGAATCAACCTCTTCTGTGTCGTGCGCGCCCGGCTCCGCCGGGACGCGCTTGCTCGGTTCGTCGCTCTCGGCCGGGTGGCCGATCGCCCTGGTGCCGATGCTCGGGCCCGGACCCGGGAGTGAAGTGATTCCAGGGACCGCCGGGCCGTGTGCCCCCGGCTGTCCTGACCCTCCGTGAGGAGATCGGCCATCGGGGGCGCGCACGTGCACGCGAAGTCAGTCCGCTGACGCGGACCGCGCAAAAGAGTCTACTCCCTGTCGCCACCGGGTATCGCACCGGCAGCCCCTGATGAGAGGGGTTGTCCACAACCGCGCCGGTTATCCACAGATTTCCCCGGCCCGCCCCATCCGCCTCACGTCTCCCCCAGCCTGGAACACATGACGATGACGAGCTGTTCCCGCCCTGTCACCAGGCATTCCTTCGCGATCGACCGCACCGGCGGCAGGCACCGCCGCCCGGGGCACCCTCGACGCCTTCCCCGCCTCACGATCCTCGCGACCGTGCTCGCGATCGGCGCGTCGGCGGCGATGCCGGGGACGGCCAGAGGCGCCCCCACACCGCAAGGACGCCTCTCCTGGCCGCTTTCCCCGGCACCGAGCGTCACCAGGTACTTCGAGCCGCCCTCGACGCCGTACGGCCCCGGCCACCGAGGCGTCGACCTCGCCGCGGCACCGGGCACGAACGTGCTCGCGGCCGCCGAAGGAGTGGTGATGTTCGCCGGTCAGGTGGCGGGCCGCGGGGTGGTTTCGATCGATCACGACGGAGGTCTGCGCACCACCTACCAACCACTCGCCCCGACCGTCACCGCGGGTGACCAGGTCTACCGGGGTCAGGTGCTCGGAACACTCGCGGCCGGCCACCCGGGCTGCGCGGAGCCGGCGTGCCTGCATTTCGGCGTCCGGAAGGGTGAGGAGTACGTCGATCCACTCGCCTTGATCGGCGAACCGTCCGAAATCCGCCTCAAACCGTGGGAAGGAGACTGAGCCGACCGTTTCGGAAAGTCCCGTGCCCGCGGCCTGGCTTCTTCTCGGCGTGGCCCTGCTTGCTCTTGCCGCTTTCTTCGGCAGATGGCGCGATTCGCGTGTCCAAGCACGGGACACGCGTGCTTCCGGCTAGAGACACGAATCGTCTGCCCAAACACACGCGGCGTCCGGCAGGACACACGTGTCGTCCGTCCAAGCACGCGTGTCGTCCGACTGAGCACATGTGTCGTCCGCTGCCAGCAGGAGCATCGACGCGATAACGCAAGGAAAGGGGCATGTAGTGCGGCGCGGGCGTTGAGTCTTCGCAGCCCACCCGAAGCGAACCGGCGAACCTGGACAGGCGGCGACTCGGCTGAGCGTCGCGGACCGGGACGGTGGCTAGGCTTGCTCGACCAGTTTGGCGCGCAGCCGCATGACGGCGCGGGTGTGCAGCTGGCTGACCCGCGATTCGGTGACGCCGAGGACTTTGCCGATCTCGGCGAGCGTCAGGCTCTCGAAGTAGTAGAGGCCGACCACGATCCGGTCGCGTTCGGTGAGCTGGGCGATGGCCTGCGCCAGCTGGCGGCGGTTGTCCTGGTCGACCAGGACGGCCACCGGGTCGACGGCGCCGTCGTCGGGCAGAGTGTCGACGAGTGAGCCGCTGTCCTTGCCGGCGGCGACCAGGTCTTCCAGCGCGATGACGCTGGTCAGTTGCATCTGGCCGTAGAACTCGCGCAGGTCGTCGACGCTGATTTCGAGCTCGGCCGCCAATTCGGCGTCGGTCGGGGTGCGGTTCAGCCGGGCGCCGAGGCGTTCGAGGGCACGCTCGGCCTCACGGGCCTTGCTGCGCACCGCCCGGGGAACCCAGTCCTGGGAGCGCAGGTCGTCGAGGATCGCGCCGCGGATGCGCTGCATGGCATAGGTCTCGAACCGCAGGCCCCTGGCGGGTTCGAACTTCTCGATCGCGTCGACCAGGCCGAAGATCCCGGACTGGATCAGGTCACCGACGTCGACATGGGTCGGCAGCCCGGTGCCGACCCGGCCCGCGACGTACTTGACGAGCGGGGCGTAGTGCAGCACGAGCCTGTCGCGCACCATCTGGTCCGGCGACTCGGTGAACTCCCGCCATAAGGCCTGGATCCCGGCGTCCACTTCGTAGCTGGTCCGCGCTTCGGGCGCGACGGCAGGACCGTCGCCGCCGGGACGGTGTTTCCCGGCGGCTTCGGTGACATGTGGGTCGGCGGTCATCGGACCGCCGTTCTCAGCATGCGACTCAGAGTGGTCTCCGTGCTCGTGCGGATGCGCGTGCGCCGTCGGTTCGGGCCGCCGGGTCTCCTGCCG
This sequence comes from Amycolatopsis sp. lyj-108, assembly GCF_046549005.1. Lineage (NCBI taxonomy): Bacteria > Bacillati > Actinomycetota > Actinomycetes > Pseudonocardiales > Pseudonocardiaceae > Amycolatopsis > Amycolatopsis sp. lyj-108. Next base: position 376,142 of record NZ_JAJPWQ010000005.1, on the reverse strand, counting down.
AGTCCTCCCCGGCATCATCGAGCCCGGGGGTGCGCGCGGTCGTGGATCGCCTTCAGCCGATCGACGGTCACATGAGTGTAGAGCTGCGTTGTAGCCAGCGTAGCGTGACCAAGCAGTTCCTGAACGCTTCGAAGATCGGCGCCGCCTTCGAGCAGATGAGTGGCTGCCGAATGCCTCAGGCCGTGCGGTCCCATGTCGTTCGCGCCCGGCACCGAGCCGACGGCGTCGTGGACGACCCGGCGGGCCGCCCGCGGATCGAGCCTGCCGCCTCGTGCCCCCAGGAAGAGCGCCGCTTGCGTCGGCCCCTTCGTCTCGACTGCGAGCTTTCCCCTGCCCTCGTCCAGCCACAGCCGCAAGGCCGCTTCGGCGGGGACACCGAACGGCACGACACGTTCCTTGCCGCCCTTGCCCAGCACGAGCACGACCCTGCGGGAGAAGTCGACGTCGCCCACATCCAGCCCGCACAGTTCCGAAACCCGCACACCGGTCGCGTAGAGCAGTTCCACGATGGCACTGTCCCTCAAGGCCACCGGGTCGCGCTGTTCGGCACCGGCGGCTGAGAAGCGCATGACGTCGCTGGCCTGCTCCGCTCGGAGGACCCCGGGAAGCTTGCGGTGCGCGCGCGGCGCCACCAACCGCCCGCCCGGATCCGACGCGAGCGCCCCACCTCGGTGAGCCCAAGCGGTGAAGGTGCGGGCCGCCGCCGCTCGCCTCGCGAGTGTCGTCCGGCTGGCGCCTTCTTCGCGTTGCCGGGCGAGCCAGCCACGCAGTGTCCCGATGTCGAGATCGGAGAACCGGCCGCCGTTCCCGTCCACGAAACCCATCAGCGACACCAAGTCGCCGAGGTAGGCCCGCACCGTATGCGCGGACAGCCCGCGTTCGAGCGAAAGATGCCGCTCGTAGTCGTCGATCAGCTTCCGGACAGGCTCCGGCAGCGCGACACGGGCGGCGCGCAGATCGGGTCTGCGGCCGCGTTTCCCCGTGCCGTGAGGACCTTCGGTCGACGGCATGCCGATCACGCTGCGCGATGTACGGCGGATGGTCAAGTATCGCCGCACCCTGTTGCGGTGTCCGTGGTCGGATCGTGCCGGGATGGCGTCTCAGGTGTAGGCCAGTCAGGTCTTGGCGGCCCGTCTTCGCCACCCTGCGTCACTCCTTTCCGCGAAGCCGTCGAGTTCCAGTTCCGGAAGCAGCGAGCGGACACGCTCGACCGGGATGCCGGACTCGGCCGCTACCCGTTCCTCGGGTCTCGCCGACCGGTCGGACAGCGCGTCGTGCACCCGCAGCGCCTCCGACCCGAGCCGATCGGTGCGGCGGCGGGGTTTCGACGGAGCCGCGCCCGCCGACCCCAGCCGTCCGGCGGTCTCGAGGATCTCGTCGACCGAGGTCACCAACGTGGCCTCACCTTCGCGGATCAGCGCGTGACACCCCGCGGACATCCCCGACGACACCGGCCCCGGCATGGCCATCACGACCTTGCCGAGGACCCCTGCCGTGGTCGCGGTGTTCCGCGCGCCGCTGCGCCTGCCCGCCTCGACCACGACGGTCCCTTCCGTGAGTGCCGCGATGAGCCTGTTCCGCACGAGGAAGCGATGCCTGGCAGGTGAGGTGCCCGGCGGGTACTCGCTGACCACCGCGCCGGTCTTCGCGATGCTGCGCAACAAGGTCGCGTGCTGTGCCGGATAGCCGACGTCGACCCCGCAGCCGAGCAGAGCGACCGTCGTCCCGTCCGCGCTCAACGCGCCCCGGTGGGCCGCGCCGTCGATGCCGTACGCCGCCCCCGAGAACACCGGGATCCCCCGGCTCGCGAGGTGATAGCCCACCTCGGCCGCGTTGTGCTCGCCGTATCCGGTCGCCGCGCGGGCACCGACTACCGCGATCGCCTGGTCCACGGCCTCGTCGAGCCTGGCCGGACCGCGTACCCACAGCGCCGGCGGAGGTGCCACACCGGAAACGCCCCTGCGCTGGGCCACGGCCAGGGAAAGCAACGGCCAGGCCGGCCATTCGTCGTCTTCCGGGATGACGAGCCTGGCTTCACCGGCTGCCGCGCGCTCCAGATCCCGCTCGGCGTAATCGTGCGCCCGCCTCGCGGACGTCTCGTCGCGCACCTTCGGCGGGCACTGGGCACGCCTCACTCGTTCCGCGGCGACGACAGGGCCGTGTTCACCGATGAAGCCTGCCAAGGCTGGCGCCGGAGGCTCGGCGACGCGCAAAAGGTACGACCGCGCGATCCGCTCGGCTTCGAATTCACTCATCCGGATGACCTCTCCCTGAAGTTCAGGGCCGCCGCGACCTCGTCCGCCTCCGGCTTGTCGGCGCCCTTCAAATCGGCGAGGGTCCAAGCGATGCGAAGGCAGCGGTCCGCGCCGCGCGCGGTGATCGCCCCGCGTTCCAACGCGCGGTCCAGCAGCGCCGTGACCTGCGGCGGCAGAGCGAATTCGCGACGCAGTGCCGGACCCGGCACCTCCGCGTTCGTCAGCCAGCCCTGATCCGCCCAGCGTTTACCGGACCGCTCGCGTGCTTCCAGGACCCGTTCCCGGACGGCCGCCGACGCTTCGGGCGGCTCGCTCAGGTGCGCGCTGAGCGCGGAAAGCGGACGCAGCCCGACCCTCAGATCCACCCGATCGAGTAACGGTCCGGAAAGCCGGCCCAAGTACCGCCTTCGCACGGTCGCCGAACACATGCAGTCGGCGTCTTTCGCCGGGGCGCACGGACAAGGATTGGTCGCCAGCTTGTGGACGGGGTTTGCCACTGACCGTTGACCGACAGAGATCCACACCTTACGACCGTCGGGTGTCCCCCAGCAATGCAGTCAGACAGGTGGTCAGACGCTCCAGTCCCGTTGTTCTATGAAGTCGTAGAGGTTCAGCCAGGGAACACCAAGCACCTCGGACACAACCATCACCTTCGACTTCTCTAGGTTCCCGGTCTCATGCGTAAGGCCAGGGTCCCGGTATTCCCCGGACGCACCCGGCCTTGCGACTCGCGAACGTCCCGCGGGCGCACAGCACCGAACAGCAGGCCGAGGTCAGCTGGCGGCCGCTTTGGTGAGTACGTGGCCCAGCCACTCGTTGTCCACGAAGGCATGGATGCCTGCGAAGTTGTGCGGCGTCAGCGCGGCGGCGACGCCTGCCGCGTCGGCCACGTTCGTCAGCTCGTCGCGCAGAACCGCCGTCATGCCCTCGCCGGTGGTCTTGGCGAGCCCGTGCAACAGCAACGAGACGCGCGAAAGCTGGCCGATAAGGGCGATCAGCGAGGTCGCGATAGGCCCCGGCTCGTCCAGCCGGCCCGACACCAGCGGCCGGGGATACGCGGCAACGGCGTCTTCGAGAACCCGCTGCTGTACGCGGAGTCCCGCCGCCAGGGACGCCAGATCGTAGACACGATCGAATGGCGCCTCCAGCAGCCGGAAGTAAGGCAGCAGAGACAGGATCTTCTCGCTGGCCTCCGTCGCGGTGATCGCCAACTCAGCGTCTGCGGCATCCATCCGGACACCCTAGTTCCCCCTCCGCGGCCGGTCGCGGCTTCGACACTGCACTCACCTCGTGAGACATTGACTCAACGAACAGCGCTCATCAGAGTTCACCCGTTTGGCTGATCATTAGCGCGCAGCGTCCTGGCCAGGGAGTAGCGCGAACAGACGGCACAGGCTGGATCTTGCCGCGGCAGTTGAAGATCCCGATCACGGGTGCGTGGACGGTGGAGGACTGTGGCGTGGTCGAGGGTGTCTGAGTGAAGCGCGGTGACGGCGAGCATGAAGTGGTTGATCGCCTCGGACGCGGCGAGGCTATTGAGGCCGATGACGCTGGGGGCGATGATGCCCGGGACGTATCGGGCGCGTTCGCGTTCGTTTTCGGGGTGCATGTCGATTGCGAGCTCGGTGGGGTCGATGAGGCCGTTGCACCACATGCAGCCGTGGCCGGGGACGAGGAATCGGGATACGGCGTGGATCTGTCCGATGTCGCCGTGTTCGTCGGCGGGGATCTTCACGCCGATCTGGGTGGCGGGGATCAGGTGTTCGTGGACGATCTCGTTGACCCAGTGACGAGCGGCATGGGTGTCCGCCGCGAGGAAGATCCAGTCGCAGTCCGCGAGCGCTGTTCGGGCGACTGGGCTTTCGGCTCGCTCGCGTAGGAGGGTCAGCGTGATCCCGGGATTCGCTCGACGTGCGTTGCGGGCGGCCAGTTCGGTTTTCGGCCGACCGACGTCGCCATGATCGGCTGCGATGAGGCGTGGCAGGTTGGTTGCGTCGACGATGTCGTCGTCGATGAGGAGGAGGTTCCCAGTGCCGAGGCGGGCCAGGAGTTCGACGAGGATGCTGCCGACGCCGCCCAGGCCGACGACGGCGACGTGCAGGCGGTCGAAGGTCTTCTGACCTTGGTCGCCGAACAGCCGGACTTGACGGTCGCGGAACGGGTCTGCGGGCACGGGTGACGCGGGCCGGGGACGCAACCGGATGATGTTGTTGTCCGGGATGACCAGTTCGGCGAGGTGTTCGCGGGTTCCGTCAGGTAGCCAGAGGTCGCCTGCGGCGGCGTGCGGGGTCAGCACCAGGGCCCCGACCGTCCGCCCGGTGATTTGTCGGAGCGCGGGGTAGCCGCGCTCGTGGCTGGCGAGGTCGACGGCCGAGAAGGCGACGCTGGTGGTCCCGAAGTGGTTGTGAACGGCGAGGTATACGAGCTCCTCGTCTCGCGCGCGGACCGCGGCATCGCGCACGAATTCGGGTGCGAGGGCTCGGTAGCCGGTGGTCCCGTCGATGTAGTCGATGCCGTCTTCGGCGAGCAGGAGCTGGCGGCCGAGGAGGCGTGGTCCGCGTGGACCGGTGGCGAGGTCGGCGAGGATGACGGCGCCGTGTTCATCGTCATCGCGCCCGAACAGATGCTGATGCAGGTCGCCCCACAGGGCCGACGGGAGGGTGAGGCTCCAGCCGTCGGCCGGCGGGTTCACAGCGTGACGAACCACGTGATCACCTTCTCTGCTTTAAGGGCGGCATTGTCGACGGCCGGGTTCCACCGGTTCGATCGGCGTGACAGCTGCAGCGCCGTGCGGCCTCGCCATTCGAAGTTCTGAACGGCGTCCGGGAAAGGCTGACCGTCTCGGCGGTGAACGAGACCGATGTAGTGCGGGTAGACGTCGGAGTGCGGGTAGGCGGCGCTGATCTGGAAGCCCAGCCAGGTGGTTGTCGGGGTGTAGCGGCTGCCGATCTCGACGTCGCCGACGATGAGGAAGACCCCGCCGGCGCCGTCCGGGATCTCTTCGACCGGATGGCCGGCGAAATGGTCCCGGACGGCGACGACAGCTTCGGCGACAGCCGTGGCGATCGTGATCACGAGTTGTCGTCGGCCGCGACGGCGAGGAAATCCTGCCCCTCGTGGATGGCGATGGTGTCGGTGTCGCCGACGACCTGGTAGTGCTTGCCCTTCTTGACCGAGAGCTGGAAGCCCACTTCGATCGCGGCCCCTTGGGCGATGGCCGCCTGCTTGATCCCCAGACCGGTCATCCTGCGTTCGGTCAGGACGACCGGATGGTTGTTGACGGTTACCCGCAGGCGCAGGGGGCGCGGGTTCTTGCCGTCGTTGAGCTGTTCGGTGGCGATAGTCATGGTCAGCCTCCAGCTGTCCGTCCGCCGGGAACACCCGGCAGAATGCACCTAATTCTTCTCAGTGCTCGAAACTTCGAGCACCACGAATGGACGATAGCACATGTGGCAGACTTGTCGAACACTGAGAGAAACTCGGACTACGCCGAAGGAGGAGACTTGGCCCGCACCACTGTCGACGTGAATGCCCTGCATACCGCCCTGGACGCGACCCGAGACGCCAAGGGTCTGTCGTGGCGCCAGCTCGCAAAGGAGATCGGGGTCAGCCCCTCCACGATGTCGAGGCTGGCGAACGACCTCAAACCGGACGTCAACGCGTTCGCCGCGATGGTCACCTGGCTGGGGGTCTCCGCGGACACCTTCATCGTGAACGAAGATCAGCTCAAGAAGCAACGGAAGGAGGAACTACCGCTGCTTGCTGAGGTGTCCCCGCTCCTGCGAGCACGCAGTGACCTCAACAAAGAAGACGTCGAACATCTCGAAGAGCTCATCGGTTCGGCCGTCAAGCGCTTCGCGACGGATCGGGCCAGGCAGGAAGACTGACTCGTGGCGAAGCAGTGGACGCAGGCGAAGATGCGCGAAGTCGCCGAAGAAGAGCGGGCTGAGTTGAGACTGAAGTGGTTTCAGCCCCTCGACCCCTACGCCCTGGCGACGAGCCACGGCATTCCGGTCTACCCGATCGCCGAGCTGGCCGACGAGGACCGTTCCAGCGAAGCCGTCCGTCACTTCACCGAGGTTCGCCAGAACGCGTGGTCTGCCGCCCTGATCCCTCTCGGCCGCCGACGCATCATGATCGAGAACACCGCGCACTCAGCGGAGCGCCGCAGGTCGAACATCGCGCACGAACTCGGTCACCACCTCCTCGAACACAGCTTCGACAGCATCCTCCTCACCGACGATGGCTGTCGGCGCTTCGACAAGGAGAAGGAGAAGCAGGCGAAGTTCATGTCCGCCGAGCTACTGCTTCCCTGGAAGGCGGCGATGCGAGCCGCCTTCGACGAGAAGACCAACGAACAGATCGCATCAGCGTTCGGCGTGAGCACCCAGTTCGTCCAGATGCGGATGTCCGGCGCCCGAGTCAGGGCGAGCAACGCCCTTGCTCGGCAGGGACGTCAGTAGACCCGCAGTACGACGAGGATCAGAGAAGGAACTGCGAGCGCCGTCAACCACGAGGGCGCCATCGCCACCCGCGCGGACGCAAAGTTCCTACAGCAAGGGAAAGCGGTTGCGTCGAGGTCTGATCACTCCGAAGTGATCAGAGTCCACGACACGCCCAAACGCCGGTAGCGTACCGAACCGGTACGCTACCGGCGTACTTTGCAGGGGTCCCCGATGCACCTTTCGGAGTCGGCGATGATGGATGGCGCGAACCCGTTCGAGTTCGACGGGCCAGTTCCTGTCGACCACGTGATCGACAGGCAGCGGGAGGCCGACGCGATTGAGGCATGGACCCGTGAAGGGCAGTTGATGGTGCTGGCGGCACCACGACGCTATGGGAAGACCAGCCTGATTCACAAAGTTTCGTCCGAGGGGAAGCGGAACGGGTTGGTCGTGGTCACTGCCGATCTGTTCGGGGTCGCCAGTCTCGCCGACCTGGTTCTCAGGCTTGAGCGGGCTTGGGCGCAGTACACGCCCGAAAGGCTCCGCCCAACGGTGGTCAAAATTCTTGCCGCCGCGAGAGCAGGCGTATCGATCAGCGGGTCCGGGTTCGCCGTGACGATGGCCGATAGCCCTGCTGCCGACCCACTATCGGCGCTACGCGTCATTCTGGAGTTGCCCACCCAGCTGGCTCAGCGAGAGGGTGAACGGATCTTGATCGTCCTGGACGAGTTCCAGTCCGTCGCTGGGGTTCCCGAAGCTGAGTCCTTGATCTGGCAGCACGCGCACCAACACCTGGATGCGGTCTCCTACCTGTTTTCCGTCGGACGCCCGGACATAGTTCCTGAGAGCCCTTCCGGCAGGCCGGTCGAAACGCTTCGACTGGGTCGGCTGCCGGTTACGGAGCTCCACGAAGCAATCAAGAAACGGTTCGTCGCGGGGAATCGTGATGTGGCTGGCGTGCTGGATGGCCTGCTGACTGCTGGCGAGGGACATCCGCAGCGGACGATGCTGCTGGCACATCTGCTGTGGCAAGAGGTTCATATGGGTGCACAAGCCACCGACGATCACTGGGAGGCCGCACTCACGATGGCATTACGGCTGGTCGCCCCCGAAGCCCAAGCCACGATGAGCGGACTCAGCGCGGGACAGCGCAAGGTGCTGCGAGCTGTGGCCGAGTACGGCACGCCCATGGCCGCCCGTGCTCTGCGAACCCTGGGACTGCCTAAGACCACGGCGCAGAAAGCGACCCCGCACTTGGTCGCCGCAGGGCTGATCGAAGAGATGAGCCGGGGTTGGCGTGTGATCGATCCGCTGTTGGCCCGATGGATCCGGACAAACTATGGGACACGAGCATGAGCACACAGCCGGGACACGAGATGGTGTTCGAACGCGGCCAACGGGTGAGGGTCCAGGCCGCAGGAGTGCCTGAGTTCGCCACCATCCGCTTCGCGCTCCCCGGTGATGATCCGGGGGCGTGGGATCTCATCCTGGTTGATGACCAGGACCGTCGACACGAAGTGAACCTTGCGGCCGGAGATACCCAGACCGTGCGCCCCCTGGTCAGCGATGGGCGAGCCAACTCAGCCCGGGTACTTGCGGCCATGTGGACACAATGGATGCACGCGGCGGCCGTCAACGCCGAGTCCAGCGCCATGGCGGCCACACCGCTGAAGCCGTACGCACACCAAACTACGGCCGTCTACGGGGCGATGCTGCCGCAACCGCTGCTGCGCTTCCTGCTCGCAGACGAGCCCGGCACCGGCAAGACAATCATGGCCGGTCTGTACCTCCGGGAGATGCAGCGGCTGGGCCTGGTCAAGCGTGCCATCATCGTGTGCCCAGCGAACCTGGCCTCGAAATGGGTGGACGACTTCGACAGGCTGCTGGGGGGCGGATTGCGGCAGCTCACCTCGGCCACGGTGCGTGAAAACGCGCTGAACTCCAACGACCTCTGGGTCATCTCCCTTGAACTGGCCGCTGTCAACCCCGCGGTGCAAGACGCCATCCGTCCGGACAAGGCCGGCTGGGATCTGGTGGTCTTCGACGAAGCGCACCGGCTGACGCCCACTGCGGCCGGGTTTCACCAAGTCGGCCGCCTGCTGGCCAAGAACACCCCACGGGCACTGCTGATGACCGCCACTCCCCATCGAGGCAAAGAGTGGCTGTTCCGGCACCTCCTGCATCTGGTCGACCCGGCGATCTATCCGGACCCAGGCAACGACCCCAACATCGAACTCCGTGCGCTGCGACCGGGCCCGATCCACTTCCTGCGGCGGATGAAGGAAGACCTGGTCGACTACGACGGCAAGACCCGGTTGTTCAAGGGCCGCGCCGCCCACAACCTCAGCGTTCCGCTATCGCAAACGGAGTACGGCTACTACCAGGCCGCCCTGGACATGGTCGACCGGTTCTTCGCGCCGGCGGCGCAGCCCCTTGCCCGCATGGTATACGGCAAGCGGGCCGCCTCCAGCCTGTACGCGCTCGCCGAGACGCTGCGTCGGCGTCACGACCACATGGGCGCAATGAGTGAGGCGGAGGCAGCTCTGATCGCCGACAGCGAGGATCAAGGCGACGAGGCGGAGATCGACGAGGCCAAGGTCATTCACACAAGCTCGACCTCCGGCAGGACCGAGCGGGCGGCGATCAAGAACCTCGTGGACCAGATCAATGCCACGCTGAGTAACGCCACGTCGAGACCGTCGAAGTGGATGCGGCTCACTGATGATTGCCTGGCCAAGCACGACGTCCTCCCAGGCAACGGCGAGCAGGCCGTGGTGTTCACCGAGTATGCCGACTCGGCAGAGTGGATCGCCCAGCGCCTCGAAGCCGAGGGATTCACCGCCAAGCTGTATTCCGGACGGCAGAGCAAGGCGGAGCGTGACGAAGTACGCCGGGCGTTCATGCGAGGCGAGTTTCAGGTCATCGTCACGACCGACGCGGGCAATGAAGGTATCGACCTGCAAGCCGCCCACGTGCTGGTCAACTACGACATCCCTTGGTCGTTGGTCCGGCTCGAGCAGCGGATGGGACGCATTCACCGTGTCGGCCAGCTGCGCGACGTGCACCTGTACAACCTGGTCGCCACCGACACACGCGAGGGCGAAACCCTGCTTCGGCTGCTGGACAACTTCGTCACCGCGGCCAACGAGCTGCGTGGGCAGATGTTCGACAGTCTGTCGGCGGTCGCCGAGATCACAGGTGTCGACTACGACAAGTGGCTCTCCGACCTGTACGGCAACGACGAGCTCAAGAAACAGCAAGCGATCGACGCCGCTCGGGCCGTCCAGACCCAAGAACTCACTCGCGCAGCACGACAGGTCCGGGACAACGAGCGGCGCCTGGCCAGCCAGGTAGACGCAGTGGCCGCGCTGACACTGCTCCAGCGCGACCTGTTCGCACGGATCAACCCGGCGATCGTCGAAGCGTATCTCGACCGGCTCGCCGCTGCGGACGTGCTGTTGTCATCACCCACAGCTGCCGGAGCCGGATTCCGGCGGCTTTCTCTGCCAGGCGAAGAGAAGTTCCCTGCCACGCTAGGCGGTGCCGGAGAAGTTCACATCGCTACCAGCGGAGCAGCCGTGCGTGAGGCAGCAGAGAGCATCGACATCGGCGACACCATCACACTAGGCCCCGGAGAACCCGGGTTCACCGACCTGATCGACATGGCAGAACACGCACTAGCCGAGGACCTGCACCAGTCCGGCGCCGCTGCCGATCCCACCAGCCTCACCCCTTACGACTTGTACGCCTTCACAGCAACCATGACCGAAAGCGACGGCAAGCGCGCCAGCATCTGGGCGAGCCTGATCAAAGTCGACGACAGCGGCAACGCCCGCGCGGTCCGATGGGAGGCCCTGGCCAACCTCGTGCCCGCCGAACAGCACGGCACAGCACCCCACCTCGCGCGCGAGGACCGGGCGCTGGCGGCGGCCCGCGAGGTTGCCGCCGCCACAGTCTCAGAACACAGGCAGGTACGCGCGGACTGGTTTGCTCAGGCCCGCCGGGACCTGACGAATCTGCCACTGAGCCTGACCGAGAGCATCGACGATCGCGACACCCGGCTGGCACTGCGGCGCCGACTTCAATCTCAGACCGCCCAGCGGCTCGACGAACTCGAACGGCTCGCGGACGTGCAACTGACCGACCCGAAGCTCATCGGCCGGATCCGTGTGCTGGCCGCGGCCGATGTCACCGTTCAGGCGGAGATCGATGCCGAACTGGTCTCCATGCGGCACGTGCAGCGGCTTCTTGTAGACGACGGCTGGGCCGTGGCCGACGTGCACACCGAGGGCCGCGGCTATGACCTGGAAGCCCGCCGCAACAGCCAGATCCGGCACGTCGAAGTCAAAGGCGTGCTGGGCAACGCGGCCAGCGACGGCATCCGGATGACCGGCAATGAGGTCCTCATCGCAACCCAGCACCGCAGGGACTATTGGCTCTACGTCATAGACCAGTGCTCCGACGGCCGGGGCCGGTTCTTCGGGGCCTATCAGGACCCAGCCACCCTCTTCGCCAACGACATGACCGGGAGCGCGGTATTCCGCGTCCCGGGCAGCAGCCTCAAGAACGCACCGGGGAGCAACGCATGACCAGGATGATCGAACGATGGTTCCCCAGTGCCGAGGTGTCGGCCAACAGCGACAAGGGCTGGGGCTCTGGGAACAGCGAGATCTCCCTGTTCATGTGGTTCGCCAAGCGGCCCACCGCCCAGGCCAAGGCCGCGACAATCTGCTCCCTACTGCCCTGGCCTGAGGAAATCGACGAGCAGACCCGGCTGCAGAACCTGGTCCGAGACGCCATGACCGGACGCTACGCGGCATGGAGTGCCCTGCAGGCCGAGATCGCCAAGGCGAACCCCGAGGGCGCGGCAACCCTTGACCCGTTCTCGGGTCGCGGCATGATCCCGCTCGAATCAGCACGCCTGGGCGTCCATGCCTCCGCCGTCGACTACAGCCCGGTTGCGGTCCTGGCCAGCTATCTGCTCACCTCGGCCCCTTTCGAGGACTGGAGCAACGAACCCGAGCTACCGTTCGGAGAGCCAGGTCGTCTGCTGACCTCACGTACAGACCGGCTACTTGCTGACCTCGAAACCTTGTTCGAGGAGATCCAGACTCGGCATGCCGCCGCGATGAGTGACGTCTACCCACACCACAAGAAGGCGCTGCCTTGGGGGTACTTGTGGGCGGTCACGATTCCCTGCCAGGACTGCGGCCAGCAGTTCCCGCTGATCGGCTCGTACGAGCTGATGCCCGCGCGTGGGGACAGGCCGGCTCTGTCCTTCTACATCGACGCGGACCGGGCATCCGGTACGTGGGAAGCCGTCGTGACGCCGGGGAAGCCCACGCGGGCACCCACGCTCACCAATGCCGTGGTGAACGGCAAGAAGGTCGCGGGGAAAAGCGCGATCTGCGCGTTCTGCCGCCACCCACACCCGCTGGCGGTACATCGGCGGCTAGTCCAGGAGCGACAAGGGCAAGACACCCTCGTCCTGGCGGTAGACATCGACTCCAAGAGCCGGAAAACCTTCCGGCAGCCCACGGACGAGGAGCGGGACGCCGTGGTGGCGGCCGAACGGGCACTGTCCGCCGAGCCTGCGTTCAGCCCGTTCCTTTCTGCCGTTCCGGACGAGGGCATCGCACCAGGCAACAACAACATCATCGGGCCGAGCATTTACGGCGCGAAGACCTATGGCGACTTCATGGTCGCCCGCCAGACTCTCTCCTACATCCGGCTCGCACGCATCATCAACGAGCTCGGCACCGAGCTGACGGCCGCCGGACTCTCGCAGGATTACGTGCGGGCCCTGACCGGGTACGCAACGGCGGTCGTGGTGAAGAAGTTGCGACGATCGACCCGCGGTGCGAGATTCCAGAGCAAGGGAGGCGCACAGGTCGGAGATCTGTTCGTCAATGAAGGATCGATCACGTTCTCTCACGACTTCTTCGAGTCCGGTGTCGGCGAGGGTCCTGGAACGTGGAGTTCGATCTCAGACAACGTGCTGGCCGCTTGCCGCAACCTGTTCTCCAACCTGCGCGGTGCGGCGGCTTCCGTGCAACGCGGGACCGCCACCGCCTTGCCATATCCGCCCAAAACCTTCACTGCGGTGGTCACCGACCCGCCCTACGACCAGATGATCGCCTACGCGGACGCCTCTGACCTCTTCTACGCCTGGGTCAAGCGATGCCTGCACAACACCTGGCCAGAACTGGCCGTCACCGCCGACTCGCACGGCTGCCAGGACAAAAGTCAGGAGATCATCGTCAAGCGGGTGCGCGGCGAGGCCCCGGACGAGCACCGCACCCGCGAGCACTACGACACCCTCATCGCCGAAGCCTTCGCCCAGATGCGCCAGGTAGTCCGCGACGACGGCGTGGTCACCATCGTCTTCGGTCACGGAGAGCCGGAAGTGTGGCAGCGTCTGCTGCACTCGATCGAACGAGCCGGCCTGGTCATGACCGGCTCGTGGCCGGCCAACACCGAATCCGGAGGGCAGCAGGGCAAAGCCAACATCGAGACGACACTGACCATGGCCTGCCGCCCGGCTAAGGCCGGGCGCCCCGCAGGGCGCAAGGGCGCCGTCGAAGCCGAGATCAAGGCGGAGATCAGGCGGCGCTACCCCGATTGGGAGCGGTGGGGTCTGGCACCTGCGGACATGCTCATGGCTGCGGCCGGACCTGCCATGGAGGTTGTAGGCCGCTACAGCGAGGTCCTCGACGCCAAGGGCGGGCCAGTGGACATCTACACGTTCTTGCCGCTGGCACGCGCTGCGGTCCAGGAAGCCATGGTTGTCGAGATCAACCACCAGCCGCTGGCCGCATTCGACGCCCGCACACGATTCGCCCTATGGTGGGTCCGGCTCTACGGCCGTCAGGTTCAGGCGAAGTCCGAACTGCGATGGCAGGCACTTGCCTCCTCCCTTGAGCTGGCATCCGTACGTAATCTGGTGGGCGACGCTGACAAGGGCGTCCGCTTCATCACGTCCCGCGAGTACACCGGCAAGATCGACCGGGACTCCGCAGCCATCGATGTCGCCTTGGCGCTGGCCGCAGCATCGGACGAAGGGCTGCAGGCCATGGGCCAGGTTCTGGCGGCATCGGAACGCAGCGTCGACGATGCCTATCTCTGGTCGGCTGTGCAGTTCCTCGCCGACCCAGAACGGCTTCCCGGCAACGACCCGGACTCCATCGCCTTCACCCGCGTCCTGCGTACCCGGGCCGGGATCGGCAGTGCCGTCGAGTCCATCACCGTCAGCGGCCTCGATACAGCGCGCCTCCAGCAACAGCAAGACGCCCAGTTGAGGTTGATCTGATGGGCGAGCACCGTCACGAACAGCCATACCCCCACAGCCGAGGAGACAATCAGTGACGACGAGCGTGACACCGTGGTGGAAGGCGCTGAGGATCCGTCAGGAGATCCTCAACGCCTCCGGCCAGATCGATGACGTGCAGATGTCATTGTTCCGCGCCGTCCACGGCACCGGCGCGGACCGTCCGCCCTATGCCGACGCCACCTACTACGGAGACATCACCCACCCCACCGAGAGGTTGATCGACCTCCTCACCGAGATCGCCGTTCGCGTCGGCGGCGCTGACGATTACCTCAAGGCCCGGGCAGTCACTCGGCTCGATCAGGGCATGGGCGGCGGTAAGTCGCACGCGTGTATCGGCGCTTTTCATTTGGCCGCCAACCCCGAGGCCCTGCTCGCCACTGAACTCGGCGAGAAGGTCGCCAAACGAGCGAAAGCCAAGATGGGACGAGGCCTGGCGCGTGACCTCGGCCGACCGCATGTCGTCGTCCTGCCGTGCGACAACATGACCGCCGGTGCTGGTGTACAGGAGCTCGACGGCCCAGCGGTCAGTCTCTACGAGCGATTCCTGTGGCGGCTGTTCTCCAAGGACTACGCTCTTTTCGAGCGATACCGGTCGTTCTGGAGCGACAAGCACAAGATCGCCGAGGCCATCCGAGCAGTGAACCGGCCCGTACTGATCATCATTGATGAGGTTTTGGACTACATCGGCAACGGCCTCGACGGCACCAACAAACCTGACCTCGCCGCTCAAGACATGGCGTTCCTGCGTGCGCTGCTGGACGTCGTCAACGACGTCCAGCAGGTCGCCATGCTGGTGGTGATGATCGCCTCCGACGCAGACAAGACAGCCCTGTCGGCTGCGGCCAAGGAACGCCGTGACGATCTCAACGGCCTGCTCGAACGCAATGGGCTGCCGGCAACGGTCACCGAGGTCGGCGACTTCGCCGACATCCTGCGGCGGCGACTGTTCGACACCGAGCCTGCCACCGAAGTCCTTTCAGCAACAGCCGCGCTTTACGCACCTGCCTTCGACGACAAAGGCTGGACCAAGCACGTCTGGGAGCAGATCGGAGCGGACTGGCGACGCAGTTGGTCGGACGAAGTCGCCGCCTGTTACCCCTTCCACCCCATGTTGATGGGCGTGGCGAAGGAGGAGTGGAGCAGGGTCACCGGATTCCAGCGCGTCCGATCGACGATCCGCATCTTTGCCGCCACGGTGTACGCCCTCCAGCAGCGAGGCAGGGCGGGAGAATGGGTTCCAGTCCTCATCGGGCCGGGCGACCTGCCGCTGTCGGACAGCACTGTGCGCGAGGCGCTCCTGGGCAGCGGCCTGGTAGAAGACGAACGCACGATCGCGAACTACCGGAGCTTGGCCGAAATCGAGATCGTCAACCACGGCGGAACGTCAGGGACCGCACGTCGCCAGGACTTCGAACGCTCTGAGACTCCCTGGCAGGGAAGCAATCCGTTCGCGGCTGAGCGGGCTGCGACGTTCATCTTCTTGGCGAGCATCGTCGGCACACTCCGCCCCGGACGCGGACGGGGCGCGAGCGCCCCTGAAGTCAAAGCGGCGACCAGCGTGCCGGATGCCAGCTACACGATCACCGACGCTGACAGCGTTGTTGAGGAACTGGTCAACCCGGACCGAGGCATCAGCGCACTCGACATCGTCCGCGGCCAGGGCAACAACAAACCGGCCCGCTACTTCCTGTCCACTCGGCTCACCCACCGCATGTTGGTCAACAACATCCGGCGCACCATCACTGACCCCGAGCGAGACCAGGTTATCGCCGAGTTCACCCAGAGGCTGGCCAGCAGCGGCCCGTTCCGGGAACTGAAATTCGTCCCGGCCGATCCTCACCGCTCGGCGGTGGAAGTCATGGCGACCAGTGGTCTGGACACCGCGCACACGAGTCGGCTCATCGTGCTTGACCCCGCGCAGTTCAGCCTCCGCAACGGAATGGAGAAGTCCACGATCGAGGCGCTGACCGTCGCGATGGGCCTCGGCCAGGACGCCCAGCAGCTCCCCGTGCAATGGGCCAGCAGCGCTGTCTACGCGGTAGTGAACACGCAGCGTCGCAGTCTCGTGCGCGGCCTCGCAGTGGAGTACCTGGCACGTCAGAAAGCCTTGGCTGCCCCCGAAGTTCAGAACGACACCGAACTCAAATCGACGGGGACCAAGGAACTAGCCGCCGCGAAAGAACAACTAGAGAAGACTCTCAAACGGGCCTACCAGCATGTTGTGTTCCTCGCGCAGCCTGACCCGGACGGAGAACGCTTCCTCGACGAGCTCACGTTCGACGATGACAACTTCACCGCGTTGAACGGCACTACAGTCTGGAAGGCGCTCGCCGCCCGGGACAAGGTCTTCGACGTGGGCGAGTTCACTCCCAGGGCTCTGCTGCACAATCTTCGCGAGCAGGATTACGGGAGGACTCTTTCCGACATCCGGGCCGCCTTCTACAGCGCCCCGCGGCTACCTCTGCTCTACGGCGGCGATCGTGATCTGCAGCAAGCGATCTACGACGCTGTGAGTGAAGGCTTCATGGGCATCGTCGACGGTATGGGCGCGGAAGTCGCCGTGACCGCACCCGGACAGGTCAACCTGGCGAGCACCAGCCTGCGGCTCGCGAAACCGCAACCCCAGGCGTGCCCGGAGTGCAACGAACCGGCGCACGACGGTGCCTGCGCGTCAAGCGGCGACTCGTCCACCCCGCCCGGTGACGCCCCACACGGTGGGACATCGTCCTCCAGTTCGCCGGGCGGACCTGAAGACAAGGAGACCGACGGCGGGCAATCCGAAGGTGGTACGCCGCCCCAGCCTCCTGCGAAGGACCGACAAGCGGCGTTCTCGTTCACCAGCAACCTGCTCGCCAGCGCTGATAACGCCGACGGGTTCGCCGCACTGTTTCGAGCGTTCTACATGGCCCTGGACGAGCGACAGATCAGCTACCTGCAAGGCACGGTCCAGGTCGTGTTGCAAGCAGAGGCCGCTGAGCAAATCCAGCAGCGACTCAGTGAGTTGGGAATCCCGGTGAAATTCAAGGACATCTAGTGGCAACGAGGTCGGCCGGGGATCATGACCCCGGCTGACCCGTCACGACCTCCAGCTCCTGGTCGGTTGCTTTCCTCAAGCTGCCATCGCCACATGCGGTGGGCTAGCGGTGGATGCAAGCCTTTCTCGGCCGGCTGTCTACTGTCAGCGCTCAATTAATTCCCCAGCGGAGGGCCATTTCCGCTCACGGGTTTCCCGGTCGCCGCGCTCACGGGTTTCCGCACCGGGACGACGGGCCGTGCGCTCGGGATCCGCGTGGTCACGATGACCAGCGCTCGCCGAGGAGCGCACGTCGCCTCGCCACTGTGAACTGGGCGCCACCACGGGAAGGCCTCAGACCGGACTCGTGTTCGGCACGTGGCAGCCGACCCGCCGCGCCCGCGACTCCTTGGCGGGCAAAGGATGCCGCGTTGGCTCGCATCCAGCCCCCGGCGCCACCGAGAGCTTGGCTCCGGTGGCTCGGGACACGCGAACCTCGTGCCATGCCCAGTTGCGAATGCCACGCCAGCCGGGGCCGCTCGCTCGTGATCCCGGTGGGGAACCCGTCGAACGAGGATCCGCCGTTTGGGGTGTCCGACACAGGCCCGCAAGACGGCAAGGTGGGGATTCTGGTGAGCGCAGCGACCGGGAAACCCGTGAGCGACGACATCTACGGCGTCCGCGAGCTGTTCCCGCTGCCCGCCGAATGATCAGAGTGCAGGCAAGTGCTGACCTATCTGACTGGTCGGCACGCCCGCACTCACGAAGGTTGCGCCAGATCAGCGACCCGCGGTCGCCCGGGACGGTCCGCACGCCGTGGCGCAGTGGTCGGCACACGATGTGCTGGGTTCACCGGAGATTTCGTGCCGTGAGCGAGGCAACCCGCTGGCTGAGCTAACCGACTTCACCGTGATCGATGATGGCCGCGACGATCGCGTCCACGTGCTGCACCGACACCGGGTGCTTGCTCCCGCCGATCCGCTGCCGCGACGGCTGTGGTGGGGGAATTTCCAAGCGCCGCAACGCTTCCCCGAGCGTCTTGGGGTCCCACTCGATTCGGGCGGCGAGGTTGGCGGTGGCCACGACTCCGGTTTCGTCCTCGCCGATCACGTCCGCCAGCAACGCCAGCACCTCCGGCAGCGGCCCCGCCGCGTCATCGACGACCTCGGCGTCCCCCGGCTCGGCGTTGGCGTCGCTGGCCGCGACCAGCTCGGTCAGCGCCGCCGGCTCGACCGGCGCCGGCGGGCGCTGCCCGGCGGCGTCGCCGGTCAGCAGCCCGAGCGCGTCTCGCCGTTCGCGTCCGGTCTCGGCGGCGGCTCGGGTCGGGCCGAGGTCCAGCTTCGCCGCCCGGATGATCACACCCTCGGAGGCGCCGACGCCGGAGAGGTCGTCGGCCAGCAGCCAGGCCGCGCCGCGGTGGCGTTCGGTGAACTTCGTCGCGTCAACCCCGGCGGCGGTCTTCCCGGTGCCCAGGGCCATGTCGTTGGACTGCTGGGTCGGCAACCTGAGTGCCGCGCGGCTGGAGATGTTGTCCCGCAACCGGGTCGGGATCGAACCCCGGTCCGGTTTCTGCGTCGCCAGCAACACCGTCGCTCCGGCCGCCGGTCCTTTTCGGACCAGCCAGGAGACCTTGTCCACGATCACCCGCCGCAGGTCCTTCACGGTCTTGGTGTCGCTGCCCAGTTCTTCGAACCCGAGCTGGCATTCGTCGATGGCCAGCACCAGCCACGGCATGCTCGTCTCGCACAGGGCGCGGGTGATCTTGCCTTCCGGGACGTCGGACTCGGGCATGGTCTTGAACCGCTTGTAGCGGTCCAGGACCTCGGTCTCCAGTTCGATCAGCAGCGCGAGCAGCCGTAGCAGCGTCTGCTCGGTCTCGGCGCCCTCGGCGGAGGCGATCAGTATCCGGTGCGCGACCGGGCGCAGGGGGTTGAAGTCCGCGCCGTCCTTGAGGTCCACGGCGTAGATGCGGGTGTGCGGGTCCAGGCATGCCGCGACGAGGAACAGCCGGAGCAGGTTGGACTTGCCGTAGCGGGGCAGCCCGGCGATCAGCCACGCTGTCCAGCAGAACGCCACCGTCACCGCCCGCCCGCGCGCGGTCGCACCGATCGTCACCCCGTCCCAAATGGACACCTCGGGCAGCTTCTCCAGCCCCGACCGCAGCGGAGGCTCGGCCAGCGGGTCACGGTCGGCGACCCAGAACGCCAGCCGCCCGGCGTGCCCGCCAGTGCCCCGGACCCGTTCCAGGATCAGCTGGGTCTCGTCAACCCCGAGCGCGCTGGCCAGCGACTCCCGCGCAGCGATCGCCGAGGACGCCTTGCGCCCGGCTGGGAGGTCGACCACCACGGCCCAGCCTTCGCCCTCGCGGGTCGGGCGGGCGAAGAACGCCAGCCCGTCCTTCGGCCCGATCACCTTCGCCGCCCGAAACGCCTCCACCAGCACGTCCCCGTTGATCGTCCACGCGAGGGTGCGGGTGCCGGGGAAGACGTTCTTCCGGCCCGGCGAGCCGTCCTTGCGCCGCCCCGCCGCGGCGAGTGCGATCGAGGCGCCGACGGCGGCGATCCACCACATGACCGGCCCATAGATCAGCTCCACTGTCACCAGACCGCCGGTGCTCACGGTGAGGATGACGAGGGTCCACCAGCGGCGCCGGACCCGGTGCAAGTGAATCTCGTCGAACCGGTCGGCGAGCTTGTCCGCGCTCTTCGCGGCGGCGTAGAAGTCCTCCACCCGTACCCAGGCCCACCACGCCCGCGCGGATACCGCCGTACCACGGGCGACCGCAGCCGGGTAACGGATCGGTGCCCTGGCGACCGTGCCCGCCAGGCGGAGACCGGCGTGGCGGGCGGTGGCGGCGCTTTGCCACTGCGGCGGCAACCTGGCGACCGCCACCGCCACGACCCGTTGGGCTCGGCTGCGCTGGTATTCCTCTTCGGTGATCAGTTCGGCGTCGATAGCGCCGCTGGCGAGTTCGGTGGTGGTCCTCGTCGCCAGCTGGTCGTCAGTCGTGGTGACATCAGGTTCAGTTTCCGGTGCCAGGCGGGGTTTCCCGTCACCGTCGCCGGTGTCGTCTCGGTCGTCCTTGGTCATGGCGAGGCTCCTGGTCGGCGTGCGTGGACCAGGAACGAGCAGCGGGCCAGTCGGCTGCGGGCCAGGTTCGGCGCTTGCGCCGACCGCGAAGCGGTCTGCCTGGACCCCGGCCGGCGTGCCCGCTACCGTCCCCGGTCCACGTCGCGCGGACCGCCGGACCGGTCGCCTTCGGGTGCTCTCGGAGGCCGAGCACCGTGTGCCGTCCGAGGCCGGGTCATCCGTCACGGTCGGCCTCGTCCGCAGTGCGGGTCCTGCTGCGGCTCGTGGTGAGCAGCGCAAACCCGGAGATCACCATCAGCCCGTCCAGAACCAGCGGACCGACGTGCGCCGCGAGCGGGTCGTAGCCCCAGGCCGCGAGCACATCGTGGACGTGCCCGTAGCTGATCACCGCCGAGCCGATCGCGACGATGCCGGTCCCGCCGAACCGGGCGAACCGCCACGCCCACCCCGCCGGCCACTGGACCCGGCTGAGCACCTCGACCGACAGCAGCAGCCCGATCGGCCAGACCGCCGCGCCGATCTGCGCCGCGATTCCCGGTGCCCAGCCCGGCGGCATCCGCGGTGCGGGCAGCCAGGTGTGGATCACGTTCGCCGCGACCGACATCACCGAACCGAACACAAATCCAGCCCAGGAAACGACCTTGGCGCCAGCCACCTCCGGGGCTGTCGACCGCACGCCAGCATGGACACCAACGCTCACCAGCTCACTGAGCCCCGCGTCGGTTGCACCCGCGATTCCGGCTGCCTCCACAGGGGCACTGGTGCCGTCGCTTGGGTTCGGGGTGGCGACTGGTGCCGGACTGTCGCCGGTGTCGCCATCGCTGGCGAACTGGTCATCTGACCGGTCTTCAGCGGAGGCCAGCTCGGCGAGGGCGAGCCGTACCTTGTACTCGCTGGTGCCGGTCAGCTTCGCCAGCGTCGGGCGCCCCGGCGGCGGCTGGCCAGCCTCGCGCGCGTCGTCGATCACCTGGCGGATCTGGTCGACCAGCTCGGCGTTCGCAGGCGCGCTCACCGGGTGCCGCCCTGAACACCGTCGGCGAGCAGGGAAAGGTCGTCGGCGTCAGCCGGCGTCAGGCCGATCCCGATCTGGCGGTGGAGATCGACCTGCGCGGTCAGCCATGCGGCGAACCCGGCCGCGGCGTCCGGACCGGTGAGCCCGAGCACGATCCCGACGTCATGCCAGTCCGACACCGCGCCAGCCCGCAGCAACTGGGCCACGACAACCCACCGCCCCGCGGTGATCTCCTGCGCGATGCGGGTGCCCAGCGCGAGCTCGCTCCACCGGTCCTCGACCACCGACATGATGTCGGCGGTGGAGAACGAGGCCGTGAAGACACGGGCGCGGGCTTGTGCCCACCAGTCCACCAGCGTTTCGACCGGGACGTGTCCGGTCGGGTCGTGGGGACTGAGTACCCGGACAACAGCACCGTTGTGGCTGTTCATGGGCGTGTCGATAGGGTTGGACATGGGTCGCAGCTCCTCTGCGATCAAGGCCTCGGCCGGTGTTACCAGCACCGCGTCCGGGGCCGACTTGTAGGTCCGTGCGGGTCCGATCGGTCCCGCAAGCTCACCTCACTTATGAGCACGATACAACTGAGCACGCTCACTTTGGGACTGCTGAGGTGATCCCCCCGTTCTCGCTCGGGTATGGGATGCGCCCGCACGTGCTTCTGCCTGCGGAGATGTCCAGCCGCGCGGTTTGGCTGGACATCTCCGCAGGCAGAAGCGATGGTGCGTCGTCCCGGAACCGGAAGAGTCCGTGTCGTGCACGCCATGCCCCGGATGACGTGCGCACGCCGCGTTGCGGCAGCCTGTTCGGCACGAGGCTGGCGACTCGCCGGTTCTGACTCGACTCCAAGGGAGTTCTCGTATGGCCGACAACGTGCGTGATCTGCGACCGCCGCGCGTGCCGTGGGATGTCGCCGAGCACGCCCGACCAGGCGTCAGGTTCGTCACTCCGCAGGAGTACTTGGCGGGCCTCCCAGACGCGGTGCGCCGACGGATGGTCAAGAACACGATCGTGGAGGCGCTGGCCGCAGCGGCCGACAGGGACGGCGTGATCCTGGATTTCAGCCCGCCCGAGTTCTTCCGGACCCATGTTGCGGGCGTCCTGAACCGGGACCTGGAGGACGACGAGGAAGCCGCGCCGCTGGTCTACGACCAGTTCACCGCGTTGACCGTCATCGACTGCATGACCGAGCTAACGGTCGAAGACGGCCTGCTCGCCAACCGCGGTAACGGGGATTCGGCTGACTACCGCCTCACGCTGCCCGATCGACTGGTGTGAAAGGAAAGGTCACCGTGACCAACGCCGGGAACCCGGTGCTGGTCACGGTGACCTCGTTGCGCATCGCCGCCCTGACGGCGCCGTGGGAGCCGAGCCCTACACGGCGGGGAACGACACCACCAGGCGGCTATGGCGCTTGTCGATGACGTGCGCGGCCCCGAGCTGCTCATCTGGGGTGCTGGCCGGGTAGGCGGTGATGACCGGGTCGGTCGTCCGCGCGGCGCCCCAGGCCCGGATCTGGCCGGACAACCGCTCGGCCAGCTCGGCGCCGGCGGGGCCGTGACCGATCGCGCCCAGCTCCGAGCGGCGCTCTCCGCCGTCCTCGAGACGACGGAAGGTGAAGTAGGCCAGCGAGTCGCCCTCGACCAGAGCCGGACTGCGGGACGGGATGGCGGGGGTGACCAGCCCGGAGTCGACAGCGGCCCGGTCCGCGGCGATACGGCAGGTCCCCGGTTCGGCGCCGGTCATGCGCAGCCAGACCCCGTCGAACGGCTCGGTGCTGCCGACGGCCACCCCGGACCACACCGACGTCTTCGGCCGGGTGAGCACACCGGTCAACGCGTCGAGCGTGAGGTCCTGGTCGCCGTCCCAGTACAGGGTGACCAAGGCGTCCGCGTCGAGATGTCCGGACAGCTCGCTGTCCTGGCCGATCATCGGCACAAACCCGCACAGCTGCACCGAATCCGACCGCAGCCGGTCGCCCTCGCGAACGAACGCGACGCTGCGCGTCTGACCCCGCCACCTCAGCGGCACCACCAGCCGGCCGCCGGGCGCGAGCTGGTTCCACCACGCGGGCGGGAGGTCGAACGCGCCGACAGTGAGAATGATCCTGTCGAAGGGGGCGTGTTCGGCCGCGCCGAGCGACCCGTCCCGAGTGATCACCTGTACCTGGGGGAATCCGTTCTCGTCCAACGCTTCCCGGGCTCCAGCGGTCACCTCCGCGTCGATGTCGACGGTGGTGACCTGTCCGGTCGGGCCGGTCAGCCGGGCCAGCAGAGCGGCGTTGTAGCCAGTTCCGGCGCCGATCTCCAAGACCCGGTTGCCGGGCTGGACGTCGAGCTGGTCGAGCTGCATAGCGACGACGGTGGGTACCGACGCGCAGCTCAGCGCGGAGCCGTCTCCGGCACGTTTGGTGATCACTGCGATGTTGGCGTAGGCGTCCTCGACGGTGGCGGCTGGAACGAAGCGGTGGCGCGGAACCTCAAGCAGCACCTGTTCCACGGCGCCACGGCGAGCGTGACCGGCGTGCTTGATGTGCTCGACCATGGACGCGCGCAGCGCCTCGGGTGGGGTGTCGGTGGCGGTGTTGTTCATCGTGTCCTTCCATGCGGCGGGCGGATGGTATCCGGTGGGGTCAGTGGCGTTCAGTGGGTTCGGCGGGTGTCAGCCCTCCAGCAGCAGGCAGGCATCCCATCGGGTGACGGGTGCGGTGTTCGTGGCTTGGGCCAGCTGCACCAGCTGTATTCCAGCGTGGCCTTCCAGCAGCCCCGGATCGGCCGGCTGCCCGCATCGGTGCAGGTGGTCGCGGAGGCGGGCGTCCAGGCCGGGCAGGGCCTGGGGCAGGTCGCTGTCCTCGGTGGCGTCGGCGGCAGCCCGGCGCACGGTGTGCACGAGCCCGGCCCAGCCGTGGCACACCGACGCGTCCCGCAGAAGGGCCAGCTGGCCTTCGTCGCGGACGCATCGGGCGAGGGCGGTCTCGGCGGCGCGCTGCCGCCGGGTGTCGGCCAGGGCCAGCGCGGCGAGCTGCTGGGCACGGGCGAGGCCAGGGGTGCCGTAGCACCAGGACGGCCGCTGCGGGCCGGGCTGGCGGACGGTCCTGGTGCGCCATTCCGAGTAGGAGATCGTGCCGGGCCACCACACCTCGCTGCCTGCGCCGCAGCGCCAGCTGTCCAGCCAGGTGGCGATCCGTTCGATCGCGTCGGCGTGGCCGGGCACGGTGGTGCCGCGCCTCATCGCCGTTGCCAGCAGCGCCAACGGACCGGCGATGCCGTGGGCAAGGCCCAGATTCCCGTGTCCGCCGCGCCAGGGGTTCGTGCTCTGGCCGCGTGGCCCGGTCGGACACCACCAGCCCGGCAGCAGGTCGCCGTCGTGGCGGATCGGTTCGGTCAGCCGCACGAGGTAGGCCAGCACCTGCTCCGCCAGGTCGCTGCGGCCGTGGCGGTGCAGCAGCGCCGCGCCGATCCCGGTCAGGCCGCTGATCAGGTCGAATTCGCGCAGGAGCGGCAGCTCGGCACGGTCGATGCGCTCGTGAGCGCGCGCCAGCCGATGCCGGGTGAGCGTGGCGATGTGTCGATCGAGGGTGCCCAGCGACGCGGCGACGCCGTCGTGTCCTGCCGCGTGCAGTGTGAAGGCGACGGCGGGAACCCCGCGGTAGAGCCCGGCCGCGTCGGGCTTGGCCGTCACCGGGCCACGGGTCATCGCGGCGACCCACTGGCGGGCGCTGTCCCACGAGGCGGCGCCGCTACGGGCGTTCTCCAGGTGCAGCAACGCGATTCCGGGAGCGCCGGTGGCCAGGGATTGACTCCACCCCGGCTCGGGTTCCTCGGTCGGCGGGAGCATCGACTGGATCGGTGTCATCGGCGTGCTTCCTGGTGCTTGGTCTGCCAGGCGAGTGCCGCGTGCCGGGCCAGGCGGCGGCAGGTGTTCTCTCCGTCGCGGTCGATGCCCGCGGCCCGGTTGTGATGCATGTGCAGCAACGACTCCAGCGCCGCGTCGAGGTCGGCATCCGCGCCGAGGCGGGTGCGGTAGTCGGCCAGCGCGGCGGCGCGGGCCCGCCACGGCCCGGCGACCCGCTCGGCCCAGCCCGCCACCTCCTCCAGCCCGTCGGTCCGGGCGAGGCGGACCACCTGATCGAGGACGGCGCGATCGGCCGGGGCAGCGTCGGGCGCGGGACGGATACGCAGCCAGTCCATCGCCGCGTTACGGGAGCCGAGGAATCCGGCCACGGTGTCCACCATGCCCAGCGCGACCATCGCGGAGGGGGCGATGACCGCGGCGGGCAGGTGCCGCAGTTGAGCGGACACCACGGCCGAGTCGGCGACGAACACCGCCTCTGCCGCGTTCATGGCCGCGCCGTGCCCGTACCGGCCGGTTTCGGGCAGGTAGGTGCCGATGGTCATCGGTCCGGCGACGCCGTCTCGGCGCAGACGGGCCGCCCAGTCCCCGAGCGCGGCCAGGGCGCGGGCGTAGGAGGCGCGGTCCGGGGTGCGCAGGCGAAGCCGCAGGTGGTCGGTCTGGTGCGGGCTGCGGTAGCGCACGAACCAGAACTCCGGCGTGGGGACGAGTTGGTCGAACAGTACGGGAAGCTGCTCGGTGATGATCTCGTCGATCCGCTCAGGATGGGTGTACAGGGACGCGTGCAGCCACGTGGCGTCGGCCGAGCCAGGCAGCTGCCCGTGGCCGCTGTTGGTCACCACCGGCCGTCCGGCGATCCGCGGGGACGGCGACGCCGGCCGGGTGGTGAACAGCGGGAGGGCGATCTCGTGGACGTGCCCGCCGGCCCAGCCGAACGCGGCAGGATCGGGTGTCTCGGTGAGAACGGCGTGGCCGTGGCGGAACAGGTGGGCGTGCAGGATCGCCTGGTGTGCGGGCTCGGCGAGGTGCAGCGGGAGGGAGCGGTCGGCGTCGCGCAGCTCCACGGTGGACGGGCATCGCCAGCGGTTCGCCCAGCGGGCCAGGGCCGTTATCCAGTCGTGGTGATCGGGGCCGTGTGCGGGCAGGTCGGTGGCATCCAGGCGCCAGCGAGACGGGGACAGGATGGCGCGGCGGTATCGCACCCGGGGAAGGAACGGCAGCCGTTGCGCGGCCGGGCCCCAGTCGAATTGGTGCCAGGTGGCGCCCAGCGCGCGGGAGAGGTGGGCAAGGAAGCGGGCCAGCGGTGGCGGCTGCTTCTCCAGGGCGAGCGCGTGCACGACCTGCGGTTCGAGCACGCGTCGACGCGAGAGGCTGACCAGGTGCAGCCCGGTGCGGGTCGCGGTGACCGCGAGGTCATCCAGGCTGATGACGGTCCGGTCGTCGTGGTGCTCGCCGAGTGCCAGCACGTGCGGCAGGTACGCCGGGACCCGGCAGACGTTCTCTCCGTTGGGGTAGACCGGCGGGAAGGACATCTGCACCGGCAGTGCACCGTCGATGGCGGCGGGCAGCGCCGCGAAGATCTGCGCCAGCCCGGACTCCGGCGCGAGCGTCGTGAAGCGGGACGTGAACGTTCCCGCTGACCGTCCGGCGGCGACGGTCACCGTGTAGTCCCCGCGTTCCAGCGCGTCGACGCTGGTGGCGTGGACGCGGCCGGCGAGTTCCACGTGCGGCGGGATCTGCCGCGTCACGTCTGGGTCGCCGACGGTGAGCGCCTGGATCGTGTCCTCGGTGAGGATGATCTCGCCGCTTCCGTCGGCCAAAGCCGTGAACGCCAGCGCCAGCAGCGTCTCGTCGCGCTCGGAGACGCTGGCATGCGGTTCGGGCAGGACGGTGCCGGGGTAGCCGGCGGGCAGGCCCAGCCCGGCGTCGGGGTCGACGACATCGGCCAGCGGGACCAGCGTGCCGGTGCCGTAACGCTCGCAGAACGCCACATAGAAGTCGCGCCAGTGGGCGTGTCCGGTCGGCTGGCGGGTCAGGCGCACCAGCGCGGTCGCGGCCCACTCCATCTCCCGCGCCACCGCCTCGGGCAGCACCACGTCAGCGTCCAGGCGCAGGTCCAGGCCGAGCGGGGTCCGTCCCGCCGACGACAGCGTCCGCATCCGCCCGGTCAGCTCGGCGCGCAGGCGGCGTTGTTCGGCGCGGTCGGTGCCGGGCTGGTTGTGGCGGCGCACGTCGGCCGCGATGTCCTCCAGCTCCTTGAACGTCGTCGCGACCGACGACACGGTGTCCGCGTCGGCGGCGTGCAGGCGGGTGATCAGGTGGGCCAGCGGATCAGTCACCGTGCAGGGGGCACGGAGTTCGGTGCGCAGAAACCCTTGCCGGACAAGGGAACTGAGCATGGTGCGGATCGTAGTGGGCGCCACGTTCGCGAAGGTGGTGCCGAGTGCCGTGGCCAGTTCGCTGAAGCGCACGGGTGACGCCGCGGCGTCGCGAACGGCGCGCACCGCGCCGGTGTACCGGGCGGTGACCCGGTTCGGGCCGCGCGGCGCTTCCAGTCTCCCGCCGCGGACGGTGGCCAGGTTGGTGAACACCACGTCCAACCGCTCCAGCAGGTCGGGGCATGCTTCGAGGTGGTCGATGAGGTCGGCGATCCATTGGGTGTCGGCACGGGCCGCGGCGCGGTGCTCGTGGCCCCACCGTGGCGCGATGTCCGGGCCGACCGTGACCGGGGCGACTCCGGCGAACAACCCGAACGGGGTGTGGCGGCCGGTGGCGCGCAGCACGTAGCGGAGTGTGGCAATGGTGGCGCGGCGCACCTGCTTGCGCGGCACGAGGTGTTCGCTGAGTACGGCCTCGAGGCGGTTCGCGAGGCCGGGGCTGGCGTGGCGGATCGCGTCGGCGATCTCGGGCCTGGTCCACATCGATGCCAGCCAGGCGCGGGAGTCCTCGGGGTCACCGAGATCAGGCCAGTGCTGCGGATTCGTGCTCAGCGGTGCCGCCGCTGCCCGGAGCAACGCGGCGCCGCGATGACGGTAGAGCGGGGTTGGCATCGAGTCCTCCAGCACTATCCGGCAGTGGTCGGGGACGGGGCCGGGCAGCGGTCGCTGCCCGGCCCCGGGGTCAACGGTCAGCTCACGCGTTGCTGGTGCACGACGACGCACAGGTGGGGTCGCATCCGTCGTCGGTGCCGCAGGGCGCGGCCACACCGGGGTCGACGTCGGTCAGGATGGTGAAATCCAGGTCGAACTCCGCGTCGACGGCGGCGGTCGGGGTGGCTGTCGCTGGCATGGTGTTTCCTCCTACGTGGTCGTGTACTGCGGGAATGCACGGCGGTATTCGTTGGCCTGACTTGCCTGCGGCGCGGCGCCGATCGGCCGGTCGCTGTGACCAGCCGTACCACTGCGTGCGCGCAACGTCTCCTCCTTCCTGGACTTGGGGTGGTCATCGGCACGGGCTCGGTGAGCCCGTGGAACCGGGAGGCGGGGAACGCGCGGAGCGGGGGAATCCCGCGGGTTCCCCCGCGCTCTAGGAAGCCGCTGGCGCGCGGGTGCTCGCATGACCAGCGGCGGAGGCGTGTCTGCCGGTCCGGGGCGACGCGGCGTTCTCAGCGGTCAGCAGGTGACGGTGCGCGGTATTCCACACCGAACAGGGATGACTCTGGGGGCGCAGCCAGCGTGAGCAGTGCGGGCAGCGGCCGTGTTCATCAGGTGCGTGCTGGGTCAGCAGCGCCCGAAAAGCCCCCGTCAGCCGGGCGATCTCGGTGTCCGCGAGCGCGGCTTTGCTCTGCTGGTCGCCTTCGTTCGCGAGGTGTTCGAGGTAGTCGAGCCGCCCGAAGACCGCGTCCCGGAGGGTGGAGGTCAGTACTTCATCCATGATCGCGTTCCTCAACTCGGGGACGAGCCGGCTGGCCACTGGGGCGAGTCCGGTGGTGCGGGTGGGGGCCACAGGCGCGGGTGCAGGTCCAACGGCACCAGATCGCCCAGGCGCAGTCGGGCGGTCAGCAACCGCGCCGCCGCGTCATCGAAGTAGGCGCAGGGCCAGAACCGGCCCGCGCAGGTCGGGCAGCTGCCGGGATCGGCGGGTGTGGGCAGGTGCCGGTTCAGGTCGTTGGCTGCCTCGGCGGCCCGCCCCAGCGGGCTCTCCGCCGCGACGATCACGCCGACAGGCGTGCGGATGTCCCCCTCCATCGGTTCACGCGATCCCGGCCGGTCCGGCGGGTGTCTGGAAGACCGGCAGCTGGCGGCGTCCGAGTAGCAGGTCGGTGACCAGGTCGTCGTAGGCGCGGCCCAGCTCACCGAGCTGCCGGGCGGCCAGTCGCACCTGCGGGTGGACGGCGCCGTGTCCGGCGTCGGCGAGCAGCTGGCCGCGCATCCACACGATGACCAGCCGGCCGATGAGCTGGCCGAGGGATTCGGTGTGCAGGACCCCGGTGCGGTGTTCGGGCAGCTCGGCCGTGGCCCACCGGTCGATCCGGTCGATCAGCACCGCGCACGCGGTGTCGCGGTCCAGCTCGGCCCGGATCGCCGTGGCCACTGCGTGCTCGCCGGCGTCCGGGTCGCCGACGACCCGGTGGACTTCCGCGCGCTTCCGGTGCTCGGCAGCCAGGGCGGACGCGGCAGCCAGCACCGGGTGCTGGTAGCCGCCGTGCGGAGTGGTGGTGAACGCACGGACCATGGCGGCGGCGCGCGGCGGAGCGGGCGCGCTGCCTGCCGACGTGGTCATGGGGGCGGAAGTCACGAGAGTCACGAGGCCGATCCAGTCGGCCCGTCGGTAGCGGGAACGGGACGGCCCGCCATCTCCCACAGGGTGAAGTGCACGACGATGCGGTCCCACAGGCCCGGTTCGCCGACCTCGGCGACGTGCATCCGGACGCGGTGCGCCCGGTCGTCCCAACAGGCCAGGACCCGCACGCCCGTCCGGACGGAGATGTCCAGGAACAGGTGCTCGTCGATGCGGCGCTGCAACGGGCGGCGCTGGTGCTCCACAGTCGGCAGGCCGGTGCGCACGATCGCGGCGGCGGCCTGGTGCTCGATACCAGGTACGAAGCACGCGGGGGCAAGCCGGGCGGTCGCCAGTTCGGCGATGAGGTCCGCGCAATGGTCGGTGCGGCGGGTCCCCCGCACGAGGGCGGTGACGAGGCCGGACAGGGACGTCTTCGGCGCGGTCAGGGTCGCGGTCATCGGACGGTCACTCCTTCGCGGTTGATGTCGTCCTGGGCAGGCCGGCCACACCGGCGAGGGCGGGTCGTCCCTGGTGAGACCGCGGCTACCGGGTAGCGTCACACTCCACGGTGAGCCAGGTCATACTGAGCACGCTACATCTGAGCGTGCTCAAAATGTAAGTGCTCCGATTGGATGATCCTGTGGGGATGACCGGACACCGTCTGACGCCGAAAGCCGAGATGGGAGAGGAGGCCGCGGTGGTGGCAGCGCAGAGCCCGACCGCGCTCAAGTGGTGGTTCGCCGTCGAGATGCGGCGGATGCGCGACGGCAAGGGCCTCAGCCGTGAGGACGCCGCGCGGGCGATCAAGGGCAGCGTTCAAGGTGTCGGCCACATCGAGGCGGGCCGGTCGCTGCCGAAACCGCTGGAGCTGGACAAGCTGCTGGAGCTCTACGACCAGAGCGAACGGGCGGAGTTCTTCCAGGACCTGCGCGACCGGGCCAAGCGCGGCAAGGACTGGTGGATCGGCTTCGGCCCGTCGGTGCGCAGCTACTTCAACCTGTTCCTCGGCCTGGAGTCCTCGTCGCCGCAGATCGAGGGCTGGGACGCGCTGGTGCCGCCGGGGCTGTTCCAGACCCCGGACTACGCCGAGGGCGTGATCCGCGCCGGGTACGCCGACGTCCCGGCCGCCGCCGACACGGGCAACGGGATCCGACAGCTGGTCGACCTGCGGATGGCCCGGCAGCGTGAGGTGCTGGAGCGCGAGCACCCGGCGAAGGTGTGGCGGGTGATCGACGAAGCCGCACTGCGCCGCGTCGTCGGCGGCCCGGAGGTGACCAAGGCACAGCTGCACCATCTGGCCGACCTCGCCGAACGGCCGAACGTGGACGTGCAGGTCGTCCCGCTGGACGCGGGCGCGCACACTGGTACCGAGGGCACTTTCACGCTGGTGTCCGCGCCCCCGGAACTGGAGAACTACCCCGGCTGCGTGTACGTGGAGACCCTCGTCAAGGGCTACTACTACGAGGAGCCGGAGGAGATCACCAGGTACCGCAACGCCCTGACCCGGTTGCGGGTCCAGGCCACCAAGCCGGAAGACTCCCCGGCGTTCATCCGTCAGCTAGCAAAGGATCTGTGATCACCATGAGGTACGAGGACGCCGTCTCCGCCCTCGCCGCCGCGACCAACTGGCACAAGGCCAGCTTCAGCCAGGGTGGAGAGAACGGCTGCGTCGAGGTCGGCTCCGTGCCCGGCCTGATCGGTGTACGCGACACCAAACTCGGCGCCACGAGCCCGATCCTCGCGTTCACCCCCCACGAATGGGAGAAGTTCCTCGCCGGCGTCCGCAACGGCGAGTTCGACCTCTGACCCAGACACCTTGATACGTAATGATCCCCGGCCACTCACGATGGCCGGGGATCATTACGTTTCCACGGTAGGCCTGCCAGGTCCCGTCCGACCTGGACGAACCCTCCGCGGACCGCCAGCATGGCACCGATGTCAGGAAGAGGGCCAGTCCGCGCCCTCGACGCGGGTGTCGCCGGTTCGGGCGTCGCCGCGACCGATCCTGGTGATATTGCTGGCCGCTTCCAGATCGTCGCGGAGCTGACGGTTCTCGATGGTCAGTCGCATGATGTTCGCGACGGCCAGCTCCAGATGTTCCTTAAGTCTGGCGTTGTCCTGACGCAGCGCGGCGTTCTTCTCCTGGAGCGTGACGTAGCGCTTGGCGTCGGGTGGCCCCTCGACGCCGGGAGTCGGTGTGCGGCGCAGCTCGCTCAGCTCACGAGCGATCTCCGGGAAGTTGCGCCGGAACGTGGTGTTGGACAAGTCAAACCGGCGAGCAACGGCCAGCACACTGGGCCTGTGCCCAGTTTCCTTGGTCTGGGCGATCACCTCCTGCGCGGCCTGGCGAACCTCCTCCTCACCCGGCATATCGGTACGGTGGCTCACTTTTCCTCCTCGCTGATGTGCCGCGCAAGGAACGCGGCGATGTCGGCGCGACGGCCCTGCAACTGGTGCTGCACGAGCGGGGGCAGCAGCGGACGCGAGGCGATCTCATGGCCTATACCGGCCATCTCCTCGCGCAGGCTGCCGATGTTGTCGGCGGTGAGCGCCACGTTGCGGCAGGCCAGCGGTTTACAGTCGCCGAGGTTGGGCCGCAGATGATCGTGGCTGTCACGGCGCTGCTGACACAACGCGGTGGCGTGCTTGTGCACGCAGGTGACGTACTTGCCAGGGTAGATCGCCGGGTCGTCACGCTTCAGGAGCCGGTCGAGGCGCCGCTTGTCGGTAATGACTTGGCCCCGGAATCTGACGCGTTCGCCGAACTCTTCCAGACGGCGTGCGGCCTCGTCCGCGGCCGGGCCAGCCAGGTCTTCATGTTCATGTTGGTCAATCATCGCGAGCAGGTGCTCTCCCCGGGCAAGGGCCTCTTCCGACTCGACCTCCGCCCTGAATCCGGAATCGGAGGTGCCCGCGTACCCCTCGAACATCTGCACGGACAGATGACGGTAGGCGATAGCCCCCGCGATGGCCCCGCCTGGGCGCCTCGCGATGAACCAAGCCAGGGTGCGGCGGAACTGACGAGTGCTCAGCCGCCAAGGCTTCTTGTCGACCATGGGGATGCCGTCGGCGCGGCCGTGGGTGACGCAGTAGTCGTTGACCCACGCGACGAACTCATTGAGTCCCCTGTTGGTGGAACTGTTGGTGAGCGTGGCATCGCCTTTGGCACGTCGTGTGCTGCCACCTGGGCCGTGACCCAACGACGTGAACAGCAGGTCCGTTCCTTCCGGTTGCAGCCGTTCCAGAACCTGGATGGCGCGGACAGCCGGCGCGCCGACAACCCACGTCGCCTCGACCCCGTACGGGTCGTCCTCGCCCTTGAACGCCAGGCTGACGACGTTCCAGCGGTAGGTTCGGCCCTGCTCATCGCGCTCGGCCCGCACACACCCGCGGCGCAGATGCTTGACCTCGCTGTCACGCATGCCGGACAGAAACAAAACCACGATGGCGGCCGCTGTCTGCAACATCCGGGCCAGGCAGGCCAACCCGGCTTCGGTGTGGTCGGTGGTAATCCCGTCGATCCAGCGCTGGCCGTCGAGGCTGCCGCCGACCTGGACATCGAGATAGGTGTGAGCGCTCACCCCAACCACGGCGATCGCCGCGTCGATCTCGGGCCGGAGCCGTTCACACACCGTGCGATCGCAGCCTGCCTCCTTGGCCAACTGCAGGATATTGACCTTGCCCGCATAGCCGGGCAAAGGGCGTCCACGCGCGAGGTAATCGCCCAGGCGACTACGCAGCTTCTCCGCAGCGCCGCGATTGACGCCAAGTCCTGGACGACGGGCGGGATCACGCAGTGCCCACCACTGGTTGCTGGCGGCCAGGATGTCCTCGCTGAAGTCATCGATGAACCGCAGCGCCCACACCAGAAGAGGTCCGTGCACAAGTTCGGGGATCCGGTCGGTGGCGTTCTCGGGGGCCGCGCGCCGCTTGGCAGGCTCGCCCCAGCCATCGACGTTCACCGGGTCGAATGGCAACCGATCGACTGTGAGAACAGTCCGGTACCGCCAGAAGTAGCGAACCGTTCCGCGGATACTGGTGCGATGCTCGGCGCTGCGCGTCACCTTGCTGAAGTGACGTTGAAAGGCCAGCAGGTCTTGCCCAACGCATTCCGCCAGTGTGGGGTTCACCGGCCGTCCACTCGGTGGGCGGCGAGTATCCAGCCAGTCCAGAAAGGTCTTGACCTGGCTGAACCTCGTACGGATGGAGGCCATCTTCGGCCTCGGCTCGCCGGGAGGCAGCGGGCCTGACAGCATCGCGTAGCAGAGTTCTTTGGCGACCAGCCGGTACTGGACGGGGATGGACTCGAAGTTCAGCATCCAAGATCGTGTCTGGCTCTGCATGACCGCCGCGTCCAGCAGCCACTTGTCATCGCCGAACCGCGATGTCTGATCCAGCACCGCACCCGACCTCAGCGGGCGCGCGTGAAGCACGAACTGGTCGGACAACGGATGCGGTGCGGCTAGGCCGGTGGGGACAGTCACGGACGCTCCCAAGGATTCTCGATGACGTCGAGCAGGGCATCGTCGGGTTTGACAGCTTCGGCCTGCTGAACCTCCGCGGGGCTGAACTTGGTCACCACGTCTTTCCGGATCGCCGCCCACGCCATGCCGTAGCGTCCCCACCACTCAGCCTCAGACAACTGCTGCCGACGTTCGGCCAGCGCGTCGAGGAGGCTGAGCAGCCGGGGCAGGTCGTTGCGAGTGACCAGGCAGTTGCCGCATTGGAAGCAATCCAGGAAGCTCGCACGGCACACCATGCCGGTGGCGGGATGGTGGTCATGGTCGACACATTCGGTCCACGCGGTGTCCAACTCCCCCTCAGCGGCTTTGCGGGCGGTGTCCGCGTCCAGACCTGCCTGCTCAAGATGCTGCGCATCCGCCGGTCCCGAAACCACCCGCAGGCTGCCGCCCGCGTCCTGTAAGGCACGCCGATGGGCGGACACCGCGGACTGCTCGGCATCGGCCACGGCGTCGCCGACCACTTCGTGAGCCCAGTCGACGACCGTCGGGTCACCGCGCAGATAGTTGCGGAACAGCACCGGAAAGGTGTTCGAGCGGGCTGCCGAAGGCAAATGTCCGCCCATCTGCCGGGTACGGCGGACATCGGCACTGGTCTTGAGCCGGTTGAACTCCACCAGCAACGGGACAGCCTCCACCGGACCGGCATCCTCACCAGCCGAGTCGGGGCTGGCTGGCGGATCAGCGGTCAGGCCATGACTCGCCGCCCAGTCACTGGCGTAGAGGTTGCGCTCCAGCTTCTCGTCGAACATGCCGTAGTGCTCGCCAGCACTGCCGACGCCGCCGCTTTCAGGGGTGTTGTGGCCGTTGTGCCACACCGACCAGAGCAGCTTGGTTCCGCTGAACCCGCGACTGCGGGCGCTCAGCTCATGGGCAAGCAGGTAGAGCCCGCCAGGGGTATGCAGCTCCCGGCCAGGTTTGCCGATCTCCCATGTCACGGTCTCGTACCAGCGGCGCGCACCCCGGCGGCGTTTGACGATCCGGAGCTCGACCGCGTGATCCTCCAAGATCCGATGCTGCGTCGGCAGCTCCTTGATGGTCTCGACGTTGCGCTCGGTCACCGCGACGAACAGCACCAGAAACGGTGTCACGTCGCCCCGGGTAATGAACAACTGCCCGGCCAGCGCAAGCCGCTTACGCAGCCAGTCATGACGCCTCACGACCGGCACCTGGCCTGTCCTCGCCATATCTTCCAACCCGGCGGCGCGTTCCAGCTCTGCCTCGTCCAGTCCGTCCGGATCTTCCTGGTAGCGGGCGAGCAACCGCTCTCCAGCGCGAATCCGGTTCCGGATGTTCGCGACATCAGCCCTGGCCGCACTGACCATCTGGCCGAACTCCCGATCGGAATAACCCGGCTTCGAGCGTGGCGACCAGTGGTCGGAGCGCTGGGCGAGATGATCGAGAACTTCCGGGCGTACCTGCCCGGACAGCGGCTGCATGTCGAGCACCGCCCTGAACTGGCCAAGATCCTTCGCGCCCGCCCTCTCGCTGGACGACGTTGAGCGGAAGCGTTGGAACGCCTTCAGGTGCGCGACCGTCAGCTCGGGCGGGCTCTCCGGTGGATCAGGCAAGGTGTGCAGGAATCTCACCACTCGGCCGACAGCGCCCCAGACTCCACCGACGGACGAATACGTTCGCCGGTAGCCGCTCGGACCGACGTACACGGCCAGGGCCACCGCCAACGGCCGGTGCCAGCCCGGCAACGGCAACCGGTCCACCCGCAAGATCCTTTTGCGGCCGTCCTCACCCTCGAAGCGCACCACGAAACCCTCGTACTCGGCGGTGTCCTCGACCACCGGCGAAGCCTCGTAGCGGCCGTCGGGCAGCGCAGCGGGCCGTCCAGTACGCGTACTCCCCCTCCCGGACCTCATCACGCCTCCTCCGAGTCAGCGAGATCGTCATCGGTGTACAGCGGCGTGTCCCGAGGGTCTTCCCACGCCTCCGACACCAGCGCCATACGCGTTTCCATCGCCAACTCGGCCAGGTTGTGCTGGTAGATCTGCGTGGTGACGACCGACCGGTGACCTAACCGGCGGCGTACCCAGTCCAGCGGGTCTCCGAAGACCCGGATCCAGTGCTCACGCTGCTTGGGATTCATCTTGGCGAGGTTGGCGATGTGGCCACGCTGCAGCTGTTCCAGGGTGATCACCGCGTACGAGTGCCGCAGCATGTGGGCGTGCGCCGCAAGCGCCACCCCGTGTTTCCGGCAGCGGGCATTGGCCTGACTGAACAAGTCCTGCCAGCTCGACCTCGCCATCGGCATGCCGTACTCGGACAGCCAGAACACCGCCGGTTCCAGTCCATCCGGGCCATCGATGAGCAGGCTGCGCCGCTCGTCAGGGTCAAGCTGACTGACTTTGACCATGCTGCCCCCCGGCTGTCGCGCTTTCGGGCTAGCCGGGTCTTCGACCACAAACGGACAGCGCATCCGCCGGTACCGGCCAGCGGCTCGGGCGTCCTCGATGACTTCAGCCCGGTCGATTTCGCTGTAAGCAGCCAAGTCCCTGCGCACCGAGGCGGGCACGTAGACCCAGCGGGCAGAGCCACCCTTGGCGATCTTCGGTGGCAGCCAAAACCGCTGATACCCACCGATATTGAGGTCCAAGGGAACCTCGAAGACCGTCAACGCCGACTGCTCCGACAGCCGAAGACCCGTGCGCACCATCAGGTCGCAGAAGCTGGCGTTACGCGCGCCCCAACGCCCCCGGAACACCGGATCAGGCATGCCTTCCGGGGTGTACCCCCGCATTCCGACATCCCGCCACCGCCGGTAGGACTTGGCCGGAAGCCACTCGATCTTCTCCGTGCTGGCTCCGTGACTAGTCGTGGCCGGTGTCTCGCCAACCTCACTGCCGCGCCCACGAGCACCGGCCTCGACCGGCCGGAGACGGTAGTGCCTTTGCGGGATCGGGTTGACCCCAACGTTCTTCGCCGCAAGCTGCCACTTGTAGAACCTGTTAACGGCGGCGACTTCGCGGTCCCACGTGGCATCCTCGACCTTGGGACCTTGCGAATCTCGCCGCCGCCACACCAGATAGGCAAGGTGATCGGCCTCCGTCGCGTCCCTCCAGGACTTCTCACCGCGGGCCCGCCACAAAAAGTTCAAAAAGGCCGCTAGATCGCGCGCATAGCCGTTGCTGGTGTTCTTCGGCGCATCCTGCATGACATAAGAGCGGAAGAAGGCGTTGAGGTCGACGTCATACTCGAACGTCGGCGAAATCAGGTACGGCGTACCAACGACGAGATCACTGTCCCGTAGCCAGCCCTCCCAGTCCTCCGGCAGCGCCGAGACGAACGGAAGCACAGCTCCCACCACGGGCAGATCATCCTGTACATAGTGGACAAACCAGATGCTCACACCGAGCCCTTTCCAAATTGCTCGGTCAATGACCACCCGTACACAAGCGGCCACCAGTTGGAAGCGTGCCGGGTACCGCACAGAACCCTTGACCCTCGCGATGCGCACTTCGCCCTCTTCGAGCACCGTGCGCAGCGACTCCAGCCGTTCCGGGCCGAATTCGCACACCTCGTCGAGGAACAGGATTCCCCGGTGTGCCCGGCTGATGGCGCCGGGCACGGCCAGTCCGCTGCCACCGCCGATCAGCGCGGGCACGCTGATCGAATGATGCGGCGCGACGAACGGCGGCACGGTGACCAGCGGTTCGGACCGCGATAGCGATCCGTCGATCGAGTGAACCGCTGTCACCTGCAACGACTCCTCGGCGGACAGGCGCGGGAGGAGGCCGGGAAGACGTTTCGCGAGCATCGTCTTGCCCACCCCGGGAGGACCGGTCATGAGCAGGTGATGACCACCCGCCGCGGCCACCTCCAAGGCCCACCGCGCTTCCGGCTGTCCCACGACGTCGGCGAGGTCGGGTACCCGCGGCGGCTCCTGGACAACGGCCGGCTCGGGCAGGGTGAGCTCCCCTTCCCCCTTGAGCCACTCCACGAACTCACTCAGCCGGGTTACCCCGCCGACCTCCAGCCCGTCCACGAGAGCCGCTTCGAACAGCGACTCGGCGGGGACAACAGCCCGCCGGTACCCGGCATTGCGCGCCGCCAGCAATCCCGGCAGCACGCCGCGGACGGCCCGCACCCGGCCGTCGAGGGCGAGTTCGCCGAGCAGCACGGTGTTGAGCAGCTTGGTGGCCGGGACCGACCCCGTCGCGGCCAGGACCGCGGCCGCGATGCCCAGGTCGTAACCGGATCCCACTTTCGGCAGGTTCGCCGGGGAAAGACCGAGGATCACCCTCTCGTCCGGCCACGTCCGTCCCGAATTCCGGACGGCCGAGCGGACCCTGTCCTTGGCCTCTTTCAGTCCGGTGTCGGGCAACCCGACCATCGTCACCTTCGGCGAGCCTCCACCGATGTCGGCCTCGATCTCGATCATCCTGCCCTCGACCCCGAGCAGTGCGACTGACCAGGCTTTCGCCAGGGCCATTCAGAACGCCGCCTTGATATGGCGCACCTGCGGCCGGGCGTCGGGCCGGGCGACAATCGCGATGATGTCGTAGCGGACCGGGCACCAACGGAGCATGAAAGCGCGCTGCCACTGGTGCGCGAGACGGCGGATGCGGTCGGCCTTGTCCGGGGTCACCGCCTCGGCGGGAGTGCCGAAGCCGACCCCCGTCCTCGTCTTCACCTCGCAGAAGATCAGGCGTTTCTTGTCCGTCGCGACGAGATCCAGTTCGCCGTCACGGCAACGCCAGTTGCGGCTCAGTACGACATAGCCCGCCTTCTCCAGATGCCGGACCGCGAGTTCTTCGCCCCACCGGCCCAGCTCGATGTGCGGTGCCCCAGTGGACGGCTGTTCGGCCGTGTTCATCATCTCGATCCCCCTCAGCGATCGTCACAGTGCGTGTGCGATCAACGCTGCCAGGGTGAGCGGGTGCCGAACAGGCTCAATTCCGGCGCCTGTGGACAACTGGGGTGTTGTGGATGGTTGGGCCGTCGGGGAGGCTCACCGGACGGAATCGTCGGTGGTCTGTGCTAGACGCCCCGCGAATACATGAAGGCCCCCTTCACGTGCCTGAACACGATGAAAGGGGCCTTCAGCAGTTCCGAAGATCAGCCGGAGAACGGCCCGTCTTCCGGCAACCGGAGATCCGGCTTGTCGAGTTCCTCGACGTTGACGTCCTTGAACGTGATGACCCGGACGTGCTTGACGAACCGTGCGGGCCGGTACATGTCCCAGACCCATGCGTCGGACATGCGGACCTCGAAGTACACCTCACCGCCGCCGTCGCGCACCTGCACGTCGACGGCGTTCGCCAGATAGAACCGCCGCTCGGTCTCCACCACGTACGAGAATTGGCCGACTATGTCGCGATACTCGCGGTAAAGCGAGAGCTCCATCTCGGTCTCGTACTTCTCGAGATCCTCTGCGCTCATGAAATCCGCGCCCCTCCTCGCGATTTTGCTGCTGTTCCAGCGGCGGAGCGTTCATTGTTACCCACGTACGGGCCGAGGGCACGTATCGGCACGCTCGGGTTTTCCAGTGCCGCGACGGTGAGCACGACCGGGTGAGGCGGTCGCACCCGGTGCGCGGCGGCCGCGGTGGCCACGTTCGCGTACGACCAGCGATGGACCGGACTCGGACCGTGAGTGTTCAGCGCGGCGCTGTGGTCGGTGGTGCTGTACCCCTTGTGCACGTCGAAGCCGTAATGCGGGTGGACGTCGTGCAGGTCGCCCATGATCCGGTCGCGGGTGACCTTGGCCAGTACGGACGCCGCCGCCACGCAGGCGACGGCCTTGTCACCCTTGATCACGGGGGTGCTCGGGGCAGGAAGCCCGGAGACGCGGAATCCGTCGGTCAGGACGTAGCCCGGCGTGGTCCGCAGTGCCGAAACCGCACGTCGCATGCCTTCGAGGTTCATGACGTGGATGCCGAACAGGTCGACCTCGGGCGCCGGGATGACGATGACCGAGTAGTCGACGGCACGCTGGACGACCCGGTCGTAAACCCGGTCGCGGGCCTTGGCCGTGAGCACCTTCGAATCGGTGAGCTCGGGCAGCCGCGCGGCATCGCCGGGGCGCAGCACACAGGCGGCCACGACGAGCGGGCCGGCGCAAGCACCGCGCCCTGCCTCGTCGACACCGGCGACGGGCCCGAGGCCCCGCCGGTCCAGCGCACCCTGCAACCCCCAGAAGAGGTCACCACGCACCACTGCCCGCGGCGGCCGAAGCGGCTCGGCCGGTGTGAGCGGAACAGGAACTCTCAAGGCCTTACCGCCTCCGGTCGACCGCCTTGCGCACTCCGGACGACATTCGCCTGCCGAGGAAGACCACGGGCCACGCCGCGGCGACACCGACACCCAGGGGAAGACCCTGCTGCCATGCGGGCGCGCCGAGCGCCAGCGGCTGGGCGTTCGCCTGCGGGTTGTGGTCCGAAACGCCACCCCAGCGGCCGGGCGGGAGCACGATGACGCGCGCCTTGCCGATGATGTTGTCGACCGGTACGGCGCCGTTGACGCCACCGCCGCCCTGGAAGCGGGAGTCGCTCGAGTTGTTGCGGTTGTCGCCCATCACCCAGACGTATCCGGCAGGCACCTTGACCGGCTCGAACGTCTTCTCGGTGGGCGCCATGCCCTCTTCCCAGTGGACGTACGGCTCGTCGAGTGCCTTGCCGTCCACGACCACGCGGTTGTTGTCGCAGCACTGCACCGTCTGGCCGCCGACCGCGATGATCCGCTTGACGAAGTCGCGCTCGTCCGGCGGGGCGAACCCGATCAGGGATCCCAGCGCGCGGAAGCCGCTGACGAAGATGTTACTGGACTCCGGCGTGTCGATCTCGCCCGCCCACGCCGGCGGTCCCTTGAAGACCACCACGTCGCCGGGGCCGGGA
Organism: Amycolatopsis sp. lyj-108; assembly: GCF_046549005.1. Classification (NCBI taxonomy): domain Bacteria; kingdom Bacillati; phylum Actinomycetota; class Actinomycetes; order Pseudonocardiales; family Pseudonocardiaceae; genus Amycolatopsis; species Amycolatopsis sp. lyj-108. The sequence goes on along the minus strand of NZ_JAJPWQ010000005.1, from coordinate 335,062 downwards.
TCGGTGAAGTCGTACGTGATCCGGTCGACCAGGATCCGGTCTCCCGTGCATCCCGCGCAGCCGTGCAGAGTGGACTCCATGGACCCCGAGGGGATCATGTAGACCTTGGCGAGGAACTGCTGGATCAAGATCGTCAGCACGAGCGCGACGACGATCAGGATCGGCAGTTCCTTCCAGAACGACCGCTTCTTGTTGACCTTGCCGAATTTCTTGGACCCGGACCGGCCCCGTCGGGAGGCCCTGGTCGGGCGCTCCTCTTCGGGGCGATCGGGCTCATCTTCGGACGTGTTCTGTGACACGGGTTCGACCACGACGCCAGGTTACCTGTAACCGCGAGGCTACTCAGGAAGCGGAGGTCTTCTCGCGGTTTTCGCGGCGTTCCTTGATCTTGGCGGCCTTGCCGCGCAGCTCGCGGAGGTAGTACAGCTTCGCCCGGCGGACGTCGCCGCGCTTGTAGACCTCGACCTCGGCGATGTTCGGCGAGTGCACCGGGAAGGTGCGCTCCACGCCGATGCCGAACGACACCTTGCGGACTGTGAAGGTCTCGCGGATGCCGCCGCCCTGGCGACGCAGCACGACGCCCTGGAAGATCTGGTTACGCTCGCGGTTGCCCTCGATGACGCGGACGTGAACCTTGAGCGTGTCGCCCGGTCGGAAGTCCGGGATGTCGGAACGCAGTGACTGCGCATCCAGCGCGTCCAGGGTGTTCATCGGTGGTCCGTCCTCGTCTTCGTATGGCTTACGTGCAGCTTGGGCGCGCAGTATCGGGACTGCGACCTACCCGGGGGCTGATGGCGTTCCGGTGTACGGCGCCGACTCGAAAGCCGCGCGTCCACTCACGCCAACCTGTCAAGTATTGCAGACCGGGACTCAGGTACTTGACCCGGCCTGGCCGGTGTCCTCGTGCAACCGCTCGAGGACCCCGAGATCGTGCTTGTCGAGACTACCTTCCGGCAGTTGCCCGATCAGTTCGGGCCTGCGCCGGACGGTGCGTTCCAGCGCCTGGTCACGGCGCCAGCGGTCGATCAGCGCGTGGTTCCCCGAGCGCAGGACGTCCGGCACGGCCAGGTCCCTCCAGACCTCCGGCCGGGTGTAGCTGGGGCCTTCGAGCAGGCCGTCGGAGAACGAGTCCTCCTCGGCGGAGCGGGCGTTGCCGAGGACGCCGGGCAGCAGCCGGACGACGGCCTCGACCATCACCAGCACCGCGGCCTCGCCGCCCACCAGCACGTAGTCGCCGATCGAGACCTCGTCGACGGGCATCCGCTTCGCGGCGTCGTCGATCACCCGCTGGTCGATGCCCTCGTAGCGGCCGCACGCGAACACTAGGTGCTCCTCGGCGGCGTACTGGTGGGCCATGGCCTGGGTGAACGGCCGCCCGGCCGGGGTGGGTACCACGAGGCGGGTGTTCTCGCCGCAGACGTCGTCCAGGGCGGGGCCCCAGATCTGCGGTTTCATCACCATTCCCGGCCCGCCGCCGTACGGCGCGTCGTCGACCGCGCGGTGGACGTCGTGCGTCCAGTTCCGCAGGTCGTGCACGCCGACCTCGATGAGGCCGCGGTCGATCGCGCGGCCGAGCAACGCGGCGCGGAGCGGGTCGAGGTATTCGGGGAAGATCGTGACGACGTCGAGGCGCATCAGGCGTCCAGCAGGCCTTCCGGCGGGTCGACGACCACACGGCCGCCCGGGACGTCCACCGCCGGGACGATCGCCTTCACGAACGGCACCAGCACCTCACGTCCGTCGTGTTCGATCGAAAGCAGTTCCCCGGCGGGCGAATGCACGATTTCGAGCACCTTGCCGAGGACGGTGCCATCGGCGAGTTCGGCCCGCAGTCCTTCGAGTTCGTGGTCGTAGAACTCGTCGGGGTCTTCGGTCGGCGGCAGCGTCGAGGTGTCGGCGATCAGCAGCGCGCCGCGGAGGGTTTCCGCGACGTCCCTGGTCGGCACCTCTTCGAAACGCACCAGCAGCCGCCCGCTGTGCTCGCGGGCGGCTGCGATGGTGAGGTTTCTGCTACTGCCGTCACGCAGCTTCGTCGTGACGGCCGAACCGACCGCGAATCGCTGTTCCGGCGAATCCGTGCGCACGTCCACCGCGAGTTCCCCGCGGATTCCGTGCGCCTTGGCGATCCGGCCTACTACGACGTCCATCCCGTTGTGTCCTTGGTCAGCGATCGGTGTCGACGACGTCCACACGGACGCCGCGGCCACCGATGCCGCCCATGACGGTGCGCAGGGCGGTCGCGGTACGACCGCCCCGGCCGATCACCTTGCCGAGATCGTCGGGGTGCACATGCACCTCGAGCGTGCGGCCACGGCGAGTGGTCAGCAGCTCGACCCGGACCTCGTCCGGGTTGTCGACGATCCCGCGCACCAGGTGCTCGAGGGAGTCAGCGAGGAAGCTCACGCCTCGGCCTTGTCACCCTCGGCGGCCTCGGCCTTGTCGGCTTCGGCCTTCTTCGGGGCGGACTTCTTCTTCGGCGTGGTGGCCTCGGCGGAGGCCGAGTCACCGGCGGCGGCGAGCGCGGCGTTGAACAGGTCCTGCTTCGACGGCTTCGGCTCGGCGACCTTCAGGGTGCCCTCGGCGCCCGGCAGGCCCTTGAACTTCTGCCAGTCTCCGGTGATCTCGAGGATGCGCTGGACCGGCTCGGTCGGCTGGGCGCCGACGGACAGCCAGTGCTGGGCACGCTCGGTGTCGACCTCGATGAAGCTGGGCTCTTCCTTCGGGTGGTACTTGCCGATCGTCTCGATGGCCTTGCCATCACGGCGAGTGCGCGCGTCGGCGACGATGATGCGGTAGTACGGCGCACGGATCTTGCCGAGACGCTGCAGCTTGATCTTGACGGCCACGGGTGTGGGTACTCCTCAGTTCTCTCTGATGCAGGTGGAAGGCGTGCGCCAGCCGAGTGGGGAACGGCTGCGCACACCCGAAGGTCCGAAGCTCGGGCGCGGTGAGAGGGTCCGGCCAAAGCAGGCAAGCGTACATTCTGCCAGACGCCGACCGGCCGTCAGAACGCGGCTATCCCGAGCGAGGCGAGCAGGATCGTCACGGCCGGGAGGAAGTTGTTCACCTGATGGGCGACGACGCTGCCGAGCAGCCGTCCGGTGAACACCCTGGCGAGCCCGATCGGGATCGCGATCACCAGCAGCAGCGTGGTGCGCAGCGGTTCGAGGTGGCTCGCCGCGAAAACGGCCGTGGAGACCAGGAACGCCGCGATCCTCCCCCAGCGTTCGGTGCGCCACGTCAGCCGTTCCACCGCTCCCCACAGCAGGCCGCGGTAGATGATCTCCTCGCAGATCGGCCCGACCAGCCACAGGTAGATGAACATGACGACGGCGGCCGAGACCGACATCCGCCGGTCTTCCACGAGCGCGCTGATCGCCGACGTCGCGTTCTCATTGCCGACGACCTGCGTCCAGACGTAGGCGGCGAGCGAGGTGAACCCGAGCCCGAGCACACCGAGCTTGAGCCCGATTTTGACGTCGGCCCAGCTCCAGCCGATCCGCAGGTCGACGAACGGGCCGTTGCCACGCAACCGGGTGATCAGCAGCGCGACCCCGGCGGCGATCATCGTCGGCACCATGGTGCCCAGCAGCACCATGCGCATCGGCAGTGGCTGGCCGGGCTGGACGTCGCCGAGCAGGACGCTGATGAACGCCGCCGACGCCAGGAGGACGGCTTCCACCAGGAGGAAGGCCCCGAATCCCCAGCGATGCGACGGTGGCGTGTCGAGCGCGGCCACCTCACCTCCGGCAGGTGGTTCGTCCGGCGGCGCGGCCTCGGGGATCGGCTCCCTGGGCTGAGATACGGTCACGCCGATCCTCCGGTGATCGTTCGGTTACTCAAAGACTCTAACCGCCTTGACGGGCGATCACCTCGCCGCGAAGAGCAATACAGCCGGTGGGAGGTTGTTGGCCGCGTGCGCGATGACGGACGCGCTCACCCTGCCGGAAAGATAGCGGGCGAGGCCGATGGCGATGCCTTGGCCGAACAGCGCGATCGTGCGCGCGGCTTCCCCGTGCAGCTGGGCGAAAACCAGCGCGGTGACCAGCAGGATCACCCACGAGGGCAGGCGGTGGAAACCCATCGCGTTCCACAGGGTGCCGCGGAAGAGCAGTTCTTCGGTGACCGGGGCGGCGAGGACGACGATGACCGCGGCCAGCACCAGCCAGACCGTGTCGCCTTCGGTGGTGCCGGACAGTTCGGTGATCGGGCCGGGCGAGACGTCGGAAAAGGTCCTGTCGTCGCTGTCGGTCCCGTAGACGGCGAGCAGGAGCAGGTTGAGGAGGTAGCCGGCGGCGAGCGCGGCCGCTCCGCAGGCGAGTCCGATCCGGACGTCGCGCCAGGTGGGCTTGAGCCCGAAGTCTTCGCGAAGCCCCTGTCCCCAGAGGCGGGAGCCGACCGCCGGGCCGAGACCGAGTACGAGGGTCGGCAGGAACGCGAGGATCAGCAGCGGGCCGACGTCACGGAGTTCGAGGGGGTCGTAGCCGCCGAAGCGGCCTGACATCACGAAGCTCATGACGAGCGTGACGAGGTGGTATCCGGCGATGCCCGCGAAGAACGCTACGAAGCCCCAGTGCGCTCCGAGCACCAGACGCTCGCGAGCCTGCCCGTCGTCCACCACGCCTCCACGCTAAGTGCCGCTCCGGTGACGGATGGAGTCGGGTCAGGGAGCTGAAGGACGCTTTACCCGCATGCCATGGGGGTAAAGCGCCCTTCACCTCGTGAGATGCGGGGAAAGTCCCCTTCAGCTAGGCGTAGATCTTGCCACGCAGGACGATATGGCTCGGATGCCGCAGCACCGCGAGATCCTCACGCGGGTCGGCCGGGTAGACGAGCAGATCGGCCGAAGCGCCGTCCACGATTCCGGGCACGCCCAGCCATTCGCGGGCCGCCCACGAAGCCGAAGCCAGCGCCTGCTCGGCGGACATGCCCGCCTTGTGGAGTGCCTCGATCTCGTCGACGAGCCTGCCGTGTTCGACCATGCCGCCCGCGTCGCTTCCGGCGTACACCCGCACGCCCGCCTCGATCGCCGTCGACACCATCTCCCCCACGCCGGCGTGCAGCGCCCGCATGTGGTCGGCGTACACCGGGTATTTGCCCGCCTTGTCGGCGATCCCGGGGAAGTTCTCGATGTTGATCAGGGTCGGCACGAGCGCGATCCCGCGTTCGGCGAGGACGTCCAGCTGGTCCGGGAGGAGTTCCGTGCCGTGTTCGAGGCAGTCGATCCCCGCGTCGATCAAGCCCGGCAACGCGGCCTGGCCGAACACGTGCGCCGTCACCTTGGCGCCCGCGGCGTGCGCGACGGCGATGGCCTCGGCGAGGACGTCGTCGGGCCACAGCGGCGCGAGATCGCCGACGCCGCGGTCGATCCAGTCGCCGACGAGTTTGACCCAGCCGTCGCCCTCGCGGGCCTGTTCGGCGACCGCCTTCGGCAGTTCGGCCGGGTCATCGAGTTCGATGCCGAGGCCGGGGATGTAGCGCTTGCGCAGGGCGAGATGCCGTCCGGCGCGGATGATCCGCGGCAGATCGGCACGCTCCTGCAGCGGCCGGACGTCGATCGGCAGCCCGCAGTCGCGGATCAGCAGCGTCCCGGCGTCGCGATCGGTGATCGCCTGTTCGGTGGCCTCTTCGAGGGTGGTCGCGCCGCCGACCCCGATGCCGGGGTGACAATGCGCGTCGACCAGTCCGGGGACCAGAAAGCCTTCCCGGACCACGGTTTCCGCTCCGGCGACCGGCTCGGTGGTGATCCGGCCGCCGGTGACCCACAGCTCACGGTGCTCGCCGTCCGGCAGGACGACGCCTGCCAGGTGCAGCGCCTCCACAGGCTATTTGTCCTTCGGCAGCTTGAACTTCTTCGGGTCGAACCCGGGTACGTCGTTCATGCCGCCGAGCTGGGAGAGGTCGGGCATCCCGCCGCCGCCGGCGCCGCCGGGCATCCCGCCCGGGGGCAGCATCGGCATGCCGCCGGGGAAGCCGCCGCGGACCTTGGGCTGCGTCGGACCGCGCCCCTTGCCCTTCTTCCCCTTCTTGCCCTTGCGGTTCTTGCTGCCGCCACCTCCGCCGCCGAAGCCGAAGCGGCCCGCCATCTGCGCCATCATCTTGCGCGCTTCGAAGAACCGGTTGACCAGGTCGTTGACGTCGCGGACGGCGACACCGGACCCCTTCGAGATCCGGACGCGGCGCGAGGCGTTGATGATCTTCGGGTCCGCCCGCTCGGCGGGGGTCATGCCGCGGATGATCGCCTGCAGCTTGTCGAGCTGCTTGTCGTCGACCTGCGCGAGCTGGTCCTTCATCTGCCCGGCGCCGGGCAGCATGCCGAGCAGGTTGCCGATCGGGCCCATCTTGCGGACCGCGAGCATCTGCTCGAGGAAGTCCTCGAGGGTGAGCTGCCCGCTGCCGAGTTTGGCCGCGGTCTGCTCGGCCTTCTCCTGGTCGAAGTGCTGCTCGGCCTGCTCGATGAGGCTGAGCACGTCGCCCATGCCGAGGATCCGGCTGGCCATCCGGTCCGGGTGGAAGAGGTCGAAGTCTTCGAGCTTCTCACCGTTCGAGGCGAACAGGATCGGCTGGCCGGTGACCTGGCGGACCGACAGCGCGGCACCACCGCGGGCGTCACCGTCGAGCTTGGTGAGCACGACACCGGTGAAGCCGACGCCGTCGCGGAACGCTTCGGCCGTGGTGACCGCGTCCTGACCGATCATCGCGTCGACGACGAACAGCGTCTCGTCCGGCGAAACGGCGTCGCGGATGTTCGCGGCCTGCTTCATGAGCTCTTCGTCGACGCCGAGGCGGCCGGCGGTGTCGACGAGGACGATGTCGTGCTGGGCGCGCTTGGCCTCGTCGATGGCGCGGCGGGCGACGTCGACCGGGTCGCCGACCCCGTTGCCGGGCTCGGGCGCGAAGACCGCGACCCCGGCCCGCTCGCCGACGACCTGCAGCTGCGTGACCGCGTTGGGGCGCTGGAGGTCACAGGCGACCAGCATCGGCGCGTGGCCCTGCTTCTTCAGCCACATCGCGAGCTTGCCCGCGAGCGTCGTCTTACCGGCACCCTGCAGACCCGCGAGCATGATGACCGTCGGCGGGTTCTTCGCGAACGTGAGCCGCCTGGTCTCGCCGCCGAGGATGGTGACGAGTTCCTCGTTGACGATCTTGATGACCTGCTGCGCCGGGTTCAGCGCGCCGTGCACCTCGGCACCCTTGGCGCGCTCCTTGATCCTGGCGATGAAGTCCTTGACCACCGACAGCGCGACATCCGCCTCGAGCAGCGCGATACGGATCTCACGCGCGGTGGCGTCGATGTCGGCGTCGGAGAGCCTGCCCTTGCGAGACAGGGTCTGCAGGGCGGACGTGAGCCGATCGGAGAGGGTGTCGAACACGGGTGTGCACGCTCCAGCTGGGGTCGTCGTGGCTTGCCGGTACGGACCGACGGCTTTCCAGAGTAGTCGGTGTCCGGGGCCGGCGTTTGACGCGGTTGCGGACGAGGCCGCCTATCCGGATTCCCCGGAGAGGTCCCCGGTTGCGTCTTTCCCCGCCATGGTGGTGCGCCGCAGGAAATCGGCGATCAGGTCCAGCTCCGCGTCGGTGTAGCCGGCGCAGACGTCGTCCATCTTCGCGTTCATCCCCGCCAGGTGCCGGTACACGTCACCGTCGCGATCGCCGGTCGCCGAGACGACGACCGCGCGGCGGTCGGCCGCGTCCGGCGGCCGGTCACGGGCGATCCATCCCGCGCGCTGCAAACGGTCCAGCACCCCGGTCATGGTGGCTGGATGCAGGCCCGCCTGCTTCGCCAGCGCGCTCGGGCTCAACGGTCCGTGCAGGTTCAGCAGCTCGAGGCAGTCGAAGTCCACCGGCTTGAGCGCGACCTTGGCGCTGACCTGGTGATTGAAGAGCGAGAGCTGGTTGTTCAGCGCGCGCAACGCCCGTTTGATCACCGCGACCTTCCGTCGCCGAGGCCTGCCCTCAGGTGTTACGGAAGTCATATCATCTCGTTTCCATGTCCCAAAGTGATACGGTTTTCATATTGTATGACACTCAGCAAAGGAGCGGGTCATGTACCTGATCACTGGGGCGAGCGGGACCGTCGGACGGCCGTTGATCGACAGCCTCACCGCGGCCGGCGCACGCGTCCGCGCCCTGACTCGCGACGCCAAAGCCGCGTCCGGCTGGCCTTCGGGAGTCGAAGTCGTCGAAGGGGATCCGTCGCGCCCCGACAGCATCGCTCCCTTCATGGCGGGCGTCACCGGGATCTTCCTGCATTCACGGGCCGCGGCCGCCGCACCCTCCGAAGTGCTCGCGCTGGCGAAAGACCACGGCGTGCGACGGGTTGTCGCGTTGTCCGCCACCAACGTCGACGAGCCCGCGGACCACCAGCCGTCGCGTTTCCAGGGCGACCGGAACAAAGAGGTCGAAGAGGCCGCCGTCGCCAGCGGCCTGGAGTGGGTGAGCCTGCGGGCGTCCTTCTTCGCGGCCAACACCCGGCTGACCTGGGCAGGCCAGATCAGCGCGGGCGATGTCGTCTTCGGTCCCTTCGCGGACTTCGCCGAAGCGCCGCTGCACGAGCGGGACCTGGCAGACGTCGCGGCCCGCGCCCTGCTGAGCGACGAGTTCACCGGGCGGAAACTCGAACTGACCGGCCAACGGTCGCTCACCCACGCGGAAATGGTGGAGGTGATCGGCACGGTGCTCGGCAAAACCTTGCGGTACCAAGAAGTTCCGGCCGACGTGGCCGCGAAGACGATGATCGCGCGAGGCTTCCCCGAAGCGTTCGTCGAGGCTTTGATGAACAGGTACCGGCGGCTCGCCGGCCAGCCCGGCCTCGTCACCGACGGAGTGGCGGAGGCACTCGGGCGCCCGCCGCGAAGCTACGCGGACTGGGTCGCGGACAACGCCTCGGCGTTCCGGGACTGACGCAGAACAGGGCTCCGGGACCGGCCGCCCCTCGCAGACCGGTACCGGAGCCCCTACGGAAGGCTCGCTCCCCGCGAGCCGACCGTAAGCACACTTGGCGAGTTTCGCGGGAACCGGTTTCGCCAGACCCCCAGTACCAGGCGATTCGCTCCCGCGCTCTCTCCGCGCGATGACATGAGAATGCCCGGTCACCGCGGGGTCACGGCAGCGTGAAGACCCCCAACTATCCCTGGGTAGAACTACTCAGCTGGTCTTGGCAGACGATGAGGCCTTCTTCGCCCGCGTACGCGCCTGGCGCGCCTTCGCCGCCGCTTCCTTGGCCTTCTCGACCGGAGCGCGATCGGCTTCGACCGCGCTCTGCTGCAAGGCCGCCAGCAGTCGCGTGACGCCCTCCGCCTGTTCGGCCGCGGTCGGCTGCAGGACGTCGTCCCCGTCCACCTTGGCCTGGATCAGCGCTTCGAGCGCCTCCCGGTAGCGATCGGTGTACCGGCCGGGTTCGAAATCCCGCGTGAGGTCCTCGATCAGCGAGACCGCGTTCCGCAGTTCCCCGCGCCGCAGGTCGACGTCCTCGTGCAGGAACGGGAAGTCGGGTCGCCGGATCTCGTCGGGCCACAGCATCATCTCGAGCACGATCACCTGATCCCGGACGCGCAGCGCGGCCAGCGTTTCGCGTTGCCGCAGCGTCACCTTCACGATCGCGATCCGCCCGGACTGCTGCAGTGCCTCGCTCAACAGCACGTACGGCTTGGTGCCCGCCGGCTCCGGTTCGAGGTAGTAACTGCGCGCGAAGTACATCGAGTCGACCTGTTCGGCCGGGGTGAAACCGACGACGTCCATCGACTGGGTGGTCGGCGCGATCAGCGACGCGAAGTCCGCGGAAGTCAGCAGGACGACGTCACCGTTGGGGACGGGATGCCCTTTGACGATCTCGGCCGCGGGCACCTCGGCGCCGTCGACCTCGCAGACCCATTTCACCCGCACCCGGCCGCCGTCGGGCTCGTGCACCTGGTGGAGGGGGATGTCGTGCTCTTCGGTCGCGCTGTACGCCTTCACCGGAATGGCATAGGTCCCGAAGCCGATCGTGCCTTTCCACACCGCGCGCATGGCCCACCTCCGCCTGGTCAGCGTATCCACGCGCCGAAGCGGCGGGACAGCTACAAACGGGTGTCAGGGGCGACTGAATCGCTCACACATTCGAATGACGGACGCGATTCGGCGAGTGCTTCGGCCGAACAGTCGACAGCGGTGGCCGCCGCCCGGAGTACTTCCGCGACGACCTCGACGTCGATCATCGGGGCGGTGGCCAGCGCACCCTGGCCGCCACCTTCGACCCGGCCCGCCATCCCTTCGAGCGCGATGGCGAGCGCCTGCTGGCCCGCGACGAGGTGCCGGACCACTTTGAGCAGTTCGGGCACGGTCGCCGCGGTGCCCGACGCGGTCAGGCTGACGGCGAGGTCGTCAGCGCATGCGCGCAGGTGGGAGGCGACCACGGTCGGCGGCAGCGTGATCCGCTGTGGCCCGGGCGAATTCGGCTCGTGACCGAGCACGTGATCACCGCCCTCCGGATCCTTCGGGTCTCGACGGCGGACATCCTGCCACCATTACCCTCCGCCACTCGCGCGACACCCTGGTCGAGGTCAGCCGAAGCCGAGCACGACCACCGCGGCCGCCGCTCCGGCGAGTCCGGTGGCCTGGATCCTTGACGGCCGTTCACGCAACGCCACGATGCCGAGCACCACGGACACGACCGGGTAGAACGACGCGAGGACGACGGCGATCGTGGTCAGTCCCTCCCGGGTGGCGAACAGGTAGAGCATCAGCGAAAGCGCCGCGAAGCACCCGTTCAGCGCGGAAAGTGCCGCCAGGCGTGGAGGAAGGCGAAGGCTGCTTCCGGACGGCAGTGCCATGGGCAGGACCGTCAGCGTCGCGGCGAGTCTGCTCGCCACCAACGGCCAGAGACCGGCTTGCGGCGCCGCCTGCGCGAGGGCGAGGTACTGGACGGCGAAACCCACGCTCGCGATGAGCGCGACGCGGGCGGCGGGCGTCGCCCCCGGCCCGTCGCCGTGGCCGGAACGCGACACCGCCCACAGCGCGCAGATCGCCAGCCCGATTCCGAACCAGGCCGGCGCCGAGGGACGTTCGCCGAGTAACGCCACCCCGGTGATCACCGGCAGGGTCACGCTCCCCACCGCGCTGACCGGCACCACGATGCTCAACGCGCCACTGGCCATCGCCCGGAACAGGAAGACCATGCCGAAGCCCGTGCCCACCCCGGAAGCCGCGCCCCAGCCGAGATAACGATCAGCGGGGTCAGGACGCGGCGGCCAGCAACGCGGCTTCGATCTTCGACCGCCACGCCTGGTCGACGCGACCCGTCCGTGGCGCGATGGCGAACGAGTCGACGACCGCGCCACCGAGGGTGGCCACCTTCGCCCAGCGCACCTCGGCCTCACACCGCCGCAACGCGCCCGCGACCCGGTACAGCAGCCCGATCCGGTTCGCGGCCCGCAGTTCGACGACGACCGTGTCGTGCCCGCTGGTCTCGTCGTCGAACCAGATCACCTTCACGTTCGCCGTGGGAGTCTCGCCGTAGTCCCGTTCCTTCGCCGCGAGCCGCTGGGTGAGCGGGAGCGTCCCGGCCACCGCCCGCGCGAACTGCTCACGCAGCAGGGTGACGTCGGGCAGCGAGCCGAACTTCGGCGACGCCGTGAACACGCCCGCCCGTCCCCCGTCGTGCCCGCGCAGCACCGCCGCGTGGACCTCGAGCGAGTTCAACGCGAGTACCCCGGCCGCGGGGGCCAGCAGTTCGGCGCGCGCCGGGACGGCGAGCACCACGGTCACGACCTTGCCGGCGGCCGTGATGCGCACCTCGCCACGGCCGGACGCGACGGCTTCGGCGACGAGCTCCCGTTGCTCGGCGCCCATCGGCTCCGGTGGTACGAAGCCCTTGCCGTGCAACGCTTCCTCGCAACCGGACACGAGTTCGGCGAGCAGCCGCGCCTTCCAGTCGGTCCACACGCCCAGCCCGGTGGCCAGCGAATCGGCCGTCGTCAACGCGTGCAGGAGTTCCAGCAGGACCAGGTTTTCGTCGAGCGTCTTCGTCACCCGCTGGATCGTGGCGGGATCGCTGATGTCCCGCCGCGTCGCGGTATGCGGCAACAACAAGTGATGCCGGACCATCGCCGACACCAGCGCGGAATCCGCGGGCGACAAGCCGAGCCGCGCCGCCACCTGGGCACTGATCTTCGCGCCGAGTTCGGAATGGTCCGCGTCGCGTCCCTTGCCGATGTCGTGCAGCAGCGCGCCGATCAGCAACAGATCCGGCCGCGAAACGGTGGTCGTCAGTTTCGACGCCTCGACGGCGGCACGCACGAGATGTCGGTCGACGGTCCACGAATGCACCGGCGACCTCGGCGGGAGATCCCGCACCGCACCCCATTCGGGGAACAATCGCGCCCACAGCCCGGTGCGGTCCAGCGCCTCCACGGCGTCGACGAGCCCCTCGCCCGCGCCGAGCAGCTCCACCAGCGCCTTGAGGGCATCGGCCGGCCATGGCGCACGCAGTTCCGGCGCGGTTTCGGCGAGCGCCCGCAAGGTACCGTGCGAAATGGGCTTCCGGATCCGGGCCGAAGCCGCGGCGACCCGCAGCAGCAGCGCCGGATCCTTGGCCGGTACCGCGTCCCGCGCCAGCGCGACCTCGTTCCCGTGCAGGACCACACCTTCGTCGAGCGGGGAACGCACCGGCCGCCGCCCGAACCGCGCTTTGGGTTGCTCCACAGTGGACTGAAGTGCCACGTCGACCGCGTACGCGATCGTCCGCCCGGCGCCGGAAAGCTTGCGCGCCAAGGTGAACCGGTCACCGAAGCCGAGTTCACCCGCGACCGTCTCGGCCTCCGGCGCGCTCAGGATGTCCCGCTCCCGGCGCAGTTCGCGACGCAACTCCGTCCGGACGTCCAGCAACAGACTCTTGGCCGCCAGCAGTTCCTCACCGGGCCTCGCCGTCAGCTGAGCCGCCGCCAACGCCTCCAGGATGGCGAAGTCGCGAAGCCCGCCTCGGCCGTGCTTGAGATCCGGCTCGGCGGACTGCGCGATCTCACCACTGCGAACCCAGCGCTGACGCACCGCGTCCGACAGTTCGCCGAGCCTTTTCCTGGCGGTCCGCCGCCACTGGTCCCGTGCCGCGGCGGCCAGCCTGGCGGTGATCTCGGCGTCCCCGGCGATAGGCCGGATGTCGAGCAGTCCCATCGCGGTCCGCAGATCCTCGGACGCCACCTTCAGCGCCTCACCCGGTGTGCGGACCGAGTGGTCGAGGCCGATCTTGGCGTCCCACAACGGATACCAGATCGCGTCGGCGATCTCGCCGACCTTCGAGTTGCCGTTGTGCAGCAACAAGAGGTCGAGATCGGAGAAGGGCACCAGTTCGCTGCGCCCGAGGCCACCGACGGCGGCCAGCGCGACACCGGGTTCAGCGGTGTCGACGCCGGCCGCCGCGGCGCCCTTGCCCAACCAGAATTCGTAGAGGTCGACCAGGGCCGCCCGCAAAGCGGACGCCCCCAGCCTCCCGTGCCTGCCCTCGAGCAAACGCTCGGTGGCCTTGACCAGTTCACCCCCGTCGGCCATCCGTGACGCCTATAGCGCGTCCGAGCCGCGTTCGCCGGTGCGTACCCGGATCACCGTCTCGACCGACGTCACCCAGATCTTGCCGTCGCCGATCTTGCCGGTGTGGGCGGCCGTGGTGATCGCGTCGAGGACCTTCTCCACGTTGGAATCGTCGGTGACGACCTCGACCCTCAGCTTCGCCACGAAGTCCACGGAGTACTCCGCACCCCGGTAGACCTCGGTGTGGCCCTTCTGCCTGCCGTAGCCCTGTACCTCGCTGACCGTCATGCCGAGCACACCCAGCTGCTCCAGCGCGGAACGGACGTCGTCGAGCGTGAACGGCTTGACGATCGCGGTGATCAGCTTCATGCCTTGCTCTCCTCGAGTTTCGTGGCCGCGTTGCCGGTGGACGACTTGACCGGGATGGAACTCGGCTGGCCGAGGCCACCGCCCGATCCGGTGAAGTCGTACGCGCTCTCCGCGTGCTGGGCCTCATCGATACCACTGACCTCGTCCTCCGCGCTGACGCGGAACCCGCCGAGCTTCTTGATCACCCAGCCGATGACGAAGGTGAGCACGAACGAGTACAAGAGGACCGCGGCCGCCGCGAGCGCCTGCTTGCCGAGCTGGCCGAGGCCGCCGCCGTAGAAGAGGCCGTCGACACCGAGCGAGTTGACGCTGGTGGTGCCGAAGAAACCGATGAGCAGCGTACCGACGAGACCACCCACGAGGTGGACGCCGACGACGTCGAGGGAGTCGTCGAAACCGAAGCGGAACTTGAGGCCGATCGCCAGTGCGCACAGGGCACCGGCGATGAGACCGATGGCGATGGCCCCCAGCGGGCTGACGAACCCGGCCGCCGGGGTGATCGCGACGAGACCCGCGACGGCACCGGAAGCGGCGCCGAGAGTCGTCGGCTTGCCGACCTTGATCTGCTCGATGATCAGCCAGCCGAGGATGGCGGCCGCGGTCGCGACGGTGGTGTTGGTGAACGCGACGGCGGCGAGATCGTTGGCGGCCAGCGCCGAACCGGCGTTGAAGCCGTACCAGCCGAACCACAGCAACGCCGCGCCCAGCAGCACGAACGGCACGTTGTGCGGACGTCCGGTGCCCTTCGGCCAGCCCTTGCGCTTGCCGAGCACGATCGCGAGCGCCAGGCCGGCCGCGCCGGCGTTGATGTGGACCGCGGTACCACCGGCGAAGTCGAGCGCCTTGAGCTGGTTGGCGATCCAGCCGCCGACCGAATCGGCGCTGATGAAGCCGTTGAACGAGAACACCCAGTGCGCGACCGGGAAGTACACGACCGTCACCCACACCGCGACGAACAGCGTCCAGCCCCAGAACTTGGCGCGGTCGGCGATGGCACCGGAGATCAGCGCGGGCGTGATGATCGCGAACATCAGCTGGAACATCACGAAGGCGAACAGCGGCAGCGCGTCCGCGCCGGGCCACGCGACCTCGGGCGTACTACTGGTCGCGGCGGTCGCGAATCCGGCGAGTTTGCCGGAAATGGTCGAGAGACCCGCGAAGTCGAAATTACCGAGCAACCCGCCGCCCACGTCGTTGCCGAACGCCATCGTGAAGCCGTAAAGCGTCCAGAGGACGCCGACCACGGCGAGCGCGATGAAGTTCATCATCAACATGTTCAGGACGCTCTTCGCGCGGACCATGCCGCCGTAGAAGAACGCCAATCCCGGTGTCATGAGCATGACCAGCGCGGCGCTGATCAGTACCCATGCCGTGTCTCCTGCGTTCAGCACAATCTTCCTCCCGTGCCTGGGGTGTACTGCGCAGGAATTTTTGGACCGCGGTGTTTCCTCGGGCGGCGATTCAGGTTTCACCCGCGTGAACTGTCGGTGCGGCGTTGTTACGTCCAGGTTTCCGGAGACCTGGTGCGTTCTGTCCGGTTGCGAAACCTCGTGGTCGAATAGGGCCATGAACGCACGTGTATCCGGCCATGACCCGCTGCCACCGGAGATCGTCCGGTCGTTGCGGTGTTCGGTCTGCGGTGACCCGGTCGGGGCAGTCGACCGCACGGTGCGTTGCGGGAGAGGCCACTCGTTCGACGTAGCGAAGCAGGGTTACGTCAACCTTCTGCACGCGCGCATCCCGGCCGGCACCGCGGACACGGCGCCGATGGTCGCGGCTCGCGTCGACCTCCTCTCTTCGGGTGCTTACCTGCCTCTCGCCGACGCCCTCGCGAAGGTGGCTTCGGACCACGTCGAGAGCGGGATGGTCATCGACGCGGGCGCGGGCACGGGGTACTACCTCGCGCACGTGCTCGACGCCGTCCCCGCCGCGTACGGACTGGCGCTCGACGTCTCGGCCGTCGCCCTGCGCCGGGCCGCTCGCGCACACACACGCGCGGGCGCGGCCGTGTGGAACCTGTGGGAACCCTGGCCGGTGGCGGACTCGAGCGCGTCACTGATCCTCAACGTCTTCGCGCCCCGTAACGCCCCGCAGTTCCACCGCGTCCTGACCGCGGACGGCCTGCTCGTCGTGGCGACGCCGAACCCAGGGCACCTCCGGGAACTGGGCGACCTGGTGATCTCCGTCGACGACGGCAAGGACGCGCGGCTGGAAGACACCCTCGGCGAGCACTTCACCCGGGTGGAAAGGCACGACGTCACCCAGCGGGTGACATTGTCGCCCGCGCGGATCCGCCAGGTCATCGAGATGGGCCCGAGCGCGCATCACCTCCACCGAGACGGACGCCGTGAACGGCTCGACGCGATCAGCGAGCCGGTCGACGTCACCACGTCGTTCAGCGTCACGCTGTACCGGCCGGTGCCCTGATGGAGGCGCCCGCGACCCTGCTCGCCGACACCGCGTGGGTCAGCGCCCGCATCGGCGGCGCGGCGAAGCTCTACGGCTGCTCCCGGCCCGAGGTGCTCGGCACGATCTGGTGGTACTCGCTGTCTTCCGTCCTCGTCGCCCCCTCCATCGAATCGCTCGTTCGTGGTGAACCGCTGGATCCTTCGCTTGACGCCGTCACCATCGATCTCGTCCCGGACGGGCGCTTCACCGGTGCCCGATCGTCACGGGTCCTCCCCGGCGGTCTTGCCGAACTCGGCGCCGCGTTCGCCGGAACGCTGGACACGGCGATCGGCACGATCTCGGCCGTCACCGGGGCGAATCCGCGCGCGCTGGGCGCGATCGCGACGGATTCGATCGGCAACCGCCTGCTGTGGACCGGCGACACCGAACGGGCGGTCGCGCTGGCGGCACCGCTCGTGGCCGCGATCGGACTCGGCATGCCGGAGCCGCGGTTCACCCGGATCGGGCGGAACACCGTGGTGCGACGTGCTTCCTGCTGCCTGATCTACGAGGCGGGCAACCCGAAGTGCACCAGTTGCCCCCGGCAGACCCCGGAAGAACGAGACCGGCGACTTCGCGGAGCCCTCGGCTAGGTGTGATGGCCGAGTTTCCTCGGCTGAGCCGAGGGAAGGGGTCCTTCACACTCAGCCGCCGTGACCACTGGTGCACGTGGGCGAACGTGGCGATGACCGAGTCCGAGATCAACCGCAGCCGGAACCACGAGTGAAGGCCTCCTTTCCTACTCTGACGGAGCGAAGGAGGCTTTCGCTACCGTCAGATGTGATCCCTGGTGACAGCGGGCAAGGCGTGACTCGCGTGTTTGGGGACGTGATTCGCGTGTTTGGGGACGTAACTCACGTGCCTGGATGCCGCACTCGGGAGTGCGGAGTCTGAACACGCGAGTGCGGTGTCGCGTCACCCAGCCCACCTTCTCGCCCGAGACACGACACGTTGCCTTATCCCTCACGACCACCCTGGAGAGCGGGCCTGGCCGCATCACGGTCCAGACAGCGCCCCGCGCACTTCCTCGCTCCGCGAAGGACGCCATTCCCGCATGCCATGCGACGAAAGCTCCCTTCACCACATCAGACGCGGGAAAGTCCCGTCCGGCCCGTATCGCGGTCCCTTTCACACCGCCGCGAGATTCTCCCCGGTCAATGCGGCCACCATCGCCGCACGAGTGCCGACCCCCAGTTTCGTGAAGATCCGCCGCATATGCGCGGAAACCGTGTTCAGGCTGATTTCCAGTACGCCGGCGATCTGCTTGTTCGTATAGCCCCGGCTCACCATGCGCGCCACTTCGTGCTCGCGCGGGCTGAGCAGGTCGTGCGCCTCCGGCGTCACCGGTACGAGCAGGCATCTGACGCCGTGCTCGGTGAGGTCGAGCAACGGTCTCCGCATCGCGGCGTCCCCGTCGCACAGTTCCGTGACCCGCCGGACGAGTGATCTCGCCAGGCTTCGCACGGTTTCGTCGTCCGAAACGACCTTCCTCCGCTGCCGCGCGAGATCGTGTATCGGTGCCGCAGGAAATCCCACCGCCGGGCTCGTGGACATAGACCGGCCTCCCCCCTCTTGGTTTCCCTCCCTCTCTAGCAAACCCCTCCGACAGGAAAAGCGCATCGTCGATTTGTGTGACAAGTCCGAACTAGTCGATTCATGTCACACAGGAACGTGTGACTACCGGTGTGCCCCGGTGTGCGGGCAGTGTCGGGTCCGTGCTCACCGACGCACCGCGCCGGGGACCGCGGGATTTTCACCGGAGCAGAGGAGAACGGTTATGAGCCGTGGCTATGCGGCAGTGGACGGCGAGTTGGAAGACGAGCTGAGCCGTGAGTTCGAGGACGAGTTCGAGGACGAGCTGGAGGGCGCGCTCGGCGAACTGGCCTATGAGCTGGAGGACGAGCTCGAAGACGAGGACGAAGCGCTCTACGAGTTCGAGGACGAAGACGAACTGGGTGAACTGGCCCAGGAGCTCGAAGACGAACTCGAAGACGAGGACGAAGCGCTCTACGAGTTCGAGTTCGAGGACGAAGCCGAATTCGAAGCGGAGTTCGAGAACCTGGTCCGCGAGCTGGAGGCGGAGTTCGAGTTCGAGGACGAGTTCGAAGGAGAGGACTTCGTCAATCCGCTGCGTCGCCTCTATCCCGACGCCGATCAGCTGGCCCGGCTGGCCTTCCAGGCGGAACAGGCCGAGACCGAGGAGGAGGCCGAGGCGTTCATCGGACCGCTGGCGGCGCTGGCCGTCCGCGCACTGCCCCGGCTCGCCCCGATCGTGCGCTCGGTGGCCCCGAAGATCGTCCGCGGCGCCGCGAGCCTCGGCCGCAAACTCTGGCGCAATCCCGGCACGCGGCACCTCGTCCGGCGTATTCCGCAGATCGTCAAGCGCACTGCGGGGAAGGTCAAGGCCGGCCTCCGCAAGGGCATGCAGATGACGCCCGGCTGGCTGTCGAACGCGTTGATCGGTGGCGCTGTCAGCTTCGGCGCCGACAAGCTGCTGAAGCGGCCGAAGAAGAAGAGCACGCGCCGCAAGCAGCCCGCTCGACGGCGTGCGGCGGCACAGCGGCCGGGAGCACAGCGTCACCGGACCGCGCGGCGTGTCCCGGCGCGGACCGCGGCGCAGCGCAACCGGCGTCGTGCCGCACAGAGCAAGCGGGCGCGCGGCCGTGCGCGCCGCCGTTAGGGTGCTCCCCGCGGCATCCGGTGCCCCGGTCCCTCCCGCCGGAGCGCGGCGGGCGAGGCCATCCGGCGGGAGGGAACTGGAGGCGTGGGTCCTCTCCCAGGCCACCAACGTGGGGCGGCATCTGGACGCGTTGCGGCCATTCCGCTGGTCGGAGTTCGGCGATCCGGCGACCGGGCCGAGCCGGGCCCATCTGGCGGCGGTCAACCGCATGATGGCGACCCTGCGGGGACCGTTGTCCACCGCGACCCGCGTGGCCCGCAAGAGCGCGCAGGAGGCGGTGGAGCGGCCGGAACAGGCCGAGCTCGCCCGGCTCCTGCTGGCGAAGTCCCGCGCCCAGCGCTGGGTCCGGAGCACCGAACGGGTCTGGGACTTCTACCTCGACCTGTTCAACCAGCGGCAGGGCGCGTTCGCCCCGTGGCTGGTGGCCTGCGACCGGGTGGCGCTCGACTGCTATCAGTACGCGTACCTCGGGATCGGGCACTGGCGGTCGATCCCGACGCCGCCACCGTTCTGCTACCTGCGCACCGGCTCCGGCCCGGCCACCTCGCGCCGCGGGATCCCCTTGCGGCGGCTGGGAAACCGACTGAACCCGTTCCCGCTGATCCAGCTTCCGTACCACCGGCTGGTGAACCCGTGGACGCTCGGCGCGGTCCTGCACGAGGTGAGCCACAACCTGCAGAACGACCTTGGCCTCGCCAGGGCGATCCCGCTGCAGGTCGCGGCGAGACTCGTCGAGGCGGGGGTGCCACGGGCGGTGACCGGTACCTGGGTCAGGTGGAACCGCGAGACCTTCGCCGACCTGTCCGCGCTGTTGCTGGGCGGTCCGGCGGTCGTCGGTTCGCTGTTCGACGTCATCGGCCGCACCGAACTCGAAACGACGGTGTTCTCCTCACGCGCGGTGCATCCAGTGCCGTACCTGCGGGCGAAGATCTCGGTGGAGTTGTTGCACCGCATGGGTTTCACCCGGCACGCGGAAGCCTACGCGGCGCTGTGGCGGAAGCTGTACCCGAGGGCGAAGCTGATCAACGCACCGCCGGCACTGCTGAAAACGGCGGACAAGGCGATCCCCGTGGTGGTGGACGCGATGTGCTTCACCTCGTTCCCCTCGCTGGGCCATCGCCCCCTCGCGAAGGCGCTGCGGTTCGAAGCCAAGGAACAGGCGATGATCGAGGAAGCGGCGGAAAGGCTGGCCGACGGCGTGTCCCCGGGTGTGGTGCCGGAACGGTTCCTGATCGGCGCGGTCCGGTTCGCGCTCGAAGAGGGAATGGCCCCGCCGAAGCGGCTTTCCGGTTTCTTCATGGAAGAGCTCGGCAGGAGGTCGAGATGACCATCCACACCGAATTCTCCCGGCTGGGCAAGGAAGTGAACCAAGTGGCCGCGTGCTGGCGGGCGCTGGAGATCAGCGTCTCCGAGGACAGGCCCGACGGCGTCGGACTCGCCGCGGCGGATCACCTCGCCGAGGTCGTCCTCGACGGCACCGGTGAGGTCGAAGCGGCCACACGTGCCACTCAGCGCCCGGTGAGCGCCGAGTCGTTGCACACCACGGCGTCGTCGCTGCTGAAACTCCGGCGGCGGGTGGACGGGCAGTGCCGTTCGCACCACGCGGTTTCCGGGCTGCTGCGCGCGGTGCACGGACGGGAACAGGAATGGCGGGGCTGGGCGAAGAGCTTCCACGCCGGGGTGGACCAATGCGCCATCGCCTTGTCCTCGGCGGAGGACGTGATGGTGCGGTGCTGGCGTGAAGCAGTGGAACTGGCCGAATTCAAGGGATGTGGGGCGACCCGATGACGATCAACGACGACCGCGGCGCGACATTGCCGCGTGCACAGGACATCGACAGCGCGTATCCGCTGTCGACCGGGCAGTACCCACCGCCGTCGGCGGCACCCGGCGCACTCGCCGCACAGACGATCAGCGACATGCTCGGCTGGAAGTGGCGCGAGGGTGACACGAAAGGGTTCGTGGCGGCGCTGACCGGCAGCTTCGAGCTGAAAGAAGTCCAAGGGCGGACCGAGGCCAAGTGGACACCGCGCGGGTACGCGATCCAAGCCGACCTCGGCGCCGTCACCGGCGGACAGGCCTCGCTCGCGGCGAGGGCCCGGAGCGCGGTCAAGGACTCGCTCGCGCTGCTCGACTCGCTCCGTCCACTGAGGACGGATTCGGACCCCGAGAACGCCGAAGGCTTCCGTGCGCTCGTACGGCACGATCTCGAACAGATCCGGCAGGAGCTGGAGAGCCCGCTGCTCCGCGTGGCGCGGGTCGATCAGCTCTTCCTGCTGCTGCTCGGAGACGGGACGCGAGGGCACCTCGGCCAGTTGCGGGACGAGCTCGGCCTGGTCTCGGGCAAGGTCAACACGATCGAGGAAGAACGGATCCAGACCTCCTTCATCACGCTGACGGATTGGGTGGTCTCGTTGTTCCGGGGCTGGCAGGACGCACGCGACAAGATCGATCCGTTCTCGCAGCCGGCAGGCGGTCAGCCGTTCTTCGGTCCCGCTGTGGTCGCCCTTTCCCGGCTGCTGTCCGCGGCGGCGTCCCAGGTCGACGAGGTCGTCGCGATGCTGCGATCGGTGTTCATCCAGCAGGAAGACCTGGAAGTACTCCGTGTCCCGGACCCGGAGGGCGGGACCATGTCGCTCGGCGGGCTGCTGCGCTGGATCCGTGAATTCGCCACCTTCGAGGGCGGCAAGCTGATCGAGTCGGCGGGCAAGGAAGGTGTCGGCACGTCGTTCATCCAGATCGCGAGGCGACTTCAGCGCATCGTGGCGAACCTGCCCCGGCAGAGCATCGGGGGCCCCAACGGGGACATCCCCGGCAACTTCCGCGCGTCACTTCCCCCGGGCTTCTTCAGCTCCCGTGTGCAACGGGCCATCGACGAGCTCGACGACCATCTGCAGGAGGTCGTCCGGATCGCCGAACCGATCGGGCGGCCCGGGACGCCGTCGTCGTCCGACCCGAATCCACCGGCCCCGCCCACGCCGCAGCTCATGCCGCAGCCGACGCCCCCTCCGCCTCCGCTGCCCCCGCCGTCGTCCGGGCGGACGCCGTCGGTGCCATCGGTCGCCGAGCTGCGTGAAGGGCACGCCCTCCAGGAAGAGCAGACACCACCCGAGGCGGAGGAACCGCCGAAACCCCGGACCACGCGCAAGCGGACCGGGCAGTAGCCGGACCCGTACGGGAGGAAGACGATGGGCACGGAAAAGGAATACCGGGAACTCTTCGACCGGGTCGCGGCACTGCGCGGCCAGGTCGCCGGGAAGCTCGCCAACGAACTGGGCAGCGATCCGAAGCTCGGCGACGCGGTCCTCAAACAGCTGGACGACATGCTCACCGCGGTCGAGGCCGAACAGCGGGGCAGGCCAGGTCCGGCGGACGGCGGGATCGCGCAGCTCGTCGGTCTCGGCGACGGTTCGGCCGCGGACCTCGGGGCGACGGCGATGCCGCCGGGCGTCGACGCCTACGACGAGACGGTCGCTTCGGAGCGGGTCATCGCGGTCGGCGACCTGTACTACCTGTACCAGCACGAGCGGATCGGCGTGTTCCGCGTGGTGCAGAAACTGCAGGAGCTGTTCCAGGGCGGCGCCATCCGGCTTTCCGACGGCCCCGGTGCCTTCGGCCTGTACCGGTTCGACCGGCGGGACGTGCTGCGTTACACCCGGCGGGACCGCATCAGCGCGTACCGGCGAGTGCTCGGCTACGGCAAGGGGCTCGGCTCGGCGAACTCTCGGCCGAACACCGACTTCCACCAGCTGTTCACGCAGTTCGGCAACCAGGTGGCGTTGTTCTGGCGGGACAAGCGGATCTCCGACGTCGTCCGGGAGCGCGCGTACGACCCGAGCTTCGGCAGTGTCGCCGTCGTCCGGCGCAGCGGGCTGGACCTGCGGAACAACCTGAAGTTCACCTCGTACGGCCACCTGAACGTACTGCGGGTCGAGGTCATGCAGCTGTTGACGGAGGCGTTCAAGATCCTCGGCTCGGAGGATGTGCTGGATCTGTTCGGCGCCGCCAACGCGTGGGACACCGTGGACGAGGTGCTGATCCGCCACTTCGACCAGCGACTGGTGTCCTCGCCTCGGCAGCGGATGGCGGTCACCGGACGTCAGGTGCTGCGCTGGCTCGCGGCGCCGCACATCCTCGAGACCACCCGGTCGGAGTTCGAGGCTTTGCTGCTCGAGATCGCCGAGCCCGCCGAAGAGTGGCTGACCTCGGCGCAGTCCCTGCGGCTGGCGGACCGGACGAACTCGCGCGAGGTGCTGCCCGCCGACCGGCAGCGGCCGGCCGGGGTCGCGGTGTCCCGCGCCGAATCGCGGCCGGTCACCCCGCGACGGAACGGTCACCGCCCTGGCACGGTGATCACCCTCGACCGCCAGTAGGACGCGTGGCCACGGGATGGGAACGATGGTCACCGAGTGGGACGCGAGGTAGCGTCGGCCGCGATGAGTGAACGCACCTGGGGCTTCCGCACCCGCGCCCTGCACGCGGGCGGGACGCCCGACCCGGCGACCGGTGCCCGCGCCGTGCCCATCTACCAGACCACGAGCTTCGTCTTCGAGGACGCGGCCGACGCGGCGAACCTGTTCGCGCTGCAGAAGTACGGCAACATCTACAGCCGCATCGGCAATCCGACGGTCGCGGCCTTCGAGGAACGCTTGGCCAGCCTCGAAGGCGCGATCGGCGGGGTCGCGACCAGCAGTGGCCAGGCGGCCGAGTTCCTGACCTTCTCCGCCCTCGCCGAGGCGGGAGACCACATCGTCTCCGCCGGTGGGCTCTACGGCGGGACGGTCACGCAACTCACCGGGACGCTGCGCCGCTTCGGGATCGAGACCACCTTCGTCAGCGGTGACCGCATCGAGGACTACGCGGCCGCCGTCACCGAGCAAACGAAGCTGATCTTCACCGAGGTCATCGGCAATCCCGGCGGCGGGATCGCCGACCTCGCCGGGCTGGCCGAGCTCGCGCACGCGCACGACATCCCGCTGGTCGTCGACGCCACCCTGGCCACGCCGTACCTGTGCCGCCCGATCGAACACGGCGCCGACATCGTGCTGCATTCGGCCACGAAATTCCTCGGCGGGCACGGCACCACGCTGGGCGGGGTGGTCGTCGAATCCGGGAAGTTCGATTGGGGGAACGGAAAGTTCCCGCGGATGACGGAGACCGTCGAAAGCTACGGCGGCCTGAAGTACTGGGAGAACTTCGGCGAGTACGCCTTCTGTACCCGGCTCCGTGCCGAGCAGTTGCGCGACATCGGCGCCGTCCTCTCCCCGCACTCGGCCTTCCTCCTGCTGCAAGGCGTCGAGACGCTGCCGCAGCGGATGGACGCCCACGTCGCCAACGCGCGAGCCGTCGCGGAGTACCTCGCGAACGACAGCAGGGTGGCCTGGGTGAACTACGCGGGCCTGCCGGAGCATCCGCACCACGACCGCGCGAAGAAGTACCTCCCCGCCGGGCCGGGCGCCGTGTTCTCCTTCGGTGTCGACGGCGGCCGGGCGGCCGGGGAGACGTTCGTGAACTCCGTCGAACTGCTGTCGCATCTGGCGAACGTCGGGGACGCGCGGACGCTGGTCATCCATCCGGCGTCCACCACCCACCAGCAGCTTTCGGAGGACCAGTTGCGCGCGGCGGGTGTCGGCCCGGACCTGATCCGCCTGTCGGTCGGGCTGGAGGACGTCGACGACATCCTGTGGGATCTCGATCAGGCACTCGGCAAGGCGGTGGCGGGATGAGCCACGACGTCGGCGCGGTCGAGCGCCGCCGCATCCTTTCGCGGACGAAATCGGTGACCATCGTCGGCGCCTCGAACAACCCGGCGCGGCCGAGTTACTTCGTCGCGACATACCTGCTCTCCTCCAGCAAGTACCAGGTCAACTTCGTGAACCCGCGGCTGGACGAACTCCTCGGACAGCCGGTGTACCCGTCGCTGGCCGACGTTCCCGGCGAAGTCGACCTGGTCAGCGTGTTCCGCAAGCACGACGACCTCCCCGGCGTCGCCGAGGAGGTCGTCAAGGCCGGAGCGCGCACGCTCTGGCTGCAGCTGGGCCTGTGGCACGAACCCGTCGCCGACAGGGCCCTGGAGGCCGGACTGGACGTGGTGATGAACCGCTGCGTCAAGATCGAGCACGCCCGGTTCGCCGGTGGGCTCCACCTCGCCGGTTTCAACACCGGCGTGATCAGCTCACGACGCCAGTCCGCCCCCTGAGGCGTTACTCCGCCGCGGTGTTCACCGTGAACGGCAGCCACTGCACGGTGACCCCGTTGGCAGGCGAAACCGGCATCCGCCAGTTCTGGCAGCCGCGACCGGGGATCCGGTCCCAGATGAACAGCGGTGCTCCTTGGCCCGCGGTGCAGCCCTGGTCCAGCAGCTTGCCCGCGTTCTGGACGGCGTACCGGTACACCCCCGTGCCGACCGTCTGCGGTTCGATCGTCCACTTCTGGCACGCGCCCGCGACGCGGTCGTAGGTGGTCACCGGGTTCCCGCTGGCCGTATGGCAACCGGTGTTGTCCAAGACCTGCCCGGAATGCTTGGCACGGAACTGGTAGTAGCCGTCACCGGTGCCCCACGGGAAGAACTTCTGGCAGTCCGCGCCGTTCGACGGCCACTGCTGCACCTTGGTCCCGTTGTTCCAGCCGCAAGCGGCGACATCGGCGTAGAGCCCGCTCGACACCGCCTGCAGTGAGACCCAGGCGTCGTCGGCGAACTCTTCACCGGGGTCGAACGTGGTGGCCCGGAACCGGTAGCTGTGGTTCTCCTGCAACAGTCCCGGCGGCACCGTCCAGGTCGCGGCGGTCCCGGAAGGGACGTCCCACTTCCAGTAGTCCCCGATCATCGTTTCGCCTTCGTAGACGTAGAAGACCGCGGTGACGTTGCCACCATCGGGGTCCGTCGGCGTGAAACGCAGCGTCGGGGTGAGGGACTTCGTGTGGGTGACGCCGCCGATGTCGACGCGGTCCGAGATGTCGTGCCCGGCGGCGGGATTCGGCCGCTGGTTCCGGTAGGTCACCTCGATGTACGGCGACTTGCCGCCCTCGCCGGACGAGAACTTCTTCCAGCCGAAGGAATCCGACTCGTTCTCCGCCTTCAGCACCATCGAACCGGTGGTGACCCCCGAACCGGCCCAGGCACCGATCAGGTTCCCGATCGGGGTCCGGACCCAGTCGGCCGCGCAGGCCGCGCTGTAGCCACGGGTCGCGTTCGTCGTCGCCCATCGTGTACGGGGCGGCGGCTGGTTCGACCAGCGAGTGCCCGTGTCGGCGGGCAGAGAGTCCCAGATCTCCCAGTTGCGCGGCGAGCAGGAGTAGGAATGGTTGCCCCACAACGACAACGTGGCCGACTCGATCGCGGCGCCGCGGAACCGCGCCACGTCGAAGTGGAGATACGACCGGGCCTTCGTCGCTCCGCCGTCATAGGTGCCGATGCGGAGTTCGGTGGCACCCGACTGGTCGGTGGTCGCGATGTTCGACTGCGTGAAGGTGTCGAAGTTCGTCCACACCGACACACCCGGATCGACGATGACCGGATAGGACCGCGCCGGGTCGGCGAAGTAGCCCGCGTCCGGCGTCACGTTCAAGCCGAGTGTTCCGCGTTCCTTGGCGGACACCACTTTCCCGACCTTCACCTTGGCGACGGGGTCGCCACTGCGCTGGTCGATCCGCGAGTCCCACATCTCGGCGGCGGGCACGCTGCCCACCACCGCGCCGGACGCCGTGACCAGCTGCGTGTTCCCGTCCGCGTCGGTGCGCGGCGTGAGCCCGGTCGCCCGCAGCGGGAGTGCGAACGTCAGCGCGCGATCGGGACGGCGCTTGACCACGAAGAACTGCTCGAAACCGGTCCGCGTGGCCTTGACCTGCAGGTCGACGCCGGGCTGGATCTCCGGGTAGGTGGCGGTCTCGCCGGCCAGCACCGGCTCGGGCAGCGCGCCAGGGTACTGCAGGGCGACCTTCCCGTCCCGGCTCTGCACGGTGGCGAGATCACCGCTCTTGGCGCTCGCGCCTGCCAGCACGAGTTCGCGTGGATGCGCCTTCGGCCGGACGAGCCCGTCGGCGCTCTTCTCCAGTGTCAGGTCGACAGGCACCCAGTCACCACCGCGGCGGACGTGGACCGGACCGCCGTGCACCTGGGTGGTGCGGGAACCGTCGGGATTGGCGAACGTGGACGAGTTCTCGGTGCGTTCCGAGCGCATCTCGACCGGCTTCTGCTGCGAACGCGCCACGGTTTCGGGCGACGTCGCTTGCGCGGGGGCGGCGAACACGGCGCTCCCGGCCAGGCAAGCGGCGAAAAGCACGAGGCCCCGCCGCGGAATTCTTCGGGTTTCGGCTTGCACTTCGGTCTCCCCGGCAAGTGGATGAAGTTGACATGTCGGTTACGCATGTCACACCCGTGGGGTTGCCCGCCGCTCGAAAAAATCCGGACGCGTGAGAAGGTGGCGGTATGGCCAAACCGACGCCGCTGCAGATCAGGAACATCGTCATGGCACTGCTCATGGCGGGTGCCCTGGTGTGGAACCTGTCCATCGGCGGCGCTTGGTGGCTCACCGCGATCTTCTCGGTCGGGATCGTCCTCTCGCTGTTCTCCGCCTACCTGAACCGGCCGGGCGCCCGTCCCTGACCCCGCGTTTCAGGAGCGCGCGGCCTCGAAGCGCGCAGTCAGGTCATCGCGGCCCCGATCGGTCAGCGCGCCGAAGAGACGCAGGCGCGCCATCCCGCCGTCGGGATAGATGTCGAGACGCACTTCGGTCACCTCAGGTCCCTCAGCGAGCGCGAACCGGTGCCGCGTGTCCGGTTGCAGACGCGTCTTCGGCAGCAGCTCGACCCACTCGCCGTCGCCGTCCCGGCCGCTCAGCGCCGCCCAGCCCGGCGCGTTGCCCTTGAGGTTGCTGTTGTCCAGTTCGGCGAACCGGACGACGCCCGCGCCGGCGAGCCGCACCGTGACCCAGTCGTTCCCGTCGTCCCGGCGCCGCGCGGTCTCCCAGCCTTCGGCCTGATGCGCGGCGAGCCCTGGCGAGAAGAGGTTGTTGGGCGAGGAATAGAACATGTCGCTGCATCCGGTGACCACCGCGCCGTTCTCCAGCGCGGTGAGGTCGAGCGCGCCGGGATCGAGCAGACGAGGGTCCGGGATCGGCGTGCCGTGCACGCGCAGCCGGGCAACGCCGCCGTCCGGATGCATGGTCAGCCGGACGTGCGTGTAGCGCTTGCTCCCGCCGATTTCGAAGAAGTTCTCCGTGTGCCCCGCCGCCGCGCCGCGTTTCACCAGCACGTCCCAGTCCACTTCGGACAGTTCGGCGGCGTTGGGATAGCCGTCGACGGCGCACGCCTCGACCGAGACGAACGGCGGGTAGTTGCCCTTGAAGAACGCGGTGTCCACGATGACGCCGGTGATCGCACCCGCCATGCCGAGCCGGACGACGGCCTGGTCGTCGCCGGGCTCACGGTGCCGCCGGGTCTCCCAGCCGTCGTAGACCTGCCCCTTGGGCCCGAAGGTCTCCGTCTGGTGCGCGGGCACCCAGGGGTTGACCAGGTTCTCCTTCTCGGCGAACAACTCGTCCGTCGCCCACATCACCGTCCCGCCGAACTTGCGCGAGGCCAGATCGGGCAGGGCTGTCCACTCAGGACGGTCGTTCACGGCATCCTCCATCTCAGCAGTCACCCCGGGTCAGCAGAACGCCTGCCGGGTCTTCGCCGGTGATCTCCTCGCCCCGCAGCCACGTGCTCCGGACGAGACCGGCGAGCGGCCGTCCGTGGTAGGCGCTGACCGGGTTGCGGTGCTTCAACTTCGCGACGTCGACGACGAAGGCCTCGTCGGGTGCGAACACGCTGAAATCGGCGTCGTAGCCCGGCGCGAGATGACCTTTGCGACGCATGCCCGCCTGCGCGGCCGGATGCTCGGCCATCCAGCGGACGACGTCGGTGAGGGCGAACCCGCGCTGCCGCGCCTGCGTCCAGACAGCGGGCAAGCCGAGTTGCAGACCGGCGATCCCGCCCCAGGCGAGCCCGAAATCGCCGCTGTCGAAGCGTTTCAGCTCCGGGGTGCACGGCGAATGGTCGGTCACCACGCAGTCGATGACGCCGTCCGCGAGGCCCTGCCACAACAGTTCGCGGTTCCCGGCCTCGCGGATCGGCGGGCAGCACTTGAACTGCGTGGCGCCGTCGCCGATCTCCTCCGCGGTGAAACTCAGGTAGTGCGGACAGGTCTCGGCGGTCAGCCGGACACCGTCGCGCCGCGCGCTCTCGACCATCGGCAGCGCGTCCGAAGAGGACAGATGCAGGATGTGCGCGCGGACCCCGGTCTTCCTCGCGAGCTCGATGACCTGCGCGATCGCCACGTTCTCCGCGCCGCGCGGACGCGAGTGCAGGAAGTCTTCGTACTTCTCGCCGTGCGGGTCTGGCGCGTGATCGATCGCGTCGGAGTCCTCCGCGTGCACGATGATCATGCCGTCGAAGGTCCGCAGTTCGGTCATCGCTTCTTCGAGTCCGCGCGCGTCCAGCGGCGGGAACTCGTCCACTCCGGAATGCAGCAGGAAGGACTTGAAACCGAACACCCCGGCCTCGTGCAGGCCGCGCAGCTCCGCGAGGTTGCCGGGGATCGCACCACCCCAGAACCCGACGTCGACGTGCACCCGGCCCTCGGCGGTCTTGCGCTTCACCTCCAGCGCCGCGACGTCGACCGTCGGCGGCAGGCTGTTCAGCGGCATGTCCACGATCGTGGTGACCCCGCCCGCCGCGGCGGCGCGCGTCGCCGAAGCGAAACCCTCCCATTCGGTGCGGCCCGGGTCGTTGACGTGCACGTGGGTGTCCACGAGCCCCGGCAGCAGGACGACGTCCTCGCCGAGTTCGAGCACCCGATCGCCGTCCAGATCGGCTCCGGCGGGTTCGACCGCGACGATGCGGCCGTCGTCGACACCGAGGGTCGCGGGTACCTCTCCGGCGGCCGTCACGGCTCGCGCGGCCTTGATCACCAAGTCCATCTAAAGCCCTCCAACTTCCACTGAGTGGAATCGAGGTTTCGCACTCCGACATTAACTCCGGCCACCCTGCTCGTCAACGAGCCCTGGCGGCGCTACCTTCGCTGGGTGCAGTTAGAAGCCGAGTTCACCAGCGAACCGTTCCACGGCGAGGGCCCGCCACCCGAGCATGCCGTCAAAGCCCGCGACACGGCGGAAGACGCGGGCCTGTCGACCGACTTCGGCCCGCTCGGCACTCTCGTCCGCGGCGACGCCGACGCCCTGCTCGACGCGCTTCCCGCCATCGCCAGGGCGGCGCTGAACGGCGGCGCGACCCGCGTGACCCTCCAGCTCCGCCAGGTCGGCGACGACTCGACCGAACCCGCCGTCGAACTGCACAGCGCGCTGTCCCGGCTCATCGGCGACGTCGAACGCGAACTCGGCGGCAAACTCGACACCCTCGACCGCGCCACCAAGCAGCGTGCGGTGCGGCTGCTCAAGGAACGCGGCGCGTTCGGCCTCCGCAAATCGGTGTCGACCGTCGCCGAGGCTCTGGGGGTCACGAGGTTCACGGTCTACAACTACCTCAACCGAGACCAAGAATGAAGAGCTGTTTCAACAAAATGTTGACGACAGCGGAAGCGTCGCCGTACCGTCGGTTCCCGTGCCGCTCACCATTCGAGAGTTCAACCAGGCTCCCGCTCAGGACGTCCGGCCGGCGCTGACCGCCTGCCTCGACGTCCCGCGCTGGGTGGAAACCCTGCTGGCCAGGCGTCCGTACGCCGACCTCGCCGCGCTACTCGCCACGGCGGAGACGCTCACCCCGTTGCGTCCCGAAGAGGTCCGGCGCGCCATGGCCGCCCATCCCCGGATCGGGGAGAAAGCGGGGGGCGCGAGCACCGAGGCCGGCTGGTCACGCTCGGAACAGTCCGGTGTGGACGGTGACGCGGCGCGCGAGTTCGCCGCGGCCAACGCCGAGTACGAAGCGAGGTTCGGGCATGTCTTCCTGGTCTGCGCGAGCGGCCGGAGCGGCGCCGAACTGCTGGAAAACCTGCGTTCGAGGCTCTCGAACGACCCCGAGAAGGAACTCGAAGTGGCCGGCCAAGAGCTGGCAAGGATCGCCGCGCTGCGGCTGGAGAAGGCGGTGACGGCATGAGCCTCGTGACCACACACATCCTCGACACCGCCGCGGGACGACCCGCGGCCGGCGTCGGGGTCCGCCTCGAAACCGGCGCGGGCGAACCCGTCGCCGAAGGGCGGACCGACGCCGACGGCCGGATCCGCGACCTGGGCCCGGAAACCCTGGAACCCGGGGTGTACCGGCTGGTCTTCGACACCGGCGCCCACCTCGGCCCGGACTGTTTCTTCCCCGAAGTCACCCTGACCTTCCGCATCGCCGACGGGACCGAGCACCACCACGTGCCGTTGCTGCTGAGCCCGTTCGCCTATTCCACCTATCGAGGGAGCTGATCGCCCGTGGCCATCACCCTGGGCCCCAACCAGTACGGCAAGGCCGAAGTCCGGCTCGTCACCGTCCGGCGCGAAGGCACCGTCCACCACCTCAAGGACCTCACCGTTTCGACGTCGCTGCGCGGCGACCTCGCGGCCACCCACCTCACCGGCGACAACGCCGACGTCGTCGCGACCGACACCCAGAAGAACACCGTGTACGCCTTCGCCAAGGAGGCGCCCGTCGGCGAGATCGAGGACTTCGCGCTGCGGCTCGGGCGGCATTTCGTCGGCTCGTTCGAGCACATCACCGGCGCCCGGATCCTGATCGATGAACACGGCTGGAACCGCATCTCCGGCCACGACCACGCGTTCTCCCAGGCGGGCAGCGAAAAACGCACGACCGCGGTCACCGTTCAGGGTGACCAGGCCTGGGTGGTGTCCGGTTTGGACGATCTCGTGGTCCTCAAGTCGACCGGCTCGGAATTCCACGGCTTCCCTCGCGACGAGTACACGACGCTGGCCGAGACGAACGACCGGATCCTCGCCACCGCCGTGACCGCGCGCTGGCGCTACCAGGGCGACGGGATCGACTGGGCCACGAGCCATGCCGAAGTGCGGCGGATCCTGCTGGAGACCTTCGCGGACAAGCACAGCCTCTCCCTGCAGCAAACGCTGTACGCGATGGGAGAGGCTGTGCTCAA
The DNA here is from genome assembly GCF_046549005.1 of Amycolatopsis sp. lyj-108. Taxonomy (NCBI): domain Bacteria; kingdom Bacillati; phylum Actinomycetota; class Actinomycetes; order Pseudonocardiales; family Pseudonocardiaceae; genus Amycolatopsis; species Amycolatopsis sp. lyj-108. The sequence goes on along the minus strand of NZ_JAJPWQ010000005.1, from coordinate 302,972 downwards.
GGAACGCGAAGAGGTCGCCGAAGTCCGGCTTTCACTGCCGAACAAACACCACTTCCTGGTGGACCTGTCGCCGTTCGGGCTGAAGAACGACAACGAGGTCTTCTACGCCGCCGACCGCCCGTACGGCCTCATCGAGGGTGTCGTCCTCCGCGATGACGCGGAGGACGCAGGCCTGGCCTGGCACACCCTCGCCGCTTTCTAGGGCACGGGCAGCGGCATACCGGGGACGCTCTGGTCGGCGGGGACGATCCCGTCGACCAGGTACGCGTTCACGATCTCGTCCACCGCGGGGTTCCCGTCGGCGTAGAGCCCGTGGTCGCCTTCACCGGTCACGGTCAGCATCCGCGAGTTCGCGAACTTCGCGTGTGCCCGCCTGGCGCCTTCGATCGTGGTGGCCGGGTCGTGTTCCGAGTGGACGATCAGCACCGGCGGCACTCCCTTGCCGTCCAGCTTCGGCAGCGGCCGCGGTTCCTTGTCCCAGAACATGCAGACCGAGGCGTTCAGGATGCCACCACCGGCCAGGAGCAGACCGCGATCGAGGTTCCGCTGTGACTCCCGGATCCGTGACTCGCGGGTGCCGATGAACTTCCCTTCACCACAGACCGTGTTCCAGAACGTGGCGTCCTGCGCGTCGGAGAAGTCACCCGCCGCCTCGACGGCGGCCTTGGCCTCGGCCTTCGCCGCCGGGTTCTCCATCGCGTCCCGCACCTTGACCAGCAGGTCGGCCAATGCCGGGAAGGTCGCCTTCTTGTACAGCATGTAGACGATGACGAACTCCAGCTGCATCGGCCCCTTCCCGTCCATCGGGTTGCGGGACAAGGCATAGCGGACCCGTTCGTAGGTCTGCCGGGCCTCTTCGCCGCTGGTGCCGAAGTGGTACTTGGCGTCGTAACGCGCCAGCCACGGCAGGAAATCCTGTCGCCAGCGCCGCTCGAAGCCGACCGCCTGCTGATCGAACGTCTTCTGCCAGTCCGTGGTGAACTCCGTCGAGGAGTCCAGCACGAACCGTCCCGTCCGCTGGGGGAACTGCTGCGCGTAGTGCGCCCCCAGCCAGGTGCCGCCCGAATACCCCACCCAGTTGATCTTCTCCCTGCCGAGCAGCGCGCGGAGCAGGTCGAAGTCCCTGATCGTCTGGTAGGTGGTGATCAGCGACCCGAGTTCGCCGCCGGCGCTCTGGCAGGACTTGGCCGCGTGCTCGGTGGTGGCCAGGATCTGGTCCAGGTTGCGCGGGTCGCGGTCACGCGGGTCCAGTTGCCGGATGGCGTCGACGGCGCCCCGGCAGGTGACGTTGGTGCTCTTGCCGGTGCCGCGCACGTCGATGCCGATGATGTCCTGGTGTTCGCGCAGCTTCTGCTGCCCGCGGAACATCGTCGGCTGCCAGCGGCCGGGACCGCCCGGCCCGCCCGGGTTGGTGAGCAGCGAGGCCGTCGACGGCCCGGTCGCTTTCAGCCTGCTGACCGCGATGGTCAGATCCTGCCGCTCGTGCGGACGATCCCAGTCGCGCGGTGTGCGGTAGGTCGCGCATTCGAGTCCGCTGATGTCGGTGCCCGGCGGCAACGAGATCAGCTCCTCCGCGGCGCAGGGATGCCACGCCAGCTTCTGCTCGGCGTAGTGCGCCGGGACGCCCGCCGAAGCCGGTGTGGCTCCGGCGAGCAGCCCGCCCACGATCACCGGGAGCATCCCGGCGGCCAAGAGCCGTTTCATCTACTTCCCCCTTCTTCCCTGGATTCCCAACGGCTCACGACGCTAGGGCCGGGCGTACCGAGCGAACATCGACCGCAGGTAGCGCCGGAAGGTGAACCAAGGATCAAGGGGCGGCTAGGACCGAGGCACAAGTCCCGCCGCGGCGGCCTTGCGCTGGAGTTCGTCCGCGGTGGTCGCGTTGCGCGCATCCGGCGCCTTCGTGGACACCGCGGTGGTCCCGCCCAGTGCCTTGAAGATCAGGTCGGCTTCCGCCTTCATGCCCGCCGCGTACGGGTGATAAGCCACCGCCCGGAACAGATCGGTGGTCTTGCCGCTCACCCAGGCCGCGTCACCCGAACAGGCGTCGTGCCCGAGGCTCGGCCCGTAGGTGTCGACGTAGCGGGCGCCCTGTTTGCGGGCGGCCGTCGACACGGCCTTGTTGAGCGCGCGCTCGACCTCGTCGGCCCAGGCGTAGTCACCGTCGGCGAACGGGACCACGCTGGGGCAGTAACCCGTCGGCGGCACGATCCGCGGATAGCCGACCAGCACGATCGTGGCGGCGGGCGAACGCTCCCGGACGCCCTTGACGACGCGTTCGAGGTTCCGCCGGGTGTTCTCGATCGCCGCGAGCAGGGTGTCGGTCCCGTTGATCGTGAAGTGGTCCTTGCACGGTGAGCCGGTCGGATCGCTGTCGCGCAGCTCGGGACAGGTGCCGATCAGGCTGCCGAAGACGCCGTAGTCGTTGCCGCCGATGCCGATGGTCACCAGGTCGGTGTCCAGCGTCAGCGCGTCGAACTGCGGCGGCGCACTGGCCAGGGCCAGGCTCGGCGAGGGCACCGTCTGCGGTTTCGTCATGTTCGTGGTGTCCGCCGACGAGCAGCTGACGTCGGTGAAGGCGCCCGCTTTGTAGTAGAGCCCGAGCTTGGTGGCGAGCCAGGCCGGATAGTTGTTGTTCGACCGGAAGCACCAGCTCGCCTGCTGCCACGGGATCAGCGGGCCCGCGGTGTAGGAGTCGCCGAGGGCGACGTACTTGCGGAAGGACGGGGTCTCGGCGGCGTTCGCCGGTGTCCCCAAACTCGCTAGAGAGAGGACAGCCACCAGGGTGGCGAGGACAAGTCGGGCGGTACGGCGCATGGCGACCTCGTGATCCGTCGTTGGACTACCGGCCGATCCTGGCAAGTTCCTCCCGTGATCCACAATAGATGTGAGCATCTTTCACGTTTCAGGGGTTAGATAGAACGCTCTATCATGGAGACGTGACTGGAACGCGGGAACGCATCGTGAACGCCGGCGCCGAACTGCTCCGCCGGAACGGGTACACCGGCACCGGGGTGAAGCAGATCGTCGAAGCCGCGAAAGCGCCCTTCGGCTCGCTCTACCACTTCTTCCCCGGCGGCAAGGAACAGCTCGGCGAGGAGGTCATCCGCACCTCGGGGATGATGTACCTCGCGCTGTTCGAGATCTTCTTCGCCGACGAACCGGACCTCGTCCACGGCATCGAGGCATGCTTCGCCAGCGCGGCCGAGACGCTGAAAGCGACCGACTACGCCGACGCGTGCCCCATCGCGACGGTCGCGCTCGAGGTCGCCAGCACCAACGAGAAGCTGCGCATTGCGACGGCCGACGTGTTCACTGCGTGGATCGAGACCGGCGCCGAGAAGCTGGGCAAGTACGGCCTCGAACCCGCGGCCGCGCGGCAGCTCACGATCGCTTTGGTGAACAGCCTCGAAGGAGCGTTCGTGCTGAGCCGATCGCTGCGTAACACCGAAGCGCTCGAGGTCGCGGGGCTGTCGTCCGTCGCCTTGGCGCGCACGCTGCTGCCGGCTGCGTGAAGCACCGACGGCGGACTGCTGAACACCGGGTTCTTTCCGCAACGGGCAACGACTTCCGGCCGACCTAGCGGTCACAGAAGCCGAAATCCGTTTGGGGAGCACATGATCATCAGGAAGCTCGTGATCGGCACCATCGCCGCCGCCGCACTGCTCACCGCGGGCGCAGTACCCGCGTCCGCCACCGAAGCCCAGCCGTCCACCCTCACCACGACCACCGGCAGCACGCGGATCGACGCCGGGCAGAGCGTCACGATCTCCGGCAAGCTCACGAAGGCCGACGCCACGCCGATCGCGGGCGCCGAAGTGGGGATCTCGTTCTGCTTCAACGGCTTCTGCGGCGAAGCTCAGGCCAAGCCGGTCACCGACGCCACCGGCGTCTACAGCGCGACGCTGACCCCGATCCGCACCGGCAGCTACCACGCCGACTTCTTCTCCACCGACCCGTCGATCGCGAACTCGCGCGCCGACACCCCGAAGATCGTCGTGCTCCACCCCGCGGCGATCACGTCGTTCGCGGCGGGCCGCGGCGCGGACAAGGCCGTGACCGCGTCCGGCACGATCGAGTTCCCCGGCCGCTACACCGCGAACCCGATCCCGGTCGAACTCCAGTACTTCTCACTCGGCACCTACCGTTGGACCACCGCGGCGACGGTCGACGCCACCTGGAACGGCACCACCTGGGCCTTCGCGGCTTCGGCCGAGCACCGCAAGCCCGGTGTCTGGCGGGCCTTCTACGCGGGCGCACCCGAGATGTTCCACCCGGCGGCGAGCAACCTCGTCTTCGTGCTCTGACGTTCCGTGAAGGCCTCCTTGAGGGACTCTGGGTCTCTCAAGGAGGCCTTCGCGAGTGTCGCTAGCGGGACGCGAGATACGCCCGCCAGTCCCCCACCGCGGAGATGTCCGTCAGCTCAGCGGAGTCCACAAAGGACGATCGCAGGACGGTCGCGAGACAGGCCGCGCCGTCCTCCAGTTCGACGACGCCGAGCTCCAGTTCCGGTGGTTCGGCGGGGACCAGGTGGTCCCGCAACACCGAAAGCGGCAGGTCGTAGACCTCGCCGACCACGGAGGCGGAGCCGCCTTCGTACATCGCCGGGAACCGGTCGCCCACGGAGAAGTAGCGGTACTTGGGCGCGGACCGGGCCACGCAGCACAACGGCGCGCCCTGCAACTGTTCGTGCAGCGGTCCGCCACGCATCCCGCCGCCGTTGAGGAACATCAGAACCACGACATGATCCCTTCGATCCCGAAGTACACCCCGAACACCGCGGCCAGGATCCCGAGGATCCAGCCGATCTCGCGGATCTTGCCCTTGCAGATCTTGATCAGCACGTACGCGACCAGTCCGGCGCCGATCCCGTTGGTGATCGAGTAGGTGAACGGGATCAACGCGATGGTCAGGAACACCGGGATCGCGAAATCCAGGTCCTGCCAAGGGATCCGGCGGCATTGCGCCATCATCATGCCGCCGATGACCACCAGCGCGGGTGCCGCGGCCTGCGCCGGGACGACGGCCGCGATCGGCGTCAGGAACAGCGTGGCGGTGAACAGCCCGCCGGTGACGATGCTCGCCAGCCCGGTCCGCGCGCCCTCGCCGACACCGGCGGCCGATTCGAGGAACACCGTGTTCGGCGCCGATCCGGTGACGCCGCCGGCGAGCGCGCCCGCTCCGTCGACCAGCAGGATGCGGCCCATCCCCTCGACCTTGCCGTCCTTGACCAGTCCCGCCTCCTCCGAGACAGAGGTGATCGTGCCCATCGCGTCGAAGAACCCGGAAAGCACCAGCGTGAACAGGAACACCGCCGCCGTCACCGCGCCCGCCGACCCGAAGCCGCCGAAGAGATCGATGTCGCCCAGCAGGCTGAAATCGGGATGCGCCACGACCTGGTCGGGCACCTTGGGTTCGACCAGTCCCCAGCCCTCGACGTGGAACACGCTGTTGACCAGCACCGCGAGCCCGGTCGCGACCGCGATGCTGATCAGCACCGCGCCCGGCACCCCGCGGCTCACGAGCACGATCATCAGCAGCAGCCCGAGGCAGAAGATCGCGATCGGCCAGCCCTCCAGATGGCCGGCGATCCCCATCCGCACCGGCACCGTCGACTGGGCGGCGTCCGGTGTCCTGGTCACGAAGCCGGCGCTGACCAGGCCGACCAGCGCGATGTAGAGCCCGATGCCGACGGTGATCGCGACCTTGAGCGCCATCGGGATCGCGTTGATGATCCGTTCCCGGATGCCGGAAACGGCCATCAACACGATGCAGAAGCCTTCGAGGACGACGAGCCCGAAGGCCTGCGCCCAGGTCATGGCGGGCGCCATCTGGAAGGCGACGACCCCGTTGACGCCGAGGCCAGCCGCGAGAGCCAGCGGCGCGTTGCCGACCAGTCCCATCAGGATCGTGGTGACCCCTGCCGCCAGCGCGGTCGCGGTCGTGATCGCCTCGGTGCTCAGCCGGGCGCCGGTGATGTCGGCCGACGCGCCGAGGATGAGCGGGTTGAGCAACACGATGTAGCACATCGCGACGAAAGTGGTGATCCCGCCGCGCACCTCGCGGCCGATCGTGCTGCCGCGGTGGGAGATCTTGAACCAGCGGTCGAGCCCGGACAGCCGCCCCGGTTCGGGCGAGGGCAGCGGGGGACGCTCTGTACCTAATTGGGTCATGCCTACTCCACAACGTTGTGGGGCGGGAAGAGAACTAGTAGGCCTTCTTGTCGGGTTTCGACAGCCAGGCCTGGAAAGGCGCGAAAGAGTCCGGAAGGGACAGTTGGCCGACGGGTAGTGACCAGGTCTCGCGCGGGCGGGAAAAGAGGTCGTAGAACTCGCGGTCGTCGAAGCCCGCCTCGGCCGCGTCGTGGCGGTCCGCGGCGTAGACGACCTTGCCGACACGCGCCCAGAGCGCGGCGGAAAGGCAGAGCGGGCAGGGCTCGCAGGAGGTCACGAGGACACAGCCGTCGAGTTTGTAGTCGCCGATCGCCTGGCACGCCGCGCGGATCGCGACCACCTCGGCGTGTGCCGTCGGGTCCAGCGTCGGCGTCACCTGGTTGGTGCCGGTGGCCAGCACCGAACCGTCACGGACGATCATCGCGCCGAACGGGCCGCCGCCGCGTTCGACGTTCGTGGTGGCCAGCTGGACGGCTTCGGCGAGCCATTTCTGCTCGTCGGACTCCGAAATGGACAGATGGGTACCCACGGATGTGCTCCTAGCTCGAAAAAGTACGGATTGTCAGGTGCCGGTGAGGTGTTCCGGGCGCACCGGAACGCGGGGCAGCGCCAGCCCGGTGGCCGCGCGGATGGCCGCGACGATCGCCGGGGTGGACGAGATCGTCGGCGGTTCACCGACCCCGCGCAGACCATACGGTGCGTTGGGGTCGGGCCGTTCCAGCACGTCGATGTCCATCGGCGGCATGTCCAGCACGGTCGGGATCAGGTAGTCGGTGAACGACGGGTTGCGGATCTTCCCGCCGTCGATCTGGATCTCCTCCATCACCGCGAGCCCGAGCCCCTGCGCGGAGCCGCCCTGGATCTGGCCGAGCACCGCCTGCGGGTTGAGCGCCTTGCCGACGTCCTGCGCGCAGTCGAGCGCGACGACCTTGATCAGCCCGAGTTCGGTGTCGACGTCCACGACCGCGCGGTGTGCCGCGAAACCGTACTGGACGTGCGCGTTCCCTTGTCCTGTCTCGGGATCGATGGGCACGGTCGGACGGTGGCGCCATTCCACGGTCTCGTCGAACACCTCGTCGCCGAGGACGTCGGCGAGGTCCGCGAGCACACTGCCGTCGGCCGAGACGACCTTGTTCCCGACGACGTTCAGCTTCCCGTTCGCGTCGAGCCTGCCCGCGAGATGCTTGTGCAGCCCGGATCGCACCGCGACGCAAGCGGCTTGGACGGCGCCGCCGGTGACGTAACTCTGCCGGGAGGCCGACGTCGAACCGCCGTTGCCGATGGTGGTGTCCATCGGCAGGATCGTCACCTGTTCGATGCCGAGTTCGGTCCGCACGATCTGCTGCATGATGGTGACCAGGCCCTGACCGACCTCGCAGGCCGCGGTGTGCACGGTCGCCGCGGGTTCGCCGCCGACGAGTTGCAGCCGGACGCGAGCCGTCGAGTAGTCGTCGAAGCCCTCGGAGAAGCAGATGTTCTTGATGCCGACCGCATATCCGACGCCGCGGACGACACCCTCACCGTGCGTGGTGTTGGAGACGCCACCGGGCATGCGGCGCAGGTCGAGCTCCTCGTGCGTGACCGGCAACGGCTTGGCGCGCAGGCGTTCCAGCAGTTCGGCGACCGGGGCGGCCGAGTCGACGATCTGACCGGTCGGCATGACACTGCCTTCGGCCATCGCGTTGCGGATCCGGATGTCGACCGGGTCGAGGCCGCAGGCTTCGGCGAGCTTGTCCATCTGGGACTCGTAGGCGAAACCCGCTTGCACCGCGCCGAATCCACGCATCGCGCCACAAGGCGGGTTGTTGGTGTACACACCCCAGCAGTCGACCGACGCACTGTCCACATTGTACGGACCGACGCCGAGCGTGGCGGCGTTCGCCACCACCGCACCGGTGGACGAGGCGTATGCGCCGCCGTCCAGGTACAGCTTCGCCTTGACGTAGACGAGACGGCCGTCCTTGTCCGCGCCGTGCTCGTAGTACATCTTCGCCGGGTGGCGGTGCACGTGGCCGTAGAAGGATTCCTCGCGGTTGTAGACCATCTTGACCGGCTTGCCGGTGTGCAGCGCCAGCAGACACGCGTGGACCTGGATCGAGAGGTCCTCGCGGCCACCGAACGCGCCGCCGACCCCGCCGAGCGTCAGCCGCACCTTGTCCTTTGGCAGCCCCAGTGCGGCCACGATCTGCTGCTGGTCGACGTGAAGCCATTGCGTGGCAACGTAAAGGTCGACACCGCCTTCGGTGTCCGGGATCGCCATACCGGACTCGGGGCCGAGGAAGGCCTGGTCCTGCATGCCGACCTCGTAGACACCGGACACCACGACGTCGGCCTTCACCGACTGGTCGCCGTGCCGGATCTTCGCGTACCGCACGACGTTCCCGCCGGGGTGCAGCTCGGCGCCCTCGCCGGCGGCGGCCTTCTCGGAATCCGTCACCGGTTCGAGGACCTCGTAGGAGACCTTGATCCGCTTCATCGCTCGGCGAGCGGTCTCGGGGTGATCGGCGGCGACGAGCGCGACGGGTTCACCCTGGTAGCGCACGACGTCGACGGCGAGCACCGGCTGGTCGGAGTGCTCCAGGCCGTACTTGTTCACGCCGGGTACGTCTTCATGGGTCAGCACCGCGTAGACACCTTGTACGGCAAGGGCTTCGGTGATGTCGATCCCGGTGATCCGCGCGTACGGATGCGGGCTGCGCAGCGTCGCGCCCCACAGCATGTCCTCGTGCCAAAGATCCGAGGAGTAGGCGAATTCGCCGCGCACCTTGACCGTGCCGTCGGGCCGCTGCGGGCTCGTACCCACTCCGTTGCCGGTGGTCTGCTTGGAGACTTCAGTGGTGGTCATACCGTCTCCCTCAGCCGCGCACTGGCCACGGCCAGCTCACGGGCGATCTCGTCTTCGGATTCCTCGCGCAGCGTTCCACCGTCGACGACGGTCGCGCCGCCGACGTACAGCCGCTCGATCGGCGGGGTGGCGCCGAGCACCAAGGCGGCGACCGGGTCGGTGATCCCGGCGTAGTTCAAGCCGTTCAGGTTCCAGACGGCGAGGTCGGCGAGCTTGCCGGTCTCGATCGAGCCCAAGTCCTTCTCGCGGCCCAGGCAGCGCGCGCCGCCCATCGTGCCCATCCACAGCGCCTCGCGTGTGGTCAGCGCACGCGGTCCGCCGCGCTGGCGCGCCTGCAGCAGCGACTGGTGCAGTTCCTCGCCGAGGCCACCGGATTCGTTGGACGCGGCGCCGTCGACACCCAGCCCGACCGCGACCCCGGCGTCGAGCAGCTGCCGGACCGGGGCGATCCCGGCGCCGATCCGCCCGTTCGACGTCGGGCAGTGCGCCGCGCCGGTGCCGGTGGCGCCCAGCCGCCGGATCGCTTCCGGAGCGAGGTGGATCGAGTGCGCGAGCCAGACGTCCTGAGCGAGCCAGCCGAGTTCGTCGGCGTACTCCGCGGGCGTGCAGCCGACTTCGGCGAGGCACTGCTTCTCCTCGTCGACCGTCTCGGCGAGGTGCGTGTGGAGCCGGACTCCCTTGCGTCGCGCCAATTCCGCCGCGCCGGTCATCAGCCGCTCGCTCACCGAGAACGGCGAGCACGGACCGGCCGCGATCTGCAGATGCGCGCCGGCCGAGCTGTCGTGGAACCGGTCGATCGCGGCTTCGGTGCCGAGCAGCGCGGCCTCGGTCTCCTCGACGAGGTTGTCCGGCGGGAGCCCGCCCTGGGACTCGCCCCGGTCCATCGAGCCGCGCACGACGTGCAGCCGCACCCCGACGCGGATCCGGGCGGCGGCGAGGGCTTCGACCTGGTCGCCGCCGTCTCGCGGGAAGACGTAGTGGTGGTCGGCGACGGTCGTGCAACCGGTGGTCGCGAGCCGCGTGAGGCCTGCCGTGGCGGCGGCGTGCGTGATCTCGGCGTCGAGCCTGCCCCAGATCGGGTACAGCGCGACGAGCCATTCGAAGAGGGTGTGGTCGGCGGCTAGGCCGCGCGTGGCCCACTGGTAGAGGTGATGATGGGTGTTGATCAGACCGGGCGTGACCAGGCATCCGGAGCCGTCGACACGTTCGTCGTACTCGCCGTCGGGCGCCTTCCCCGCGCCGACCGCCGCGATGCGGTCGTTCTCGATGACGACGTGGCCCGTGGCGTGCTCGGTGCCAGCTCCGTCGACGGTGGCGATCGCGGCGTTCTCGATGACGGTCTTCACGTGGTCTCTCCCCTGGTCGCGGCGAGCCGGACGGCGTCGAGGATCTTCTCGTAGCCGGTACACCGGCAGAGGTTCCCCGCCAGCGCCTCCCGAATCTCCTCATCCGCGGGGTTGTCGACGCGGTTGAGCAGATCGTGCGCGGCCACCACGAGGCCGGGCGTGCAGAAACCACATTGGACGGCCCCCGCGTCCACAAAGGACTGCTGGACGCGGTCGAGCTTGTCGCCGTCGGCGAGCCCTTCGACCGTGCGGACCTCGCGGCCCTCGACCTGACCGGCCGCGACCAGGCACGAACACACCGGAACGTCGTCGAGGTACACCGTGCAGGAACCGCATTCGCCCTGTTCACAGGCGTTCTTGGAGCCCGGGAGCCCGAGCCGCTCGCGGAGCACGTAAAGCAGGCTTTCGCCCTCCCAGACGTCGTCGGCCTGGCGGGACTCACCGTTGATCGTCACGTTCACGCGCACTCGCGTTCACCCTTCTGGAAGTCGTTCCACGCCCAGGTCAGCGTTCGCCGCGCCAGGACGGACAGCGCGTGTTTGCGGTAGTCGGCGCTGCCGCGGACGTCGTCGATCGGCGACGACGCCTGTGAGACCAGCTCACCGAACCGGCGTTTGACCGAATCCGAGAGGGAAGCCTTGGTGGACCAGGGAAGTTCGGCGGTGAGGAACTCCTCGGCGGCAGTCGCGCGGCGCGGTGTCGGCGCCGCCGAACCGACGGCGGCGCGGATCTCGCGGGAGTCGAGGTGCAGCGCCAGCGCGAACGAGCAGACCGCGATGACCATCGCGTTGCGCGTCCCGACCTTGGCGAACTGCTGCGGGCCGACCTCGGCGGGCAGATGCACCGCGGTGATCAGCTCGTCGGGTTCGAGGGCGTTGCGTTTGACGCCGAGGTAGAACTCCTCCGCCGGGATCCTCCGCGTGCCGCGCACCGACGCGGCCTCGACCTCGGCGCCGAGCACGAGCAGCACGGGATGGGTGTCACCGGCGGGCGAGGCGGCCCCCAGGTTGCCGCCGACGGTGCCTCGGTTGCGGATCTGCGGCGAGCCGACAGTGCGCGAGGCCATGGCCAGCGCGGGCAGAACTTCACCCAGCTCAGCGATCACCCGGACGTAGGGCACCGAGGCGCCGAGGCGGATCCTGCCGTCGGTCTCGGTCCACTCGGCGAGTTCGGTGACGCGGTTGAGGTCGAGCAGCGCGCCGGGGCGGCGGTGGTCGAAGTTGAGCTCCACCATGACGTCCGTGCCGCCCGCGATGGGCACCGCGTCGGGTCGCTCGGCCTTGACGGCGAGCGCCTCGGTCAGCGAGCTGGGGCGCAGGAAATCCACTCTCGGGCTCCTCGGTTCGGCGGTGTTCTGTGACGGCTGCCTCAGTAGACGCCCTGCGCCCGTATGGCGGCAACGGTGCCGAAGCATGAAATCTCCCCTGCACACACCTGTCGTTTTGTGCTTTCCTACAAACCTGATGACGACCGTGAAAACTCTGCTCGCGCTCCCCGGGCTGCGCTTGCGCGTCCGCGCCGGGACGGCTTTGCTCGACCGTCCGGTGTCCCGGATCTACGTCACGGAACTGCCCGACCCCGGGCGGTACGTGTCGGCGGGCGAGTTCGTCCTGAGCGGGTTGCTGTGGTGGCGCGGGCCGGGTGATTCCGAGGCTTTCGTCGCCGCGCTGGCGAAGGCCGGGGCGGCGGCGCTCGCGGCTTCCGGAGCCGATTCCGACGGAATTCCCGAAGACCTCGTCGAAGCCTGTACGCGGCACGGGATTCCGTTGCTGGAGGTGCCGGCGGACCTGTCTTTCTCCGTGGTCACCGAACGGGTGGTGCTGGCGTTGGCCGCGGCCGCGGACGGCGCTCGCAAACGTTTGCTTTCAGCGGCGACGGAAGACGCGTCGGTGGAAACGCTGCTGGAGCGGGCACACGCGGAGATCGGCCTCCCGTGCCGGGTGGTGCCCGCGGGGACGCCGTCGGATCTGGTGCGGCGGTTCGTCGCGGCGGGCGGACGCTCCCTGGAGGCGGACGACGTCACCGTGCGGCCGATCGGCGGCAGGCACGCGCTGCCGTGGCTGCTCGCGATCGGCGGGCCGCTGACCGCCGCACAGGCGGAGATCGCCGAGGAACTCGCCGGGCTGATCGGGCTCGCGCGCACGCGGGCGGACGAGGTCCGCGCGGTCACCGACAGGGTGCTCGAACCGTTGCTCGCCGCACTCGACGAGGGAAGCGATCCGCACGCGGCGCTGACCGCGACCGGGCTGCGCGGCGATCTGCGCGTCGTCGTCGCACGCACCGAGGGATCCGAAGCGGCACGCGGGATCCTCACCGAACTACTGCCGCCGGGCGCCCTCGTCGGGCCCGCGGGGGAAACGACCTGGGCCGTGGCCGAGGACGACGGCGAATGGCCGGAGGACTGGCCCGCGACGGTGACCGCCACCCTCGAAGGAGTGGCGTCACTGCTGCCGTGCCGCCGGGTGCTGATCGGGATCAGCGACCGTTCCCCGGTCTCCGTGCTGCGAGGCGCGAAGGAGGTCGCGCGCTACGCGTTGGCCGTCGCGACGGAACGCTCCGGCACGATCGAAGTCGTCCCCGGCGGCGAGATCGGCATGCACCGGCTGCTGCTGGCGGGCGCGCCCGACGAACTCCGGGCGGCGTTGCGGCGACGGGTACTGGGCCCGCTGCTGGGCTACGACGCCGAACAGGGCACCGATCTGGTGCACACCCTGCGCGTCTTCCTGGAATGCTCCGGCTCCCCGACGCGGGCCGCGCGGGCGCTGCACGTCCACGTCAACACCTTGCGGTACCGGATCGGCCGGGCGAGCGAACTGCTCGGCACCGACCTGACCGAGTTCACCGAACAGCTCGACGTCTATTTGGCCTTGTCGGCAGGGAGCTGAAATGGGCATCACCACGGCGAAAGAAGCCGCCTACGACCCGCGTGTCGTCGCCTTCGGGCGGATGATGGGCGCGGCGAACCGGCTCGAATACCTGCTCGGCCGCGCACTGGAGGCCGAATGCGGGATCTCGCACCTGATGTTCGAAGTCCTGCTGATCGTCGGCAGGTCGGGCGAGGCGGGGATGAGCATGCGCGCGATCGCGCAGGAGCAGGTGCTGACCACCGGCGGCGCGACCCGGCTGGTCGACCGGATGACGACGCTCGGCCTGGTCTTGCGTTCTTCCGATCCCCAGGACCGACGAGTGCAACTCGTTCGGCTGACCGCGCAAGGCGAGGAGACGACCGTGCGGGCCGCGCGGGTGCACGTCGAGAACATCCAGCGGCAGTTCCTCGACCCACTGCCCGCCGACCATCGCGAACGGTTCGCGCAGGATCTGCGGGCGCTGAGCCACTCGGCACGTGACGCACTCCCCAAGCTCCGGTAGGAATATCTGACTGGTCAGACATCGTTGGAGCTCGACATGAGGCTCATCTATGTCTTCGACGCGTACTGCGGCTGGTCCTACGGCTTCGCCAGGACCATGGCCGACGTCGCGCACCGGCATCCGGACCTGCCGGTCGAAGTGGTTTCCGGCGGCCTGTTCCTCGGCGGGCGCCGTGTTCCGATCCGGCAGTTCGGTCACGTCCAAGGAGCCAACGCCGAGATCACCCGCCGGACCGGCGCGCCGTTCGGGGAAAGCTACGAACGGCTCATCGCGGACGGCGATTTCGTCATGGACTCCGAGGCCGCCGCCTGCGGGATGGCGGCACTGCGCGAGGTCGCGCCGGACCGCGCCGTGCGGCTCGCGGCCTTGCTACAGGAGGCTTTCTACCTCGACGGCCTGAGCCTGTCCGAAGTCTCGACCTACCGCGTGGTCGCGCAGCGGGCGGGCCTGGACGGCGACGCCGTCGAGGCCGCGCTGGACCGGGTCTCCGCGGCGGACGATTTCCGGCGGGCGCGGGAACTGGGTGTCACCGGATACCCGACCTTGCTCGCCGCCTTGCCCGTCGAGGATGGGGAACGGGTCGTGACGCTGGTCGCCGGAAACGCGAGCGCGGACGAGGTGGAGCGGCGGATCGGCGCGCTGGTCTCCTAAACTCGTCGCCATGTCCATGACGCTTCGACCGGCTACATCCGCGGACGCCGACGCCGTCGCGAAGGTCTGGTACCACGGCTGGCAGGACGGCCATCTCGGCAACGTGCCCGATTCACTCGTCCGGATCCGCACCCGCGATTCGTTCTGGACCCGGGCCGCGGACCGCGTCGGCGACACGACCGTCGCCGTGCTCGGCGACGCGGTGGCGGGTTTCGTGATGGTCGTCGGCGACGAGGTCGAACAGGTCTACGTTTCGTCGGACCATCGCGGGAGCGGCGTGGCCGGCTTGCTGCTCGCGGAAGCCGAACGGCTGGTGCGCGTGTCTGGACATTCCCGCGCTTGGCTCGCCGTTGCGCCGGGGAACACGCGGGCGCGGCGGTTTTACGAGCGGTGCGGGTGGAGTGACGAGGGCGAGTTCGACAACCGTGTCCCCGGCCCGGATGGCCTGATTTCGGCGCCCTGTCGGCGTTATGTGAAGACGGTTGCTTGAGTTTCGCAATTAGGTGACTAATTGCGCCGGGCCGTGTCCTGGCTATTCACCCTTCAGTGGTAAATGTGTCGCTTCGGCGGTTGCTTAAAATTACGAACGCTTGTTCGATTGTTTGGGGTATTCTTGTGGGGTGTCCGAGACCGTCTTTCCCGAGTTGCCGCAGGAGTTGTGGCGCGCCGGCAAGCTGGAGCTTGCCCATGGCGTGCAGCAATCTTTGCAGGTGATCAGGATGGCCACCGCCGGTTTGGGGCGGTTCTTGGCGGAGATCGAGTCTCGGGGCGTCAAAGACTTGTACGGCTATGGCCGTACGGCGAACTGGTTCGCTGATATAGCGGGATTGTCGGTCAGTGAGGCGAGTGCGGTGGTGAACCGGGCCATCGCCCTGAACTCCACGCGCGCGTTGGACGGCACCGAAGTGCCCGCGATCGCGCCCGCCACGGCTGCTGTCGCCGCCGAGGGGTTGGTCGGGGATGAGCGGATCGACCAGATCCTGGACATCTTGAAGAAGCTCCCCGCCGACACCTCCGTCGAGGACCGAGCCAGTGCGGAGAAGATCCTCGCCGACCTCGCCCGCGACGCCGGACCCCGCCAACTCGCCGACGCCGAAGCGAACCTGCTCGCCTGGCTCGACCCCGACGGCAACGAACCGAAAGACCCCGAACCCAAGGAACCGCGCCGCGAGATCACCCTGGAGCGCCGCAAAGACGGCTACTGGAAACTCACCGGCCTCCTCGACGACGAAACCGGCGCCCGAACCGCGGCGGCTCTGGAGGCCTACGCGCAACCACGCCCGGTCGACGAATTCGGCCAAGCCGATCTCCGGATGAAATGCGAACGCATGGGCGACGCCTGGGTCGACATCCTCGACCTCGCGATCGCCTGCCCCGACCAACCCGGCACCAACGGCTACCGCACCCTCCTGCAGGTCACCATCGGCCTCGACGAGTTGAAATCCGGCCTGGGCAACGCGTGTCTCGATTTCGTCGGGACCATGACGGCTCGCGAGGCCCGGCTGGCGGCCTGCGACTGTCTGATGCTCCCGGTCGTCATGAGCGCCGCCGGAGAACCCCTCGACGTGGGACGGCTGCGACGGTTCGTCACCCCCGGCCAGCGACGAGCGTTGAACATCCGGGATGGCGGCTGCGCCTTCCCGGATGCCATCGGCGGCCGAAGAACTGTCACGCACACCACATTCATCACTGGGCAGACGGAGGCCCTACGGATCTCCGGAATCTCGTTCTGCTGTGCGGTTTCCACCACCGGCTGATCCACCACGGCGACTGGGAAGTCCGGATGGCGGCCGATGGATTACCGGAGTTCATCCCACCCCAATACCGAGACCCGCTCCGAAAACCCCGACGCAACACCCTCCACCACATGTGACCCGAGGAGCCCGCCAGCCACACCGGCGACGGGCCCCTCGCCATGCCCAGCTCGAAGTACATGAAGGACCCCTTCCTTGCGCCTAGGTACAGGAAGGGGTCCTTCATGTACTCAGGACCGCGTGAAGGGCCCCTTCACGCGCTCAAGTTGCGACCGCCGGTGCCACCGAGATTTCCCGAGCCAGCAGAAAGCCCCGACCGAAGCAACCCACGTGACCGGACCG
The DNA here is from genome assembly GCF_046549005.1 of Amycolatopsis sp. lyj-108. Taxonomy (NCBI): domain Bacteria; kingdom Bacillati; phylum Actinomycetota; class Actinomycetes; order Pseudonocardiales; family Pseudonocardiaceae; genus Amycolatopsis; species Amycolatopsis sp. lyj-108. The sequence continues at coordinate 286,492 of NZ_JAJPWQ010000005.1, read as the reverse complement.
ATCACGCACCACCGTGTGGATTTCTGGTCATCCAACGCACCAAAATCCACACAGTCCGCTCACCTCCGCGTCACACGGCTCGCCGCGCGTAACCGTCCAATTCGGACCGGGTGAACGAAAGCTCCCCCGCGTCCAAGGCTCCGCAATCCAGCCCGCGCAACAGGAAGTTCGCCAGAGCCTGCGCCGTCGCCGGTTCGTCCAGTACCCCGCGCCCGGTCTGGTCCGCGTAGTCCCGCAACCGGCCCAGTGCCGCCGGGAAACCCTCGCGGAAGAACGCGTAGGTGGCGGCGAACCGGGTCGGCAGCTGGTGCGGATGCAGATCCCAGCCCTGATAGAAACCCCGCTCCAGCGAGCGTCGCACCAGCCGCAGATGCTCGCGCCAGGCGGGGAGGATCGCGTCGCCGACGGGCAGCTTGTTCGTCGAGCCGTCCGAGAGCCGGACGCCGGTCCCCGCGGCCGAGACCTGCATGAGCTGCTTGGCGAAATCGGCGGCCGGATGCTCCATGCTCTGGTACTCGGCGCTGATCCCGAGTCCGGCGCTGTAGTCGTAGGTCCCGTAGTGCAGGCCCGAACAGCGGCCGCGCGCGGCTTCGATGATCCGCGGCACCGCGACCGACCCATCGAGGTCCACAATGGACTGAGCGGTCTCGATCTGGACTTCGAACCGCAGCGTGCCGTCGGGCAGGCCGTACGCGGATTCGAGGCGCTCCAAGATATCCGCCGCCACTTCGACCTGCTCGACAGCGGTCACCTTCGGCAGCGTGACGACGAAACCGTCCGGTAGCGGCCCGCTTTCCAGCAATCCGGCCAGGAAGAGGTCGAGCGTGCGGATGCCGCGGCGGCGGGTCGCCTGCTCGAAGCTCTTGAACCGGATGCCGACGAACGGCGTCCCGCCCGTGACGGCGAGGGTCCGCCCCGCGGCGAGCGCGGTGGCGTCCTCCTCGTCGTCGCCCGGCCTGCCGAGGCCGTCCTCGAAGTCGATCCGCAGATCCTCGATCGGCTCGGTCAGGAGTTTGGTCCGGACCCGGTCGGCGATGTCCGCGTCCAGGTTCAGCTGATCGGCGTGCTCGCCGAAGACCCGCAGGGCCTGCTTGCCCCAGTCCGCCACGAGCCGCGTCTTGTACTGCGACGCCGGCACGTACACGGTGTGCACGGGCTGGCGGCCGGGCGGCTCACCGGGATATTTGGCCGCGACGCGCGCATCGGCCTCGGCCAGACGCGCGTCAGCGGCGATGTAAACGTCCTCGGTGAGCCGCCCGTTCCCCATCTGTCTACTTGATCCGTTCGTAGGCGGGCAGGGTCAGGAAGTCCGGGAACTCGTCGGCGAGCGCGACCTGCTCGAACAACTCGACGGCGGGCTCCAGCAGCTCCGGCTTGATCTCAGCGGCGAGTTCGCCGCGGACCTCGGCCAGCACGCCTCGCACCAGCTCCTCGGTGACCTTGTCGCCGGTGTCGAGCTGGGTGCCGTTGCGCACCCACTGCCACACCTGCGAACGCGAGATCTCCGCGGTCGCCGCGTCCTCCATCAGGTTGTGGATGGCCGCCGCGCCGTTGCCGCCCAGCCAGGAGGCGATGTAGCGGATGCCGACGTCGACGGCGGCACGCAGCCCGGCCGCGGTGGCGCCACCCGGCGTCGAAGCCGCGTCGAGCAGCTGGTCGGCGGTGACGGACACCTCGTCGCGGGTGCGGTCGAGCTGGTTCGGCTTGTCGCCGAGGACCTTGTCGAACTCCTCGCGGCAGATGTCCACCATGCCGGGGTGCGCGACCCAGGAACCGTCGAAGCCGTCGCCCGCTTCACGGCTCTTGTCGGCGCGAACCTTGTCGAGCGCGGCCGCGGTGACCTCCGGGTCCTTGCGGTTCGGGATGAACGCGGCCATGCCGCCGATCGCGAACGCGCCCCGCTTGTGGCAGGTGCGCACCAGCAGTTCGGTGTACGCGCGCATGAACGGCGCGGTCATGGTGACCGAGTTGCGGTCCGGCAGCACGAACTTCTCGCCCGCGTCGCGGAAGTACTTGATGACGCTGAACAGGTAGTCCCAGCGGCCGGCGTTCAGGCCGGAGGCGTGCTCGCGCAGTTCGTAGAGGATCTCCTCCATCTCGAACGCGGCCGGGATGGTCTCGATCAGCACGGTCGCGCGGACGGTGCCGTGTTCGATGCCGAGCGTCTTCTCCGCGTGGGTGAAGACGTCGTTCCAGAGCCGCGCTTCGAGGTGGCTCTCCATCTTCGGCAGGTAGAAGTACGGGCCCTTGCCGCGGTTGAGCAGCTCCTGCGCGTTGTGGAAGAAGTACAGGCCGAAGTCGACCAGCGCGCCGACGGCCTGGCGTCCGCCGAAGGACAGGCCACGCTCGTCGAGGTGCCAGCCGCGCGGGCGGACGACGATGGTCGCGCGCCCTGTGCCCGACACGTCGTCCTTCAGCGAGTAGCTCTTGCCGCCGCTTTCCAGCGTGATGGTCTCGCGGACCGCGTCGTACAGGTTGACCTGGCCGGAGACGACGTTCGCCCAGTGCGGCGTGTTGGCGTCCTCGAGGTCGGCGAGCCAGACCTTGGCGCCGGAGTTCAGCGCGTTGATGGTCATCTTGCGGTCGGTCGGACCGGTGATCTCGACGCGGCGGTCGCGCAGCGCGGGCGGGGCCTCGGCCACCTTCCAGTCGCCCTCGCGGATCTCCTTGGTCTCGGGCAGGAAATCGAGTTTGCCGGTGGTCCTGGCCTCCTCGCGGCGCTTGCCCCTGGCCTGCAGCAGCTCGTCGCGGCGGGCGGCGAAGGCCTCGTGCAGGCCGGCGAGGAAGGCGAGTGCCTCCGGCGTGAGGATTTCGTCCCCGCGCTCGACCGGATCGCCGAGCACCTGAGCTTCAGACATGAGTAACACCCCGAGTTCGGATAAAGATAACGTCCCTACGGTTTTACATGACGGACTATAGTTTCTGCATAGCGGAACATCAACGCAGACGTAAGGAGTACCACGGTGGCAGCGGAGAAGAACGGGCGCGACGGTGGCGTCCAGTCCCTTCAGCGGGCCTTCGAGCTCCTCGAGCATCTCGCGGACACCGGCGGCGAGGCCAGCCTTTCGGAGCTGGCGACGCTGTCCGGGCTGCCGATGCCGACCATCCACCGGCTGATCAGGACGCTGGTGGACCTGGGCTACGTCCGGCAGAACACCAACCGCCGGTACGCGCTGGGCGCCCGGCTCATCCGGCTGGGTGAAAACGCCAGCATGCAGTTCGGCTCGTGGGCCCGGCCGCTGCTCGCGGAACTCGTCGACGAGGTCGGCGAGACCGCGAACCTCGCCGTCCTGGAGCGCGACGAGGTCGTCTACGTCGCCCAGGTGCCCTCGAAGCACTCGATGCGGATGTTCACCGAGGTCGGACGGCGTCTCCTGCCGCACGGCACCGGCGTCGGGAAGGCGATGCTCGCGCATCTGCCGTCCGACGACGTCACGGCGCTGCTCGCCAGGACCGGCATGCCCTCCTACACCGAGCACACCTTCACCGACCAGGACGCGCTCCTGCGTGAGCTGGCGAAAATCGCCCAGCAGGGTTACGCGCTCGACGAAGCGGAGCAGGAACTGGGCGTCCGTTGCGTGGCCGTCGCGGTCCCGGGCGCGCCGGTGCCGGCGGCGGTTTCGGTGTCCGGGCCTTCGGGGCGGCTCACGATGGAGGCCGTCGAGCGGATCGCGCCGGTCGTCCAGCGGATCGCGAACTCGCTCGGCTCGACCCTTTCGCGGGACGGGGTCACCGTTTGAGCCTGGTCTCCAAACCGTCGAGCATCCTTTCCAGCCCGTAGCGGAACTTCTCGTCGCGAAGCCGCTCCGGGTCGGCCTCCGCGTCGTTCCGCACGAGCATCTCCCGTTGGCGCGGGTGATCCCGTGCCGCTTCCTCGACGGCGGGACGCAGTCGCTGCGCCCACTCTCGCTCGCTCTGGCCGCTCTTCGCGACCGTCGTGAGCCATGCCGCCTCGGTCGTCCCCATGCCGATGACGTACGAGATCACCGCGCTGATCGCCTGATCCGCCTCGTCGCCGGGGAAGCCCGCGGCCACGAAGACGGCCAGCAGCCGCTCGTTGAGCCGCATGACGTTCGGCCCGAGGTACGACAGGCCGACCGAGCCGAGCAGTGAAGCGACCCACGGGTGCCGCAGGATCATCGCGCGGACGCTCTGCGCCCCGACGACGGCCGCCTCCCGCCACCGAGCCGGATCCTCACCGTCCGGCACGGTGATCTCGCCGTAGACCTCGTCGACGACCAGCTCGATCAGCTCGTCGCGGTTCGCCACGTGCCGGTAAAGCGAGGTCGCGCCCGCGTTCAGCGCGGTGCCGAGCCTGCGCATGCTCAGCGCGTCGACGCCTTCGACATCCAGGAGCCGGACGGCCTCGGCCACGATCTGCGCCTGACTCAGCGCGGGTTGATCCCGCTTCCGGCGAGGACGGGTCCACACCGACTGGATCGGCTGTTCATCCACTGACATGCCGCCACCTTAGCGCACGACGTGCCCCCTTGCGTACGCCGTTTCGTTATGCGTACAGTGTGCGCAACAACGGAACAACGTACGCACACTCTTCTGGGGGTATCCCGATGAACGCATCACCCGCACGCGATCCACGCCGCTGGTGGATCCTGATCGTGCTGTGCCTGAGCACGCTCGTGCTGGTCGTGGACAACATGGTGCTGACGGTCGCCGTGCCGCCGCTGGCCGAAGACCTCGGGGCGAGCGCCCAGGACACGCAGTGGATCCTGGACTCCTACATCCTCGTGTTCGCCGGCCTGCTGCTCACCTCGGGAAGCCTCGGGGACCGGTTCGGGCGCCGGAAGGTGATGCTCATCGGGCTCGTCCTGTTCGGGGCGGCCTCACTCGTCGCCGCGTTCGCCGCGAACCCGCTCGAACTGATCGTGTCGCGTGCGGTGATGGGTGTCGGCGGCGCGTTGATCATGCCGAGCACCCTGTCGATCCTGATCACCGTCTTCGACGACGAGGAGCGCCGCAAGGCGATGGCGGCGTGGAGCGCGGTCGCGATGCTCGGCATGATCGGCGGCCCGGTGCTGGGCGGTGTGCTGATCGCGTGGTTCTGGTGGGGCGCGGTGTTCCTGATCAACGTGCCGATCGTCGTCATCGCGGTGATCGCCGCGCTCACGCTGATGCCGGAGTCCAAGGGTCCGTGGCAGAAGCCGGACCCGCTCGGCGCGATCCTTTCCGCCGTCGGCATGACGGCGCTGGTCTGGACGATCATCGAACTGCCCAAGCACGGCATCACCGAGGCCGGAACCCTCGTCCCGCTGACGATCGCGGTGGTGAGCCTGATCGGCTTCCTGCTCTGGGAGCGGCACACGCCGTCGCCGATGGTCCCGCTCAAGCTGTTCCGCAAGCGCAACTTCAGTGGCGGCAGCCTGTCGCTCACGCTGGTGCAGATCGGCAACGGCGGGCTGCTGCTGCTCCTGACCCAGTACCTGCAGTTCGTGCTCGGCTACACACCGACTCAGGCGGGCCTCGCCTTCATCCCGATGGCCGTCGCGTCGCTGCTCTGCAACACCCTCGGCGCCACGCTGGGCCAGAAGATCGGCAACCGCGCGCTGGCCACCGCCGGGATGACCGTGATGGCCGCCGGATTCGGCATGCTCGCGACGCTGTCGGCGAACGAGGGGTTCCTGCTGCCGGCGGCCGCGCTCTTCCTGCTCGGCGCGGGCGGCGGGCTGGCGATGCCGGCGGCGATCGCGGCGCTGATGGGCGAGGTCCCGGAGGAGCAGGCGGGGGTCGGCTCCGCACTCAACGACACCATCCAGCAACTGGGCGCGGCGCTCGGCATCGCGATCCTGGGCAGCGTCGTGGCCGGCCTGTTCACCGCGCAGATGCCCGAGTCCGCCCCCGCGCAGGCGCGGCTTTCGATCGGTGACGCCTTCGCCACCGGTGACGGCGGGCTCATCACCGCGGCCCGTGAGTCGTTCACCTCGGCGATGTCGACGACGTTCCTCGTGAGTGCCGTGGGCGTGCTGGCCGCGGCGGTGGTCGCGTTCCTGGTGATGCGGGACAAGAAGCCCGCCCCGGTTTCGACCGACGAGAACGTCCCTGTCACGGCCTGACGCGCGCTATGAAAGGTCCTTTCCTTGCAAATTTTGCAAGGAAAGGACCTTTCATAGCATTGACTAGTTGCTGAGCAGGGCCTCGACGAACGCGCCCGGCTCGAACGGCGCCAGGTCGTCCGGCCCTTCGCCGAGGCCGACCAGCTTGACCGGCACGCCGAGTTCGCGCTGCACCTGGAAGACGATGCCGCCCTTCGCCGTGCCGTCCAGCTTGGTGAGCACGATGCCGGTGACGTCGATGACCTCCGAGAACACACGGGCCTGCATCAGCCCGTTCTGCCCGGTGGTGGCGTCGAGCACCAGCAGCACCTCGTCGACCTTCGCCTGCTTCTCGACGACTCGCTTGACCTTGCCCAGCTCGTCCATCAGGCCGGTCTTGGTGTGCAGACGGCCGGCGGTGTCGACCAGGACCGCGTCCACACCCGCTTCGATGCCGCGTTTGACGGCGTCGAACGCGACCGCCGCCGGGTCCGCGCCTTCCTTACCGCGGACGACCTCCGCGCCGACGCGCTCGGCCCACGTCTGCAACTGGTCCGCCGCGGCGGCACGGAAGGTGTCGGCCGCGCCGAGCACCACGGTGCTCCCCTGCGCGACGAGCACGCGGGCGAGCTTGCCGGTGGTGGTGGTCTTGCCGGTGCCGTTGACGCCGGCGACCAGCACGACGGCGGGCTGCTTCACGCCGTCGACGGTGTGCGGCAGCGCGCGGACGGCCCGGACCGCGTCGGTCGACAGGGCTGCGGTCAGCACCTCCTGCAACACCGTGCGCGCTTCCTCGGAGGTCCGCACGGCGCGGCGCTTCAGCTCCTCACGGAGACGCTCGACGATCTCGGTGGTCGTCGCGGCACCCAGGTCCGCCATGAGCAGTGTGTCTTCGACGTCCTGCCAGGAGTCCTCGTCGAGGTCACCGGCGCCCAGCAGGCCGAGCAGGCTCTGCCCGAACATCGAACGGGACTTGCCGAGCCTGCCGCGCAGCCGCTCCAGCCGTCCGGTGGCCGGGGCGATCTCGTCGGCGGGGGCGGGAGCGGGCGCCGCTTCCTCGGCCGGTTCGGGAAGTTCGATGTCGCGCACCGTGCGCTGCGCGGAATCCCTCGGCACCGACGCGTCGTCCCCGACAGCGGGCTGGCCGTCGGTCTCCGGGCGATCCTCGACGGGGTGCTCGGGTTCCTCGGCTTCTTCGGTCTTCTCGCCGCCGGGGGCGAGCGCGATCCCGCCTGTCGCGGTATAGCCGCCGCCCTTCGGCTTCTCGACGACATCGGCAGCCTTGGACTCGTCCAGGCTGATCCGGCGGCGGCGCGCGATGAACAGCCCGGCCACCAGAACGGCGACCAGGACCACGACGGCAACGACAACGATCCAGAACCAGGGGGTACTCGACACGGCGCCATCCTCGCATCCGCATACCGTCACGTTCAGACGCCCCACGGGAAGCGAGCCGATCTTGTCAAGCACCCACTGGATAGGACTCATTTCGGACAAGAAGAAACGGTGTCGCTTGCGCGGCCTCCGGATCGAGGGCTAGACCACTCCGAATGACGGTTTTCTCCGGCTCTGGGGTCCGGGTGATCGGACTCATCTCCGGCACGTCGATCGACGGGATCGACGTGGCGGCCGCCGAACTGCGCGCCGACGGGGACACTGTGGTGCTCTCCCCGCTCGGCAGGCTCGAAGTCCCGTATCCCGAAACGCTCCGCGACGCCTTGCTCGACGCTCTGCCGCCGAATCCCTGCAGCGCCGAACAGCTCACGAAACTCGACACCCTGGTGGGCCAGGCCTTCGGTGAGGCGGCCGCCCGCGGCGTCGAGGAACTGGCAGGTGGCACCGCGGACGTCGTCGCCGCGCTGGGCCAGACGGTGTTCCACTGGGTCGAGGACGGCACTGCCCGCGGCACGCTGCAACTGGGGAATCCGGCGTGGATCGCCGAGCGCACCGGACTGCCGGTGGTGGCCGACCTGCGCGTCCGCGACGTCGCCGCCGGCGGGCACGGCGCGCCGCTCGCCAGCACGCTGGACGCGCTGTGGTTACGGGAAATGGCCGCCTCCGGCCCGGTCGCGGCGCTGAACATCGGCGGGATCGCGAATATCACCGTGGTGCCTGCGGACGGTGCCGTGCTGGCCTACGACACCGGACCCGGCAACGCGCTGATGGACATCGCCGCGCACCGCGTCACGGGGCTGCGTGCCGACATCGACGGAGCGCTCGCCCTGCGCGGGAACGTCCGGCCCGACCTGCTGGCGAAGCTCCTGCTCGACCCGTACTACGCGGCCGCGCCGCCGAAGTCCACCGGCAAGGAGCTGTTCCACGGCGCGTATCTCGACGCGGCGCTCGACGGGCTTCCGCCGGTCGACGCGGAAGACCTCCTGGCGACGCTGACCGAACTGACCGCGGTGACGATCGCCGCGGAATGCCGTCGCCACTCCATCGCCACGGTGATCGTCTCCGGCGGCGGCGCCGACAACCCGGCGCTGATGGCCTCGCTCACCAGGAACCTGCCGGGTGCGGCGCTGAAGACCAGCGACGACCACGGGCTGCCACGCGCGGGCAAAGAGGCATACCTGACCATTCTGCTGGGCTGGCTGACCTGGTCCGGTGTGCCAGGGAACCTCCCGTCGGCGACCGGTGCCCGCGGCGACCGGCTGCTCGGCAGCATCACCCCGGGCGCGGGGCCCCTGCGACTCCCCGCCCCGCACAGCTCAACCGTGACCCGGCTACGGGTAGCGGCGACGACCGGCGAGCGATAGGAGATACGGATGCGCGCACTTGACCTCGCGATCATCGGGCTTTTTCTGGTCGGCATGCCCTTGCTGGGCGTCTGGATCGGCGGCAAACAGAAATCCGGCTCCGACTACTTCGTCGGCGAAGGCAAGATCTCCTGGTGGGTGGCCTGCCTCTCGGTGGTCTCCGCGGAGACGTCCACCCTCACCGTGCTCTCCGTGCCGACGGTGGCCTACATCGCCACCCCCGGTGACGGCGGGATGACCTACCTGGCACTGGCGATCGGGTACATCGCCGGCCGGATCGTGGTGTCGATGGTGCTGTTGCCGCGCTACGTGGCGGGCAACCTGGTCACCGCCTACGCCTTCCTCGGCAAACGCTTCGGCGGCGGGTTGCAGGGCACCGCGTCGGTGACGTTCCTGCTCACCCGCACGCTGGCCGACGGCATCCGGTTGTTCGCCACCGCGATCCCGATCAAGGTGGTGATGGCGGCCTACGGCCTGAACGTCTCGTACTGGACCATCGTGATCGGCCTCGGCATCGCGATGGTGCTCTACAGCTTCTTCGGCGGGGTCCGCGCGGTCGTCTGGGTCGACGCGATCCAGATGCTCTGGTACGTCCTCGGCGCGGTCGTGGTGATCTGGGCGATCTCCAGCAGGCTGCCGGACGGCTGGTTCGACAAGGCCGTCGACGCCAACAAGTTCCAGATCTTCGACTTCTCCTCGAACATGCTCACCGGGCAGTACGCGTTCTTCACCGCGTTGATCGGTGGCGCCGTGCTCTCGATGGCTTCGCACGGCTCGGACCAGTTGATCGTGCAGCGCCTCCAGTCCACCAACGATCTGCGTGCGGCGCGGAAGGCCTTGGTCGCCAGCGGTTTCGTCGTGTTCATCCAGTTCGCGCTGTTCCTGTTCATCGGCGTGCTGCTGTGGGCGCTCTACAACGGCCTGGCCCCGACGAAGCCGAAGCCGGAAGGCCTCGGGCTGGCCAACAAGGACGAACTGTTCGCGAACTTCATCGTGAACGACCTGCCGAGCGGCCTTTCCGGCTTCGTGATCGCCGGAATCCTCGCCGCCGCACTGAGTTCCTCACTCGGCGCGCTGGCCTCCTCGACAGTGACCGATGTCTACGAACGGGTGATCGGCAGGCAGCTGCCGGAAGCCGACCGGCTGAAGCACGGCCGGATCTGGACGATCGTCTGGGCGGGCGCGCTGATCCTGTGCGCGGGCTTCTTCGCCTCCTCCAACAAGACCTCGGCCGACCCGATCGTGGTGCAGGCGCTCGGCATCACCGGCTACACCTACGGAGCGCTCCTCGGCGCTTTCCTGCTGGGCCTGCTGTTCAAGCGGGCGAGGCAGGCGGACGCGATCGTGGCGTTCGTGTCGACGGTGATCGTGATGGCGTTCCTCATCCTCGGGGTCAAATTCAACAAACCGGACGGCAGCCTGATCGGCGTCGACTTCAGCAAGTCTTCGGGGAACACGGTGGCGCTGGCTTGGCCCTGGTACACGCTGTGCGGTGTGGTGATCACGCTCGTGGTGGGCGGGTTGCTGTCGCTGCGGCACGGGAGTGTCGACCCGCTGGCAGAGCCGGACGTGAAGGAGTCGACGCCGGTTTAGCCCCTCCCCCGAACGCTATGAAAGGTCCTTTCCTTGCAAAATTTGCAAGGAAAGGACCTTTCATAGCGCGCGCTAAGCGGAAACCGGCTCGTCTTCGGCGGTACGCAGCCGCTGCGAGATCACCTTCGTGATGCCGTCGCCCTGCATCGAAACGCCGTACAGCGCGTCGGCGATCTCCATGGTCGGCTTCTGGTGGGTGATGATGATCAGCTGCGAAGAGTCCCGCAGCTGCTCCAGCAGCCCGATCAGCCGTCGCATGTTGGTGTCGTCGAGCGCGGCCTCGACCTCGTCCATGACGTAGAAGGGCGAAGGCCGGGCGCGGAAGATCGCCACCAGCATGCCGACGGCGACGAGCGACTTCTCGCCACCGGAGAGCAGTGAGAGCCGCTTGACCTTCTTGCCCGGCGGCCGCGCTTCGACGTCGACGCCGGTGGAAAGCAGGTCGTTGGGCTGCGTGAGCACCATGCGCCCCTCTCCGCCCGGGAACAGCACGCTGAACACGGTCTCGAACTCGCGCGCGACGTCCTCGTACGCCGACGCGAAGACCTCGAGGATCTTCTCGTCGACCTGCTTGATGACGGCTTCAAGGTCCTTGCGGGTGTCCTTGAGGTCTTCGAGCTGGGTCGAGAGGAACTTGTACCGCTCCTCCAGCGCCGCGAACTCCTCCAGCGCCAGCGGGTTGACCTTGCCCAGAAGGCTCAGGTCCTTCTCCGCGCGCTTCGCCCGGCGGGCCTGGGTGTCGCGGTCGAACGGTATGGGCGGCGGCGGGGTGACGTCCTCGCCGCGTTCCTTGGCGGCCTCGTACTCGGCCATCTCGCCCGCGCTCGGCGGCACGGGGACGTCCGGGCCGTACTCGGTGACGAGGTCCTCGAGGCCGATGCCGAAGTCCTCGGCGATCTTGGTTTCGAGCTGTTCCAGCCGCAACCGCTGCTCGGCGCGCAGCACCTCGTCGCGGTGGACGGCGTCGGTGAGCTTCTCCAGTTCGCCGGTCAGCTCGCGGACCTTGCTGCGGACCTGGGTCAGCGCGGTCTCCCGCGACTGCCGCTGCGCCTGCGCCTCGTCCCGTTCGTGGGCGGCGCGCTGCACGGAGACCTCGATGCGCTCCAACGCGATCTCGCCGCCGTTGACCACCGCGTTGGCGATCTCGGCGCCGCGTTTCCTTGCGGCCCTGGACTTTTCGGCGCGTTCGCGTGCCTGACGCTCGGCATGCGCGGCCCGGCGGAGCGATTCGGCCTTGCCCTGGATGCTCCGCGCGCGTTCCTCGGCGGTGCGCAGCGCGAGCCGGGATTCCATCTCCTCCTGGCGGACCGTGCCGAGGTCTTCGGCGGCCTGGTCGCGCTCGGCGGTGTCCGGATCCTCGTCGACTTCCTGGTCGGCGACGGCGGCCAGCCGCTCTTCGAGTTCGGCGAGTTGCCGCAGCGCCTCTTCGCGGCTCTGCTCGACCTTGGCGCGCTGGTTGCTCAGCCGGTCCATTTCGGCCTGGGCGGCACGCGCGGCCTGCTCCATCCGGTTCAAGCGCTCGGACGAGCGGGCCTTGCGGACCTTCGCGTCCCCGAGCGCTTCCTTTGCCCTGCCGACCTCTTCGCGCCGGGCGGCCTGCCCCGCGCGGGCGCCTTCGAGTTCCGCGGCGGTGCGTTCCAGCGCGCGCTCGGCGGCGTTCAGCCGATCGCCTGCCTCGTCGACCGCGGCCTGCACCTCGATGACGCTCTCGCTGCGCGCCGAACCGCCGACCGCCCAGCGGGCCCCGAAAACGTCGCCCTCCGGCGTGACCGTGCTGACCTCGGGATGGACCTCGACGAGACGGCGCGCGGATTCCAGACCGTCCACAATGGCCACCCGGTCGAGCGCGTGCTCGACGGCCGAGCGCAACGCGGGCGGCGCCGTGACGACTTCACGGGCCCAGCGCGCGCCCTCGGGCAGCGACGGCCACGAACTGGTGTCCACAGTGGACTCCAGGGCACCGAGCAGGATACCCGCGCGGCCGGAGTCGTTGTCCTTCAAGAACTTCAGCGCGGCGAGCGCGTCTTCGCCGCCGTTGACCGCGACCGCGTCGGCGACCGGGCCGAGCGCGGCGGCCAGCGCGACCTCGTGGCCCGCTTCGACGGTGAGCAGCGCGGCCACCGAACCGAGCAGGCCCGGCAGTTCGTGTTGCGCGCCGAGCAGCGCGCCGGCGCCGTCTTTGCGCCGCAAGCCCATCGAGAGCGCCTCGACGCGAGCCTTCTCCGACGCGATCTCGCGTTCGGCGGTCCGCTCGGCCTTGACCAGCTCCTCGACCCGCGCCTTGGCGGCGTTGTTGGCCTCCACCGCGCGGTCGTGATGGGCCTGGAGGTCGGAGTCGTCGGATTCCTCGACCCCGCCCGCGGCCTTGGCCTCTTCGAGTTCCTCGACGGCGATCTCCGCCCGCTCGGCGGCCTCTTCGAGTGACACGGTGAGCCGGTCGATCTCGTCGGAGGTCGCGCCGTTCTTGCTGCGCAACGCCTCGACCTGGCCGGAGAGCTTCGCGAGCCCCTCCCGGCGGTCGGCGATCGCGCGGACCGCAGCCATATGCGCCCGCTCGGCGGCCTGGACGAGATGTTCGAGCTGCTCACGCCGCTGGACGGTCTCCGAAAGCAGCATGCGAGCCTCGGCGACGGCCTCGTTGAGCTCCTGCTCCCGCTCGGCGACCTGCTCCGCCTCGGCGAGCAGCTCGTCGGGGTCGCGGCCGGTGCTCGCCTGCTGCACGTCGGACGACAGATGCCGCTGACGCTCCAGCGCGAGCCGCACGGTGCCGCGCAACCGCTCCGTCAACGCCGACAGTTTGTACCAAGTCTCCTGTGCGGCTGCCAGCTTCGGCGCGTCCTCGGCGAGCGACGCTTCGAGCTCGGCCTCCTCCGCGGCGACGATCTCCAGCGCCTGCTCGACCTCGGCGCGCCGCTGGCGGGCGACGCGCTCGTCGGCCTCTTCCTTGGCGATGCCTTCGCGCTGGGAGACCAGGTCGTGGGCGAACAACCGCAGCCGCGCGTCGCGCAGTTCGGACTGCACCCACTGTGCCTTGCGGGCGATCTCGGCCTGCTTGCCCAGCGGTTTGAGCTGGCGGCGGAGTTCGGTGGTGAGGTCGCCGAGGCGGTCGAGGTTGCCCTGCATGTTCGCGAGCTTGCGCAGGGTCTGTTCCTTGCGCTTGCGGTGCTTGAGGACGCCGGCGGCCTCTTCGATGAAGGCGCGGCGCTCCTCGGGTTTGGATTCGAGGATCGCCGAAAGCTGACCCTGCCCGACGATGACGTGCATCTCGCGGCCGATACCGGAGTCCGACAGCAGTTCCTGCACGTCCATCAGGCGGCAGCGGTCGCCGTTGATCTCGTATTCGCTCGCGCCGTCACGGAACATCCGCCGGGTGATCGACACCTCGGAGTATTCGATGGGCAGCGCGCCGTCGGCGTTGTCGATGGTCAGGGTGACCTCGGCGCGCCCGAGCGGGGCACGGCCGGCGGTCCCGGCGAAGATGACGTCCTCCATCTTGCCGCCGCGCAGATCCTTCGCGCCCTGGGTGCCCATGACCCAGCGGAGCGCGTCGAGGACGTTCGACTTGCCGGAGCCGTTCGGTCCGACCACACAGGTGATGCCCGGCTCGAAACGCAACGTCGTCGCCGAGGCGAAGGACTTGAAGCCCTTGAGCGTCAGGCTCTTCAGGTGCACGTCGTGCTGACCCCTCTGGCTGCGGGAACCGGTCTTTCAATCGACCCAGGCTACCTGTGTGCTCACGGTGATCGTGGGACGCGGGGCCTCAGCGCTCCACGAACCCGCGAAGCCCGCCCTTCGCGGGTGACCACCGCTCGACGACCTGATCCACACTTCCGGGTGATTCCCCGGAGCGCAAAGCCGTCAAAAGCCGCTCACAGTGTTCGCGAACACCCTCCGCTATCACCTCGACACGCCCGTCGGCCAGATTGGCCGCACTGCCTGCCAACCCCAGCTCAAGCGCTCTGCTGCGGGTCCACCAGCGGAAACCGACACCCTGCACGCGACCGTGCACCCACGCCGTCAGCCTGATGTGCGTTACTTCTTCACTCACGTTCCCCATCGTGCACCATGCGGATGAACGCGGAGGGTGAACACGACGTTCGCTGTGGTTCGCAGACGGTTGAGCAGCGGTGATAATCTCCGCGCCGGGTCCCCACTTGGGCTACCTCGCCCGGGTAGCCGCACTCCCCGAAGTCCCCCATCCGAGGAGCCAGCACATGCCCCGTCCCGACGGGTCTGATTCGAGCGCACGCGTGTCCGTGGCACCCCCGCGCGGCGCCACCGGCAAGCTCAACCGAGCCGGCTACGCCGTACTCGGCGTCAGCGGCCTCGTGGTGGCGACGGCCTTCGCCGCGATCGCCGAACTCGCGGGTCCCGGCGTCTCCACCACCGCGGGCGGCACCGGCGTCCCCGGCGGCGGACAGGGCATCGCCCCCGCCGGCGTGCAGGTGGTTCCTGGCAACGCCGTCCCCGGCGGCCCGATGACCGTCAGCGGCTCGCCGATCCCCGGCGCGCCCTCCAGCTCGACGGCGCCGCCGACCACGGTGACCTCGGTCGGCCCGGACGGCAAGGAGACGACGAGCGTCGTCACGCCGCCTCCGCCGGTCGTGCCGCCGAATCCGGGTGGTGGTGAGCCGACGCGTACGGTCCTGCCGCCGTCGTCGACCCCGAAGCCCACTCCGCCGACCACGACCACGCCGACGAAGACGACCCCTCCGACCACGACACCCCCGTCGGAGACCACGTCCACCACCACGGGTGGCGGCTCCAGCTCCAGCGGCGCCCCCAGCGAGTCGACTCCGGGCCGGTCCAGCACCTCCGGCACCGACACCTCCACGAGCAGCGCCCAGTAAGCCTTTGGTCCGTGAAGGCCTCCTTGCCTACCTTGATGGTAGGGAAGGAGGCCTTCACTACTTTGCGGTGTGTGCTGGGCGGCAGGCCTCAGCGAGGGTTGCGAAAGCCACTTTCGCAACACGCTTCCCTCCCCACGTGCCATGAAAGGTCCTTTCCTTGCAAATTTCGCAAGGAAAGGACCTTTCATGGCGTCCCGCGGGTTCGTGGCGGCCGAGTGCACCGGATGTCACACTTCGAAGCGGTATCCCATCCCCGGTTCCGTCAGCAGGTGCCGCGGCCGCGAGGGTTCCGGTTCCAGCTTCCGCCGCAGCTGCGCCAGGTACACCCGCAGGTAGTGCGACTCGGTCTCATACGTCGGTCCCCACACCTCGTGCAGCAGCTGTTTCTGCGCCACCAGACGGCCGCGGTTGCGCACCAGCAGTTCCAGCACGCCCCATTCGGTCTTGGTGAGGTGCACTTCCTTGCCGTCCCGGCGCACCTTCTTCGCCGCCAGGTCGATGCGGAAGGATCCCGTGTCCACCACCGCGTCCGCACCGTCCACACCGGACGACGCCGATCGGCGCACGGCGGCCCGGAGCCGCGCCAGCAGTTCGTCCATGCCGAAGGGTTTGGTGACGTAGTCGTCGGCGCCGGCGTCGAGGGCCTCGACCTTGTCGGCCGAGTCGCCGCGCGCGGACAGCACGATGATCGGCACGGTCGTCCAGCCGCGCAGGCCCGCGATCACCTCGGTGCCGTCGAGGTCGGGCAGGCCGAGGTCGAGGACGACGACGTCGGGTTTGGTCTCGGCGACGGCCTTCAGCGCGGCCGTCCCGTCGTGCGCGGTGATCACCTTGTAGCCGCGGGCGGACAGGTTGATCCGCAGGGCTCGCACGATCTGCGGTTCGTCGTCGACGACCAGGACGGTCGCCGACGCGGTGTCTGCGCTCATCGCACTCGCTCCTCCTCTTCGTTCTCCAGGCCCTCGTCGTCGAACGCGAGGAGGCTCTTTTCCGGATCCTGACCAACATAGGCGGGCAGCGAGATGACGACGGTGAGTCCGCCGCCGGGCGTGTCCTCCGCCCGGATCCGCCCGCCCATCGCCTCGGTGAACCCCTTGGCGACCGACAGTCCCAGTCCCACGCCGGGCACGGTGTCCCGGTCTCCCCCGAGCCGCTGGAACGGCGCGAACGCCGAGTCCGCGGTGCCTTTCTTCAGCCCGCGCCCGTGGTCGACGATGCGCAGTTCGACGTGTTCCGAATGCGTGCTGGCGCGGGCCGACACCGGCTCGCCCGAAGCACCGTGCCGCAGGGCGTTGTCGATCACGTTCGCCACGACCCGTTCCAGCAGGCCGGGATCGGCGCAGACCGACGGCAGCCGCGAGTCGATCGCGACGACGACCGAGGCCGAGTTGTCCACATTGGACAGGGCGTGCGAAACGACCTCGTCGTAGCCGACCGGGCGCAGGTGCGGGCGCACCGCGCCGGTCGCCAGCCGGGATGAGTCGAGCAGGTTGTCGATCAGCCCGGCCAGCCGGTCCGCCGATTCCTCGATCGCTTCGAGCAGTTCGTCGGTGTCCTCTTCGGACAGTGAGATGTCGGTCGCGCGCAGGCTTCCGCTGGCCGCTTTGATGGACGTCAGCGGGGTCCGGAGGTCGTGTCCCACGGCCGACAGGAGGGCCGTGCGCAGTTCGGTCGCCTCGGCCTTGCGTTCGGCCCGGATGGCCGCCTTCGCCGTCCGCTGCTGCCGCAGGGCGAGCAGTGCCTGCCCGGCGACTGCTTCCAGCACTCCCCGGTCCGACGCGGGCAGTGCGCGGCCCCGCAGCGTCAGGTGGACGTCGGCGGTCACCGCGATGTCGGCGTCGGCCTGATCAGGATCGGCACAGGGATCCGAACCCGCGCTCGCCACGCGCTTCCACTTCTTGTCCCGCTTCTCCAGCAGGGTCACCGAAGTCAGACCGAAGTTCTCTCGGACCTTCTCCAGCAGCCGCTCGATCGGGTTGGTGTGGGTGAGCACTGTCCGCGCGTACGAGGCGAGCAGCGCGGCCTCGGTCCGCGCTCGGGCGGCCTGTGTCGCGCGCCGGGCCGCCGTGTCGACGACCGCCGCGACGAGGACCGCCACCAGCACCATCGCGACCAGCGTGATCACGTTCCGCGGTTCGTGGACGGTCAGGGTGTACAGCGGCCGGGTGAAGAAGAAGTTCAGCAGACCGGCCGAGAACACCGCCGCGAGCAGCGCGGGCCCGAGCCCGCCCGCGAGCGCGACCAGTACCGTCGCCAGCATGTAGACGACCACGTCGGTCGAAAAATCGAGTTGCTCCTCCAGCACGACGCCGAGCAACGTCGCCAAGACGGGCAGGATGCCGGCGAGCACCCAGCCCGCCAGCCGCCGCGAGGAAGGAAGCGGGCTCCGGTTGAACCGGGCACGCAGCCGTCCGCCCGCTTCGTCGTGCGTGACCATGTGGACGTCGATCGGGCCGGACCGCTGGACCACGGCCGCACCGATGCCCTCGTCGAACAACCGCGCCACGCGTGACCGCCGCGAGGTCCCGACCACCAGCTGGGTCGCGTTCACCCCGCGCGCGAAGTCGAGCAGCGCCGTCGGCACGTCATCGCCGACGACGGTGTGGAAGGTCGCGCCGACCTCTTCGGCCAGCTTCCGGTACTTGCCGACCGCCGTCGGCCCCATCCCGGCGAGCCCGTCGCCGCGCAGGATGTGCAGCACCTGCAGTTCGGCGCCCGCCCGGTTCGCGATCCGGCTCGCGCGGCGGATCAGCGTCTCGCTCTCCGGTCCCCCGGTGATGGACACGACCACCCGTTCGCGTGCTTCCCACGTGTCGGTGATCTTCTGCTCGGCCCGGTACCGCTGCAGCGCCACGTCGACCTGGTCGGCGACCCACAGCAGCGCGAGCTCCCGCAGCGCGGTGAGGTTGCCGGGCCGGAAATAGTTGCCCAGCGCCGCGTCGATCCGCTCGGCCGGGTAGACGTTGCCGTGCGCCAGGCGCCGCCGCAACGCCTCGGGCGTGATGTCGACCAGCTCCAGCTGCTCGGCCCGCCGCACGACCTCGTCGGGCACCGTCTCCTGCTGGGTGACGCCGGTAATCCGCTCGACGACGTCGTTGAGGCTCTGCAGATGCTGCACGTTGACCGTGGAGAGCACGTCGATCCCGGCGGCGAGCAGTTCGTCGATGTCCTGCCAGCGCTTTTCGTTGCGCGATCCCGGCACGTTGGTGTGCGCGAGTTCGTCGACCACGGCGACCTCGGGGGCGCGGGCGAGCAGCGCGTCGAGGTCCATCTCCTCGAACTCGTGGTCCCGGTGCGCGGACCGGCGGCGCGGCACCGTCTCGAGCCCGTCGACGAGCTCCGCGGTCTTCTTCCGCCCGTGCGTCTCGACCAGGCCGATGACCACGTCGGTGCCCCGGTCGAGGCGGCGTCGCGCCTCGCCGAGCATCGCGAAGGTCTTCCCGACGCCAGGGGCCGCGCCGAGGTAGATCCTCAGCTCTCCCCGGCGCGGCTTGGTCGTGTTCTCGTCCACGTCTGTCAGTGTGCTCCTCCGGCCGCGTCGCGCACGGCCAAGTTGACCTTCAGCACATTGACGCCCGGCACACCGATCCCCGCACCGCTCGTGTTGTCGGCCACGAGCTGCCGGACCTTCTCCTCGGACAGGCCCGTGTTCCTGGCCACTCGCGGGATCTGGAGGTCGGCGTAGGCGACGCTGATCGCCGGATCCATCCCGGAGCTCGACGCCGTCACCGCGTCGGCGGGCACCCGCGACTCCTGGACACCCTCACGGGCGGCGATGAGCTTCTTGCGTTCGCCGATCACGGCGACCAGGTCCTCGTTGTGCGGGCCTTTGTTCGACGCGCCGGACGACGACGGGTCGCCGGGGCCGAGGGCGTCCTTCGAGCCCGCGGACGGGCGGTTGTGGAACCACGGATCCTTGGCCGGGTCGGCCGCGACCGGGTCGATGCCGATCAGCGAGGACCCGACGGCCTGCCCGTCCTGGGCGACGATCGAGCCTTCCGCGTTGCCTTCGAGGCCGGGGATCCTGGAGACCGCCCAGACACCGAGCGGGTAGACCACACCCAGCAGGACCGTGAAGACGAGCAGGACACGCAGCCCGGCGAGGGTCTGCTTCAGCAGTGCGTTCATGAGTTACCCGATTCCAGGGATGAGACGGACGAGCAGGTCGATCAGCCAGATCCCGAGGAACGGGCTGACGATGCCGCCGAGGCCGTAGACCAGCAGGTTCCGCCGCAGCAACGCCGAAGCCGACGACGGTTTGAACCGGACACCGCGCAGGGCGAGCGGGATCAGCCCGACGATGATCAGGGCGTTGAAGATGACCGCCGAGAGGATCGCCGACTTCGGTGTCGCCAGCTGCATGACGTTGAGCGCGCCGAGCTGGGCGAAGATGCCGGTGAACATCGCGGGCAGGATGGCGAAGTACTTCGCGAGGTCGTTGGCGACGCTGAAGGTGGTCAGCGCGCCGCGGGTGATCAGCAGCTGCTTGCCGATCTCGACGATCTCGATCAGCTTCGTCGGGTCGGAGTCGAGGTCCACCATGTTCCCCGCCTCCTTGGCGGCGGAGGTCCCGGTGTTCATCGCGACGCCGACGTCGGACTGCGCCAGCGCCGGGGCGTCGTTGGTGCCGTCGCCGGTCATCGCGACCAGCCGCCCGCCCTCCTGCTCCTTCTTGATCAGCGCCATCTTGTCTTCGGGTTTGGCTTCGGCGAGGTAGTCGTCGACGCCCGCGTCCTTGGCGATGGCCTTGGCGGTGAGCGGGTTGTCGCCGGTGATCATGACGGTCTTGATCCCCATCGCGCGGAGCTGGACGAACCGCTCCTTCATCCCCGGTTTGACCACATCGGACAGCCGGATCACGCCGCGTACGAACGCTTTCGCGCCGTCGTACTCCGCGACCACCAGCGGGGTCCCGCCCTGCTGGCTGATCTCGTCGACGACGCGTTCGGTCTCGTCCGGCATGTCGCCGCCGCGTTCGCGGACCCACTCCCGCACGGCGGCGGTGGCGCCCTTGCGGACCTGCCGTTCACCGACGTCGATGCCGCTCATCCGGGTCTGCGCGGTGAATTCGACGAAGTCCGCGAGTTTCTCGTCGTCGGACGCGGTCTCCGCGAGCCCGTGTTCCCGCGCGACGAGCTCGACGATGCTGCGACCTTCGGGCGTGCCGTCGGCGAGGCTCGACAACCGGGCGGCCTTGGCGATGTCGTCCATAGTGGACTGTCCGACCGGGATCAGCTCGGTGGCCTTGCGGTTGCCGAAGGTGATCGTGCCCGTCTTGTCCAGCAGCAGCGTCGAGACGTCGCCGGCGGCTTCCACCGCGCGACCGCTCGTCGCGAGGACGTTGCGCTGCACCAGCCGGTCCATCCCGGCGATGCCGATCGCGGACAGCAGCGCGCCGATCGTCGTCGGGATCAGGCAGACCAGCAGCGCGGTCAGCACGATCACGGACTGCTGGCTGCCGGAGTAGCCCGCCATCGGCTGCAGCGCCACGACGGCGAGCAGGAAGATGATCGTCAGCGTCGAGAGCAGGATCGTCAGCGCGATCTCGTTCGGCGTCTTCTGCCGGGAAGCGCCCTCCACCAAGGCGATCATGCGGTCCACAAAGGACTCGCCGGGTTTGGTGGTGATCTTCACGACGACGCGGTCCGAGAGCACCGTGGTGCCGCCGGTGACCGCGCACCGGTCGCCGCCCGATTCGCGGATGACCGGGGCCGACTCGCCGGTGATGGCCGATTCGTCGACGGTCGCGATGCCCTCGACGACGTCGCCGTCGCCCGGGATGACCTGTCCGGCCTCGACGACCACGAGGTCACCGACGCGCAGGTCGGCACCCGGCACGGCTTCCTCGTCACCGTCCTCGGTGAGGCGGCGGGCGACGGTCTCCTTCTTGCTGCGCCGCAGGGTTTCCGCCTGCGCCTTGCCCCGGCCCTCCGCGACGGCCTCGGCGAGGTTCGCGAACAGGACGGTGAACCACAGCCAGATCGCGATGAGGATGGTGAACACGCTCGGGTCGGTGATCGCGAAGACCGTGGTCAGCGCCGAGCCGATCCACACCACGAACATGACCGGGTTGGCGAGCTGGTGCTTGGGATTCAGCTTGCGCAGCGCCTCCGGCAGCGACGTCAGCAACTGACGGGGGCTGAAGATCCCGGCACCGACGCGGCCCGTGTTCTCCACGTGGTGCTGCGTTATCTCCTCGGGAGTGCGTTCTTGAGTCATGGTCATGCGAGTGCCTCTGCGATGGGCCCGAGCGCGAGCGCCGGGATGAAGGTGAGGGCCGCGACGAGCACGATCGTGCCCGCGAGCATCGTGCCGAAGAGCGGTCCGGTGGTGGGCAGCGTGCCGGCGGTCTCCGGGACCTTCCGTTGCGAGGCAAGGGATCCGGCCAGGCACAGGACAGCGAGGATCGGGATGAACCGGCCGAGCAGCATCGCCACGCCGAGGGAGGACTGGAACCAGTCGTTGGTGACGGTGATCCCGGCGAACGCGCTGCCGTTGTTGTTGCCCGCCGACGCGTAGGCGTAAAGCACCTCGGAAAGCCCATGGGCGCCCGGGTTGTTCAAGGCGGCCAGGTTGCCGGGGTTCATCAGCGCGATCCCGGAACCGAGCAAGACCACCGTCGGCATGGCGAGCATCGAGACCGCCGCGCAGGTGACCTCGCGTTTGCCGAGCTTCTTCCCCAGGTACTCCGGTGTCCGGCCGACCATCAGCCCGGCGAGGAACATCGCGATCACGGCCATCACGAGGATGCCGTAGAGACCGGTGCCCACCCCGCCCGGCGAGATCTCGCCCAGCAGCATGTTCAGCAGCACTCCGCCGCCGCCGAGGCCGCTGTAGCTGTCGTGCATGCTGTTGACCGCACCGGTGGACGTGCCGGTGGTGGCGTTGGCGAACAGCGAGCTCAGGCCGATGCCGAACCGCTGTTCCTTGCCCTCCATGTTCGCCCCGGCGGCCAGCGACGCCGGCCCGCTCGCGTGGGCTTCGGACAGCCAGGTCACCGTGAGCATCGCGGTGAAGAGCCCGGCCATCACCGAAAGCAGGACATAACCCTGCCGCGTGTTGCCGACGAGCTTGCCGAACGTCCTGGTGAGCGAGACCGGGATGACCAGGATCAGGAAGATCTCGATCAGGTTGGTCCAGGCGTTCGGGTTCTCGAACGGGTGGGAGGAGTTGGCGTTGAAGATGCCGCCTCCGTTGGTGCCGAGTTCCTTGATGGCTTCCTGGCTCGCGGCCGGCGCGAGCGCGATCTTGCTCGTGCTGCCGTCCGGGTTGAGGACGTCGACGCCGCTCTTGAGGCTCTGGACGACGCCGAGCGCGATCAGCGCGATCGCCGCCACGAACGCGATCGGCAGCAGGATCCGGATCGTGCCGCGCGTCAGGTCCACCCAGAAGTTGCCGAGACGGTCGGTCTTCGAGCGGACGAAGCCGCGGACCACCGCGACGGCGACCGCGATCCCGACGGCCGCGGACAGGAAGTTCTGCACGGTCAGGCCGGCCATCTGCACGAAGTGACCCATGGTCGCTTCGGGGCTGTAGGACTGCCAGTTCGTGTTGGTCACGAAGCTGACGGCGGTGTTGAAGGCGACCGCCGGCGAGACCGGTTCCTTGCCGAGGCTCCACGGCAGGATCGCCTGAAGCCGCTGAAGCAGGTACAGGAAAACGACGGAGACGAACGAGAAGCCGATCACTGCGGACGCGTAGGTCTTCCAGTGCTGTTCCGATCCGGGGTTCACCCGGAAGAGGCGGTACAGGCCGCGTTCGGCCTTGGTGTGCTTCTCGGTCGAGAAGACGCGCGCCATGTAGTCGCCCAGTGGCCGGTAGACCACGGCGAGCGCGACGAGTAAGAGGCCGGCCTGCAGGAGGCCGGCCGCGGTGTCTGACATCAGAATTTCTCCGGCCTGACCAGTGCGATGAACAAATAGACGATCAGCCCCAGCGCCAGCAGTCCGCCGACGACGTTGGCCACGGCTCCCGTGCCGGTCACAGCTTTTCCAGACCGCGCAGGGTCAGGGCGAGAACCACGAATACGCCGATCAGGAGCACGGCGTAGAGCAAGTCGGCCACTAGGCACCTCTCAGGACAGGTCACCCCATCGGTGACCAGGACCCCGCAACACTGCGCCCGGTACAGACCGACGCGACCCGTGCCTGACGGCCTCTTGATGCCCCGATCGGGTGCCTTTACGACTTCTTGATGCCTGGTGACGTGGCCCACAGACCGTGACGTGCTGCGGACGGAGCGTGCAATTCGGGCAGACAAGTCCGCCGAAGCGTGTTACACCGGTGTTACGGGTAGTTGTATGTGCTAACTAATCACCAGGAGGTAGCGATGTGCGGAATCGCCGGGTGGGTCTCCTTCGATACGGACCTCACCCAACGCCGCGAGGTCGTCGACGCGATGACCGCGACCATGGCGTGCCGCGGGCCGGACGACTCGGGCACCTGGGTCCGGCCGAACGTGGCGCTGGGTCACCGACGGCTCGCGATCATCGACCTGCCAGGCGGCAGGCAGCCGATGGCCGAAGCCGGGCTCGCCGCGATGGTCTACAGCGGTGAGGCGTACAACTTCACCGAACTGCGCGAGGAGCTTTCCAAGCGGGGCCACAAATTCGAGACCGACAGCGACACCGAGGTCGTGCTCCACGGCTACCTGGAGTGGGGCGACGAGGTCGTCGATCACCTCAACGGCATGTACGCCTTCGCGATCTGGGACGAACGCGACGAGAAGCTCGTGATGATCCGCGACCGCATGGGCATCAAGCCGTTCTACTACTACCCGACCCCGGACGGCGTCCTCTTCGGCTCCGAACCGAAAGCCATCCTCGCGAACCCGTTGGCACGCAAGGTGGTCGACACCGACGGCCTGCGCGAGCTGATGACCATGACCAAGACCCCCGGCTGGTCGCTGTGGAAGGGCATGCACGAGGTCGGACCGGGCACGATCGTCACCGTCGACCGCTCCGGGATCCGCACGCGGACGTACTGGAAGCTCGACGCGAAGCAGCACACGGACGACCAGGAGACCACGGTCGAGCGGGTGCGCGAGCTGATGACCGACATCGTGCACCGCCAGCTGATCGCCGACGTCCCCCGCTGCGTCCTGCTGTCCGGCGGCCTCGATTCCAGCGCCGTCACCGGTCTCGCCGCCGCGCGGCTGGCCGAACAGGGCGAGCGGTTGCGCACGTTCTCCGTCGACTTCCAGGGCCAGGAAGAGAACTTCCAGCCGGACGAGGTCCGGGACACCCCGGACTCGCCGTACATCCGCGATGTCGCGCGGCTGGTCGGCTCCGACCACAAGGACGTCGTCCTGAACCCGGCCGAGCTCAGCGACCCCGAGGTCCGCCGCAAGGTGCTGGCCGCACGGGACATCCCGGCCGGGCTCGGGGATATGGACACCTCGCTGTACCTGCTGTTCAAGGCGATCCGCGCCGAGTCGACGGTGGCGCTGTCCGGCGAGTCCGCCGACGAGGTCTTCGGCGGGTACCGCTGGTTCCACGACGAAGCCGCGGTGAACTCGGGGACGTTCCCCTGGCTCGCCTTCCGGATGGGGCTCACCAGCGAGCGGGGCGCGCTCCTGCGCGGCGAGGTCCAGGAGAAACTGGACCTGCCCGGCTACATCGCCGACCAGTACAGCACCGCCGTCGCCCAGGTCGAGCACCTCGACGGCGAGAGCGAGCAGGACCGCAGGATGCGCACGATCTGCAACCTGCACCTGACCCGGTTCGTGCGGATGCTGCTGGACCGCAAGGACCGGGCGTCGATGGCCGTCGGTCTCGAGGTGCGCGTGCCGTTCTGCGATCACCGCCTCGTCGAGTACGTCTACAACACGCCGTGGTCGCTGAAGACGTTCGACGGCAGGGAAAAGAGCCTACTGCGGCACGCGACCGAACACGTGCTGCCGACGTCGGTGCGGGACAGGGTCAAGAGCCCCTATCCGTCCACTCAGGACCCCGGCTACGCGGCGGCGTTGCAGCAGCAGGCCAAGGAGGCGCTGACCGAACGGGACAACCCGGTGTTCGAACTGGTCGACCGTGACTGGCTGCACCGGGTGTCCGAAGTGGACCCGGCCACGATGTCCTCGGCCCAGCGCTCCGGGATCGACCGGGCGCTGGACCTCTACCACTGGTTCGACCTGTACTCCCCCGAGCTCCAGCTCGACTGAAGTACCCGGTCCGCCGTCGTCTCAGCGACGGCGGCGGACCGTGCCCCCTACCGCGACTCCCCCGAGCACCGCGGTCGCGGCGAGCAGGATGCCCGCCTCGGTCCATTGGAACCGCCAGAACCGGTCGACGGGCTGGTAGACGGTGAAATCCTGATACCCCGCCGCCAAAGCGCACGCGCTCTTCCCTATCCCCACCGGGCAACCGGGCACGTTGTCCAGCGAACTCATCTCACGGCCGTCCGGCGTCACCCTGCCCAGCTTGACGATCAGCGCCCCTTTCGTGGCCGCATCCGGGCCGAGCGTGCGCACCGGCTCGGCGTAATGCGGCCTCAGCAGCAAGGCGATCGCTGCCGCGAGGAACACCGCGACCGTGATCGCGATGGCGGGCAAGGTCTTGCGCACCAGCACCCCGGCCGCCGTACCGAGGGTGAAGGCGAACAGCCACCAGGCTGCGGGCGCGACCCCGAGCGCGCCGAAGTAGGACGTCTCGGCGAAGCTCTCCGCCTTGCCAGGAAACATATCCAGCCACGCGCCGAACA
Source organism: Amycolatopsis sp. lyj-108 (assembly GCF_046549005.1). NCBI lineage: Bacteria > Bacillati > Actinomycetota > Actinomycetes > Pseudonocardiales > Pseudonocardiaceae > Amycolatopsis > Amycolatopsis sp. lyj-108. The sequence goes on along the minus strand of NZ_JAJPWQ010000005.1, from coordinate 260,543 downwards.
TCTGCCCCGAAGCGAGCCCGGCCAGCATCGCGCACCCGGCGAGGACACCGAACTTCACGGCCAGCCAGTGCCCGCGGCCGACCGACTGCGTCCACGCGAGCTGGTGGGTGTTGCGCTCGTACTCCCTGGCGAGCAGCGGCGCGCCCCAGAAGACGCCTGCCAGCAAGGGAATGAACGGCACCATCGCGACCAGCGGGTAGACCTTCTGATAGAGATCCTCAGTCCCGCGTCGTACTCACGGCACGGGACGCCGCCGCCGTGACAGTACAAGGAGGTCTCGCCGTTCGCGGCGCCGACGGCGACCTGCACGGAGAGGAGCAGGACGCCGCCGAGCACGACCAGGAATCCCAGGGTGACCAGCAGCTGGATACGGTGCTGCCGCCAGGTGAGCCAAAGCAAGAAGATGTGCCTTTCTAGGAACGACGCCGGATGGCGAAGGTCGCGGCGACGGCGAGCACGAGCGAGACACCCGCGAGGATCGCGGCTTCGGTCCATTGGAAACGCCAGTAGAAGTCCGCGGGCAGGACCTTGAGGGCGGTGACCTCGCCGGCCGCGTCCGTGACCATTTCGAGGACCCGGCCTCCGGGGCCTTGGTCGCCGAAGCCCATGGGAACGAGTTTCGGCTCCGCGTAGAGGTCACGGACATTGGCGATGCCGATCATCAGGCCGACGGTCACCGCGATGGTGACGGCGATGGCGGGCAGCATCTTGCGGATGAACGCTCCAGCGACGGTGCCGAGAACGAACCCGAAGAGCCACCACGCGCCGGGCGCGACGCCGGTCATCGCGAACAGGACCGGATTGTCGAAGCGGCTGGTGAAGGCGGTGTCGCCGCGATCGGTGGGGAAGACCTCCACCCAGCGCTGCATCATCGTGCCGAACGCGAGACCGCCGAGGGTGGCGAGCACGGCGAGGAAGCCCAGTTTCACGCCGAGCCAGCGGAATCGGGAGATCGACTGGGTCCAGGCGAGTTTCGTGGTGCCGCGTTCGTACTCCACCGCGACCAGCGGGGCACCCCAGAAGACCCCGATCGCCACCGGGACGACCTGCAACCAGGCGAGGTAGGTGTACAGATCCGCGAACAGCTTCGCCGGGTCCGCGCTGTCCGCCGCGGCGTTTCCGTTGACCAGCAACAGGATCCCGACGGCGACGAGCAGACCGGCGGTGATCAGCAACTGCATCCGGTGCTGACGGTAAGTGAGCCAGAGCATCGTTCCCCCTTACGCCGAAGCCAGTGTCGGACGAGGCAGGCTCGCGGATTCGGGTCGTCGCAGGTAGGCGAGCACCAGTTCCTCCAGTGTCGACGGCCGCTCGGTCCACTGTGGACCCAGCGGGACCGGTTCCGTGCGGGCGAACACGGTCGCCTGCCTGCCCGCCCTCGCCTCGTCCACGATCGCGACACGTTTGGCCAGCGCGTCGGCCTCGTCCACCGGCCCGGAAAGGATCCGGTGCCCGGCGACGAGTTCGTCGATGTCGCCGCTGACCTGCACCCGGCCGCCGTTGAGGACGATCAGCCAGTCGCAGGTGTTCTCCAGATCGGAGACGACGTGGGACGAGAGCAGGACGGTCATCCCGGTCTCGGCGACGGCCTCCATCAGGCCGCGCATGACCTCGTGACGGGCCAGCGGGTCGAGGTTCGCGAGCGGCTCGTCGAGCACCAGGAGGTCCGGGCGTTTGGCGAGCGCGAGAGTGAGCGCGACCTGCGCCCGCTGGCCGCCGGAGAGCTTGCCGACCTTGTGCTTCAAGGGAAGTCCGAGCGAATCGATGCGCTTGAGCGCGAACTCGTCGTCCCAGCCGGGGTTGAGGCGTCTGCCGAACTTGAGCATCTCGGCGATACTGAAACCCGGGTACAACGGCTTGTCCTGGGCGAGGAAGGCCGTGGTCCCCTGGATCGAGACCGAGCCCAGGGTGGCGTCCAGCAGCCCGACGGCCAGGTGCAGGAAGGTCGTCTTGCCCGCGCCGTTGGGCCCGACAAGGGCGACGACGCGCCCTTTCGGGACGGAGAGGGAGCAGTCGCGCAGCGCCCACTTGCGGCGGTAGCGCTTGCCGAGCCCGGTCGCCTCGATGACGGGTTTATCGGTCATGCCGTCCGCTCCCCTCGAAAGCCATCGACCACCACCGAGGTGAACAACGCCTCGACGTCTTCCTGATCCAGCCCCGATTCCCGCGCGTCGCGGACCCAGGTGCCGAGGCTCTTCCGCAAGCGCGTGCGCTCGGCGAACGAAGCGCCTCCGAGCGTCTTCTGGACGAAGGTGCCGAGGCCCGGCTTCCCCTCGACGAGGCCTTCGCGCTCCAGCTCGCGGTACGCCTTGAGGACGGTGTTGGGATTGATCGCCAGCTCGGCGACCACTTCCTTCGCCGTCGGCAGCCGGTCCCCCGGCTCCAGCAATCCCAGGCGCAGGGCGTTCTTGACCTGCTGGACGAGCTGGACGTACGTCGCGACGCCCGAGCCCTTGTCCAAGTGGAAGGTGACCACTGGCAACACCCTTTCACTAATTAAGTAGTGAAAGGGTGCAGGCAGAAGCCCGCCGCTGTCAAGTGATCAAGTGGTGGTCATGCCGAAAGCCGTGAAGGCCACCTTGAGGGACTCTGAGTCCCTCAAGGTGGCCTTCACGGAAAAACCCCAGCCCCAGTCAAGAAGAAGCGCCAGTCCGACGACACGGGGGGAAGACGTCGAGCTGGCACTACCCCCAACCCCCACCGCCACTGGAGAAGGCGGTGCCTGTGCAAGGTGTAGGTGCCCACCGTCGTACCGGAACCGAATGGGGGGTCCTGCCCGTCTTGTTGGTTGGGCACGGTTCCGGCGACGGGTCCTCGGTGGACACCCGGCAAGGATCACGCGGGCCGGATGCAGCGCGCTTGCACTACGCTTGCAGGCTCTGACGAGGGTGAGCGGAGGTGGCCGGGTGGAGTTCCGCGTCCTCGGCGCCGTCGAGGCGTGGGCCGGTGGCGATCCGGTCGATCTCGGCTCGCCCAAACAACGGCTCGTGCTGGCGGTTCTGCTGCTGGAGGCGGGCAAACCGGTACCGCGCGACCGGATCATCGACCTGCTCTGGCCCGAAGAACCGCCCGCCAGTGCACGAAACACCGTTCAAGCGCTGGTGTCCAGGCTGCGTGCGGTGTTCCGCGGCGCCGGCGGGCCGGAGATCGTCTCCGAGGGGACCCGGTACCTGCTCAAACTCGATCCGCGCCAGGTCGACCTGCACCGCTTCACCGAGCTGACCGCGCAGGCCCGCGACGCCGACGACGAAACCGCCGTGGAGCTCCTGGACGAGGCGCTCGGTCTGTGGCGCGGCGAGGCGTTGTCCGACGTGGTGAGCGGCGAGGTCGCCCAGCGGCTTCGCGGCGGCATCAACGAGGAACGCTGGACGGCGTTGGAGGATCGGGCCGAGGCGCAGCTGCGGCTCGGCCGCGGCAGGCAGGTCCTCGCGGAACTGACCGAACTGGTCGCCGCGCATCCCCTGCGGCAGCGGTTCGTCGGGCAGCTCATGCTCGCGCTGCACCGCGAAGGCCGCACCGACGACGCCCTCGAGGCTTTCCGCTCCTTGAGGGCCCGGCTCGGTACCGAACTGGGTCTCGATCCGTCCCCCGAACTGCGACGGCTGGAATCCGCGATCCTCGGCGCCGATCCCGCCCTCGAACCCGCGACCAGACCCGAACCGGTCCGCCCGGCGCAGCTGCCGCACGACGTCCGGGGGTTCGCCGGACGGGCGGGCGAGATGGAGCGCCTCGACGAGGCGACCCGCCACACGGCCGAGGGCACCGACATCTGGGTCATCAGCGGCACCGCCGGTGTCGGCAAGACCGCGCTCGCGGTCCGCTGGGCCCACCGCGTCCGCGACGCTTTCCCCGACGGCCAGCTGTACCTCGACCTGCGTGGTTTCGATCCGGACCACGAACCGCTCACCCCGGCCGTCGCGCTCACCCAGCTCCTGCAGGCACTCGGCACCGCGCCCAAGGCCATCCCGCCGGACACCGACACGCGGGCCGCGCTGCTCCGGTCGCTCCTCGCCGACAAGCGGGTCCTCCTCGTCCTCGACAACGTGCGCGACACCGGCCAGGTACTGCCGCTGCTGCCGCCGTCCGGCACCGTCCTGGTCACCAGCCGCCAGCGGCTCGGCGACCTCATCGCCCGCACCGGCGCCCGCGCGCTCCCGCTGTCCGTGCTGCCCGCCGAAGACGCGCGACATCTCCTGGAAGCCGTGCTCGGCAGCGAAACCGTCGCCGCCGAAGCCGTCGCGGCCGCGGAACTGGCGCGGCTGTGCGGGCATCTCCCGCTCGCGCTCCGGATCGCGGCGGCCAACCTCGGCGCGAGCGGCGAACCCGAGATCGCCGAACTCGCCCGCGAGCTCGCCGGTGGCGATCCGCTGGCGGAGCTGACCGTCGACGGTGCCGAGGAAAGTGCCGTGACCACGGCGTTCGGCGTCTCCTACCGGACGCTTCCCGAGGAGCATCGGGAACTGTTCCGCCGGCTCGCGCTCGTACCCGGCCAGACGTTCACCGCCCCCGCCGCGCAGGCGCTGACCGGCGTCCCGCATTCGAAGGCGAACCAGCAGCTCAAGGCGCTCGCGGCGGCGCATCTCGTCGAGCGCTACACCCCGGGGCGCTACCGATTCCACGACCTCCTCCGCAGTTTCGCGGCGGGCCGCACGCTGGCGGAGGACACGAAACCCGAACGCGACGCCGCGGCGAGGCGGCTCTTCGAGAGCTACCTGACCACCGCCGACACCGCGGGCCGCACCCTCATTCCGCACTTCCTGCGCCTGCCACGCGAGGAACCGGCGGACAAACCCTTCGCCGACACCGAAGAGGCACTGGCGTGGCTGGACGCCGAGTGGCCGAACCTCGCCGCCGCCGTCGAGCACAGCGCCGAACACGGCCCACCCGAGTTCTCCTGGCACCTCGCCGACGCGCTCCGCGCCTTCTTCCACCAGCGCGGTCATCACGCGGAATGGATCGACACCGCCTCGACCGCGCTCAAAGCCGCCCGCCGCAGCGGGGCCGGGCAGGCACAGGCGGCGATGCACCTGAGCATCGCGCTCGCCTGCGTCAACAGCGGCCGCTACGACGAAGCACGCGAGCACCTCACCAGCGCCCTGCGCGGAGACCTCCTCGACGGCTGGGACGCCGGCCGCGCGGCCGTGCTCAACAACCTGAGCGCGGTGCACCAGCGCCTCGGCGATCCGCAGGAGGCGATCCGCTGCGGGCTGGAATCCCTGCGGCTGTGCGAAGAACTGAACATGCCGGCCGTCTCGATGGCACTGGCGAACCTCGGTTTCCCGTACTGGCAGACAGGTCAGCTCGACGAGGCGCTCACCAACTTCACCCGCGCGCTGAAGGTCTCCGAACGGGACGGCGCCCGGTTCAGCGTCGCGGTACTGCTGGTCGACCTCGGCAACGTGCACCGCGACCTCGGCCTCCCCGACGACGCCTACGACTTCTACACCCGCGCGCTCGCGGCCAACCGCGAACTGGGCTACACCTACGGCGAGGCGACCGCGCTGTCCGGCAGGGCCGTACTCGAAAGCAGGCGGGACCCGAGCGAGCAGAACCGCACGGACGCGCTCGAAGCCGTCGAACTGACGCGCAAGATCGGCGACCGGGGCACCGAGGCCTGGACCCTCGTCGGACTCGGCGAGGTCTGCCTGCGGCTCGACTTGCCCGACGAGGCCGCCGAGCACTATCGGCTCGCGTTGTCGATCGCGCGGACGACCAGCTTCTTCTGGTGCGAGGCCGCCGCCCGGACCGGACTCGCGGAAACCCTGCTGCGACTGGGAAAACACCCGGAAGCCCGAACACAAGGCGAGCTGGCACAAGAGCTAGCGGCACGCTCCGGCTACCGGCTCGTCGAGGAACGCGCGAAACTGATCCTGGACGAGCTTTAGTTCTTGGTGTCGTACGACTTCACACTGGCGGCGATCGCCGCCGTGATCGCGGTCAGGACGGCGAGGATGATCGTCAGCGCCATTGCGGTGCTGTCACTGTCGTCGAAGCTGAAGAGCCACTTGACCTGCGCGCCGAAGGGCGTGCCCCACACCAGCGGCGTCCCCACGAAGACCGCCACCACGTAGAACACGCAAAGCCCGAACAGAGTCCACGCGCCGGGAATCCTGCGGGCGAACGTGAATCCCGCCGCGACCACCAGCACTACGGCCGAGATGACGCCGCTGGCCATGTTCTGCACCGTGATGCCCGACAAGCGGCCGTCCGCCTCTACGGCGACGACGACGTTGTAGAGCGCGAACCAGACGAGCATGCCGGCGGCGAGCAGCGCCAGGACGCCGGCGATCACCGCGGCCACGGTGTTCGCCCTCGGCTTGGGCGGCGCTGCGTCCCACTGCGCGGGTCCGCCGGATTGAGGGGAACCAGGCTGCGGTGGGTTCGGCTGCGGTGGGTTGGGCTGCATCCGCACTCCTCGCGCGTCCGGCGACACGAATCTGGCGCCTGTCGTGGTTCGCGGTCACCGTAGCGAACGGTGGCTCATGGTGTGCGGTCTTTGGCAGCAAGCTGCCTTCACCTCAGCCTGGTGGACTCTGGCCGCGGTCGGTCGCCGCCGGTCCGTGAAGGCCTCCTTACCTACCCTGAAGGTAGGGAAGGAGGCCCTCACTACCTCGGGTGGCGACACGTACGGCCAGACGCACCATCAGCCACGCCGGAAGCGCGTAAAGGGCTCCTTCCCCAAGTACATGAAGGACCCCTTCCTGTACCTAGGCGCAAGGATGGGGGCCTTCATGTACTCCCAAGGCCACCGGCGGCAAGCCACGTGAGTGGCGATTCGGGTTCTAACCCGAATCGCCACTCACAACCCCCTGGCCTCAGCCCGAGCCGAGGCAGACCCGTTCACCTGCCCCTTAGACCCAAAACACTCGCGCCCCGTCGCGGGAATGCCACTTCAGACGCGGACCTCGTCCACGCGGACCGGGCGGCGTTCGCGGCGGGAGAGCTCGCACGCCTCGGCGATGTAAAAAGCCTCCAGCGCGTCCGCCGCTCCACACGGGCTCGGCGCGCGACCGGCGGCGACGTCGAGGAATGCCTTCAACTCACTGGTGTACGCGGGCCGGAAGCGTTCCATGAACCCGGGGTAGGCCGGGCCGGGCAACGGCTGGACGCCGGGTTCGACCGAGGTCAGCGGCGCACGGTCGTCCAGGCCCACCACTGCGTTGCCCGCCGAGCCGAGTACTTCGAGCCGGACGTCGTAGCCCGCGCCGTTGTAGCGCGTCAACGAGACCACCGCCAGCGTTCCGTCGTCCAGCGTCAGGGTCGCGGCCGCGGTGTCGACGTCACCGGCGTCGGCGAAGAACCGCTCGCCCTTGTTCGTCCCGACGGCGTAGACCTCGACGACCTCGCGGCCGCTGACGAACCGGACGACGTCGAAGTCGTGCACTCCGCAGTCGCGGAACAGACCGCCGGAATGCGCGACGTACTCGGCGGGCGGCGGTGCCGGGTCGAGCGTGGTCGCGCGCAAGGTGTGCAGCCAGCCGAGCTCGCCCGAAGCCACCGCGGCCCGGGCGGCCGCGTAGCCCGCGTCGAACCTGCGTTGGAAGCCGATCTGCACCGGCACGTCCGAACCGGAGATCTTGTCGATCACCGCGAGCGTGCCGGGGATGTCGGCGGCGACCGGTTTCTCGCAGAACACGGGGATCCCCGCGTCGACGGCCCTGAGGATCAGTTCCGGATGGGCGTCCGTGGCCGCGGCGATCACGAGACCGTCCAAAGAGGACGCGAACAGCGAGGGGATGTCCGTCGCCGCTTCGACGCCGAGTTTGGCCGCGGCAGCCTGGGCGCGTGCGGCGTCCACGTCGGCGACGACCAGAGACGAGACCTCGTCGAAGCTCTTCAAGGTCTCGGCGTGCGAAGTGCCGATCCGGCCGGCGCCGGCGAGTCCCAACCTCATGTGGTTACCTTTCTGGAGCGGCGGTGGTCGAACGGACCACCAGCGACGGGTGCAGCAGATGCCGGACCGGTTCGGCACGTTCGCCCCGGACCCGTTCGAGCAGTGCCTCGACGGCCAGCCGCCCCATTTCGGTCCGCGGCTGGTCCACAGTGGTCAGTGAGAGATGGCGCAGCGCGGCGAGCGAGGTGTTGTCGTAGCCGACCACGGAAACGTCTTCGGGGACTCGCAGACCCGCATCCTCCAGCGCGGAGATCGCGCCGACGGCGTTGAAGTCGTTGCCCGCCACCAACGCTGTCGGCAGTCCACCCTGCGGCGGGTCGCCGAGCAGTTCGAGCACGGCCTTCTCCCCGGCGGTGTCGGTGTGCTCGCTGCGCACGATGATCGGATGCAGCCGGTGCCGCCGCATGGCCTGCTGGTAACCCCGGCGCCGGGCCGCCGCACCGGCGGCCAGGCCACCGTCCAGATGGGCGATCCTCCGGTGCCCCAAGGAAACCAGATGGTCGACGGCGAGCGCGGAACCCGCCTCGCCGTCATCGTTCACCGTATCCACGCCCGGCGCGCGCGAAGTGCGCGACACCAGGACGACGGGTCCTTGGGCGGCCGCTTCCTCGATCGCCGACGCGGGCACCACCGGCGACAGCAGGATCACCCCGGCCGGACGGAAGGACAACAGACTCTTCAACGCGGCCCGCTCGCGCGCGGGACTGCGGCCGCCGGTGTTGAGGATCAAATGGAATCCGGCCGCTTCGGCCGCCGCGTCGAGCCCCTCGACGACGTCGGCGAAGAACGCGTTGCGAAGGTCCGAGACCATCACGCCGAGGACGGTCGACGTCCGGCTCGCCAGCGACCTGGCCATCGCGTGCGGTTCGTACCCCAGTTCGTGCGCAGCGCACAGCACGCGCGTCCGCCGTTCGTCGGACACGTTCGGCGCGTTGCGCATCACCAGTGACACGAGCGCGCGGGACACCCCCGCTTTCGCGGCGACGTCCTCCATCGTCGGTCGCGCCATTTCCATCCTCCCCCTGCCCTTGACTTTACTGTGACGGACGCTACATGATTAGAGCGCTCTAATCAATAGAGCGCTCTAACCCGATCTCCCCGAAACCCCCGAACCTTCAGGAGGCCGCCGATGCCAGTGACGACATCCCGGATCCGCGTCGCCGCCGCCCCGATCTCCTGGGGCGTGTGCGAAGTCCCCGGCTGGGGCCGTGTGCTCGACGCGGGGACCGTACTGGGCGAAATGGCGGAGCTGGGAGTGCGCGCCACCGAGCTCGGCCCGCCCGGTTATCTGCCGCGCGACCCGGCCGAGCTGCGCGCGTTGCTCGCCGGATACGAGCTCGACCTGGTCGGCGGGTTCCTCGCCGTCGTACTGCACGAGTACCCCGAAGCCGCGTTGGCGGCGGCCGAGGAGTCGGCGGCGCTGTTCGCCGCCTGCGGTGGCGACGTGCTCGTGCTCGCCGCCGCCAGCGGTCTCGACGGCTACGACGACCGGCCGAAGCTGAGCGACACCGAATGGGCGACCCTCGTCGAAACCTCCGGCGCGATCGGGGAAATCGCCGCACGCCACGGACTTCGCACCGTGCTGCATCCGCACGTCGGGACGCACGCGGAAACCGAGGAAGAGGTCGAGCGCTTCCTCGCCGATTCCACTCTGCCGCTGTGCCTGGACACCGGGCATCTCCTCATCGGCGGGACCGATCCGGTGGCGCTGGCCGAGCGGTACCCCGAACGGGTCGGGCACCTGCACCTCAAGGACGTGCGCGGCGAACTCGCCGAAGATGTCCGCGCCGGGAGGCTTCCCTATACCGAAGCGGTGGGCAAAGGTCTGTATGTCCCGCTCGGTGACGGGGACGTCGACATCGAAACGATGGTCAGGTCCGTCCACGAGGCGGGCTACGACGGGTGGTACGTGCTCGAACAGGACACCGCGCTGAGCGAGGGGAGCCCGGAGGATCTGCCGAAGCGGGATGTGGCCAGGAGCCTGGTGCATCTCGACGGAATCGTCAGCCGGCTCCCGGCTGCCAGGTAACGGAAGAAGCGAGGAGAGACGACGATGTCCCATCGCTTGGGGAAATGGCGGAGCAACGGGGTGTACGGCGAGGAACCCGAACCGGAACCCGCTCCGCCGACGCGATTCCGGTCGCGGGTTCCCGGGAAGAGCCTGAGGAAGGCCCTGGTGGTCGTGGCGGGGCTGGTGCTCCTGTCCGCGTGCACCGGGCCGAAGGCCGAGGAGAAACCCGCCGAGGGCGCGGGCCCGGCCACGACGGCACAGCCCACCGGGCCCCTGCGGGTCGCGGTCATCTCGCATGGCACGGCGGGTGACGCGTTCTGGAACGTGGTCAAGAACGGCGCCGAGGAGGCGGGCAGGCAGCTCGACGTCCAGGTCGAGTACAACTCCGACGGGGACCCCGGCAACCAGGCCAAGCTGATCGACAACGCGGTCGCCCAGCGGGTCGGCGGGCTGGTGGTGTCGATGGCGAATCCGGAGGCGCTCAAGACCTCGATCGAGAACGCGGTCCGCGCGGGGATCCCGGTCATCACCATCAACTCCGGCGAGGACAAGAGCGCGGGCTACGGCGCGCTCACCCATGTCGGGCAGAACGAGACCATCGCCGGCGAGGAAGCCGGGAAGAAGTTCCGGGAGCTCGGCAAGAAGAAACTGCTCTGCGTGGTCCACGAGGCGGGCAACGTGGGGCAGGCGCAGCGGTGCGACGGCGCCAAGTCCGGTTTCGCGGGCGATGTGCAGACCCTGCAGGTCGACATCAGCAACCCCACCGACGCCGAATCCCGGATCAGGGGCGCGGTGCAGACCGACTCTTCGCTCGACGCCGTTCTGACGTTGAACTCGCAGGTCGCGGCCCGGGCGGTGAGCGCGATCAAGGCGGTGGGCTCGACGGCCCAGGTCGGCACCTTCGACCTGAACACCGACGTGGTCGGCGCGATCAAGGCGGGCGACGTGGTGTTCGCGGTCGATCAGCAGCAGTACGAGCAGGGCTATCTCCCGGTGCAGTTCCTCAAGCTCTACCGCGACAACGCGAACGTCGTCGGCGGCGGGAAGCCGGTGCTCACCGGACCCGACCTGGTCGACAAATCCACTGTGGACACGGTCGGCCAGTACGTGCAAAGGGGCACGCGATGACAACCACCATGCTCGACGAACGGATCGCGAAGCCCCGGCTGCTCGACCGGCTGGTCGTCCGCCCCGAGATCGGCGCGCTGCTCGGCGCCGTCGTCGTCTTCCTGTTCTTCACGCTCGTCACCGACCAGTTCTTCAGCGGCAGCGGCGTGGCGACCTGGCTGGACGACGCCTCGACGCTCGGCATCATGGCGGTCGCCGTTTCCCTGCTGATGATCGGCGGCGAGTTCGACCTCTCGGCCGGCGTGATGACCGCGTCCACCGCGCTCGTCACCGCGACACTGGCGACGGAGGCGGGCTGGAACGTCTGGCTCGCGCTGTTCGCGTCGCTGGTCTTCGCTCTCGCTGTCGGAGCGTTCAACGGCTGGTTGGTGATGCGCACGGGCCTGCCCAGTTTCATCGTCACCCTGGGCACGTTCCTGGCACTGCAAGGGCTCAACCTCGGCGTGACACGGCTGGTCACCGGCACCGTCCAGGTGTCGGGGATGCGGTCGACCGACGGCTACGAGTCCGCCGGTTTCGTCTTCGCGTCCACAGTGGACATCGGCGGGACGGCGTTTCAGATCTCCATCGTGTGGTGGATCGGGTTCGCCGTGCTGGCGGCCTGGCTGCTGGTCCGGACCCGGTTCGGCAACTGGATCTTCGCCGTCGGCGGTTCCGCGCAGAGCTCGCGCGCGGTCGGGGTCCCGGTGGTGCGCACCAAGATCATGCTGTTCATGACCACCGCGCTCGCCGCGTGGCTGGTCGGCTCGATCAACATCCTGCGGTTCGCGAGCGTCCAGGCGAACCAGGGCATCGGGCTGGAGTTCCAGTACATCATCGCGGCCGTGATCGGCGGCTGCCTGCTGACCGGCGGATTCGGTTCGGCGATCGGCGCCGCGATCGGCGCGCTGATCTTCGGGATGGCGAGGCAGGGCATCGTGTTCGCCCGCTGGGACAGCGACTGGTTCATGCTGTTCCTCGGGGTCATGCTGCTGTCCGCGGTCCTGGTCAACAACGCCTTCCGGCGGCGCGCGGAAAGGGTGCGGCGATGAGCCATCTTCTCGAGGTCAAGGAAGTCGGCAAGACCTACGGCAGCGTGATCGCGTTGCGCGACGTGTCCACGGTGGTCAACGCGGGCGAGGTGACCTGTGTGCTCGGCGACAACGGCGCCGGCAAGTCCACCCTGATCAAGATCCTGGCCGGGGTCCACCAGCACGACAGGGGCGAGTTCCTGGTCGAGGGCGAGCCGGTCAAGTTCGCTTCGCCGCGTGAGGCGCTCGATCGCGGCATCGCCACGGTGTACCAGGATCTGGCGGTCGTCCCGCTGATGAGCGTGTGGCGGAACTTCTTCCTCGGCTCCGAACCGACGGTCGGCTTCGGTCCGTTCCGCGCGCTCGACCGGAAGAAGGGCCGGGAGACGACCAAGAAGGCGTTGTCCGACATGGGCATCGACCTGCGCGACGTCGAACAGCCGGTCGGCACGCTGTCCGGCGGCGAGCGGCAGTGCGTGGCCATCGCGCGGGCCGTGTACTTCGGGGCGAAAGTGCTGATCCTCGACGAGCCGACGGCCGCGTTGGGTGTCAAGCAGGCCGGTGTCGTGCTCAAGTACGTCGCGCAGGCCCGTGACCGCGGGCTCGGCGTCGTGCTGATCACGCACAACCCGCACCACGCTTTCCCGGTGGCCGATCGCTTCCTGCTCCTCAAACGGGGCGTGTCCCTCGGCGCCTACGAGAAATCCGAGATCGACCTGGCCGAACTGACCCGGCAGATGGCGGGCGGCGCGGAACTGGAAGCCCTCGAACACGAATTGCGAGCTGTGGAGTCCCCTTCATGACCGCTCTCGAAGCATTGACCGTCGGCCGGGTCGGGGTGGACCTCTATCCCGAGCAGAGCGGCGTGCCGCTGGCCGGGGTCAGCACCTTCGCCAAATCGCTCGGCGGCACCGCGACCAACGTCGCGGTCGCCGCCGCGCGGCTCGGCCGCTCGACGTCGGTGCTGACGAAGGTCGGCCCGGACGGCTTCGGTGACTACGTGCGGCAGGCGTTGCGGGAGTTCGGCGTGTCCCCGGATCACGTGGGGACGTCGGCGGGGTTGCAGACGCCGGTGGTGTTCTGCGCGCTGGACCCGCCCGCGGATCCGCCGCTGCTGTTCTACCGGTCCCCCATCGCGCCGGATCTGACCCTCACCGAGACCGACGTGCCCTGGGACGTCGTGGAAACGGTGCCGCTGCTGTGGGTCACCGGAACCGGCGTCTCCGTCGAACCGGCGCGCGGCACCCAGCGCAAGATGCTCGAGCGGCGCGGACGCCGGTCGCACACCGTGCTGGACCTCGACTTCCGTCCGATGTTCTGGCCCGACACCGGGACAGCGCGCGAAGAGATCGGCTGGATGCTCGACCACGTCACGGTCGCCGTCGGCAACCGCACCGAGGCGGAGGTCGCCGTCGGCACGGCGGATCCCGACGAGGCCGCGTCCCGCATGCTGGCCAGGGGCGTCAAACTGGCGGTGATCAAGAAAGGCGCGGAGGGCGTGCTGGTGGCCACCGCCGAGGGCCGCTGGACCGTGCCACCCCAGCGGGTCGAGGTCGTGTGCGGGCTCGGCGCGGGTGACGGGTTCGGCGGCGCGCTGATCCACGGTCTGCTTTCCGGCTGGGATCCGGTGCGCATCGCCACGTACGCCAACGCGGCGGGCGCGCTCGTCGCCTCCCGGCTCGCCTGCGCCGACGCCATGCCCACCGCCGACGAGATCGAGGAGTTGCTGTGAGCAAGCTGCACCGTCCACTCGGGACGCTTTCGGACGAGCGGGATCCCGTCCGGCTCAGCCCGGATTCGGCGGGCTGGACGTACAGCGGCCTGCGGGTGCTCTCACTGGCCGCCGGTGAGACGAGGCTGGTGCGCACCGGCGAGTACGAAGCGTTCGTCCTGCCGCTGTCCGGCGGGTGCACCGTCCGGGTCGACGGACTGGTCTTCGAACTCGCGGGGCGGGATTCGGTGTTCACCCGCGTCACGGATTTCGCGTACGTACCACGCGATGCCGAAGTCGAGTTGTCGACACAGGAAGGGATCGAGGTCGCGCTGCCGATGACGCGCTGCACCCGTCGTCTCGAACCGCGCTACGGACCCGCCGAGAACGTGCCGGTGGAGGTGCGCGGCGCGGGGCAGGCGACGAGACAGGTCACCAATTTCGGAGTGCCCGGCGTCTGGGACCACGCGGACAAGCTGAACGCGTGCGAGCTGATCACCCCCGGCGGCAACTGGTCCTCGTACCCTCCGCACAAACACGACGAGGCGTCCGAATGCGAGGTCGTCAACGAGGAGATCTACTACTTCCGCATCGCGGGCCGCGACGGAGTGACACCTTCGCGCGAAGGGTTCGGTCTCCATCGGACGTACACAGCCGACGGTGAACTGGACGAGGACGTCGCGGTCCGGGACGGCGACGTCTTCTTGATCCCGCGCGGCTACCACGGTCCTTGCGTCGCCGCGCCGGGCTACCCGATGTATTACCTGAACGTCCTGGCCGGGCCGGCCGATGAGCGGTCGATGGCGTTCTGCGACGACCCCGCGCACGGTTGGATCCGCGAGACGTGGAACGACCAGGAACTCGACCCACGCTGCCCGGTCACGAGCCACGAAGGACGGGTGTCATGAAGCTGACCACGGCACAGGCCCTGGTGCGCTGGCTGCTCGCGCAGCGGTCGGAAACCCTGGACGGCCGGGAAGTCCCCTTGTTCCCGGGTGTTTTCGCGATCTTCGGGCACGGGAACGTCCTCGGTCTCGGCACCGCGCTGGAGGAGCACCGCGATGAGCTCCCTCTGTGGCGCGGGCAGACCGAGCAGGGCATGGCGCTCGCGGCGGTCGGCTACGCCAAGGCGACGCATCGGCGCCAGGTCGGCGTGGTGACGTCGTCGATCGGGCCCGGCGCGCTGAACATGGTCACCGCGGCCGGGGTCGCGCACGCGAACCGGCTGCCGATCCTGCTGCTCCCCGGTGACACCTTCACCAGCCGCGCGCCGGATCCAGTGCTGCAGCAGGTGGAGCATTTCGGCGACCCGACGGCCACGGTCAACGACGCGTTCCGCCCGGTGAGCCGGTATTTCGACCGGATCGTCCGGCCGGAGCAACTGCTCTCGACGCTACCCCAGGTCGCCAGGGTGCTGACCGATCCGGCGGACGCGGGGCCGGTGACACTGGCGCTCCCTCAGGACGTCCAGGCGGAGACGTACGACTTCCCGGACGCGCTCTTCGCGCCGGTGACCCACCGCCCGCCGCGTCCGCGGCCCGATCGCCGGGTGCTCACCGAAGCGGCCGGCGCGCTGCGGGCGTCCCGGAAACCGTTGCTGGTGCTGGGCGGCGGTGTCCGCTACTCCGGCGCCGGTGAACGTGCGCTGGCCTTCGCCGAGCGGCACGGCATCCCCATCACCGAAACCACGGCCGGGCGCACCCTGGTGCCGCACGGCCATCCGCTGCACGCCGGTCCGCTGGGCGTCACCGGTTCGACGTCGGCGAACGTCCTGGCCACCGAGGCCGATGTCGTACTCGCCGTCGGCACCCGCTTGCAGGACTTCACCACGGCGTCCTGGACGGTGTTCTCCCCCGACGTCCGGCTGATCACCCTGAACGCCGCCCGGTTCGACGGGGTCAAGCACGGTGCGCTGGCCGTCGTGAGCGACGCCGACGCGGGTCTCACGGATCTGGCCGCCCAGCTGGAAAGCTGGCAGGTCGATCCTTTGTGGACAGAGCGGGCGGCGGCGGAACGCGGCCGATGGGACGCGCGTATCGACACGCTGCGCGGTGCCGTCGGCGAAGTGCCGACCTACGCCCAGGTCGTCGGCGCGGTCAACGACCTCTCCGAGCCGCACGACTACGTGATGACCGCGTCCGGCGGGATGCCGGGAGAACTGATCGGCGGCTGGCGCGGATCGGGATCGATCAGCATGGACGTCGAGTACGGCTTCTCGTGCATGGGGTACGAGCTCGCGGGCGCGTGGGGCGCGGCGATGGCGCACACCGGTGGCCTCGTCACCACGATGCTCGGCGACGGTTCGTACCTGATGCTGAACTCGGAACTGTTCTCGGCGGCCTTCGCCGGACATCCTTTCGTGGTGGTGGTCTGCG
Source organism: Amycolatopsis sp. lyj-108 (assembly GCF_046549005.1). Lineage (NCBI taxonomy): Bacteria > Bacillati > Actinomycetota > Actinomycetes > Pseudonocardiales > Pseudonocardiaceae > Amycolatopsis > Amycolatopsis sp. lyj-108. The sequence goes on along the minus strand of NZ_JAJPWQ010000005.1, from coordinate 244,414 downwards.
ACAACGACGGCTTCGCGGTCATCGCCCGGCTACAGGAGGGGCAGGGCGGCAAACCGTTCAACAACTTCCTCGCCGACTGCCGGAGCGCGCACGGCACTCCCCCGCGGGTCGACTTCGCGCGGCATGCGGAGTCACTGGGCTGCGCGGTGTTCACCGCGTCCTCTTTGGATGATGTGCGCGCTGCCTACGCGAAGGCGCGGGAAGCCGCGGTGGCCGAGAACCGTCCGGCGGTGGTCGTGGTGCGGACCCAGCCGAACTCCTGGACCGAGGCCGGTGCCTGGTGGGAGGTCGGCGTCCCGGAGCACCTCGCCGGAAGGGAGGGATTCGAAGCTGGAAAAGCGACGCAGGTGCGCTACGTGAACCGCAAGTAGGTGACTACTTGCGGTCGAAGGAGGCGAAGTAGCCGGCGGCCATGTCCTCGTCTCCGTGTCCGGCTTCGGACGCGCGGGCGAAGCGGGCTCGTCCGGCTTCGACGGCGTCCATCCGCACACCGGCGCGAGCCGCGGCTTCCAGCACCAGCCGAGCGTCCTTCTCGGCGTTGTCGACCGAGAACGCGGTGGTGTAGTCGTTCTTGAGGATCGCGGACGATTTCGCCTGGAAGTAGCCATTGTCCATCGGGCCGCCGGTGACGACGTCGACGAAGTGCCGCGGGTCGACACCGAGTCCTTCGGCCAGCGCCAGCGCCTCGCCGACGCCGTGGGTCAGCGCGATCACCCAGGTGTTCAGCACCAGTTTGAGCCTGCTCGCCGCGCCCGAGCGGCCGTCTTCGCCGACCCACAGCGTGCGCTTGCCGATCGCGTCGAACAGCGGCTGGACGGTCTCGCGCGCCTCGGCCGTGCCCGCCGCGAGCACGATCAGCTGGCCTTGTTCGGCGGGCTGGCGGGTGCCCTGCACCGGAGCGTCGACGAAGACGAGACCCTGCTCGTCGGCGTACGCGGCCAGTTCGTCGACCGCGTCGCCGACGGTGCCGAGCTGCACCCAGATCGTGCCGGCGGCGGGGCCGGCCGCGCGGATCGCCTCCAGCACCGCCGGGCCGTCGGTGAGGACCGTGATCACGACCGACGCGCCCTCGGCGGCGTCCGCGGCACTCGCGGCGACCTGGACTCCGTCCCCGGAGAGTGCTTCGGCCTTGGCCGCGGTGCGGTTCCAGGCCCGGACCGCGAACCCGGCCTTGCTCAGGTTCCGGGCGACCGGGGCGCCGATGATTCCGGTGCCGAGCACCGCGACGGTCTCCGTCATGACTGGTTTTCACTCCTCGAGGTAGTGGAATGGTCGTTAAATAACGAGAACGGCGGAAAACCGCGCGAGCGCGGGGTTCTGTCACGAAACCTGGAACATCACAACGCCTGGATGGTGGTTTCGACTACTTGGGTGAGCGCCTGCCGGTCCGCGGTCTTTCCCAGCACTCGCAGGCCGTACATCGCGGCGAGGGTGAACTGCGCCAGCGCCCGCGGATCCCGGCCCATGCCGATCTCGCCCTCCTGCCGCGCGGCGGCGAACTCGGCGTGGAACGCGTTCTCCACCCGCTCGAAGTTGTGACGGACGCGGGCGGTGACCTCGTCGTCGATCCCGCCGAGTTCGAGGGCGGCGTTGGCGGCGAGACAGCCGCGATGTCCGGCCGAGGAGTCCAGCTCGTCGTCGACAACGTCCATCAGGACGCGTCTGATCCGCGCGCGGATGGTCCCCGGCGCGGCCAGCATCTCCTCGACCCGGGTGGCGGACGTCTCCTCGTAGCGGCGCAGCGCCTCGCTGAACAGCTGCTGCTTGCCGGAAAACGTGTTGTACAGGCTTCCCCGCCCCAGGCCGGTGCCGTCGACGAGGTCCTGCGCCGACGTGGCCGCGTACCCCTTGCGCCAGAACGTACCGACCGCGGCGTCGAGCACCTCGGTGGTATCGAATCCCTTGGGACGGGGCATGGCGCCAGCATCCCACGTTCTGTAACGACCAGTCAAATACCGGTCGGTCAGTGCTCCGACAGCAGGGAGCCGAAGCCGCGCACACGGTCGGCGATGCCGTTCTGGCACAGGGCATGCCAGTACAGGGCGACGTTGTTCGAAAGGACCGGTTTGCCGAGCCAGAATCCGGCGGCCCGCCGGGCCGGCTCGGATCCTCGACGACGTCAGCGGCCGAGCAAGCGACGGATCTCGGTGACGGCCGCTCGCCCCGCCCGGTTCGCGCCGACGGTGCTGGCGGACGGGCCGTAGCCGACCAGATGCAGCCGCGGCTCGGCGACGACCCTGGTGCCGTCCATCCGGATCCCGCCGCCCGGCGCGCGCAGGCGCAACGGCGCGAGATGGTCGATCGCGGCACGGAATCCAGTGGCCCACAGGATGATGTCGGCGGGTTCGAAGGTGCCGTCCGCCCACTCCACCCCGTCCGGCGTGATCCGCTGGAACATCGGACGCCGGTCGAGGATGCCCGCGTCGATCCCCGCGCGTACCTCGGGCGTCACCGCCAGATCGGTCACGCTCACGACGCTTTTCGGCGGCAGGCCCTCCCGGACCCGCCGGTCGACCTTGGCGACGGCCTCCCGGCCCCAGTCCTCGCTGAACGGCTCGTCGCGCCAGACCGGCGGATGCCGCGTCACCCAGCGCGTCGAGCGAGTGAAGGGCGCCATCTCCAGCAGCAGCTGGACGGCCGACGCGCCACCGCCGACCACGACGACGCGTTTGCCGCGGAAGTCGCCGACGCCGGTGTAGTCCGCGGTGTGCAGCTGGCGGCCGCGGAAGGTCTCCTGCCCCGGGTAGTACGGCCAGAACGGGCGGTCCCAGGTGCCGGTCGCGTTGATCACCGCACGCGCGGCCCAGCTTTCGGCCGCGCTCGCGACCACCAGCCGATCGTCCTCGGCGCTCACCGACAGGACGTCGACGGGCCGATGGACCGGAAGGTCGTAGGTGCGCTCGAAACGGCCGAAGTATTCGGCGACGGCCTCGGCCGCGGGCTGTTTCGGATCCGGGGTGCCGAAGGACATACCCGGAAGGTCGTGGACGCCGTGGACCTTCTCCATCACCAGCGAAGGCCAGCGGTACTGCCAGGCGCCGCCGGGTCGTTTGCCGTGGTCGAGCACGACGAAACCACCGCCCGAGGCACTCTTTCCCGCCGAGGGCGCATTTGCGCTGGCGTTGGCGAATCCCGCGCGGCGCAGGTGATACGCCGCCGACAGACCGGCCTGACCGGCCCCGACCACCACCACGTCGACTTCGTGATCCGCCTTCATACCGGGTTCAACGGTGGCGGGCCCCGGCTATTTCCTTCTGTGTCACTGTGTCCGATGCGTCACAGCCCGCACGATCGCGACGATCAGGAGCACCCCGGCGAGGACCACCAGCACCGGTGCCGCGCGTTTGACCACGGATTCGCCCACGTACTCCATCAGGTCGATGGCTTCGCCCTCCGTCACCGGCTTGACCGCTTGCAACGGCGGGCGCTCCCGGGGTTTCTCGGGCTCGGGTGTGCCGAGTTTGCCGGACAGGCATTCCGCGAACGAGTCGAGGATCTTGCCGCCGACCTCGGAGATCATCCCGCGCCCGAACTGCGCGGGTTTACCGGTGACGGCCAGCTCGGTGGCGACCGCGCCATGGGTGACGCCGTCCTTCTCGGTCAGGGTGAGCGTCACCGTCGCCGACGCCGTGCCCGCCCCGCGGGCGTCCTTTCCGGCGGCCTTGATGACCACCTTCTTCGCGTCGGCGTCCTTCTCGACGAACTGACCGGTTCCCTTGTAGAGCAGGGAGATCGGCCCGAGCTTGACCTTCACCGTGCCTTTGAAGGCGTCCCCGTCGACTTCGGTGAGGGTGGCGCCGGGCATGCACGGCGCCACCCGTTCCGGGTCGATGACGGCCTTCCAGACCTCGTCGACCGGGGCGGGAACGGTGAATTCGTGGTCGAGCCGCACGGGCCGACCTCCCTTCTCTTGTCAGGCGCCTGCCGCGGCGAGAACCGCCCGTCCGGTCAGCACCCTGGCGAGGTGCTGCCGGTATTCGACATCGGAATTGCCGTCGGCCGTGGGGTTCGTACCCTCGGCCGCGCGTTCGGCCGCGCCGCGGATCGCCTCGGCGGTGGCCGCGCAGCCGACCAGTGCCTCCTCGACCCCGGCCGCCCGCACCGGTGTCGAGCCCATGTTGGTCAGCGCGACCCGCGCCTCCTCGATGGTGCCCGCTTCGGTGCGGACGCAGGCCGCGACCGCGACCATCGACCACGCCTGGGCGACCCGGTTGAACTTCTCGTAGTGGGCGCGCCAGCCGGTGTGCTTGGGCACGCGGACCTCGATCAGAAGCTCGTCCGCGGCGAGGGCGGTGGTGAACATGTCCTGGAAGAAGTCCGCCGCGTCGACCGTCCGCCGTCCGCCCGGCCCGGCGACGACGAGTTCGCAGCCGAGCGCGAGTACGGGGGCGAGCAGGTCACCGGCGGGATCGGCGTGCGCGATGGCGCCACCGAACGTGCCTCGATGGCGGATCTGCGGATCGGCGACCGTGTCGGTGGCGGCCTTGAGCAACGCGGCGTGCTCGGCGACCAGCGCGTCCCGCTGGACGTCGTAATGCGTGGTCATCGAGCCGATGACCAGCGCGTCACCGTCGTCGCGGACACCGCGCAGTTCGGCGACCTTCCCGAGGTCCACCAACGTGGTCGGTGTGGCGAGCCGCATCCGCAGCACCGGAAGCAGGCTTTGCCCGCCCGCCAGCACTTTGGCGTCCTCACCCGCTTCGGCGAGCGCACTGATCGCTTCGTCCACTGTGGACGGAGCGACGTAGTCGAACGGGGCCGGGATCACTGGGCACCTCCGGTGGCGTCGATCGAACCGAGACCGCCACCGGCTTCGGAGCCCAGCCCGCCCTCGGCGGCCGACCGGTGCTGGATGGCGTGCCAGACCCGCATCGGGGTCAACGGCATTTCGATGTCGTTCACCCCGAAGTGCCGGACGGCGTCGACCACGGCGTTGACCACCGCCGGGGTCGAGGCGATCGTGCCCGCCTCGCCGACTCCCTTGGCGCCCAGCGGGTTCGTCGTCGACGGCGTCTCGGTGCGGTCGGTGGTGAAGCTGGGCAGGTCCGCCGCCGACGGGAGCAGGTAGTCGGCGAACGTCCCGGTGGTCAGCGTGCCGCCTTCGTCGTGGACGGCCTCCTCGAACAACGCCTGCGCGATGCCCTGCGCGAGCCCGCCGTGCACCTGGCCTTCGACGATCAGCGGATTGACGGCCACGCCGACGTCGTCGACGCAGACATAGGAGCGCAACCGCACACGCCCGGTTTCGGTGTCGACCTCGGCCGCGCACAGATGCGTGCCGTGCGGGAAGGAGAAGTTCTCCGGATCGAACGTGTCCGACGAATCCAGCGAGGGTTCGACGCCGTCCGGCAGGTTGTGCGCCGAGAACACGGCCCACGCGATGTCCTGGATGGACGTCGAGGAATCCGTGCCCTTGACCGAGAACTTGCCCGCCGAGAATTCGAGGTCGTCCTCGGCGCACTCCATCAGATGTGCCGCGATCGGCTTGGCCTTGGCGAGCACCTTGTCCGCCGCGTTGACCACGGCGATGCCGCCGACCACCAGCGACCGCGAGCCGTAGGTGTCCATCCCCTTGTGCGAGGACTGGGTGTCGCCGTGGATGACCTCGATGTCCTCGAACGGGATGCCGAGTTTGTCGGCGACGATCTGGCTCCACGCCGTCTCGTGGCCCTGGCCGTGCGCGGAGGCGCCGGTGATGACCTCGATCTTGCCGGTCGGCAGCACCCGGATCTCCGCGTGCTCCCAGCCGCCTGCCGCGTAGTCCAGCGAACCGAGCACCCGTGACGGCGCGAGACCGCACATCTCGGTGAACGTCGAGATGCCGATGCCGAGCTGGACCGGGTCGCCCGATTCCCGCCGCTCCTTCTGTTCGCGGCGAAGGCCGTCGTAGTCGAAGAGCTGCTTGGCCTTGGCGGTCGCGGCCTCGTAGTTGCCCGAGTCGTAGGTCAGCCCGGCCACCGTGGTGAACGGGAATTCCTCGTGCTTGATCCAGTTCTTCTCGCGGATCTCCAGCGGGTCCATGCCCAGCTCGACGGCGAGTTCGTCCATCATCCGCTCGATGCCGAACGTGGCCTCCGGCCGACCGGCGCCGCGATACGCGTCGGTGAGCGTGGTGTTGGTGAACACGTTGGTGCAGGAGAAGTGGTACGCCGGGAACTTGTAGATGGCGTTGAACATGAACGCGCCGAGGATCGGCACGCCGGGGCCGACGAGGCCGAGGTACGCGCCCATGTCGGCGAGCAGTTCGACCTTGAGGCCGGTCACCGTGCCGTCGCGGTTCGCGGTGATGGTGAGATCCTGGATCTGGTCGCGGCCGTGGTGCGCGGCGACCATCGTCTCCGACCGGGACTCGGTCCACTTGACCGGTTTGCCGAGCCGCTTGGCGATGAGTGTCGACATCATCTCCTCGGGCAGCACGGCGATCTTGCCGCCGAACCCGCCGCCGACGTCGGGCGCGATCACCCGCACCTTGTGCTCGGGCAGGCCGAGCGTGGCCGCGGTCATCGTCTTGAGGATGTGCGGGACCTGGGTGGCCGACCACATGACCAGCTGGCTGCCCGTCGGGTCGACGACGCACGCCCGCGGTTCCATGAACGCCGGCACCAGCCGCTGCTGGCGGAAGCGCCGTTTGAGCACGACCTCGGAATTCGAGATCGCGTCCTCGACGCTGGAGCCGGTGCCCGCGTCTGCGGAGTCGAAGACCCAGACCGCGTTCTGGTTGGTGCCGAGGTCCTCGTGCACCAGCGGCGCACCCTCGGCGAGCGCGTTCTCGAGCCCGAGCACGACCGGCAGTTCGTCGTACTCGACGTCGATCGACTCGAGCGCGTCGTGCGCTTCGGCCGACGTCCGGGCGACGACCACCGCGACACCCTCACCGGCGAAGTTCACCGTGTCCGAAGCGAGGATGGGCCGCCTCGGCGACTTCATGTCCGGGGTGATCGGCCACGCGCACGGCATGCCGATGGCGCTCTCCGGGTCGAGGTCCTTCCCGGTGAACACCGCGACCACACCCGGCGCTGCCTTCGCCTCGGTGACGTCGATCGAGACGATCTTGGCGTGCGCGAACGGGCTGCGGAGCACCGCGAGATGCAGCATGCCGGGCAGGGTCAGGTTGTCGGTCCAGCGGGTCCTGCCGGTGATGAGGCGCTCGTCCTCCTTGCGGCGACGGGACTTGCCGACCTCCGGTTCGATCGTGGAGGTCATCACTCACCACCCGCGCCGACACGGGAAGCGGTGTCCGAGGCGAGCCGCTCGGCCTCGGGACCGGCACCGGGCCGCATCTGGTGGGCGGCGTCGCGGACCGCGCGGACGATGTTCTGATAGCCCGTGCACCGGCACAAGTTGCCTTCGAGACCTTCCCGGACGGCCTTCTCGTCCGGATCGGGATTGTCGGCGAGCAGGTCGATCGACTGCATGATCATGCCGGGCGTGCAGAAACCGCACTGGAGCGCGTGATTCTCGTGGAAGGCCTTCTGCACCGGATGCAGTTCGCCGTCGCGGGCGAGTCCCTCGATCGTGGTGACCTCGCAGCCGTCGGCCTGTACCGCGAGTACCGAACAGGATTTCACGCTGTGCCCGTCGAGGTGGACGGTGCAGGCCCCGCAGTTGCTGGTGTCGCAACCGACCACGGTGCCTACCTTCCCGACCCGTTCGCGCAGATGGTGCACGAGCAGGGTCCGGGGCTCGACGTCGTCTGTGTAGGTGGTTCCGTCGACGGTGACGGTAATGCGCATCAGGCCTCCAAAAGCAAGAGAAACCCCGCGCTGGTCCGGGGTCGTTCGGGAGCGGCCGGTCATTCGGTTGTCACGGACCGACCCCGGGGCGACCGTGATCGGACTCACAGTCGAGCGTGCTACTCAGGGCCGGTCAGGGCAACCCCCACCAGGGGGTGACTCCTCGGCGGTGGCGCAGATGCGTTCAAAAGGGAGGAATGTCGGCGCAGAAGCGGAGATACGGCCACTGTCCATTCGGTACAGGCTTTCGCAGCGGCGAGAGCCTTCCTCACCATTCCGGAGGCCAGACGGCGTTCGCCCCGGTGACCACGGTGGCGACCCGGTCGCCGGGGATGTCGTGCACGGTCAGCGCGGCCAGGCCGGCGGCCCCCGCGGGTTCCGGCAGGACGCCGAGGATTTCCGCGCCCAGCCGCATGGCCGCGCGCAGATCGTCGTCCTCGACCAGCACGAAGTCGTCCACGAGCGAGCGCAGGCGCCGGATGGATTCGGGTTCCGGGGTACGGATCGAGATGCCACCGGCGAACGAGTTCACCCGGTCGACGGTGACCGGCTCACCGGCCCGCCAGCTCGTCGCCATGGCTCGCGCCGACGTGGTCCCGACGCCGACAACTCGAATGTCCGGCGTGTGCGCCTTGAGCCAGAGCGCGACGCCGGCGATCAGCGCGCCGTCGCCGACCGGCAGCACGACCGTGTCGATCCCGCCCGCTTCCGCCAGTTCCAAGCCGATCGTGCCCGCCCCTTCGGAGATCGCCGGCTCACGGCCGTCGACCACGAAGACGCGGTCCGGGGCTTCGGCGGCGAAGATGGCCGCGGCGACCTTCGCCTCGCCGTCGACCCGGCGCACCCGCGCGCCCAAGGTCTTCATCCGCCGCAGTTTGACCGGGGAGATGTCGGCGGGGACGAACACCTCGGCCCGCAGACCGTGTTTGCGGGCGGCGTACGCGACGGCCTGCCCGAAGTTGCCGCTGGTGCCGCACACCATCGTGGTGCCCGGCTCCAGCCCGGCCGCGAAGTAGTCCGCGCCCCGGCCTTTGAAGCTGCGCAACGGATTCAGCGTCTCGATCTTCACCAGCACGTTTCTGCCGAGCCGATCGTTCAGCTGTTCGTCGCTGTACTGCGGGGAATTCAGGAAAACGGGATCGATCACCTTCGCCGCCTCGGCGACGTTGTCCAGCTTCAGGTCCATGACGCTCAAGCTAGGCCGGGAGCCGATCATGGCGATTGTAAATTTTCCCGCCCGCGTGCAAAAATCTTGCGTGCCTCTCGACGAGATCGACCACCTGCTGCTCGACCTCGTCCAGGCCGACGCGGCCCGTCCCCTGCACGACCTGGGTGATGCCGTCGGCCTCTCCCCCAGCGCGGTCCAGCGACGGCTGACCCGGCTGCGCGCCACGGGCGTGATCCGCGCCGAGGTCGCCGTGCTCGATCCGGACGAGCTCGGCGCGGGGATGACGTCGGTCGTCCTGGTCGCGCTGACCGACGACGACGAAAAGCACCACACGGCCTTCCGCAAGCGGATGCTGGCCGAACGTCGCGTCCAGCACTGCTACAGCATCGTCGGGCAGTGGGACTACGTCGTCGTCCTGCTCAGCCCGGACCTCAAGGCGAGCCGGTACCTGTCCAGGAAGCTGTTCGACCAGCACGTCAAACGGTTCGAGACGCTGCCCGCCTTCGAGGTGGTCAAGTCGAGCCAGTCGGTGCCGGTGCCCGGCGTCAGCCGTGGATCCGGCCGCTGAGTTCGGCGAGCCGCGAGCCCGAACCGCTCCACCGCAGCGCGATGATCTCCGCCGCGATCGACACCGCGGTCTCCTCGGGGGTCCGCGCGCCGAGGTCGAGGCCGATCGGCGAGGACAGCCGTTCGAGTTCCGCCTCGGTGACCCCGGCCTCGCGCAGCCGCGCGAACCGGTCGTCGTGGGTCTTGCGCGAACCCATCGCGCCGACGTAGCCGACGTCGAGGCGCAACGCGACCTCCAGCAACGGCACGTCGAACTTCGGGTCGTGGGTGAGCACGGCGATCGCGGTCCGGCCGTCGATCCGGCCCGCGTCGGCTTCGGCCTTGAGATAGCGATGCGGCCAGTCGACGACGACCTCGTGCGCGTCGGGGAACCGGCTCTTCGTCGCGAACACGGGCCGCGCGTCGCAGACCGTGACCTGGTAGCCGAGGTACGCGCCCATCTTCGCCATCGCGGCGGCGAAGTCGATCGCGCCGAAGACCAGCAGGCGCGCGGGCGGTTCGAAGGAGTTGACGAAGACCGTCATCCCTTCGCCGCGGCGCTGCCCGTCCGGCCCGTAGCGCAGGGTTCCGGTGCGGCCGCCGGCGAGCATGCCGCGCGCGTCGTCGACGACGGCGTCGTCCATCCGCGACGAACCGAGCGAACCGGCGACCCGGTCCGGCCAGACGATCAGATGCTCGCCGACCAGGCCCTCCCGTTCGTGCTCGGTCACCGTGACCACGGCGACCGGCTGTCCACTGTGGACCGATTCGACGACATCGCCGAGCTCCGGCATCGAGTCGCGGTCGATGTGCTGGACGTAGATGTCGATGATCCCGCCGCAGGTCAGCCCGACGGCGAACGCGTCGTCGTCGCTGACGCCGTAGCGCTGCAGCACGGGCGCGCGGTCGGCGACCACCTGCTGCGCGAGTTCGTAGACGGCGCCTTCGACGCAGCCGCCGGAGACACTGCCGGTGACCGTGCCGTCCGGGGCCACGAGCATCGCCGCCCCCGGGCTCCGCGGCGCCGACGAGAACGTCGCCACCACGGTGCCGACTCCCACCGTCTCGCCTGCCGCCCAGCGGCGGTGCAGTTCGTCCAGTACGTCACGCATCGGCGATCTCCACCAGCAGTCGTTCCAATGTGGCCAAGCTGTGCCCGGCGAGCAGCCGATCGAGGTACGGGAGCGCGGCCACGATGCCGGACTGCACGGGAGCGTAACCCGCCCGCCCCGCGTGCGGATTCACCCAGAATACGACGTGCGCGAGCCGCCGCAGCCTGGCGAGCTGCTCGCCGAGCAGGCCGGGGTCGCCCCGTTCCCAGCCGTCCGAGAACACGGTGACCACGGATCGCCTGGCCACGCCGCGTTGTCCCCAGCGGTCGAGGAACGCCCGCAGGGTCTCGCCGAGCCTGGTCCCGCCCGCGAAATCGGGGACCGCGGCGGCCGCGGCGAGCATGGCGTGCTCGGGATCGCGCAACCGGAGCTGGCGGGAGACCCTGGTGAGCCGGGTGCCCAGGGTGAACACCTCGACCCGGCTCGGAGAGCGCCGCGTCACGACGTGCGCGAACCGCAACAGGGAGTCGGCGTACGGCCCCATCGAGCCGGAGACGTCGATCAGGAAGACGACGCGGCGTGGTTTGACGCCCTTCCGCCGGAACGCCAGGCGCACGGGCTCGCCGCCGCCTGCCAGCATCGCCCGGAGCGTGCGCGACGGATCGAGAGTGCCCCGCCGGGCGGCGCGACGGCGGGGCGACGACCGCAGCGGGAGAGCCGGGCGCAGTTTCGCGAGCAGTTCCCGCAGGTGAGCGCGTTCGGCGACGCTCAGTTCGGCGAGGTCGCGATGGCGCAGGATCTCTTCGTCACTCGCGGCCACGCGGAGTTCGTCGGGGTCGGCGCCGGACTCGCCCTGTCCCGGCGCCTGCACGAGCGTGGCGATCCTGGCCCGCTTCGGGGCCGCTTCCCGGCCTCGCCGTCGTGGTCCGGCTTCCTTTTCGGTGAACCAGCCGTCGAACGCGGCGTCGTAGCGCGGGAGGTCGTCGGGGTCGGCGCACAAAGTCAGCCGTCCGGCCCAGTAGAGCTGCTCGGGATCGGCGAGGTCGATCGCGTCGACGGCCCCGAGGTACGCCTGCACTCGGTGTGCGTCGCACGGCAAACCAGCTTCGCGCAATGCCTCCGCGAAGCCGACGAAGCCCGCCAGTGGGTCGCTCACTCCTCCATTGTGCGCGCAATTCGGCACCTGGTTGCGGTACTTGCGCGTGCAAGTACCGCAACCAGGTGCCGAATTGCGAGGTCAGCGGCAGGCGAAGACCGGGGTTTTCTCGCGCAGGGGGCCGATGCCGCCCATGAAGGCCGCGAGTGCGGTGAGCTGCGGGAAACGGTCCGAAATCCGGAGGGGCAGGGGGATGGTCCGCTCGTTCAGCGTCCCGTCGAGGGCGGGCTCGATGAGCATCTTGTGCTCCCCCAGTTGCTGCATCTGGATGAGGGTGACGGCGAAGTTCCGGCGGCGCTGCACCCGGCCAAGGTCCCGCGCGGTCAGCGTGCCGCGCAACAGCGGGGTGGCGAGGATCCTCGCGGCCGCCACGGCGTCCTGTATCGCGACGTTGACGCCCATCCCGCCGGCGGGCGACATCGCGTGCGCGGCGTCGCCGATGCAGAGCACCCGCTCGGAGTACCAGTGCGGAAGCTTCGACATCCGGACCTTCAGCAGTTTGACGTCGTCCCAATCGCGGATCTCGGCGAGCTCGCGCTCTCCCCAGCCGAACAGGCCACCGATCCGTTCGCGGAACTTCTCGATGCCCTCGGCACGCAGCGCCTCGTCCTGTCCCTTCCTGATCAGGTATGACGTCTGGTAGTAATCGCCGCGGTCCATCGTCATCCCGGCGAGGCCGTTCGCGAAACAACCGAACACCTCGGCCGCCTCACCCGTCTCCTCGAATTTGGGCACGCGGACCCACCACACGTCCATCGGCACGTCGTATTCCTGCGGCACGAGCCCCGCTTCCGCGCGCACCAGGGAATCCCGGCCGTCGCAGCCGACCACGAGCGTCGCGGCCAAGTCCCGTTCCACGCCCTCGGAATCGCGGTAACGCACCCCGCCGCCCTCGCGCAGGCCGGTCACCTCCGCCCCCATCCGGAGGGTGAACGTCGGTTCGACGGCGGCCGCTTCGGCGAGCAGGTTCAGGAAATCCCATTGCGGGACCATGGCGATGTACTTGTGCGGCCCGGGAACGCGGCTGAAATCGGCGGCGACGATCGTCGTGTCGCCGAACACCATCCTCATCTTCTCGAGCCGTTTCGACGGCAGTTCCGCGAACCGCTCGCCGAGGCCGAGTTCGTCGAGCAGCATCAGCGTCGGCGGATGCACCGTGTCGCCGCGGAAATCGCGGAAGAAATCCTTGTGCTTTTCGAGAACGGTGACCTCGACCCCGGCTCGCGCCAACAGGAGTCCGAGCACCATCCCCGCCGGACCGCCCCCCACCACACAACACTGCGTACGTTCCATAATCGAGTTTTAGCCTGCCTCGTGGACCATTACCACGTATTCGGCTGCGAAGGGGACCTAGGTCCCAAGGCCCGCGATGAGGACACCGACCATTTTGCGCGCGTTGTAGCGCGGATCGCTTTCGGCGCCGATGCAGAGGTTCCCGACGCCGCGCATGACTTCGAGCGCCTGCAGATCGGAGCGGATCTCGCCCGCTTCCGCGGCGGCGTCGAGCAAGCGGGCGCACACCGGCAAGAGAGTGTCGAGGAAGTAGGCGTGCAGCGTCTCGAATCCGGTGTTGTCGGACTGCAGGACCGCCGCCAGGCCGTGTTTGGTGACCAGGAAATCGACGAAGAGGTCGATCCAGCGCCGCAACGCCTCGTACGGGGAATCGCTCGACGCCAGCAGTTCCGGCCCGGCTTCGGCGCACGCGTCGACCTGGTGCCGGTAGACGGCGATGATGAGGTCGGCCCTGGTCGGGAAGTGCCGGTAGATCGTGCCCATCCCGACGCCCGCCTTGGCCGCGATGTCGCGGACCGGCGCCTCGACACCCGAGGTGACGAAGACGGCGGCGGCCGCGTCGAGCAACGTCTTCTCGTTGCGCCGGGCATCCGCGCGTTTGGCCTTGGTGCCTTCTTGAGCCATCACGCCACTCCTCCACCGCCGAGCCGGGGTTGCCATACGGAACACTGCTCCGTATGGTTAGCGGAGCAAGGTTCCGCTTGCTCATCTTGCCATGGAGGCCATCGTCATGCAGTACCGCACCTTGGGCAGGACCGGTGTGCAGGTCAGCACCCTCGCGCTGGGCGCGATGAACTTCGGTGCGATCGGGCGCACCACCCAGGACGAGGCCACCGCCCTCGTCGACGCCGCGCTGGCGGCCGGGATCAACCTCATCGACACCGCCGACATGTACAGCGACGGCGAGTCGGAGAAGATGGTCGGGAAGGCCATCGCGGGCCGCCGCGAAGACGTCGTGCTGGCCACGAAGGCGAGCATGCCGATGGGCGACGAGCGCAACCATCAGGGCGCTTCACGCCGCTGGCTGGTCACCGAACTGGACAACAGCCTGCGCCGCCTCGATGTCGACCACGTCGATCTCTACCAGATCCACCGCTGGGATCCGAAGACCGGCGACGAGGAAACGCTCTCGGCGCTGACCGATCTGCAGCGCGCGGGGAAGATCCGCTACTTCGGTTCGTCGACGTTCCCGGCGTACCGCATCGTGCAGGCCCAGTGGGCCGCCCGCGAACACCGGCTGAGCCGGTACGTCACCGAGCAGCCGAGCTATTCGATACTGCAGCGCGGGATCGAAACCCATGTGCTGCCCGTGACCGAGGAATACGGGATGGGTGTGCTGGCGTGGAGCCCGCTGGCGTCCGGCTGGCTGTCCGGCGCCGTCCGGGAAGGCCGCGAGATCAGCACGAACCGTTCCGCGGTGCTGCCGCAGCGTTTCGATCTGACCCGGCCCGGCAACCGGGCCCGGCTGGAAGCCGTCGAGCGGCTGGCCAAGGTCGCCGACCAGGCCGGTTTGAGCCTCATCCAGCTCGCGCTCGGCTTCGTCGTCGCGCATCCGGGCGTGACGAGCGCGATCATCGGGCCCCGCACACTGGAGCACCTGGAGTCTCAGCTCGCCGCCGCGGACACGGTGCTTTCCGCCGACGTCCTCGACGCGATCGACGAGATCGTCGCCCCAGGCACCGATCTCGCCCCGGAGGAAAAGCACGACACCCCGCCTTCCCTGCTCGACGCTTCGCTGCGGCGCCGCTGACGCTCAGGCGAGCAGGTTGTCCAGCTTGGCCCGGACACGGGCGAGGTCTTCGCTGTACTTGAGCACCGAGCCGAGCGTCCGCGCGGCGGCCGCGGCGTCCAATTCGGACATTCCGAGGGCGAGGAGCGCCTGAGCCCAGTCGAGGGATTCCGCCACGCCGGGCGGCTTCAGCAACTCCATCGCCCGGAGCCGCTGTACCGCCGTCGCGACCTGCGCGGCGAGCGCTTCGCCGAGGCCCGGGATCTTGCGACGCAGGATCTCGATCTCACGGCCGAGGTCCGGATGTTCGAGCCAGTGATAGAGGCAGCGGCGCTTCAGCGCGTCGTGCACCTCCCGCGTCCGGTTGGAGGTGAGCACCACGAGCGGCGGATGTTCGGCACGCACCTCGCCGAACTCGGGGATCGTCACCGCGTTCTCGTCGAGGAGTTGCAGCAGGAAGGCTTCGAACTCGTCGTCCGCCCGGTCGATCTCGTCGACCAGCAGCACACACGGCGCGGTCTGCAGTGCCTTCAGCAGCGGCCGGGCGAGCAGGAAACGTTCGGTGTAGAGCGACTGTTCGGCGGCCTCGACGTCGAGGCCGCCGTCACCGGAGGCTTCCAGTGCCCGCAAATGCAGCAGCTGGCGGGGAAAGTCCCATTCGTACAGCGCCTGCGCCGCGTCGATCCCCTCGTGACACTGGAGCCGGATGAGCGGTATGCCGAGCGCTTCGGCCAGCCCCAAGGCGAGCGAGGTCTTGCCGGTACCCGGTTCGCCCTCGCAGAACAGCGGGCGGCCGAGTGCCACGGCGAGGAATCCGGCCGTGGCGACGCCGTCGTCGGCGAGATAGCCGACCGATTCGAGGGCTTCGGCCAGTTTCTCGGGCGATTCGACGGTCACTTGCCGATCGTAAGCCTCGGCGGGCCGGAGATCAGCCTGGAAGATCCTCGCGGTGCGGCCCCGACGCTGGCCGAAGTCACCCGCTAACGCCGTCTCGACGGTGTCGCGAAAGCCACTTTCAGGACGCCAGGTGTCGCGAAAGTGGCTTTCGCGACACCGTCGAAATCGGCGCCTGGCCGAGAACGTGAACTCGCCGCGCCGCTACCCGGTTCAGCCTGGAAGATCCTCGCGGCGGTCCACGTCGTGGCCGGTGCCGAGGTCGCCGCATTCGACGAGCCGCAGGTCCTGGCGTCCCTTCAGCCACTCTCGGGCGCCCTTGTCCCCGGAAGCACTCGCGATAATCTCCGGCCACCAGCGGCGGCCGAGCACGACAGGATGACCGGGAACGCCTTCGTAGGCGGCACGCGCGACGGTGTCCTCGCCGGCCCCGGCGGCGACCCGGCGGACCACTTCGGCGCCGACCCCGGGCAGATCCACGAGATGCACGACAGCGGCTTCGGCGTCGGTTTCGGTGAGCGCGCTCAGGCCCGCCCGCAGTGACGCGCCCATTCCGGACTCCCAGTCCTCGGCCACAACGGCGGCTTCGGGAGCGGGCAGGAGCGCGCGGACTTCCGCGGCCGAGGCACCCAGCACCACCCGGACCGGCGCGCAGCCCGCGTCGGTGAGCACCCGCAGCGCCCGGACGACGAACGGCTCGCCGTCGAGGACGGCCAGCGCCTTCGGCCCGCCGAAGCGGCGCCCGGCGCCGGCCGCGAGCAGCAGCCCTGCGGGCTCAGTGTCTGATGGTGAACCCGCGTCCGCGATCGCGTCGGCAGGGCGAGGCCTGGTCTGACCCCTCACCTTCGCCGACAAGGGCGCCCCGCCACCGCGATAGCGGGGCCTTCGGCCGGGCGGGTTCACGCGGTGGGTCCGTTTCCCGAGTTCATCCTCAGCTCCGCCGAATAGGCTCAACCATGCCGGGCTTTGGTCGGCGGCGCCGACGCCAGATCGGTCTCGATGGCGCGCGCCGCCGCGAGCAGGGGCGGCAGCAGTTCCTGTTCGACAGACTCGCGTGTAGTGCGGCTGGCGTGAGTGGAGAGGTTGACCGCGGCCACGGCCTTGCCGTTCCGGTCACGGATCGGCGCGGCGATCGAGCGGAGGCCCTCTTCGAGTTCCTGGTCGACCATCGCGTAGCCCTGCTCGTGGACCCTGATCAGTTCGGCGAGCAGTTCCTCCGGCCGGCTTTTGGTGCGCGCGGTGAGCTTGTCGAGCCTCGCCCCGGCGAGGTAGTTCCGCAGGTCGGCGTCCTCGAGGCCGGCCAGCAGTACGTGTCCCATCGAGGTCGCGTGAGCCGGGAAGCGGGTGCCGACGTTGATGCTCACGGTCATGATCCGCGAAACGGCTACGCGTGCGACGTAGACGATGTCCATGCCTTCGAGCACGGAGACCGAACTCGACTCGTGTACCTCGGAGGAGAGCCGTTCCAGATGCGGCTGGGCGACCTCCGGCAGCGACAGGCTCGACAGATACGAGTAGCCGAGTTCGAGGACCCGCGCGGTCAGCGAGAAGTACTTGCCGTCGGTGCGCACGTACCCGAGGTCGACGAGGGTGAGCAGGAACCGGCGGGCGGCCGCCCTGGTCAGCCCGGTGGACCGGGCGACGTCGCTCAGCGTGAGTTCCGCCGCGTCCGCGTTGAACGCCTTGATCACCGCCAGCCCGCGCTCGAGCGACTGGACATGATGCGCTCCGCGCTCGGTGACCTCGCCTTCGTCCATATGAGAACCCTAAGGCGTGTCTGGTAAGTCTGTTCGATGGGCTTCGTGATCCAGGTGGTTCCTGGCGGCGCGGGCGGATCGCCCTCGTACCGGGTCGTACTCGGGCGCATCCGCCCCGTGCCGTCAGGGGCCGCCTGGGCACGGAGACCGCGAACAGACTTGCCGGACACGCCTTAGCCGCCACCTTCTTCCTGGGCGGCAGGCTCACCGAGTTCGGCCAGTACCCGCTGGGCGACGGCGAACGCGGTGTTGGCGGCCGGGGCGCCCGTGTAGACGGCGGTGTGGAGCAGGACCTCGGAGATCTCCTGCGCGGTGAGTCCATTGTGGACAGCGGCGCGGACGTGCATCGCGAGCTCGTCGTGGGCGTGCAGCGCGGTGAGCGCGGCCAGGGTGACGCAGCTGCGGGTCTTGCGGTCGAGCCCGTCACGCGACCAGACCGATCCCCAGGCACCCTTGGTGATGTAGTCCTGGAACGGGCGGCTGAACTCGGTGGTGCGGGCGACCGCCCGATCGACGTGCGCGTCTCCGAGGACTTCGCGGCGCACCTTCATGCCGTTCTCGTAGCTGTCGTCGGTCATCGGGCGGCCTCCAGGTGTTCGAGGATCAACGCGGTGAACCGCTCCGGCTGTTCGAAACTCCCCAGATGCGCGGCGCCTTCGACGACCTCCAGCCGCGCGTCCGGGATGCCGTCCGCGATCACCTCGGCGTGCTCGACCGGGGTGGCCGGATCCTCGGCCCCGGCGATGACCAGGGTCCGCGCCGCGATCTTGGGCAGTTCGTCGACGAGGTCCATCCGTTCGATGGCCTCACAGGACGCCGCGTACCCCTCGGCGGGAACGCCCGCGATCATCTCGCGCAGGTATTCAGCCTGCTCCGGGTGGGCGGCGGCGTGACCGGCGGTCAGCCAGCGGCCGACCCCGGCCTCGGCGATCGCGGCGGTGCCGTTCTCCCGGACCGTCTTCGCCCTGTCCGCCCACATGCTCGGCGGCCCGAGCTTCGCGGACGTGCAACACAGTACGAGGCTCCGGATCCGGTCCGGCGCGTTCACGCCCAGCCATATCCCGGTCATCCCGCCGAGTGAGAGGCCGACGACGTGGGCGCGCTCGACATCGTGCTCGTTGAGCAGTGCGAGCAGATCACCGCCGAGATCCGCGAGTGTGTACGGCCCCGGCGGGACCGGGGAGGCTCCGTGCCCGCGGGTGTCGAACCGGATCACCCGGAAACCCTGCTCCACCAAGGGTTTCACCTGCGGGTCCCACATGCGGTGGTCGCTGCCGAGTGATCCGCTGAACACCACGACAGGGCCGTCCGCGGGCCCTTCCGCGACGCTGTGCACTTTCACCGAACTGTGCACTTTCACCGGCTCAGACATCGAAGAACACCGTCTCCCCCTCGCCCTGCAACCGGATGTCGAACCGGTAGCCGTCGCCGGCCCTGGTGGCGACCAAGGTGCTCTGGCGGGCTTCCGGGACGGAGGCCAGCACCGGATCCCCGGAGTTGTCGTTGTCCTCGAAGTAGATCCGGGTGACCACCCGGTGCAGGAGTCCTCGTGCGAGCACCGAGACGTCGATGTGCGGCGCCTGCGTGCTGCCCGCCGGACCGGGCAGCGGACCGGGCATGATCGTCCGGATCTCGTAGTTGCCATCAGGATCGGTGGGACAGCGGCCGAAGCCCCGGAACCCGCTCGCGACCGCTCCGCGCGGGTCGTCGGGGTGGTCGAACCGGCCGTCGGCGTCGGCCTGCCACGTCTCGATCATCGCGTCCGGGACCGGTTCGCCCGCACCGTCGAGGACACGGCCGTGGACGCGGATCGCGGCCGGTTCGTCTGCGGGGACGACGTCCGGCCCGTCCGGCCAGGGCAGGCCGATGGACAGGTACGGGCCGACGGTCTGGGAAGGCGTCGTCTCCGGCATCAGTGCTCGTCCTCCTCGTCTTCGAAGACCGAAGCCTCGCGGCCGCGCACGACGATGTCGAACTGGAAGGCCAGTGCCCACTCGGCTTCCGTGCGGTCGAGGTCGAACCGGGCGATCATCCGCTGCCGCGCCTTCTCGTCCGGGATGGAGTTGAAGATCGGATCCTGCGAGAACAGCGGGTCTTCCGGGAAGTACATCTGGGTGACCAGCCGCTGGGTGAACGCGGTGCCGAACACGGAGAAGTGGATGTGCGCCGGCCGCCAGGCGTTGTCGTGGTTCTTCCACGGGTACGCGCCCGGTTTGATGGTGGTGAAGGTGTAGCGCCCTTCGGAGTCGGTGAGCGTCCGGCCCGCGCCGTCGAAGTTCGGGTCGAGCGGCGACGGCCAGCGGTCGCCGGTGTGCCGGTACCGGCCGCCCGCGTTCGCCTGCCAGATCTCCACGAGCGAATCCCGGATCGGCCGTCCGTCACCGTCGAGCAGCCGCCCGGTGACGATGATGCGCTGACCCTGCGGCTCCCCCGCGTGGCCCTTGGTGAGGTCGTTGTCGAACTCGCCGATCCGCCCAGGCCCCAGCGCCGGCCCGGTGACCTCGGTCAGCAGATGCGGGAGCACGATCAGCGGTTGCTTGGGGTGCCGCAACGCCGTCGACCGGTAACCGGCGTAGTCGAGCGGCGGATGCGTGCCCTCCGGATCGCGCCGGTAGCGCGGGAGCCTCAGTTCTGCGGGTGCGGACATAGCTGTTCCCTCCAGCGCGGGTCAGTGGATCACTGGGCTTCGAGGACGACGGCCAGCCCCTGGCCGACGCCGATGCAGATGGCCGCCAGCCCCCACCGGCCACCGGTGCGACGCAGGTGATGGGCCAGGGTGCCGAGGATGCGGCCGCCAGAGGCGCCCAGCGGATGCCCGATCGCGATCGCGCCGCCGTTCACGTTGACGATCTCCGGGTCGAGCTTCGACCAGTCCCGCAGGCAGGCCAGCGACTGCGCGGCGAAGGCCTCGTTCAGTTCGACGGCCGCCAGGTCTTCCCAGCCGATCCCGGCCCGTTCCAGTGCGATCTCGGCCGCGCGCACCGGGCCGATGCCGAAGACGTCGGGGTCGACGCCCGCCGCGCCACGGCCGGCGATCCGGGCCAGCGGCGCCTTGCCGAGCCGTTTCCCGGCCGCCTCGTCACCGAGCAGCAGCGCGGAGGCGCCGTCGTTCAACGGCGACGCGTTCGCGGCCGTGACCGTCCCTTGTGGACGGAAGACGGGCTTGAGCTTGGCGAGCTTCTCCGGGCTGGACTCCGGCCGGATGCCTTCGTCGCGAGTGAGTTCGACACCCTCGACGGGGACGACGTGGTCGTCGTAGAACCCCTCGTCCCAGGCGCGGGCGGCGTTGACGTGACTGCGGACGGCGAACGCGTCCTGCTCGTCGCGGCCGATGCCGTAGCGCTCGGCGAGCTGTTCGGTGGACTCGCCGAGCGACACCGTCCACTGTTCGGGCATCTTCGGGTTGACCATGCGCCAGCCCAGCGCGGTGGAGTACAGCGTCTGATTGCCCGCCGGGAAGGCTTTCTCCGGCTTCTGCATGACCAGCGGCGAACGGCTCATCGATTCCACCCCGCCGGCGACGGCGAGTGAGGCGTCGCCGACCTGGACCGACCGGCTGGCCTGCATGACCGCGTCGAGGCCGGAGCCGCACAACCGGTTGACCGTGGCACCCGGCACCGTGGTCGGCCAGCCTGCCAGCAGCGCCGCCATCCGCGCGACGTTGCGGTTGTCCTCACCGGCGCCGTTGGCGTCGCCGAGCACGACCTCGTCGACGGTGGCCGGGTCGAGGTCGTTGCGTTCGGCCAGCGCCCGCAGCACGGTGGCGGCGAGGTCGTCCGGGCGGACCCCGGACAGGGCGCCGCCGTATTTGCCAAACGGGGTACGGATGGCGTCGAACAGGAAGACGTCGGTCATGCGCTCGCCCTTGTGAGGTCTCGGAGTATGCGGAGTTCTGCCTCGGTCGGCGCCGGGGTGGTCGCCAGGTCGCCGGACACCTTCAGTTTCCACCCGGTCGCTTCGACGACCTGATCGACCTCGACGCCGGGGTGCAGTTCGGTGAGGGTGAGCTCGGCGGTCGCCGGGTCGGGCCGCAGCAGGCCGAGGTCGGTGACCACCAGCGTCGGCCCGGCGCCGGGGAGGCCGAGGCGCTCGCGGTCGCCCTTGCCGGTGCCGTGGCCGAACGAGGTCACGAAGTCGACCTTCTCGACGAAGGTGCGGGTGCTCTGCCTGAGCACCACGAACACCTCGCGGCAGGAGGCGGCGATCTCCGGCGCGCCGCCCGCTCCTGGCAGGCGCACCTTGGGGTTGGCGTAGTCGGGGCCGATCACGGTGGTGTTGATGTTGCCGAACTTGTCCAGCTGGGCGGCGCCGAGGAAGCCGACGTCGATCCGGCCGGGCTGGAGCCAGTAGTTGAAGACCTCGGGGACGCTGACCACGGCGTCCGCGGTGTCGGCGAGTTCGCCGTCGCCGATGGACAGCGGGAGCCTGGTCGGTTTGGCGCCGAGGCAGCCGGATTCGTAGATCAGCGTGAGGTTCGGCGCGTGCCCGCGGCGGGCGAGGTTGGCGGCCGTACTGGGCAGGCCGATGCCCACGAAACAGGACGTCCCGTCGCCGAGGGCGCGAGCGGCGGCGACGCTCATCATCTCGTCGGAGGTGTACTCGGTCATGCCTTCACTCCCGTCAGCTCGTCGAGCCAGCGGGTGAAGCTCTCCCTGTCCCGGCCGATCTCGTCCCATGCCTGGTAGGCGTCGTTGTCCCGTTCGTAGTACCCCGCCGCGTACGACGGCTTCGCGCCGCCGGGAACCTCGGCGACGGCGGTGACCGCCCACGACGGCAGCACGATCGCGCCCGGCCGGGGTTCCAGCTCGTCCACGATCTCCTCGACGGTGACCAGCGAACGCTTCGCCGCGAGCACCGCCTCCTTCTGTACGCCCGTGATACCCCAGATCTGGACGTTGCCGGAGCTGTCGGCCCGCTGTGCGTGCACGATCGTGACGTCCGGGTTGAGCGCGGGGACGGCGGCGAGCCGCTCACCGGTGAACGGGCAGGTGATGGGCTTGATCGTGTCGGTCTGCGCGGGGAGATCGGTGCCGGTGTAGCCGCGCAGGACCGCGAACGGCAGGCCCGAGGCGCCGGCGACGTAGCGATTCGCCATGCCGGCGTGACTGTGTTCCTCTATTTCCAGTGGCACGGGCCAGGCGTGCTGGACCGCGTCACGGAAGCGGTGCAGCGAGCCGACACCGGGATTACCGCCCCACGAGAAGATCAGCTTGCTCGCGCAGCCCGCGCCGATGAGCTGGTCGTAGACGATGTCGGGGGTCATCCGCACCAGCGTCAGGCCGGTGCGGCGCTGACGGATGATCTCGTGGCCTGCGGCGACCGGGATGAGGTGCGTGAAGCCCTCGAGCGCGACAGTGTCCCCGTCGCGCACCAGCCGCGCCACGGCATCCTTCAACGACAGCAGCTCCGCCATCCCCACTCCCGGCTTGTTCGTATCGCGCACACATGTTCTGCATATGAACATAGCATGGTTCGACGAGGCCGCGCACTCCTTCTTCGGGCGGGGATCGCGCGACGACGCGAGCCCTGGACCGTGACGGCTCCCCCATGCAGGGGAAGCGCCTCCCTCACTTCGGGGATTCTCACGTTTGGGATACCAACCACTGCCCACTAGGCTGAGGGGCGTGACCTCGACGATCGCGGTGACCCGGTGGATCCCCGACGAAGCGCTGAAAGTGCTCGCCGAAGCCGGGGAGGTGAAACTGTCGCGCGCCGACCGGCCGCTGACGCCGGACGAACTGCGCGAGTTCGTGCGGGGCGCGTCCGCGATCGTCGGCATGCTGCACGACCGGATCGACGGCGAGGTCGCCGACGCGGCGGGCCCGGATCTGCGGGTCGTCGCGAACGTGGCCGTCGGCTACGACAACATCGACGTCCCGGCGCTGGCCGGACGCGGGATCACCGTCACCAACACGCCCGGCGTGCTCACCGGCGCCACCGCGGATCTGGCGTTCGGGCTGATCCTCGCGGTCACGCGGCGGCTCGGCGAGGGCGAACGGCTGATCCGCTCGCGCACCCCGTGGTCGTTCCATCTGGGTTTCCTGCTCGGCTCCTCCCTTCAGGACAAGACGCTCGGGGTCGTCGGGCTGGGCCAGATCGGGCAGGCGGTCGCGCGGCGGGCGCTCGGTTTCGGCATGCGGATCGTCTACTCAGGGCGGTCGCGGGCCGCCGAGGACGTCGAGAAGACCCTGGGCGCGAAGTACGTTCCCTTCGGCGAACTGCTGGAAAGCTCCGACGTCGTTTCGCTGCACTGTCCCCTGACGCCCGAAACCCGGCACCTCATCGACGCGGCCGCGCTGAGGTCGATGAAACCGGGCGCGTACCTGATCAACACCACGCGCGGCCCCGTCGTCCACGAAGCCGCGCTGGCGGACGCGCTCGAAGCCGGAGAGATCGCCGGCGCGGGACTCGACGTGTTCGAAGCCGAACCCGAGGTCGAGCCGCGCCTGCTGGACCGCGAAAACGTCGTCTTGACGCCTCACCTCGGATCGGCGACGGTCGAAACCCGAACTGCCATGGCCGTGCTCGCGGCCGAAAACGTCGCGTCGGTGCTCGCCGGCGGGAATCCGCTGACGGAGGTTCGTCCATGACTCGTGTGGTCATCGCGCCCGACAAGTTCAAGGGAAGTTTGACCGCGGTCGAGGCCGCGGAGGCGATCGCCCACGGCGTCCGCGACGCGCTGCCCGAGGCCGAGGTCTCCTCCTGCCCGGTCGCCGACGGCGGCGAAGGAACGCTCGACGTCCTCGTCGCGGCGGGCGGGCGCCTGGTGGAACTCCCGGTCCGCGGGCCGCTCGACGAAACCGTCGACGCGCGCTACGTGATCCTCGACGGAACGGCTTACATCGAATCGGCCCGCGCGTGCGGGATCGAGTTCGTCGAGCCGAGCCCGGAGGTGGCGCTCGCCGCGCACACCTGGGGTGTCGGCGAACTTCTCGCGCACGCGCTCGACAACGGCGCGCGGCGGCTGGTGCTGACCGTCGGCGGAACGGCGAGCACCGACGGCGGCGCCGGGATGCTGGCGGCATTGGGCGCCGGGGTCTTCGACGCGTTCGGCGCGCCGGTCGGACTCGGCGGCGGCACGCTGGGCCGCGTCGCGCTGGCCGAACTCGGCCCGGTGCGGGACAGGCTCGGCTCCGTCGAGGTCGCCGTCGCCACCGACGTGACGAACCCGTTGCTCGGCCCCCGTGGCGCGGCCGCGGTCTTCGGCCCGCAGAAAGGCGCGGGCCCGCGCGAGATCGAGCAACTGGACGAGGCCCTGTCCCGCTGGGCACAGGCGTTGCGGAACGCCGGGGCACCGGACGTCTCGGACCTGGCCGGCGCGGGGGCAGGCGGCGGAGTCGCCGCCGGCGCGATCGCGGGGCTCGGCGCGAGCGTCGGATCCGGTTTCCAGCTCATCGCCGGGCTCACCGGCGTCGCCGACGCCATCGAACGCGCCGACCTGGTCATCACCGGCGAGGGCTCGCTGGACGAACAGAGTCTCGACGGCAAGGCCCCGGCGGGCATCGCGGCCCGCGCACAGGAACACGCGGTACCGCTGATGGTGCTGGCCGGACGGATCCAGCTGGACCAGAGCCAGCTCGCCGGCCTCGGAGTCGTGGGCAGCGCCGCCCTGATCGATCACGCGCCTTCGCTCGACCACGCACGTGCGCACGCGGCGGAACTCCTGCGCGAGCGCGCCGGCGAACTGGTCCGCGCCTGGGCCCGCGGTTAAGCGGGAGAAGGTCAAAGGTGTCGTGACCCGATCTCTGTCGCTCCGCGGTACGCGTCCAACCAGGTCCGAAGGCGTCCATTTGCCTTACCCCTCATGAGTACATGAAGGGGCGCCTGGCGGCAGCTATTCAGTCGTCGCGAAAGCCACTTTCGCGACGTCGGACGTCCCGAAAGTGGCTTTCGCGACATCATCGTCGGAGGGCGACCAGGCTCGGCAAAGCCTGAATCCGCCGGGCTCAGCTGCCAGGCTGAGGCTGAGCCTGCGGGAGTACGGCGAAAGCGACTTCGCCGGTTTCGTCCTGCTGGACGTCGAGCACCTTGTCGTCGAGCAACGCGGCCGCTTCCGGCTCCAGGAACACCTTCGGGCCGCCGTCGGCGCCGAGCACCTTGTCGCCGCTTTCGGGTTCGGGAGCGACGGAAACCGCGAGCTGGGGACTGTCCCCCTGCTGGGAGTGCATCGCGAACCGCAGCCCGCCTCCGTCTTGCCCGTTCTCCTGCCCGGTCAGTGCCGTGATCGCCTCGGCGGCGGCTTCGGTGACTGTCAGCATCTCTGCCCTTCCTTCGTCGCGGTCTTGCACTTGACGGACCACGCTAGGGGGTCCCGGCGCGGCCTGCCGTCTGAGTGAAGATCATTTTTCGCCGACGTCGGGCACCTCCTCGGCCAGCCGCATGGCGTGCGACTCCCCCTCGCGGATTTCCGCGGGGGTGGTCCCGAACCGGTCGGCCCCGCTCCAGTGTTCGGGCGGCTCGACACCCTCTTCGAGCGGATCGACGCGGAGTTCGTCCTCGTCGAGGGCTTCGCTGGGATCCAGCGTTTCCGGCTCCGCGCTCTCACGGTCGTTCATCGGCCGCTCCCTCCTGGTCGGACGTCGACCGGGGCGTGCTGTACTCGACCCGGCTCCTGTGGCTTACCCGACGTCTCCGCAGGCCAAACAGCGGCGCTGTCGCGGGGATCACAGTTTCTCAGGTAGTTCATTAGCTTCACAAGTTTGTGAAACAAGGAGTAGCGTCGTCGGTATGACCACCACCAGGTGGGCGCCAGGGCACCGGATCATCCGGCGCGCGCCGGAGCGACACCACGAACTCGGCAACCATGCCGCTTGGTACGTCGTCGCCGGGGTGGCCGCCACCGGCCTGCAGGCCGTGCTGTTCCTTTTCCTCCAGTCGATCCTCGGCGCCCAGGTGGCCAATCTGGTCGCGCTCGCGGTCACCACCGTCGGCAACACCGAGTTCCATCGCCGGGTCACCTTCGCCGGCCGCAAGAGCAATGCGGGCAAACGGCACTTCCAGGACCTGGTGACGTTCGCCTTCTACGCCGCGTATGGCTCGATCGTGCTCGCATCCCTCGACGCGGTGATCACCGAGCCGACCGCGCTCGAGCAGACAGGCGCCCTGCTCGCGGCCAGTGTCGTGGGCGGCATCGCGCGCTTCGCGGTCCTTCGCTGGTGGGTCTTCGCGCGCCGGAGCGCCTAGGCTTCGCCGCGTGGCAGAGATCAACGGACCGCACGACGGCGGTTCGGAACCCGACTACCGATTCACGCTCGCCAACGAACGGACGTTCCTCGCCTGGCTCCGGACGGCGCTGGGCCTGCTCGCGGGCGGTGTCGCCGTCCATCAACTGGTGCCCGACCCGAGCACGCTGAGCACCGTCCTCGCGGGAATGTGCGTCATGCTGGCCGCCGTACTCGCGGCGAGCGCGTATCCGCGCTGGCGACAGGTGCAGGCCGCGATGCGCGCGGGACGGCCGCTGCCGAAGAGCGGGATGCTGATCCTGCTGAGTGCCGGAATCCTCGCGATCACGCTGACGGCCGCGGCGCTGGTGGTCTTCTCGTGAACGCCGGCGATCACGGAGCGCAAGCGGAGCGGACCGGGCTGGCCTGGCGCCGGACCGCGCTCGCGGCTACTGCCTGCACACTCCTGCTCTTGCACAGCTCGGCCCGGCAAGGCTGGGGGACGACGGTCATCCCGGTCGCGTTCGGCGGCGCCATGGTGATCACCTTCATCGCCGCGGGCGCGTTCCGTGAACGAGCACTGCGCCGTCCGGGATTCCCGAAATCTCTTAACCCAACCCTTGCTGTCACAACGTCGGCACTCGTCGTAGCGACAGCGGTCGCCCTGATCGCGGTGCGCTAACCGGCGCGCACATCCTGCAATCCCGGGAACCTTTTCCGCGACGCAGCGTCTCGGTTGTATTAAGCCGACTCCGGCGAATGGGCTATCTCTAGTTGAAATCTTTACTGCCGTCCGATCGGCGCCTACGATTACGCTGCGTCGCAACGGCGGCAGATGTATCTGATCTTACGGAGCATCTGCCGCCCTCAATCGTTACGGAGTGTCGACCCCTCGACTGCGACGGTCACAGGGTCTGCCGGGGAGGACGACCATGCAATCAATCTCCAGCGCGTCCAGAACCGTCACCCCCGATGCGGTCCCCGGATACACGACTCCGGAGAACCTGCCTCGACCGGGCGGACGGCTGACGAAGGAGGATCTCGATCCTCTCGTCAAGGACGCGGGCGACGGGAATCCCGCCGCCATCCAAGCATTGCTGCGGATGATCGGGCCGGTCGTGGTCCGGTACTGCCGCGCCAGAATGGGTGGGCGCGACCTGTCCTACCTGTCGGCGGACGACGTCGCGCAGGAAGTGTGCATGGCCGTATTGAAGGCGCTGCCCGGTTACCAGGATCGTGGCGGTTCGTTCCTCTACCTCGTGCACGCCATCGCGGCCAACAAGGTCGCCGACGCCTACCGCGCGGTCTCCCGCGACCGGTCGGAGCCGGTACCGGAACTGCCGGAACGGCCCATCGGCGACAACGAACCCGAAACGCACGCCCTGCACCTGGATCTCGGTGCCCGGCTCAGCCGCCTGCTCTCCACCCTGCCGCGGGTGCAGCAGGAGATCCTCGCCCTCCGCATCGCCGTCGGGCTCTCCGCCGCCGAAACCGCCGAGGCGCTCGGAATCTCCGCCGGCAACGTGCGCGTGACGCAGCACCGCGCACTGGCCCGCCTGCGGACAATGGTCAAGCAGGACGAATTCTGACCTTTTCTCCCCCTGCCGAAGGTCGTTGACCGGCGGCTCTCAGGCGCCAGGACCCCGCGCCTCCCACCTTCTTCCCTCCGGCTTCCGGCCGGGTCTCTGTCGTGAAGTCAGCTTGGGTCGTGAGTGGTAAGCGCGCTTCGCGGTGCCGTCGAAGAAATCGAGCCGCTCGGCGTCGCTCAGCGAGCCCGTCAGCGAGAACGCCGTGTCCACGACGACCTCGTACGCGGCCGCGAGTTCGCAGACCGGCCAGTCCGAGCCGAACATCAGCCGCGAAGCCCCGAAGGACTCCAGCACGTGCTCGGTCCAGCGCGCCAGCTGTCCGACCTTCCAGCGCGCCCAGTCCGCCTCGGTCACGAGCCCGGAAAGCTTGCAGTACACGTTGTCCAGCTCCCCCAGCGCCGCGACTCCGTCCGCCCACGGCTGCCATTCGCCCGAGGCGATCGGCGGCTTCGCGGCGTGGTCGAGCACGAACACCTGATCAGGCAACGCCTTCGCGGCGGCGAGGGCAGCCGGAAGCTGCGGTGACTTCACCAACAGGTCGTACGCCAGCCCGGCCTCTCCGAGAGCCGCGAGTCCGCGCAGGACCTCGGGTCGCGTCAGCCACGACGGGTCCGGCTCGTCCTCCACTTGATGCCGGATCCCCACCAGCGGCCCGGAAAACGAGGCCACGCGCTCGGCGACGTCGGGGGCGGTGAGGTCGGTCCAGCCGACGACGCCCGCGATGAGTGGTTCGGCCTGAGCCAGGGAAAGGAATTCGCGTGTCTCCTCCTCCGACGAGACCGTCTGCACCAGCACGGTCCCCTTCACCCCCGCCGCCTTCGTCACCGTGCGGAGATCGTCCACTGTGTACGGACGGCGGATCGGCTCCAGTGCCGTACCGGTCATCCACGGGTAGTCGCGCCGTGAGGGGTCCCACAGGTGATGGTGCGCGTCGATCACGGCTGTCCTTCCGGTCGCAGCACGGTGTCCTCACGTAACAGTCCCGCACGGATCAGGTCCGTCCACAACTCGCGCGGCACCGGGCGCCGGAACCGTTCGGCGTTGAGCCGGACCTGACCGGGATCGTGCGCGCCGACGACGACGGACACCACCGACGGATGCGCGGCGGGCAGCGCCAAGGCGGCCTGCGGGAGTTCGACGCCGTGCCGCGCGCACACCTCGGCGATCCGCTGGGCGCGCTCGACGAGTTCGGCCGGGGCCTCGGCGTAGTCGTACATCGTGCCGGGTGACGCGGTGGCGAGGATCCCGGCGTTGAACGCGCCGCCCGCCACCACGTCCACTCCGCGTTCGGTGCACAGCGGGAGGAGATCGTCGAGAGCGGGCTGGCTGAGCAGGGTGTACCGACCGGCCAGCAGGATCACGTCGAGATCGAACCGGCGGACGAACTCCGTGAGCATCGGCGCCTGGTTCATCCCGGCCCCGATGGCGTCGATGACGCCCTGCTCCCGCAATTCGAGCAACGCGGGGAACGCGCCGTTGACGGTGTCCTCGAAATGCTCGTCCGGGTCGTGTACGTAGACGACGTCCACGCGGTCGAGCCCGAGCCGCTCCAGACTGTCCTCAAGCGACCGGAGGATCCCGTCGCGGCTGAAGTCCCAGCGGCGTTTGTACGCGGCGGGAACGACGAATCCCTGCGAGTCGGTGCGCGAAGCACCGGCGGGATCGGGTTCCAGCACGCGGCCGACCTTGGTCGACACCACGAAATCCGCGCGGTCGTACGCCGAAAGCGCCGCGCCCAGCCGCCGTTCCGACAGCCCGAGACCGTAGTGCGGGGCGGTGTCGAAGTACCGGATGCCTTCGTCCCACGCCTGCCGGACGGTCGCTTCGGCCGTCTCGTCGGCGATGGCGTGGTACAGGTTGCCCAGCTGCGCGCAGCCGAGCCCCAGCGGGGACAGGGGGATCTTCACGGAAGCTCCCACACCAGGCCGAGGCCCGAATCGTTGCCCGAGTAGTCGTCTTCGACGTCGAGCAGTTCCGACATCCGCGCCTGCCACGGGATGTTGGCCGGATGATCGCGCAGGACCGCGCGCATCTTCGCGTAGTCCTCGACCTCCACGACGTGGAAAAGGTCGAGTCCGTCCCGCCAGATCCGCCACGAACGCACGCCCGCACCGCGCAGGGCTTCGTCCAGTTCAGGCGGGATGACGGCGTGGACGGACTCGTATTCGGCCTCCTTGCCCGGCTTCAGCCGGGTGTGGAGTGCCACTCTTTGTAGTGCGACATCGTGGGTCACCGCGCCTCCTCAGTTCGAAACATGGCACTCTGTCAATTGACACTCAAACATCCGAGGTCTTCGGGGAGGGCGGTGGAACATGCCGGTCACCGATGTCGCGATCGACAAGATCAAGGACATGATCATCTCCGGTGAGCTTGCTCCTGGCGACAGGCTGCCGAAGGAGGCCGAACTGGCCCAGCGGCTCGGCCTGTCCCGCAGCTCGCTGCGCGAAGCGGTGAAGGCGTTGTGCCTGATCCGCGTGCTCGACGTCCGCCAGGGCGACGGAACGTACGTCACCAGCCTCGAACCGAATCTCCTCCTCGACGCGATGACGTTCGTGGTGGACTTCCACCGGGACGACACCGTGCTGGACTTCCTCGCCGTCCGCCGGATCCTCGAACCGGCGGCGACGGCGATGGCCGCGATGCACATGAACGACGAGGACATCGCGGAACTAGGCCGCCTGCTCGACGAACTGGCCGACTCGCCGACGGTGGAGGCGCTGGTCGCGAACGACCTGCAGTTCCACCGCAAGATCGCCGACGGCTCCGGTAATCCGGTGCTGTGCTCGCTGCTGGACAGCCTGTCCGGCCCCACCGCGCGCGCCCGCATCTGGCGCGGCCTCACGCAGGAGGGCGCGGTCGCGAAGACCCGCGAGCAGCACACGGCGATCTACGAGGCCATCGCCGCCCGCGAACCCGAACTCGCGCGTTCGTGGGCGACCGTGCACGTGGCGGGGGTGGAGCAGTGGCTCCGCAACGCCCTCGGCACCGCCGACGACCCCACCACGGCCGCCGAAGCTTCCTGACACCGCTTCCTCCTCTGACGTCCTCGAACCGGCCTCCGGCGCGCTAGGAAAGGTCCTTTCCTGGCAAATTTTGCAAGGAAAGGACCTTTCATAGCGTCGGCAGGGCTACGTCTGCGCCTTCCCTCCGGCATAGCGGGAGATGATCAACGCGACCAGGATGATCACGCCGTAGATCGCCTTCAGCCATTCCGGCGGCACCTGCGCGACCTGCAGCAGGTTGGTGACCGTCTGCAGGAGCAGCACGCCGGTGAGCGCCCCGACAAGAGTGCCCTTCCCACCGTCGAGTGAGACACCGCCGATCACCGCAGCGGCGAACACCTGAAGGATCAATCCGTCGCCCTGATCGGCGCCGAGCGCACCGACGTAGCCGGTGAACGCGAGCCCGCCGAGCGCGGCCAGCACCCCGGCAACAACGAAGACACCCCACGAGATCCGGTCGACGCGGATACCGGCGGCCCGCGCGGCCTCCCGGTTGCCGCCGATGGCGTACAGCGAGCGGCCGATCCGGTGATACCGCAGCCCCAGCCCGAACACGGTGAACAGCGCCGCGGCCAGCCACACCGACATCGGCAGCCCGATGAACGTCGTCGTGGCCAGCGCGGTGAACACGTCCAGCTGGTCGAACAGCGTCTTCCCTTGGGTGGAGCCGATCTGCGTGCCGCGCAGCACCGTCAGCATCGCCAGCGTGACGATGAAGGCGTTCAGCTTCAGCTTGACGATCAGGAACCCGTTCACGAAACCGACCGCGGCACCGGCCACCAGCACGGCGAGGATCCCCGCGAAGCCGGGGATCTCCGTGCCGAAGCCCGAAGCCGCCACCGGGATGACCAGCATCGCGCCCAGCGCGGGCGCCATGCCCATGGTGGATTCCAGCGACAGGTCGAACTTCCCGGTCAGCAGCACGAGCGATTCGCCCAGCACCACCATCGACAGCGCCGCCGAAGCGGACAGGATCCCGACGATGCTGCCGAAGGTCAGGAACGTGTCACTGATCAGTCCTCCGATGATCAGCACCACGATCAGCGCCGGCACGAGGGCGAGTTCGCGCAGCCAGCGGAACTTCCGGCGGTTCGGCGGTGGTGGCCCCAGGGAGGCCGATTTCGGATCCGTCATCAGTTCGGTCATCCGCGCTCGACTCCTTCGATGTCGGCCACCAGGTCGCCGTCCGACCAGCCCGCCCGGTGTTCGGCGACCACCGCACCGGCGCGCAGCACCAGCACCCGGTCGCTCAGGCGGAGATCGTCGAGCTCGTCGCTGACGATCAGCACCGCCTTGCCCTCCGCCCGCACCCGGTCGACGACCGCGAGCAGCGCTTCCTTCGACTTCACGTCCACGCCCGCGGTCGGGTTGATCAGCACGACCAGGCGCGGATCACCGGCCAGCGCACGGGCAAGGACGACTTTCTGCTGGTTGCCACCGGAAAGGTCGGACACCGGCTGATCGGCGTCGGCCGCGACGATGTCGTAGTCCGTCAGCGCTTTCGACGCCTTCGAGTACCGGACGCCCGGTGGCGCGAGGCCACCCTTGCCGAGGCGATCCAAAATGGACAGTGTGGCGTTGTCCATGATCGAGTGTTCGAGCACCAGTCCTTCGTGGTGCCGGTCTCTCGGCACACAGCCGATCCCGGCGCGGATCGCGGCCGGGATGTCTCCCGGCTTCAACGGTTTCCCGTCCACCCTGATCGTGCCGGAGGCCGGGGAACGCAGTCCGTACACGGTTTCGGCGACCTGGTGTTTTCCGCTGGCATTGCTGCCCGCGAGGCCGATCACCTCACCGCGGTGGATTCGGAAGGTCACGTCGCCGAACCCGTCACCGGAAAGCCCGTCGACGGTCAGCACCTCGTCGGCGTCCGGCGCCAGCGCCTCCCGCGTCGAAGCGTCGCGGACGGAAAGTCCGCCCTGCTCGCCGGTCATCGCGTCGATCAGCTCGGCGCGGCCGACCTCCGAAACCGGCGCGGTCAGGATGTGCTTCGCGTCGCGCAGCACGGTGACCGCCTGGCACACCTCGTACACCTCGTGGAGGTGGTGCGAGATGAACAGGAACGTCACCCCGCTGTCCTGCATCTGGCGCATCCGCGCGAAGAGCCGCTCGATCGCCTGGCTGTCCAGCTGCGCCGTCGGCTCGTCGAGCACGATGAACCGGGCACCGTAGGACAACGCCCGCGCGATCTCGACGAACTGCCGGTCCTCGACCGAAAGCTCGCCGGCCGGGGTGTCGACGTCGACGTGGACGTCCCACGAGTCGAGCAGTTCCCTGGCCTGGCGGCGCAGACGCTGCCAGCCGATCGCGAAACCCTTGCCGGACTGGCGGTTGAGGAACAGGTTCTCCGCGACGGTCAGCTGCGGGACGACCATCGCGTGCTGGTAGACACAGGCGACCGCGCGTTTCCAGTCGTCCTGTTTGGACAACGGCGGCGCGGGCACGCCACCGAACTCGACGTGACCGGTGTCCGTTTTGGACAGTCCGGTGAGGATGGAGACGAGCGTCGACTTCCCCGCACCGTTGCGGCCGACGAGCGCGTGCGACTCGCCGGGATACACGGTGAGGCTGACGTCGGACAGCGCCACGGTCGGGCCGTAGCGTTTGCCGACGCCCTGTGCGCTGACCACCGGCACGGCGGCGGATCCGGCGGGCAGCGCGCTCACAGGTTGTTCCCCCAGAGGGCCTTGTCGTCCACGTTGTCCTTCGTGACGACGGGCGCGGGGAGCTGGTCTTCCAGTATCCCCGGCCGGACCTCGACGACGGTGCTGCCGTGATCGGTCGGCCCGGCCTTGAAGGTCTCCCCCGCCATCGCCTTCTTGATCCAGTACATGCCGTACTTGGCGTAGTCGTCGGCGGGCTGGGAGACGGTCGCGTCGAGTTCGCCCGCGCGGATCGCGGCGAGCTCCTGCGGGATGCCGTCGTTGCTGACCAACACGACATGCTTCGGGTCGCCGACCGGGAAGTAGAGGTTCTTGCGCTTGAGCGCCTGCTGTGTCGGCGCCAGGTAGACGCCGCCCGCCTGCATGTACACGGCCTTGATGTCCGGGTTCGCGGTCAGCAGACTGTCCAAACCGGACGAAGCCTTGTCCGCCTTCCACTCCGCGGCGACCTCCAGCACCTGGACCTGCGGGTACTTGGTCTTCATGCACTGCCGGAACGCCTCGGAGCGGTCGCGGCCGTTGACCGAAGCCAGGTCGCCCATGACCTGCACGACCTTGCCCGACGTGACCTTCGCGCCGATCGCCTCGCAGGCCTTGGTGCCGTACGCCTTGTTGTCCGCGCGCACCACCATCGCGACCTTGCCGCTCTCCGGCGCGACGTCGACCGCCACCACCGGGACACCCTTGTTCTCCGCCGCCTTGAGCCCCGCGACGACGGCGGCGGAGTCGAGCGGCGTCACGACCAGACCCTTGATGCCCTGGTTGAGCAGGGTGTTGATGTCGGTGATCTGCTTCGCCGGATCGCTGTCCGCGTTGACCGTCGGCAGCGCTTCGACGCCCTGCTCCTTGGCCTTCTGCGGTACGTAGTTGTTGTAGGCCTGCCAGAACGGCGAGGTCAGCAACGGGATCGTCGCGCCGACCTTGCCGCCCTGCGCCCCGCCGGACCCCGGCTTCGGCGCGTTGTCCTTCGTGGATCCACAGGCCGACAGGGCCAGCCCGAGCGCGGTGGCCGCGGCGGCCACCTTGATCACCCTCGTACGCACCGCATCCTCCTTGATGGCAGCGAAAACCTACTGCTGGACCGGACCGCGCGGACGCAGCCCGTACATCCCTCCGTCGACGGCGAGCGCCGTTCCGGTGGTCGAAGCCGACAGCGGACTGGCGAGGTACACGACCGCGTTCGCGACCTCGTCCGCGGTCACCAGCCTGCCCATCGGCTGGCGGGCGGCCAGCGCGGCCCGTTCGGCCTCCGGGTCGCCCGCGGCGTCGAGCAGCCTGCCGACCCACGGGGTGTCGGCGGTGCCGGGGCAGACGCAGTTGACCCGAATGCGGTCGGCGAGGTGGTCGGTCGCCATCGCCAGGGTCAGCGACAGCACCGCGCCCTTGCTGGCCGAGTACAGCGCGCGGTTGGGCAGGCCGGCCCACGCGGCGATCGAACAGGTGTTGACGATCGCGGCCGACGGCGAGTTCTTCAGCTGCGGCAACGCCGCCCGCGCCAGCCGCACCATGCCGACGACGTTGATGTCGAGCACGCGGTGCCATTCGTCGTCGCTGTTGGCGGTGACGTCACCCTGAGCGCCGATCCCCGCGTTGTTGACCAGGACGTCGAGCCTGCCGAAGCGCTCAGCGATCGCGTCGATCGCGGACCGGACCTCGTCGTCGGAACCGACGTCGCAGCGGAATCCGGTCAGGCCTTCGGGAAGGTCGCCGGGATTCAGGTCGAGCACCGCGACCTTCGCCCCGCGTGAGGCGAGCAGATCCGCGGTGGCCCTGCCGATTCCCGACGCGCCTCCGGTGACGGCCGCGACGAGGCCTTCGAACTCACTCACTTGCTTGTCTCCGTCCATTCAGGACCGTCGGGGAAGGTGAACCGGCGCAGCGTCGCGTCGTGCATCCGTGCCGAGAAGCCCGGCGCGGACGGGGCGACGTAGCGGCCGTCGATCACGGCTGCCGGGTCGGTGAAATGCTCGTGGAGGTGGTCGACCCATTCGATGGACCGGTCCACGTCGGAAGCGGACACGGCCACGTAGTCGAACATCGACAGATGCCGGACGAGTTCGCACAGCCCCACACCGCCTGCGTGCGGGCATACCGGGACACCGAATTTGGCCGCCAGCAACAGGATCGCCAGGTTCTCGTTGAATCCGCCGACCCTGGCGGCGTCCAGCTGCAGCACCGAGATCGCGCCCGCCTGCAGCAGCTGCTTGAACATCACGCGGTTCTGGACGTGCTCACCGGTGGCCACCCGGATCGGGGCGAGCGCCTTGGCGATCGCGGCGTGCCCGAGCACGTCGTCCGGTGAGGTGGGCTCCTCGATCCAGTACGGGTCGTACGGCGCCAGTGCGGTCATCCAGGTGATCGCGGTCGAAACGTCCCAGCGCTGGTTCGCGTCGACGGCGACCCGGATGTCCGGGCCGACAGTCTCGCGGGCGAGTTTCATCCGGCGGACGTCGTCCTCGAGATTGCCGCCGACCTTCAGTTTGATCATGTCGAAGCCGTCCGCGACCGCCTGTTCGGCGAGCCGGACGAGTTTCGCGTCCGCGTAGCCGAGCCAGCCGGGGGAAGTGCTGTACGCGCGGTACCCGTCACGCTCGATCCGGGCGATCCGCTCCGCGCGGCCCGGTTCGGCGGCGCGAAGGATGTCGAGCGCTTCCTGCTCGGTCAGCGCGTCGGACAGGTAGCGGAAGTCGACGAGGGAGACGAGGTCCTCGGGCGACATCTCGGCGGCGAACCGCCAGACAGGGAGCCCGGCGACGCGCGCGGCGAGGTCCCAGGCGGCGTTGACCACCGCGCCGATCGCCATATGCGCGACCCCCTTTTCCGGGCCGAGCCACCGCAGCTGCGAGTCACCGACCAGTGCCCTCGACAGGTCACCGAGCTCGGCGGCGCCGGTGGGCACCTCCCTGCCGACGACGTGTGATTCCAGCGCGCGGATCGCCGCGGCCTGGACGTCGTTGCCGCGGCCGATGGTGAAGGCGAGTCCGTAGCCGTCCGGGCCGCCGTCGGTGTGCAGCACGACGTACGCGGCCGAGTAGTCCGGGTCCGGGTTCATGGCGTCCGAACCGTCCAGCTCCCGAGAGGTCGGGAAGCGGACGTCGAGCACCTCCATGCCCACGATCTTGGCCATCACGCCTGCCTGACGGTCTGGCGCTGGCGGCCGAGGCCGTCGATCTCGAGCTCGATGACGTCCCCTTCGCGCAGGTACGGCTTGGGGTCCGGCTGCCCGAGGGCGACGCCCTGCGGAGTGCCGGTGTTGATGAGGTCGCCGGGGCGCAGCACCATGAACCGGCTCAGGTAGTGCACGATCTCGGCGACCGCGAAGATCATGTCCTTCGTCGACGAGTCCTGCTTCTTCTCGCCGTTGACCCACAGCCGCAGGCCGAGGGCCTGCGGGTCGGCCACCTCGTCGGCGGTGACCAGCCACGGGCCGAGCGGGTTGAAGTTCTCGCACGACTTGCCCTTGTCCCACTGGCCGCCGCGTTCGAGCTGGAACTCACGCTCGGAAACGTCGTTCGAGACGGTGTAGCCGGCGACGTATTCGAGGGCTTCTTCGACGCTTTCGAGGTAGCGCGCGGTCTTGCCGATGACGACGCCGAGCTCGACCTCCCAGTCGGTCTTGGTCGAACCGCGCGGGACGAGCACGTCGTCCTCCGGGCCGACGACCACGTCGGAAGCCTTCATGAAGACGACCGGCTCGGTCGGGACAGGGGCGCCGGACTCCTCGGCGTGCTGCCGGTAGTTGAGGCCGATGCAGACGACCTTGCCCGGTCGCGCGATCGGCGCGCCCACCCTGGCCCGCGTGGCTTCGGGACCGGCTTCGGGCAGCTCGCCGGCGGCCAGCGCGGCCGCGACCCTGGCGACGCCGTCACTCGCGAAGAAGCCGCCATCGATATCGGCGGTCAGCCCCGAGAGGTCGCGCAGCGTGCCGTCTCCAGCACGTACGAACGGACGCTCACTTCCCGGCTCCCCGAGACGCAACAGCTGCACGGATTTTCCCTTCCGGCCGAACCGCCAACAATCAACGGCTCCAACAGCAACGAACAGACATCCGATGTATACCCGACGACCTTCGACCAGATCTAGAGGTCGTCTCGATTTGGCTGGAAAATTGATCGGATCAGTCGCGACAACCCGGAGTGCCATGGGTCACAGCGGGAATAGTTACCTACTCTAAGCAAGTTGTTGTCGGCGGAACCATCCCTGGGGAGAGGAAGAGCATGACCATCGCGCCCGAGCGAGTGGAAGAGTCCGTCGCGCGACCGAACGTGACCGGCCGCGCCCGATTCGTTCTGATCCTCGGCGGCCTGTCCGCCTTCGGGCCCCTGTCCATCGACATGTACCTGCCCGCGCTGCCGCAGATGGCGGGAGAACTGCGCGCGGCGGACGCGACCGTCCAGCTGACGCTGAGCGCGTTCATCATCGGGCTCGCCCTCGGCCAGCTGGTCCTCGGACCGCTGTCCGACGCCATCGGCCGCCGCAAACCGCTCGTGGCAGGACTCGCCCTCTACATCGTCGGCTCGATCCTGTGCGCGGTCGCCCCGACCGCCGACCTGCTCATCGCCGCCCGCGGTGTCCAGGCCTTCGGCGCGGCCGCGGGCATCGTGATCGCCAGGGCGACCGTGCGCGACCTCTACTCCGGCACCGCGATGACGAAGTTCTTCTCGCTGCTCATGCTGGTCAACGGGCTCGCCCCGATCGTGGCGCCGATCATCGGCGGCCAGATCCTGAACTGGACCTCGTGGCGCGGCGTGTTCGTCTGCCTGACCGTGTTCGGCGCGATCCTGCTCGCCGTCGTCTTCTTCCTGCTGCCGGAACCCCTGCCCGAGGAACGCCGCACGCCCGCGCGATTCGGCTCGGTGATGCGGAAGTACGCGAGTCTGCTCCGCGACCGCAGCTTCCTCGGTTACGCGCTGGCTTCCGGGCTGATGTTCGGCAGCCTGTTCGCCTACATCTCCGGTTCGTCCTTCGCCCTGCAAGGCGTCTACGGCCTGAGCCCGCAGGCGTACAGCCTGGTGTTCGGGCTCAACGGCATCGGCATCGTGGCCGTCGGACAGCTGAACGGCCGCATCGTCGGCCGCTTCCCGGAACGGACCCTGCTGACCGTCGGCCTCGTCATCGCGGCGGTCGCCGGCTTCGGCGTACTGGCCGCGGCGATGCTGGACCTCGGCCTGATCGGGCTGCTGATCCCGCTGTTCATCCTGGTGTCGAGCATCGGCATGGTGGCGCCGAACGCGAGTTCGCTCGCGCTGGCCGAGCAGGCGCGGTCCGCCGGTTCGGCGTCGGCACTGCTGGGCGTGCTGCAGTTCGTCGTCGGCGGGCTGGCGACGCCGCTGGTCGGGCTGGGCGGCGCGGGCACCGCCGTCCCGATGGGGATCACGATGGCGGCCTTCGGCGTTCTCGCGCTGCTGGCCTTCGGGACCATGACGCGGCCTTCGCGTGCTTCGCGGGCCTTGGTCGCCCAGGAGGCCTAAGCCGCTTTCAAACGCTAGGAAAGGACCGTTCCTTGCAAAATTTGCAAGGAACGGTCCTTTCCTAGCATCCCGAGGGGTCAACCGAGCGACTTGAGGTCGCCGGTCCTCAACTGTTCCGCCGTCACCGCCGCGCGTCCCTCGACGAGGGCCTTCAACGCGTCCCCGTCGTCCCATTGGTTGACGTTCATCGCGGCGGTCACCTGTCCGTCCCGCAGCCAGAACGCCGTGAAGTCCCGCGCCGCGAGGTCGCCCCGCACCACGAGTTCGTCGCTTTCGGGATCGGCGAGGCCCCGGTATTCGCAGCCCAGGTCGTACTGATCCGAAAAGAAATAAGGACTCCGCAGGTACGGCTCGTTCTCCCCCAGCAGGTTCCCGGCGACGTGCTCACCCTGCCACTTCGCGTTCGACCAGTGCTCGACGCGGACGCGTTTTCCGTAGCGGGGATGGAAATGCGCGGCGATGTCGCCGATCGCGTAGACGTCGGGCGCCGCCGTCCGTAGGCCGGCGTCGGCGCAGACACCGCCGTCGTCGGACAGTTCCAGCCCGGCGGCGTGCGCGAGGTCGACCCGCGGCGCGGCGCCGACGGCCACCAGCACGACGTCCGCGGGAAGCTCGTCACCACTCTGCAAACGAACGCCCGTCACCCCGTCCGGGCCGCCGGTGAACCCGGCGACACCTTCACCCATCCGCCAGTTCACGCCGTGCTCCGTGTGCAGCTCCTTGAAGACCCCGGACACCTGGTCGCCCAGCACCGCGAGCAGCGGTGAACCGACCTGGTCGACCACCGTCACCTCGGCGCCGTGTTCCCTGGCGGCCGCCGCGGCCTCGGTCCCGATCCAGCCCGCGCCGACGATCACCACCCGTCCGGCGTCCTTGAACGCCGAACGCAGCGCCAGCGCGTCGTCGAGGGTGCGCAGGGTCCGCAGTCCCGGCAGGTCCCCACCGGGCACCGGCAGCGATCGCGGCCGGGAGCCGGTCGCGAGCACGAGACGGTCGAACTGGTGCTCGCCGCCCGCGTCGTCGAGCACGTGCCGCGCGCCGAGTTCGATCTTGGTCGCGGTCGCGCCGCTCTTGAACGCGATGTCCTTCTCTTCGTAGAAACCCGCGTCGTGCACCCAGTCGGGTTCATCGGTGTTGCCCATCAGGAGCCCTTTGGACAAGGGCGGCAGTTCATACGGGCGGTGCGTGTCGGTACCGAGCAGCAGGATCTCGCCCGGGTAGCCGCGTTCTCGCAGTGTCCCGGCGGCCGTCGCTCCCGCGAGACCGGCCCCGACGATGACGATTTTCCTGGGTTCGGACATCCATGACCTCCCAAGCAGTCCCCT
Organism: Amycolatopsis sp. lyj-108; assembly: GCF_046549005.1. NCBI lineage: Bacteria > Bacillati > Actinomycetota > Actinomycetes > Pseudonocardiales > Pseudonocardiaceae > Amycolatopsis > Amycolatopsis sp. lyj-108. Next base: position 203,875 of record NZ_JAJPWQ010000005.1, on the reverse strand, counting down.
CCCCCGGACGCTACTCCCGTTCCTCCCCTTCCGGCCTAGCGAGAGCGGAAGTCGATCACGATACGAAGGATCGGTTAACCCATCAGTAGGAATGTCGGGTAACCCGCGTCACGGGCCCGAAACCGCCCCGTCCCAGCCTCGGACGAGAAAGGGAGATCATGGGATACGGGAGGATGAGGACGTTGGCACCGCGGGACGAATGGTCGGTCGGCTGCCGGGATCTCGCGGGCAGGCGCAGGGACGTGACGGTGTTCGTGAGCAGCGACAAGATCGTGCTCGTCGCGCCGCCCGGCGAGGCCGCCGTGCTCGGGCCGCTGGACGTGGGGCGCCTGCGCGCCGCGCTCCGCGACGCCGTGGTCGCGGTGGCCGAACATCCGGATCACAGTGAATGACAACTACCGTTCCTACTTCTGAGTAGGTAGAGTCGGCCCCCTTCGGAAGGAGCCGGCCATGACCACCTACTTCGTGACGGGCGCGACGGGTTTTCTGGGCAAACGCCTGGTCGCGCGCCTACTACGGCGACCTGAGACCGTAGCCGTCCATGTTCTCGTGAGGGAGACCTCACGCGGGAAGCTCCCGAGCCACGAGAAGCTCGTTCCCGTCACCGGCGATCTGACCGAACCCTCGCTGGGCATCGATCCCGCCCGCGTGGGACCACTCGACCACGTCGTGCACCTCGGCGCGATCTACGACCTCACCGCGGACGAAGCGGCGAACCGCGCGGCCAACGTCGACGGCACCCGCAACGTCCTGGAGTTCGCCGCCGCCGCGAAGGCCGGGCTCTTCCACCACGTCTCGTCGATCGCGGTCGCCGGGAAGTACGCCGGACGCTTCACCGAAGCCGACTTCGACCTCGGCCAGAGCTTCGCGTCGCCGTACCACGCGACGAAGTTCGAGGCCGAGAAACTCGTGCGACGGCACGGGAAAACGCCGTTCCGCGTGTACCGGCCGTCCGCCGTGGCCGGTGATTCGCGCACCGGCGAGATGGACAAGATCGACGGCCCGTACTACTTCCTTCCCGCGATCTCGCGGCTCGCCACGCTGCCCCGCCGTCTTCCGCTGGCCGCCCCGGATCTCGGCGCCACGAACATCGTGCCGGTCGACTACGTCGTCGAAGCGATGGAACACCTCATGCACGTCGACGCGCCCAGTGGCAGCACGTACCACCTCGCGTCGCCGCGGCCTCAGCCCCTGCACGAGGTCTACAACGCCTTCGCGCGGGCCGCGGGCGCGCCGAAGATCTCCGCTGTCCTTCCCCCTCGTCCGTCCGGAGCGTTGAAGCGCGCCGGAACCCGGCTGGCGAAATCCGCGGCGGCCGGGTTCGACCGCGTTCCCGGCGGGCGGTCGGCCCGGGCGGCGGTACTGACCGAACTCGGCATCCCGCTCGAAGTCCTGCCCCATCTGAGCATGGACGTGGACTTCGACACGAGCGCGACCACGGCCGCGCTCGAAGGCAGCGGGATCACCTTGCCCCCGTTGAAGGAGTACGCCGGTCCGCTCTACCGATACTGGCTCGGGCACCTGGACCCCGATCGCGGCCGCCGCCGTCCGGGCCCGGAACCGCTCGACGGCCGCAAGGTCCTGATCACCGGCGCCTCGTCGGGCATCGGGCGCGCGTCCGCGCTGGCCGTCGCCGCGAAGGGCGGCGAAGTGATCCTCGTGGCCAGGCGCGCCGACGAACTCGAAGAGGTCCGCGAGCAGATCGTCGCGGCGGGCGGGAAGGCGTCGGCGTATCCGTGCGACCTCACCGACGGCGGCGCGGTCGACGCACTGGTCAAGGACGTACTCGCCGCGCACGGCGCCGTCGACATGCTGGTCAACAACGCGGGCCGCTCGATCCGGCGCTCGCTTTCGCTGTCCACCGAACGGTTCCACGACTTCGAACGCACGATGGCGATCAACTACTTCGGCCCCGTGCGGCTGACGCTCGGCCTGCTGCCGTCGATGACCGCGCGCGGGTTCGGCCACGTCGTCAACGTGACCACCCAAGGACTCCAGACCGACACCCCGCGGTTTTCCGCTTACCTGGCCTCGAAGGCCGCGCTGGAGGAGTTCGGGCTGACCGCCGGCCGGGAAACGCTTTCCGACGGCGTCACCTTCACCTCCGTCCGGATGCCGCTGGTACGCACCGACATGATCACGCCGACCGGGTCCTATCGCGGTATGCCGTCGAGCTCTCCCGAACGCGCCGCCGCGCTCGTGGTGAAGGCACTGGAGAAACGGCCCGAGATCCTGAACCTGCCCGAGGGCACGGCCGCCGAACTGGTGACGCTCGTCGCACCCAGGACGGCGCGGTTCTTCGCACACCTCGTCTACCGTGCGATGCCCGAATCCGCGCCGGAAACCCGTGGCCTGCCCCGGAAGGCTCCGCTCGCCTCGGTGGCGGGCGCGGTCACCAGGCTGGTCTGGCGCCGCCACCCCTGACGTCCTCGCCGCCGGGCTCGATCGGGGGACGCCCCCGGCCGCTACCATCGGTTTCCGATACGCCGGGGGGTCGGCGGACTCGGGCCGAGGCAGGACGAGGAGGGAAGGGGCAGTGTGGACGTCGCCAGTCCCCCGCTGACGACCGGACCGGACACCGGGGTGGTACGTCCGTCCAGGACAGTGCTGCGGCTTTCCCTGCACGTGGCGTGGGTGCTCGCGCTCGCCGTCGCCACCGAACTCCGGGTGGGGCGCTTCGGTTTCCACCCGTCGGACCAGGGTTTCATCCTCGCCCAGGCGTGGCGCGTGCGGCACGGCGAGGTCCCGCACTCCGACATCATCTCCGCACGGCCACTGGGTTCGGCGTACCTGCACATCGTCGACTTCGTGCTGCCCGGCCCGCTGTTCTTCGTCTCCAGCGTGCTCAGCATGCTGGAGATCATCCTGGCGACCATCGCGTTCGCCGTACTGGTCACCCGCCGCCGCGTCCGTGACTGGGGGCCGGGGCTCACCGGGCTGACGGCGGCCGCGTCGCTGCTGAACCTCAACGCCTTCCCGCTGATGGCCTGGCACACGATCGACGGGATCTTCCTGACCGCCTGCGGTGCCTGGGCGCTGGATTCGGGGCTGCGCAACGGGAAGGCGTGGCCGCGGCGGCTCGGCCTCGTACTGCTGGGCACCGCGGTGTTCGTCAAACAGAGTTTCGCGCCGGTGCCGCTGATCGCGTTGTGCTGGTTGCTGCTGCACCCGTCGCTGCGGGAAGGCGCGTTCCGCACCGGCCGCTGGTGGGGGCGCCTGGCCTGGGATCTGCTGGCGCTGGGCGCTTTTCTGGTGTTCTACCTCGGAATCGTCACGTTCGACGGTGGGCTCGGCGCGATGGCCGAGCAGCTCACCGGCGGTCTGCCCGCGTATGGCGAGCGGCTTCTCGGTCTGTGGCTGGAAAATCCCGAGACCCTGCTACAGCCGCCGGTGCGGGGCCTGACCTTCTTCGCGATCGCCGGGGTGCTTCTGGCCCTGCTCGGGGTCTTCCGCGAACGCGCCGGATTCGCCGGGGCGATCCTCGCGCGGCTGCTGCTCCTGGCGGGGGTGGCGGTGGTGGTCGGCACCGTCGTGGATGGACACTTCACCGGTGCTTCGCGCTGGGCGGACGTCCTCTGGTGGATCCTCGGTGTCGCGCTGCTGGTGAACTGGACGGCGAAACGGCGATTCCCGCGAATGGGCGCGCTCGTCTTCGCGACCGGCTTCATGACCAGCCTGTCCTGGGGGAACGACACCCCGACGCTGTTCACCGGAACGCTGGCGCTGACGGCGATCCTGGAACTGTCGGACGCGCTGCCCCCGCTGCCGGATCCGCCTCGCCGGATCGCCTTGGCGGGCGCCACCGCGATGGGCCTGGTCGCGGTGCTGGCGTCGGGCTGGGCCGTGGTCGTGCACCACGACGAAGCCGCGTACCTCGACATGGCGCGCGAGAAACTGACCGGTGACCTCGGCACGGTGACGCCGTCGATGCGCGGCATCCGGACGAACCCTGGCACTTTCACCTACATCTCCCAGATCCAGGACTGCGTCACGCGCTATCCCGCGGGGCGTACGGCGGTCCTGCCCGACAACCCGTTCGCCTATCCCGCCTTCGGCCTGCGCAACCCGTTCCCGCTGGAATGGCCGCTGCCGCTGGAGATCGTCGCCGACGCACCGCAGCGCATGCTCGCGAGGGCCGACGAGCTCAACCGCGAAGGCGACTACCTGGTGCTGTTCCAGACCGTGAGCATGCCGGTCCTGGCCAAGGGCGGTCCGGTGCCCGCCGAGGTCGCGGGCGACGCGCCGATCTTCGACTACCTCGGGCTGGAGAACGCGCTGCGGTCGCGGCTCACCGGGCAGACCGTCGCCTGCGGCAGCTTCGTCGGCAAGTGGGCTCCGCGCCCCTGACGCAATTCGTCACCTACTTGCGCTTGTCGGGTTACTCGACGCCGGCGTCCTCCGGGCGGCCGGAAGCGAGACCGGCGAGGACGTCCAACGCTGCCCCGAGTGTGTCGAGGGGCGGCGACGAGACGGCGAGGCGGACCGCGTTCGGCGCGTGGCCCGGAACGACGGCGAACGCGGCCGCCGGGGTGACCGCGATCCCGCGCCGCGCGGCCGCGGCGACGAAGGTCTCGGCGCGCCAGTGTTCGGGGAGTTCCCACCAGCAGTGGTACGCCTGGGGATCGGCGCGCACCGTGAACCCGGCCAGCCGCGCCGCCGTCACCCGCTGGCGTTCGGCGGCGTCGAGCCGTTTCGCCCGTTCGACGGTTTCCAGGGTGCCGCCGGTGATCCACCGGGTGGCGGCTTCGACGGCGAGCGTCGGCGCGACCCAGCCGCCCGAGCGCACGGCCGCGGCCAGCCGTTCCGTCCATTCCGCCGGGACGGCGAGGAATCCGGTGGTCAGCCCCGGGGCGAGCCGTTTCGACATGCTGTCGGCGAACACGGTGCGTTCCGGCGCGTATGCCGCGAAGGGGCGGACCTCGGGCCGGAGGAAGGTGTAGATCCCGTCCTCGATCACCGGGATGTCCATCCGCCGCACGGTTTCCGCCAGCTCGACGCGCCGTGCTTCGTCCATTGTGGACCCGAGCGGATTGTGCAGCGTCGGCTGGACGTACAGCGCGCGGACGGACGCGGCTTCGAGTGCCTCGGGAACGATCCCCATGTCGTCGGTCTCGATGGGCACCAGCTGGACGCCGAGCCGTCCGGCGAGCGCCTTGACCACCGGGTACGTGATGGCTTCGACGGCGAGCCGTTCCCCCATCGGCACGAAGGCGGCGATGGCGGCCGCGATGGCTTGACGCCCGCTTCCGGCGAAGAGGATTTCCGGCGCCCAGCCGTCCTTCGCGAACAGGCCGGCGGCGGCGTCCCGCGCCTGCTTCGAGCCGGACACGGCCCCCGGTCGTAGCGCCGCTGTCAGGACGTCTTCACGCAGCAGCGACTCCAGTGCCTTCCCGACCAGCGCCGTTTGCTCAGGCAGGACGGCGAAGTTGAGTTCGAGGTCGACGGTCGCGCCGCCCGGTTCGGCGAGCGCGGTCTCCAGCGGCGGCCTCCCGGCGCGGACGAACGTGCCGCGGCCGACCTCACCGACCACGACGCCTCTCCGGACGAGTTCGCCGTAGACCCTGGCCGCGGTCGAGTTGGCGATCCCGCGTTCGCGGGCGAACCGCCGCTGCGGGGGCAGCCGGTCACCAGGGCGGAGCCTGCCCGCCTCGACGTCGGCGGAGATCTCGTCCGCGACTATCCGGTAGTCCTCCATGCCGTCCTTCGATCGCACCGAGTGCATTCAGGGGATTGCACTGGGGATGATGCCATCGAAGACCGTTGTGAGCCGACTGCGACCTACGGAACATCACAACGGCGGAGTCCTAGGTTAGCCTAACCTGCGTGGAGACCGTGGAAACCCTCACCGAGCAGAGCACGACGTCCCGCCTGCACGCGGACGCGCTGACGCTCGCCTACGACGGCCGGACCGTGGCCCAGGACCTCGGGGTGGTCATCCCCGACCGGTCGTTCACCGTCATCGTCGGCCCGAACGCCTGTGGCAAGACGACCCTGCTGCGCGCGCTCGCGCGGATGCTCAAACCCCGCCAGGGTTCGGTGTTCCTCGACGGCCAGGTGATCAGCTCGTTCCCGGCCAAGGAGGTCGCCCGGCGGCTCGGCCTGCTGCCGCAGAGCTCGATCGCGCCCGACGGCATCACCGTCGCGGACCTCGTCGCGCGCGGCCGGTACCCGCATCAGCGGCTGCTGCGCCAGTGGTCCCTCGAGGACGCCACCGTGGTCGCGGAATCCATGCGCGCCACCGGGGTCGACGACCTCGCCGAGCGGCTGGTCGACGAACTGTCGGGCGGCCAGCGGCAGCGCGTGTGGATGGCGATGGCGCTCGCCCAGGAGACCGATCTCCTCCTGCTCGACGAGCCGACGACCTATCTGGACATCGCGCATCAGATGGACATCCTCGACCTGTGCGCGCAACTGCACCAGGAGCAGGGCCGGACGCTGGTCGCGGTGCTGCACGACCTCAACCACGCCGCCCGGTACGCGACGCACATGATCGCGATGCGGGACGGAGAGGTACTGGCGACCGGCGCACCCGAAGAGGTCGTCACCGCCGCCAACGTCGAAAAGATCTTCGAGCTGCCCTGCCGCGTCATGCCGTGCCCCGAGACCGGGACTCCGCTGGTGATCCCGAAAGCCGGGCGCCGCGCCGCCTGAGGTTCGTCCGGACGGTCGCCCCGATGGACGCTTTCATGACCGGCGGGCGGCATTAGGTTTGCGCGGGGAGGTTCCATGACTCAGGAAATCTGGTCCAAGGTCGACGAATACATCTTCGACGCGCTCATCCCGGCCGACCGCACCCTCGACGAGGCTCTTCTCGCCTCGGACGAGGCCGGGATGCCGCCCATCGCCGTCGCCCCCAACCAGGGCAAACTGCTCCATCTGCTGGCGAAGATGGTCGGTGCCCGCTCGATACTGGAGATCGGCACGCTCGGCGGCTACAGCACCATCTGGCTCGCCCGCGCCCTGCCACCCGAAGGGCGTCTCGTGACGCTCGAGTACTACCCGAAATTCGCCGAGGTCGCGCGGAAGAGCATCGACGCCGCCGGTGTCGGCGAGCTCGTCGACATCCGGATCGGGGAAGCACTGGACCTGCTGCCCGGAGTCGAAGGCCCGCTCGACCTGACGTTCATCGACGCGGACCGGGTCAACAACCCGGCCTACTTCGAGGCGGCGCTGAAGCTGACCAGGCCGGGCGGGGTGATCGTGATCGACAACGTCGTCCGCGCCGGGGCGGTGGCCGACCCGGCGAACACCTCCGACGAGATCGAAGGACTCCGGCGGATGCACGAACTGATCGCCGCCGAACCGCGGGTCGACGCGACCGCGTTGCAGACCGTCGGCAAGAAGGGGTACGACGGGCTGACGATCGTCCTCGTGACGTCCTAGCGGATGGCAGACACGTGAGATCGCCTTGGCGTCAGCGCGGGCGGGGAGCTGCCGTGGTCGCGGGGACCGGCCATCGCACCGGCAGTCCCTGGTGGAAGCCGTTCATGAAACGCTGCCACATCTCGGCCGGGATCGTCCTGCCGGTCAGCTTCTCCCCGGCGGCGTCCCGCATCCGGCGTGGTTCGTCGGAGCCGACCCAGACCGCGGTCGCGAGCTGGGGCGTGTACCCGACCGCCCAGCCGCCCGCGTTGTCGTCCGTCTCGTTGTACTGGAAGTCGCCGGTCTTCAGCGCCGCCGGACGGTCTTTCAGCCCGGTGGTCAGCACCTGGCTGATCGTGCCAGCGACCCGGCGGCTCAGCGCCTCGTCGCCCTTGAACGCGGGCGTCTTGTCCGGAGGCCGTTCCCAGACGATCTCACCGTTCTCGTCCCGGATCTTCGACACCAGATGCGGGGTGGCGCGCAGGCCGTCCGCGGCGAAGGTCGCGTAGGCACCGGCCATGTCGCTGGGGCGCAAGGGATACCGGCCGACCGCGATCCCGGGCCCGATCAGGAATCCGTCCTTTTCGCGCAGGGTGACGGCGCCGTCGACGGCCTCGGGGATCCCCGCCGCGCGGGCGCCGTTCCGGACCGTTTCCGCGCCGAGTTTCTTCGCCAGATCGACGAAGGGACCCTGCGCGTCCCGGCTCATAGCCTCACGCAGCGTGCATTTGCCGGTCTCGCCGCACTGGTCCTGGAACTTGAAGGTCTCGCCGAGGAAATCGACCTGCGCGGGCGCCTTCAGCGGTTCGTCCACGTTGACGCCCTGTTCGAGTCCGGCGGCGAGGGTGAACGGATGGAAGGCCGAGCCGGTGCCGTACGGGGTGCCGGCGTAGTCGTGCACGCTCCAGCCGCCGCCGTTGTAGGCGCGGATGGCACCGGTCCCCGGTTCGACGGCGACCAGCGACGCGCGGAAGTGCTCCGGCTGCCCCTGCAACCGCTCCTTGACCGCTTTCTCGGCTTCGGCCTGGGCACGCGGATCGATGGTCGTCTCGACCTTCATCGCGCCGCCGCGGAGCCGGTCCAGTGGGTAGCCGACCTGCTCCAGCTCGGCCAGGACCTGCTGCTTGACGTGGTACTTCTCGTAGGTGACGCGACCGGCGCGGGTCTCCGACGGCGCCTGGATCGCGTCCTCCGGATAGGTCATGCCGACCGCTTCGGCCTGGCTGACGTAACCCCGCGCGACCAGCTTGTTCACCACGTAGGACCAGCGCTTCATGGCGTGCTCGTGGGTGGAGGCATACGGGTCGTGCACCGACGGCGACTGGATCATGCCGGCGAGGAAGGCCGCCTCGCTCCAGGTCATCGAGTCGTCGAGTTTGCGGCCGAAGTAGGCGTTCATCGCCGACACCGGGCCGTAGGTGCCACGGCCGAACGAGATGATGTTGATGTAGCTCTCGAAGATCTCCTTCTTGGTCTGCTGCTGGGTGATCTTCGTGGCGAGCACCAGTTCGGAGAACTTGCGGGTGAGGGTGGCGTCCTCGTTGCCGGTGGATTTCTTGATGTACTGCTGCGTGATCCCCGAGCCGCCGCCGACGCCGGTCACCAGCGCGCGGCCGAGTCCGGTGAGATCGAAGCCCTCGTTGTCCCAGAAGGTCGGGTCCTCGGTCGCGACGATCGCGTCACGCAGCTTCGCGGGGATGGCGTCGTAGGGCACGAACAGCCGGTCTCCGGCGGGCGGGATCACCTTGAGCAGTTCGGAACCGTCCGCGTTCTGCAGGATGACGGTCTTGTCGAGCCCGGCGAGCACCTCCTCCGGGCTGCGGACGTCGAGCACGACGTACGCGATCCCGAACGTGACCACCGGGATGCCGATGAGCAGGCCGAGCGTCCAGGCGGCGATCCGGCGCCACCTGAGCTTCTTCCCTTTCGGCTCGGGGGTGGCCGTGGTCTCCGACTCGGGTGCGACTGACTCATCCGGGTTCTCCACGCCAGGTAAGACGCCCGAACGAGTGAAAAGGTTGTGGGAAAATCACCGAACCGTGTCCGGCTCTCCGCATTTCGTCACCTACATGCGGTAGTTGGCGACACGAACCACCGCAAGTAGGTGACGAATTGCGGGGGGTGAACTCCGCGCAAGTCACCTCAAGCGAGGAAGGCGCGAAGCAGCGAAGCCGTCCCTTCGACGTGCTCCGTCATCGCGCGCCGGGCCGCCTCCGGATCACCGGCCAGGATCGCGTCGACGATGGCCTCGTGCTGGGCGTTGGAATGCTCCAGATTCGGTTCGAGCAGCGGGATCATGTCGAGCAGCTGGTTGACCCGCATCCGCGCGTCGGCCATCGCCGTGGTCAGCGAGCCGGACGCGGTGACCTCGGCGATCGCCAGGTGCAGCCGCGAATCCTTGCGCCGGTAGTCGCCGACGTCGGCCGCCGCCGCCTCGGCGAGCGTGCTGGTCAGATGCTGCCGGTCGGCCGGGCTGAGGGACCGCGAAGCCGCCATCTCGGCGGCGCCGGTTTCCAGGACGTGCCGCAGGCCGAGCGCGTCTTCCAGGGTGGCGTTGTCGACCTTCCGCCCATCGGCGGCGGGCGGGTCGGGCAGGACGTCGTTGACGAAAGTGCCGCCGTAACGGCCACGCCGCGACTCGACGTAGCCCGCGTCGGACAGCGCGCGGATGGCCTCGCGCAGCGTCACCCGGCTGACCCCGAGCCGCTCGGCGAGCTCACGCTCCGACGGCAGCCGTTCACCCGCGCCCACCACTCCGAGCCGGATCGCCTGGAGCAGCCTTTCGACGGTCTCCTCGAAGGCGTTGCCCGCGCGCACCGGGCGGAACAGCGCGTCACCCGCGTTCGCGACCGTGCTCGTCTCCACTCTTCGAGTTTAGGCCGCCCGCAATTCGGCACCTGGTTGCGCACACGTGTATCGCAACCAGGTGCCGAATTGCGGAGCGGTCAGCACTCGATGACGTTCACGGCGAGGCCGCCGCGCGAGGTCTCCTTGTACTTCACGCTCATGTCGGCGCCGGTCTCACGCATGGTCTTGATCGCCTTGTCCAGCGTCACGATGTGCGAACCGTCGCCGCGCATCGCCATCCGCGCGGCGTGGATCGCCTTCGACGCGCCGACGGCGTTGCGTTCGATGCACGGGATCTGCACCAGCCCGCCGACCGGGTCGCAGGTCAGCCCCAGGTGGTGTTCGACGCCGATCTCGGCGGCGTTCTCCACCTGCGCCGGCGACCCGCCGAGGACCTCCGTGAGCGCGGCGGCGGCCATCGCGCTGGCCGAACCGACCTCGCCCTGGCAGCCGACCTCGGCGCCCGAAATCGAACCCGTCTGCTTGAGGATCGAGCCGATCGCGCCCGCGGTGAGCATGAACGTCACGATGCCGTCGTCCGACGAGCCCCGGATGAACCGCTGGTAGTAGTGCAGAACGGCCGGGATGATCCCCGCGGCGCCGTTGGTGGGCGCGGTGACGACGCGGCCGCCCGCGGCGTTCTCCTCGTTGACCGCCAGCGCGTACAGGCTCACCCAGTCCATCGCGTACAGCGGGTCGCCGACGCCGTCCTCGGCGAGCAGCTTCTCGTGCAACGCCTTCGCGCGCCGCGGTACCTTCAGCCCACCCGGCAGGACACCTTCGTGCTCGCAGCCGTTGCGCACGCATTCCACCATGACCTGCCAAATCTCCAGCAGACCTTCGCGGACCTCCTCGCGCGTGCGCCAGGAGAGTTCGTTGCGCAGCATGATCTCGCTGATCGGCAGCCCGGTGTCCTCGCAGTGTTTCAGCAGGTCCGCGCCGGTGCGGAACGGGAATTCCAGCCGCGTCGAGTCCTCGACGACGACAGTGTCGGTCTCGTAGGACTCATCGCGGACGAAGCCGCCGCCGACCGAATAGTAGGTCCGCTCGCGCAGCACCTTCCCGTCGGCGTCGAACGCGCGGAAGATCATCCCGTTCGGGTGCGCGGGCAACGACTTCCGCCGGTGCATGGTCAGGTCGGTGTCCTCGGTGAACACGATCTCGTGTTCACCGCGCAGCTTCAGCAGACAGGATTCGCGGATCTCCGCGATCTTGCCTGGCACCGTGTCAGTGTCGATCTCCTCCGGACGTTCCCCGGACAGCCCGAGCAGCACGGCCTTGTCGCTGCCGTGCCCGAACCCGGTCGCGCCGAGCGAGCCGAAAAGCTCACTCTGGACACGTGTCGTGGCCGTCAGGTCACCGTCCGCGGCCAGACCGTCCACAAAGGTCAATGCCGCCCGCATCGGGCCCACCGTATGGGAGCTGGAGGGGCCTATGCCGATCGAAAACAGGTCGAAGACGCTGATCGCCATTGATCTGCCCTCCTTCCTATCTGGCCAGCAGTGAGCTGGCTTCTTGGGCCGCGGGCCCTTCGGCGGCGAGATGGGCCAAGTTCTCCGACAGCGCTTCGCCGCGGTGGGCCTTCGTCTGCGCGAACAGCCGCCCGGCGCGGTACGAGGAGCGGACCAGCGGCCCGGCCATGACGCCGGCGAAGCCCATCGCCTCTGCGGCGTTCGAGTGCTCGACGAACTCTTCGGGCTTGACCCACCGGTCCACCGGGTGATGCCGGGGCGACGGACGCAGGTACTGGGTGATCGTCAGGATCTCGCAGCCCGCGTCGACCAGGTCCTTCATCGCCGGAGCCACCTCCTCCGGAGTCTCGCCCATGCCCAGGATCAAGTTCGACTTCGTCACCAAACCGGCCTCACGGGCCCGCGTGATCACTTCGAGCGACCGCGCGTACCGGAAACCGGGCCGGATCCGCTTGAAGATCCGCGGCACCGTCTCCACGTTGTGCGCCAGCACCTCGGGCCGCGAACCGAACACCTCGGCCAGCTGATCCGGATCCGCGTTGAAGTCCGGGATCAGCAACTCCACACCGGTACCCGGGTTCAGCGCGTGAATCTGCCGGACGGTTTCAGCGTACAGCCACGCGCCGCCGTCTTCGAGGTCGTCGCGCGCCACACCGGTCACCGTCGAGTAGCGCAACCCCATGGCCTGCACCGACTCCGCCACCTTGCGCGGCTCGGTCCTGTCCAGCGCCGCCGGCTTGCCCGTGTCGATCTGGCAGAAATCGCACCGACGGGTGCACTGGTCCCCACCGATCAGGAACGTGGCCTCACGGTCTTCCCAGCATTCGTAGATGTTGGGGCAACCGGCCTCCTCACACACGGTGTGGAGGCCTTCACGTTTGACCAGGCCCTTGAGCTCGGTGAACTCGGGGCCCATCCGCGCGCGGGTCTTGATCCACGGCGGCTTCTTCTCGATCGGGGTCTGCGCGTTGCGGACTTCGAGCCGGAGAAGTTTGCGCCCCTCGGGGACCGCGCTCATCGGTTGAGGTCCGCGTACAGCGGGTGCTTCTTGGCCAGCAGTTCGACCCTGGCGGACAGCGACTGGCGCAGGTCCTCGTCGAAGTCGGGGCGCAGCGCCTCGGCGATGATGTCGCCGACCTCGGCGAAGTCCTCGGCGCCGAAGCCGCGGGTCGCCAGCGCCGGGGTGCCGATGCGCAGGCCCGAGGTGATCATCGGCGGGCGCGGGTCGAACGGGACGGCGTTGCGGTTGACCGTGATGCCGACCGAGTGCAGCCGGTCCTCGGCCTGCTGACCGTCCAAAGTGGAGTTGACCAGATCGACGAGCACCAGGTGCACGTCGGTGCCGCCGGTCAGCACGCGGACACCGGCTTCGGCGCAGTCCGTGCGCGAGAGGCGGTCGGCCAGGATCTTCGCGCCTTCGAGCACACGCTGCTGACGCTCGCGGAACTCCTCGCTCGCGGCGATCTTGAGCGCGACGGCCTTGGCGGCGATGACGTGCTCCAGCGGACCGCCCTGCTGGCCGGGGAACACCGCCGAGTTGATCTTCTTGGCGAGTTCCTGACGGCACAGGATGATGCCGCCGCGCGGGCCGCCGAGGGTCTTGTGCGTGGTCGTGGTGACGATGTCCGCGTACGGCACCGGGCTGGGGTGCAGCCCGGCCGCGACGAGACCGGCGAAGTGCGCCATGTCGACCATGACCTTCGCGCCGACCTCGTCGGCGATGCGGCGGAACTCGGCGAAGTCGAGCTGACGCGGGTACGCCGACCAACCGGCGATGATCAGCTTCGGCTTGTGCTCCTTGGCGAGGCGCTCGATCTCCTCGACGTCGACGATCCCGGTCTCCTTGTCGACGTGGTAGGCGACGACGTTGTAGAGCTTGCCGGAAAAGTTGATCTTCATCCCGTGTGTCAGGTGCCCGCCGTGGGCGAGATCGAGACCCAGGATGGTGTCGCCGGGGTTGAGCACCGCGACCATGGCGGCGGCGTTGGCCTGCGCGCCCGAATGCGGCTGGACGTTGGCGTGCTCGGCGCCGAACAGGGCCTTCGCACGGTCGATCGCCAGCTGCTCGATGACGTCGACGTGCTCGCAACCGCCGTAGTAGCGGCGGCCGGGGTACCCCTCGGCGTACTTGTTGGTCAGCACCGAACCCTGTGCCTCGAGCACGCCCACCGGGGCGAAGTTCTCCGAGGCGATCATCTCCAGGGTCGACTGCTGCCGGTCGAGTTCGGCCGCGACGGCGGTGGCGACCTCGGGGTCCACATCGGACAAGGCAGCGTTGAACATCTCAGTTCTCCTGGGTCAGGACGGCGTAAGCCTGGGCGTCGAGCAGGGCGGGCACGTCGCCGGACAGACGCACCTTCAGGAGCCATCCTTCGGCGTACGGGTCCGAGTTGATGAGCTCGGGGGTGTCCGTTGTGGCCTCGTTCACCTCGACGACCTCGCCGTCCACGGGCGCGTACAGCTCGCTGACCGACTTGGTCGACTCGACCTCGCCGAACACCTCGCCCGCGGTGACGGTGTCGCCGACCGAGGGAAGCTGGACGAACACGATGTCACCGAGCGACTCGGCGGCGAAGGCGGTGATGCCCACGGTGGCGACGCCGTCGGCGACGTTCAGCCACTCGTGTTCCTTCGTGTACTTCAGGTCCTGGGGGATGCTCATGATCTCGGAAGGGCCTTTCAGGCGCGGGAGTAGAAGGGCAGGGCGACGACCTCGACAGGCTCGATGCGGCCCCGGATGTCGACGGAAAGCTCGGTGCCGGGCTCGGAGTGCTCCCGGTCCACATAGGCCATGGCGATCGGGTAACCCAGGGTCGGCGACAGGGCACCGCTGGTGACCTCGCCGATCTCGGTCTCGCCCGCCAGGACGGTGTAGCCGTGGCGCGGGGCGCGGCGGCCGGAGCCCTTGAGCCCCACACGCACGCGGGGAACGTCCTTCTTGGACAGTTCCTCGAGCGCTGCCTTGCCGACGAAGTCGCCGGGCTTCTCGAACTTGACGACGCGGCCGAGACCGGCTTCGAACGGGCTCAGCTGGAGGCTGAGTTCGTTGCCGTACAACGGCATCCCGGCTTCGAGGCGCAGGGTGTCGCGGCAGGCGAGACCGGCCGGGAGCAGACCGTGCGGCGCACCCGCGTCGGTCAGGATGCGCCAGACGGCGGGGGCCTCACCGGCCGGGACGTACAGCTCGAAGCCGTCCTCGCCGGTGTATCCGGTGCGGGCGAGCAGGACGTCGTGACCCTTCACGACGGCCGGGACGCTCGCGTAGTACTTGAGCGCGCCGAGGTCGGCGTCGGTGACGGCGCCGAGGATCTCGACGGCCTTCGGGCCCTGGACGGCGATCAGCGCGACGTCCTCGGACTTGTTCTCGACGACGGCGTCGAAGCCGGAGACCCGCTCGGCCAGTGCCTCCGCGACCACGGAGGCGTTGCCCGCGTTGGCCACGACCAGGAACTTCTCGTCGGCGAGGCGGTAGACGACCAGGTCGTCCAGCACGCCGCCGTTCTCGTCGCAGATCATCGTGTAGCGCGCCCGGCCCGGCTTGACGCCGGACAGGTTGCCGACCAGCGCGAAGTCGAGGGTGTCGGCGGCCTGCGGGCCGGTCACCTCGATCTCGGCCATATGGGAGAGGTCGAACAGGCCCGCGGTCTCGCGGACGGCCTTGTGCTCCGCCAGTTCGCTGCTGTAGCGGATCGGCATCGACCAGCCCGCGAAGTCGGTGAACAACGCACCCAGTCCTTTGTGGACTCCGTGCAGGGACGTCTCTTTCGACATCAAGTGCCTCAGTTCTCGTAGGCGTTGAGCGGCGGGCAGGAGCAGACGAGGTTACGGTCCCCGCGCGCACCGTCGATGCGGCGCACCGGAGGCCAGTACTTGGCCTTGCGATTCACTCCGGCGGGGTACACCGCCAGTTCGCGGTCATACGGCAGGTCCCAGTCGCCGACCAGGGTCTCGGCGGTGTGGGGGGCGTTGCGGAGCGGGCTGTTGTCCGCGGCCCAACGGCCCTGCGCGACGGCGTCGATCTCCGCGCGGATGGCGATCATCGCGTCGCAGAAGCGGTCGATCTCGCCGAGGTCCTCGGATTCGGTCGGCTCGACCATCAGCGTGCCCGCGACCGGGAACGACATGGTCGGCGCGTGGAAGCCGTAATCGATCAGGCGCTTCGCGACGTCGTCGACGCTGACGCCGGTCTCCTTGGTGAGCCCGCGCAGGTCGAGGATGCACTCGTGCGCGACAAGGCCGTCCTGGCCGGTGTACAGCACCGGGTAGTGCTGGTTGAGGCGTTTGGCCACGTAGTTCGCGGCGAGAACTGCGACCTGCGTCGCGGCGGTGAGCCCGCCCGCGCCCATCATGCGGACGTACGCCCACGAGATCGGCAGGATCGACGCCGAACCGAACGGGGCCGCGCTGATCGGGCCGACACCGGTTTCGGGGCCCGCCTTCGCCAGCATCGGGTGGTTCGGCAGGTACGGCGCGAGGTGCGCGCGGACCGCGACCGGGCCGACGCCGGGGCCGCCGCCACCGTGCGGGATGCAGAAGGTCTTGTGCAGGTTCAGGTGCGAGACGTCGCCACCGAACTCGCCCGGCTTGGCGAGACCGAGCAGGGCGTTGAGGTTCGCGCCGTCGACGTAGACCTGGCCGCCCGCGTCGTGCACGATCTTGGCCAGCTCGTCGATGCCGTGCTCGTAGACGCCGTGCGTGGACGGGTACGTGACCATGATCGCGGACAGCGTGTCGCGGTTGGCCTCGACCTTGGCCCGCAGGTCTTCGAGGTCGACGTTGCCCTCGTCGGTGCACTTGACCACGACGACGCGCATGCCCGCCATGACCGCGGAGGCGGCGTTCGTGCCGTGCGCGGACGAGGGGATCAGGCAGACCTCGCGCTCCTGCTGGCCGTTCGCGTGGTGGTACGCGCGGATCGCGAGCAGACCGGCGAGCTCGCCCTGGCTGCCCGCGTTCGGCTGCAACGACACCTTGTCGTAGCCGGTGACCTCGGCCAGCCAACCGGACAGCTGCTCGAC
This sequence comes from Amycolatopsis sp. lyj-108, assembly GCF_046549005.1. Classification (NCBI taxonomy): domain Bacteria; kingdom Bacillati; phylum Actinomycetota; class Actinomycetes; order Pseudonocardiales; family Pseudonocardiaceae; genus Amycolatopsis; species Amycolatopsis sp. lyj-108. The sequence goes on along the minus strand of NZ_JAJPWQ010000005.1, from coordinate 187,176 downwards.
GAGGACGTGGTAGCCCTCGGCCTGGTCAGCGGGGGCGAACGGGTGGATACCCGCGAACTCGCGCCAGCTGATCGGCTCCATCTCGGTGGTGGCGTTGAGCTTCATCGTGCAGGAGCCGAGCGGGATCATGCCGCGGTCGAGCGCGTAGTCGAGGTCGGACAGGCTGCGCAGGTACCGCAGCATCGCGGTCTCGGAGCGGTGCGAGTGGAAGACCTCGTGCGTGAGGTACTCGCTCTCACGGTGCAGCCCGGCGGGCAGTGCCTGTGCTTCGGCGGCCGGGTTGTCGATACCGAAGGCGTTGAGCACCTTGGCGATGATCGCGGGTGTGGTGACCTCGTCGACGGCGATGCGGACGTGGTCGGCGTCGACCGGGCCGAGGTTGATCCCGTTCTCGCGGGCGACCGCGACGACCGCTTCGGCCTGACCGGGCATGCGAGCGAGGACGGTGTCGAAGAAGCCCTCGTGGACGACCTCGACGCCGCCCGCGCGGAGGGCGTCCGCCAGGCCGCCGGCGAGTTCGTGGACGCGGGTCGCGATGCGCTTGAGGCCGTCCGGACCGTGGTAGACCGCGTACATCGCGGCGAGCACCGCGGGCAGCACCTGCGCGGTGCAGATGTTGGAGGTCGCCTTCTCGCGGCGGATGTGCTGCTCGCGGGTCTGCAGGGCGAGGCGGTACGCGGAGTTGCCGTCGGCGTCGACCGAGACCCCGACCAGGCGGCCCGGCAGCGAACGCTCGAGCCCGGCGCGGACGGCCATGTATCCGGCGTGCGGACCGCCGTAACCGAGCGGGACACCGAAGCGCTGGGTGGAACCGGCGGCGATGTCGGCGCCGAACTCACCCGGCGCGGTGATCAACGTGAGGGCGAGCAGGTCGGCGGCGACGGTGTACAGCGCGCCGGCGGCCTTCGCGGTCTCGGAGATGGCGGAGTAGAAGCCCGCGCCGCGCAGCACGCCGGAAGCGCCCGGGTACTGGACGACGACGCCGAAGAACTCGTCCGGCAAGCCGGTGAGCAGGTCGCGGACCTCGACCTCGACGCCCATCGCCTCGGCGCGGGTGCGGACGACGGCGATGGTCTGCGGCAGGCATTCGGCGTCGAGGACGACCTTGTTGGACTTGGACTTCGACACGCGGCGCATCAGCATGACGGCCTCGGCGACGGCGGTGGACTCGTCGAGCAGGGAGGCGTTCGCGGTGGTGAGACCGGCCAGCTCGGAGACCATGGTCTGGAAGTTGAGGAGGGCTTCGAGACGGCCCTGCGAGATCTCCGGCTGATACGGCGTGTACGCCGTGTACCAAGCCGGGTTCTCCAGCACGTTGCGGCGGATGACCGCCGGAGTGACCGTGTCGTGGAAGCCGAGGCCGATCATCTGCGTCATCGGCTTGTTGAGCGCGGCGAGCGCGCGAAGCTCCGCGATGGCGTCCTCTTCGGACGCGGCGGGGGGAAGTTCGAGGTCACGCGTGACCCGGATCGCGGACGGCACCGCGGCCTGCACCAAGGCGTCGAGGCTGCCGTAGCCGACCTCGGCGAGCATCTTGGCCTGCTCGGACTCCGAGGGGCCGATGTGCCGGTCGTCGAACGACGTACTGGTCAAGGGAGCTCCTTGGGTCAGGCGCCGGATAGACCGGTGCGCTGGGAACTCCCCCTCTGTCATGGCACCTGAGAGTTTCACCGCACGTGATGCGGCTTTCACCTTGGGTGAGGCGCACTTGCGCGCCTGCTTTCCAGAGTGGCCTCGCGGAAGCGGTAGTGAGTACCTGAGAGATTCCGGGGAGTTTGCTCCTTCGGTGCCCCACCACGTTCGTGAGGGCTCTCCCGCTCCAGCTCAACGGCCCTGTCTGTAGTTGTGCGCACACCGTACCTGGCGTGTTCAACGCACGTCTACTTCGACCCGACGACGTCACTTGCGTGTCCGGAGCCGTAACTCGCGTGCTTGGAGCCGTCACTCGTGAGTTACGCCTCCGATCACGCGAGTTACGGCTCCAAGCACGCGAGTTACGCGTTCTCCATCATCATCTCGGCGGTGATCGTGCCGCAGAGCTCGGCGCACCGCATCATCATGTCGGCCGCGTCGGCGAGTTCGGTGTCACCGGTCTTGGCGCACTCCTGGGCGCACATACGCATCATCTGGGAGGCGAGGCCGCACATCTTCGCGCACATGCGCATCATCTCGAGGTCGGCGACCATGGCGGAGCAGCGCATCATCATGTCGGCGCACATGCGGGACATGTCCGCGCAGGTCACCATCATCATCCCGAGTTTCGCGCCGCCCATCTCCATGCAGCGCGTCAACATCTCCTCGCACCTGACGTGGCACTCGTTGCACAGGTCGATGCAGTCACGCATGGCGGTGCTCATCTGCCGGGTCATTCTTCGGGCCTCCCGCGCTTTCGGATCGTGGAACCGTGCGGCTCCGCGTCTCAGGACTACAGCGCAGGTCAGCGGCCCGCCATCCCAGCCACCGGGACGAGTGACGGGGTGGCGGGCCAGCGGCCGCAATCAGGTGACGAGTTGCGCCGGGGGGTGGCGCCGCCGCCGAGGCTCCTGAGAGGACCGCACGTGCGGGAAGTCCGTGAGGGCCTCCTTCCCTACTCTCAAGGTAGGGAAAGAGGCCCTCACGGACAGCGCGACCGTGGGTGCCGCAATTAGGTGACGAATTGCGGACGGTCAGAGCGGAGTGACGTAGGCGCCCGAGATGCCGCCGTCCACCAGGAACTGCGAAGCGGTGATGAACGAGGCGTCGTCGCTCGCCAGGAAGGCGACCGCGGCCGCGATCTCCTCCGGCTCGGCGAACCGCCCGACCGGCACGTGCACCAGCCGCCGCGCCGCCCGCTCGGGGTCCTTCGCGAACAGTTCCTTCAGCAGCGGGGTGTTCACCGGACCCGGGCACAACGCGTTGACCCGGATGTTCTCCCGCGCGAACTGCACGCCCAGTTCCCGGCTCATCGCCAGCACCCCGCCCTTGGACGCGGTGTAGGAGATCTGCGACGTCGCCGCGCCCATCACCGCGACGAACGACGCCGTGTTGACGATCGAGCCCTTGCCCTGCCGTCGCATATGCGGCAGCGCCGCCTTGCAGCACAGGTACACCGAGGTCAGGTTGACCTTCTGCACCTTCTCCCACGCGTCGATGCCCGTGGTCAGGATCGAGTCGTCCTCGGGCGGGGAGATGCCCGCGTTGTTGAACGCGACGTCGACCGAGCCGAAAGTGTCCACTGTGGTCTGGAACAGGGCATCGACCTGTTCGGCGTCGGTGACGTCGGCCTGCACGAACAGGCCGCCGACCTCGTCGGCCGCGGCTTTGCCCGCCTCGGCGGAGATGTCGCCGATGACGACCTTCGCGCCCTCGCTCGCCAGCCGCCGCGCGGTGGCGAGGCCGATGCCGCTGCTGCCGCCGGTGATGACCGCGACGCGGCCTTCGAAACGCTGAACCATTCCTATTCCTCCGTGCTGATGAAGACGTTTTTGGTCTCGGTGAAGGCGTCGACGGCGTCCGGGCCGAGTTCCCGGCCCAGCCCGGACTGCTTGAACCCGCCGAACGGTGTCCAGTACCGGACGGACGAATGCGAGTTCACCGAAAGGTTCCCGGCCTCGACACCACGGGCGACGCGGAAGGCACGGCCGACGTCGCGCGTCCAGATCGAGCCGGACAGGCCGTACTCGGTGTCGTTGGCCATGGTCACCGCGTCGGCCTCCCCGTCGAACGGGACCACCGCGACGACCGGGCCGAAGATCTCCTCCGAGGCCAGCGGATGCCGCAGATCCGGCGGGGTGACGACGGTCGGCGCGAACCAGTACCCGGGGCCGACGGGCGCGTTTCCCCGGAAGGCCACCGGCGCGGCGTCGTCCACATAGGACGACACCTTCGCGTGGTGCCCCGCCGAGATCAGCGGCCCCATCTCGGTCACTTCCAGCCGCGGATCCCCCACGACCACACCGTTCACCGCGGGTTCCAGCAGTTCCATGAACTTCTCGTACACGCTCGACTGCACCAGGATCAGCGACCGCGCACAGCAGTCCTGCCCGGCGTTGTCGAAGACGCCGTACGGCGCGGTGGCCGCGGCCTTCTCCAGGTCGGCGTCGGCGAAGACGATGTTCGCGTTCTTGCCGCCGAGTTCCAGCGTCACCCGCTTCACCTGCGCGGCGCAGCCCGCCATGATCTGCTTGCCGACCTCGGTCGAGCCGGTGAACACCACTTTCCGCACCGCGGGATGGTCCACGAACCGCTGTCCCACCACGGATCCCTTGCCGGGGAGCACCTGGAAGACGTCTTCGGGGATCCCCGCTTCACGGGCGAGTTCGCCGAGGCGGATCGCGGTCAGCGGAGTGAGCTCGGCGGGTTTGAGGACGACGGTGTTCCCGGCGGCGAGCGCGGGCGCGAATCCCCAGCCCGCGATGGGCATCGGGAAGTTCCACGGCACGATCACCCCGACCACGCCGAGCGGCTCGTGGAACGTCATGTTCACTCCGCCGGGTACCGGGATCTGCTTGCCGCTCAACCGTTCGGGCGACGCGGAGTAGTACGTCAGCACGTCGCGGACGTTGCCGGCTTCCCAGCGCGCGTTGCCGATCGTGTGACCGGCGTTGGCGACCTCAAGCTGGGCGAGGTTCTCGATGTCGGCGTCGACGGCGTCGGCGAACCGGCGCAGCAGCCGCGCCCGGTCGCCGGGGGCCACCGCGCGCCATGCGGGGAACGCCGCGTGCGCGCGGGCGATCGCCGCGTCGGTCTCCTCGGCCGAGGTCAGCGAGACCGACCTCACCACCTCTTCGGTGGCGGGGTTGATCACCTCGAACGTGGTCATGCGCGCTCCTTAGCTGCTTCCACCAGCGCCTCGAAAAGCCTGATGTCGTCGGGATTCTGTTCGGGATGCCATTGGACGCCGAGGACGAATCCGTCACCGGGCAGTTCGGCCGCCTCGATGGTCCCGTCCGCCGCCCAGCCGACCGGGACCAGCCCGTCGCCGAGCTTGTCGATCGCCTGATGGTGGTAACACGGCACCTTGGTCTCGGTGCCGAGGATCGCCGCGACCCGGCTCCCCTCGGCAAGCGTCACCGTAGTGGTGCCGAAGGTCCCTGGCGCGGGCTGGTGATCCGCACTGTCCAAAGTGTCCGGCAGGTGCTGGGCGAGCGTGCCGCCCAGCGCGACGCTGAGCACCTGTAGACCGCGGCACACGCCGAGCACCGGTTTTCCCGTGTCCAAAGCGGACCGCAGCAGGCCGAACTCGAACGCGTCCCGGTTCGGCCTCGTGTACGTCGTCGCGTGTTGCTCCTGGCCGTAGCGCGCCGGGTCGACGTCGGCGCCGCCGACCAGCACGAGCCCGTCCACGGCGGACATCAGTCGATCGTGTGCCCCGCTCACCGGCGGCAACAGGACCGGGATCCCGCCCGCCGCGACGATCCCGTCGACGTAGACCCGGTGCAGCAGCGCTGCTTCGGTCTCCCAGACGAGGAACTTCGCGGGCTCCAGATAGGACGTGAGACCGATTATGGGGTCACAGCCGTTCGAAGCCACGGATCCTCTCCCAGTCGGTGACGGCGGCGTCGTACGCGGCGAGTTCGACCTTCGCCGCGTTCAGGTAGTGGTCGACGACCTCGTCCCCGAACGCGGTCCTGCCAAGTTCGCTCTTGTCCAGTAGCGCCGCGGCTTCCCGCAGAGTCGTCGGCACGGTCGGCTTGTCGGAACCGTAGGCGTTGCCGTGGAACTCCGGCTCCAGCTCCAGTTCGTTCTCGATGCCGTGCAAGCCCGCCGCGATCAGCGCGGCCACCGCGAGGTACGGGTTCACGTCGCCGCCGGGGACCCGGTTCTCGGTGCGCAGCGAGTCCCCGTGCCCGACGACGCGGAGCGCGCACGTGCGGTTGTCGGTGCCCCACGCGACGGCTGTCGGCGCGAAGCTGCCGGGGACGAAACGCTTGTAGGAGTTGATGTTCGGCGCGAGGAAGTAGGTCAGCTCACGCAGCCCGGCGAGCTGACCGGCGAGGAAGTGCTCCATCAGCGGCGAGAACCCGCCGGGACCGTCGCCTGCCAGGACGGGCTCGCCCTCGGCGGAGCGCAGGCTGATGTGGATATGGCAGGAGTTGCCCTCGCGTTCGTTGTACTTCGCCATGAACGTGAGGCTCTTGCCCTCCTGCGCGGCGATCTCCTTGGACCCGGTCTTGTAGACACTGTGGTTGTCGCAGGTGGTCAGCGCGTCGGCGTAGCGGAACGCGATCTCGTGCTGGCCGGGGTTGCACTCGCCCTTGGCCGACTCGACGTACAGTCCCGCCCCGCCCATGTCGTTCCGGATGCGGCGCAGCAGCGGCTCGATCCGCGAGGTGCCGAGCATCGAGTAGTCGACGTTGTACTGGTTGGCCGGGCGAAGGTCCTGATAACGCTTGTCCCAGGCCGCTTCGAAGGTGTCGTCGAAGACGATGAACTCCAGTTCGGTCCCGACGTACGCGGCGAGACCACGCGCGGCGAGCCGGTCGAGCTGACCGCGCAGGATCTGGCGCGGCGAAGGGGCCACGGCGCCGCCCTGCACCCGTTCGAGGTCGGCGAGGACGAGCGCGGTGCCCTCCTGCCACGGCAGCAGGCGAAGCGTGTCGAAGTCCGGGCGCATGACGAAGTCGCCGTAGCCGGTCTCCCACGACGACATCGCGTAGCCGTCGACAGTGTTCATGTCGACGTCGACGGCGAGCAGGTAGTTGCACGCTTCGGTGGCGTGCTCGACGACCTCGTTGAGGAAGTACTCGGCGGCGCAGCGTTTGCCCTGCAGCCTGCCCTGCATGTCGGTGATCGCCACCAGCACCGTGTCGACCGTGCCGTCCTCGACCAGTTCCCGGAGCCGATCCAGCGTGAGCATGCCGCGCCTGTTCGCCATCAGCCTCACCTAAAGGTTCGAAGCGGTACCTTTGCGGCTTCTTCCTACCGGGTGGGCCCGACCTGGTCAACTCGACCAATGGTCTGCTTCGTTACCCATTGCGGACTGTAGTTGATCCCTGGGCGGATTGTCTGCGATGCCCGGCTGAGAAGATGCTGTGAATCCCGCCGGACGGGAGGAGATCCGCACACCCGGAACGTTGTACGGATCAAGAGAGGTGAGAAGGAATGACACAGGCATTCACGCAGCAGACCACGTTCACCGAGCCCCAGGGGCGGGCTCAGCTCCCGACGCTGCCCAGCGGGTGGCCGATCGGCTCCTACGAGTCGTACTCCGAAGCGCAGCGTGCCGTCGACCACCTCGCGGGAACGGACTTCCCGATCACGGACGTCACCATCGTCGGTGTCGAGCCGATCCTGGTCGAGCGGATCGCCGGGCGGATGGGCTGGAGCAAGGTGCTGACCAGCTCGGCACTGTCGGGCGCGATGTTCGGTATGTTCCTCGGCCTCGTGCTGAGCCTGCTGAACCCGGGCGCCGGACTGGTGCCGATCCTCGTCGGCCTCGTCGGCGGTATCGCGTTCAACCTGCTGTTCGGCGCGTTGGGGTACGCGACTTCGAAGAACAAGCGCGGGTTCATCTCGCAGAGCCAGCTGGTCGCCCGGCGTTACGACGTCCTGGCCCAGCCGCGCAACGCCGAGAAGGGCCGCGCCCTGCTGGCCGACCTGGCCGCTAGGAGCGCGTTCCTCCACTGAGCCTCACCCCCACGCGAGCCGGCACCTCAGCACGAGGTGCCGGCTCGCGGCTTTACGGGGTCAGGCGGTGGAGGTCGCGTGGGAACAGCGTCGCCTGGCGGACGTTGGGCAGCCCGAGCAACCGGGCCGTCCAGCGTTCGAGCCCCAGCGCGAACCCGCCGTGCGGCGGCATCCCGTGCGCGAAGACGGACAGATAGTCCCGGTACGGCTCGGTGGACTCACCGCGCGCCGCCAGCGCGGCGACGTAGTCGGCGTGCCGATGCAGCCGCTGGCCGCCGGTCACCAGTTCCAGCCCGCGGAAAAGCAGGTCGAAACTGTTGGAATACCCGGGCCGCTCCGGGTCCGGATGTGTGTAGAACGGCCGCTTCACCATCGGATAGCCGGTGACGAACAGGAATTCCGATCCGTGTTCGCGCAGCGCCCACTCCGAAAGCAGCCGCTCGTGCGCGGGCGCGAGGTCCGGCTCGCCACGCGGGTCTTCGCCGGACAGCCGCGCGATCAGGTCCTGCGCCTCCGCGAAGTGGATCTCCGGAATCTCCTCGGGCACCACGACTTCCACCTCCGGAACCGCGGCGGCCATCCCGGCGACGACCTCCCGCAGCACCGCCATCACGTCGTGGTGGCCGTCGATGAAGCCGAGTTCGGCGTCGAGGCTGGTGTACTGCGCGAGATGCCGCGCCGTGTCGTGCGGTTCGGCGCGGAAGACCGGGCCGACCTCGTACACCCGCTCGAAGACCCCGACCAGCGCCTGTTTGTAGAACTGCGGCGACTGCGCCAAGAAGGCCCGCTTGCCGAAGTAGTCGATGCCGAAGACGTTCGCGCCGGATTCCGTGGCCGACGAGACGATCTTGGGCGTATGCGTTTCGGTGAACCCGAGTCCGTCCAGTGTCGACCGGAACCCGGCGACGCTCGCCGCCGCGACCGTGAACACCTTCTTCAGCCGCGGATGCCGCAGCGCGACGCCGGCGTTGTCCAGCACCGTGGGCAACGCCGCCGGAACCGACGGCCGGTAGAGGTCGAACGGCGGTGGTTCGGCGGGTTCGGAAAGCGGCTCGACCGACGGCTCGGTCAGTTCCACACCGTCCGGCGCCTGAGGGTTCGCCGTGACGAGGCCTTCGACCTCGACCACGGTCTCCTCCGGCGGGCCGCCGGGTTCGGCGAGCACGACCTGGCCGAGTCCGGAGCGGTCCCGGATCACCAGGAAGGTGACGGATTTCAAGCGGCGCCGGCGGTGCACCCAGCCGGCGATGCGGACGCGGCCGCCGACGTGCCGGGGCAGGTCGGCGACGAGGACACGCGAGATCATCACAACTCCTGCACGGATATGCGCGACCCCTTGGGAGTGCGGGCGAGAAGGGAACTCGCGGTACCACCGCACTTTCGCCGCAGCCCTGGACGAGCGGCGGCCTCGAAGGCCCGATGACGAGGGCCGGACGGCGGGGCATGGGGCGCGGACGCCGTTCCTCCCCGCACTCGGGAGGGTCTTCACTGCAAGGGCGCGAGGCCGCCTTCGCAGCTACCGGCGGCTCTCTGGGTCTCGCGTGGTCCTTCGGCTACTCGTCTCCGTCAACGCGTTGCCCCGGAGGTTACGTCTCCCGGGGCGATCGTCGCATCCGCATTTCGTCATCTGGATGCGGTGGTTGGGAACGCGAACTACCGCATCCAGATGACGAAATGCGAAACCGGGTGGAGGCGCCCCCGACGGCCGCCTCCACCCGGACCACCTAGCGCGTCGGCGGCGCCACCGAGGTGGACGACGGCGGAGCGGCCTGAGAAGTCGGCGGCACCGGCGCACCCTTCGGGATCGCCGCACTGAACGGGATGTCGGCCCGTTCCTGGCAGTAGCCGCGGGAACCGTTGTAGCCGTTCAGGTTTCCGTCGTTGTCCTGGACGCCTCGTTCGAGCCGCGGCCGCGGGTAGCGGTTGTCGTCACCGACCTTCCGCTTCTCGCCCGTGCTCCTCTCGCAGGCGTACCGCGTGGTGCTGAGCGGACGGCCGTTCTCGTCGTAGAGGTAGATCTCGGTCAGCGGCTTGCCTTCGGCGTCGAAGGCGTAGATGTTCTCCACGTCCTGGCTGCCGTACATCAACTGCGGGTTGCCGTAGTTGTCGTTGTAGCTCGGCGAGTAGGGGCTGTTGTAGGAACCGTTGCCGTAGGACCGTTTCGCGATCAGGTCGACCGCCGCACCCGCGCCGCCGAGCATGCTGCCGACGACGAACGCCGAGATCGGCACGGCCAGCCACAGCAGCCGCCGGTCGGCCTTCAGTTTCGGGCCCGCCCACACCACGGCGACGGCCGCCAGCAGCATCAGCGGCAGCAGCAAAACGGCCTCGGTGTCGCGGACCACGAGCAGCAGACCGAACACGACCAGCACCGCCGCGCACAGTATCCACCACGCCGGCTTGAGCGTGCGGAAGTAGTTCAGTCCCTTGCTGTTCCGGTCTTTCTGGAACGAGGCCGCGATCTCGCGGAGTTTGACCACCTCGGGCAGTTCCGCGATCGGGGCGACGCCCTTGCGGACCACGTAGGCGACGCTGATCGCGAACACGGGGGCGACGAAGAGCAGGCCCACCAACGGTTCCACCCGGACCCACACCGCGGCGGCGAAGCCGAACAGCGCGAAGCCGCCGACGGAGAACACCAGGCCCCAGAACGCGAACCGCGCTCCGCCGATCCCGGTCTTCGCCTTCAGCACGGTGGTCTGGTCACCCGCGTCGGCCGGACGCGGCGGATAGCCACCCGAAGCCCGCAGTTCGGCCGCATAGCTCTCGGGGCTGCCCAGCCGCTCGATCAAGGCGTCGACCTTGGGGTTCTCCCCCAGTTCCGCCTCCATCTCGGCGAGATGGGGCCGGACGTCTTCGAGGATCTCCTCGACTTCGCTCTCGGGAAGGTCGGCGAGCGCGCTCCTGACCCTCGCCAGATACACCCGCACGGCGGTCGGATTCTGCGTGCTCATGCTGCCTCTCCCAACAGGCTGTTCATTGTCGTGGCGAAAGTCCGCCAGGTCTGCCCCGACTCTTCGAGGCGCTGGCGACCCGGTTCGTTGAGGCTGTAGTACTTGCGGTGCGGGCCTTCTTCACTCGGCACCACGTACGACGTCAGCAGGCCTGCCTTGTAAAGCCGCCGAAGCGTTCCGTACACCGAAGCGTCGCCCACTTCCTGCAACCCCGCGATGCGAAGTCTTCGGAGCACGTCGTAGCCATAACCGTCCTCTCCGCGAAGTACCGCGAGAACGGCGAGGTCCAGCACGCCTTTAAGTAGCTGACTGATCTCCACAGTCGCGTCCCTCCCAGTCTTACGCAACAGAAGGTACCACGCATTGCACAGTAGTGCGCACGGCGGAACCCACTTGCGTCGAACGAGTGGTTCATGGGTTACTTACTCCAGTAATGAACCACAGCACCCGGCACGGGTGCACGAAGACTGGGAACGGAGGTGTCGTGCTCGACGAAGGAACACCCCTGTTCGTGCAGATCGCCGAACAGATCGCCGACGACATCGCCGAGGGAAGCCTGGCCGAGGGGGAACGCGTGCCGTCAACCAACGAACTCGCCGCCTTCTACCGGATCAATCCGGCGACGGCGGCCAAGGGGATCAACGTGCTCGCCGACGACGGACTGCTCGAAAAGCGGCGCGGTATCGGCATGTTCGTCGCCGGCGGCGCGCGGCAGAAGCTGCTCACCGACCGGCGGCAACGGTTCGCCGAGCAGTACCTCGACCCGATGCTCATCGAAGCGCGACGCCTCGGCATCGACGACGAAACCCTGATCTCGCTCATCCGCGGGAACGGACACCGGAACGGAGGACCCGCCGCATGACGCCGACCATTTCGACCACCGGCCTGACCCGGCGCTACGGCGACCACCTCGCACTCGGCGATGTCTCGGTCGACATCGAAGAAGGCAAGATCACCGGACTGCTCGGCCGCAACGGCGCGGGCAAGAGCACCTTTCTGCGCATCGTCACCGCGCAGGAGTTCGCCAGCACGGGCTCGGTCCGCGTGTTCGGCGAGAACCCGGTGGAGAACGAACGGGTGCTCCAGCGCCTGGTACTCGTCCGCGAAGACCAGCAGTTCCCGGACTTCAAGGTCCGGCACGCCCTTTCGGCGGCGTCGTGGTTCTATCCGAACTGGGACGCGGAACTGGCCGACACGCTGCTCCGCGACTTCGACCTGCCGACGAAGCGCCCGATCAAGAAGCTCTCGCGAGGGATGCGCTCGGCACTGTCGATCACGATCGGGCTGGCGGCCCGGGCGGAACTCACGCTGCTCGACGAGCCGTACGCGGGCCTCGACGCCGTCGCGCGCCAACTGTTCTACGACCGGTTGCTCGACGACTATTCGACTCATCCGCGCACGGTTCTGCTCTCCACGCACCTGATCGACGAGGTGGCGGATCTGCTGGAGCACGTGGTGATGATCGACAAGGGCCGCGTCGTGCTCGACGCGCCCGCCGACGAACTGCGCGGCTCGGCCGCCACGGTCAGCGGGCCCGCCACGGCGGTGGAATCCTTCGTCGCCGGCCGCCGCGTGCTGCACCGCCGCAAGATCGGTTCGCGGGCTTCGGTCACCGTCGCCGACGCGCTCGACGCCGCCGCAAAGGCACGGGCACAGGCCCTGCACCTGAAGCTCGAACCGCTTTCCCTGCAGCAGCTGATGGTGCACACCTCCAACACCGGACAGACGACAGCGGAGGAGGCGTCCGCATGAACACCCTGATCAAAGTCGCGCGCTACCACCTCGTCGACCGGCTCCAGTTCCTGGTCCTCCCGGTCGGCGTCACGTTCTTCGCGTTCTTGGTGAATCTCACCATCTTCTCGGTGATTCCCGAGACGCCCGAGGAGAACTACTCCGGCGGCCTGTTCACGCTGTACGTGTTCATGCTCGTCTGCGGTGCCTTGAGCATGACGAAGTCGCTGCCGTTCGGGCTCGCGCTCGGCGTGTCGAGGCGGTCGTACTACCTCGGTACGATCCTGCTGGTGGCCGGGCTTTCCGCGCTTTACGCGGTGGGGATCGTCGTGTTCCAGGCGATCGAGGAAGCGACCGGAGGCTGGGGGCTCGGCCTCAATTACTTCCGGGTGCCCTGGCTGCTCGACGGCTCCTGGTACCTGACCCTGCTCACGTCGTTCGTCTTCCTGACGCTGATGTTCGTCTACGGCATGTGGTACGGCCTGATCTACCGGCGTGCCGCGGTACTGGGCGTGGTCCTGTTCGCTGCCGCGCAGGTCCTGGTGCTGGTGGGCGGGGTGCTGCTGCTCAGCTGGACCGATTCCTGGCCGAAACTCGGCACGTTCTTCAGCACGCTGACCGTCGGCGGCGTGACCGGGGTGCTTGCCCTGCTGGTCTGCGTCGCGGGGGCCGGCGGTTTCGCCACGATGCGCCGCGTCACCGTCTGAAGTCCTTCCACACCAGGGAGTTCCGTTATGGCCGTGACTCATGTGGTGTTGTCGGTGCTGCTGGTCGCGATCTTCGCCGTACTGGGGGTGGCGAAGGTCCTGCGTCAGCCGTCGTTGATCTCCCGGACCGAGAGGCTCGGCTTCTCGGTCCGGGAGATCCAGGGGATCGGCGTTCTCGAGATCGCCGGCGCGGCGGGCCTGGTGACGGCCGCCGTCACCGCGATCGTTTCGGCTTAAGCAGCAAGCGTTTCACGGGCTCGGTCGCGAATGCGTCCGACCACAGTGGACCGTCGCCAGGCGCGCGTGACCTCCACCAGCCACGCCGCTTCGGTGGCGATGTCCGGCTCGTCGAGGTAGGCCGCCGGAACGTCGTCGGGGGCGTACCGGCGGCCCGCCTCGGAAGCGACGAGCGCGGCGGCCAAGGCCGCGGCTTCGATCGTCGCGGGGACCCGGGATTCGGGGATCTTCGCCTTGCGTGCTTCGGCTTCCGCGACCGGCGGCACGTCCGGATCGAAGTAGGGACGCAGCGCGAGATGGCCGTCTCGGATCTCGATCACCCTGCGGTACAAGGCGAACTCGACGCCGCCCGGCATACCGGGCCCCGGGTCCAGCGCGATTCCCGGGACGGCTTCGCGCATCGCGGTCCACAACGGCTCGATCCGGCGATACGTCCGGTACGTGCCGATCAGGCGGAACGGGGTGGCCAGCGCGGGCCCCCACACGCTGAGCGTCGCGCCCGCCCCGGCGAGCCCGACGCTCAGCGCCGCCAGGATCGACGAGACGGTTTCCTCACCGGCGTTGACTTCGCCGGTGGTGGCGAGGATGTAGATGTCGTCGACGTCCCAGAAGGTCCAGCCCAGCGCGGCGACCCCGCCGCCGACGAGCAGCCACAGCCCGGTGCGGAGCGAGCCCGGATCGGCATGGCGCGCGAAGCGGGCGAAGACGATCGAGAAGGTCAGCAGGCTGATCAGACCGTAGACGAGGAAAAGGACGTTGTACGCGACGAACCAGCCGAGCCTGCCCGGCCCGGCGGCGGTGTGCTCGCCGACGCGGTAACTGTCGGAGAGGAAGAAGAGCACGATCTCGGCGGCCACGACGATCCAGGACAGCAGCGCGTGCCAGCCGATCCGCTTGTCCTCCCCCAGTTTCAGCGAATGCGCGAACGCGACCGCGAAGGCCATCGCGCCGATCTTGAGCAGATCGGCCCCCAGGTTCAGCAGGCTTCCGATGGGTTCCTCGACGCCGACGGCGTTCTCCATGGCCGGGGTGAGCAGCATGATGCCGCCCGCGATGCACATCCCGAACGCGCTGAGGAACCACATCCGCCGCAGCGGCTGGGTGTGCCGGGCCTGGATGAGCTTGTACCCGAAGCCCGCGAAAGCCACCACGCAGCAGAAATACGCGATGGTCTCGGTCACGGCCGGCGCCGTTTCCGGCTGCCGAAGAGGTCGTCGACCCTGGCCATGCCACCGGCGAGGTCGCTCCCGCTCTCGTCGAGACGCGCCGCTCCGCGCACCGTCGTCCGTGCGACGCGTTGCGCGAGCAGACTGGCGAGCAATTCGGCCTCCTGCTCCTCGACGGCGCTGTAACTCGTACGGCCGAGGACACGGCGGACGAGTTCTGGCGACAGGTTCGGCATGAGGGTCTTGCTGGCGGCGGCGTCGAGCGCGATCCCGTCGGTGCCGACGTCCGAACCGGTGTGGCCGCACAACAGGTGGCCGACCTCGTGCAGGAGGATATGCCGCCGGTGCAGGGCGGTGGTGTTGGTCGGATAGAGGATGTAATCCGCGCGCTCGGTACTCATCAGCAGCCCGCACGGGCCGCTGGAAGGGACGCTGACCTGCATCAGCTCGATCGGGCGGCCGCGTTCGGCGGCCAATTCGGCGGTGAAAGCCTCGGCGTCGAAGGGTTCGGGAAGAGCGACGCCGTCGGCGAGACCCCGGCAGCGGCGCCACAGCTCTTTACGGCGGCGGTCCACTCACGTCTCCTACTTCGTGCCGCCCCGTCCGGATTCCCTGCGGGCGATCGCGTCGATCATGTCGCTGATGGTGTCGAGTCCATCGGGGGAAAGTGTTACGGCCCGCAGCGCGACATCCCGGACACCGGCGTCGCGGAGGGCGCCGAGCAGCGCGAGCTCCTCGGCGATCTTGGCGCTCTGCTCGTCGTCGAAGAAGTACGCCGGCGAGACACCGAAGAACTGGGCGAGCGCCTCGAGGTGGCGTTTCGTGGGATTGTCGCGGCGACCTGTGCGCAACTGCCACAGGTACGTCGTCGAGAAGCTCTCGCCGGTGGCTTCCCGGCACGCCTTGGCGACCTCTTCGTGGCTGTACGGCTCACGATCGGGTCTCAGCACGATCTGGAACAGCTTGTCGATCTTCTCGGCGAGCGTCGTCTTGCCGGGCTCGGTCGCGGCCACCATCCCACTCCCTCAATGTCGTGCCCGTTCATGCTAGTTGACGCGACACCCGCGCCGTACACGACAGTTTTCACCTCAAACGAGGACGCGGCTGGCACCGGGGGCACGAAAAGGACGAGCGGTTCATGAAGGGATCGCGCCGGATCGCGGTTCCGCACCGGCCGCAGGGCAGGCCTTCCTGTCCATAGGCGTCGAGCGACCGGTCGAAATACCCGGATTCACCGTTGATGTTGACGTACAAGGCGTCGAACGACGTCCCGCCCGCGACGAGCGCGGCGTCCATGACCTCACCGGCGGCGGTGAGGACCGTCCGGCCCTGTGCCGCGGTGAGCTTTTCGGTGGGCCGGGCCCAGTGGAGTTTGGATCGCCAGAGGGCTTCGTCGGCGTAGATGTTGCCGATACCGGAGACGAGGGTCTGGTCGAGCAGGGCGCGTTTGAGCTCCGTCCGCCTCGACCGCAGCGCGCGGACGGCCTGGTCGAGGTCGAAGCGCGGGTCCATCGGGTCGCGGGCGATATGCGCGATGGTGGACGGCAACGCGGTCCCGTCGACCTCGGTGAGTTCCGCGAGCGCGAGACCACCGAAAGTCCGCTGATCGACGAAGCGCAGCTCGGGCCCGTTATCGGCGAAGCGGAATCGCACGCGAAGGTGCTTCTCGTCAGGCGCTTCTTCGGGCTGTACCAGCATCTGGCCGCTCATGCCCAGGTGCGCGAGCATGGCCTGGCCGTCGGAAAGCTCCAGCCACAGGTACTTGCCGCGACGACGGGCGGCGGTGATCTTGGTGCCGGAAAGGCGTCCGGTGAAATCCTCGGCGCCGAGTTCGTGACGGCGGATCGCGCGGGCGTGGAGAACTTCGACCTCGGTGATCGTCCGGCCGGAGGCATGCGCCTCGAGCCCGGCTCGGACCACCTCGACCTCGGGGAGTTCGGGCATGACGTCGATTCTCCCACCGGCCCTCGTGAGTGGTAATGACGGTCAGAACCGTTATTACCACTCACGAGGGAGTGCGGGACTCAGGTGGTCTTCGGCGGCTGTTCGACGTCGAGTTCGGCCGAAAGCTGTCGCCAGGCCGTCTCGGCGGCCTTCTGCTCGGCTTCCTTCTTGGTCGTTCCCGAGCCGTAGCCGAGTTCACGCCCGCCGACGAGGACGGTCGCGGTGAACTCCTTGCGGTGATCGGGACCGGTGTCCTCGACCTTGTACTCGGGCACGCCGAGCCCGGCCGACGCGGTCAGCTCCTGGAGGCTGGTCTTCCAGTCCAGTCCGGCGCCACGCAGCGGCGCTTCGGCGAGCAGACCGTCGAACAGGTGATGCACGAGCTTGCGCGCGATGTCGATGCCGTGCTGCTGGTACGCGGCGCCGATGACGGCTTCGAGACCGTCGGCGAGGATGCTCGCCTTGTCCCGGCCACCGGTGAGCTCTTCGCCCTTGCCCAGCAACAGGTGCTTGCCGAGCCCACCTTCGCCGAGGCCGCGCGCGACCCTGGCCAGCGCGTGCATGTTGACCACGCTGGCACGGAGCTTCGCGAGCTGACCTTCGGCCAGGTCGGGATGGGTGTTGTAGAGGTGGTCGGTGACGACCAGACCCAGCACCGCGTCCCCGAGGAATTCCAGGCGCTCGTTCGGTGGCAACCCACCGTTCTCATACGCATAAGAACGGTGGGTCAACGACAACGTCAGCAGCTCGGGTTCGATCGTGATCCCGAGTGCTTCGAGCAGTGGTGCGGTGTCCACGGGTGGTCCACCGGCCGACTTGCCCCCCATGTCGTCAGCTGCCGATCAGGCGGGCTCGACGACCTGGCGACCGTTGTGCTGGCCGCAGGCCGGGCACGCGATGTGCTGGAGCTTCGGCTGCTTGCAGGCGCGGTTGGAGCAGGGCACCAGCTGAACCGGAGCCGCCTTCCACTGGCTGCGGCGCGCGCGGGTGTTGGATCGCGACATCTTCCGCTTCGGGACGGCCACGAGTAGATCTCCTTCAGACGGTCTGCCCGCGGTCGCGAGCGAACTTGCTTCTCCGGAACGAGCTGGTGCTCGTCAGGCTTGCTTTCCGGGGCCATCAGCCTGGTCATCGGCCGTTTCGTCGCCGAAACGCCTCACCAGCGTGGCCCACCGAGGGTCTATCTTCTCATGCCCGTGCCCGGGCTCGAGATCGGCCCACTTGACACCGCATTCGATGCACAGTCCCCGGCAGTCCTCGGTGCACAGCGGGGCCAGCGGCAGCGCCAGCACCACCGCGTCCCGGACCGTCGGCTCGAGGTCGATCCGGTCGTCCACCAGGCGAGGGATCTCGTCCTCGTCGGTGGTCTCCTCGGTCGCGGAGCCGGGGTAGGCGAAGAGCTCGGTCAGGTCGACCTCGACGTCTTCCGTGATCGGGTCGAGGCACCGCGAGCAGTGCCCCGTCGCGACGGCGGACGCCGTACCGCTGACGAGCACACCCTCGACGACGGATTCGAGCATCAGGTCGAGTTCCAGGCCGGAGCCGGCGTCGATGGTGATGACGTCGGGCACACCGAGCGCGGTCTCGACGGGAATGGTGCGTTGGACGGCCTTGCTCAGGCCGGCGTGACGGCCGAGTTCGCGGGTGTCGAGCACCCACGGGTTCCGGCCGTCCAGTTGCGCAGGCCTGGCCTGCGGCGACTTGTTCTCAGACATCGGTGACCAGGGTACGCAGTCCCCGCCACTTCTTTACGGGCACGTCCATGAAGGCTCCTTGAGGGACCCAGAGACCGTGAAGGCCTCCTTACCTACCCTCAAAGTAGTGAAGGAGGCCCTCACTACCTCCGCTGCCGAACGGACCAGCTGTCGAGCTATAGCGCAGGTCCCTTGCTCTCCGTGCTCCCGGGAGCAACCTTCAAGTACATGAAGGCCCCCTTCCTGTACCTAGGCGCAAGGAAGGGGGCCTTCATGTACTTGAGGGATTAAGACTGGTAGTCGTACAGCGACGTCCGGCTGTTGCCCGGCAGGTTGACCGGGGACCGCAGGTGGTTGCGCCCGGAGTCGACCGTCCGCAGCGTGGTCGCCAACAGTTCGGAGAACTCGGCCAGCTTGCCGTCGACGTAGGCGTCGCAGTCGCTGCGCTGCTTGTCTGCCTCGACGTGCGCTTCGTCGACGATGCGGGCCGCCTCGCCGTGCGCGGCCTGGACGACCTCGGTCTGGGCGACGAGCCGGGCCTGTTCGGCGCGGCCGTCCTCGATGGCGCGCTCGTAGGCGTCGCGGCCGGCCTGGATCATCCGCTCCGACTCCGCGCGGGAGCGGTCGGTGAGGTTCTGGAATTCGGCCTGTCCGGCGGCGACCATGCGCTCGGCCTCGCCGTGCGCGTCGCTCATCATCTGCTCGGCGCGGGCGCGGGCGTCGGCGAGGATGCGCTCGGCCTCGGCCTGCGCTTCGGCGACCGTGCGGTCGGCCTCGGTGTTCGCCGTCGAGACGGTCTCCGCCGCTTCGGTGCGGGCGGTCTGGATCAGCTGGTCGCGCTTGTCGAGGACGTCCTGCGCGTCGTCCACTTCACCCGGGAGGGCGTCGCGGATGTCGTCGAGCAGTTCGAGGGTGTCGCCGCGTGGAACGACACAACTGGAGGTCATCGGCACGCCGCGGGCTTCCTCCACGATGGTGACGAGCTCGTCGAGCGCCTCGAAAACCCGGTACACGGCCCACTCCCTACCTACTGCTACAGCGATCCCCACATTCCCTGAGATCAGTTTGCCCTCATCGCCGCCGTAAGGGGTGAAAGCGCGCGGTACCGGGCGTGTCCCCGCCGGTACCGCGCGCCACCTACCGGAGGTTGAGCTCCGGATCCGTGACCAGTCCGACCAGCTGGTCATCGGCCGGAATCGAGCCGCCGTCGCCCGTGCCGGCGGTCACGGCGACCGACGTGCCGTCGGCTCGGTACAGCGTCACGCCCCGGGCGGGCTCGACGTCGCCGGCGGGCAACGACGGGACGATTCCGGAGACGACGACGGTGCTTCCGTCGGCTCGGGGCGTCTTCACGCAGTCCACCGGTTCCCCGGTCGTCACCCCGGCGATGTCCGCATCGAATCCGTTGATGGCCTTCCGGCCCGGTTCGCAGCTGTCTTCGAGGGAGAAGCCCAGTTTGGCGGCCTCGGTTCCGCTGATCGTGAGCACCAAGGGCCGTTCGGCGCCGGAAGCGTCCCGGTAGCCGACCATGAAGACGAGCACGTCCCAGTCGTTCTCGGTCCGCAGCTGATGTACGGAGCGGACATGGATATCCCTGGCCCCGGCGAGCACGGTGGGCAGGCTGGCCGCCAGATGCCCGGTGATCCGCGCTTTCTGAGCCGTCAGATTCACCTTCGGCGACACCGGCGGTTTCCGGGTTTTCTCCGGGATCGCTTGGACGGTCGTCGGGGATGGCGGCCCGGCGGGGGTGGCCACCGGGTCGTCTCCCGGCGCCACGAACACCACCGCCGCCACGATCACCGCCAGCGTCGCGGCACCCGTCGACGCCACCGCCCGCCGGTTCCGCGTCCTCTTCGCCGCCGTCACGGCGAGCTCGTCCGGGTCGAAGCCGAGCGGCGGCTCGGCCAATTTGATCCCGCGCAGCCTGTTTTCGAGTTCGTCCATCACGCGCTCCTCCCGGAGACAGCCTCGTCGTGCTGTCTCTGCAGGGCCGCGCGGAGGGCGTCGAGCCCTCGCGCGGCCTGGCTCCTGACCGTCCCTTCCGAACAGCGCAGCGCGACGGCGACCTCCGCGACCGGGAGATCGGCGCAGTAGCGCAGCACGACGGTGGCGCGCTGTTTCGGCGGAACTTCGGCGAGGGCGTGAAGCAGCGAATCCGAGACCCCGGTATCGGCCGGGATGGCGGGCTCTTCGGGGACGACGCCGTCGCGGTTCTCTCTGCTCCGCCAAGGTCGTCGCCGCTCGTCGAGCCAGCAGCGCATCAGGATCTGCCTCGTGTAGTTGTCGACGGGCCCTTTCCGGCGGACCTTCGGCCAGACCCGGTAGAGCTTGATGAGCGCGGTTTGGACCAGATCCTCCGCGAGATGCCAGTCGCCGCAGAGCAGATACGCCGTCCGCCTGAGCGGTAGCGCCTTCTCCCTGGCGAACTCCCTGAAGCTCGCATCGTCCCCAGACCGCATCGTGCCTCCTCGTCCGTGTTCCGGTGTATCTCACGGACGGGGAGGCACGAAATGTTGCCTGAGCGGATCAGCCGTTGAGGTTCACCAGCTTGAAGGTCGCGTAACGGTCCGGGGTGTAGATGATCTCCCCGCCCTTGCCGGAGATCACGCGGTCGCTCGTGCCCACCGGGAACAGCTGGTAGTAGCCGGCGGCGCACGACGGCAGCACACCTTCGCGGTTCTCGTAGACCGTGCCGGTCGCGCCGCCGCGGGCCTTGTCCACCACGGACTTCGCCGCGGAAGACAGCGTCGAGTAGCCGACCTTCGTCAGCTTCGAGGTGTCACCGCACTTCGGAGCGGGCGTGCCGTCGGCGTCGATCACGGAGAAGGTCTTGTAGTGGTCGGCGGTGTAGAAGTGCTCGCCGGCGTTACCGGTGACGATGCGGCGCGCACCGCGATCGGGTGAGCCCGGCGTCGGGACCGTGTACTCGCGGTAGTAGCCCGAAGCGCACTTCGGGAGGATGTTCTCGCGGTTGGAGAAGACCGTGCCGTCCTTGTCCGGGTACGGGAACGGGCCACCCTTCTGGATGAGGTTGTAGGTCGTCGTCGCCTCGGCGGGCAGCGACGAGAGCGACACGTGCTTGAACCCGGTGAGATCCCCGCACGGATTCTGCTGGATCGAGACGGGGGCGGCCGTGGCCTGCGCGGCACTCAGCCCGCCGAAGAACGTGACAAGCAGAACGAGCAGCGCGGCGGCGATCCGCGATCGTTTGTTGGTCATTTTCGGACCGTAACCCGATCGTGTATTCACCAGAAGGCGCCGAGATGAACTCTTCACCGCCGTTCACCGTTGACCGACCAACGGCTTCGGCCGTTCGGGTCAACCTCGTTCGGAGTGCTTCTCCATGAGGCGTTTGAACACTATCGGCGGGACGAGGTGCTCGATGTCGCCCCCGAGCGCGGAGACCTCTTTGACCAGCGAACTCGACACGAACCCGTACGCCGGGTTGTTCGCCATCAGCAGGGTTTCGAGCCCGGTCAGCTCACGGTTCATCTGTGCCATCTGGAGCTCGTAGTCGAAGTCGCTGACCGAACGCAGCCCCTTCGCGACCGCGATGATGTCGTTCTCGCGGCAGTAGTCGACCAAGAGTCCTTGCCAGGAATCCACGCGCACGTTCGGCAGCTTCGCGGTGATCTCGCGCAGCATGTCCATCCGCTCCTCGGTGGTGAACAGGCCTTTCTTGCTCTTGTTCACCCCCACCGCGACGACGACCTCGTCGAACAGCTTGGCCGCCCGCTCGATGATGTCGAGATGTCCATTGGTGGCCGGGTCGTAGGACCCGGGACAGACCGCACGCCGCATGCGCGGACGCTACCAAGGAGAAGGGACCCCTGCGCGTTCATCAGTGTGCCGTCTCACACCTGATACTCCGCCCAGTAGAGCGCGGTGTCGCCGTAGCGCTTCGTGCGCATCGGTTCGAAGCCGGGCGGCCAGTCCGGTTCGCCGTCCCGCGCGGCCCGTTCGATCACCACCAGCGCCCCGTCCACGACCCACCGGCCCGCCGCGAGCGCGGCCATGACCTCCCCCAGGCGGGTGGAATCGACAGCGTACGGCGGATCCGCGAGGACGATGTCGAACGTTTCCGGCGCCGGAGCGGCGACGACGGACTCGACGGTCCCGGCCCGGACCGTGCCGCCGAGGCCCAGCGTGGCGACGTTCCCCTTGAGCACTTCGACCGCGCGCCGGTCGTGTTCGACGAACAGCGCGCCCGACGCGCCGCGGGACAACGCCTCCAGCCCGAGCGCACCCGAACCGGCGTAAAGGTCGAGGACCTGGGCCCCCTGCAGCTCGCCGGCGACCTCCAGCGCGTTGAACAGCGCCTCGCGCACGCGTTCCGACGTGGGCCGCGTGCCCTTCGGAGGGACCTTCAACCGCCTGCCGCCCGCGGTCCCCGCCACGATCCTGGTCATTGGAGCATCGTGCCTCAACGCCTTCGGCCGTGACGTTGGCCGGGACTTGGTGAAGCCGCCGCCCAGCTCGCGTAGAGTCGTCCTTCGCCCTCGGAGGCGATAGAAGCGTTTAGGAGCGTTGCGTGTCCGAACCTCGGGTCAGACGGGCCGAGATCGCCATCGAGCAAGCCCATGTGGACACGGTCTACACCCGGCTCGCCGAATTGCGAGCCCAGGCAGAGGCCATGCGTACCAAGGGCTATGAAATCGGCCATGGCGCCGGGCGGGAAGCGATCTTCGAGCAGGCGTCGATGCTGTTCGAACGGGACATGATGGTGTACCACGCCAATCAGACCCTGCAGACCCTCGACGCGGAGTACGAAGGCCTGGTCTTCGGCAGGCTCGACCATCTCGACAACGACCACATCTACGTCGGCCGTCTCGGCATCCGCGACGCCGAGTTCGACAACCTCGTCACCGACTGGCGCGCGCCCGCGGCGGCGGCGTTCTACCAGGCGACGGCCGAGGAGCCGATGGACGTCGTCCGGCGCCGGGTGATCCGGTGCTCCGGCCAGAACGTGCTCGACGTCGACGACGACGTCCTGATCGCCGACGCGGTCCCCGAGAACATGCAGATCGTCGGCGAAGGCGCGCTGATGGCCGCGCTCGGGCGGTCGCGCGGCGAGAAGATGCGGGACATCGTCGCCACCATCCAGAAGGAGCAGGACGAGGTCATCCGGGCGCCGTGGCGCGGGGTCACGGAGATCACCGGCGGCCCCGGCACCGGCAAGACCGCGGTCGCGCTGCACCGCGCGGCGTACCTGCTCTACCGCCACCGTCGCCAGCTCGGCGGCGCCGGCGTGCTGGTGATCGGCCCGTCCGGGGTGTTCACCAGCTACATCTCGCGGGTGCTGCCGTCGATGGGTGAGACGAACGTCGAACTGCGCGCGCTCGGCGAGGTCCTCGACGGCCTCGAAGCGACCCGTCAGGACCCGGCGCCGCTGGCGGCGATCAAGGGATCGCTGCGGATGCGCAAGATCCTGCTGCGCGCGCTGCGGGACACCCCGGAAGACGCGCCCGAGGACATGAAGATGGTCTACCGCGGCGAGGTGCTGCGGCTCGACGCGCGCGAACTCGACAAGGTGCGCCGCAAGGTGCACACCGCGGGCGGGCCGCCGAACCGGTCGCGGATCCGCGCCGCCGAACTGCTGCTCGACGCGCTCGCCGCGAAGGCCGACCAGCACGCGAAGGACGACGGCCGTCAGATCGACAAGGCCGAGCTGATCAGCGAACTCGGCGAGCGCATCGAGTTCCACCGGTTCCTGGTGGTCTGGTGGCCGATCCTGTACCCGGCGCAGATCCTGCGGTGGCTCGGCGTGGAGAAGCGGCTCGCCGCCGCGGCGAAGGGCCTGCTCAACCGCAACGAGATCAGCCTGCTCGCGGCCGACTTCGCCGACCGTTCGCGCGGCTGGACCATCGCGGACGTCGCACTGCTCGACGAGCTGCGCGTCCTGATCGGCGAGCCGCCGAAGCGGCGCAAGGGCAGGCAGACCATCGAGGTCAACCCGGAACGCGGCGGCGCCCCGACCCGGCCCCAGCACTACGACGAGTACTCGCACGTGGTCGTCGACGAGTCGCAGGACCTCTCGCCGATGCAGTGGCGGATGGTCGGGCGGCGCGGGAAGTACGCGAGCTGGACCGTGGTCGGCGACCCGGTGCAGAGTTCGTGGCCGGATCCGGCCGAGGCCGCGATGGCACGTGACCAGGCCTTCGGGCTCAAGACGACGCGGCGGCGGTTCACCCTGCGCACCAACTACCGGAACTCGGCGGAGATCTTCGACCTGGCCGCGAAGGTCGTCGCCGGGCACGCCGAGGCCGACGAGCTCCCGCGCGCGGTGCGGCAGACCGGTATCACGCCGGAGGTCCGGCCGGTCGAGGCCGCCGGCCTGGAGGCGGCCACGCAGGCCGCGGTGAAGGAGCTGATGGGGGCCGTCGAAGGCACCGTCGGCGTGATCACCGCCATGGACCGGGTGCCCGAGGTCGAGGGCTGGCTCGCCGAACTTTCGGACGAGCGGCTCAAGGTCGTCGGCAGCCTCGACTCCAAGGGCCTCGAATACGACGCGGTCGTCCTGGTGGAGCCCAACGACCTCATCACGGAGTCGACCACCGGACGCCGCGTGCTGTACGTCGCGCTGACCCGCGCGACCCAGCAGCTGACCGTCCTCGCCTCGAACCCGGACTGGATCCCGGCCGCCTGACCCCCCGCAATTCGGCACCAGGTTGCGGTAGTTCGCATCGCCGACTACCGCAACCTGGTGCCGAATTGCGTGAAAAAAGCTGAAGGGCTCCTTCAGGACACTGGTGAATGCCCTGAAGGAGCCCTTCAGACCCCCGGTGAGTGAACGATGTGGGGACGCATCGCACGTCCAGGGGTATTTCTAGCGCCTCTTCGTTGTTCGGTGTCACGGCCGATCCACCGAACAACAACGCCGAACAACGAATCGGCCGTGGTCACGGGCACGGAGGCCGGTAATCGAGCCCCGGCAGGTGTTGTTCCCACTCTTCGGGTGTGATCCGCGGGTACACGGTCGCGCAGATGCGTTCGGCGGCCCGTTCGGGGCTGGTTTCCCACAACCGCACGCTGCCGTCCGCGACAGAGCCCGCGAGGGTGTGCCCGTCGGGAGCGAACGCCACCGCGTTGACCCGATCGACGTCGTCGGTCAGGTTCGCCGATTCCCGGACGGCTCCGGGATCGGAGACATCCCATAGTCGCACGGACCGGTCGTAGCTGCCGGTCGCGAGCGTCTTCCCGTCCCCGCCGAACGCGACCGAGATGACGTTGTCCGTGTGCCCGGACAGCAGCGCCGCCTGCCGGGGAGCCGCCGGATTCGTCACGTCCCACAGCCTGCCGGTGCGATCGGCGCTCCCGGTGGCGGCGAGTTTTCCGTCCGGGCTGTAGGCCACCGAGAACACCGTGTCGGAATGTCCCTCCAGCACCGAAAGCTGCTTCGGCGCCTTCGCCATCGAGACGTCCCACAGCCGCGCGGTGTGGTCCCAGCCGCCGCTCAGCACGGTGCGGCCGTCCGGGCTGAACGCGATCGAATGGACGTCGTCCTCGTGCCCGGTGAGGGTCGCGAGTTCGACGGGCCGCCGGATGTCGGCCACGTCCCACAGTTTCACCGTGTGCCCGCTGCCCGCGGTCGCGAGCGTGCGGCCGTCCGGACTGAACGCGACCGGGTCGATCTCCTCCTCCGGCCGGTAGAAGACGCCGGTGTCGACCGGCTTCCGCGGATCGGTGACGTCGATCAGCCGCATCGTGTGGTCCCAGGAGCCGGCGGCGAGCGTCCGGCCGTCCGGACTGAACGCGAGTCCGCAGACACCTTGGCCGAAGCCCGCGATCTTGCCGAGCTCACGCGGGTTCCGGGTGTCGGCGACGTCGACCAGGCGCACCGCGCCGTCCTGACTGCCGGTGGCCAGCAGTTTCCCGTCGGAGCTGTAGACCGCCCGGCAGGCCGACCTCGCCGGGCCGCTGATCGCGGGCCCCGGCAGATCCCACAGCCGCACCGTCTGGTCGTCGCTCGCGGTCACCAGTGTGCGGCCGTCCGGCGAGAACACCGCCCAGACCACGGCCGCGGTATGCCCGACGAGCGCCGGTTTCTCGCGCGGCTTCCCCGGATCGGTGATGTCCCACAGCCGCGCGGCGCGGTCGAAACCGGTGGTGACCAGCGTCGTCCCGTCCGGGCTGAACGCCACGGACCGCACGATGGTCCTGTGCGCGGCCATCGTCCCCAGCGTCGTCGGCGCCATCGGGTCGGCGACGTTCCACAGGCGCGCGGTCTGGTCGATGCTCGCGGTGGCGAGCGTCCGGCCGTCCGGGCCGAACGTCGCGGAGTGGACCCCGGCCGTGTGCCCGTTCACCACGCCGAGTGGCTTGGTCTTGAGCGGGTCGGCGACGTCCCACAACCGCGCGGTCTTGTCGGCGCCGGTCGAGACGAGCGTCCGCCCATCGGGGGCGTACGCGAGACCGTTGACGTTGCCGGTGTGCCCGGCGAGGGTGGCCGCGAGCACCGGTTTCGCGGGATCGCGGACGTCGAACAGGCGCACCGTGCCGCCGCCGTCCGCGGTGGCGAGCACCGCCGCCTTCGGGCTGAACGCCACCGCGTTGACCCGGCTCGGATGCTCCCCGACCACGACGCCCGGCCCGGGTTTCGCCGGATCGGCGACGTTCCACAGCCGCACGATCTTGTCCCAGCCCGCCGTCGCGACCACGCCGGCGCCGAACGCCACCGAGTTGACGTTCTCGGTGTGCCCGGACAACGTGGCCAGTTCCCTCGGGCGATGGGGATCGCCGACGTCCCACAGCTTGGCCGTATGGTCCCAGCTGCCGGTCACCATCACCTGGCCGTCGCCGCGCAGGGCGGCCGCGTTGACGCGGTGGCCGTGGCCGCTGACCCGGGTCGAGTACGGCGATTCGAACATCCCGAGGACGCTGCCGCGGGTGTCCACGCTCGGATCGACGCGGTATGCCGCCAGCGCGAGCTGCGCGGCCAGCGCCGGATTCGTCGGCCGCATCTCGATGGCCTGCCCGGCGACCTTCTGCGCGAGGGCGTTGTTGCGCTGGCTCGTCGCGGTCTGCTCGGCTCGCACGGCGTACGCCATCGCGGCCGTCGCCAGCACCAGCAGCACGGCCAGGAGTGCGACCAGCTGGCGTAGCCGCCGGGTGCGTCGCCGCGCGACGGTCTGTTCGTGGTTTTCGATCGCCACGCTCGCGTCGAGGAACCGGCGTTCGCGCTGGGAAAGCGCGCTGTCGTGCTCCCCCGCCCACTCCCTGGCGATGGACAGCCGCGCGCCGCGGTAGAGCCAGCCGTCGTCGCGGCCGACCGATTCCCACGCGTCGGTCGCCTCGGTGAGCTGACGGTGCACGCGCAGGCCCTCACGGTCTTCGGCGAGCCACTCGCGCAGGCGCGGCCAGCCCCGGATCAGCGCCTCGTGCGCGATCTCGATGCCGTTGTCGTCGAGGGTGACCAGCCGCGACGACGCCAGCCTGTCCAGCACGACGGCGACGTCCGGGTCGTCCGCGTCCACCTCGTCGCGGGTGATGCGGCGTTTGGTGTCCTCGGTGCCTTCGCCGAGCGCGGTCATCCGCAGGAAGATCTGGTTCGCCAGCCGTTGCTGGTGCTCGCTCAGCGCGGTGAAGGTGTGCTCGGAGGTCTGCGCGACCGACCGTTCGATCCCGCCGCTGGATTCGTAGCCGGTGAGGGTGAGGGTGTTGCCGTGGCGGCGGCGCCAGGTCTCCAGCAGCGCGTGCGAGAGCAGCGGCAGCACGCCGGGCTGCCCGGTCGCGTCGGCGACGAGCCGCGAGACCAGCGCGTTCTCGACGCGGTACCCGGCGTCGATGGCCGGCCGTGAGATGGCCTGCCGCAGCTCTTCGGTGCTCATCGGGCCGACGAGGATCTGCGCGTCCTGCATGGCCTCGACCAGCTCGGGATGCCGCGCGCAGTGCGTGTAGAAGTCGGTGCGGATGCCGAGGACGACCCTGGTCCGGCTCTCCGGTTCGGTCGTCGCGGTGACGAGCGCGGACAGGAAGGCGGCCCGCTCGTCGACGTCCTGGCACAGCGTGAAGACCTCTTCGAACTGGTCGACGACCAGCACGACGTCACCCTCGCGGTCGGCGACCAGCTGACGGGCGGCGAGGCCGAGGTTGCGCGGATGTCCGGTGAACTCGGCGAGCAGGCCGCCGGGCGCGAGCCCGAGCGCGGCGCCGAACTGGACGGCGCACTCCTGCAGCGGCCGTGAACCGGGAGTCATCAGCAGGGTCACGGACGTCTCGCCCGCCGCCGGGAGCAGACCCGCCCGGAGCAAGGACGACTTACCGGAACCGGAAGCGCCCAGAACCGCCAAGAATCGTTGGTCCGAAAGCCTCGTGACGAGTTTTCGGACGAGTCGTTCGCGACCGAAGAATCGGCTCGCGTCAGCCGCCCCGAATGCGGTCAGACCGATATAAGGGGCAGATTCCCCATTCAGTGGAGCAACCCGTGAATCGCTGACTCCGGCGCGCGTCCGCTCGGTCACGTCGTGCCAGCGGGCCTCCCACTCCTCCTCGGGGCCGTCGCACGCCCGGACGTAGGCCAACGTCACCGCCAAGCTGGGCATCTTCTTCCCGCCGGCCGCTTCGGAGAGGGTGCCCGCGGAGTAATGGGCACGCCTGCCCAGCTCGCGGTACGTCGGATTTCCGGCCTTCTCCCGCAGACGCCGGAGATCGGCGGCGAACTCCAGTAACGGATCGTCCCCGGGGTCCAAAGGTCGCTCCGGACGCGGCACCCTTAATCCTTTCTTTTCAGTGGTTTTCCCACGATCGCATTCGGGGGCAACCGTACCTTGGAAACGGGGGAACTCCGCCGAGTACCGGGTACATCGAGTCGGTTAATTTCGATCGATTGACAGGTGCTCGACGTCACGGGAAGGGATCGGGGGCCCGCCGCGTTGTACCGATGCGTGACCTCTTTGCCTGACATCCCGCTGTCCGTGCTCGACCTCTCGCCCGTCGTGGCCGGGGGCGGCGTGAGCGACTCACTGCGCAACACCCTCGACCTCGCGCGCCGGACCGAGGCGCTCGGCTATCACCGGTACTGGCTCGCCGAGCACCACAACATGCCAGGGATCGCCAGCTCCGCGACCGCCGTGATGATCGGCCAGGTCGCCGCCGCCACCGAACGCATCCGGGTCGGCTCCGGCGGGGTCATGCTGCCGAACCACGCGCCGCTGGTGGTGGCCGAGCAGTTCGGCACCCTGGAGGCGTTCCACCCCGGCCGGATCGACCTCGGCATCGGCCGCGCGCCGGGCACCGACCAGCGGACCGCGCTGGCGCTGCGTGGACCCGGCGGGCTCTCCGCGGAGAACTTCCCGCAGCAGTTCGCGGAACTACTGGCCTACTTCGAGCACTCCGACCAGCGCGCGGTCAACGCCGTGACCGCCGAAGGCAACAAGCCGCCGGTGTGGCTGCTCGGGTCAAGCGGCTTCAGCGCGCGGATGGCGGGCGAACTGGGCCTGCCGTTCTCGTTCGCGCACCACTTCAGCGCCGAGAACACGCTTCCCGCCGTGGCGCTCTACCGCGACGCGTTCAAACCGTCGGACGTCCTGGACGAGCCGTACGTCATGCTCGGCGTCTCCGTGGTCGCCGCCGAGACCGACGAGCGCGCCCAGTACCTGGCCGCTCCGAGTGGCCTGACCTTCCTCAGCCTGCGCAAGGGCCGCCCCATCCCGCTTCCGACGCCGGAAGAGGCCGCGGCCTACCCGTACACCGACATCGAGCGCGTGTTCATCGAGGACCGGGCCGCGAGCAGCATCATCGGCTCGCCCGAGACCGTCCACAAGGGACTCGAGACACTGCTCGCCGACACGGGCGCGAACGAGCTGATGATCACGACCATGGTGCACGACCAGGCGGACCGGGTGCGGTCGTACGAGCTGGTGGCCGACCTGGCGCGCTGACGGGCGGTCCCGGTGCCATGAAAGGTCCTTTACTTGCAAATTTTGCAAGTAAAGGACCTTTCATGGCGTCCGCAGGCCTGCCGGCGGCGCGCGGTGAGGGCCTCCTTGCCTACCTTGAGGGTAGGGAAGGAGGCCCTCACGGACTTTCACGACACTTGGCGCCCAGGCTGGTTCCGTGAAGCGACCTAAGCGAGCGCCGAGCCGCCCCCCACGCCACGAATGGACCAACGCGCCGCCGAGCACGAAAGAACGGACAAGATCCCCGTTCGCCTTTGTCAAAAAAGAACAAGAATTCACCGGTTACCAGGACGTGACGTCTTGATCACACCGAAGTTCTTGTCACCAGGCAGGCACGTGATTAGCGTACCGACCAGTAGCAAACAGCACGGTAACACCCCGTTGACCCTATTCAACGATTCCGTTCCGCCATTCGGAGCAAAGGAATTGCGCAAGCTGGGGTGTATTCGCCGTGCCCGGAAAACTGGAGGGTCGGCGTGGGCGTCCGCACTAACGCACCCTCATTCCCCGGCGCGGGTGCGCTCCGGGAGACCGGCAGGCTCTACTCACTCGGTCTCGACGTCGTCCGCCTGACCTTCCGGCGGCCGTTCCAGGCCCGCGAGCTGATCCAGCAGTTCTGGTTCATCGCGAGTGTGTCGATCCTGCCGACGGCGCTGGTCGCGATCCCGTTCGGCGCGGTGATCGCGTTGCACATCGGTTCGCTGACCGCGCAGATCGGCGCGCAGTCCTTCACCGGCGCGGCCAGTGTGCTGGCGATCATCCAGCAGGCCAGTCCGATCGTGACGGCGTTGCTGATCGCGGGCGCCGGCGGGTCGGCGATGTGCGCGGACCTCGGGTCGCGCACGATCCGCGAGGAGATCGACGCGATGGAGGTGCTCGGGGTCTCCCCGATCCAGCGCCTGATCGTGCCGAGGGTGCTCGCCGCGATGGGGGTCGCCGCATTCCTGAACGGAATGGTCAGCGTGGTCGGTGTCCTCGGCGGCTATTTTTTCAACGTCATCATGCAGAACGGGACACCGGGTGCGTATCTGGCCAGTTTCTCCGCGCTCGCGCAACTTCCGGACCTCTGGATCAGCGAGATCAAGGCGGTCATCTTCGGTTTCGTCGCGGCGATCGTCGCCTCTTATCGCGGGCTCAATCCGAAAGGTGGCCCGAAAGGCGTCGGTGACGCGGTGAACCAATCCGTGGTGATCACGTTCCTGCTCCTGTTCCTGTTGAACCTCGTGCTGACGACGCTTTACCTGCAGCTCGTCCCGGCGAAGGGCAGCTGATGGTCACGACGACTCCCCCCAAACGCGCGGAGCGGGTCCGCGAGGCCGTGGACCGCCGGTTCGGGTTCCTGGACACGCTCGGCGACCAGATCCTCTTCTTCCTCAAGGCACTCGCCTGGGTGCCGCGCGCGCTGCGCCGCTATCTCCGCGAGATCACCCGTCTGCTGGCCGAAGTCAGCTTCGGCAGCGGCGCGCTGGCGGTCATCGGCGGCACGATCGGCGTGATGATCGGGATGACCGTGTTCACCGGCACGGTCGTCGGGCTCCAGGGTTACTCGGCGCTCAACCAGGTCGGCACGTCGGCGTTCGCCGGGTTCGTCTCCGCGTACTTCAACACCCGCGAGATCGCGCCGCTCGTGGCCGGGCTGGCTTTGTCGGCCACCGTGGGCTGCGGCTTCACCGCACAGCTGGGCGCGATGCGCATCTCCGAGGAGATCGACGCGCTGGAAGTGATGGGCATCCCCAGCGTCCCGTACCTGGTGACCACCCGGATCATCGCGGGGTTCCTCGCGGTCATCCCGTTGTACGCGATCGGCCTGCTGACCTCGTATCTCGCGTCACGCCAGATCACCGTCTGGTTCTACGGCCAGTCCGCGGGCACCTACGACCACTACTTCCTGCTGTTCCTGCCACCGGGCGACGTGCTCTGGTCGTTCGGCAAGGTGCTGGTGTTCAGTGTCGTGATCGTGCTCGCCCACTGCTATTACGGCTTCCGCGCGAGCGGCGGCCCGGCGGGCGTCGGTGTCGCCGTCGGACGTGGGGTGCGGACCGCGATCGTGGCGGTCAGCGTGCTGGACTTCTTCCTCAGCCTCGCGATCTGGGGCGCGACCACGACGGTGCAGGTGGCCGGATGAGCCGGCGCGGGCTGCGCAAGGCCGGGGTCAGGACCGCCGGGGTGCTGTTCCTCGTGGTGATGTCCGCCCTCGTGCTGCTGTCGATCAAGATCTACCGGAAGGATTTCGTCGAATCCGTGCCGGTGACGCTGCAGGCGGACCGGGTCGGCAACCAGTTGCGAACGGGCGGGCAGGTCAAGGCACGCGGCGTGGTGGTCGGTGAGATCCGCGACGTCCGCGCGACGCCGGGCGGCGCGGAGATCGACCTGGCGATGGAGCCCGGAAAAGTTTCGCAGCTGCCCAAGAACGTGTCCGCGCTGCTCGTGCCGAAGACCCTGTTCGGTGAGCGGTACGTGCAACTGTCCATTCCGGACGGATCATCCGCCGGACCGTTGAGCGCGGGCGACGTGATCACCCAGGACCGCTCGGCCAACGCGATCGAACTCGAGCGGGTCTTCGACAATCTGTTGCCGCTGCTCAAGGCGGTGCAGCCGCAGAAGCTCGCCACCACGCTGACCACGGTCGCCACCGCGCTGGAGGGCCGCGGCGACCAGATCGGCGACACGCTCGCCACCGCGGCCGCCTATCTGAAGGACTTCAACCCGAACCTCCCGAAGCTGAACGACAACATCCGTGACCTCGCCACGGTCACGAAGCTGTACGGCGACATCGCGCCGGATCTGCTCGACGCGCTGAGCGCCTCGGCGGTCACCCTCGACACCGTCAAGGAGAAACGTGCCGAACTGGCGACGGTGTACCAGCAGGTGACGTCGTCTTCCCAGCACGTCACGACGTTCCTCCTCAACAACCGCGCCAACATCATCGCGCTCGCCGCCGACAGCAGGGCACCGCTGGAGGTCGGCGCGAAGTACTCGCCGAGTTTCGCCTGCACCCTGGACGCGCTCGCCAAGCTCAAGCCGCAGATGGACAAGGTGCTGGGCGCCGGCACGGACGAACCCGGGCTGCACGCGGAGATCATCGTCAGCCAGCCCCGCGGCAAGTACGTGCCGGGCAAGGACGACCCGGTCTACAACGCCACCGGCGAACCGCGCTGCTACCCGTCGAACGGCCTGATCGGCCAAGGGATCGTGGCGACCGGGGAGAAGACGGCGGTGCTCCCTGGCGAGCAGGGTGACCTCGGCCTGGCGAACTCGCCGCAGGAACGGGAACTGATCTCCACGCTGGTCGCGCCCTCGATCGGTGTCCCGGCCAATCAGGTTCCCGCGTGGGGCAGCGTGCTCGTCGGGCCGCTCTACCGGGGTACGGAGGTGTCCGTGCGATGAGGAACTTCGTGAGCCCGCTGATCAAGGGGCTGATCTTCGTCGTCGTCACGACGCTGGCCACGGTGCTCCTGGCGGTGTCCATCACGAACACCGGCCTCGGCGACACCAAGACCTACAGCGCCAAATTCCTCGACGCGACGTCGCTGAACGTCGGCGACGACGTCCGGATCTCCGGGGTGCGGGTCGGCCAGATCGAGGAACTCGAGATCGCCGACCACAGCCTGGCCCGCGTCCGGTTCTCCCTCGACTCCCAGCGCAGTCTGCCCGCCGACGTGAACGCGGTGATCAAGTACCGCAACATGGTCGGCCAGCGCTACATCGCGCTCGAACGGGGCAAGGGCACCCGCGAAACCCTGGCGCCCGGAGCGGAGATCCCGCTGGAGCGCACGACGCCCGCGCTGGATCTCACGGAACTGTTCAACGGCTTCAAACCGCTGTTCCAGGCCCTGTCCCCCACGGACGTCAACCAGCTCTCCGGCGAGATCGTCCAGGTGCTGCAGGGCGAAGGCGGCACGGTGGAAAGCCTCCTGGCGCACACCGGTTCGCTGACGACCACGCTCGCCGGCCGCGACAAGGTGATCGGCGACGTGATCACGAATCTGGACACCGTGCTGAAGAGCATCAACGGCAAGGGCGACGCACTGTCCACTTTGGTCTCCACACTGAAGGAGCTGGTGTCCGGCCTCGCCGGTGACCGCACCGAGATCGGGGAGGCCGTCTCCGGGCTCGCCGACCTCACCACCGCCACGGCCGGTCTGCTCGAACAGGGCAGGAAACCGCTCAAGGACAGCATCGAGGGCCTCGGCCTGCTGGCCGGTCAGCTGACGACCGACGAGGCCAAGATCGAAGTCGACCGCGTCCTGACCGTGCTCCCTGGGAAACTGAACGACCTGGGCCGGCTCGGCTCCTACGGATCGTGGATGAACTTCTACCTGTGCTCGTCCGTCCTGCAGACCGACCCTCCGCGCGGGGTCCCGGCGACGGCGAAGAGGTGCACGGAGTGAAACCCTTCAAGGAACGGAACCCGATCGTCATCGGTGTCGTCGGCAGCGTCATCGCCGCCGGGCTGCTGACCGCGACGCTCAACTACGAGGCCCTGCCGATCATCGGCTCGGGAACCACCTACCAGGCCGAATTCTCCGAAGCGGCCGGGTTGCAGGCCGACGACGAGGTCCGCATCGCCGGGATCAAGGTCGGCGAGGTGAGCGACGTCCGGCTCGCCGAAGACCACGTGGTGGTCAGCTTCCGGGTCAAGGACGCCTGGGTCGGCGACAGGACCGCCGCCGAGATCAAGATCAAGACCCTGCTCGGCCGGAAGTTCCTCGCGCTGCGCCCGACCGGAGAGACGGTGCAGAACCCGAAGCAGGTCATCCCGCGCACCCGGACCGTGACGCCCTACGACGTCACCGAGGCGTTCAACGGGCTGGCCGACACCGCGGGCGCGATCGACACGGATCAGCTCGCGGAAAGCTTCACCACGCTCAGCGACACGTTCAAGAACTCGCCCGAGCACATCAAGAAGGCGCTCGAAGGGCTGACGTCGCTGTCGAAGACCGTGTCCTCCAGGGACAACGAGCTCGCCAGCCTGCTGTCGAACGCGCACGGTCTCACCACGACACTCGCGAACTCGAACGACGACTTCGCCAAGCTCCTCTCGGACGGCAACCTGCTGCTGACCGAACTCGACACCCGGCGACAGGCGATCCACGACCTGCTGACCGGCTCGCAGGAGCTCGCCACCCAGCTTTCGGGACTGGTGAAGGACAACAAGGACCAGCTCGGCGGCGCGCTCGCCCGGCTCGGAGAGGTGACCGACATCCTGCAGCGGCAGAACGACAATCTCGCCAAGAGCCTCGAACTCGCCGCGCCGTACTTCCGTGTGGTGAACAACTCGCTCGGCAACGGACGCTGGGTGGACAGCTACCTGTGCGGGCTCGTCCCGGAGAACCGGGACCCGTGCCTGCCGAAGATCCCGGGAGGTGGCCGATGACCAGCCGCTTCGTCACCCTCGCACTGGTACTCGCGCTGACCGTCGTCGGTGGTCTCTGGTGGATCTTCTCCGGTAACGGGCTCGACCGCGTCACCGTGTACTTCTCGCGCGCCGTCGGTGTCTACAGTGGATCGGACGTACGGGTGCTCGGCGTCCGCGTCGGCCAGGTCGAATCGGTGACCCCGGAAGGGGAACAGGTCAAGGTCGTCCTGACCGTCGACGGGTCGACGCCGATCGCCGCCGACACGAACGTGCTGGTCGTGGCACCGAGCGTGGTGGCCGACCGCTACGTCCAGTTCACCAAGCTCACCCGCGCCGGGAACCGGCTGGACGACGGCGCGGTGATCCCGGTGGAGCGCACCGGCACGCCGGTGGAGCTCGACCAGCTCTACTCCAGCCTCGACACCCTCGCCAAGGCGCTCGGCCCCAAGGGCGCGAACGCCGACGGCGCGCTTTCGGAACTGCTGCGCACCGGCGCGAAGAACCTGCAGGGCAACGGCAAGCCGTTCAACGAGTCGGTGCGCAACTTCGCCGACCTCGCCAGGACCTTGTCCGGCAACTCGCAGAACCTGTTCGCCACCGTCGACGAACTGCAGCGCTTCACCTCGATGCTGGCGACCAACGACCGGAACGTCAGCGAGGTCAACAAGCAGCTCGCTTCGGTGACCGGCACGCTCGCGCAGAACAAGGACGAGCTCGCCCGCGCGCTCAACGGCCTAGGCGGCGCGCTCGCGGAGATCCAGCAGTTCATCAAGGACAACCGCGCGCTGATCAAGTCCAATGTGGACAAGCTCGCGGTGACAACCGGGACGCTGGTCGGCAAACGCGCCGCGCTGGCCGAAACCCTCGACACGATCCCGCTGGCGGTGACGAACGTGCTCGGCGCCGTCGACCCGAAGACCGGGAAGCTGCAGAGCCGCGGCAACATGCTCGAATACGCCCCGCTCCCACTGCCGGTCGCCGGTGACACCTACACCGGGGGGCGCTGATGGCCACGAAACGGTCGATCGCCGTACTCGCCGCGTGCTGTGTCGCGCTCACCGCCTGTTCCTCCGATTTCAAGGGCGTCTACGATCTGCCGCTGCCCGGCGGCGCGGACATCGGCGACCATCCGTACCGGGTGACCGTGCAGTTCGCCGACGTACTCGACCTGGTCCCGCAGGCCGCGGTGAAGGTGGGCGACGTGCCGGTCGGCCGGGTCGAGAAGATCCAGCTCGGCGAGGACGGCTGGACGGCCGAGACCGTCTTGGCGCTCAACGGCGACGTCCACCTGCCCGCCAACGCCATCGCGCGGCTGCGGCAGTCCAGCCTGCTCGGCGAGAAGTTCATCGAGCTCGCCCCGAGCGCGGCGAAGGCCGAAGGCAGGCTGGGCGACGGCGGGGTGATCCCGGTCGCGAGCACGAACCGCAACCCGGAGTTCGAAGAGGTTTTCGGCGCGCTGTCCCTGCTGCTCAACGGCGGCGGGATCGGCCAGTTGCAGACCATCAACCGCGAGCTGTCGAAGGTGATGGACGGCAACGAGGAGGAGATCCGCTCCTTCCTGTCCACTGTGGAACAGCTCGTGTCCAATCTGGACTCGCATCGGTCGGAGATCACCTCGGCGCTCGACGGGCTCAACCAGCTCTCGACGACACTGGCCAACCGGAAAAAGCAGGTCGAAGGCGCGCTCACCGATCTCACCCCCGGTCTTCAGAGCCTTTCCGACCAGCGCACGCAGCTCGTCTCGATGTTGCAGGCGCTGGACCGGCTTTCCGGGGTCGGCGTCGACGTGATCAAGAAGAGCAAGGCCGACCTCGTCGCGGACCTCACCGCGCTCGCGCCGATCCTCAAACGGCTGGCCGACGCCGGCGAGAACCTGCCCAAATCGCTCGAGATCCTGCCGACGTTCCCGTTCACCGACGCCGTCCGCGACGGGATCAAGGGCGACTACCTGAACGTCTACGCCTCGATGATCCCCGCACCGGGCGTCGAACTCCCGCCACCGGGCGAAGGCGTTCCGCCGGACCTCCCGACCCTGCCGCTGCCGTCCTCCGGAGGTAGCTGATGCTCACCGCCCGTATCCGGATCCAGGTGATCGCGTTCGTCGTCCTCGCGCTGGCGACGACGGCGTTCGTCGGCGCCAACTACGCGGGGCTCGACCGGCTCTTCGGGGCCAGCGGGTACACCGTGAAGCTCGCGCTGACCGACGGCGGCGGCCTGTTCACCAACGGCGAGGTGACCTATCGCGGCGTCGCCGTCGGCCGGGTCGGCGAACTGCGGCTCACCGCGGGTGGCATGGAAGCGGATCTCCTGATCGACGACGACGCGCCGCGGATCCCGGCGAACTCGCGGGCGGTCGTGGCGAACCGGTCCGCGGTCGGCGAGCAGTTCGTCGACCTGCAGCCGCGAACCGGCGACGGGCCGTTCCTCGCCGAAGGTTCGGTCATCCCGCGTGAGGCGACGAGTGTGCCACTGCCGGTGCAGCATCTGCTGACCGATCTGGACTCGCTGACCGCGTCCGTGCCGACCGAGGATCTGCGGACCGTGGTCGACGAACTCGACAACGCCCTGCGTGGTTCCGGCGCGAACCTCCAGGTGCTGCTGGATTCCAGCACCGACTTCACCAAACAGGCCGCCGATCACCTGCCGCAGACGGAGAGCCTGCTCACCGACGGCTCGACCGTGCTGAAGACCCAGGTCGACTCGTCACAGGCTTGGCGGCAGTTCAGCGGCAACGCCAAGCAGTTCGCCGAACAGCTGTCCCGTTCGGACGGTGACCTGCGACGGCTGATCACGACCGCGCCCGAAGCGGCCACCCAGCTCTCCGGACTGTTGCGGGACAACGAGCCGGGCCTGCCGATCCTGCTGGCGAACCTGCTCACCACGTCGCAGGTGTTCTCCGCGCGCACCGACGGCCTCCGCCAGCTGCTGATCAACACCCCGAAGGCGGTGTCCGCGGTCGACGCCTCCGTCGACGAGCAGTCCGGGAAGATCGAACTGGTACTGACCTTCTTCGACCCGATGCCCTGCACCAAGGGCTACGAGGGCACGAAGATCCGCAGCAGCGCGGACCTCTCGCCGCTGCCGTTCAACACCGGTGCCGCGTGCACGCTCGACAAGGGCAACCCGAGTTCGGTCCGCGGCTCGCAGAACGCGCCGAAGGGCGGCGTCCCGCCCGCCGCGATCCCCGGCGGCTTCGGCGCCGACGGCCAGCCGACGTCCACCAGCCTCGAGGAGATGTTGTGGCTGCGCAACTGAAGATCGCGATCGCCGTGTTCGCCGCGGCCTGCGCGTTCGCGGGATGGGCCGGGTACACCTGGTTCACCGCGACGGGTTCGACGGCGGTGGCCTACGGGAACTCGCGCGACGAAGCGCTGAAGAGCGGACGTGAACTCGTCGCCCGGCTGACCAGCCTCGATCACCATCGGGTCGACCAGGGCATCGCCGACTGGCTCGCCGCGTCCACCGGCCCGCTGCGGGATCAGCTCGACAAGACCGACGACGCGACCAAGCAGACGCTCACCAAGGACGCGACGGTCTCGACGGGCAAGGTGCTGGACGCGGCCATCAGCGAACTGGACGACCACGCCGGAACGGCCAAGATGCTGGCTTCGGTGGAGATCACGATGGCGAAGGAAGGCGCGGCGCCGACGACGAAGCGCAACCGGTTCGCCGCCGGCCTGACCAGGACCGGCGAGGGCTGGAAGCTCAGCGCGCTCGACCAGCTCCCGGTGGGTGCGCGATGACCGCCACGGCCGACGCTTCCGTCGAACCCGAAGCCGAACCCGAAGTCGTCGCCGAGAAGCCGTCGCGCCGCCCGAAGCTGCCGTTGATCCTGCTGGTCGCGGCGGCCGTACTGGTGGCGGCGGGCGCGTGGTTCACGCTGGAGGCGAGGTCGATCTCGGCGGCGCCGTCGGCGGCCAACACCGCGCTCACCGACGTCGGCGCGACGGCCGAGGTGAACTCCGCGGTGACGGTGGCGCTCAACAAGATCTTCTCCTATTCCTACGACCGGACCGACGTCACCGAAAAGGCGGCCGCTTCGGCGCTGAGAGGTAAGGCGCTGGAGTCGTACAACCAGTTGTTCGCCCAAGTCCGGGAAAAGGCGCCGGCACAGAAACTCGTCCTCACG
Organism: Amycolatopsis sp. lyj-108; assembly: GCF_046549005.1. Taxonomy (NCBI): domain Bacteria; kingdom Bacillati; phylum Actinomycetota; class Actinomycetes; order Pseudonocardiales; family Pseudonocardiaceae; genus Amycolatopsis; species Amycolatopsis sp. lyj-108. The sequence goes on along the minus strand of NZ_JAJPWQ010000005.1, from coordinate 147,750 downwards.
ACCCGCGTCTCCTCATCCGCCGTCCAGGAACTCGGCGGCGGTAAAGCGAGGCTGCTGGTATTCCTCGATCAAGCGGCGACAAGGGCCGACAACAATTCGTCGACGACGGCCGCGGCGCAGCTTTCGGTCACCGCTGAACGCGAAGGCGAGAACTGGGTCATCACCGACCTCGTCCCCCGATGATCCCTCATTCGTCCGCTTTGTAAAACAGGAGAGAAAACGAGGAGAATCCCATGTTCGGTCGAACGCGCCCGAAAACCGCTCGTCGCCGTCTCGGCACGGTCGTCGCGCTCACTTCCGCGATCGCCGTGGCGGGCAGCCTCGCCGCGTCGCCCGCCCTGGCGGACGACCCGGTGGAGATCCCGGTGTCCTACACCGTCACCGGGAAGACCACGGTCAAGAAGACCGGCGGCACCCTCGACCTCGGCCCCGGCCAGCTCGACGGTGCCCTCGTCATCGACGGTGACAACGTCGGCATCCGAGGCAACCTGTCCCTGCCGCCCTCGACGGCGAACATCTCGCTGGTCTCGGGGGTCTTCAAGATCAAGGCCCGCGTGCGGATCGAGCCGACCGGCCCGGTCACCGGCACCCTCGCCAACGGCGACCTGACCACCCATTCGCAGGCGAACATGCTGATCGACAACATCGTGGTCGGCCTGTTCTGGCCGGTCATCCCGCTGCCGACGGTGCCGAACGCCTGCAAGACCGTCAAGCCGCTGGACCTGACGCTGGTGTCGAAGAACGTCGACCTGTTCGCCCCGTCGATCCCGTCTTCGGGGACGTTCACCATCCCGGAGTTCAAGGACTGCTTCATCAACGACCTCGCGCTGGGGGCGTTGATCTCCGGTCCGGACAACACCATCAACCTGAACATGAAGTCCAACGTCTGAGGCTCAAGTCCGGTCCGTGAAGGCCTCCTTGAGGGACTCTGGGTCCCTCAAGGAGGCCTTCACGGACTCGAGAGAGTGGTCGCGCCGAGCTCATCGGAAGCGCTCTCTTATGTACCTGCTGCGTGACCTGCGGCGCTTCTTGCGTGCTGCCAGGTTCGAAGTACATGAAGGACCCCTTCCTGTACCTAGGCGCAAGGATGGGGTCCTTCATGTACTTGGGAAGGTGTGAAGGAGCCCTTCACGGACCTGCGATCCCGACTCCCACCGTAGGTACCTAGAACCGTCCTTACCACTCACGAGGCCTACCTCGCAGTCTCAGCAGAACTGCGGCGCGGCAGGGTCGACCAGCGCGACACCGGTGCCGTCACCTGCGGAAACAGCGTAGACCGGAGCACAGACGCCCGAGAACTTCCACATGTCCATCGGCGGTTCCGAGCTGGTGTCCCGGCTCTCCTGTTTCAGGTTGCTGCCCCAGGCGAAGACGCTTCCGTCCGCCTTCAAAGCCACGTTGTGGTTGTAGCCGGCGTCGATGGCGACGACGTCCGATTGCGCCTCGGGCGGCACGGAAGTTTGGCCGTAGGTGTTGTCGCCCCAGGCGAGGACGCCGCCGTTCTTCAGCGCGATGCTGTGGCGGAACCCGCCCGAGATCGCCGTCACCCCGGAGGTCGCCGCCGCCGGCACGGTGATCTGGCCCTTCGAGTTGCTGCCCCACCCGATCACGCCGCCGTTCTTGAGCGCGAGGCCGTGGTCGACACCCGCCGAGATCGCGGTGACCCCCGAAGAGACCGTCGCGGGGACGGCGGTCCGCGAACCCCAGCTCAGCACGCTGCCGTTCGTCTTGAGCGCGAGGTTGAAGTAGGCGCTGGTGGAGATGGCCTTGACGCCAGAGGTGGCGGCGGCGGGCACGACGTTCTGGCCGTAGAAACCGTTGCCCCAGGCGATCACACCGCCGTTCTTGAGGGCCAGTTCGTGCGCCCAGCCCGCGGCGATCGCCGACACACCCGACGTGGCCGCGGCCGGAACGGTGACCTGGCCGTAGTTGTCGTTACCCCAGGCGACCACGCCTCCGTCCTTCAGGGCCAGATGGGTGATCCCGCCCGCGGAGACCGCGCTCGCGCCGAACGCCGAGGCAGGCACGGTGCCCTGCCCCTGCCCGTAGTCGTTGCTCCCCCACGGCCGCGGTTCGCCGGTCGGCGCGGCGTCGGCGATACCGGAAAGGGAAACCGTGGCGATCATTACGGCTATCGTGGATGTCGTCACGCGCCGTGTCGTGGATCGTCGATTGACTGAAGCCATGCGAGAAATGTTAACCCGGCTCCACCGATCGGCCCCATCTTTGTCATCGGCGGACAAACTTCATAATCGCATTCAGCGCGGACTGACAAGAAAGAACGGCTTCCGCCCCCACTGCGAAACCTGTCGACATGGATACTTGTTACGTACATAACTCGCGGGTAACCTCGGTTTACCCCACCACCGAGAAAGCCGCTCAAGTCGAGCATATTTGATCAGAAAAATTCGCCGAAAGGCGCATGGGGAAAGCCGTCCGAGACGTAAACTGGATCAAAGGAGATGACAGGTATGTCCCGCAGACTTGGCAAGTTGTCAGCCGGTGTCGCCACCACCACCGTCGTGATGGGCGCCGTCGCCGTGCTCACCGCCGGCACAGCCGCCGCCGCGACCACCTACGCCACCGGCACGGTCGCGTACATGTGCAACTTCCCCGCTATCGGCCAGCAGCAGCTGGACGTGAAGGCCCAGTTCACCGGGCCCGATTCGGTCGCCTCGGGCGGCACCTTCACGCCGTCGAACATCAGTGGCACCGCGACGATCAGCGCCACCATCAACGCGCTGCTCAACAGCGCCAACTACGACGGTGTCCGCGGCAAGGTGAACATGCCGGTCACCGTCACCAACGCCACCCCCGCCTCGGCGTCGGTGACGAACCTCGACGTCCCGACCCAGATCAACCCGTACGTGCCGGGGCCGCGGACGTTCAACATCCTCCAGGACGCGGGCACCGGCGTTCCCACGTTCACGGCAGGCACGCCCGGCTCCGCGACTGCCTCGCTCGGCACCACGATCAGCGCGCCGCTGGAGTTCCACAAGAAGGACGGTTCCTGGACCAAGTGGAGCTTCAACTGCACGGTGAAGAACACCAACCCGGCGCAGAACCGCGCGTTCAGCCCGGCCGTCCCCATCACCTGATGAACCATCCGTGCGGGGCGGGGACGCCCGTCCCGCACGGTCTCCATCACCGGCCATGAGAGGAACCCTTATGGGGCAGCAGGTCCGCCGGGCAGGCGTCGTCTCCGCCATCGTGCTCGGCGCGACCTCCCTGCTCACCGTCGGGCAGGCTTCGGCCGCCACCTCTCACACGACCGGGACCGTCACGTACATGTGCGGCTTCCCGATGATCGGCCAGCAACCGCTCGACATCACGGCGAGGTTCGACAGCCCGGGCCCGGTGTCCGCGGGCGGCGCCTTCACACCGGCCGCGATCGCCGGAACCGCGACCTTCAGCGCCATCCACAACGCGACGATCTTCAGCGCCGCCAACTACGACGGCCTCCGCGGCAAGGTGAAAGCGCCGGTGACCGCGACGAACGCCACCCCGGCTTCGGCGACCGTCACCGGGCTGGACCTGCCCGAGCAGATCACCCCGTACGTACCCGGGCCGCGCACGGTCGGCTTCACCCAGGACGCGGCCACCGCCGTTCCCGTTTTCACCGCGGGTGCCCCCGGCCAGGCGACCTTCGCGCTCGGCACCACGTTCCAACTCGAAGTCGAATTCCACAAGCGGGACAACACGTGGACCCCGTGGACACTCGGCTGTACGGTCAAAAACACCAACCCGGCACAGAACCGCGCGTTCGCCCCGGCGATCCCCGTCGTTTGACGCGAGAGGAAACCAGATGACGCAGCAGGTTCGCCGGACGCTCGGGAGGCTTCCCGTACTGGCGGGCGTGATCCTGCTCGCGGGTGTGAACGGCGCCTTGGCCTCCTCGGCGGCGACCGATCCGGCGACCCCGCCGAAAGCGCCCTTGCAGGGGGCTTCCCCCGCGCACCAGACCCTGGCGAACACCTGTGTCTTCCCGGATCCGGTCGGCGAACGTCCGGTCACCATGGACGTTCGGGCCACTCTGCCCAAGGTCGTCCAAACCGGAAAACCGGTGCAGGTCAAGGACTTCTCTGTCACCTTCACCCTCGGCGAGGGAGCGCTGGGCGCGCTCACCGAGGTGGCAGGCACGGCGAAGATCGAGCTCACGGCCACGCGCGAGGACAAGAAGGCCCAGATCCCGGTGGCGCTCGAGATCCCGGCGACCAAGGTGCCCGCCACCGGTGAGCTGAAGCTGGTCGCGACGGGCAAGGTTCCCGACATCATGGCGACCCGCCCCGGCGAACTCCGGCTCACCACGGGCGCGCCTTCCCTCGCGCTTTCCGCAGCGCAGGCGGAGGCGCCGCGGAATCCGATCACCTGCACGCAGACCCCGGATCAGGACACCAAGCTGGGCAGCGTCACGATGCTCGAGATGGGCATCGCCAAACCGAAGACCGTCAAACCCGGGCAGAAACCCGGCGCCGGAGCGCACGCCACGAACGAAGACCCGCCGCCGGACGCCGTGTTCCCCTTGCAGCCCTTCGAATCGCAAGGCACGTCGTCGGTGAAGAAGCTCGGTGCCTTCGTCCGGTTGACCCCGTCGTTCATCTTCAACGCCTTCTACTACCTCTACCCGGCGCCTCCCCATCGCAGCACCGGCTCCACCATCCTGCCGCCGAGCAAGATGACGATCCTCGGCTTCGGTTTCGTCCCGATCAACGGGACGATGGAGCTCCTGCCCGCCGACTACAAAACGGGCAACACCGTCATCGACGTCGAGACCATGCTGCACGGGGACACCACGACGACGGCCACCTTGCGGCTCGAACTCTTCGGGAAACTGAAGGATCTCACCATCAACGGTGTCCCCCTCGACGTCGGCGACAACTGCATGACCAGCGAACCGATCGTGCTGAACCTGCGCGGGCCGAACTGGAACGCGTTCACCGGCGGCGTGCTGCGGACCGATCGGACCGACCCGGACCCCGCCTACAAGGGCTTCACCCTGCCCCAGTTCTCCGGCTGCGGGGTCAAGGAGAACCTCGACTCCCTGCTGAGCGGAATGGGGTCAGGGCCGGACAACCAGGCGTGTATCGGGGTCAACCAGGTGGGCCTGCCCTGGGAAGCGGAACGCAAATGCCCGAACACGGACCCGCCGGTGGGGCGCCGCTGACCCGCGGCTCGGCGGCAGTCACGCTCGCTACGAGCCGCTCGGCGTCCACTGTGGACTCTTGCGCGGCGACGGCAGCAACTCCGGCAGCGCGAACCCCGCTGACGCCGACGCACTGACACCGGCCCGCAGCGCGAGTTCCATCTCGAACCGCGCCCCCGGGTCGCGCAGGTGCTCGCCGAAAGTCGCCTGCAACTGCCGCATGCGGTACCGGACGGTCTGCGGGTGCACCTGGAGGCGCTCGGCGATGTCGACGACGTTGCCCTGGCTGTCGAGCCAGGCGCGAAGGGTTTCGAGCAGCCTTTCCTGCTGTTTCCCGGTCATCTCGGCGAGCGGGGCGAACAGGCGATCGCGCAGCTGGCAGGTCAGCGCCGCGTCGGCGTTCACGAGCAAGGTGGCGAGGTGGTCTTCGGCGCGGATCACCCGCCGGGCCTGGATGATGCCGCGTTCGGAGAGGTGCAGGGCGTCACGCGCCCAGCGGAGGGAATCGGCGACGGAGTCCAGCGGGCGGCACGGGCCGATCGACAGCCGGTAGTCCGGCAGCGCGGCCTGCAAGGTGGCCAGGCGGGCGCCGGAGATCTCGCCGGGGACGAGCAGACGCGGCTCAGCGGAGTCGAGTTCGGCGAGGACGTCCGAGTCGACGGCGTTGTGCCGCCGGGGTCTGGCGTTGTCGCCGAGCGGATGCAGCACCACCGGCGTCGCTCGCTCGGGCACCGTCCAGCCGGTCAGCTGCGCGAGTTCCGCGATCGCCTTGGACGGCGCCGGCGGGGTTTCCAGCACCAGGTGCAGCAGTTTGCGGCGCCACGTGTCCAGTGCCCCCGCGGTGCGCGCCTTCGCTTCGAGGTACCCGTCCAGCGCGACGGACGCGAGTTCGTCCATGAAGGCGAGCATCGCGTCGGCCAGTTGCGACATCACCGCGGACGAAAGCCCGCTGCGGCGGCCGACGCGCATGATGCGCCGCCACGAGACGCGGGCGCCGACCCGGTACGCCGACTGGAGGGTGTCGAGGCTGCGGCCTTCCCGCATCTCGTTCTGCCCGAGCCGATGGTGGACCTCGTGCGACTGTTCCTTGGAGACGCTCGGATCCGCGATCTGCGCGACGAACAACGTGATCGCGTATTCGACGCCTGCCCGGATGGACTTGCCGTAGGGCCCGTCGAGCGGGCGCGCGTACGCGGGGATGGTCGCCCGGATCTCGTCGACGATCTCGTTGGCGAGACTGCCCAGTTCCGGTCGCAAAATGTCGGCGAGCTTACGCGGCAGTGCTGCTGGAGGCTGCGCAGCGTGTTCGATCCCGCGCTCCACCGACATCGCAGCTCCTTTGCTCCGCCCAGCGTCCTGACATCCCACGATCGTCGTGAGGTGACAACGAACACATCGCGCGGTCGCTCGTGAATGTGTCACCTTTCGCAGAAGAAACCGATTTCTTGTCATCATCGTGACAAAATCACGGGTCATCCCTGAATTTTGATGACAAGTGCCCGGCAAACGCCTCGCGCGGTACGTACGAACGGCCGATGAATACGGAGCGTCACCGCTTTCCGGTGAGCAATTCCCCGAGTACTTCCAGCACGGGCTCCAGCACGCGGACCTCGGTGCCGACGCATTCGGTGATTCCCGCGCCGACGACTTCGAAGCCGCTAAGCCCGCGAAGCATCGCCACCAGACGCTCGATCGTCAAGCCACCGGGCTCCGGATAGTTCAGCCCGTCGAACTCCGCCGGGTCGAGCACGTCGAGGTCGAGATGGACGTAGACCTTGTCCGCGCCCGCCAGCCCGGCGGCGACGTCGGCGATCTCGACGACGAGCCCGCGATCGACCACGGCCCGCTCGGCGTCGTCGAAAGCCCTTGTCCCGGCGAGGACGACGCGTCCGGGTTCGACCGGCGGGTTCGCGGCGAACTCCGGGTCGCCCTCGCCGAGCAGCGATCGCAGCACCATGCCGTGGAACGCGCCGGACGGCGACGTCTCCGCGGTGTTGAGGTCGGAATGCGCGTCGAACCAGGCGACGCCGAGGCCGGGCCCGAAGCGGTAGCGCGCGACGCCGATCGGGATCAGCTCGACGCCGCAGTCCCCGCCGATGGTGAGCACCGGCCCGCCCGGTGCTTCGAGGGCGGCGAGCTGTGCGGCGCGGTTCGCGCCGGTGAGCACCGCGCGGTTGGCGATGCCGTCGACCGCGGGCGACGTCTCGCGGGTCTGCAGGATGTGGTGCACCGGCGCGCCCAGCACGTGGCCCGCCAGCTCGGCGAGCGCGACGCAGCCTTCGGGCAACTCGGGCGCGCGCTCGGTCAGAGCGCCCTGGAACTGGGGTACGGCGTTGATCAGCACCCGGTCCAGGTTAGCGGCGGCCGCAAGTCCGTGAGGGCCTCCTTCCCTACCCTGAAGGTAGTGAAGGAGGCCCTCACGGCACTCCGGGGAAGGTCACTCCAGGACGAGCAGCAGGTCTCCGCCTTCCACCTGCTGGACGGCGTTGATCGCGCGCCGCGACACCTTGCCGCCGGTCGACGCCGTGATCGACGCCTCCATCTTCATCGCCTCGATGGTCGCGACCGTCGCGCCGGCCTCGACCTCGTCACCCTCGGACACCTGCAGCGTGACCACGCCCGCGAACGGCGCGGCGATCTGCTTCGGGTCGCCCTTGGCTGCCTTCTCCGTCGCCGGGATGTCCGACGCGATCGAGGTGTCGCGCACCTGGATCGGCCGCAGCTGGCCGTTGAGCGTGGACATCACCGTGCGCAGGCCGCGTTCGTCGGCCTCGCCGATGGCCTCCAGCTCGATCAGCAGCCGGACACCCTGTTCCAGGTCGACCGAGTACTCCTCGCCGGGGCGCAGACCGTAGAAGAAGTCCTTGGACGGCAGGACCGAGGTGTCACCGTACTGCTCGCGGTGCGCCTCGAAGTCCTTCGTGGGCCCGGGGAACAGCAGCCGGTTCAGCGTCGCGCGCCGGTTCTCGGCCAGCCCCTTGCGGTCCTCTTCGGACAGTTCCTGCACCGGCTTCGGCTGCGCGCGGCCTTCGAGGGCCTTGGTGCGGAACGGTTCCGGCCAGCCGCCGGGCGGGTCGCCCAGTTCGCCGCGCAGGAAGCCGATCACCGAGTCGGGGATGTCGAACTTGTTCGGCTCCGCCTCGAAATCCGACGGCGAGACACCCGCGCCGACGAGGTGCAGCGCGAGGTCACCGACCACTTTGGACGAAGGCGTGACCTTGACCAGATGCCCGAGGATCTTGTCCGCGGCCGCGTACATCGCCTCGATGTCCTCGAACCGCTCCCCGAGGCCGAGCGAGATCGCCTGCGTGCGCAGGTTCGACAGCTGACCGCCTGGGATCTCGTGGTGGTACACCCGCCCGGTCGGCGACGAGAGCCCGGCCTCGAACGGCGCGTAGATCTTGCGCACGCTCTCCCAGTACGGCTCCAGGTCGCCGATGGCCGGCAGATCCAGCCCGGTCGGCCGGTCCGAGTGGTCGGTGGCGGCGACGAGCGCCGAAAGCGACGGCTGCGACGTCGTGCCGGCCATGGACGCGACGGCACCGTCGACGGCGTCCGCCCCGGCCTGGATCGCGGCGAGGTACGTCGCCAGCTGGCCACCCGCGGTGTCATGCGTGTGGATATGCACCGGGAGGTCGAACTCCTTGCGCAGCGCGGAAACCAGCCGCGCCGCCGCCGGCGCCCGCAGCAGGCCCGCCATATCCTTGATGGCCAGGACGTGCGCCCCCGCGCCGACGATCTGCTCCGCCAGCTTGAGGTAGTAGTCCAGCGTGTACAGCTTCTCGGCCGGGTCCGACAGGTCCGAGGTGTAGCAGAGCGCCACCTCGGCGACCGCGGATCCGGTCTCACGGACGGCTTCGATCGCCGGGCGCATCTGCTCGACGTCGTTGAGCGCGTCGAAGATCCGGAAGATGTCGATACCGGTCGCCGTCGCCTCCTCGACGAAGGCGTGGGTCACCTCGGTGGGGTACGGCGTGTAGCCGACGGTGTTGCGGCCGCGCAGCAGCATCTGCAGGCAGATGTTCGGCACCGCTTCCCGCAGCTTCGCCAGCCGCTCCCACGGATCCTCGGCGAGGAACCTCAGCGCGACGTCGTAGGTCGCGCCGCCCCAGCACTCCAGCGAGAGCAGCTGCGGCGTGGTCCGCGCGACGACCGGCGCGACCGCGAGCAGGTCCTTCGTCCGCACGCGGGTGGCGAGCAGCGACTGGTGCGCGTCACGGAAGGTGGTGTCGGTGACGCCGATGGTCGGCGACTCCCGCAGCCAGCGGGCGAAGCCTTCCGGGCCGAGTTCGGTGAGCCTCTGCTTCGAGCCGGGCGCCGGTTCGAGGCCCTTGGGCAGCTTCGGCAGTTTGACCTGCGGGTCGAGGGTGCGCGGACGCTCGCCATGCGGTTTGTTGACCGTCTTGTCGGCGAGGTAGGTCAGCAGCCTGGTCCCGCGGTCGGCCGAATGGCGCGCGGTGAGCAGATGCGGGCGCTCCTCGATGAACGACGTCGTGACGCGGCCTTCGCGGAAGTCCGGGTCGTCGAGGACGGCCTGCAGGAACGGGATGTTCGTGGCCACACCACGGATCCGGAACTCGGCGACGGCGCGGCGGGCGCGGCCGACGGCGGTCTTGAAGTCGCGGCCGCGGCAGCTGAGCTTCACCAGCAGCGAGTCGAAGTGCGCGCTGATCTCGGTGCCGGCGAACGCCGTCCCGCCGTCGAGGCGGATGCCGGAGCCGCCGGGCGAGCGGTAGGCGCTGATCATCCCGGTGTCCGGGCGGAAGCCGTTGGCGGGATCCTCGGTGGTGATGCGGCACTGCAGGGCGGCACCGCGCAGGTACACCTTGTCCTGCGACAGCCCGAGGTCGTCGAGGGTCTCGCCGGAGGCGATGCGCAGCTGCGACTGGACGAGGTCGACGTCGGTGACCTCCTCGGTCACCGTGTGCTCGACCTGGATGCGCGGGTTCATCTCGATGAAGACGTGGTTGCCGTCCTTGTCGAGCAGGAACTCGACGGTGCCGGCGTTGCGGTAGCCGATCTGGCGGGCGAACTTCACCGCGTCGGCACAGATCCGGTCCCGCAGTTCCGACGGCAGGTTCGGCGCCGGGGCCAGCTCGATGACCTTCTGGTGCCGCCGCTGGACCGAACAGTCGCGCTCGTAGAGGTGGATCACGTTGCCCTCGCCGTCGGCGAGGATCTGGACCTCGATGTGGCGCGGCTCGACGACGGCCTTCTCGATGAACACCGTCGGGTCGCCGAAGGCCGACTCGGCCTCGCGCGCGGCGGCCTCGATGGACTCGCGCAGCTGTGCGGGGTCCTGGACGCGGCGCATACCGCGTCCGCCACCACCGGCGACGGCCTTGACGAAGACCGGGAAGCCGATCTCCTCGGCCGCGGCGACCAGCGCGTCGATGTCGGAGGACGGTTCGGAGGAGCCCAGCACCGGCACGCCCGCCTCGCGCGCGGCCTTGACCGCGCGGGCCTTGTTGCCGGTCAGCTCGAGGATGTCCGCGCTCGGCCCGACGAAGGTGATGCCTTCGTCCTCGCACGCGCGCGCGAGGTCCGGGTTCTCGGAGAGGAAGCCATAGCCGGGGTAAACGGCGTCCGCGCCCGCCTTCTTGGCGGCCGCGACGATCTCCTCGACCGACAGATAGGCCCGCACCGGGTGACCGGGTTCGCCGATCTCATAGGCCTCGTCGGCCTTCAGCCGGTGGAGCGAATTGCGGTCTTCGTGCGGGAACACAGCCACCGTGCCCGCGCCGAGCTCGAATCCGGCGCGGAACGCGCGGATGGCGATCTCACCCCGGTTGGCGACCAGTACCTTGCGGAACATGCCGGTCCTTCCCATCATCGGATCGGTAGGTGAGGCACGTTACCTGCTCGGTCCCGCAGGGCGGGAGTTGTCGTCCAGGTGATGGACGTCATCCCCGCCTGAGTTGCGCGCCAGGGCTCTGCAACACCCGGTTCGCGGTGCCTTCGTGGACACCGGTCAGCACGTCGACCGAAGCGGTGTCCACGAGCGCCTTCGCGACGTCCGCCGCCGACACCGCGGGATGCAGGGACCGGTACAGCGCGGCCACCCCGGCGACGTGCGCGGCGGCCGACGACGTCCCGCTGAGCACCCTGCCGCCGCTGCCCCCGGCGTTGGGTCCCGGCACGTCCACCCCTGGTGCGAACAGGTCGACGACCTCGCCGTAGTTCGACGTCGACCCGACCTGGTCGCTCGCGTCGATCGAGCCGACGGTGAGCGCCTCGGTGACCCGGCCGGGTGAGAACTTCCCGGCGTCGGTGGCCTCGCCGCCCGCAGGAAGGGCGATCGGGACGACCGCCGCGAGCGCGCGGACGGCGGCGTCGAGCTGGTCGTTGGCCGTGCCGCCGATGCCGAGGACGGCCACGGCGGGCTGCTGTGCGTTCTGCGTCACCCAGTCGATCCCGGCGATGATCTTGTCCGTCGCGCCGCCGCCCTGTGCGTCGATCACCCGGACCGGGACGATCTGCGCGCCTTTCGCGACACCGAAGGTCCTCGACGCGGCGACACCGGCCAAGTACGTGCCGTGACCGTTGGTGTCGGCGGTGTCCGTGCCGCCGTTGAGGAAGTCCTTACCGGGCTTCACCCGGCCGCCGAAGTCCGGATGCGCCGCGTCGACCCCGCTGTCGATCACGTAGACCGTGACGTCCTTGGCCTCGGTCTCGTAGTGGTAGAGCTGGTCGAGGCCCGTTCGCTGGTCGATCCGGTCCAGTCCCCAGTTCGGCGGGTTCTGCTGGACTTCCGTCGCGGAGGCGGGCTGCGCCACGAAGACCAGGAGCGCGAGCGCGGCCATGACCCGTACCAGTCGAATGATCATGCCTTGGCTCTACGCCTGTACCCCGGGGGCGGCAACCCCGGAGCGTCACCCGTTCGACTGGTCTTGCCCGATGTGACCGCTGACCGTCGACTTCGGGAAGCAGACCAGCGCGTCGAAGGCGTTGACGACGTCGACGGCGTTGAACAGATGCGCGTGCCGGATGCTCTGGGGTCCCGCGGTTCCGCGTCGCGGGCGGAGATCCACGAGCCCGGGGCCTTCGGCTTCGACGCTGCCTTCCGCCGGTGCGTCCAGTTCCTGGCGGTACACGGTGAACCCGAGTCGCGCGGCCGGATCCGGCTTGAGCCCGGTGGTCTCGCCCTCGACCGCGGTGAGGCCCAGCGCGAAGTAGTCGTCGCCGAACTCGGCCGCCAGATGCGTGCCGGCCGAAGGTGAGGTGAGGCCGGGGAACGGCGAGAACGGGACGCGCTGGAGGTGTCCGTTGTGGAGCATCACGACGATCTTCGTGTCGTCGCCGTGCAGCCGCCGGATCAACCGGACGGTTTCGGCCATGTACGCGTCGCGCGAACCACTCTGCAGGGCGGGCGCGTCGCCGGACATCATCGCGGCGACCTCGGCGAGGTAGGCATCGACACGCAACGCGCCTTCGACGTGATGCTCCGCGACGGCGGTGTTCCCGTAGACGGGACGCAACGAGGTGAGGTGCGTCTTGAGCCGGGTGAGCGCCGCGGTCGCCTTGTCCTTGACCGCGGCGTCGAGCGCGGCGTACTTCGCGGGCGCCTCCGCGCTGCTGACCGACGCGTACCCCTTGGTCGCCTCGATCGCCGCGTCGACAAGGCCCACCGCGGCCTCGTCCACAGTGGACAGGTACGCGCGGACCGCGTCGAGCGACGGCACGGGCGAGCCCGCCGAACTCGGCACGTCGAGACCGAAGTACCGGACGTCACCCCGTTCGCGGAGCCACGTCAGCATTTCGTGCGCCTCGGGCGACTCCCCGAGCGAGAACGTGAAACCGTCGCGGCCGATGTCGGCGACGTCGCCCGGGGCGCCCTTCAGCCAGTCTTCGACGAGCTTTCCCTCGGCGAAGCCGGATTCGAAGGCCACCACCCGGAAGCCGTGCTGCTCGACGAGGTGCTGGAGCAAACGCTTGCGCAGGTCGCCGAACTCGTGGATGTGGTGGTTGTTCTCACCGATGGCGACGATCTTCGCGTCCCCGATGAGTTCGGCGATCTTCGCTGGGTCTGACATACTGGCCACACTAACGCAACAGGAGTAGCAATTGGCAACCTCCGGTACCCAACGACCCGGCGGCCGGACGGAACGCACCCGCCAGGCCGTCCTGCACGCCACCCTCGACCTGCTGGCCGAACGCGGTTTCGGCGAACTGACCGTGGACGCGGTCGCCGAACGGTCCGGCGTGCACAAGACCACGGTGTACCGGCGCTGGTCCTCACCGGACGGCCTCGTCGCCGCCGCGCTCCAGATGGGCGCCGAGGACGACTGGACCGCGCCCGACACCGGGTCGCTCGAGGACGATCTGTACGAGGTGGCGGCGGAGGTCGTGCGGTACTTCACCGAGCCCTCGCTGAAGGAACTGCCCACGGCGTCGGTGCTGGCGGCGTTCCAGTCGCCGCCGGCGGCCGAGGCACTGCACGACTTCTACGCCGACCGGCACGTACGCATGGCGCCGATCGCGGAGCGGGCCGCCGCGCGGGGCGAGATCCCTTCCGGCACGGACGGGGACGAACTGGTGCGGACGGTGTGCGGGCCGATGTTCTACCGGCTCTTTCTGTCGCGGGAAAGCGTCACGGTGGCGGAGGCGCGGGTCGCGGCGCGGGCGGTGGCTGTCGCGGCGCGTGAAGGCGCTTTCGTGCGGTCGCGTGATTAGTCGTGGGATGGGTGGCAACCTGCCGTGGCCGGCGGGCGTATTTCGGTCATGACCAGGGAAGAGCTGCCGCGACCGAAGAACCGCAGGCAACGGCAAGCCGCGCGGGAAGTCCGTCAGGACAGGACCGCGGTCCACGCCGTCATGATCGTTCTCGGCTCCTTCGCCGCGGTGATCTTCGTCGCGGTCGGAATCGCGGGTCTGACAAAGGTGTCGGAAGCGGCGGACCGGGAGGACGCGCTCGAAACAGTGTTCTACTGCTTCGTCCTCGCGGCCCTCGGTGTGGGGTTCGCCTTCGATGGACTCAGAAGGCGTAAGAAGCGCGGTTGAGCCTTGGGGGAAGGTGGTCGCGGGACCCGCTTCGGTGGTGCCGCACCAGTCCTCTCGCTGTGGACAATGCGGGACCGTGTGGATTTTGGTGCGTTGGATGACCCGAAATCCACACGGTCGAGCGTGAACGGTCCGGTCACGCAGGTGGGAGTGGCGAGGCAGTCCAGAGGTTGGCAGTTTCCCGAGTACGTGAAGGACCCCTTCCTGTACCTAGGCGCAAGGAAGGACCCCTTCATGTACTTCGAGCTGGGCATGCCGAGGGGCCCGTCGCCGGTGTGGCTGGCGGGCTCCTCGGGGGTCACGCGTGGTGGAGGGTGTTGCGTCGGGGTTTTCGGAGCGGGTCTCGGTATTGGGGTGGGATGAACTCCGGTAATCCATCGGCCGCCATCTGTACTTCCCAGTCGCCGTGGTGGATCAGCCGGTGGTGGAAACCGCACAGCAGAACGAGATTCCGGAGATCCGTAGGGCCTCCGTCTGCCCAGTGATGAATGTGGTGTGCGTGACAGTTCTTCGGCCGCCGGTGACAGCCGGGGAAGGCGCAGCCACCGTCGCGGATGTTCAAGGCGCGGCGTTGGCCGGGGGTGACGAACCGCCGCAGCCGTCCCACATCCAAGGGTTCCCCTGCGGCGCTCATCACGACCGGCAGCATCAGACAGTCGCAGGCCGCCAGCCGGGCCTCGCGAGCCGTCATGGTCCCGACAAAGTCCAAGCAGGCGGTCCCGAGACCGGACTTGAGTTCGTCGAGGCCGATGGTGACATGCAAGAGGGTGCGGTAGCCGCTGGTGCCGGGTTGGTCGGGGCAGGCGATCGCGAGGTCGAGGATGTCGACCCAGGCATCACCCATGCGTTCGCACTTCATCCGCAGATCCGCCTGGCCGAACTCGTCCACCGGCCGCGGTTGCGCGTAGGCCTCCAGAGCCGCCGCGGTGCGGGCACCGGTCTCGTCATCGAGGAGACCGGTGAGTTTCCAGAAGCCGTCTTTGCGGCGCTCCAGGGTGATCTCGCGGCGCGGCTGAGCGGGTTCGGGATCCTTCGGCTCATTGCCATCCGGATCGAGCCAGGCGAGCAGGTTCACTTCGGCGTCCGCGAGTTGGCGAGGTCCGGCGTCGCGGGCGAGGTCGGCGAGAATCTTCTCCGCACTCGCCCGATCCTCAACAGAGGTATCGGCCGGGAGCTTCTTCAAGACCTCCAGGATCTGGTCGATCCGCTCATCCCCAACCAGTCCTTCCGCGGCGACAGCAGCGGTAGCCGGTGCGACAGGCGGAACCTCGGTGCCATCCAAGGCCCGGGTCGGGTTCAGGGCGATGGCCCGATTCACCACCGCACCCGCCTCACCGACCGACAACCCCGCTACATCAGCGAACCAGTTCGCCGTACGGCCATACCCGTACAAGTCCTTGACACCACGAGACTCGACCTCCGCCAAGAACCGCCCCAAACCGGCGGTGGCCATCCTGATCACCTGCAACGACTGCTGCACACCATGAGCAAGCTCCAGCTTGCCAGCGCGCCACAAGTCCTGCGGCAACTCGGGAAGGAAAGTCTCGGACACCCCTCAAGAATACCGCAAAACAATCGAACACGCGTTCGTAATTTTAAGCAACAATTAAATCGAACTAACAACACTGAAGAGTGAGCGAGCTCGAACCACGAGCTCAGCGCCGAAGGAATGAGGACAGTTTTACCGTCAACACCAACGCCTTCCAGGCCCCACACTGGCATCTCCATGTCAAGAGAGGGAGCCGTCATGACCGAAGAGGTCCGGAACCGGCCGCTGGAGATGCCGCGCCAGCTCAAGTTCGTCCGTGTTTTCCTTTGGGTGCAGGCGGTTCTCAACATCCTCGTCAGCGCGCTGGTGACCGCGCTCGCGATCAACGAGCTCGACCACGGCAACGAGGAAGCGGGGCTCGCGCTGGCGTTGGCGCTCCTCGGTTTCGTTGTCGCCGTCGTGTTGATCGCTTGCGCGATAAGGATTTCCCGCGGTTCGGCCTGGGTGCGGCCGACGGTGATCGCCGTGGAGGGGCTGGCCGTGGTCATGGGGGTGATCAGCCTGGTCAACGGCGGGGCGATCACTCAGCTGATCGGGATGGGCATCGCCATCGGCATCATCGTCACCCTCAACAAGCCCGAGGAACGTGCCTGGTTCACCCGCTGACGAGGTCGATCCGGTAGCGCACTTCGGAGAGCGGGATGTCTTCGCCGGGCATGGTGTCGGTCTTCGTCGCCCCGTCCGGCAGCCATCCCGCGGCCGCGTAGAAGCGCTGGGCGCGATCGTTGGTGTCGAGCACCCAGAGTGTCGCCTCGCGGTGCCCCGAATCACGCAGCGCGGCGACGGCGGTGTCGAGCAGCTGCCTGCCCAGTCCCGTACCCCAGCGGTCGGGTTCGAGGTAGATCGCGCGCAGTTCCCCGCGGATCCGGTCGACGGCGGTGAAGCCGAGGAGCGAGCCGTTCTCGACGAGGACCAGGATGTCGCCCTGGTTGGCGGGATCGGCGAGGGTCCGCTGCCAGCGGGCGGCCCGGCCTTCGACCGACAGATCGCGCAGGTACAGCTCGGGCA
Organism: Amycolatopsis sp. lyj-108; assembly: GCF_046549005.1. Lineage (NCBI taxonomy): Bacteria > Bacillati > Actinomycetota > Actinomycetes > Pseudonocardiales > Pseudonocardiaceae > Amycolatopsis > Amycolatopsis sp. lyj-108. Next base: position 131,050 of record NZ_JAJPWQ010000005.1, on the reverse strand, counting down.
GCAGGCCTTGGTACGCCGCCTGCCATGACCGGACGTTCACCTCGGCGATGGGCCAGGCGTCGTCGACGGTCGCGGGGCGGATCGTCGCCATCGTCAGCCGTTCACCTTGCGGGCGGCGAGACCGGTCACGACGGCGAGCGCGAGCACCATCGCCAGCGCGATCCCCCAGCCCGCGCCGGTCACGCTCGAACTGCTCGGCATCGCGTAGAAGAGCATGCACACCATGACGATGCCGCCTCCGGCCACACCGCCGAGGAACGCGACCCCGAACGCCGCCGGCCTCAGGGAGACGCCGAGCAGCGTCCCGATGAGGAGGGTCACCGAGACGACGAGGTAGACCGCGCCCTCGTCGGCCCGGCTCGACGAGTAGCCGACGAGTTCGATCGCCTCCACCACGAGTCCGACGGCGCCGCAGGTCCCGGAAACGAGCGCCGCCACGGCGAGGGCGCCTCGCGGTTTCCCCAGCCCGAGCCGGAAACTCCGGTCACTCCGCACCGACACCAGCGCGCAGACGGCCGCGGCGAACAGGCAGCCGTCGGCGAGGACGAGGACGACCGGCCCGGACGGCATCACTGTGAGCAGCGCCAGCCCGCACAGCGTTCCCGGGCCCGCCATCCGGCGCGTCTTCGGCAGGAACATCGCGATCCCCGCACCGATCGCGAAGACGACGAGCGGCAAGGCGGTCCAGCCACCGTCTTCGAAGAAGTCCTCCACGCTGCTGCTGAACTGGAAGCCGATGACCACCAGGTACACCGCTGCCGCGAAGGCGAGCAGCCCGGCGGCGACAGCGAACGAGTCGCGTTTCGGTCGCGCGGGCACGGCCGGTCCGGGTTCCGGGAGCGCGGGCACGGCCGGTTCAGGCATCGGGAGTACGGGTGGGTCAGGGTTCCTGGAGGGCTCCGGAGTCGGCGCGGGCGTGTGCACCGGCCGCGGTTCCGGCACCGGTTCGGGTTCCTGGACGACCTGCCCCTCGACCCGCACCTCCACCTCACCGGTCGGTCCGGTCACGGTGATCCGTCCGTCGAACGCCCCGAGTTCCGCCAGGTCCAGGGAGAGCTCGGCCCCGTCGCCGGTCTCGGTCACCCGCAACCAGGAATGCGACGACGCGAACCGGCAGGCCCGTGCGATCGGCGGCCCTTCCAACCTGATCCGCGCCACCGGCGCCGTTCCCCGGACGACCTCGCCGAACCGCACCACGTCGGGCTCGGTCCGCACGCGCGCTTCCCGCCGCGCCAGGTCGGCGGCCTCGGCGATGTGCTGGATGTCGGTCTGCGCCATCGTGGTGAGGACTTCGTGCGCGCCGATGGCGACGGAGAGGTTCTCGCTCGTCAGCCGTCGCTGGAGTTCCGTCACCGCGCCGAGGCGGGTGAACATGTTCGGATCCTCGCTCGCCGCGCGCAGGTCGGCCGGGACCGGCGACGGTTTGATCCGGCGGCGTCTGCTCCTGGCGAGGTAAAGCTCGCCCTGCATCTCGATGTCGCGGCTGGGCGTCTGGTTCGGGTTCCGTTCGCGGACGCTGTCGAACAGGTAGTCGTAGAGCTCGCTGAGCGCGACCCAGCCGTCTTCGTCGCGATCCGCGTCCCCCGTCCGGAGCCCTTCGACCAGCGCCGAGGTGAACACCGACGGCCGGGCGTGGTCGTCGGCGAGGTGATCGCCCTCGAAGGCGTATTCGATGGAGTTCGACGCGGTGATCACCGCACGGCCGCGGCCGCCGAAACCACCGCCGGGAAACGCGTCGAGCACGTTGGCCTCACCGGAGGCGCGCACCGCGACCCCTTGGCTGAAAGCGCCGCCGTAGCAGCAGTCCAGCAGGAGGACGATGCTCCGCGATCGGCTCATCCGCATGCAACGCTGGACGAAATCGGCGGGAACGGCGCTCGACGCCAGCCGCTCCGGGCGGGTGTTGCGGGCGGCGAAGAACAGCTCCCCCGATTCGCTTTTCAAGCCGTGACAGGAGAAATGCACCAGCAGGACGTCGTCCGGCGCGCTGTCGGCGAACAGGTCCTCGACCCGGCTCGCGATCACGTGGGCGGTCTCGTCGCGCACCACCTGGACGTCGAACTCGCTGATGTTGCGATCGGAGAGGACCTCGGCGAGCGCTTCGGCGTCAGCCGCCGGGGACCGCAGCGCGCTCAACCCGGGGTTGTCGTACTCCCCGTTGGCGATGATCAAGGCACGCCGCTCGCCGGTCATGACCCCGAATGCCTGCCCACGAAGAGGTCGACGAGCTTGTCCTGATCGGTGACGCTCGCTTCGGACAGCTCCAGCACATCGCCGTCGATCTCCAGCCGCACTGTGCGTTTGACCCGGCCGCCGCGCGAAAGCCATTCCCGCACGGCCGCGACGACCGAGCGCAGGCCTTCGGCGGACTGTCCCAGCGTGACCAGCAGTCCGCCCACCGTCGCGACGTCGAAGGCACGTGAGCCGGGCGGCGGCGGACCGGCGGGCAGCGCCTTGACCTCGGCGACCCCGCGATCGATCAGTTCGCTTCGGAGATACCCGGTGAGCTGGTCGACGCGCTCGGCGTCGGCCCCGTCCTCACCGAGCTGGACACGAACCGCTGACGTCATCCCCGGCCTCCCTCGCCCGCACAGAACGAGGCTGTGCAGAACAAGGGAACCCCTCGGCCCGCCCGGCGGCAAGGTCCGATCGGGCAGAGATGTCCATGTCAGCTTTTTTCCAGATACTCCACGCGATCTTCGTCGACGACGTCGGCGATCATATGCGCCAGCCCCAAGTAATTCCCCAGAGCCGGGTCCTTCTCGACGATTTCCAACGCGCGTGCCCTCGCTTCGGCGATGACGTCCTCGTCGCGCAGCAGCGACAGCAGTTTCAGGGTCGACTTCTTCCCCGACTGCGCGGCACCGAGGATGTCGCCCTCGCGGCGCAGTTCCAAGTCCATTCTGGACAGTTCGAAACCGTCCGTCGTGGACTCGACGGCGGCCAGCCGCTCGCGGGTCGTCGTCCCGTCCAGGGTTTCGGTGACCAGCAGGCAAAGCCCCGGCACGCTGCCCCGGCCGACCCGGCCGCGCAGCTGGTGCAGCTGGCTGATGCCGAACCGGTCGGCGTCCATGATCACCATCGCGGTCGCGTTCGGCACGTTCACACCGACCTCGATCACGGTGGTGGCGACGAGCACGTCCAGCTCGCCCCTGGAGAACGCCTGCATCACGGCGTCCTTGTCGTCACTGGGCATCCGGCCGTGCAGGACGCCGATCTTCAACCCCTTCAACTGTCCTTCGGCCAGCTCGGGCGCCACGTCGAGGACGGCGAGCGCGGGGCGCTTGTCGCCCTTGTCCGAGGCCGGTTCGTCGCCGATGCGCGGGCAGACGATGTAGGCCTGGTGGCCCTTGCCGCATTCCTCGCGGACCCGCTGCCACGCCCTGTCCAGCCAGGCGGGCCGCTCCGCGACCGGCACGACCGACGTCTTGATCGGCGACCGGCCGACGGGCATCTCGCGCAGCGCGGAGATCTCCAGATCGCCGTAGACGGTCATCGCGACCGTGCGCGGGATGGGCGTCGCGGTCATGACGAGCACGTGCGGGCTGGTCTCGTCAGAGCCGCGGGAACGCAGCGCGTCCCGCTGCTCCACCCCGAACCGGTGCTGTTCGTCGACCACGGCCAGGCCAAGATCCGCGAAGGAAACCGTGTCCTGGATGAGCGCGTGCGTGCCGACGATGATCCCGGCCTCGCCGCTGACCGTCTCCAGCAACGCCTTCTTGCGTTCCTTGGCGCCCATCGAACCGGTCAGCAGGGTCACGCGCGTCGCGTTCTCCGCGGCGCCGAGCTCACCCGCCTGCCCGAGGTCGCCGAGCATCTCGCGCAGCGACCGGGCGTGCTGCGCGGCGAGGACCTCCGTCGGCGCGAGCATCGCCGCCTGCCGCCCGGAATCGACGACCTGCAGCATGGCGCGCAGCGCGACCACGGTCTTGCCGGAACCGACCTCACCCTGCAGCAGCCGGTTCATCGGATGTTCGGTGGACAGGTCTCCGGCGATCTCCTCACCGATCTCCTGCTGGCCGGAGGTCAGCGCGAACGGGAGCCGTTTGTCGAAGGCGTCGAGGATGCCGCCCTCGGCGTGCGGACAGGCTTTCGCGGGCCGCGAGACCAGGGAATGCCGTCGCTGCGCGAAAATCAGCTGCACCGCCATGGCTTCGTCCCATTTGAGCCTGTCCCGCGCGGAGTTCAGTGCCTGCCAGCTCGACGGCCGGTGGATACCGCGCAGCGCGCTTTCCAGGCTGGGCAGGCCGTACCGGGCCAGCAGCTCGATCGGCATCGGGTCCTCGTCGACCTCCAGCACGTCCAGCACCTGCCGGACGGCCTTGCCGATCACCCAGGTCGGGATCCCCTGCGCCGCCGGGTACACCGGGATGATCTCGGCGAGGAAGTCGTCCATCGCCTCGGCCTGGCGCTCGGCGTCGAAGAGTTCGTACTCGGGATTCGCCAGTTGCAGGACGTCGCGGAACGCGGTGACCTTGCCCGCGAAGAGGCCGTTCTTGCCGGGCACGAGTTCCTTTTCGCGCCAGGCCTGATTGAAGAAGGTGCACTGAAGACGACGTTTGCCGTCGGTGATCACCATTTCGAGCAGCGTGCCGCTGCGTGCCTTCATCCGGCGTTTGCTGACCCGCTCGATCCGCGCCATCACGGTCGCGTGCTCGCCGAGTTCGAGCCCGGCGATGTCGGTGAGCTGGCCTCGTTCGGCGTAGCGGCGCGGGTAGTGGCGCAGGAGGTCGCTGACCGTCTCGATCTTGAGGCCCTTGGCGAGTGCCTTCGCCGTCGCCGCGCCCACGACCAGTTTGAGGTCCGCGCGCAGGTTGGTCATGCGGTCACTCCACCCCCATCAGCAGCACGGCGTCGGATTGGCCGCCGGCGTAACTCGTCAGCTCGACCTCGGGATGTTCCAGGCGCAGCTGATCGGCCAGCTCACCGGGCAACCGGACCGGCACGTCCACCCCGGTCAGCACGGTGACCAGTTCGCCGCCGAGGGCCAGCATCCGGTTCAGCACGCCGACCGCGGCCGCGACCAGGCTCGTCTCCGAGGCGGGCGCGGGCTCGATCAGGACGACCTCGCCGTCGACGAGGCCGACGACGTCACCGGCCTGCGCCCGGCCCACCCAGGTTAGCGACTCCTCCTGCGCGATCCGCAGTTCGCCACGCCTCGTGGCGGCGGCCGCTTCGGCCATCGCGACCACGTCGTCGTTGGTGCGGCGGTCCTTGTCGTGGACGGCCAGCGCGGCGAGCACCTGGACGGGTGACACGCAGGGGATGACCACGACATCGCGATCCGCGGCCATCGCGTGACCCGCCGCCGCGTCGGCCGCCGCGGTCAGCTCCTGACCACCCGGAAGGACGGTGACGTGATGCCCGGCCGCCTCGTTGATCAGGCCCAGCATCTCCTCGACCGTCGGCGCGCCACCCGGCGCCACGGACAGCACCGCGACCCCCTCGGCCCGCAGCAGTTCGGCCAGCGGCCCGCCGTGGACCACGGCGACCACCGAACGGTCGATACCGCCGCCGACCTCGACCGGCGTGGGCGTGATCAGCGGCTCGACCCGGACCCGGCGGGGACGGCCGAGCTCGATCCCGGCCTCCAGCGCCGCGCCGATGTCCGCGCAGTGCACGTGGACGGCGTACGCGCCGGCGCCGTCCCCGGCGACCGTCACGCTGTCGCCGAGGCCGCTGAGGGTCTTGCGAAGCCCGGGGAGACTGCCTTCGTCGACGTCGTCGAGCAGGTACATGACCTCCCAGGCCGTCGGCGCGTCGACCGTGTGATGGTGATGTGCCTCGAGCGGGTGCTCCGGCTCGACGAGGCTGCCGGAGATCACGCCGGCAAGGGCATCGAGGACCGCGACCAGGCCACGGGCGCCCGCGTCGACCACACCGGCCACCGCCAGGACGGGCAGCTGCTTCGGGGTCTCTTCGAGGGCTTCGGCGGCGACGCTGGCCGCCGCGGCGGCTACCTCTTCGAGTGACCCTGTCGCGTCACGGACGGACGCGGCGACAGTGTGAAGCACGGTCAGGATGGTCCCGGCCACCGGACGGCTCACCGCCCCCGTAGCGGCCCTGTCCGCGCATCCGAGCGCCTCCGCGAGCCCGGGCCCGTCGATTTCCCTGGCCGCCGCCGACTCGGCGATCCCGCGCACGACCTGCGACATGATCACGCCCGAATTGCCCTTGGCCGCCGCGACCGCGCCCTTGGCGAACACCGACAGCGCCTCCGCGGCCGTCGCCGGCTCGGCCTCCGCCAGCGCCTCACGGGCCGCGGTCAGGGTGAACAGCAGGTTGGAACCGGTGTCGGAATCGGCGACCGGGTAGACGTTGATGCCGTCGATCGCCGGCCGGAGCACCGCCAAGCTGTGCACGCAGGCCGCCGACCAGGCCGACACCGCCGCCACGTCCAGCACCCGCACGCCGTAACCTCCTAGCTGTTCCAGCGAGGGTATCGACCCGGTGCCGGAGGGCTCTGAGCCACTGGTTACTATGGTCGAGTTGCCCAGCATGCTGGGCGCATCATTCTTTGTCCCAGATCCAGAGGAGTTCGACGTGGCTGCCGTGTGCGACGTCTGTGGCAAGGGACCGGGCTTTGGCAAGTCGGTCTCGCACTCCCACCGGCGTACCAACCGCCGGTGGAACCCGAACATCCAGACCGTTCACGCCAAGATCGGTCTGTCCCAGCGCAAGCGCTTGAACGCCTGCACCTCGTGCATCAAGGCGGGCAAGGTCGTTCGCGGCTGAGCCAGGTTTTTGGGGAATGGCGGGTGCTCTTCGGAGCACCCGCCATTTTTTATGGGCAGGTTCGCCGTACTCCGAAGCGCCCGCCCCAGCCAGGAGTCCGTGAGGGCCTCCTTCCCTACCCTCAAGGTAGTGAAGGAGGCCCTCACGGACTTTGGTGTCACCTCAGGAGTCACACCGGTCACTTGCTGCAACGAAAGGTCAGGGAAGCTTCCAGTCCACGGCACCGGCGCCCTGCTGCTCCAGCAGCTCGTTCGCCCGGCTGAAAGGGCGCGAGCCGAAGAAGCCGGCGTGCGCCGAAAGCGGGCTCGGGTGCGCCGACTCGATGCACGGCACCTTCCCCAGCATCGGCTTCAGGTTCCGCGCGTTGCGGCCCCACAGGATCGCCACCATCGGCTCGTCCCGCGCGGCGAGGGCCTTGATGGCCTGCTCGGTGACCGCTTCCCAGCCCTTGCCCTGGTGCGAGTTCGACTTGCCGGGCTGCACCGTCAGCGACCTGTTGAGCAGCAGCACACCCTGGTCGGCCCACGGCGTCAGGTCGCCGTTCGACGGCAACGGGTGCCCGAGGTCTTCGCAGTACTCCTTGTAGATGTTGATCAGGCTCTTCGGGATCGGCCGGACGTCCGGCGCCACCGAGAAGCTCAGCCCGACGGCGTGCCCGGGCGTCGGGTACGGGTCCTGGCCGACGATCAGCACCCGCACGTCGTGAAACGGCTGCTGGAACGCCCGCAGCACGTGTTCACCCGCCGGGAGGTAGGTCCGGCCCGCGGCGATCTCCGCGCGGAGGAACTCTCCCATCGCGGCGACCTGCGGCGCCACCGGTTCGAGGGCTTGCGCCCAGCCTGCTTCGACGATGTCCTGCAGCGGTCGTGCGGTCACGGCGTGCGAGCTTACTCACGTCACCCGAGCCGGCGAAGTTCGACCCGGAACCGGGCCGCACGCTCGACATAACCATCGACGACGAGCTTGATCATGTCCGGCCCGAAAGAAGTGTTCGGCCGCGTTTTCGCCGGGACGCCGAGCGCGATGTGCCCACTGTCCACATGGGACCCGTAGGAGAGAACCGCGCCCGCGCCGACCATCCCGCCGTCCTCGACGACGGTTCCGTTCAGCACCACCGAGCCCGACGCGATCAGGCAGCCCTCGCCGATCCGCGCGCCCTCGATGTGCACGGAATGCCCGACGGCGGAGGACTTCCCGATGATCGTCGGCTCCTTGCGGGTGCAGTGCAGGACGCAGCCGTCCTGGACGTTCGACCGCTCACCGATCTCGATGTGGCCGTGGTCGCCGCGCAGCACCGTCTGCGGCCACACCGACGCGAACGCCGCGATCCGGACGTCGCCGATCACGGTCGCGTCGGGGTGGACGTAGGCGTCGGGGTGGATCGACGGTTCGAGGTCACCCAGTGCGTAGATCGGCATGCGTTCTCCTAGACCAGCGACTTGCCGAAGCAGATGCTCTCCGGTTCGTCCTTGTAGTACCCGAAACCCGGGATTTCCCGGTACCCCGCCGACAGGTACAGCGCGATGGCTTCCGGCTGTTTGTCACCGGTCTCCAGCACCATACGCAGCCGTCCGGCCTCGGCGGCCGTCCGTTCCAGGTCGGCGAGGATCGCCCTCGCGAGGCCTCGTCCCCGTGCCGAAGCCAGCACGAACATGCGCTTGATCTCGGCGTCACCGGGCAGCAGGGGATCCGGCCCGTCGTGCGCCCGCCAGGCACCGCACGCGACCGGGGCGTCGTCCAGGTAGGCGGCCAGGAACAGCCCCCTCGGCGAGGCGAACTGCGCCGCGTCCATCGGCGTCTCGTCTTCGCTGCCGTACCGGGCGGCCAGTTCGAACTGGGCTTCGGCCAGCAGCTTCACCGCGTCGGGGTGGTCGTAGGGCAGCACGCGAAGGTCCATGAGCGCGAGATTAGCGAGTGGACGAGCCGTCCCCCAACGTAGATTCGCACTCATGTCGATCGAGACGTCCATCACCGGCCTCGCCGAGGCTCCACTGCGCCAGGCCCGCAACTCCGCCGCGTTCTGGGCCGCGACCGGCCGTTCCCGCGGCCACGAGGTGATCCGCCGTCGTGGCTTTCTCGCCGTCGCCGGTGACGAGCGCGCGGGGCTGCGCGTCCTGATCCAGGAGCCCGACCTCACCGCCGCGGAACTGGCGGAGATCACCGAGCTCGCGGCGCGGGCGACGGGGCCGGTGGAGGCCGAGGATCCCTTCAGTGTCACCGATCTGAACCATCTCGGGGATATGCGCAGCTGGCAGATGCCCGTCATGCTGCGTCCGCCCGCACCGGTCGCCGAACCCGCCATGGAAGTGGTCCGAGTGCACGAGGAAGCGGATCTGCGGGCGGCCGAACGCGCGGTGACCGAAGGTTTCGAACTCGCGCGGTTCCGGCCGGGCGAGATGTTCCCGATGGCCATCCTCGATCAGCCGGGGGTCGCCGTGTTCGTCGCGCGACTCGACGGCGAGGTCGCCGGCGCGTGCGTCACGGTCGTCGAAGACGGCTTCGGCAGCCACTACTGGGTCGGCACGCCGGAAGCCTTCCGCTCTCGCGGCGTCGGACGGGCGGTGATGCTCGGCTCCCTCGCCCCGCTGGCGGAGCTGCCGGTCACCCTCACCGCGTCCCGGCTCGGCAAGCCGCTGTACGAATCGCTCGGTTTCACCGCCGCCGCGCCCTCGACCTGGTGGGCCCCACGGTCCTAGCGCCAGTGCTGCCAGCCGCTGTCGTGCCCGTACCGCTTCCCGTCCACCGTCACCCCCGAATCCGGCATGGTGACGACGCCGATCTCGGTCCAGCCCTCCGGCAGGTCGGCGAACGAGGGGAAGGTCGCCGCGAACGCGTGGTCCTCGCCGCCGGTGAGGACCCATTTCAGCGGGTCGGCGCCGAGCGCGGTGCCGACCTCGGTCAGCCTGCTCGACACGTCGAGATCCGCCGTGCGCACGTCGATCCCGACGCCGGAGGCCGCGGCGATGTGGCCGAGGTCGGACAGGAGCCCGTCGGACACGTCGATCATGGACGTCGCGCCGCCGTCGGCCGCGCGGATACCCGCCTCGTAGTCCGGTTCGGGGCAGCGTTGCGCGTTGACCACGCTGACCGGTGAGCGGAAACCCCGCCCGAGCACGGCGAGCCCGGCGGCGGCCCAGCCGAGCCGTCCGCAGACCGCGACGACGTCGCCGGGGCGGGCACCGGAGCGCGTCACCGGTTCCCTGCCGCCGAGGTCGCCGAGGGCGGTGACACTGATCACGATCTGATCGGCGCGCACCATGTCGCCGCCGACGATCCCGACGCCCGCGCGGTCGGCTTCGAGCCACATGCCCCGCGTGAGTTCGGTGACGAGTGCCGTCTCGGTGTCCGGCGGGCACGCGAATCCCATGAGGACGGACGTCGGGCGCGCGCCCATGGCGGCGATGTCGGTGAGGTTCACCGCGACCGCCTTGCGCCCCACCTGTTCGGCGCTGGACCAGTCGAGCCGGAAGTGGACGCCCTGCACGAGGACGTCGGTGGAGGCCACCGTCCGGCCGTCGGGGCTGGCCACGACGGCCGCGTCGTCTCCCGGTCCGAGCAGTGTCGTCTCCGGTTGTTTCCGGTCGGCGGTCACCGCCTCGATCAACCGGAATTCACCGGTCCCGGCGACCGTGCCGTCTTTCGGTGACACCCGTCACCTCCACTTTCCCTTGTCCGGACAAATGTCGATCACCGATAGTCGGATGCCCTAGGTTTTTCCCGGGGCTGGCGATACGTTGCTACAACGTTCCTACCTTGAGCCGACTTTTACGAAGGGGCGCGCCGTGGTCCACGCATACATCCTCATCCAGACCGAGGTCGGCAAAGCCGCCGCGGTCGCCGCGGAGATCTCCACCATCTCCGGTGTCACCAGTTCGGAGGATGTCACCGGCCCTTACGACGTCATCGTCAAGGCCGCCGCCGACACCGTCGACCAGCTCGGTCAGCTCGTGGTCGCCAAGGTGCAGAACGTGGAAGGCATCACGCGGACGCTGACCTGCCCGGTCGTGCATCTGTAAGAGATGGTGTAGTGGTCCGGTGGCTGACACGGACACCGGCGCTCCCCCGAAACCCCTGCTGATCGCGGCCGCCTGCCTGGCGGTGCTGCTCGTCGCGGGCGTGGCCGTCTTCGGGCTGACCCGCGGCGCGGATCCCGTCGCCCCGGCCGCCGACGGCCCGCTCCCGCTCGTCCCGGTCCCGGCACCGCAGTCGGGGTCGCCCGAGTGCGCGAAACTCGTCGGCGCGCTCCCGCACGAGCTCACGTCGTCCGGGAACACGCTGGTCCGCCGGAAGCTGGCCGATCCCGCGCCCGAGGCGACGGTCGGCTGGGGCACCGGCGACCCGGTGGTCCTGCGGTGCGGGCTCGGCAAGCCGCCGGAGCTCACCCGGACCTCGCAGCTGCGGACGATCAACGGCGTCCAGTGGCTGCAGGTCGAGGGTGAGGGCACCGCGACGTGGTTCGTGGTGGACCGTCCTGCTTACACGGCGCTCACCGTGCCGGACACCGCGGGGACCGGGCCGCTCCAGACCGTTTCCGAGGTCATCGCCGCCAACCTCCCCGCGGTGCCGCTGCGCTTCTGATCAAGGCAGCAGAAGACTCTTCCCGGTGTATCGCCGCGCCTCGATGTCCGAGTGCGCGACGGACGCGTCCGCCAGCGGATACGTCCGGCCGATGATCGGCGTCAGCTTCCCGTCGGCCGCCTGCCGCAGCACTTCCCGCACCCGGCGCGGGTTGTCGGGCCAGAACCCGACCAGCTGCGCCATGTCCACAACGGACAGCCGGGCGCGGTCGGCGTCGCCGATCGCGGTCTCCGCACCGCTGGACATGCCGTAGCCGGAGAAGCGGCCGCCGTTCTTCAGCAGTGCCAACGAGGCGGCGCCGAGTTCGCCGCCGACGCCGTCGAAGACCACGTCCAGGCGGTGACCGCCGGTGCGGGCGAGGACCTCTCCCGTCCAGTCCGCCGCCGAGTAGTCGACCGGCTCGGCCCCCAGTTTCCGCGCGATCGCCGCCTTTTCGTCACCGCGGACCGCCGCGATGACCGTCGCTCCCGCCGCGCGGGCGAGCTGCACCAGCACGCTGCCGAGCCCGCCGACGCCAGGCGCCACCAGGATCCGCTCCCCGGCCTTGACCGGGGTCTTCTCCAGCAACGCGAGTGCGGTGCTGCCGTCGTCGAAAAGCGCCACCGCGTGCTGGGGATCCAGCCCGTCCGGAATCGGGAAGGTGTCGTCCGGCAGCGCGACGACCGTGTCCGCGTATCCCCCGCCGTAGCCGCCGGGCGCGTGGCTGAGGACCTGCTTGCCGAGCCAGGCTTCGTCGACTCCGGCACCCACGGCGTCGACGGTGCCCGCCACCGACCCGCCCGGTACGTACGGCGGTTCGATCGCGAACACGTCGGGTCCGTCGCCTCGCCTGATGAGGGCGTCGAGCCAGCCGACTCCGGCCGCTGTCACCGCGACGCGGAGCTCACCCTCCGCCGGTTCGGGGGTCGGCACTTCGACCTGTTCGAGAACGCCGGGATCGCCGAACCGGGACACTCTGATCTCACGCATGATCGCAAGCTATGACCTCCAGTTCGCTGGAGGTCAACCGAGCACGGCGATCAGCGGTTTGAGGGCGGATCGCAGTGCCTCCCGCGAGCAGCCCGCGTAGCCGATGAGGTTCCCGAACACCGTCGGCGTCCCGGCGAAATGCCGGGCCAGGCCGTCGAGCCGGATCCCGGCGCGTTCCGCCGCCGCCATCCGCGCCGCCTCGTCGGCCGCCGAGCCGCACGGGACGACCAGATGCGCGCCCGCGTCGTCGCCGAGCACCGGGATCCCCGCCGACGTCAGCGCGGCCGAGACCAGGGAGCGGCGCTCCGACAGTTCCCGCCGGAGCTTCCGCAGGTGCCGCCCCAGATCACCGTGCCGCGCCAGCTCGGCGAGTACTCGCTGCCCCGCGGGCGAAGGGCGTGTCCCAGTCGCTTCGCGGTACTCCAGCACCGCGGCCGCGACCGGGGACGGCGCGACCATCCAGCCCGCGCCCAGCGCCGGGGTGAGGATCTTGCTCGTGGTGCCGAGATGCGCGACGACGTCGGGCGCGAGCGCGGCCAGCAGCGGCAGTGGCGCGACGTCGAACCGCAGCTCGCCGTCGTAGTCGTCCTCGATCACCAGCATGCCCTCGGCGCGGGCGAGTTCGACGAGGTCGACCCGGCGGGACGCGCTCATCCGGCTGCCGAGCGGATACTGGTGCGCGGGCGAGCAGTACACGGCGCGCACGTCGGCGGGGACGGCGTCCGGGCGCAGTCCTTCTTCGTCCACCGGGACGGGCACGACCTCCATCCCCGCCCGCCGGAACGCCTGCACCGCGCGCTGATAACCCGGCTCCTCGATCGCGACCCGGTCGCCGCGCGAGAGCACCGCTCCCGCGAGTTCGATCACCGCCGCCGTCGTCCCGCCGGTGGCCAGCACCGTTCCGGCCGCGAGGCCGCGGTGGCGCAGGAGATGTTCGGACACGGCGTCCCGGTACGCGGGCAGGCCCGCCCTGTCCTCGCGATAGGTCGGGCGCGGATCGGCGGCGGCCCGCCACGCCCGGCGCCAGGCGGCCTTCTCGATGCCGTCGGCCCACGGGACACCCGGGGTGAGGTCGACCAGCGTGGGTGGTTTGGCGGGGGTGCCGGGCACAGGACCTTTCGACGGCCTGTCCGCGGGCGGCGTGGTGGTGACATACGTGCCCGAGCCATGGCGGCCCGCGATCCAGCCCTCCGCGTGAAGCTGCTCGTACGCCGCCGACGTCACCGTGCGGCTGACGCCGAGCCTGCTCGCGAGCGCCCTGGTCGAGGGCAGCCTGTCGCCACCGCGCAGATGCCCGTCGCCGGCGGCCGCGCGCAACGCGTCGGCCAGCTGGACCGCGAGCGGGACGAGCGAATCGCGGTCGAGGCTGACCGGCAGGGCGGTGTCGGACATGCTGTACTCCACACTTCCAGAAGTGGCCTTCTCAAGTATAGGAGAATTGGCCGTTATTACAGGCCACTCTGGTGGGTGAGACTGCTCGCATGTCCACCCCGCTCTCACCCACCGACAGGACCACTCTCGGCCGCAAGAAGAACCGCGCGCTCAGCGACCGCTCGGCGCTGTACGCGGTGCTCGACGAAGGCCTGATCTGCCACCTCGGCGTCGTGCGCGACGGCGCCCCGGTGGTCATCCCGACCGGCTACGGCCGCGACGGGAACACGCTCTACCTGCACGGATCCACCGGGGCGAAGAGTATGCGCGATTCCGACGGCGTCGAGATCTGCGTCACGGTGACCCTGCTCGACGGCATCGTCTACGCGCGCTCGATCAACAACCACTCGATGAACTACCGCAGCGCCGTGATCCTGGGCAAGGCCGCCGCGGTCACCGACGCCGACCGGAAGATGCACGCCCTCCGCGTGCTGACCGACCACCTCGCGCCCGGTTCGTGGGAGCACGCGCGCGACGTCAACGCGAAGGAGTTCGCGTCCGTTTCGGTGCTGGAACTGGACCTCACCGAGGCGTCGGTGAAGATGCGCGGCGAGGGCCCCGACGATCCCGAGGACGAGGTCGCGGCCGACCTCTCGTGGGCGGGGGTGCTGCCGGTGCGGACCGTGTTCGGGGAACCGGAGCCGTCGGCGGACCTGGTTTCGGAGTGGACGGTGCCGGAGCATGTGAAGGGGCGGGTCGGGTAGCGCTCACCAACGCTAGGAAAGGACCTTTCCTTGCAAATTTTGCAAGGAAAGGACCTTTCATAGCACGCGCGGGAGGGGTCGCGCGGGAGGGGGTCACGCGCGAAAGCGGGTCACGCGCGGTGGCGCGGCAGCCGCACTGTGAACGTCGTCGCCCCCGGCACGCTCGCGACCCCGATCGTCCCGCCGTGCGCGGAGACCAGCGAGAGCACCACCGAAAGCCCGAGCCCGGTCCCGCCGTTGCCGCGCGTGCGGGCGGTGTCGACGCGGTAGAACCGGTCGAAGATCCGCTCCCGCGCTTCCGGCGGGATCCCCGGCCCGGCATCGCTCACCCGCAACACGACCTCCGAGTCCGAAGCCGAAGCCGACAAAGCGACCGCCGTCCCGGGCGGCGTGTGCACCGCGGCGTTGGCGAGCAGGTTGTCGAGCACCTGCCGCAGGCGCACCGGATCCGCTTGCAGGACAACACCTTCCGGTAGCGCGCCGAGGCTCAGCGGATGCTCCGGGCGGCCGGCGGCGAAGGCCTCCCCCGCGTCGGTGATCAGCTCGGCGATGTCGACGTCGACCAGCCGCAGCGGCGCCTCGGTCTCCGGCGCGTCGAGGCGCGCGAGGAGCAGGAGGTCGTCGACGAGCACGCTCATCCGCTCGGTCTCTTCCCGGATCTTCGACAGATGCGCGTCGCGTTCGGCGGGTTCGTTCGCCGCGGCGTAGCGGAAAAGCTCGGCATAGCCCCGGATCGACGTCAGCGGTGTGCGCAGCTCGTGGGAGGCGTCGGCGATGAACCGCCGCAGCCGTTCGTTCGCCTCCCGGCGCGCGACCAGTGAGGAATCGAGGTGCGCCAGCATCAGGTTGAACGCCGTCCGCAGCTCCTCGACCTCCGCGCCGCCGCCGTTCGCCCGCGCGCGCACCGGGAGATCGGCGTTCGTGGTGAGGTCGTGCGACGCGATGTCGTGTGCCGTCCCGGCCATGTCGCTCAGCGGCCGCAGCCCGCGCCGCAGCACCAGCCGTCCCGCGATCACCAGCACCGCCAGCGCCAGCAGGAACGCGACGACCTCGACCATCACCAGCTGGCTCACCGTCCGGTCCAGATCGGCCTGCGGGGCGGCGCTGACCAGCACGATGTTCCGGTCCGGCTCGATCGGGCAGGCCCGGACCCGGTAGGTGCCCTTGTCCTCGATGTAGACGGTGCGCAGCACTTCGGTCCGCGTCGCGTCCTCGGCGACCTTTTCGAGCGCCTTCGTGTCCGGTGGCAGGGAACCGCCGGCCTGCGGCAGCGCGTCGCCGTCCTGCACCGCGAACACCGCGGAGAACCAGCCGTAGGCCTGCTGCGGTTTCCCGCCGTGCGTGGAGCGCAGCGACGGCACCTGGCTGATCTGGGTCTTGGCGAGCTGTTCGTCGAGCCGGTCGTTCAGATAGCCCTTCATGATGCCGACCATCACGGTGCCGACGACGGCGAACACGACCAGCGCCAGCACCCCGAGCCCGAGCGCCAGCCGGGTCCCGAGCCTCGATCGGCGCCAGGCGTCGTACCACCGGCGCAGCATGGTCATCTCGCCGCCTGCCGGACGACGTAGCCGACTCCGCGCACGGTGTGGATCAGCGGTTCGTTGCCCGCGTCGAGTTTGCGGCGCAGATGCGAGATGACGAGTTCGACCACATTGGACCGGCCGCCGAAGTCGTACTCCCAGACGTGGTCGAGGATCTGGGCCTTGGTCAGCACCGACGGCGAACGCCGCATGAGGTAGCGCAGCAGTTCGTACTCGGTCGGGGTCAGCTCCGCGGGTTCACCATTGCGGACGACTTCGCGGGTGTCCTCGTTCAGGGTCAGGTCGCCGACCCGCAGCACCGCCGCCTTGGCCTGGTTGGTGCTGCGCCGCAGGACCGCGCGCAGGCGCGCCATCAGTTCCTCGACGGAGAACGGCTTGACGAGGTAGTCGTCGCCGCCTCGGGTGAGCCCGGCGACACGATCCGCCGTCGCGTCCTTCGCGGTGAGGAAGACGACGGGCACCGCCGTCCCGGACTCGCGCAGCTTGTCCAGCACGGTGAACCCGTCGATGCCCGGCAGCATCAGGTCGAGCACGACGATGTCGGGCGCGAATTCGGCGGCGCGTTCGAGCGCGGCCTCGCCAGATCCGGCGGTGACGGCCTGCCAGCCCTCGTAACGGGCGACGGTGGCCACGAGGTCGGCGATATGCGGCTCGTCGTCCACCACCAGCAGGCGGACGGGGTTCTCGGTGTTCACAACGCCATCCTCCGTTAACGCGCGCGCGAGGGCGAGGCGGGAGCGCACACGACAGGAAGCCGACAGCTTCCGCCAAGAAAGGTCACAGGTTGGCACAGCAGGCTCAGCACTTGAACCGGCAAGGAAGGGACCACGTGTGACCACCATGACGCAGACCGCCGTGAGGCCGCGCCCGGCGATCCGTCCCAGGATCGCCGCACGCGCCGGGCTCTTCACCTTCCTCGGGGCCAACGTGGCCACCGTCACCATGCTCTTCTTCGCAGCCGGGCCCTCGGACAACGTGCTCATCGGCATCGGCAGGCTCGCCGGGCTGTACGGGGCGCTGGCGATGGCGTTCCAGCTGCTGCTGGTCGCCCGGCTGCCGTGGTTCGACCGCCGCCTCGGCATGGACAAGCTCACCGGCTGGCACCGCTGGACCGGGTTCAGCCTGCTGTGGACGTTGCTCGCCCACTTCGTGTTCATCGTCCTCGGCTACGCACAGGTCGAGGACAGCGGCGTCGTGGACGAATTCGTCACGATGGTGACCAAACTGGAGGGGATCCTGCGCGCTGTCGTCGCGTTCGCGCTGATCCTGCTCGTCGGCGCCGTTTCCGCCCGCTTCGCCCGCCGCCGGCTGGCGTACGAGACCTGGCATTTCCTCCATCTCTACACCTATGCCGCGGTCGTGCTGGCGTTCAGCCATCAGATCGCGCTGGGCGGCTCGTTCGCGTCGTCGCCGGGGGCCCAGGTCTATTGGTGGGCGGTGTGGGGTGTCGCGCTCGGCTCGGTCTTCGCCGGGCGTGTGGCGCTGCCGCTGGCGCGAAACCTGCGTCACAAGTTGAGGGTCGTCGCCGTGGTCCCGGAATCCGACGACGTCGTCTCGGTGTACATCTCCGGCGAGCACCTCGACAAGATGCCTGCGCGGGCGGGCCAGTTCTTCCTGTGGCGCTTCATGACCAGGGATCGCTGGTGGCAGGCCAACCCGTTCTCGCTGTCGGCCGCGCCGGACGGCCGCACCCTGCGGCTGACCGCGAAAGCCGCCGGTGACGGCAGCGCGTCCTTGCGGTCGCTGAAGGTCGGCACCCGCGTGTTCGCAGAAGGCCCGTACGGCGCGTTCACCACGATGCACCAACAGAAACCGGACGCGCTGCTGGTCGCGGGCGGCGTCGGGATCACGCCGATCCGCGCGCTGCTGGAGGAGATCTCCGGCCACGTCGTCGTGCTCTACCGGGTCCGCACCCAGTTCGACGCCGTCCTGCTGCCGGAGCTGATCGGGCTCGCGCGGGCGCGCGGCGCGGTCGTCCGGGTCCTCAGTGGACCGTCCGATCAGGCCGGTCCGCACGGTCCGGTGCTCGGCGCGCACAGCCTGCGGCAGCTGGTGCCGGACATCCGGGAACGGGACGTCTTCGTCTGCGGTCCGCCCGGGATGACGTCGGCGACGCTGCGCAGCCTGCGGGAACTACGGGTGCCGAACCAGCAGGTCCACGCCGAACGCTTCAGCCTCGCCGCCTGAGTCAGGGAGTCCCGATCATGAAGAAGACCATCGTCGCCGCCACGGTCGCGCTTTCGGCCGCGGGCTTCCTCGGTGTCTGGCTGTACGAACCGGGCCCGCTCGGATCGGAGACCGTCGCCGTCGCCGCACCCGCCCCGACATCGTCTACTTCGGACGGTGGCGCGTCCGAAGGCGCCGAGCGCACCATCGACGGTTCGGTCGAGAGCAACCGCTACGGCACCGTGCAGGTGCGGCTGGTGATCTCGGCCGAGGACAAGATCTCCGAAGTCCGCCTGCTGCAACGGCCGACCAGCGGCCGCGGGGTCTCCGCGATCCCGATTCTGCAGGAGGAGACGCTGACCGCGCAGAGCGCCGACATCGACACCGTCTCCGGGGCGACGTCGACGAGCGAGTCGTACGTCAAATCGCTGCAGGCGGCGCTGGACGCCAGATGAACCGCGTCGAACAGGTGATGGGGCTGCCGGTCTCGGTCGACGTCCGTGCGGGCGGCGCTCTCGTCGACCACGCCATCGACGGCGTCTTCGGCTGGCTGCGTGAGGTCGACGCCCGGTTCAGCCCGTTCAAGGCCGACAGTGAGGTGTGCCGCTACGACCGCGGCGAACTCGCGCCTTCGGAGCTGAGCGACGACCTCCTGGAAGTGCTTTCGCTGTGCGATCACTACGAACGGCTGTCCGGCGGGGCGTTCACCGCCCGGCTCCCCGGCCGCCGGCTCGACCCGAACGCGGTGGTCAAGGGCTGGGCGGTGCAGCGGGCGGCGTCCCTTCTGCTGGCCGAAGGCCTGGACGTCTTCTGCCTCAACGCGGGCGGGGACGTCGTCACCGCCGGCGAACCGGAACCCGGCCGCGCTTGGCGGGTCGGCATCCGGCATCCCGAACAGCCCGGCGCGGTGTGCGCCGTGGTGGAATCGTCCGGCGGCGCTGTCGCGACTTCGGCTGAATACGAGCGTGGCGCGCACATCCTGGACGGGCGGACCGGGCGCCGGCCCACCGGGCTGCTGAGCGTCACGGTCGCGGCCGGCGACCTCGTCACCGCGGATTCCCTGGCCACGGCCGCGTTCGCGATGGGGACCGAAGGGATCGCGTGGGTCGCGTCGCAACCGGGATGCCAGGTGCTGGTCATCGACGCGGAACGGCAGGTGCATCGGTCGCCCGGGCTTCGGCTCGCTTAAACCGTTGGCCGGGCTTCGCGGGCTCGGGCAGACTGCGGCGTCATGACCTCTGTCGTACAGAATTTCTTCTTCGACTGCGCCGACGCCTACGAACTGGGGCGATTTTGGAGCGGCGTCGTCGGCAAGCCGATGGCCGACGACGATCAGCCCGGCGATCCCGAAGCGATCATCGAGATGGACAACGGCGTGACCCTGTTCTTCGGAGAGGTCC
The DNA here is from genome assembly GCF_046549005.1 of Amycolatopsis sp. lyj-108. NCBI lineage: Bacteria > Bacillati > Actinomycetota > Actinomycetes > Pseudonocardiales > Pseudonocardiaceae > Amycolatopsis > Amycolatopsis sp. lyj-108. The sequence goes on along the minus strand of NZ_JAJPWQ010000005.1, from coordinate 111,523 downwards.
CGGAGCCGAAGACGGTGAAGAACCGCATCCACCTGTGTCTCCAGCCGGACATCCCGCGCGACGAGGAGATGGAGCGCCTGCTGAAGCTCGGCGCGACCCTCGTGCACGATCGGCGAAACCCGGACGGGACCGGCTGGGTCGTCCTCGGTGACCCCGAGGGCAACGAATTCTGCGTGCTGCGCAGCGCCGCCGAAAAGGCCGCCACCTCATGACGGACTATGTGACCGTCAACCGCGCGAACTGGGACGAACGCGCTCCCGCGCACGCCGCGTCGGCGGATTACGGCTACGAGAAGTTCGTCGCGGACCCCACGCACCTCAGCGGCGTGGTCACCTTCGACCGGCCGCTGCTCGGCGACGTCTCCGGCGCGCGCGGCGTGCACCTGCAGTGCCATATCGGCACGGACACGCTTTCCCTGTCCCGCCTCGGCGCACGGATGACCGGCCTCGACTTCTCCACGCCCGCGCTGGAGATCGCGCGAAAGCTGGCCGCCGAGACCGGCGCGGAGATCGACTACCACGAGTCCGATGTGTACGGTGCCGCCGAGGTGCTGGGTACCGGGGAATTCGACCTCGTCTACACGGGAATCGGCGCCATCTGCTGGCTGCCCGACATCGCCCGCTGGGGACAGGTCGTCGGCGCGCTGCTGAAGCCGGGCGGACGGCTGTTCATCCGGGACATGCACCCGATGCTGGGCACCCTCGACGAGACCCAGCCGATGATCACGCCGCGCTATCCGTACTTCGAGCAGGCCGAACCGCTGGTGTTCGACGAGCCGGGGACCTATGTGGACACCGACGTCTCGTTCCAGCACAACCGGACGCACGAGTGGAACCACGGGCTGGGCGAGATCGTCACGTCGCTGCTCGACGCGGGCCTGACGCTGACGCGTCTCGTGGAGCACGACAGCGTGCCGTGGAACGCGCTGCCCGGGTTCATGACCCTGAACGAGGCGACCGAGGAATGGCGGCTGACCGAGGATCCGCAGCGACTGGCGGCCAGTTTCACCATTGAGGCCGTGAAGGATTCCAGTCGGGCGCTCACGTGAGATTTCGCGGTCGTGGGGATGTCGTGAAGGGCACCTTTGAGACGATCAAGGTCTCAAAGGTGCCCTTCGCGACATCAGAGCTCGATCGCGGCGGGAGGTCCCGGCGCTGTGTCGGGAGACGCGGAGATGCCGACCACGACACGTTCGCCTTACCCCTCAATAGAACCGTCCTTACCACTCACGAGTTTGAAAGAATTCCCGCATGAGCGTCTCTCCCGAGAATCGGCCCCTTGTCGCCGTCGCCGCTCTGGGCGGCACCATCTCCATGGTCCCCGGCGACGGTGAAGACCACGCCGTCCCCCGCCTCACCGCCGCCGACCTGCTCGGCGACCTGGGCGACGACCTCGAGATGGACGTCCGTGCGGAGACGCTCGCGGGGATTTCCAGCGCGTCGATGGACTTCGCGACCCTGATCCGGACACGGGACTGGGCCGCCAAAGCCGTCGACGAAGGCGCTCAAGGTGTCGTCGTGATCCAGGGCACGGACACGCTCGAAGAGACGGCGTACTTCTTCGAGCTGACGTGGGCTTCCGAGGCGCCGATCGTGATCACCGGCGCGATGCGCAATCCCAGTCTGCCCAGCGCCGACGGCGCGGGGAACGTGCTCGCCGCGTTGACCGTCGCGGCCGATCCCCGAAGCCGGGGCCGCGGCTCGCTGGTCGTGTTCAACGACGACGTCCACGCCGCACGCTGGGTCCGCAAGACACATTCGAGCCATGTCGAGGCCTTCTCCTCGAATCCCGCCGGGCCGCTCGCGCTCGTCAGCGAGGGCTTGGTGCACTACTTCCACCCGGTCTCCGCCCGCCCGGCGGCGTTGCCGCTGGGGGACGCGGACTTCTCCGGGCTGGTGCCGATCGTCGAGAGCGGCGTCGAGGACACCGGTGAGCTCCTGGAAACGCTGGTCAAGGCCGGGGTCAAGGGCGTGGTGCTCGCCGCGAACGGCGCCGGGCACGTTTCGGCGGGGTCCGCCGACGTGATCGAGCGGGTGCTGCCGGAGGTGCCGATCGTGGTCGCCGGCCGTACCGGCGCCGGGCCGACGTTCCGCGGTACTTACGGCTTCCGCGGTTCCGAATCGGATCTGATCGCGATGGGCGCGACCATGGCAGGCTGGCTGGATCCGCGTAAATCCCGGCTCCTGCTGCACACCCTGCTCGCCACCGGCGCCCCGCGAGACCGCGTCGAAGCCGAATTCCGGCTCCGAGGCGACCTCACCTGACGCTCCCCCGCGCAATTCGTCACCTACTTGCGCCGGAGAGCCACGCAAGTAGGTGACTAAATGCGGGACGGGCCCGAGATGGGGTCCAGGTGGTACGGGCGCATGGTGCGCGTCTGGTGCCGGTAGACGTGCACGCTGACGGCCGGGTCCGGCCCGTCGTTGCGCACTTCGTGGATGTACCCGGGGCCGAAGACGCGAGACTGGCCCTCCGACAGCGAATGCAGCTCCGTCACCGCCCGCCCGTCGACGGCGCGGCGGGCGACGGTCTCGCTCAGCTGCCCGCTGACCACGGTGAACGCGCCCGCGGCGAATTCGTGGTCGTGCAGGTCGGTGCGCTGGCCGGGCAGCCAGCTCATCAGCCAGATCTCCTGCAGTTCGTCGGCGTCGACGAGGGCGGAGAACCGTTCCTCGGGGTCGTAGCGCAGCAGGTGGCGCCAGCGGTCACGGTCCGCGGCGAACTCGAGCGCGACGCGCACCGGGTGGCGCAGGGCGGGGTTTTCGGGGATGACGAGCGTGTTGTCCGGGACGGCGAACATGGAGAAGTCCTCGCTAAGGAAAGAAGGTGTCGAGCTGGGCCGGGGCTGAGTTCACCGACAACAGCGACACGACGCACACGAGACGGCGCCAAGACCCGAGAGGCCCCGCGACACAGTCATCTCACGTGCGAACATGCCCTCAGCGAACCAGGGCGGAACCCGGCGGTCAACCGATCTCATACCGTGGACCGTGAGTCCCTCACCTGGTTCCCATGCTCGCAGCACGGATCCGCCCTGGTCTGTCGCGATAGTGCGGTCTTCCTCAGGACCACTCGTGCTTCTGCGACCGGCCGAGCAGGTCGGCTCCGGCACGGCGGGGGTCGACCCCTTCATGGCAGACGCGGTGCATCGCGTCGGTGATCGGCATGTCGACGCCGAGGCTCTGCGCGAGTTCCCGGATCGATGTGCAGGACTTGACGCCCTCGGCGACCTGGCCGCCGGTGGCCGCCAGCGCCTGCTCCAGCGTCTCGCCCCGGCCGAGCCGCTCGCCGAACGTCCGGTTGCGCGACAACGGCGACGAACAGGTCGCCACCAGGTCGCCGACGCCCGCCAGCCCGGCGAAGGTCAGCGGGTCGGCGCCGAGTTTCGCGCCGAGCCTGGCCATCTCGGCCAGTCCGCGGGTGATCAGCGTGGCCACGGTGTTGGCGCCCAGTCCGAGTCCCGCCGCCATCCCGCAGCTGAGCGCGATGACGTTCTTGCACGCCCCGCCCAGCTCACAGCCGACGACGTCGGTGTTGGTGTACGGCCGGAAGTACTGGTTGAAGCTCGCCTGCTGGATCGCCTTGGCGTTGTCGTGGTCGGTGCAGGCCAGCACCGCCGCCGCCGGCTGCCCCAGCGCGATCTCCTTCGCCAGGTTCGGCCCGGAAACGACCACGATCTGCCCGGCGTCGACGCGGGCGATCTCGGCGATGACCTCGCTCATCCGCTTGAGCGTGCCCAGTTCGACGCCCTTCGCGAGGCTCACCAGTATCGCGTCGGACGGCAGCAGACCGGACCACTCGGACAGCTTGGTCCGCAGCGTCTGGCTCGGCACCGCGAGGACCACGGCCTGCGCGCCGTCGAGGGCTTCGGCCGGATCCGCCGTCGCGGTGATCCGCTCCGGCAAATCGATACCGGGTAAATAGGACGAATTGAGATGCCGCTCCCGGATCTCTTCCGCGACCTCGGGCCGCCGCGCCCAGATGGTCACGTCCCGTCCCGCGTCGCCGAGCACCTTCGCGAACGCCGTGCCCCACGACCCGGCGCCGAGCACGGTCACCCGCTGGACCTGGGCCATCAGTCGTCGTCCTCCGGCTTCTTCGCGGGCGGTTCCTCCTGGCGGATCTCCGCGAGCAGGGCGGTGATCTCGGTCATCATCAGGTCGGTGACCTCGCGCAGCTTGGAGGCGCTGCGGGTGGAACCGTTCTTGTACGGCGAAAGATCCAACGGCTCGCCGACCAGGTGCGTGATCGTCTTGCGCGGGAACGGCCTGAACTTCTTCGTGTAGCCGTCGAAGATGTGGTTCGTGCCCCAGCGCGCGATCGGGATCACCGGCACGTCGGTCTCCAGCGCGAGCCGCGCGGCCCCGGTGAACGGCTTCTTGGGCCAGCCGTCCGGATCCTTCGTGATCGTCCCCTCCGGATAGATCACCACGACCTTGCCGTCACGCAACGCCTGGTGAGCGGCCTTGAGGCTGTCGCCGGCGGCGGCCGAACCGCGGGAGACCGGGATCTGACCCGCGCCCACGAAGATCTTGCCGAAGACCGGTGTCCTGGTCAGGCTCTCCTTGCCGAGGAAACGGGGCACCCGCCGCTGGCGGTGCACGAACACCGCGTCCACCGCCGGATCCATGTGGGACACGTGGTTGAGCAGGAGCAGCGCGCCGCCTTCGCGGGGGATCCGCTCGGCGTTGCGGTAGACCCGCTTGCCGATGGCCGTCGCCGGGTAGAACAGTGCGGCGGCGATGCCCACCCAGATGCCGCCCTTCTCACGCCGGGCCAATTCGTCCTCCTCGAAGTCACACGTGTCGTCCCAGGCCACTGATCCTGCCGCGCGCACGCGAGCGCGGTCCAGGGAGGGTCGGGTAAGAAGAGAGATGTGGACAGTGCAGGCAGTGCGGGCATCGACCTGATCGTGCCGATGAAGCGCCCCGCCGAGGGCAAGTCGCGGCTTCGTGGCGCGGTCGTGCCCGGGCGGCACCCCGATCTGGTGCTGGCGCTCGCCTACGACACGCTGGCCGCGGCGACCTCGGCGGACGGCGTCCGCCGGGTGCTGGTGGTCGCCGCGGACCCGGCGTCGGTGGCGGAGCTCACCGAACTGGGCGTCGAAATCGTCACCGAGCCGTCACGCGGCGGGTTGAACGCGGCCCTGCGTCACGGCGAAGAGCTGTTGCGCCGGGACACGCCGTCCGGTCTCGTCGGTGCCCTGCAAGCCGACCTGCCCGCGCTGCGCACCGAAGACCTCACCGCCGCCCTCGCCGAGGCCGCCGGGCGACGGGCGTTCGTCGCGGACCGGCAGGGAACGGGGACGACCCTGTTGCTCGCGGGGGCGGGCCGTCGCCTGGAACCCCGGTTCGGCGAGGGTTCCGCGCGGGCGCACACCGCTTCCGGTGCGACGCCGCTCACGATCGCCGCGGAATCGCTCCGGGCCGACGTCGACACCGCGGATGATCTCGCTCACGTCCGCACCCTGGGTGCCGGAAAGCGCACTTCAACGCTGTTGGGGACACCCTGCGTGGCGATGTGACGAGAGTTCACCCCGGCGTCCCGCGCGCGGTGCACATAATCGCGCCGAGTGGTGAACAATGAAGTCCGTGAGCACAAATGACGGCGGCACCCCGAACTCGGCAAGGAAGCGGAAGACCTCCGCCGCGAAACCGGAACCCGACCACGGCACGGCGAAACCCGTCCGGGCGAGGAAGAGCGCCTCCGCGGCGAAGACGAGCACCCCGACCCCACGCGTGGCCGTCCGGGCGACGCGCGGCGGTTCGGCGAGCCGTCCCGCACAGGAGTTCCGCGCGCTGCCCTCCGCGCCGCCCGCGGTGACGTCGGCGCCCACCGCCGTCGAAACCCTGCCCGACGACCGGTACTTCAACCGTGAGCTGTCATGGCAGGACTTCAACGCGCGCGTGCTCGCGCTGGCCGAGGACGAGTCGCAGCCGCTGCTCGAGCGGGCCAAGTTCCTGGCGATCTTCGCGTCCAATTTGGACGAGTTCTACATGGTGCGGGTCGCCGGGCTGAAACGCCGCGACGAGACCGGCCTCCCGGTGCGCAGCGCGGACGGGCTCACCCCGCGCGAGCAGCTGGCCTACATCGCCAAACGCAACCAGGACCTGGTCGAGCGGCACACCAACGCCTTCGAGCTGCACCTGCGGCCGCAGCTGGCCGACGAGGACATCCTCATCGTCGGCTGGAACGACCTGACCGGCGCCGACCAGCTCCGGCTGTCGAACTACTTCAGCGAGCAGATCTTCCCGGTGCTCACACCGCTGGCAGTGGATCCCGCGCACCCGTTCCCCTACATCTCCGGCCTTTCGCTCAACCTGGCCATCACCGTCCGGGACCCCGAAGCGGGCACGGAGCGGTTCGCGCGCGTCAAGGTGCCGAGCAACGTGCCGCGCCTGATGCGGATCGAGCAGCAGCCGCGGGAGAGCCACACCGCGACGTTCCTTCCGTTGGAGGAGTTGATCGCCGCCCACCTCGGCGAGCTGTTCACCGGGATGGAGGTCACCGAGCACCACGCGTTCCGGGTCACCCGCAACGCGGACTTCGAAGTCGAAGAGGACCGGGACGAAGACCTTCTCCAGGCGCTGGAACGGGAACTGGCGCAGCGCCGGTTCGGCCCGCCGGTGCGGCTGGAAGTGGCGCAGGACATGAGCGAGCACATGCTCGAACTGCTGCTGCGCGAACTGGAGGTCGACCCGCGCGACGTCGTCGAGGTCCCCGGTCTGCTGGATCTGACCTGCCTGCACCAGTTGTCCGGTGTCGACCGGAAGGAACTCAAGGACCGCCCTTTCGTTCCCGCCACGCATCCGGCGTTCGGTGAGCGCGAGACGCCGAAGTCGGTGTTCGCGACGCTGCGCGAAGGCGACGTCCTCGTGCACCACCCGTACGACTCGTTCTCCACCAGCGTCCAGCGGTTCATCGAACAGGCCGCCGCGGACGACAAGGTGCTGGCGATCAAGCAGACGCTGTACCGCACCTCCGGCGACTCCCCGATCGTCGACGCGCTGATCGACGCCGCCGAGGCGGGCAAGCAGGTCGTCGCGCTGGTCGAGATCAAGGCACGGTTCGACGAACAGGCCAACATCACCTGGGCCCGCACACTGGAACGCGCCGGCGTGCACGTGGTCTACGGGCTCGTCGGGCTCAAGACGCACTGCAAGGTGTCGATGGTGGTGCGCCAGGAGGGTTCGACCATCCGCCGCTACTGCCACATCGGCACCGGCAACTACAACCCGAAGACCGCGCGCCTGTACGAGGACCTCGGCATCCTGACCGCCGACCCGACGATCGGCGCGGATCTGACGGATCTGTTCAACGTGCTCACCGGGTACTCCCGTCAGGACACCTACCGCAACATCCTCACGTCGCCGCACGGGATCCGCCGCGGCATCGTGCGCGCGATCGGCGAGGAGATCGAACTCGCCCGCGCCGGCCAGACCGCCGGGATCCGGATCAAATGCAACTCGCTCGTCGACGAGCAGGTGATCGACGCGCTGTACCACGCCTCGCAGGCGGGAGTGCCGGTCGACATCGTGGTGCGCGGGATCTGCTCGCTGAAACCGGGTGTGGAGGGGCTGAGCGAGAACATCCACGTGCGGTCCATCCTCGGCCGTTTCCTGGAGCACTCGCGCGTCTTCACCTTCCGCGCGGGCGGCACCCGGTGGATCGGCAGCGCGGACATGATGCACCGCAACCTGGACCGCCGGATCGAGGCGCTGGTGCGGGTCAAGGATCCGAAGCTGACGGCGCAGCTGGACTACATCTTCGAATCCGCGCTGCATCCGTCGACCCGGTGCTGGGTGCTGAACTCGACCGGCGAGTGGACCCCGTTCCCGGCTTCCGGCGACGACGTCCGCGACCACCAGGTCGAGCTGGCGAAGCGGCACGGGGCCGCGGGATGAGCGGGACCATCCGGGCGGCGGGCGCCGTTCTGTGGCGTCGTGACGGAGACCGGATCGAGGTCGCGCTGGTCCACCGGCCGCGCTACGACGATTGGTCGCTGCCGAAGGGAAAGCTCGATCCGGGCGAGACCATCGCACGGACGGCGGTCCGGGAGATCGAAGAGGAGACCGGATTCGAGGCCGTGCTCGGCCGGTATCTGGTCCGGACCGAATACACCGTGGCGGGACTGCCGAAGACCGTCGACTACTTCTCCGCGCACGCGGTTTCCGGCACCTTCGCGCCGAACGAGGAAGTCGACGAGCTGCGCTGGCTCGACCCGGAAACGGCGGAGAAACTGCTGACGCGGACGGAGGACGTGCGGGTGCTGCGCGAGTTCTCCGCGCTGCCGCCCGAACTCACCACGGTGATCCTGGTGCGGCACGCCAAAGCGGGTAAACGCGACGAGTGGAACGGTGACGACGACCTGCGGCCGCTGTCGGACGCGGGCCAGCGTCAGGCCGAAGCACTGCGTTCGCTTCTGCGGCACTACGCGCCCGGCAGGGTGCTCTCGGCGCCGCGCCTTCGTTGCGTCCAGACGGTGAACGGGCTCGCCGAGGATCTCGGCGTCGAGATCCGGCACGAGCCGCTGCTGTCGGAAGAGGGTTACTGGCCGGACCCGGTGCTCGGCGTCGCCCGGCTGCTGGCCATCGCCGGAGACGGCGGGACGCCGGTGATCTCCAGCCAGGGCGGGGTGATCCCGGACGTCGTCAGCGCACTGGCCGACCGCGACGGTGTCGATGTGCCGGCCGCACGCGGCGGCGTGGTGCCGTCGAAGAAGGGTTCGTTCTGGGTGCTGTCCTTCCGGCCCCCGACCGAAGAGAACGGGCCGGTGCTGGTGGCCGCGGACTATTTCGCGTCGCCTTTGCCCACGCCGGCTCCCGCACATCCCTGACGCGGTCGTGAGTGTTTTGGTCGTGGGGATGTCGTGAAACTCCCGGTGAGCGAGGACCGGGGCCTGCCCATGCCCGACGCTTCGCCTGCGCTTTCACCGCACACGCGTGTCTGGGGACGTAACTCACGTGTCTGGAGCCGTAACTCACGAGTTACGTTTCCAAGCACGCGAGTTACGTCTCCAAGCACGGGAAATGTCGTGAGGCTCCCCCACGTGGGTGACGCGAGCTACTCCGGCGGTGTTCCTGCCCGTCGCTCCACTGTGGAGGGCGGCACCGAGAAATCGCGGTGATGCGTCCATCGGAGTGACGGTCGAAGCGGATTCTTTTCCGCGACTTCGCCCAGCGACACGAGAATCGCATCACATCCAGCCCCTGAGGGGCCGCGGATCCCTTCCGGGACAAGATCCCCCGGACACCGCGCGCGGGCGCGTCGGGGGAAACCAGGCGGCCGCACGGTAGACGGCCGGAAAATGCGGCAGGGCCCCGCGCGGTGCGCGGGGCCCTGCCGTTGGCTCTCTCGTGAAGAGGGAGCTTACTTCTTCTTCGCCGCGGCCGAAGTCCGCTTGGCCGGAGCCTTCTTCGCGGGGGCCTTGGCAGCGGTCGCCTTGGCGGCCGGCTTCGCGGCGGCCTTGGTGGCGGTCGCCTTCTTGGCCGTGGTGGCGCGAGTCGTGGCCTTGGCCGCGGTCTTCGGCGCCGCCTTGGCAGCGGTCGTCTTGGCGGCGGCCTTGGTCGCGGTCGCCTTGGCGGCCGGCTTCGCAGCCGTACGCGTCGTGGCGGCGGCGGCGCGGGTCCGCGTGGTGGTGGAACGCGTCGCGGCCGGGCGGCTGGCGGCCGTCCGGGTCGTCGTCGCGCGGGTGGTGGTGGCGGCGCGAGTGGCGGTGCCGGCGGTCGCACGCTTCACAGCGGTGGCCTTCGGCAGCTTCTTCGAACCACTGATGACGTCCTTGAAGGTCGTGCCTGCGCGGAAAGCGGGCACGTTGGTCTTCTTGACGCGAACGGTCTCACCGGTGCGCGGGTTCCGCGCGGTGCGGGCGGCGCGGGCGCGCTTCTCGAACACACCGAAGCCGGTGATGTTCACCTTCTCGCCCTTGTTGACCGTCCGGATGATGATGTCGACAAGGCCATCGACGGCCTCCGACGCGACCTTCTTGTCGCCCAGGCGCTCCGACAGCGCCTCGATCAGCTGGGCCTTGTTGGCCATTCCAGTCCTCCAAGAAGAACTACTTGTACACGGCCCCGTCGGCCGACTTAGCGCACACGGTATTACCAATGCAGCACAAATTCCAAACGACGCGCGGAAATTTCCCTTGTCTCGGGGGCTGTTCCGCCTCCCGAGGGACCCCTTGAGGGCCTCTCGAGGTGCCGTTCGGTGTGGTTTCGGGGCTGTGTCGAGTACCCCCGGCCGGGGTGCGGATTCCCTGCTCAGCAAGGGAATCCGCCCCCTTTGACCGGCCCTAGGAGTGGGCGGCCGGGAGGGTCACCGGCTTCCAGGAGGGGCGCTGGGTCTCGAAAGTGTCGATCTCCTCCGCGTGGCGGAGTGTCAGGGCGATGTCGTCGAGCCCTTCGAGGAGCCGCCAGCGGGTGTAGTCGTCGATCTGGAAGGGCGCGGTGAAGTCCTTGGCTCGTACCGTCTTCGACTCGAGGTCCACCGTGACCTCCGTCCCCGGCTCGTTTTCGAGCAGCTTCCACAGCAGTTCGACGTCCGCCTGCTCGACCTGAGCGGCGACGAGGCCCTGCTTGCCGGAGTTGCCGCGGAAGATGTCCGCGAACCGGGCGGAGATCACGACCCGGAAGCCGTAGTCCATCAAGGCCCAGACGGCGTGCTCGCGGGAGGAACCGGTGCCGAAGTCCGGGCCCGCGACCAGGACCGACCCGCTTTTGAAGGGCTCCTGGTTGAGGATGAACGACTCCTCGGAGCGCCAGGCGGCGAAGAGGCCGTCTTCGAAGCCGGTGCGGCTCACGCGCTTGAGGTAGACCGCCGGGATGATCTGATCAGTGTCCACGTTGGACCTGCGCAGCGGGACCCCGACGCCGGTGTGGTGGGTGAACGCGTCCATGGTGGGAACTCCTTCGCGGATGTCAGCGATGTCAGCGGACGGTGGCCGGCTGCAGGTCTTCGGGGCTGGACAGGGTTCCCCGCACGGCCGTGGCGGCCGCCACGAGCGGTGAGACCAGATGCGTCCGGCCGCCCTTGCCCTGCCTGCCTTCGAAGTTGCGGTTCGAGGTCGACGCGCTCCGCTCGCCCGGCTTCAGCTGGTCCGGGTTCATGCCGAGGCACATCGAACAGCCGGCCTGACGCCATTCCGCGCCGGCTTCGGTGAAGATCCGGTCCAGCCCTTCGGCTTCCGCCGCCTGGCGGACCCGCATCGAGCCGGGGACGACGAGCATCCGGACCGAATCGGCGACCTTGTGCCCGCGCAGGACGTCCGCGGCGGCCCTCAGATCCTCGATACGGCCGTTCGTGCACGAGCCGAGGAAGACGGTGTCCACCGAGATCTCCCGCAGCGGCGTGCCCGGCTTCAGGTCCATATAGGACAGGGCCTTCTCAGCGGCGATGCGCTCGTTCTCGTCACCGATCCGCTCCGGGTCGGGCACCTCGGCGCCCAGCGGGAGCCCCTGGCCCGGGTTCGTGCCCCAGGTCACGAAAGGCGTGAGCTCGTCGGCGTTCAGGTGCACCTCGGCGTCGAAGACGGCGTCGTCGTCCGTGCGGAGCTCGCGCCAGTTTTCGACAGCGGCGTCCCAATCCGCGCCCCGCGGCGCGTGCGGACGGCCCTTCAGATACGCGAACGTCGTCTCATCCGGTGCGATGAGCCCGGCGCGCGCGCCCGCTTCGATGGACATGTTGCACACCGTCATCCGGGCTTCCATCGACAGCTTTTCGATGGCCTCGCCGCGGTACTCGAGGACGTAGCCCTGCCCGCCGCCGGTGCCGATCTTCGCGATCACCGCGAGGATGACGTCCTTCGCGGTGACGCCGGGGCGCAGGGCGCCGTCGACCGTGATCGCCATCGTCTTGAATGGACGGAGCGGCAGGGTCTGGGTCGCCATCACGTGTTCGACCTCGGAGGTGCCGATCCCGAAGGCCATCGCGCCGAAGGCACCGTGCGTCGAGGTGTGACTGTCACCGCACACCACGGTCATTCCCGGCTGGGTCAGGCCCAGCTGCGGGCCGATGACGTGCACGATGCCCTGTTCGGCGTCGCCCATCGGGTGCAGCCGGACGCCGAACTCCTTGCAGTTGGCGCGAAGGGTGTCGACCTGGGTCCGGGACACGGGATCCGCGATCGGCAGCTCGATGTCGATCGTCGGGACATTGTGGTCCTCGGTCGCGATGGTGAGGTCGGGACGGCGCAGTTTCCGGCCTGCCAGGCGGAGTCCGTCGAACGCCTGCGGGCTGGTCACTTCGTGCAGCAGGTGCAGATCGATGTAGAGCAGGTCGGGCTCGGCCCCCTCGCCGCGCCGCACCAGGTGCGACTCCCACACTTTCTCGGCCAGTGTCCGGGGCATTTTCCGGCTCCTCACATGCGGTGAAATCGGTACTTCCCACCATCTGGACATCTCAAACTTCGGGAAGATAGTATCGGCTTGTGGGACAGCATAGCGGTATCGGAGTACTCGACAAGGCCGTGGCCGTGCTTCAGGCCGTGGCCGAAGATCCTTGTGGCCTGGCGGAACTGTGCACGCGGACCGGTCTGCCGCGCGCGACGGCGCACCGGCTCGCGGTCGGCCTCGAAGTGCATCGCCTGTTACGCCGCGGCCCCGACGGCCGCTGGCGGCCGGGTACCGCACTCGCGGAACTGGCCGGCGGTTCGACCGACCCGCTGCTCGACGCGGCGAGTTCGGTGCTGCCGAAATTGCGCGACATCACCGGCGAAAGCGTTCAGCTGTACCGCCGCGACGGCGTCCAGCGTGTCTGCGTTTCGACCGCGGAGCCGCCGAGCGGGCTCCGTGACACGGTGCCGATCGGTTCACGGCTGCCGATGACCGCGGGCTCCGGCGCGAAGGTGCTCGCCGCGTGGTCGGATCCGCACACGCAGCGGACGATCCTCACCGAGGCGGTGTACGGAGAGCGCACACTGCTCGAGGTCCGCCGCCGCGGCTGGGCCCAGAGCGTGGCGGAACGGGAGCCCGGTGTGGCGAGTGTCTCGGCGCCGGTACGGGATTCGACGGGCACCGTCGTCGCCGCGGTGTCGGTTTCCGGGCCCATCGAACGGATAGGGCGTAAACCGGGGGCACGCTGGGCCGCGGACCTGCTCGCCGCCGCGGACGCGCTCCAGGAGCGCCTCTGAGCCCGAGACGCGTTGGTACCGGTGTCGCGAAAGCCACTTTCGGGACGCCAGACGTCGCGAAAGTGGCTTTCGCGACACGCCTCGGCCGCTGGCGACCCCAAGACGAGTGAAGGCCCCCTGCGTCGGCAGGGGGCCTTCATCGTTTCCGTCCTGAATGGACGAGAGGGCTCAGAACTCGTCGGCCTCGGTCAGCTCGTGTTCGAGGCTGTCGGCACGCGCGACGAGGGACTTCAGCGGGTGTTCGAACTCGTTGACCAGGTTCAGGTCGACCAGCGGGACCGTGTGCTTGAGCAGCGCCACACCGTCCACCACCGCCGCGCCGCCGACCGAACCGCCGCCCGCCAGTTCGAGCAGGCGCCGCAGATCGATCTTGTCGGCCCAGCCGACCGGAGACGAGATCTCCACCCACTCCGCGCCGTCGTGTTCGGGCAAGTGGTGCAAGGACACCTGCTGGCCGCGACCGTCACCGGTGTCGACCCGGAACCGGAGCCAGCCGTCCCGCTCTTCGAGCACCTCGTACCGGCCCCGGACGAAATTGATCACGCCTGCCCAGATGGACACCCTCGTCACCTCTCGGTTTCGCCGCCTCGTGCGCTGTCGAGCATGGCACATCCGGGGCGGAAGAGTGTCGATGGTCTCGTTCAGGCTGGGTTTCGGGCGGGCTGGGAGCGACCGCACGTTGCGAAAGCCACCTCCGCAACGTTGAAGGTTGCGAAAGTGGCCTTCGCAACCCGACACGGCGGGATGGCCGCGAGCGGCGGACGGGCGACCGTGCCGCGGAGCTAGAGCGGCGCCATCCGGTAGCCCGACCCCCGCACGGTGTGGATCAGCGGAGGATCCTTGAGCTTCCGCCGCAGCCGCGCGATCACGACGTCGAGCACGTTCGACGCCGGATCCGCCATCTCGTCCCACGCGTACCGGATGAGTTCCCGCCGTGAGACCGGGCGCCCGGTCGCGGCCATCAGCCGTTCCATGACGAGGTACTCCTTGCGGGTCACGGTGAGCAGCACCCCCGCCCGCGAGAGCTGGTGCCTGCCGGTGTCGAGTTCGACGTCGGCGCAGCGCAGGATCACCGCCTGCCCGGCCATGTCACGGCGGCACAGGCTGCGCACCCTGGCGATCAGTTCCGGCATCGCGAACGGCTTGACCAGGTAGTCACCGCCGCCGACGCGCAAGCCGTCGATCCGGTCGGCGACGCTGTCGCGCGCGGTCAGGAACAGCACCGGCAGCGGCCATCCGGCGCTGCGCCGGTTGCGGACGTACGCCAGCGCGTCGCCCGAAGGAAGCATCCGGTCGAACACCGCGCAGTCGTAGGCGTTCACCATCAGCGCCTCGTCGGCGCCGGGCAGATCGGCGGCGGTGTCCACCGCGAAGCCGTCGCCGCGCAGGGCGAATTCCAACGCCACCCGCAAGTTCTCGTCGTCCTCGGTCACCAGCACCCGCACAGGGCCACGCTATCGTGCGATGGCCGCCTCCACGTCGGCCACGTGCAACCTGCGCAGTTCTTCGATCGCGGGCATCCGGCCCAGCAGCCGCAAGCGTTGTGACTGAGCCGTGCGCGCCTTCTCGAACAGCAGGCGCGCGTCGCGCGCGTTGCCGAAGTTGACGTCGCCGGAAACGCGCCGGAAGTGGCCGGTCAGCACGGGGCCGGCGTCGGGATCGAGTTCGTAGTCCCCGGCGGACGCCATCCGCCCGAAGATGGCGAGAAGTTCGGCGGGGCTGTAGTTCTTGAACTCGATCGTCTTGCCGAAGCGCGACGCGAGACCGGGGTTGGCGGCGAGGAAGTCGACCATCTCGTCGGTGTACCCGGCCACGATCACCGCCACCTCGTCACGATGTTCCTCCATCAGCGGGACCAGCGTGTCGATCGCCTCCTGGCCGAAGTCGCCGCCGGAGCCGGCGAGCCGCGTGAGCGTGTACGCCTCGTCGATGAACAGGACGCCGCCCTTGGCCTCTTCGAACACCGTCGCGGTCTTTTCCGCGGTGTGCCCGATGTACTGCCCGACGAGATCCCGGCGCGACACCTCCCGGAACTGGCCGATCGGCAGGACTCCCAGCGCCTTCAGCAGTTTGCCGTAGATCCGCGCGACCGTCGTCTTCCCGGTGCCGGGCGCGCCCGCGAAGATCAGATGGTGCCCGGCCGCGCCGACCGGCAGCCCCGCCCGGCGGCGCCATTCGTTGACCTGCAACTCGTCGACCAGCGAACGGACCTCTTCCTTGACCCCGGGAAGGCCGATCATCGCGTCGAGTTCGGCGAGCATCTCGTCCAACGCGTTGTCCCCCACGGTGCCGGGGTCCGCGGCCTCGGCGATCGTCGGCGTCGCCCCTTCGGCGATCGCGATCCCCGGTTCCGCGGTGTTCGAGACCCGGCATCCGGAGATCTCGCCGCCGCAACCGGAGGCGAACGAGATCCCCGAACCCCTGGTGTCGGTGACCGTGCACCGCTTGAGGACGGGCACCCCGTGGTGCGCGACGGCGATGCCTTCGTGGCCGGTGTGCGAGACGGTGCAGCCTTCGATGACCGGCCTGGCGTACTGGTAGACGTAGATACCGCGCAGGCCGCAGCCGGTCACCGTGCAGCCGGTCACGACCGGATCGGCGCCCTGTCCGAGGGTGATCCCGTCCCCCGTCACGTCTTCGACGGTGGTGTCCTCGATCCGCCCTGGCGAACCGTCGACGACGATCCCCTGCTCCGTCCCCGAAATCACGCAACCGCTCACGGTGAACGCCGTCGCGCCGCGAATCGCGATCGCCGGGCCGCGTCCACCGGAGACGGTGCAGTTCCGGACCGCGAGTTCCGTGTCGTCGGCCTGGATCGCGGACGCGCCGCCCGCCAGGACTTCGATCCCTTCGAGGGCGAGCGCTCCGCCGGTGCTGCGGAAAACGGGCCGGTCCGCGCCCCTGCCGTCGATGACGACCGTGGCGCCGTCGGACGCGGCCAAGGTCACCCGCAGGCCGGTCAGTTCGACGGTCTCCGCGTATTCACCGCCCGCGATGGTGATGACTGCGCCGTCGGACGCCTCCGTCAAGGCGTCACCGATGGTCGGATACGCGCCTGGCCGCTGGGCCACCAGCAGGACACGGCCGGGAGTCGAGATCGTCATCAGCCGGCCTTCGCCATCAGCCAGCCGCGATCGACCGCTTTTGCGCCGGCCTGGAACCGGCTGCGGGCGCCGAGCCGGTTCATGATGTCGGCGACCATCCGGCGCACCGTGCGCACCGAGACGCCGAGCCGCGCGGCGGCGGATTCGTCGGTCGTACCGGAGAACAGCAGCGTCAGCAGCTCCTGCTCGCGGCCGGTCAGGATCGAAGCGTTTTCGGCCTCCCGGAGGTCCAGCGGGACGAGCGGCGCGGCGCCCTGCCAGATCCGCTCGAAGAGGCCGACCGTCGCGGTGACCACGCCGGGCAGCCGGAACACCGCGGAACCGGCCTGCCTGCCCTCCGCGGGAAGGACGACCGAGGTCCGGTCGATCACCAGCGCGTCCATCGGGACCTCGGCGTCGGTCCGCACCTCGGCCCCGGCCCGCGAAAGCCGGTTGAGCGCGCCGGACATCCGGGCGGAGTCGGGGAAGAGCACCTTGTGGCGTACGCCGGGGCGCACGTTCGCGAGCGCGATCCGCTGAAAAGCGGTGTCCGTTCCCGTACTCATCACGAGCACCTCGCCGGTCGCTTCCGCGAGCAGCTCGCCGAGCCCCGCCCGGTCGCCGCCCTGGCCCGTTCCCGTGACCAGGCTGAGCTGGCCGGTCTGCACGGTCATCGCAGGTACCTCCCTCTTCCCCCGGCGCGGTGCCGCCGACGACGTCCTGTTCATGCCAGTTCCCCGCCGTCCGGGCGGCCGCGGGCACCCGACGCGTTAGCGTTCAGGGGCACCGGGAACTGCATGCGTCTACTTTCGCTGTCCGAACATGAGGTTTTGATGACACGGGTGTTGGTCGTCGAAGACGACGAGAATCTGCGGCTCGCGCTGGTCACGCAGCTCCGCGCGGCCGGCTTCGTCGTCGGCGAGGCCGGCGACATCACGACCGCGGACCGGCTGCTGCGCGAAACGCGCCACGACTGCGTGGTGTTCGACCGGATGCTGCCGGACGGCGACGCCATCGAATACGTCCACATGCGACGGCAGCTGGGCTGGCGGGCACCGGTGCTGTTCCTCACCGCCCGCGACGCGCTCGCCGACCGGGTGGCAGGCTTCGAGCACGGCGGTGACGACTACCTCGTGAAGCCGTTCGTGATGGCCGAGCTGACCGAGCGGGTGACCAATCTGTGTCACCGCTCCGCGTTCGACCGGCCCTCGGTGCTGCAGCACGAAGACCTGGTGATGGACTGCGCGCGGCGTGAGGTGCGCCGGGCCGGGGTGCTGCTCACGTTGACCAACAAGGAGTACGCGGTGCTCGAATACCTGCTGACCAGGGCGGGCCTGCCGGTGCAGCGGGCGGATCTGATCGAGCACTGCTGGGACGCGCAGGCCGATCCGATGTCCAATGTGGTCGATGTGGTGGTGAAGCGGTTGCGCCGCAAGCTGAAGGAACCCGAGCTGATCCACGCCGTCCGCGGCCTCGGCTACCGGCTGGGCGCCCGGTGAACACCCACTCCTCGGCCGATCGGCTGCGAAGGCTGCGCTGGACGCTGACCGCGTTGTTCACCGTGATGAACACCCTCGGGTTGGTGCTCTTCGCGGGGTTGCTCATCAACGAGGACGGCGACCAGGGCGAGGAACGGATCGACGCCGCGCTGACCCAGGTCACGTCGTCGGTCAGCAGGCTGGTCGAATTCGACGGCACCGTCGGCTTCGGTCTGGTCAACACCGACGTGCTGAACGACCGCTGCCCGCAGTTCGCGGTCCTGCCCGGCGGTGCGCCCGCGTTCGAGCCGCATCTTTCGCGGGCGAACTGTGTCCCGATGAGCATGCAGCTGTTGACCGGGCTCGCCACCGAAGCGGTGAAGACCGGCAAGCTGGTGCAGGGCCACCAAAAGGCGACCAACGGCGACGTGGTCAAGGTCCGCGCCGAACCGCTGCGCGACGGCGACGGCAAGACCTTCGCGGCCGTCGTCGCGGTGCAGTCCACGGAGACCGAAGACGCCGCGCACACCCAGTTCACGCTGCTGGTGATCGGCGGCACCGTGCTGCTGGTCGCGATACTGGGGTTCGCGGGCCACCTGCTGTCCGGGCGGTCGATCCGGCCCGCGGCCGCGGCCCTGCAGCAGCAGGAGGTCCTGCTCGCCGAAACCGCGCACGACCTCCGCACCCCGGTCGCCGCCCTGCGCGCGCTCGCCGAAACCGCGATGGCCAACCCCGCGCAGTCGGCGGAACTCCTGCCGCGGACCGTCCGCCTCGCCTCGAGAATGGGCGGCATCATCGACGACCTGCTCGTCCGCGCCCGGCTCGCCGCGGGGGTGGAACAGCTGAGCATCCAGCCGATCTGGCTCGACCAGCTGGTGGTGGGCATCGTCGAAGACACCGCGACCGACGGCGCCGAAGTCACCGTCACCGCCGCGCCCACCAAGGTCGACGCCGATCCCGCACTGCTGCAACGGGCCATCGGCAACCTTCTCGACAACGCCGTGCGCTACGGCCGCCAACCGGGAGCGAAGGCTTTCGTGCACCTGACCGTCGCCGGCGGCACCGTGACCGTCGCGGACCACGGCCCGGGTATCGACACCGCGCTGGCGGGTGAGGCGTTCGACCGGTTCGCCAGCACCGGCGGCTCTTCCGGGCTCGGGCTCTCGATCGTGCGGTGGGTCGCGCAGGCGCACGGCGGCACTCTCGCGGTGTACAACGCCGACGAGGGCGGCGCGATCTTCGAGCTTCGGTTCCCGGTCAGCCCGAACTGACCGGGCTTGCCCTAGCCGGGTTCCACTTCGATACCGGTCAGCTCACCGAACGCGGCCACAGTGGACACAGGATCGTCGTAAGTCACCAGGTCGACACCGGGCTCGGCGAAGGGACGCGAAGCACGCAAAGCGATCTGTTGCCCGGTACGCAGTCGCAGGATCAGCACCCGCACGTCGCCGACGCCCGGCGGCTCCTCGGCGAAGACGCGATTCAGCGCGGCTCCGATTTGCCGTTCGGTCAGCGGAACGCGCGCGACCGCGGGTGCGTCCCGCAAGGCGGCCCACTCGCTGGTGCCGCTGGTCGAGTAGGGCGGTTCGGGCCACGGCCCGCGATCGTCGAGGGCCCGCACCAGCCGTGCGAGGAAATCGCGGGTGGCGTCCTCGTCGTCCTGTTCGCCGGCTATCCGTTCGCCGGAGCCGAGGGCCTCCGTGGCCGCCCGGTGGTAGTCCGCCACGGGGAGCGTGAAGAACCGTTGACGGATCACCTCGTCCGCGACCCGCTCGACGAGCTCGTCGTCCGCCCGGTGCCGCAGGCCTGCCACGTAGGTGAGCTGGTTGACGTATCCGCGCCACGGGAACTTCACTTGTCTGGTCTTCCTTCCGTCTATTTGACTGACCAGGGCCGAAGGGTCCCTTCGCCGCATCAGACGCGGTGAAAGGGAGCCTTCACCCCACCACCAGTCTCACCCACGAACACGACACCCTTGACCTTCTCCTCAAGAGAACTGGGGACCGGTGTCCACCTGGGAGACATCCACACCCTGCTCGGCAAGGATGTTCAACCCGGTCACCAACTGCTCTTTCTCCGGCTGGTAGTGCCCGCTCTGGCGGGTCAGCTTGATCAGCCTCCCGTTCACCACACCGATGTGGCCCGCCACGGCGACGGGCTGTCCGGCGAGGAAGCTGGAATGGTGCAACTGCCCCGCGATCCACGTCGGCGACACGTACAGGTTCCCCTGCGGATCCATCGCGAAGATCGCCTGATCGAACGGCCCCGTGGCGGCGGACGTGTCCACCGGGGATCCGTCCCGTGCCCAATAGAGTTTGCCGTCCCGCACGAAAACCCGGTGCTCCTCCCTGCGTTCGGGTGAAAAGTACTCGACGACCATGGGAGCGAACGCCCGGTTCGGGTCGTTCGGATCGTCCTCGCCCCGGAAGGACGCTCGAAGTTCCGATGCCGGCAACGGTTCGTCCCGGTGCAGCGGGAGGGGAATGTCCTCGACCGGGATCCAGTCGGCCTCGGGTTCGGCGAGCGGTGGCTCCGGCTCCTGATTGATCACCGCGTCGATGCGGGGCGGGAGCGGATGGAAGGTCGTCGGCGGCAGGTTCAGGAAGTCGGGGGATGACCCGTCAGGATCGATCCCGGGGTCACCTGCTCCGCGTCCCGCCGGTCGATCCGGATCGTCCGCCGGTCGGTCCCCCGCTGGTTCGGGCCGTCGAATTCCAGGCCGAGGACCCGGATCCGCGCGTCCGTCGTCCGGTGCCGGAGGTTCGAACCGCTCTCCAGCGTCCCTTGCCGCAACCGGCCGACCACCAGGATCCCGTCCCGGCCCGGCAGGTCGAAGGTCTTCTCCACCTCGAACATCGTCGTCGTCATGATTCCGGAACCTTTCCAGGGCGGGCCCTTCGCTGGCCTCCGCCTCTTCTTCGAGACTTTCGCGTGTCTGCTCGGTCGGCGTGATCCCGGCTCGAAGCTGGCGCACGTGCGTCATCTCGTGTGCCAGCACCGCCACCAGGGTCTCGACGTCGGCGAAACTGGCCGGGCCGAGCCAAATGGTCTTTCCCGCCGACTCCGGCGGAGTGGACGCGCAGGCGCCCACTTCGTCGAGATACTCGATCACCTCGGGCGTCTCGACCAGCTGAACCTGGACGCCGGTCAGATCGATGCCGGCGGCTTCGGCCGTGCGGGCGACGGTCTGCTGGGTGCGCGGCAGGCCGTCGCCGCTGTCGAGGATGTCCCGGTTGCTCCGGACGGCCCGGCGGCTGAACAAATCGGGCGCCGGGCCGGGATCCCTGGCCGCGACCACTTCGAAGTCCGTGGAGCCCGTCTGGCGCAGCACCACGTCCGCGCCGAGCCCGACGAGCCCCTCGGCCAGTCGCGAAGTGAGCCCCTCGGCGAACAGGTACACCAGTTTGGTGCCGGGCGGGGCCGCGGCCCGGTCCCTGGTGATCCGGCCGGGAAAGACATCGAAGCTCGGAACTCCGGGTGATCCGGCGTTCACCACGTCGATCCGTACCGCCGTCCCGTCGGCCAGCGTGCCGTGCAGGACGGCGGGCCTGCCGGCGTCGACGCCCTCGATCACCAGCCCGGGCAACGCCAGCCCGGCCAGCCGCCCGCCGTCCACTTCGCCCAGCGCCCAAGCGACCTGGCCGGGATCGGCGGGGCGAACGGGCACGTCGGGCACCGGCGGCGATTCGACCGGGCGGCCGCGCCGTTCCGGCAGGTTGTCCTTCGCCGCCTCGCCATAGGTGATCGGCAGCAGGGAGATCGAAAGCGGATGTGCCGGCAACAGCATCAACGTCCCGGGCACCGGGGACAGGAACACGACCCCGCCGTCGGTCCACCGCACCAGGCCCCACTTCTCCACGACCTCCCCGGACGGGGGATGGAGGTAGGTCAGCCGCAGCGCGGCGGTCGGCGGCAGTGGGGAGGGACTCGACGCGGCCCACCACGCGCCGTGGATTTCGTCGATGACACTGTCGTAGCTTTCGTGAGCTTCCCAGGACCCGTGGAGTCGCTCGGCGACATAGGTTTCCCCGTCCATCCGCCACATGTCTTCGGGCCGGACCGGTTCGACCTTCATCTCCTGGCCGAGCATGCCGCGGAAATAGCCGACGACGGCCTGCGGGCCGTTGGTCTGCCAGCCTTCTCCATAGGCATCGGGGCTGTTGAAGTTCGGGTTGACCTCGCGCAGCAGTGGATGATGGGTTTCGATCTGCCACGCCTGTTCGTCCGGCGTCAGCACTCCCGCGTGGATCGACGGCAGGGCATTGACCTCGCTCGTCCGCGCCAGCGGCGAGAGCTCGGGCATCCGGAAGTACTTCAGGGCTTCCGGATGTTCCTGCGCCCACCGCACCAGTTCGGGATCGTAGGTCGCCCCGGCCGAGATCTGCCGCGCGCTGTGCATCATGCCGTACGCCGTCTCGAACAACGAGATCCAGCGCGTCAGGCCGGACGCCGGCCGCGGCGGGCCGTTCACGATGTTCGTCGCCGCCGTCACGATCCCACGGGTGTGCCGGTGCCACGCGGGCTCGACGCTGGGCGGAATCATCCCGCGGGTCAGCGCCGCGACGTCGCGATACACCTTCCAACGGCGGCCGCCCGTGGTGGTGCCGCGCGCGGGCGGGGCGCCGCTCGCCGGGCTCGGCGCGGGCACCGCTGCGTCCGCTCTCTTCGGACCGTCCTGTTCGGACGGCTCCGGGTTGATCACGTCGTCGATGCCCTTCGGCGCGGCGGGATCCTTGTGGAGCCGGGCGAACTGCTCACGGGCCGAGGCGATCGCCTGCGCGTAGGCGTTGCGCAGCAGGAAAGGCACCGGACGGCCGGCCCACCGGCGAGCCTCCTCGCCGTTGTCCTCGGTGATGAGCACCCGGAATCCGTCGCGGTAGCCTGCCAGGTCGGCGAACAGGGTGATCTGCCCGTCGATGAAGTAGACCTCACCGTCCAGATTGGCCACGTTGAACAGATGCGTGACGCCGGCGCGCTCGCCGTGCACGATCGCGCGGGCGCCGGGGCCGAGCGCACGCAGCCGTTGCGCCACATCGTTGGCCGACGCCATCGGGACGAACCGTGCCCCGGCGACCCTGGCCGCCATGGCGACCCGGTCGGCCCAGCCCTCCCGGCCGGTCAGCCCGGCCAGCGTGCGCGGCGGGACCGCCCGTCCCGGCGGCCTGCCCGCCGCCCGATCGGCGAGATGCCGGTCGGTGAGCACGGCCGCCACCTGGCAGGGCACCATCTCGCCGGGTTCGCCGCCGACCGCGTCCCGCAGGCCGGGCAACAGCTGACGTACCTGCTGCGGGTCGCTGTTGCCCTGGTGCACCCCGTCGAAGACGTCATCGAGCCGCAGCGGATTCTCGGCGAGCGCGTTGTACTGCTGGATCGCCTCGACGAGTTCGTTGCGCGCCACCACTTCCGGACGGGTCTGCCCGGTCGTGGCCACCCAGTCCCCGGCCCTGGTAAGCCGGTCCGCGGCGGCACCGACGGCCTCCAGCGCCACCAGCCGGTCCGGCAGCGTGGTGAGCTCACCCGGTTGTTCCAGGAGGTCCAGGTAGGCCGCGTCGGCGGCGGCCTTGAGCTGTCCTGGCACCGAAAGCGGAGCGGCTTCGGACGGCGGTACGGCGGGCGCCATCTTCCTCACCAGGTCGGCGATCTGCCTCGGATGCCACCACTGCCGCTGCCCGCCGGGCTGGTCCGGGGACTCGGCGAGACCACGGTCCAGCAGCCGGAACAGGTACCGCTCGAGCGCGTCGGCCCTGGCCCGCGCCTCGGCCCTCCGCAACTCGGCGGCAGGCCCGGCGGCGGCGTCCTCGGCGGCGAATTCCCGTTCCGTCAACGATCGGTGGAACAACGGGATCAGCGTTTCGGCCGCGGCGGCCACCGCGTACGGGCCGAGGCCGCCGATGCCGAACAACGTGAAGCCCGCGGTGGTGGCGCCGAGGGAGGCGGAGGCGATCACCATGTCGGCGGTCAGCCAGGTCTTCGACGCGAGCCACGGCGGCCGGTCCCCATCGGGCTCGGTGTCCGGCTCCGCTTCGGGCGCGGACAGCCCGTGCTCATCTAAAAAGTGACGAAGCCGGTCGCGGTCCGCCTCGTGTGGCGCGGTTTCGGCGAGCCGGTTCAGCGCCGCGCGCAACACCCGGGTGCGCAGTTCGCTGTGCTCGTCCACCTCCGCCAGCAGGTCGTGCAGCCTGCGGTCGTGCTCGGCCTCCTGCGCGGCCCGGTACGCGCTGTGCCCGGTCACCCCGCCGGCGATGGTGCCGACGATCGCCTGGAGCACCCCGAGCCCGAGGTATTCCAGGTAGCCGGTGAACACCGCGGACAGCCAGGTCGGGTCCGACGTGTCCGGCAGATTCCGGTCCGGAATGCGGTAGCCGATCGGCGACAGCGCCGAATCGTTGCCCACGCCGGTGAAGGTCGCCAGCGGGCTCGCCCGGTGCCGGGGTCCGCTCGCCTCCCCCGGTTCGGCCGCGGGTACCGGGGTGTCCGCCAGCCTTTCCTCGATCAGATCGAGGAAGGCGTGACCGAACTCGGCCAGCTCCCGTTCGTTGTCCGCGGTCGCCTGATCGGCCTCGTCCAGCCGCTCCGAGGCCCGTGCCACCCGCTCGTCCTGGCGGCGCCGTCCCCGGAACGCCTCGGCGAACGACCCGAACACGGCGGGCGCCCAGAGCGTCGCGAGAAGCGCGCCTGCCATCATCGGCTGCATGCCGATCGAGGCCATCGCGAGCGTGCCGAGCGATCCGGCGGAGACACCGGCCGCGCGGCGCACCGCGTACGGCGTCAGGCCGACGTACTCGGCATCCGGATGCTCGGTCCCTGGCGTTTCCGGTCGTGGCGCGGCTGTGGCCTCCGGCGAGGGTGTTCCGCTCCGCAGCCGGCCGGAAATCCCGGTCCAGCGGTCGAAAAGCGGGCGGAAGAGGGCCTCCCGCCTGGCCGCGGCCCGCTCGGCGACCGCCCGCTCGACGGGTGCTTTCGCCGCTTTCTCCGCGTTGACCTCGCGGGCCACGACCGACCGGTCATAGAGGCCCGCGGCCAGCGAGCGCGCGGCCGCGCCGCTGATCATCGCGGCCGCGACCACCGGCGCGGTGGCCACGATGGCGCCGCCGAAAGCGACCGACGACGTGCTGCCGGCGAGCAGCCGGGTGATCGCGTAGTCGAGTCCGCCCGCATAGCCATCGGGCGCCGGTGCGTACCGGCGCACCACCTCGCGCATCCGCTCGTCCGGCAGCGCGGCCAGCCGCCGTGCGGCGCCCGGGTCGCCCGGCCGCAAACCCATGTCCGCGATCAACGCCTGAAGTGCGGCGCTCAGCCCGGATCGCCGGAGTGGCAGCGGACTGCCTGCCAGCGCACTGCCGAACGCCAGCAGCTGCGCGGCCCGCCCGTGATCGGCCGGACTCAGCAACGGGTCCGCGGTGGGATCGGCGGTGGCGCTGAGGAAGTCCTCGCCGTGCGGCGTCCCGGACAGCTCGGCCGCCGCCGCACCCAGCGCCCTCGCGACCGCGTCGCGCGTCGCGTCCTCGGTGGCGAACGCGGAGATCTCGATCTCCAGCGAATTCTCCGCGGTGTCCACTCTGTACTGGGCGACCTGGCCAGGACTCGGCGTTCCCGCTCGCACGGTGACGTCGAACGTGTTCCCTGCCGGGCCGGTGACCACGTATCGGCGGCCGTTCGCGGAGCGCTCGACCGCCCGCATACCGGCGTCCGGCACCGCGCGCCCCACCGCGTGCCGCGCGTCGGCGCGCACCCCGATGGGATCGGGATTCTTCTGCGACGGCAACGAATCCGAGGCAGGCAGACCGACGGGTCCAGCGTCCGGCGGCGGCGTGCGAGGAGTGGTCTTCCCGACGTTCGGATCCGTCCCGGGGTCCGGCCGGTTCGACGGACCGGCCGGACGTGGGGGCGTCGGTGGCGTCGGCTCCGGCGACGGCGCACCGCCGGGATCGTCGTCCGGCGTATCGGGATCGTCGGGGTTCTTGTCGGGATCGTTTTCGGGAGTACTGCCCGTCCCGATGAGCTTCGGTGCCCGAGTGCGCGGCAGGCTCAGGTCGACGGCCGCGCCGACGCCGAGCACCGGGATGTTCGACGTGTACACGAGCCCCCCAGGGGTCCGCGCCTCGTAGGCCTTGTGCACCCTGTTCAAGGCGGCTCGCACGACGTAGATCACCGGGCCGGACACGGCGAGCGCGGTGCCCGCGGCGGCGACCAGCGGCGCCGACGACAGGCCCATCATGCCCAGCCCGACCAGCGAGGACGCGGTGACCCAGAGGGCAGCCGGGCCTTTGCGAGCGGCCTGGCGGCCCAGCCGGAGCTCCAGCTCGGCACCGAGTTTGGAGATGTAGAGGGTGGCGCCGGTCAGGGTCGTCGCGGCGAGCGCCTTCAGCCACTCCCCGTCGCTCACCGCGAGCGCGACCAGCATGCCGTTGGCCACGGTCAGCACCGGGAACGCCAGTGCGTTCTGCAGCCTGCGATACAGCGGCCTGAGCGCGTTGTCGTAACCGGCGATCCCCCCGATGGCGTTGGACAGCGCGGTGAAAAGGAACAGCCCGTCCGCGACCGCGTAGACCCCCGCGACCGCGGCGTCCAGCCCGCTCAGACTGGCCGCCTGTGCGACGTGCACCGGCAGATTGACCAGGAAGGTGCCGGCGAGGCCGGCGGCCATCAGCTTGCCGAGCCTGCCCGCGTGCGGGTTCATCTTGTTCATCGACTCGGGTGCGGCGCCGTACGGCCTGCCGACCTCGTTCAGGTAGCGCGAAACCTCGAGGCTCACGTCTTCCTGGCGCTGCGACGGGCGTTCGCCGATCGCCAGCGGGGTGTGGATGATGGCCTGCAGGTTGATCAGGAACTGCCGGGTCCTCACGTCGACTTCGCCCCGCACCTCCTCCAGGACGGTGTCGAACCAGCCGAGCGGATTGACGTCGTACTCCAGGTAATCCCGGATCATCCTGGCGAGCGCCTCGGCGGACCGCTGGTCGAGCCTGCCGCGTTCGAGCATCCCTTCCAGGCTCACCCGGTTGCTCTGGGCGTGCCCGGTCTTCGCGATGTTGAGCATCCCGCGGACGACGAAGGCCGCGTAGCCCGCCCCGATGCTCACCCCCGCCGACAGCGCGAAGGGAACGCCCATCGTCGCGCCCACTCCCAGCATGGTCGCCGCGGCGGCCCCGGCCACCGCCCAGCCTTTCAGGTCACGGCCGAGCCAGGCCGAGCGCAGCGTGGCGATCTTCTCGAGCGCCGTGAGTTGTTCTCGTTCGGTCTTCTCCACACTCTCGATCAGCGACGCGAGCATGGCGTCCCGTTCGGCGGGCGCCAACGGCAGCGTGGCGAGCCGTCCGGGGGTCATGGCCAGTCGCGCACGGGAGATCTCTCCCGCGGCCACGGCCGCCCTGATGCGCTCGCCCGCCATCAGCGCCTGGGCGGTGACCGGGCGGCTGAGGAGCGCGTCGGCCCCGCTCACCGGTCGCAGCCCACCGCGTTCGGTCCAGCGCCGCTTCAGCTGCTCGAAGGCGGACTTGACCCCCGCCGCGGTTTCCGTGGCGGAGATCCTGGCCGCGGCCACCTGCAGCCGCGGCGGATTGGCGTTCGCGTCACTTCCGGGATCGGCGGCGGTGTACCAGAGCTTCATCGTCCGCAATTGCGGATTCGCCAGCCACGGCTG
The DNA here is from genome assembly GCF_046549005.1 of Amycolatopsis sp. lyj-108. NCBI lineage: Bacteria > Bacillati > Actinomycetota > Actinomycetes > Pseudonocardiales > Pseudonocardiaceae > Amycolatopsis > Amycolatopsis sp. lyj-108. The sequence goes on along the minus strand of NZ_JAJPWQ010000005.1, from coordinate 84,196 downwards.
GTCTTTCGCGCGTTGTTCGTCGGTGAGGTCCAGCCCGGACAACGGCCCGCGCGCCTGATAGCCGGGGTCCGCGACCCAGCCCTCGGCGATTCTCGCCTCGACCCATTCGTCCACCTTGCGCTGCCAGTGCGGGCCGAACGACTCGATGAACCCGTCCCAGGCTCCGGACAGGATCTCGTTGAACACGAACGCGGTGACCCGCTGCCCCGCCTCCTCGTGCATCCGGGCGAAGTTGCCGTGCAGGATCTTCGCGACCGCCGCCTCTCCGCCGGGCCTCCGAGCGGCCTCGGCGAACAGTGGATCCATCTCGTTGCGGTGGCGGACGTAGTGCGCACCGGGTTGCGGGTTCACCGTGTCGGTACCGAAGATGAGCCGATCCTGGTTCACGATCAGGAACCGGATCAACGCCTCCCTGACCTCGGGAGCCGCCTTCGCGTGCTGCGCGAGGACGTTCCAGGAGATGTCCATGGCGGTGTTCGTGGTGTCGAGCAGCCACTGCAACCGCTCGATGTGTTCGACGGTGAGCGTGGTCCAGTGCCCGAGGCCGAGATGCGCCCAGATCACCTTCGCGCCGGCGAGGCTCTCCTGCTGGAGGAGGTAGGCCATCGGGCCGAGGTTGCGCCCGTCCGACGGGCTCGCCACGTACATCCCGTTGCCGCGCAACCTGGCCAGGCCCATGTCGTCGTGCAGGATCAGCACCTGCCCGGTGGCGGCGATGGTCTCCAGCAGTTCGACGGTGTTCGGGTTGTACATCTCCGGCGCGTTGTCCGGCAGGCTCCGCAGTTCGGCGTGCAGCCCGGCGGCTTTCAGCAGCGCCTTGATCCGACCGGCGTTCTCGATGAGCGAGTCGTAGAAGTCCATCTCGGTCAGGGCGCTCGGGCTGCCGTCCACCGGGAACAGCTCGGCCATCGGCGAACCTTCCGCCAGGTACGCGGCGAAGAACTCCGGCCCGATCCGTCCCTTGTGGATCGAATCCTGGACGAGTTCCGCCGCGGCGAGCAGCTTCCCGAAGTAGTCGACCCACTCCGGGTTGACCACCTCGCTCGCCTGCCGCCCGAGCATCGACTGGACCATTTCCTTCACGAAAGTGGTCTCGGCGAGGTAGCGGGCCGCGTCGCCGAACAGGACCGCCATCGCCATCAGGTAGCCGCCGACCCCGGGAATGTCCACTCTGGCTCCGGAAACACCGGGGAACCAGTGTGACTTCTGCTCTTCCGACATCCGGTCGCGCGCGGAGAAGAACCGCAGGTCGGAGAGCTGGCCGTGCAGGCCCAGCATCTTCTTGCCGAAGACGGTGGCCATCCGGACCACGTTGGTGAGGGCGTAATAGAAGGAACCGCTGGAGCCACCGATCACGCCGAGCCCGCTCTGCGGAATGGGCGACGCCACCAGGATGTTCGGCAGTCCCTGAGCGATCAGCCAGTTCACCAACTCCTGATAGTCGACGTTGGCGGCGTCATACCCCTTCGGGTGCATGTGGACGTCGTGGAAGAAATGGACGGGGCGGGGTTTGCCGAGCCGAAGCGCGAGTTCCTCCTCGACGCCGAGTTCCCTGGCTTTCGCCACATAGTCCGGGCTGTCCGGATCGAGTGCGGCGAACTGGGCGCCCCGGCTCGGGGCGAGGGCGTCACGGCCGGTGACCCGGTCACCCACTCCGATCAGCCAGCCGCGGGCGTCGACGTAGGCGTCCACCACCGGCTTCCGCTTTCCCGGCAGGTTCTCCGCCCGCCGGGTGATACCGGCGACCTCGCCGTCGAGGAGCTTGGCGATCCTTCCTATCTCCACATTGGACAGTCCTCGATCGGCCGCCCGTTCGATCGCCGGAACCAGCGCCCGGACGTACTCGGCGTGCGCCTCGGTGCGAGCGGCGTCGGCCAGGCGCATCCGTTCGATCGCCTGCTCCAGCCGATCCTGCCGCGCGGCGACCTCGGCCCGCACGTCCTCGGTGGTTCCGTCCAGCGAAAGACCGGGCTCGGCACCTGGCAGCAGCCGGTGTGTGGCCACGCTTTCGACCGGGAGGCCCAGCGCCTCGGCGACGTCGGCCCGGTCACCGGTGGCGAGCAGATGCGGCACCCACTCGGTCAGCGCGCGCATGTCTTCCCTCGCCGCCCGCAATTCGGCCATCGCGGCGTGGTAGGCGACTTCCGCCGCATACCGTGGTTCCTCCACCGCGCGGATAGCGGCGGCGAGTGCGGCGCGGATCCCCGCGAGGTCCAGGACGCTCCGGCCACGCGGGCGCGCCGGTTCCGGTACCGCCGGATCACCCTCCGGGGCGACCCGCGCCCTGGTGGCCACCGACCAGAGTTCGGCGACCTGTCGGGCGGCGGCCCGGCGGCGCGCCCATTCCGGTAGCCCGTTCGCGACCGCCTCGTCACCGATTCGCGTCATCTCGGCCAGCGCGGCGTCTCTGGCCCGCTGCCATTCCCGCTCCGCGAACTCCAGTTCCCTCGCCGCGTGCTCGGTCTGCCTCAGCAGGTCCTCGTAATGCGTTCGCGCCTTGGTCAGTACCTCGGAGAAGTCGTCCAGTTCCTGGATCGACGGCATCAGCTTGTGCGGGACGCGGGAGCGCACCGAGGGATCGGTCACCATCGCGGCGACCATCGCCGGTGACATCCCGTAGGCCGCCGCCACGGCATCGATCAGCTGGTCCTGCCCGATGTTCGTGAGCTCGATTCCGCGCTGGACAAGCCATTTGACGTCCGGAAGCCGGTCATCGAGACGGGCCGCGGCCTTGGCATACCACTCCAGCGCGTGTGTCAGTGCCAGCTTCTGGGGCCGAGAGGCGCGGCCCGCCTCGATCAGCGCGTCGATCAGCGCCAGGCCCTTGCGCAGGTGCAGACCGGTGAAGGTGAGCCGCGCGAAGGTGAGCCGGCCTTTGCGCTCGGCGGGCAGGTGCCGCGTTTCGATCGGCGGCAAGGCGGTGGTGGGGAGCAGGGTTTCCGGTTCGAACAACGCGCGGGTGAAAGTATCGTCGCGGTGTACTTCCAGAGCCGACGGTTCGGTGCCCGCGGCCAGGTGGTAGCTCTGCACCACCACCGGCGATCCCGGTTCGTCCGAGGGATTCAACTCGAGGGTGAGGGCCGGGATCGTGGAACCCGCGTAATGGGAGCGTCCACCGCCGTTTTCCCCGCGACCGTCGAGGCCGAACGGAACACCGGCGCGGAGCTGGTAACGGCCGAAGTGGTCACCGAGAATCTCTTGCTGCCGGGCGAGAACGTCGTCCGCGAAGATCTCCTGGACGAACCGCTCGCGCCTGCCGGGAGTCATCGTGCCGTCGCGGAACTCCTTCCGGACCTGCCAGGCCCGGTTCCGTGACGACTCCGAATCCACCGTGGGTGCTTCGCCACGAGCCAGCCGCTCGAACTCTTGGATCGCGTTGTCGAACGCTGCCCGCAGGGCGGGGGCGATCCGGGTCCGGACCCGGGCGCCGTCCAGGATGCGTTCGGCATCGCGCGGGCGAAGCGGCCGCGAGTCGGCGGGCAGCAGGCCGTGTTCGAGCAGCAACAATCGGAGGTCGTTCCACGCCAGCCTCGACTTGCCGATCAACGCCCGCAGCGCGCGCTCGCTGTGCCTGCTCGATGCCAGCTCGGCGTCGGTGAGGTCGCCGCGCGGGCTCGGATGGGTATCCCGAGCCGGGTTCTCCGGATGGTAGAAGCGTTGCGCCGCGGCCGACGGCGGTTCCGGCGTGGGCGGTCCCTCCTGGGGCCCCGGAGGTGTCTGGTCCGGCGGCGGCGTCGCGGGCGGCGGCGTGCCCTCCGTTCCCCTGGCCGCGACCTCGATGAACACCTGGAAACCGTCGTACTGGATGACGCTGTCGGCGCCGTTCGCCACGGCTTTCTTCGCGAACTCGGGATCGACCCGGTTGGTGGCCAGCAGGACGACCTTGGGGCCGGGCCCGGCCAGTTTGCGTTGTCTGGCGGTCTGTGCGAGGTCGGCCGCGACGAGCGCGGTCCGGTCCTTGACCTCGAAGCGGACCTCGGTGCCATCCGCGAGCTCGCCGCGGATGTCGATGTCGGTTCCGTCGTTGTTCGTGGCCTCCGTACCGGCCCGTCCGTCGTCGTCCACCGGCACCTCGAGACCGGTGATCCGCAGTCCGGGCAACCCGATCTGGTCAAGCAGGTGCCCGTCCAGCTTGGCCAGCGCCAGCGCGACGTCGGCCGCGGCGTACTTCGCGCGGACGTTCTCGTAGTTGGAATCGAGTGCGGTCGCCTCGACCTGGGTGTTGCCGTCCAGCACCCGTCGCGCCTTGCCCAGCTCTTCCCGCAGGCCCTCCTCGGCGGCCCGGACGTCCACGCCGAGCGCGGCGAGCTCGTCCAGCTTGGCCTGGATTTCCGCGGCCTCGAGCAGGAGACCCTTGCCCCGGTCCACCTTGGCCAGGTCGGCCGGAGTCGCCGCGCCTTCGACCGGTTCCCTGGCAGGGATCCGGTCGGTCAAGGCCGTCACCTGTTCGGCGAACGCGGCGAGCTGGTCGGCACTCATCGCGGAGACGCGCTCGGCGAGCGAACGCCCCTTCGGCCCGGCGGACACCCGCCCGGCGAGATCGGTCAGCCGCTTCACCAGCTTGTCCGGATTTATTCTGGCCGCGAGACCCACGACCGCTTCCCGCGCCGAGTGCGACAACGCGTCCCATGTCTCGGCCAGTTCGGGCTGTCTGGCCAACAGCGGTGCGAGGCGGGCAAGGGCGGCCGCGGCCTCCGCCGGGTGCAGGCGGCCGAGCACCTCGGACATCGCTTCCCTCGCGGCCGGAACCGCGCCCCACAACCGGTGCACCGCGGCCTCGGCTGCCAGCCGCCTGCCCAGCTCGTGCCCCGCGGAATTCGACATCTTGCCGAGGATCTCGCCGAACGAACGGTCCATCAGGCCCGGCGAAAGGCGCGCCGCGAACTCCTGCACCTGATCGGCCAGCGCGTCCGGATCGACCGAGCTCATCAGCTCGGTGATCGCCTGCCGCGCTGTCAGCGACAGCAAGTCCCACACGGCGGCGAGCCGCGGCGGCACGCCGTCCGGGACATCCGGGGACTCGCCGGTGCCGGGCGGCGGGCCGGGCGGCCGCCGGGGCGGGTCGGCGGGCGGGTCGCCCTGCGTGCGCTGGGGCTCGGCGGCACGGCGCGTCGTCGTGTGGGCGGGTGCCGGGACCGGTTTGGCGGGCTGGGCGGGATCCGGCGGGCTGGGCTGCTGAGCCTGCCGGGCAGCCGCGGCGGCCGGTGCGGCGGCGGCCAGTACCTGGCCGGTCCCAGGACCGGTACCGGGGCCCGTATCGGGGCCGGGGGCGTGACCCGTACCGGTACTCCCGCCGACCTCTTCGGCCGGACCGTCCACAGTGGGTTCAGGAGCTTCCTCCGGCTCCTGCTGTCGCTCCTGTTCCGGGGTTTCGGATTCGGGCGGCCTTGGGCCGTCGTCGGGCTCCGGCGCGGCTTCCGGCTCACCCTTGCCGGGCTTCGCCGCGGTGTCCCGGTTCGGGACCGCGGGCGTCGAGCCCTGGTGCTGAGCCGAACCGGACTGAGGCGCAGTGGGCTGTGCCGAACCCGGTTGTGCCGCACCGGGTTGCGCGCCGGTCTGGGCCGTGGCGGCAGGCGTCGAGGCGGTCGCGGCCGGCGCGCTCGCCTGTGCCGAGGCGGTCGACGTGGTGGCCGCCGCCGGTGCCGACGTGGCCTGGGCCGCCGAAGAGGCCGGAGCCGACGTGGCGGTAGCCGACGGCGTCGCACCGGGAGCGGCTGCCGTGGCCGTCGCCGCACCGACGGCGGTCGCCTGCGGCACCGAACCGGCCCCCACCTGCGATACCGAAGAACCGATCGTGTGCTGCCCCGTCGACGAACCCACTCCGGCGTGCTGCCGCGCACCAGCCATCGACTCGTCCACTGTGGACGAAGTAGGCGACTTGCCGTGACCACCACCGTCCGCGCCCGATGTACCGGCCAGGTCCCCGGTGGAGCCGCCGGGCTGACCGGACGTTGCCCCGGACTCGCCTTGCCCCAGCCCGACGCCGCTGTCTCCTTGCCCCAATGCGGTGTCGGCGCCCTTCCCCGCTCCGGCGTCGGCCGACTCCGGAGCTTTCACCTCGCCCGGCGGGTCGGTCGGTGGCGGACCGCCCGACGAGGTTCCCATATCCGTCACCGGGGACGGTTTCTGCAGCCCGAATTTCTCCCTTTCGAAGGCCATCACCTGCTCGCCGGCGAGATGCGCGTTCCCCCGGATCGGGCCGATCGCGGCCGAGGTGAGCCAGTTCTCCTTGATGGACTGCCCATAGCCGGCGAGATCGGTGGGAACCCCGTTCCCGTCCATGATGCTTTGCGCGGCATGGCTGGAGATCGGCGAGGACACCGCGTTCGTGCTCGCCGAGCTGACCGCCGTGGTCGCGTGTTTGCCGAGCCCGCTGTCCAGCGCGTTCTTGACGCCCGGATTCTTCCTGGCGAGAGCGCCGATTGCCTTGCCAGGCGCGCCGACGATGCCGCTGACCGGGGCGCCGATGGCACCGCCGAGCGCGTTGGTGGCGCTTTCCTTCCAGTTGAACCCGTCCTGGTTGCCCTGCCAGATGTTCAGGCCTTGCTCGATACTGTTGGTGAAGACCTCGTCGGCCGCCTCGCGCACGGGAATCGTGGCAAGCTTGCCGAGCTTGCCGATTTTGTTCCCCGCCTGGGCGATCGACTTGGCGATCTCCACGATCCTGGCGACCCGCTTCGCCATCTTGGCGGCGAACAGCCACTGCCCGCCGGGGATCGCCGCCATGAGGGCGAAATCCAGGCTGGCGTGAATGATCTCCGACCAGATCTGGTTGCGCACCCGCCGGATCTGATCCGCGTAGTTGTGGCAGAACGTCGCCATCTTGCGCATGCTCACGACGAGATCCCGGTTGCCGGACCCGCCACCGCCGTACTCGCCGTCGTTGGCCTCTTTGATCCGCGCCTGGACGAAAGCGCCGTTCGCGTCCGGCCAGGTCTCGCGAAGCCGGTCGTGGACGATCGACGATCGGGTGATCGCGCCTTCCAGCAACGTCGCGGCTTTGTCCCACGCGTCACCGAGGTCGTCGGCCGCGTTCGGGTTGTCCGGCGGCCAGATGTCGTCGACGACGCCGCCCATCCATTCCCACGCCGCGACCGTCATGCTCCACAGATCAGCCATCGTCCGCGTACCCGATCAGGATCCGAGCTGGCCGGTCGCCTCGGCCTGCGCGCTCTCGTAGATCTTGACGCCGCTCTCCCCGTTGGTGGCCAAGTTGCCGAAGTTGTCGTCGACCCCGTTCGCGCTCTCGACGAGGCCGGGGGTGTTGTCCGCGCAGTCCTGGAACGCCTCGCCCAGCTTCCCGAAACCCAGCAGCGGGGTGATGTCCTCGATGGCCTTGCGGCATTTCGCCCACTCGGTCTCGAAGTCGGTACCCGCGGCCCTCAGATTCGTCAGCTCCTGCCGGGTCGGCTGGAAGAAGATGTCGACCTTGCCATCGTTGTTCCCGTCCATCCCGCTCATCGGCCGTATCCCCGCTCCGGCCGATCCAACCGGCGCAGCACCGGATCGAACCGGAGATCGACGGCGTCGGCGTCCATACCGGGCGGCAGAAAGCCCGCCGCGATCGCCAGTCCCTGTTCGGTCGACGACTCGACCGCTTCGTGGATGGTGTCGGTGATGTCCTTGGCCAGCGCGGCCGAGTCGGCGGTGCGGTAGATGCGCGGATCGAGCGTCAGTTCGAGAAGTTCGCCGGCGCCACCGACGGTCGCGCTGATCAACCCGTCATCGGATTCGGCGGTGGCCCGGATCTCGGCCATGCGCCGTTGCATGGACCGCACGTCTTCGGCCAGCTGTTCGTAGTCCGCGTACATGTCCGGCTCCACAGTTCCTCCCTTGACACGTAAGGCCAGTCTCGCCCCGACGTGGAGGCTCGGGGCACGCTTGGCCGCTTCCGGCCAAGCACGAACCCCGCCGCCCAAAAGGAAACCGCGCCGTGAATCCGTATCGATATCCGGCCGTTTCGCGCCTGGTCCGGGGCCGTGAGGTGAAGATGAGGCTCTTGACCGTCCGCAAGGAACGCCGGGCAGGCAATAGTGTCCATTTTGGGTACATTGCGCGGGGGTCGCGAGTGGCGATTCGGGTTCTCTTGAGGGGTAAGGCAAACGTGTCGTGGCGTGGGGCCGGTGTCGCTTCTGCGTAGGCGTTCTCCTGGTAGTGAGGGCCTCCTTGCCTACTCTGACGGTAGCGAAGGAGGCTTTCGCTACCGTCAGATGTGGTCCCTGGTGACCTCGGCGGCCGGTCGTAAAGTACATGAAGGCCCCCTTCCTTGCGTCTAGCGCAAGGAAGGGGGCCTTCATGTACTTCGGCAATGCGTGACTCGCGTGCTTGGGGACCTCAAGAGAACCCGAATCGCCCCTCACGAGCCCGCCACCCAAAAGGAAACCCCGGCGGGCCGTGGCCCGCCGGGGTTTCGTCGTCTCGGCCGCTAGATGGTGCCGATGATGTTGTTGACCTGCGTCTCGCACGTCTGCCCGATGTTCACGACATTGCCGTACGAACCGGCGGTGCCGTGCGCGTCGTCCGCGTAGGAACCGGTGTTCTTGCACGTCTCCGCGTACTTGAGGCTCATGGCATCGCTGTTGCTGCCGTTCCAAGCGAAACCCGCGACGTTGCGCATGGCACTCAGATCGTCCTCGGCCGCCTGGCCGAGGTCGGTGGCCATCCTGTGCATGTCGTCTTGAGCCGCGCCGACGATGTGGTACACGGTCTTGTAGTGGTCGTCCATCGACATGGGATACCTCCTTGCTAAGACGGGTTGATGGCCTTGGCGATCATCGCCTGCTGGGCTTCGGCCGCGAACCCGCCCGAAACCTTGACGACCGAGCTCCCCGAGTCGACGAGTTGCTGGGCGAACGGATGAACCTGATTGGTGAAGAGATCCACACGGCCCATGTTTCCGGTGATACCTGCCTGCTTCACGGCGCCGCCCAGCCCCTCGTTGAGGGCATCGAGATCTCGCGCGGCGTGCGCGCGATGCGCGGCGAGCTGTTGCTGGATGCTTTGATCAGTCTTGTTGACCAAATTCTGCACGACCGGTAATTGGATATCGACGCGACCGTCGCTCATACGTCCCTCTCTCTTCCGAAATGGACCCTTGCGCCTCAAGTTAGCCAGCGAACCGGCGCGATCGGCGGGTTCGGCACGTTCCTGCCATCACTCCCTGCCCACGCCATGACCGGCGGACGATCGCGGTGTGACGACCATCGTGGTGAAGAGACCGGCCAGGAGGCCCGCACCGGAGTTGCCGGCCGGCGAGCTGATCCTGCAAGCACCTCCGGAGATCCCGCCGCCGCCCGCGCGGCAATGGCTGCAGGTGCTGACGGTGATACCGATGGTGGCCATGATGGCCGCGATGATGCTGATGTTCTCCGGCAGCATGACCGGATCGATCCGGTTCGTCGTGTACGGCCTGATGGGCGTCGGCATGCTCGGCATGGTGGTGACCGGTTTCCTGCAGGGCGGCGGCCCGAGCAAACGGGAGATGGGGCATGCCCGGCGCAAGTACCTTCGCCAGCTGGCCCAGCATCGGCTGCGACTGCGGCGCTCGGTGCGCGGGCAACGCGACGCGATGGAGTATCTGCACCCGGATCCGGAGTCGCTGTGGTCGCTGGCCGCCAGCTACCGGCTGTGGGAGCGGCGCAAGGACGACGCGGACTTCGGCATCGCCCGGATCGGCACCGGTCCGCAGGCTCCGGCGACCACCCTGGTCTCGCCGGACACCAAACCGCTCGAAGAGCTGGAACCGTTGTCCGCGTTGGCTTTACGCCGGTTCATCACCACGTACACGACGGTCGACGGGTTGCCGCTGGGAATCGCGATCAACGGCTTCAGCCGGATCTATCTGCGTGGTGACCGGGCGCGGCATCTCGGCATGCTGCGGGCGATGCTGGCTCAGCTGTCCACCTTCCACTCGCCCGACGACCTGCGGATCGCGGTGTGCGTCGGCGAGCGGGAGCGCGCGGAATGGGAATGGATCAAGTGGCTGCCGCACGCGCTGCACCCGGAACGCACCGACGCGCTCGGCCCGCTTCGCCTTGTCGCACCGACGATTCCGGCTCTGGAGGCGATGCTCGAAGAGGAGCTGGCCAGGCGTCCGAGATTCGATCCCGAGGTGGACACCCGGGTCTCCGGCCCGCAGCTCGTGGTCGTGCTGGACGGCGGCTCGATGGCGGGGTCGGACCACCTGATGACCGGCGGCGGCGTCGAGGGCGTGACGGTGGTCGACCTGACCACGATGCCGCCGAGGGCCCTGGACCGGACCACCGTGGTGCTGGCCGTGGCCGAGGACGGCGATCTGGTCAGCGAGACGATCGACGGCGAGATCCCGCTCGGCCGGGCGGACGCGCTCGGCGCGGTGGCCGCCGAGGGGCTCGCCCGGCAGCTCGCCCCGTTGCGGCTCACCGCGGGTGTGCGCGGTGACGCGCCGATGACCAGCGAACTCGGCCTCGCCGAACTGCTCGAACTCGGCGACCCGTACGAGTTCGATCCCGCCGACACCTGGACGCCCCGGCCGAACCGCGACCGGCTGCGGGTCAAGATCGGGATCCATCCGGATGGGGCACCGATCGAGCTCGACCTCAAGGAATCCGCGCAGGACGGCATGGGCCCCCACGGTCTGCTGATCGGCGCGACCGGTGCGGGCAAGTCCGAGCTGCTGCGGACGCTGGTGCTGGCGCTGGCCGCGACACACCCACCGAGCTCGCTGAACTTCGCGCTGGTCGACTTCAAGGGCGGTGCCACCTTCACCCGGCTGGACTCGCTGCCGCACACCAGCGCGGTGATCACCAACCTCGCCGAGGAGCTGCATCTCGTCGACCGGATGACCGACGCCATCAACGGTGAGCTGATCCGCAGGCAGGAACTGCTGCGCGCGGCCGGGAACTTCGACTCGCTGCGCGACTACGAGAAGGCCCGCGCGGCGGGCGCCCCGCTGCCCGAGGTGCCGACCCTGCTGGTGATCTGCGACGAGTTCTCCGAATTGCTGTCCGCCAAACCGGATTTCATCGACATGTTCGTCCAGATCGGCCGGTTGGGCCGGTCGCTCGGGGTGCATCTGCTGCTCGCCTCGCAACGACTGGACGAGGGCAGGCTGCGCGGCCTCGAAGGACATCTCTCCTACCGGATCGGGCTGCGGACCTTCTCGGAGATGGAGAGCCGGACGGTGCTCGGCATGCCGGACGCGTTCCGGCTGCCGAGGGCGCCCGGCCACGGTTTCCTCAAAGTGGGCACCGATCAGCTCGACCGGTTCCGCTCGGCCTACGTTTCCGGCGTTTACCAGCGTCAGACCGGACGCGCGGCTTCCCTTACCTCGCAAGAACAACTGGTGTTACGCGAGTACACCACGCACTATCTGGCCGCCGAGCTGGACACCGGCGACGAGCCGGAGACCCCCGAACCGGACCAGGACACCGCGGTCGGCGAAACCCTGCTGGACATCCTGGTGGACCGGTTGCAGGGCCAGGGCACACCGGCTCATCAAGTGTGGCTGCCGCCGCTGGACGAGTCGCCGACGCTCGACGCGCTGCTGCCCGCGCTCGCCACCGACCCCGCGCGCGGACTGACCACCGAGCGGCCCGGCGGGCTTCGGCCGGTGATCGGCATCGTGGACCGGCCGTACGAGCAGCGCCGCGATCCGCTGCGGCTCGATCTGTCGGGCGCGGCCGGGCACGTGCTGGTGATCGGCGCGCCACAGACCGGCAAGAGCACCACGTTGCGCACGCTGATCAGCAGCCTCGCGCTCACCCACACCCCGCGCGAGGTGCAGTTCTTCTGCCTCGACTTCGGTGGCGGCACGCTCGCCTCGATCGCCGGCCTCCCCCATGTCTCCGGGGTGTCCGGACGGCTGGACACCGGCGCGGTGCGCCGTACCGTCGCCGAGGTGGCCACCGTGCTGGCGCAGCGGGAACGGCTGTTCGCCGAGCACGGGATCGACAGCATCGTCACCTATCGCAAGCTGCGTGCCGAGGGCCGGTTCGCCGACCAGCCCCACGGCGACGTGTTCCTGGTCGTCGACGGCTGGCAGACCCTGCGCGGCGAGTTCGACCAGTTGGAGGAGGCGGTCGGGGACATCGCCGCCCGTGGCCTTTCCTACGGCGTGCACCTGCTGGTGAGCTGTTCCCGTTCGTTCGACCTGCGTATGAACGTGCGGGACCTGTTCGCCAGCAAGCTGGAACTGAAGGTCGGCGACCCGATCGACTCGCTGATCGACCGGCGCGCCGCCATGGGGGTGCCCTCGGGTGCCCCCGGCCGGGGTATTTCGATGAGCAAGCACCAGATGCTGGTGGCGCTCCCCCGGATCGACGGGTCCGCGAGTACCGAAGACCTGGTCGGCGGGATCGGCGCTCTCGTCGACGCGGTCCGGTCGGCCTGGCCCGGCGAGGCCGCGCCACCGGTCCGGCTGCTGCCGGGAACGTTCCCGTTCGAGGAGCTGCCCGAGGCCGACGAGCTGACCGGCGCCGACGCCGGGCTCGCGGTCGGCATCCACGAGAAGGACCTTTCCCCGATGCGGCTGGACTTCACCGCCGATCCGCACTTCTTCCTGCTGGCCGACACCCAGTCCGGCAAGACGACGTTCCTGCGCACGCTGGCGCGCCGGATCGAGAGCGCGTACACGCCGAGCGAGGCCCGGATCATCCTGATCGATCATCGGCGCGGGCTGCTCGGCGAGGTCGGTGAGGACTACTTGCTCGGGTACGGCACCAACGACGCGTACAGCGGCGAGCTGCTGGCCGAGGTGGCCGGGTCGATGGCGAAGCGGCTGCCGGGCGCGGACGTCACACCGGAACAGCTGCGGGCGCGGAACTGGTGGCACGGACCGGAGATCTTCGTGCTCGTCGACGACTACGACATGGTGGCCACGCACGAGAAGCATCCGCTGATGCCGCTGCTGCCGCTGGCGGCGCAGGGCTCGGACATCGGCCTGCACGTGGTGCTCGCCCGCCGCTCCGGCGGCGCGGGACGAGGGCTGTTCGAGCCGTTCCTTTCCCGGCTGCGGGAGGTCGGCACGCCCGGGCTGATGATGTCCGGCGACCGGGACGAGGGACCGCTGCTCGGCGGCATGCGAGCCCAGGTGCTCCCGCCCGGCCGCGGCTGGCTGGTGGATCGCCGTGGCCACAAGGGTTTGGTCCAGCTCGCCTGGCTCCCGCCGAAGGCGTAGCCGTCCGTGGCCGGAAGCTGCCGGAGCCGCTATCGCGGCCGCCGTCGCTGGTTGGCTTGGGAAAACACGAATATCCGAGGAACGGCACTGGAGGAAGTACATGGGTGGCAAGGTCGACGCGTGGATTCCGGCGCTGGAATCCTTCGCGAGTGAGGTGCAGAGGATCAGGGCCGCGCCGAAGATCGATCGGGAGCCGATCAAGGAATGCGGTGGCATGCCGGAATGCGCCTCCCTGGCCGGCGCCGATCAGTACATCACCGACGCGCTGAAGTCTTTTCTGGAGAAGGCAAGTCCCGGCGTCCAGATCTTCGGTGCCATGGCGGGGAAGAGCGCGAACGCCTACCGGGCAGCGGGCGAAGCGGCGCAGTCGGCGGTGCTGGCGACCACCAGCCGCCCGCCGAAGGAGGAAACGGGCCCCGCGGTGGTACCGCCGGACATCCCAGGCCTGGGGAACCCGTCGGGACCACTCGTGTGACCGGACATGCCACCCCAAGACACCCCGACAGGACTTGAACGATGACCTACAAAGACGTCGATTTCGGCGCGCAAGTGAAAATGTTCCAAGCGGAGATGCAGAACACCTATCCCGCGCTGACCGCGGCGAAGGACATGTGGGCACAGGCACGGATGTGGGTCGACGACACGCACGCGACCCTGCGGGCGGCGACCAACAGCATCCGGGGACCTTCCTGGGACGACGAGGTGGGCCGGTCGTTCGTCAACTGGGTGGACGAGGTCTCCGAGGAAGGGCTCGGTTCCTGGGGAGGACAGGAAAAGGCGCCGGAGGGCGAGCCGAAAAGGTCCACCGGCAGCATCGACGAATCCCATCTCTTCCAGCAGATAGGCATGCTGCTGGCCGAGATGGAGGCGACCCGATCGGTCATGAACATGTGGGTCGGGATCGTCAACGCCAAGACCGACCCCGACGAGCGAACGCGGGAATCCAAGAGGGCACAGGAGAAGGTGGGTGAGCTGCTGGATCTGGTCGCGAAGCAATATCTGCGCACCGGGCACGCGATGCTCGCCGCTCGGGGCCGTCCTTGGAACGGACCGACCCAGCTCGGCTCTGGACCGGGCTACAACCAGGATCCCGGGCTCGGCAACGGTTCCGGTGCGCCGAACGCCGGCGACCTTCCCGGGGAGGATCCGGGAACACCGGACCCGACAACGCCCGAGCAGCCGAGCGAGCAGAATCCCACCAACCCGGTGGAAGACGCCACGGAAACCCTCAGCGCGCTGAGTGACGCGTTGTCGGCGGCCGAGCAGCTGCTCGGCGGATCGGGCACTGAGACTCCCCAACTTCCCGATCTTTCCGGCATCGACCCCTCGAAACTGGGCGACTACGCCGACTATGCGGATTACGCCGGTTACGCCGACTCCGGCACGTCCGGCCTTCCCTCGCTGGCCGGGATGCCGGACACCGCGGGGCTTTCCGGTGCGGGCGGCGCCGGTGTGGGCGGTGGAACCGGTGCAGGCGGTGGTGCCGGAGCGATCCCCGGCCCGGGCGGCTCGATGCCAGGAACCGGGCTGAACGCGGGTGCCGCGCCGATGGTGTCCGGACTGGGCCGCGGTTCGGCCTCCGGCGCGGGTGCGGCGGGCGCGGGCGGGATGCCGCCGCCGATGATGCCGAACAACGGGGCCGGGAAAGGCGAGAACGGCGGCATCAAACCCGGTGACGCGGAACGACCCGTCGGACGGCAACGCGGCAAACCCGCGGGAACGCCGGGCGTGCCGCTGCTCGGACGGGCGGTCAACGGGAAACGGAAGTCGCCGCCCGCCGCGCCGCAGCGCCAGTGGGACCCGGAGAGCAACACGGTGCAGCTGCTCGACGAGGAGCTGTGGCAAGTGAACCAACAGGACAGCGCGGCGAAATTCCGCTCCGGACACTGAGGAGGGGCACATGCCCGGAACAGAGATCAACGGCAATCCCGTCGCGATGAGTGCGTTCTCCCAGCATCTCACCGCGCCCACGATGCCACCGTCACTGATGCAACGGCTGGGCACGATGCCCAGCATGGCCGGTTTGTTCGAGGGCGTCGCGATGTCCTTGCTGGACAAGGCGGCGACCGCGAGCATGCTCGCGCTGCTGACCAAGATGACCGAGGAGATGGTGACCTACTCGGGAAAGGTCGGCGCGGCCGCGGGCGCCTACTCCGCCGCCGAGGTGGCCAGCGCGCTGGAACTGGCGAGCGCGACGGTCAAGGTCGCGAACCAGGGGTTGTCGGTCCTCAAGCAGACCGCGAGCTCGCTCAACCAGGCGGACTCCGCCACCGGTACCACCGATGGCACCGGCTCGGCCGCGCAGTCGTCCACCGTCCAGTCCGACTCGGTCTGAGGAGAGAACCGTGATCCCCTACAACATGCTGCCCATCGAGATGCACGTGGAGATGATCAAGGCCGAAAACGGCAACATCTCGGTGCTCACCGACGCGGCGCGGATGTGGACCGAGGTGCGCGGCTGGATCGACGCGGCCCAGGTGGAGTTGCACACCAGAGTGGCCGAGCTTTCTCCACAGTGGACGGACGAGAACGGCCGCGCGATGGAGGAGAAGACACAGCGGACCCTTGCCGAGCTGAAGATGTGGGGCGAGCGGATCGACGCGGCGCAGCCCGCCGCGGCGCTGAACACGCTCGCCGCCTCGATCCCGGCGACCGCCTCGGCCGTCGCCGGTTTCTACGGCAGCTACCTCGCGGCGATCGGACTCCCGTTCGGCGTCGGCGCCGCGGCCGCGGCGAGCTTCCAGCAGTTGTCGGCCACCGCGATGAACGCGCTCGCCATCGAATTCGACATGTCGATCGGACAGGTGGTCGCCGCGTCCGGCGTGCGGAATCCGGCCGAAGTGCTGCCCGCGCAACAGGTCTCCACGGAGGGCAACTCACCGGCCGATGTGCTCAAGGCGGCCACCGCCGGCATGACGACGCTGCAGGAGCTTCAGGACCTCAGCTCGTCGCTGACCTCCGGCGGTTCCGGCGGCGCGACAGGACTCGATTCGTCGGCGCCGGGCCAGAACATTCCCGGCTGGTCCGCGGACGGCGGCCCGTCCCTGGCAGGCCTTACGTCCACCCTGCCGCCGGTCACCCCCGGTCTTCCCGCCGGTCTTCCCGGCGGGGGCTTGCCCCCGGTCTCCGGCGCGCCGGTCGCCTCGGGGCTCGGCCTGCTCGGCGCCGCCGGGACGGGCGCCGGCGGCGTGCCGATGTCGAAAGCGGCCGTGACGAAACGCGCCGCCGCGCAGAGCATCGCCGAAGGTGCCCCCACCGCTGCCGGAACGAATACCGGCGCGACCGCGAAACCGGCCACCGGTGGCGGCACACCACCGATGATGCCGCCCGCGTCCGGTCACGCCTCCCCACCCGGAACCCTCCAGCCCGGGTCCGCGAACCAGCCGACCGGCCGCGCCGGCTCGTCGAGGAAGACGGCCGAGGGAACCGAGGGCGTGCCTGCCGAACTCCGCGGCCGTTCCGGCAGCGGGGATCAGGCTTTCGGCCGCCGGCAACCGAAACGCCCGCGCACCGGCGAATCGGAGTCCACCTCGGTACAGCTCCTCGACAAGGAGTTGTGGCACACCACGTGATGAGCTGATCGGCGACGGCCGAGGGATGGCGGGCGCCGGGAACGCCCGCCGCCCTCGGCCGTCGTCGTTCGGGTGGCCGGTTGCGGCCAAGAACCTGTCTCCGAGCGGTATCCGCCCGGACGATTGCCTCATGAGACGACACCGGATGTCCGCCGTCGCCGCCGTGATGGCCGCGGCGGCCGTTCAGGCCCTCAGCGGCGCGGGGACGGCGCACGCGGCGCCGCCGCCCGGCGTCTGCCACGATCCGGACCCGGCGCGGCCCCCGGTACGAGCACAACCGTGGGCACAGCAATTGCTGAGCCCGCAACGGGTGTGGCCGTACGGCAAGGGTTCCGGGGTCCTGGTCGCGGTGGTCGACTCCGGCGTCGACGCCGATCATCCGCAGCTCGCCAGGCCGGGCAAGGTCCGCGCGGGCCGCGACTTCCATCAGGCGGGTTCCCTTCCCGGAGCGTTCGACTGCGTTTCGCACGGCACCGGTGTCGCCGGCATCATCGCCGCCGATCCGGCGGCCGGTATCGGTTTTCACGGGGTGGCCCCGGACGCGGAGATCCTCCCGGTACGGATCAGTGACCGCGACTTCGACGACCGGGGCGGATCGCTCCGGATCGATCCGCAGGTCGTGGCCAACGGCATCCGCTACGCGACGGATCAGGGGGCGAGGGTGATCAACCTTTCCCTTGCCGGTCACGACGACTTCGCCGTCATCCGGGACGCGGTCGCCTACGCGGTGTCCAGGGACGCGTTGGTGATCGCCGCGGCGGGTAACACACAGCGCGAATCGACCGCCGAACTTCCGTCCTACCCGGCCGCGTACGACGGGGTCCTCGGTGTCGGCGCCATCGACATCGACGGGGCGTTGATGCCCGGTTCCCAGATCGGCCGCTACGTGGACATCGTCGCTCCTGGCGCCAAGGTGCTGGCTCCGACGCGGGCGGGCGGGCACGTGTACACCGATGGCACCAGCTACGCCGCGCCGTTCGTTTCCGGCACCGCGGCACTGGTCCGGTCGGCTTGGCCGCGGCTGACCGCTCCGGAAGTGGCGCGCCGCTTGATGGCGACCGCGAACCCGGCACGCGGCGGTCTGCACAGTCCGGCGTTCGGGGCCGGCGTGGTCGACCCTTACCGGGCGGTGACCGACAGCATGGACACCGAGCCCCCTGGAGCGCTGCCCGCCCTCGTTCCCACCCCACCGGACCAGGGACAGCTCGATCGGGCCGCGGCCCGTGAGAACAGCGCGACGGTGGCGAAATGGCTCACCGCCGTCGCGGGCGTCGCGATCGTGTTCGCGCTGCTGGTGGCGGTGCTCCGGCCGCGGGGACGCAGGCGCGGCTGGCGCCCGGGCCGCGCGGCGGCGGTGGCCGCCGAACCGGCCGTCATCGAACCTCCCGACCAGATCTTCCTGCTCTCCAGGGAGTGACCGGACCGCCAGGTGTCGACGACGCCTGGCGTTTCGTGGCCGCACCGCGGTGCGCGAGTTACGCCTCCAAGCACGCGAGTCGCGCGTGGGGGGTCGTGAGTGGCGATTCGGGTTATCGAGGGGTAACCGCAAAGGTGTCGGGTCGCAGGGATTCGCTCGCAGCCGTGGGGTGGCCGGTGTCGCGAAAGCCACTTTCGGGACCTCAGGCGTCGCGAAAGTGGCTTTCGCGACGCATCTCGACCATGGGTCTCAGCGATGACACAGGCGTAGCGAAAGCCCCTCCTCGCTACCGCACCCTGTACCCGACGTTGCGAATCCACTTTCGCAACGTTGAAGGTTGCCAAAGTGGCTTTCGCAACCTCTCAACTTTGCCTTACCCGTCGACAGCCGACAGAAAGTGTCCCTTGTGGACACTCAGGGCCTCAGCCGCCCAGGGTCTGGCGCCGGGCGGCGGCGGGGTCGAGGCTCGGGCCTTCGGGCAGCCGCGCGACCAGGCCGGCCGGAAGCCGCACCGGACGCGCCGACGGGTAGCCGAGCATCTTCAGCACGTCGGGTGAAGCCAGCGGATAGCGGCGCCCCATGTCGGTCACGACGGTCAGCGTCCCGGCGGGGGCCTGCGCCGAAGGCATCGCCTCGACGACGATCGCGCTGCCGGGCGGCACGTGGACGCGGTCCGCGAGCGGGGTCCCGGACGCGGTCCGGCGGGCGGTGGTCGACATCGGATCCGCGGGCGGCAGCGTGGGATCGACGGTCAGCGAAGGGGCCGTGGAGCCGTCGCCGAAGGTGGCGCACACGGTGGTGTCCTGGTCGCGCAGGCGCGCGATGGCCGGTCGGGTGGCGGGTGCCGAGCCCGCTTCGGCCTGGACCGGGTCCAGTTGCCGGGACATGGTCGCCAGCGAAGGCGGCAGCGGCACGGTTTTCGGCTCCGTGCCGGGATAAGCGGCCATCATCTGGGCGCTCGCGCGCTGGACGTCGTACTGCAGTTCGGTGATGGGCCGCAGGGCGTCCCGTTCGGCGAGGTAGTGCTGCTGTCCGTCGCCGGAGGTCTGCACCATCAGCAGCATCCCGTTCCGGATGTCGGTCCGGCCCGGCACCGCGGTGGACACCTCGCCCGCCGCCGCCACCGGGAGGGGGCCGATCGGCGTGCCTTCCGGGAGTACGTCGAGCCACGCCCGCCCGACCCGTGCCCACGGCTCGGCGGTGAGCGCGAGGCCGGTGCCGACGGCGCCGTAGTCGTTGATCCGGTGCCGGTGCCCGCGCCATACGACGAAGCGGTCGCCGGTCGACGCCGATTCCACCAGCAGCGCCTGGTCTCCCAGTGCCGCGCCACCCGAAGGTGAAGCACCCGCCAGGAGTACCGATTCCTCGATCCGGCTGCCGGCCAGGTCGCTCGCGGGCGCGGAGCACAGCGACCACGATCCGGTGAGCAGCTTTCCGGGGCCGGGCAAGCCGTCCGGTGCGTCGGCGATGCCGATGCGGGGCCCTCGCGGGACTCCGGCGAGCGAATCGCGCGAAACCCGTTCCGTGGTGCCGTGTTCGCCGAGCAGCAGCAGCGCGGACGCGTAGTTCGCGACAGGGTGCAGCCGTTCGTCCAGGTAGACGTAGCGGGTCCCGCTCTCCTTCTCCACGATGACGGCTGCGTTCTTGCGCCAGGCGTTGTTGCCGCCGGGCACGATCATCCCGTAGACCCCGACGCAGGCCAGCGCCACGATCGCCAGCGCGACACCGGCGAAGGCGGCGCCCGACGGACGGCGGAACGGCGGCTGCTCCGGATCGGTCTCCCTGGTCACGAGCGCGGAAATGGCTCGTTGCACCAGGAATTGGTACGCCTGCAGTTGATCTCGTTTGGACGCCATGGTTTCAGCCCCCCAGTCCGCGCACGTAGCCGTACAGGCCGAGCACCGAACACGCCACCGGGACGACGGCGATCGTCACCAGGATCTCGAAGTACTCGGCGATCCTGCCGAGGTACGGGTTGGCGGCGCGGGTGCTCAGCACGACGCCGGAGGCGATCACGCCCGCGGCCACCGCCAAGGACAGCGGACCGGCGAGGACGAGCAGCAGCGAACGATCCGCCATGAGCGGCCCCGCCAGCAGGCATCCGGCGCCGAAGATCCCGGTCACCAGTAGCGGCACCCGCTGCCGCAGGATCGGGTACAACCGTGCCCGCACCAGAAAACCGGCCGCGAGCAGGGCGACGAGGACGACCGCGGCCTCGCTGTCGCTGCGGATCAGCCGCACTTGGCAGTACACGACGACGATCGCCGCGCCGCCCAGCATCCCGGTGAGCAACGCGTCCGCTCTGGCCACGGCGGCGTGCACGAGTTCGAGTGGTGGCTGGGGATCGTCGCGGACGAGGTCCGCGGTCGACCGCGGCAGCACCGGCATCGGCACCCGGCCGAGCCGCAGCGCCAACGGAGCGAACGTGGTCGAGAGCATGAGCACGCCGCCGCCGATCACCGCCGCCGACCGGTAGCCTGCCAGATCGTCGAAGGTGGCCAGCCAGCCGCCGAGCACCCCGAGCAGCCCGACGGTGGCCGCCCCCGTGAACAGTTCCGGCGCGGCGACCACCCCGAGATGACCGACGACGGCCGCGAGCAGCAGCGCCGCGCTTGCCAGCAGCAGATGACCTGCGGACAGCGCCCCGATCGGGTCGTCGCCCGCCAGCAGCAGGCCGCCGCCGGCGAAGGCGAACGGCAGCGCGACGGCGGCGACGACCGCCCCGGCCCCGGCGTCACGCAGTGCCCGCGCGAGCAGGACACCCGCGGTCAGGAGCAGCGCGGAAACGGCGAGGGCCCACGTCGCCGGCGTCGTCCACGGCGGTCCCGCGCGCACCACCGCGACCAACCCGAACAGGACGGCCGCGGCACCGGCCGCCAGCCCCGCCCGGCGCGTGTGCCGCGGCCCCCAGGCCCGGCCGCCGGATCCGGTGGCGATCGCGTCCACCAGGTCGTCGTACTCGAGCTCCGGCCATTCGGCGCGGCGCGGCGTCAGATGGAGGATCTCCCCGTCCCGGACCCGGTGCGCGCCCAGCGTCCGGTCCGGATCGAAGGCGGATCCGTCGGCGCGGCGCAACTGCCAGCCGCCGCCGGCGACCCCGTCGTCGGCCATCCCCTCGCCCGCCCGCGCGAGCAGGCCGGGGAGGATTTCGGCGACGGACGCGTGTTCCGGCAGCGCCATGTCGATGCGCCGGTGCGGAGTGGTGATGGTGACCCTGACCAGGCCGGCAGTCTGCATGGGAAAAGGGTCGGCCAGCGGGCGGGCCGCCGGGCCCCGGCGGCAGGAACCTGCCGCCGGGAAAGTACGCCGAATCGGGTCTTCTTGCGCGACAATGGGGTCATGAGCATCGAGACAGGCGTCGGCGGACCGCGGCTACTCGCCCAGGGTCCCATCGCCACCGTCTACGCGGGCCGGGATCCCGTCACGGGTAACGACTTCGCGGTCAAGATGTTCCCCGGCGCCTTCGACCGCGAGACCTCCGCGTGGCTCGAGCGCGAGCGGAAGGCGCTGGCCGCCGTACGGGCGACGCGTTCGGTCCTGCAGATCGACGACGTCCTGACCCAGTCGGGCCGGTCCGGCATCCGCCGCGAACTGTGTCCCGGTTCACTCGCCGGTCTGCTGGATTCCGGTGCGCGGCTGGGTGTTCCCGACGTGCTCGCCCTCGGCGCCGCGATCGCGTCGGCACTCGCCGCGGCGCACGGAGCAGACGTCCTGCACGGCGGGGTGAACCCGCACAACGTGCTGTACCGCGCGTCCGGCGAATTCGTGCTCGCCGACTTCGGCGTGGCTCTGCGGCGGCGATTCCCGCGCGATCCGATGTACGCGGTCGAGTACACCGCACCGGAAACCCTGCGCGACGACACGCTTTCCCCCGCGTCCGACCTTTATGGACTCGGCGCGGTGCTCTACGCCGCGCTGACCGGCACACCGCCCTTTCCCCGGCACACCGGGCAGCAGCCCGGCGAGCGGATCCTCCAGGTGCTGCGGGAACCGGTGGCGCCGATCAAGGAGACGGGTGTCCCGAGGGAACTGTCCGCGACGATCCTCCGGCTGCTGGCCAAGGAACCGGCCGACCGCCCGCGCGACGTCGCGTCGCTGGCACGGCTGTTCACGAAGCTGCGCTCGCCCGGCGGCGAGGTCGTCACCGGGGAATCCTTCGACGTACCAAGCGAAGAAGAATCCGTCGACGTCGAATTCGACGACTTCGCCGAGGTGCGCCGGCCCGTCGCCGCGCCGGTCCACGCGGCTCCGGCGCCGGTCCAGGTGGTGCAGGCGCCGCCGCCGGGTGGCCGCACCCTGATCCGGGAGTTCAGCGGTCCCCTCAAAACCGAGCGCAAGCTTCCCTGGAAGACCGTCGCGCTGGCGGGCACGGGCGCGCTCGCCGCCGGGCTGGCAGTGGTACCGCTGGTACTCGGCCCGGCGGAGATCGGCGGGCAGGCCGTCCCCGTGGCGGCCGCGATCCCACCGCCCTCACCGGTTTCCGCGCCGGCGCCGGACGTGAAGCTGGCCCTCGCGCCGCCGAAGGACCAGAGCGATCACGTGCAGCTGACCTGGACCGCGGAAGGCGAACTGGACTTCGTCGTGATCATGGCGGGCGAGCGCGTCGAGACGAAACAGCTCGTCGCCCACCGCCAGCGCAGCCTCGACGTCCCGGTCGACCCGGCGCGCCGGTACTGCTTCCAGCTCAGGGCGACCGACGGCCGCCACATCTACACCACCGAACCGGTCGCGATCCGCGGCGCCCGCTGCAACCCGTAGCGACCCGGCCAGTACATGAAGGACCCCTTCCTTGCGCCTAGGTACAGGAAGGGGTCCTTCATGTACTTCACCTGTACCGAACCGGCGTGATTGGAGACGGAACTCGCGTGATTGAAGGCGGAACTCGCGTGGTCCTTCAGCGATCTTCGCGGGACTTGATCGGCACCAGGGTCCGCGGCTCGAGTGCCGCCAGCACCCGAGCCGCGAACGGTCTGGTGGCCAGGCCGCGGCGTACCTCGCCGACCTCCTGCCATGCCCGCCGGACGGCGCCGTCGCCCACCGGGACGCCGGACCACAGCGTCACGTCCAGCACCTTGGCCAACCGCGCGACCGGCTCGCGGATCCCTTCCCCGGCAAGCGATCCGGCCGATTCGGCGAGGTCGCGCGGGGTCATCCCGATCCGGAACGGCACGCCGTGCGCGCGCAACCGGTCGCGGATCTCGTCCCAGGCGCCGAGCACCCCTTCGGCGCCGGACCGGCGGCGTCGCCGTCGTGCACGGAAGACCTTCGCGGCCGGAACCCCGAAGAGCCACATGAGTCCGAAAAGGATGATCCCGGCGGCGACGGCGATCCACCAGCGGCCCGCACCCGCGTCGGCGGTCTGGTCCTCGGCGTTCTCCGACGGCGTGCCCGGCGGGAGCTGAGGCGGCCGCAGTTGCTGTTCGGCGGGCAGTTGCGCCCTCGCCTTGGCGACCGCTTTGCCGGGGCCTGCCGAACTTTGCCCGGCCTTGCCCGCCTTGGCGGTCGGGTCGAGCGCCACCCAGCCCGCCCCGGCGACCGCGACTTCGGGCCACGCCAGGACGTCGCGGTTGCGGACGACGTGCATCCCGCCGTCGGTCTCGGCCGGACCGCGGAACCCGACGACGAGCCTGGCCGGGATGCCGTTCATCCGCGCCAGCGCCACGTATGCGGCGGCGAACTGCTCGCTCGTCCCCCGCTTGCTCTCCAGCAGGAAGTGCCGCAGCTGCGGCCAGCCGTGCCCGGTCGGCAGCTCGTCGATACCCGCCGCGACCTGATAGTTCGTGCTGAGGAAGCGTTCCAGCTGCAACGCGGTCTGGAACGTCGGGCGCAGACCGCGTACGGCGTCCTTGGCCACCTGCTCGACGTCCGGCGGCACCGCGCCGAGCCCGCCGAGACCGCCAGGGGCCCGCGCGTCGACCTCGCCCGAACCGAGATCGACCTCGGGCGAAGACCAGCTGAGCCGGTAGTTCCGTTCTTGAGCAGCCGACGGCGACTCCAGCATCAGGGTGCCCGCGGACTGGTCCACCAGCGGTGTCACACCGTCCACACCGGTCAGTCCCTGATGACTCGGGAGCCAAGGCCCCGAGAGTCCGCGCACCTTCAGTTCGGCGGTGCCACCCGTGCCACCGGGAGCGCCGTCGAGGCCCGCGCCGAGCCGCTGGAACCGGGAATCGGGCAGCCAGTTCACGCCGTCGAAACCGTTCAGCACGATCAGCCGCCACTGCTCGACCGGGGTGTCACCGCGGTAGCGGAACACCTCCTCGTCCGGCCGGACGAGCCGCTGGGCGATCTCGTTCAGCGGGTTGCCGAGCCTGCCGCGCGGCGGCGGCGCGGCTTGGGTGTCCTTGAGCGTCAACGGATCACGGCCGATCGGATCGAGCCCGGCGAACGCGACCGCCCCGGCGACGAGTGCGACCACAGTGGACAGTGCGGGCCAGATCGCCGATCCCGTCACGCGCCAGGACCGCGGCACGCCGGGTGCCCGGCTCACGGACCGGACGCGGCGACCCGACCACAGCAGGAGTCCGGCGGCCAGCGCGTACCCGAGCGCCGCCGCCACCGCGACGACACCCGTCAACGCCTGGTACGCCTGCGCGAGCCCGGCGACGGCCAGGCTCGGCACGAGCGCGACCAGCGGCTTCTTCAGGCGCAGCACCAGTTCCAGCCCGAGTACCACGGCGAGCAGCACCGACAGCGGGACGAACAGCAGCTGTTCGGGGATCGGCCGCGCGGGCCAGGTGGACTGGAGGGTGAGCTGCCAGCCTTCGGTGAAGCCGCGCGCGATCCCTTGCAAAGAGGCGCCCGTGGGAAGGAACGCGAGCGTGGTCGAAGCCAGCACCGTCTCGATCAACCCGAGCAGGCCCAACAGCGCGACGAGCAAAGGCCGGTAGGGCACGAGTTTCGGGAACTTCGCGGTCAGCTCCGCGCAGCCGTAGCCGACGAGGACGACCACGAGCACCGGGACGAGCAGCGGCGCCCAGCCGAACACGGGCGCGAACAGCAGTCCGGCGACCCCCGTCGCGGCGAGCAGCCCGGCGACCGCGATCCGGTCGAATCCGGCGCTCATGCCTTCCCCACCAAGGAATTCCATTGGGCGGCCGCACCGGCGGCGTCGACCGCGATGATCACGCCGCCGGACCCCGCGGACGGCCTGAGGTCACCGAGCCGGACCACGGTGTCGGGCCGCCAGCGGGCCGAGTGGCCGAGATCGGCGTCCGGACCGGTGATCACCACCAGCACTCCGCCGGGGCGTTCGGCGGCCGCCAGCACCGAGGGCAGCAGCGGCGCGTCGTCCGCCGCGTCCTGGGTGACGAGCGCGAGTTCGTCCAGCAACGTCCTCGCCGCGCGCACGCCGCTGTCGGTCAGCGTGTCCGCACCGGCGGCGGTGATCAGGCGGCAGTGCTGTCCCGCCGACGCCGACGCGTAGAACAGGGACGCCGCCACCTCGACGGCCTCTTCGAAAACGGCCGGGCTCATCGACGCGGGCCGCGTGTCGAGCACCGCGGTGAACCGGGGCTGGGCGGGGTCGGCGTACTCGCGCACCATGAGCCGTCCGGTCCTGGCTGTCGCCTTCCAATGCAGATGCCGGACCTCGTCGCCCATGACGTACTCCCGCACCGCGCGCAGATCCGCCGAACCGCGCAACGGCGGGTCGGTGATCGGGCCTTCGTGATGATGGCGTGGATGACCCGCCTGCGCCGCGCGCACCGAATGCCGTCGCGGATGCACCCACAACCACGCGGTACCGCCGACGGTCTGGTCGCCGCGGGCGAGGTCGAACAGGTCGGGCCGGTGCACCACGAGCGGGCCGACCCGCAGTTTCCCGCGGGTCGTCGTCGGCAGTTCGTAGTGGTACGTCGCTTCCGCGCCGGGCGCGAGCGGGCGGACCCGCAGGCGATGCGTTTCGCTCCCGATCCCGTCGCCGGCGGCGAAACCGCCGTGCCGCCGCGAGCCGGTGTTACGCACGACGAGCGAGGCCAGCGCGGGCTTCCCACGCTCGACCCTGTCCGGCTGGACGGTGCGGCCGATCTCCACCCGAGGCCGGAATCTGGTGGTGGCCAACGCGATCAGCACCGCGCCCGCCGCGATCCCCGCGAAGGCACGGAAAAACGTGTACCCGGCCAGTTCGCCGAGGGCGTAGAACCCGGCGGCGAAGGCCAGCACGATGACGCCGCGGCGGGTGAGCCGCACGCCTACCTCCCCATCGCGGCCATGGGAGCGGCCGTCGCGCCCAGGAGTTCGTCGACGATGTCGGCGGTCCGGCGCTGGTTGAGTTCCGCGTCGGGGCTCAGCACGAGCCGGTGGTCGAGCACCGGATGCGCGACGTCCTTGACGTCGTCCGGGGTGACGAAGTCGCGGCCGAAGGTGGCGGCGAGCCCCTGTGCGGCCCGGATCAGCGCGATGCTGCCACGCGGGCTGGCGCCGTAGCGGACGTCCGGATGCGAACGGCTCGCCGCGGCCAGGCGCACCGCGTAGTTGACGATCTCCGGTGCCAGATGGGATTTCCGGACCTCGTCGATGACGGACTGGACGTCGGCGATGGTCAGCACCGGCTTCAGTTCGTCCGGTGTCACGCCCGCGCAGTCCCCCATCACCACGCGCATCTCGGATTCCAGATCCGGGTAGCCGACCGAAATGCGCATGAGGAACCGGTCCAGCTGCGCTTCGGGCAGCCGGTAGGTGCCCTCCAGTTCGATCGGGTTCTGCGTGGCCACCACGAGGAACGGCCGCGGCACCGCCTGGCCGACCGAATCCACGGTGACGCGGCGTTCGGCCATCACCTCCAGCAGCGCGGCCTGCGTCTTCGGCGTACCCCGGTTGATCTCGTCCGCCAGCACCACGTTGGCGAAGATCCCGCCGGGGTGGAACTGGAACCGCTCGTTGTTCTGGTGGTAGACCATCACGCCGGTGATGTCGCCGGGGAGCAGGTCCGGGGTGAACTGGATGCGGTTCCACCGGCCGCCGATGCTGGCGGCGAGGCAGCGCGCGATCGTCGTCTTCCCGACGCCGGGCACGTCCTCCATCAGCAGGTGCCCTTCGGCGAACAGCGCCGCCACGGTGAGCCGGACGACCTCCGGTTTGCCGCGCACCACCGATTGCACGTTCTCGGCGATCTGCTCGAAGGCGACCCTGGGTGTGAGCGTCACAGAACTTCCTTTTCCTTCCGTCGGCGCAAGCCGACCAGTGCCAGCGGGCCGAGCCAGAACAGTGCGCCACCGGACACCGGGGGTACCCCTCGCCAGGAGTCCGTGGCGGTGCCCGCGGAGGTCCTGATGGTGGCGGTGATCGTGATCGACCCTATCCAGGTGACCTCGGAGATGGTCAGTGTCGTGGCCCCGGAACAAGGCACCGGCTTCGTCTCGGTGAAGAACTCCGCCGTGCAGGTCGCCGGAGCACCCTTTCCGTTCGCGTTGACGGAGACGTACAGCGTGCTGCCCTGGCCCCGCACCTGGGTGATCGTGATCGTCGGCGGTCCCGAGACGACCGGCACCGTGACCTTCCTGCTGCCGGTGGCCCCGGTGAGGTTGGCTCCGGAACCGAACTTCGTGACCGCGCGGACCGTGACGGTCGCGGCACCGGTGACGCCGGTGAATTCCGCGGACCTCGCCGTGACCGTGCGCTCGCCCTTGCCCGTCATGCTCACCAGGTAGTGCACCAGTGTGCCGCCGCGCAGGTCGGGCTGGGTCCAGCTGACCGACACCTTCCCGGCCGCGGTGGCGTTCGCGGTGATGACCGGTGCCCCGGCGGGCCGGTTCGCGGGTCCCGGAGTGACCACCTTGGCGCTGACGCCCGGCCCGATCCCCGCCGAGTTCTCCGCGATCACGGTGATCACGTACGGGGTTCCGTTGCGCAGCCCGGAAATCGTGGTCCCTCGTGACGATCCGCCGACCCGGGTGGAACCGCCGGTCCAGGTCAGCCGGTAGCCGGTGATCCGCGCGCCGTTGTCCGCGGCCGGGCTCCACGAGACCTTGATCGAGCCGTCCCCGGACGACGCGCTCACCTTCCTCGGCGCCCCGGGCGCAGTCGCCTTCGCCACCGGCGGGGGTGCCTGCTGGGTGTTCGGAGGTGCCTGCTGCCGCTGTTCCTGCTGCGGCGGGGGCTGGTCGCCGGACGGTTCCGGTTCGGCCGACGGCGCGCCCGCGGTCTGGCTGTTGGCCGCCTTGTCGACGTCGACGTCGACCACCGAGCCGTCGTCGCCGTTGACGACCAGCACGTGCGAGCCGTCGGAACTGTCGACGTAGATCCGGTTGTCCTCACCCTTGGCGAGCCTCGGTGCCGTTCCCTGGCCAGGCACCTTCGCGGTGGACTTGAGCTTGCCGGCGACGTCGTAGGTCAGCACCTCCCCGCGGGTCTCGTCGACCATGGCGACGACGTTCGACGAGGAGAGCGGGCCGTTGAACCGGCTGCCCTTGGTCAGCTCGACCGAAATCGGCTTCGCGGAGGGGCGGTCCTGGTCGAGTCCGCTGATGTCGATGAGGTGCAGCTGGTTGCGCTCCGGGTCGGCGATGGCCAGCCGGTCGCCGACGGCGCTGTTGGCGACCTGCGCCGACGGCGAGAGCTTGATGCCGAGGGGAAGGGCTTCGCCGAGGCCGTCCAGGCCGACGCGGTGGAGGCTGTCGCCGGTGGTGTCGAGCACGACCGGCCGGTCGCCGACCAGGGTCAGCCCGCCGCCGTGCCCTGGCGGGAGCCGCGCGGGGCAGGTCATGACGGCGGCGCCCTTGGGCAGCTCGCAGATCGAGCCGTTGTCGACGCGATGCGCCCACACCGTGCCGTCGTTCATCGCGACCGGCCGGGACAGTGGCCCCCCTGCGGGCACTGTCGCGGCCGGGTCACCGAGCCGCACGATCTGGCCGGCGTTGCGGTAGACCAGGTACGGACCGCCCGCGATCTCCATCACGAACGGGGTTTCCGGCGCGGGCGGCGGCGTGGACTCCTCGACGCTCAGCGTCGCCTTGTCGAACTGCGTGATGCGGTTCCGCTCGACCACGTAACCGGAGTCGTCGCCCTGCACGACCTGGCTGCCGTTCGCGGCGCCGGGCACGTCCGCGCGCGCGTCGACCCGGTTCGTCGAGCCGTCGACGTGGAACGCGGATTGGGCGGCGTCGTTGTAGACCCAGTGGCCGACCTGGACGAACTCCAGCCGTTCCGGGGTCGACGCCTGTCCGGTGACGGCCAGGCCGACCAGCGCCAGGCAGCCCGCGACCACCAGCGCCACGGCCATCCTCGTTCTGGCCACCACGCTGAACCGCTTCGTGCCGCGCTCGTCGGTGTTCACGCGATCAAGCTAGAGAGCGACCATGAAATTTCGATGAAACAGCCTGTCTCGGGCTCGCGGCCGCTTGTCATCGAAACCTCATGTTCGCGCGGGAGGCTCGGGCGACACTCTGAGGAGGCACGACGATGACCGATCTCGGCGCGGCCAGGACGGGCGGGCGGTACCAGGCGCCGCCTCCGCCGCTTCCCCAAGCGGGGGCCGCCGTACCGCGGGCAGCGGCCATTCCCGACTCGCTCGCCTACGCGGCGCCTGCCGCGCGGGCGGCCGCACGTGAGGCGGCGCTGGCCGCGCTCACCGCCGCTCGCCAGGCGGAGCAGCAGCCGCGTTGGTCCGCGGCGGTGCCCGTTCCCGCTCCGGCGCCCGGTCCGCCGCGACCGAATCCGCCGGTGCCCGTCACGGGTCGTCGGCCCCGCCGGTTCGGCGGGATCGGGATGGCGCAGATCGTCTGCTGGCAACTCGTCCTCGTCGCGCTCGTCCTGGTGGCTGGGCGGCCCTGGCCGCTGGTGGCCGCGGTGCTCACCGCCGCCGTGGTGGTCGTCGCGCTGACCGCCGTGCGGATTCGCGGACGCTGGCTCTACTCCTGGCTCGGTTCGGCGTCGGGTTACCTGACGCGCGACCGCGACCGGGATCTCCGGAACGCGGGCGAGGCGGGCCGGGCGCTGCTGCGCCTGCTGTCGCCGGAAGCGACGGGGATCACCGGCGAGATCGGCGACGAGACGGTGTTCATGGTCAGCCGTGCCGACGGGATCACCGCTGTGCTGCAACCGAAGTCGGCCGTCCGTGAGCGGCCGATGCCGTCACCGCTGACCTTGCTGCCGCCGTCGCGGGAACAGGCCTTGGACGTCGCCGCGCAGGTCATCCACCACGTCGGCGCGGACCGCTCACGGCCGCCGCGCGGCTGGGTCGCGCTGCAGGCGCTGCGCACCGTCGACGTCCACCGGGACGCCGACGTGCGGCAGGCACTCGGGAACACGATCCGGCGCGTACGGCGGCAGCTGCGGCGCGACGGGCTCCCGGTGCGGGCGCTCGCCGAAAACGAGGTCCTCGGCGCGTTCGCGTCGCTGGCGCACGTCACGGCGGGCCGGGCGCGGATCCGGGAGGACTGGCGGTTCTGGCACAGCGGCCCGATCTGCCAGGCGACCTTCCACCTCGACGGCTGGGACACGCTTTCACCGGCGCTCGCGGTGGATCTGACGCGCCGTCTGCTCTCCGCCGCGCCCGGTACCGCGGTGACACTCGCCGTGACCGCCCGCCGCGGTGCCGCCGATTCCGAACCCCGGGTCAGCGCGGCGATCCGGATCGCCGCCGCGGGTGCCCATCCGGTGGAACACGCGGTGCGGGACCTGGAACTCGCCGCACGCCGGGGCGGAGTGACACTGGACCGGCTCGACGGCAGGCACGCCAAAGGGGTGGCCGCCACCCTGCCGATCGGCGTCAGTTGAGCACGACGATCGCGACGGTGAGCGCGGTCGCGTACAGCGTCCAGGCGAGGTACGGCAGCAGCAACGCGGCGGCGACCCGGGAAGACCGGCGGAAGTACAGCGCCGTGACGACGATGGCGACGTCGAGCACGAGGATGTCGGCCAGTGCGAGGCCGTACGCGCCGGCGGCGAAGAACAGCGGCGTCCAGGCGGCGTTGAGGACCAGCTGTGCCGCGTACCAGACCAGCCCCCGGCGTTCGCCGCCGGATTTCCAGTACAGCCAGCCCGCCACCGCGATCCCGAGGTACAGGACCGTCCACACCGGACCGAACAGCCAGGCCGGCGGCGCGAACGGCGGCAAGTCCAGTCCACTGTAGACAGACCGGGCGCCGGACGCGGCCAGGCCGCCGACGAGCGCGACCACCGCGACCGCGACCAGGAACGGAAGGAACGCCAGCGGCGCGCGGAGTCGTCCTGGCATCGTGGTCATTCCCGGCTCCTGTCTTCGGCTCGTTCGAGCGTAAGTCAGGGAGCACGCCCTCGCAGCGCCGATCCGTGCCGCACCAGGCGATTACCTACACCGTTCGGGTGGCCCGGCCAGGAGCGCAATACCCGCCGTGATGTCCACCCGGTCGATAGCTCGACACGAGCCCGATCCGCGCCGATCAGTAAGTCGAACATCACATTCAGCTTCGCTGTGAAAGCGGTACCGCGGCGGGCCTCGTGTGACCAGACTCGGTGCAGGGGGTGCTGCTCGGAATGGACTCAGGTGACAGACGCGAGAACAGGATAACCGGAGACGTCTCCGGAACCGCGGTACAGGTCGGCGCCGTTCACGGCGACATCTTCCTCCAGCAGGGGGTCAAGCCGGTCATTCCGCGTCAATTGCTTCCGGTGTCCTCGTCGTTCACCGACCGGGAACGGGAACTGACCGCGCTGACCCGGTTGCTCGACGACGACCAGCGGCAAGGGCCGGCGCTGGCGGTGATCACCGGATCCGGCGGAATGGGGAAGACGGCGCTCGCGTCACGCTGGATCACGAAGCACGTCGACCGTTTTCCCGATGGCCAGCTCTACGTGAATCTGGGGGCCTTCAGCGCCGACGGGCCGACGACTCCCGACGACGTGCTCGGCGGTTTTCTCCGCGCGCTCGGCGTGCCCGCGGAGCAGGTGCCCGCCGAGATGGCGGAGCAGGCGGCCATGTACCGGTCGGTCACCGCCGGCAAGAGGTTCGCCGTCCTCGCCGACGACGCGGATTCCGCCGCGCAGGTCCGGCCGCTGCTGCCCGCGTCGCCGGACAGCGTCGTCGTCGTGACCAGCCGATGGCGGCTCGGCGCACTGGCCATGGACGGCGCGCGGGCGCTCGTCGTCTCCCCGCTCGACGAAGACGCGGGTTTGCGGCTGCTGGAAAGAACCGTCGGCACGCAACGTGTAACGACAGAACCCGAACGGGCCAGGGAGTTGGTCTCGCTCTGCGGTGGTATGCCGATCGCCCTGTGCGTGGCGGCCGCACGGCTCTCGACCCGGCCCCAATGGCCGATTTCCCGGCTGGTGGGCGTGCTTTCCGACGAGAAACGCCGTCTGTCGGGCCTCAAAATCGCCGACGAAGCGGTCGTGCAGGCGAGTTTCGACCTTTCCTTCGACGAATTGGACGCGGAGACGGCGCGGGTCTACCGCCTGCTCGGTCTCCACCCCGGCCGCGAGTTCGGTCTCGGTCTCGCCGCGGCCGCGATCGACCGTCCCGCGACCGAGACCGAGGACGCGCTGGACTCCCTGGTCGTTTCGAGTCTGCTGACCGACATCGGGCCTGACCGGTTCCAGTTCCACGATCTGACGCGGGTGCACGCGCGTCAGAAGGCGGCCAAGACGGAGGATCAGTCGGCCCGATCCGACGCGCTGCGGAGAATGCTGAACTGGTATCTCGACCACGTCGCCGAAGCCGATCTCGCCATCATCCCG
The DNA here is from genome assembly GCF_046549005.1 of Amycolatopsis sp. lyj-108. Lineage (NCBI taxonomy): Bacteria > Bacillati > Actinomycetota > Actinomycetes > Pseudonocardiales > Pseudonocardiaceae > Amycolatopsis > Amycolatopsis sp. lyj-108. The sequence continues at coordinate 51,396 of NZ_JAJPWQ010000005.1, read as the reverse complement.
CACCGCCATCGGCTCAGCCCGCGCCACGAACACGCGGAGCCAGCACGGTTCTCCGATTCCCGGGGCGCCTTGGACTGGGTGGAGCAGGAACTCGCGAACGTCGTCGCGACCATGCACACCGCCGTCGAAGAGGGCTGGTGGCAGGAAGTCTGGCAGTTCTGCGAGGGTCTGTGGGGTTTCTTCCTCTACCGCAAGCATTATCGCCAGTGGGAGAAGACGCACAAATGGGCGGTGGACGCCGCGCGGCACTGCGCGGATCCCGCCGCGGAAGCGCGCATGCACATCCAGCTCGGCTACGCCTATCTCAACACCGAGAAATTCGAAGACGCGCGGACACAGTTCGCGGCCTCCCTGGAAGCCTCTCGAACGATCGACGACCCGGCCGGTGAGGCGACCGCGTGGGAACACCTCGGCGTCGTCGCACAAAGCACCCGAGACCACCAGCGCGCGCTGGAGTACTTCACCCGTGCCCTGCGGCTCGCGGAGCAGGCGGGACAGCACCGCGGTGTGGTGCTGCATCTGAGACGGATAGGAGAAGCCAGCGCGGCTTTGGGGCGGACGCAGGAGGCGATCGGTCACCTGGAGCGCTCCGCCGCCGAAGCACTGGCGATCGGCGACGTCGTCCTCCACGCACGGGCACAGACACGGCTCGGCAACGCCCACCTCACCCTGGGGCAGGTCGGCGAAGCCTCCCGGCTGCTGGAGGAAGCGGCGGCGACGTTGCACCGTTCCGGCGCCGATCCGTATTACGCCGAAGCACTCGAAAGCCTCGCGGAATGCGGGCTGCGCGAGGGCGACACTCACGCGGCCCGCACCCATCTCCAGCGGGCGCTGGAGATCTACCGTCGTTCGAGGGATCTCAAGGCACATCGGGTGGAAGCACGGATCGCGGCGATCGCGGACGACACCGAAAGCTCTTCCGGGCCGCCGCCGGAATAGCGGGGCCAGCCGTCGATCCCGGTCCCGGCCGGGCCAGGGACGAACCGGTGATCCCGGAACCGGATCGAATCCCCGGCGATGACCGCCAGGGCCCCGGGCAACGCGCTCAGGACGGCGTCCGGCGCGGCGGCGCAGATCACCAGATCCGCGCGGCGCAGCCAGGCTTCGGGCGTCTTGCCCGCCCAGGCGACCAGCACGTGGTCCGGCAGCCCGCATTCGTCGGTCCACCGCACCTCGACGACGGCGCCGCGCGGCCGCGCCCTCAACTCTCCGGCCATTCTCGGGTGAGCAGCGGAACCGGCGTGACCTCGGCCGGGCGGTCCGGCTCGGGCATCGCGAGGATCCGGTAGATCTCCTCGCGCAGCCGCGCCGCCGCCTCCCCCGGCATCGAGGTGATCCGTTTCTCGATGGCCGTACGCCGCGAACCACCGGCGACGAGTTCGTCCACCTGCCCTCGCAAGGACCGCGCGGGGTCGAGAACGGACGCGGACTTCCAGAGCAGGCCGGCGAGACTTCCCTTCCGGACGTCGAGTACGGAGCCGGGATTGAGCAGAACCGGTTTCCCCAGCCCCGCCGCGTACTGCGTCACCGAGCCGTGGTCCCCGATCACGCAGTCCGACGCCACCAGCGCGGCCCGCCAGCCTTCCTCCGGCGGCAGGAGCCGGATCCCGGCTTCGAGCGCCTCGGCGAGCCACGCGCGCACTTGGCGGCTCCCGTGGGCCGACCACGTCAGCGGGTGCAGGGCCACCATCACCCGGTACTCCGGACTTCGCAGCACCGAGGCCAGCCGGGTGATCAGGTCCAGGTTCCCGCCGAACAGGGAATGCGGGGACCAGGTCGAACTGATCATCACCAGTTTCCGGTGCGCCTCGATTCCGGCCGAGTCCCGGTACCTCAGCCGCAGCGGCATGCTCGCCCGGATCCTGTCGTAGCAGACGTCGCCGGCGACGACGACCCGCGAAGCCGCCTCGGGAAAGGCCCGGCACATTCGCCTGGCGTCGTCCTCGTGGGCGAACACCATCGTTTCCGGGACCACCCGGCCGTCGCGGACGAGCAGATCCCTGGGATGTCCCGCGATCCCCGTCCCGTGCGGACTGACCCGCGACCGGATCCCTCCGGTGCCGTGCGGAAGCACCAGCACCGGCGCCTCCAGCTCGTCGATGCCCACGTGACTGGACGCGAGGGCCAGATCGAAGCGCATCCGCGAAGCCTGGTGCCACGGCAGGACGAGGCCTCCCGAGCGACGCAGGTACTCGTCGACCCCTGGCCATGTGTCCGGGCCGTCGGGTGTGGTGAAGGCGATCTGCACCCGGGCGTCCGCCTCCAAGAGCGGCAGTACGTCCGCCAGCCGGGTACCCGCCGTCATATGCGGCACCACCGCGAGCACCCGGCGGCACCCCGTCCTGGTCAGCCATCGCTCCGCCGTCCTGCTTCCCGGCACACGCGCCCACGAGATCCCGGTCATCGCCGCCCCCGTCCCGCCACCGACGAAATCCGCAGTCGTCCCGCCATTCCCGCCTCCACTCGTTTCAGTGATTCATCGTCACTGCGGAAAAGAGTGGCGGCCCGATCGTTCAGCCTCCTGTTCCGGGAATAACACCGCCCTTTCACGAGATGCCAGAGAGATGACAGATACCTGTCAGACGCGCCTTGACCTGGCCAGATCCGGATCCACCTGCGAAACTCGACCGTGGGAGCGCGGTCACTTCGGTGACACCTTGGGAGGGGAGGCGCCGTGGAGCAGCACATTTCGTTCGGATTTCTCGGCAAGACAATCGTTCGGATGCACGGTCGTTTGACCGTGCAATGGGGAAGAGCGCAAGAACACGCGGTCCTCGCCGTCCTGCTCGCTCAGGCGGGGCGGCACATTCCCATCCAGACGCTCGTCAGGCAGGCATGGCCGGAGGACCGGGCGCCACGAAATCCCGCTGCCACACTGCATACCTACGCCAACCGGGTGCGCGCCATCCTTCAGGACAGCGACACGGACGCGAGACTCGACAATACCGGCGGCGGTTACCAACTCCTTGTCGACCGTAAGGCGATCGACTACTTCCGGCTCGCCGAATCGATCACTTCCGCGCACCAGGCGTTCCGCGAACACGATCACGAACGAATACGCTCACTACTCGAAGGCGCCCTTCCGCTCTGGCGCGACATTCCGCTCGCCGAAGTGCGTACGGAATGGGCGGAGAACTGGCGGAATTCCGTCATCTTCGACGAATGGATACCCGCCAACGGCCTGCTGATCGACGCGTACATCGGCCTCGAAAAGTTCGATCCGGCGCTTCGCAGGCTCAACGATCTCCAACGCGAGCACGGTTTCATCACCGGTCTCGTCCGGCGCCGGTTGACCCTCCTGCACAAACTCCGGCGGCACAATGACGCCACCGAATACTATTTCGCCGCTCGGCGGCAGCTACTGGCCGACGGCGACGACCGAGGTGCCGAAGAACTCCGTCTTTTCCAGGATTCCCTCGCCGAAGCCGATCCACCGCCGTCGGCCGCCGGGCTCACGGCGCCCCGCCGAGAACCGAACGTCCCTCTGCTGCTGCGCCGTTTGCCCCGCGACATCACCGACTTCACGGGCCGCGAAGCGATACTGGCGTCGCTCGACCGGCTCACCGGAGCGCACGAAGGACCGCCCCATCCCGCGGTGATCGCGCTCGTCGGCGCGGCCGGGGTCGGCAAGACGGCCACCGCGCTGAGATGGACCCATCGCACGAGCACCCGGCATGCCTGGGGCACCTTCTTCATCGACCTCCACGGCGACGGCACCGCACCGCGGGTGGAGACCACCCAGGTCATCGACGACCTCCTCGACGCCTTGGGTTACGAGATCACCTCCATCACCGGCACCGCCGGACGTGAGACGAAACTCCGCTCACTGCTCGCCGAACGCCGGATGCTGATCGTCCTCGACAACGCGGCCGACAGCGCGCACGTCCGCCCGCTGCTCACCGCGCTGGCCGACTGCGTCGTCGTCATCACCTCACGCCGCCGCCTCACCGCGCTGTCGGTCCGCCACGACGTCCGGAACCTCACCCTCGGCACCTTGCCGCCGGACGATTCGGCCGCATTCCTGGCCCGGCGCATCGGCGCGCGGACGACGCGGGAGCCGGAGGCCGTGGCACAACTGGCGCGGATCGGTGCGGGACTCCCGCTCGCCCTCGCCCTCATCGCCGAACGCGCCGCCAACCGGGCGGGCACCACCTTGACGACCCTCGTCGGCCAGTTGCGGGATTCCGACGTCCTGCTGCACATCGGCGATGACGGCGACGGCGCGGACGCCAGCCTCAATTCGGCGTTCTCCTGGGTTTATCGAGCACTGCCTCCGGCCTGCGCCCGCGTCTTCCGGCTGCTGGGCATCCATCCCGGCGCGGAGATCAGCGTCGAAGCGCTGAGCGCGATGGCCGCCGCCGGCCGCCTGGAAACCCAGCGAGCCCTGGATTCGCTCGTTTCGGCACATCTCGTCTCCCAGCCCGCCGACATCGACCGCTACCGCGTCCACGACCTCCTGCACCGGTTCGCGGCGGTCCTCGTCAGGGACGATCACGAATTCGTGCCCGCCAGGAACCGCATGTTCTCCTATTACCTGCACAGTGCGGACGCGGCGCAGCGGACCGCTTCCCCGCATCGTCAGGCGCCGCCGATGCCGCCGCTCGAACCGGGCTGCGTTCCCCACCGCTTCGACGACGTGTCCGAGGCGCTGCGCTGGACTCTCCTCGAACGTTCGAATCTCGTGTCCATGGTCCGCCGCGCCGCGGAGGACGGCCTGCACGGCTACGCCTGGCGGCTACCGCATTGCCTGATCGACACGCTGAAGCGCTATGGGCTGTACGAAGACTGCATCAGCACGATGACCACCGCGGTCTCCTCCGCCGCCGCGGACGGGAACATCCACGCGGAAGCGTCCTCCAGTAACGACCTCGGTGAGATCCACCTGATCACCGGCGCGTACGACCTCGCGGACCGTTATCTGGGCCGGGCCCTGGAACTGTCCCGGCGCCACGGGATCGCGGTGGGGGAATTGTCGGTGACGCTGAACCTGGCGCGCCGTCACCAGTACGCCGGGCGGCTCCCCGAGGCCATCACCCGTTTCCGGGAATGCCTGCGGCTCGCGGAATCCGTCGGCGACCGGGAGCGGCAAGCCAAGGCCGCCCACCGGCTGGGCGACGCGCTCGTCGAACTCGACCTCCACCACCAAGCGCTGCCCCACTATCAGCTCGCCCTCGACCTGCGCCGGAAGGCCAACGACGTGGCAGGCACGGTGGCCACCCACACGGCGCTTGTCGACGCCTACACGAAACTCGGGGACCTGGACGCCGCGGACGCGCACCAACGTCCCGCTCATGAACTCCTCGACCAGGTCGGGATGACGGTCGCGACACGGCTGTACACCGTGATGGCGGAACTGGCGCACGCCCGCCGCCAGGACCGCGACGCGCTCCGTCACGCGCAGCACGCCCTCGAACTGGCCGAAAGGGCGAACCATGTCAACGGGAGGGCGCGGGCGTACGTCGCGCTTGGTTCGATACTGGCCGATCGCGGGAATCGCGAGGACGCGCGGTGGGTGTGGCGAAAGGCCGCCGGGCTCTACCGGGATACGGGCAGGGACCGGAAAGCCGAGAAAATCGACGGGCTCCTCGCCGAGATCGACGAGCCCGATCCGGTCGTCCCGCTCGCGAGGTCGGGGGAAGAGGACACCGTGGCTCTCCCCGCGCCGCCTCGCCCTATAGGTTCACGCAGCCCTCGAACGAGTGATCAATTGCGTCACGGCACGCCACCGATCACTTGATTTCTCCCGAATGCGCATGTCCGGCGTGTATCACCCGATTGGTCGAACAACTCTGAGTAGAGGGGGATTTGCGGGGAGGGAACTTGATCTCCTACGATGCGCGCGTGGCTGAAAATAGCCCGTCATGCCCGTATTTCGAGGAGAACCTTGAGCACAACCACGTTTCTTGCTGTACTGCCTGACGTCCCCACGATTTTCGCGGTCGTCGCGAGTTGGTGGAACTGCTGACACACCCCGGGTCGCCCGGACTTCGGTCCGGGCACCATCAAGCTCCCGAAATACCCGGTACCGTGAGGTGACCGTGCCCGACCGGACCCGACGGGGAGCGATCCGATGCCAGAACCGGTCCTCATTTCTCTCGCCGCCGCTCTCGCGGCCCGATCCGTGGCCGGTTTGTACAAACTGGTGAAGGAAAAATTCTCCGAAGACCCCGAGGCGACGGCGGCGCTCGAAGCCGCCGAAGGCGCCGCGGAGGATTCCGCGGAAGTGCGCGCGCTCGCGACGCGGCTGTCCACGGCCGAAGCCGAAGACCCCGAATTCGCGGAGCGGCTTCATCGCGAGTGGGACAAGGCGGGCGGGAACAGGGCCGAGACCGGTGGCGTGGTGAACACGGTCTCGGGCACGGTTTCCGGGAAGGTCGTGCAGGCCCGCGACGTCCACGGGAACATCTCGTTCTGATCCGGGCCACGGAAAACGCGTCGCGTCCACCTTGGCGCGTCACTAAGATCATCGCGCGATGAACGACGAGACTTTCCTCGCCCACGTGGCGGACGGCCTGGCCGCGTTGCCCGCCGTGCACGCCGTCACGCTCGGCGGATCACGCGCCCAGGAAACCCACAACCCCGGCAGCGACTGGGATTTCGCCGTCTACTACCGCGGCGGTTTCGACCCGGCGGATCTACGCGCCCTCGGCTGGGAGGGCGAGGTGTCCGAGATCGGCGCCTGGGGCGGCGGCGTGTTCAACGGCGGCGCCTGGCTCACGATCGACGGCAGGCAGGTCGACGTCCACTACCGCGACCTCGACGCCGTCGAGCGGCACCTCGCCGAGGCCCGGGAAGGCCGGTTCCACTGGGAGCCGCTGATGTTCCACCTCGCGGGCGTCCCCAGTTACCTGCCGGTCGCCGAACTCGCCGTCAACCGCGTGCTGCGCGGCGACCTGCCGCGGCCGGACTACCCGGAAGCCTTGCGGGAAACGGCTCCGGCGATGTGGCGGGGCCGCGCGGAACTGACCCTGCGCTACACCCGGGGCGCCTTCGTCCCGCGCGGGCAGGCCACGGAGGTCGCCGGCGCGCTGGCCACCGCCGCCATGGAGACGGCGCATGCGGTCCTCTCGGCCCGCGGCGAGTGGGTCACCAACGAGAAGCGGCTGTTGCGGCGGGCGGGACTGCGCGAGGCCGACGCGATCATCGCCGGTCTGCGGGCGGACGCGGATGTCCTCGCCAAGGCTGTCGACGACGCGGAGACGCTGTTCCGCGCGGCGGATTCCGCCACCGGGTAGCCGCGACCATCCCTGTGGCGCGCGTCACGGAATGACCGGCGATCTTCAGCGCTACAGAGAGATGAGACCCGTTCCGTACCAAGGGAGTGACATGTCCGCCACCGCCACGCCGGAAGAGACCGCTCTGGCCGTCCCCGCCCTCGACGACTTCGACTTCCCGCTCACCGACGGCGCGGCCTGCCGCATCGACGACCCGGACTGCGAAGCCTGCCAGTAAGCCGCCTGCCGGTTCTCACGCGGTGAAGGACGCTTTCCCCGCATGCGACGCGGGGAAAGCGTCCTTCAGCCCGGGCTCAGTTCACTCGCCCGTCGACGGCCGCCACGATGAGCGCGGCGCACCGCTTGACCGGCAGGCGCCGTTCCCGCGCCATCGTATCGAGAGCGGCACGGGCGGCAGGCCCAGGTAATCCTTGGGTGGCAAGCACTTTCAGCGCCAGGCTGATGACGTCGGCGGAAGGTGGCGCTTCAGGCATGAGGGGCCTCCGGCTCGCTCGGCGGACTGGCGAACGGCTGCGGGTACCCGCTCCCGACCGGGTTCACACCTCCCGTTTCACCGTGAAGACCGCCGGTCGTCGACGGCGTCCCGCCGGACCTGCTCGGCGTGCACCCCGATCTCCCCGAGCCGTTCGGCGAATCCGGTGTGCTCGCGGGGAAGCCGCGCGCGCAGGTCGGCCAGCGGGGCCAGCAGACCGGTGACGTCGTCCTCGCCGAGCACCGCGCTCACCCGGTCCGCGCTTTCCCTCGCCCTGGCGTTCAGCCCGTCCAGCGCGCCGGCCTGACCGGCCAGCTGCCGCAGGATCGCCGAGTTGCGCCGGGCCCACTCCGCCACCGCGCGATCACCCGCCCGCCGATCGCGTTCCGCGTCGACCCGTGCCTCCCCGGTGTGCTCGCCGCCGGTGGACGGCCGCAACCGCAGGAACCGCCGCTCCGCCGCCTGACGGCTCGCGACGCCGAGTGCCGGGGCAAGCGCCGTCCAGCTGGTGCCGCCCTCGCGAGCGGCCGCGATCAGCTCCGGTTCCCACGCGGCCAGCTGTTCGCGCACCGTCTTCAGCGCGATCAAGGCCTCCAGGACCCGCTCCGGTTTCGAAGCGCCGGAGCGGGCCTCGGCCACGATGTCGTGCACGGAGCGCACTGTCCGAGCGGGGTCTTCTTCCATTCCTGTCATCCCGTCTGTCATCGGATCGACGACTTGGCGGTTGTCATCGTTTCGATGACATGCTACAACAGTGGTGCGTGTTGACACCAGAGACAACGAGCCAGGAGGTGGAACCCGATGTTGATGCGCACCGACCCGTTCCGCGAGCTGGACCGGTTCGCCCAGCAGATGTTCGGCACCACGACGCCCGGAACGTGGTCCAAGCCGGCCACGATGCCGATGGACGCGTACCGCGACGGTGACGAATTCGTCGTCTGCTTCGACCTTCCCGGTGTCGCCGCCGACGCGATCGAGCTGGACGTCGAGCGCAACGTCCTGACGGTCAAGGCGGAGCGGCGGCCCTCCCCGGGTAAAGACGTCCAGATGCAGGTTTCCGAACGCCCGCTGGGTGTTTTCTCCCGTCAGTTGTTCCTCGGCGACGCCCTCGACACCGACCGCATCGCCGCCGGGTACGAGGCCGGCGTGCTGACCTTGCGCATCCCGATCGCCGAGAAGGCCAAGCCGCGGCGCATCGAGATCAAGGGCGCCGAGTCCGACCGCAAGGAGATCCAGGCCTGAGTGTCCCTTCCGGTGCGGGGCCGGCTCGGGCCCCGCACCGGCGGAGACCGGGGAAGAAAGGAAGTCCTCGTTGCTCACCATGCCTGTCCGGCACCCCCACACCCGTGAAGCCGTGTGGGACTACCTCGCCGACGTCACGGAGGCCCTCGGCGTCGGCCTCGAATCCTGCTCCGTCGACCACGACAGCCCGGTCTCGGCCTACGTCGCGCTCGACGGACGCCTCCCCACCCATCCGGAACGCGACGTGGCCCTGCTGTGGGACGAAATCCACGGCTGGGCCGTGGCGATCGAGACCCATTCCGGCGAAGACCTCATCGTGCTCCGCTATCTGGGCGGGAAGACCGCCACGCCGGAGCCCGCCAGGGTCGCGCGCTTCGTCAAGGCCGTACGCGAAGACGACCACCGCTTCGGACAACTCACCCCACCGGATTTCGGCACGCTGTCCGCCATCCACGAGTGACCGCGGCTCGCGTCGGGTACCTCCGAAGGGCTTAGGCCGTGTCCTGTGAGTATCGCCTGGCGTGCTGACCTGCGAAAAGAGAGCGGGGGACCTTTGGTATCGCGGGAGGGTGTGTGGATATAGGGACGTTGAGTGTCCCTATATCCACACACCCCTCACTCGCTGTCAGGGCCATCGCCGACCGTGTGGATTTTGGTGCGTTGGATGACCAGAAATCCACCCGGTCACCGCGCGGGCGACCGCGAACATGACTTACAGGACACGGCTTCGACCCGGAAGGAGTGCCGTGACCAGGATCGGCCTGTTGTACCCGACGCGAAACTGCGGCGAGGACGATTTCCTCGCGCTGGCGGCGAAACTGGATCCGGACCTTGTCGTGGACTTCGCGTACGTCCCGTGGGAAGAGAGGATCGGCCGGGTCGACGACCTCGACCCGGCCGGAAAACACGAAGCCGTCCGCGAACTCGGGGCACCGGACCGGCTTTCGGCGGCCGCGCGGTTCGACACGACGCCGCAGGTCGTCAGCTGGGCCTGTTCCAGTTGCAGTTTCACGCGCGGCCTCGAAGGCGCGCTCGAACAGAGCCGCGTACTGGGCGAACGGCTCGACGTGCCCGCGCGCAGCACTTCCTTGGCATACCTCACCGCGCTCGCCCACCTTGGCGCCGATCGCGTCGCACTCGCTTCGGTCTATCACCGCGACACGACCGCGACTTTCGCGGATTTCCTCGCCGAAGCGGGGGTCACCACCGTTCACTCGGTCTCCGCCGACGCCCCCTCGGACCGCGCTCTCGCCACCTGGGACCGCGGGCAGATCACGGAACTCGCGATCGCGGCCGACCAGGCCGAGGCCGAAGCGGTGCTGATCCCCGAAACCGCCCTGCATACGGCGCCGCTGCTCGAAGAACTCGAAACCGGACTCGGTAAACCCGTGCTGACGGCCACCGCGGTCACCCTCTGGGATTCCTTGCACGCACTGGGCACACCGCCGATCCGGCCGGGGCTCGGGAAGCTGTTCGCGCCGGCCTCTACGCCTTGAGCCTGCCGCGCAGCTCCTGCAGCGTCTTCGTGAGCAGACGGGAGACGTGCATTTGGGAGATCCCGACGCGCTCGGCGATCTGAGACTGGGTCAGCCCGTCGAAGAACCGCATCGCGAGGATCGCCCGTTCGCGTTCCGGCAGCTTTTCGAGCAGGGGGACCACGGTGTGCCGGTCCTCGATGTGCTCGAACCGGGAATCCAGCTCCCCCACCACGTCCGACAGGGGAAGCGAGCCCTCACCGTCGTTGACCGGCCGGTCGAGTGACGAGGTCTGGTAGCTGTTCGCGGCGAGCAAGCCTTCTCGGACGGTGTCGACGTCCAGGTCGAGGTGACCGGCGAGTTCGGTGGGGGTCGGCGCGCGGCCGAGGGTCTGGGTCAGCTCCGTGGTCGCACGCGAAAGCCGGGTGCGCAGCTCCTGCATCCCGCGCGGGACGTGCACGGCCCAGCCGGTGTCGCGGAAGAACCGCCGCACCTCGCCCATGACCGTCGGCACCGCGAAGGCGAGGAAAGCCCCGCCCATCCCGGGATCGAACCGGTCGACGGCCTTCATCAGCCCGATCCGCGCCACCTGGACCAGGTCTTCCCTCGGCTGGCCTCGTCCGCTGAAACGGACGGCGATGTGCTCGGCTATCGGCAGGAGTTCGAGGATCAGACGTTCGCGCAGACGGCGCCGGTCCGGGTGCTCGTCGGGCAAGGAGGCCATCTCGTCGAACAAGAGGCGGCAATGCGAATAGTCGTCCTTCCGCGCCCTGCCGCTTCGGCGGTCACGCGGGGACGGCACCACCTGTTCCCGCTCTTCCCGCAGGACGGAGTGGTCGAGGTCTTCCATGAGCGACGACGCGTTCATCAAAGTCACATTCGTCCCTGGTGAACTGGCATGGGTCCGCTCCCCTCGTCTCCACCGGATTACCCGGCAGGCGGATATGACAAACATCGGCCGCCCTGACCTGGACGGGTGATCTCACGATTCGTCCGTGATCCGAAGGGGTATTCGCAGGTCACGAACTTAGAGGAGGAGCCGTGCCTGAACAGAGCTGGAGCGACAAACGCGAACGTCAGTACTCGCACATCAAGTCCTCTCAGAAGAAACGCGGCGCGAGCACCGACCGCGCCGAGGAGATCGCGGCGCGCACGGTCAACAAGAACCGCGCGCAATCCGGTGAATCCAAGACCGCGAGCAAGAGTTCGACCAGGGACACCTCACCGCAGAAGCGCGGCGGCCAGCGGTCCGGCAACCGGAAGGGCCCCGGCGGGCCGACCAAGGACCAGCTCTACAACGAGGCCAAGAAGCGCAACATCAAGGGCCGCTCGAGCATGAGCAAGAAGGAACTGCAGAACGCCCTCGGCCGCTGATCGGAGGCAGGATGGACCACTCGCGCGCACCGGTACTGGAAGCCATCGACGCCTACCGCCGCGCGGCATGTTCATCTACGACGCCGCGGATCCGGAGCTGGGCACGGTACGGGTCGTCACCTGATCTGTCTCGGCGCTGACGATGGAGGATTTGGGACGTTCAGTGTCCCCAATCCTCCATCGTCGCGACCAGTCGAGTGGGGAGGAAAGCACAGGTCAGGGCGGTCACGAGCGGCGATTCGGGCGCGCGTGAAGACACCTTCCCCAGTACATGAAGGACCCCTTCCTTGCGCCTAGGTACAGGAAGGGGTCCTTCATGTACTTCGAACCCCAAACACTTCACGACCCGGGCGTGACCACCTTCAGGGTCGGCAGCAGCCCGGTGAGCTCAAGAGCGCGGAGCAGGACCTTGGACGGCGCCAGGCTCAGGTCGATGCCTGCCTCCGCGCAGTGACGGTTCACCTGCACCAGCACGGAAAGGCCCGACGAGTCGCAGAAGCTGACTCTGGTCAGGTCGAGCACCACGGCACCGGGACGGCACTCCAGCAACGCCTGGAGCTTGGCCAGGAGCCGAGGGCTGGTCGCAATGTCGATGTCACCCGCCACCTCGACGGTGATCGCGTCTTCCGAGCGCACCGTCTCGACCACGACGAGGGGAGCGGCCTGCCCGGCTTCGGTGTCGATCGCCATGCATCGACGGTAAAAGGGCCCGGTCCGGACCGCAACCGTCGTCTTCCGTTCAGGACGACTGGACGACCTGCCGCGCGATCTCGTCCTTGCCCATCTTCGAAGCACCCGTCACACCCGCGTTGCGCGCCTGGGTCAGGAGTTCTTCCTTCGTGGCCTCACCAGGACGGTCGCCGAGGTGCGAAGTGCGGCTCGTCACAAAGGCTTCACCGAGTTCGCGCCGCCGTGCCTCGTTCAGTTCGCGCCGCATCTTCGGCAGGACGGTGGTTTCCTCTTCCTTCACGTGATGCGTGACGGCCTCGACGAGGTCGGAAAGCACCTTGTCGAACTGCGTCGACCCGGGATCGGTGTCGTTCAGCTTCACCAGCAGTTGCTCGGCTTCGGCGTGTTCCTTCTGGCCGTGCGCGACCTCGTCGGACTCGTCGGCCTCGCCTTTGGCCGCCGGGTACACCTCGGCCTCCTCGGCCCGGCTGTGCGCGGTGAGCAGCGACGAAAGCACCGGGACGAGCAGCGGTCGTTTCTCCGGATGCCGTTCGAGTTCGCCGAACAGCCGCTCCACCTCGCGATGGTCCTGCATGATCAAGTCCACTACGTCGCCCGCCACAGCCGTCTCCTCGGTCCGGGATCACTTCGACGCCGTCGGGTACCCGCGCGGAGCCGATTCATTCCTCTCGGCGCCGGGATATCCTCACCGCATGGCTTGCCGTATCACCGAACTCATCCTCGACTGCGCCGATCCGGTCCGGATGGCGGCGTTCTGGTGCGAAGTACTCGGGTACGTCGAGATCGGCAAGGAAGGCGACGACATCGAGATCGGCCCGCCAGGAACCGGCTTCGGCGGCCCTCAACCCACGTTGATCCTGAGCCGCAGCGACGATCCGAAACCCGGCAAGCTCCCCCTGCACCTCGACGTGAACCCCACCGACCGCGATCAGGACGCGGAACTGGAGCGGCTGCTCGCCGCCGGGGCGGTGCCCGCCGACGTCGGCCAGACGGGGGAAGAGTCGTGGCATGTGCTCGCCGACCCCGAAGGGAACGTGTTCTGCCTCCTTCGCAAGCGGGTCGATCCCTGAGCTCCGTCCACATCGGACTTTCGATTGGCGGATGACACCACGGGGTACCCGTGAGGGACCCGAACCCGACTGGATGGTCAGTGATGGCGGACGAACGACTGTGGCAGCGCGACAGGGCCTGTTTCGGCTCCGCCGAGGACATCTCGGCAGGCCCGCTGGCCGAGCAGTTCGTCGAGCTCACGCGCCTGTTGCTGACCGCGTCGACGCCCGCGCAGGTCCTCGAGCAGATCGTCGCCGCCGCGTACCGGGTGGTCCCGGGCGCGGATCTCGTGTCGGTCACCCTCCGTGCCCCGGACGGAACCTTCCACACGCCGGTCTCGACCGGTGAGGTGGCGCTGGAGCTCGACGAGGTGCAGTACCGCGCCGGGTCCGGGCCCTGCGTCGACGCCGCCGCCGGCGAAAGCCCCGGGCACGTCCGCAGCGACGACCTGGCGGCGGAGAAGCGGTGGCCGGAGTTCTCGCGGGCCACCGTGGCGCACGGTTTCACCGCGATCCTGTCCACCGTGCTGGTTCCCCACGCGGCTCCGCCGAAGCTGCCGGGGGCGCTGAACATCTACAGCCGCCGCCCGGACGCCCTCGACACCGTCGCGGAGGACACCGCGCTGCTGCTGGCCACTCACGGTTCACTCGCCTTGGCGAGCACCAACGCCGTGAACCGGGCGGAGCTGGAGGCGCACCACCTTCGCCGGGCCGTCGAATCGCGCGACGTCATCGGGCAGGCGAAAGGGATCCTCATGCATCGACGCGGCCTGACCGCCGACGAGGCCTTCGACGTACTACGCCGCACCTCTCAGGACCTCAACGTGAGACTCGCCGAACTCGCCCGCACCCTCGCCACCCGGCACGACGAACTAGACCTCCCCTGAAGCGCGTGAAGGCCCCCTTGCCGAGGGAAGGGGGCCTTCACGCGCAAAACGGCGGACCCGCGATCAGGCGAGGTCGAACCGGTCCAGCTCCATGACCTTGGTCCAGGCGGCGGCGAAGTCGGCGGCGAACCGCTCGCGTGCGGCCTGACCCGCGTAGACCTCGGAGAGCGCCCGCAACTGGGAGTTGGAGCCGAAGACGAGGTCGACGGCGGTGGCCGTCCACCTCACCGCGTCCGTGGCGACGTCACGGATCTCGTAGACGTTCTCCTCGGCCTCCGACACCTTCCACCGGGTGCCCGGCGAGAGGAGGTTGGTGAAGAAGTCGTTGGTGAGCACGCCGGGCCGGTCGGTGAAGACACCGTGCCGGGTGCCACCGGTGTTGATCCCGAGTGAACGCAGGCCGCCGACGAGGACGGTCATCTCGGGGGCGGTCAGGTCGAGCATGTAGGCGCGCTCGACGAGCAGGACCTCCGGCTGCAACTTCTCCCCGGGACGCAGGTAGTTGCGGAAGCCGTCGGCGCGCGGCTCGAGCAGCGCGAACGAGTCGACGTCGGTGTCCTCCTGCGTGGCGTCGGTGCGGCCGGGGCGGAACGCCACGGTCACCTCGGTGCCGGCGTCGCGCGCGGCCTTCTCGACGGCGGCCGAGCCCGCCAGCACGATCAGGTCGGCCAGCGAGATCTTGGCGCCGCCGGCGTCGTTGAACTCGCGCTGGATGCCTTCCAGGGTCTCCAGCACGCCCGCGAGCTGCTCCGGCTCGTTGACCTCCCAGCCACGCTGGGGTTCCAGGCGGATCCGGGCACCGTTGGCGCCACCGCGCTTGTCGGTGGACCGGAAGCTCGCCGCGGCCGCCCAGGCGGTGCCGGCCAGCTGAGCGACCGTGAGGCCGGATTCCAGCACCTTCCGCTTGAGCGCGGCGATGTCGTCTTCGCCCACGAGTTCGTGGTCGACCTCCGGCACCGGGTCCTGCCACAGCTGCGGTTCCGGCACCCACGGTCCCAGGAAGCGGCTGACCGGGCCCATGTCGCGGTGCAGCAGCTTGTACCAGGCCTTGGCGAAGGCGAGGGCGAACTCGTCCGGGTTCTCCAGGAAGCGGCGCGAGATCTTCTCGTACGCCGGGTCGACGCGCAACGCCAGATCCGTGGTGAGCATCGTCGGCTTGTGCTTCTTGGCCGGGTCGTGGGCGTCCGGGATGATCGCCTCGGCGTCCTTGGCGACGTACTGCTTCGCGCCGCCGGGGCTCGTGGTGAGCTCCCATTCGTGGCCGAAGAGGATCTCGAAGAACCGGTTGCTCCACTGCGTGGGCTTGTCGGTCCAGGTGACCTCGAGACCGCTGGTGATCGCGTCGGCGCCCTTGCCGCTGCCGTGGGTGCTCAGCCAGCCGAGGCCCTGCGTCTCGATCGGGGCGGCTTCGGGCTCCGGGCCCACGTGGTCGTCGGCGATACCCGCGCCGTGGGTCTTGCCGAAGGTGTGGCCACCGGCGATGAGCGCGACGGTCTCCTCGTCGTTCATCGCCATCCGGGCGAAGGTCTCCCGGATGAAATGGGCCGCCGCGGCCGGGTCCGCACTGCCGCGGGGTCCCTCCGGGTTGACGTAGATGAGCCCCATCTCGGTCGCGCCGACGTCGGGCACCATCTCGGTGTCAGTGGCGTAGCGCTCGTCACCGAGCCAGGTGTCTTCCGGGCCCCAGAAGATCTCCTCGGGCTCCCAGGTGTCCTCGCGGCCGAAGCCGAAACCGAAGGTCTTGAAGCCCATCGACTCCAGCGCGACGTTGCCGGCGAGCACGAGCAGGTCGGCCCACGAGATCCGCTGGCCGTACTTCTCCTTGACCGGCCACAGCAGCCGCCGCGCCTTGTCGAGGTTGGCGTTGTCTGGCCAGCTGTTGAGCGGGGCGAACCGCTGCGCACCGTCACCGGCCCCGCCGCGGCCGTCGTGGATGCGGTAGGTGCCCGCGGCGTGCCAGCTCATCCGGATCATCAGGCCGCCGTAGTGGCCGAAGTCGGCGGGCCACCAGTCCTGCGAGGTGGTGAGCACCTCGACGATGTCCCGTTTGAGGGCCTCGACATCGAGTGCGGCGAACTCGCCGGCGTAGCTGAAGTCCGCGCCGAGCGGGTTGGATTTGGACGAGTGGGCGTGCAGCACCGAAAGGTCGAGCTGGTTGGGCCACCAGTCCTTGTTGGTGCGCGGACGGCCGCCGGACTTCGGCGTCGGCGAGTCGATCGCCGGGTTCTCGCTCTCGCTACCGTGCGCGGTCACGGAGTCGTGGGCCACCGGGCAGCCCTTCTCCGGGGTGTCACTCATTTCTTTCCTTCCGGGGCAGGCGAATTCATCGCTGGACGGGTTCGGCCGCACAGTCGGGGCAGACGCCCCAGTAGACGACCTCCGCCTCGTCGGTCACGAAACCGTGGTCGGCGGAGGCGGTGAGGCAAGGGGTATGGCCGACGGCGCAGTCGACATCCGCGATCGCGCCACAGGACCGGCATACGACGTGGTGATGGTTGTCCCCCACCCGGGTCTCGTAGCGGGCGAGCGTGCCCGCCGGCTGGATGCGGCGGATCAGACCGGCTTCGGTCAGCGCTCGCAGCACGTCGTAGACCGCCTGGTGCGAGACCGTCGGCAGGTCGGCCCGCACCAGCGCGATCACCGTTTCGGTGTCGACGTGCGGATGATCGCGCAGCGCGGCGAGCACGGCCAGCCGGGGCCGAGTCACGCGCAGCGAAACCGCTCGCAGCTGTGCCTCGAAGTCGGACATCACCAAGGACGATAAGAGCGTCTCTGGAACGGGTCAAATCAAGGCCACTCCGGAGTGACGGCCGGTTTCGGGGGGATCGACTCCGGGTAGCCGGTGAGCGAGCCATGACTTGCGTGAGGTGAGTTCATGACAACGACCGGAAAAGGCGAGCCGCCGGACCACATCGAGACAGCCGACGTCGAGTGCCTCGAAAACGCGGTCGACGTCCTGCGCGCACTGGATTACCGGCAGGGTGGTGCCTTTTCCCGCGACGCGGTGCACGTCGTGAAAAGGGTCAGCCTCCTGCTCCATTGGGGCGCGGTCCCCTGCGCGCTCCGGGCACGGCTGCTGACCGTGCTCGCCGATCTGCACAATCTGCTCGGCTGGACGGAATTCGACATCGGCCGCCGGATTCCGGCGCGGCTCCGGTTCGACCGCGCACTCGCTCTCGCCACCGAGGCGGGGAACGACGGCCTCGTGGCCAACATCTGTTATCGCCTCGGCAGACTGGAACTGCACCATGACGACGTCGAAGCCGGGCTGAGCCATCTCCGCCGAGGGCAGGCCGCCGCCGATCGGTCCGGTTCCGGGCGGGCGCGGGCGATCCTGACCGTCAACGAGGCGTGGGCCTTGGCGAAGGCCGGGGACGAGCGTGCCGCCCTCGCCTGCCTCTCGGAGGCGGAGTCCCGGTTCGAGCGGGCGGACACGTGGGCGGCCGCGCGGCCTTGGGAAGCCTTTTTCGGCACCACGGACATGGAAGCGATGCGAGGCACCGTCCTCACCGAACTCGCCCGGACGGTCACCTCGCGGCACAGCGACGAGGCGATCGCGCGGCTTCGCGACGCGACCGGCCACTACGGCGTGGAAATGTCCCGCAGCCTGGCGCTCACCCTGATCATGCTCGCGCAGAACCACGCGCTCCAAGGCGATTTCGACGAGGCCGTCCGCATCGGCACCGAGGCGGTGGACCTCGCGCGCGGCCTCGGTTCCGCCCGCACCAAGGACCGGCTCGCGCCGCTGGCGACACTGCTGCGCGCGCACGCGACCGACCCGGCCTCCCGCGATCTGCTCGCCCGGATCGACGCCTATCGCGCCGAGCCGGTCCCGTGCCCGGCGAACCGCCGCCCGAGCAGTACCGCGGTCGCCGCGAAACCCACGCACAATCCGGCCCAGACACCCCAGCCGCCCCAAGCGAACACGTAGGCGCACAGGACCATGGCCGGTACACCGATCGCCCAGTACCCGACGAGGGTGCAGCGGAGCCCGGAAACGGTGTCGCCGAGCCCGCGCAGCAGGCCGACGAGGATGTTCTGCGTTCCCTTGCTGTACTGCTGCGCGATGGCGAACACCAGCAGGGTCGACGCGGTGCCGAGCACCACCGCGTCGGCCTCGCCGTGCAGGAACGGCCACAACAACACCTGCGGTATCACCAGGTACGCCAGGCTCACCACCGCCATGAAGGACCACGAAAGGGTGAGCGCCTGCCGGGCGATCACCGGCGCCCGCCGACGTTCGCCGTGGGCGACCGCGCGACTGACCAAAATGGACGATCCCTGCGACAGTCCGATGTTGACCTGGTAGACGATGTAGGCGAGCTGGTTCGCGACGTTCGACGCGGCGAGCATCGCCGGGCCGAAGGCTCCCATCAGCACGGTCGCGATCGAGGTGATCGCGGCCTCGGACCCGTAGGTGAAACAGATCGGGGTCCCATGCCGGACGATATGCCGGACGACCGCCGGATCCGCGCGCCAGAGCGCGAGCGACACCATGGGGCGCAGCAGCGGATCCCGCCGGACGGCCGAGGCGAACACGGCGAGGGTGAAGAACTGGACCAGTGTCGTCGCCAAACCGATCCCGGCGATGCCCAGTGCCGGCAGGCCCGCCCAGCCGTAGACGAACGCGGCGTTGAGGGCGGCGTTGACCGCGATCGACACCAGCGTCACGGCGAGAAGGGAACCCGGGCGCCGCAGCCCGACGGCGAACTGACGCAGCACGTTCAGCCACACCATGGGGAACAGCCCGCCAGCCAGCGCGAACATCATCGCCCTTGCGAGTGCGACGATCTCCGGTTTCTGGCCGAGCAAAGGCAAAGCGGCCGCGAGTCCACAAAGGACCGCCGCGCCGATCGCCGCCGTCATGGTCGCGACGAGCAGCGCGGACCGCAGGAGCGACCGGATCTCGTCCCGCGCGCGTTCGTCGAGTTCGCCGGTGCCGGTACGGAGTTCGCCCGCACCGGCGGCCGTGGCCACGAGGTTCCCGACGCCGGTGACCATGCCGACGCACATGGTGCGGATCTGGTTGTAGAGCAGGATCGCCAGCCCGCCCGCCGCCACCGCCGTCACCCCGAGCAGGCCGAGCATGGCCAGGTCGACGCTGGTGAGCGCCACCTGTGCCAGCTGGATTCCCGCGATCGGCGCGGCCAGTGCGACGAGTGCCCGGTATCCGCGCGTGGCCACCATCGTGGTCATACGCCCACCGCCACCGGACGACCCGTCCTGTCGCGGATGGCCACTCGTACGGACTCCGCGTAGGCGGCGAACCAGCGATCCATCCGCCGGTGGGCGAGTTCGTCGAGCACTCCCCTGGCACGCAGCCATTCGTCGTCGTAGACCGAGTCGAGGTACTTCTCGCCCGCGTCGTTGCACAGCACCACGACGGTACTTCCGGCCGGATACGCGTAGAGCCGCCGGAGCGCGACCTGGATCGCGCCGCCGGTGGTCCCGCCGACCAGCACCCCGGTGCGCCGCCCGACGACGCGAGCCCCGGCGAAGGCGTCGCCGTCGGACACGCGGTGGGCTTCGTCGATCACCGATCGGTCCACGTTGTCCCCGACCGGGAAACCGGCCGGGCTGCCCGCCCCGGTCTGGTGGTAGATCCCCGGCGCGCCACCGAAGATGATCGAGCCGACGGGTTCGACCGCCACCGCGTGCGTGCCCGCTCCCGCCGCGCGCAGGGCGCGGGCCGTGCCGCACAGCGAACCGCCGGTGCCGATCGCCGCGACGAGCACGTCGACGCCGCCGAGCTGCTCGACAAGTTCCCGCGCCAAACCGGTGTAGCCGTTGCCGTTCCCCGGATGGTTGTGCTGATCGGGATGGTAGGCACCGGTGTCCGCGGCGATCCGGGCCGCGACCCGCCTCCGCTGGACCGAACTGACGCCGCCGTCCGCCGGGGCCTCGACGAACACCAGCTCCGCGCCGAGCGCACGCAGCATCCGGAGCTTTTCGCGGGCGGCGTGATGGTCGACCACGGCGGTGAACCGGTAGCCGCGTTCCAGTGCCACCAGCGCGAGCCCGTTGCCGGTGTTGCCGGAGGTGGGCTCGACGATATGCCCGCCAGGCCGCAGCCGTCCTTCGAGTTCCGCCTCGTCGATCATCTGCCTCGCCATGCGCACCTTGCACGAGCCGGTCGGGTTGAGGTGGTCGAGTTTGAGCAGGAGGCGCGTGCCGGTGCCGGTGCGCGCGAGCTCCAGCAGCGGCGTGTTCCCGATCAGATCGGACGCGCGCTGGACGATCGTCATCGGATCTCCTGGATCGGATAGTCGGTGTCGACGTGCCAGTGGTCGCCGTCGACCACCACCTTCGGCGGCAGGGGAAGCTGGTGGAAACCGCTCTCGTTCTTGTCCATCTGGTAGCCGGCCGTGTTGGGGTACACGAGCAGATCGCCGGTCCTCGGCCGGGCGGGCAGTTCCACCGCGCGCCAGGTGAGCACGTCGTACTCCATGCAGCTCGAACCCCCGACGCCGGTGCGCACCGGCGTGCCGTCCGTGGCCTCCCTGCGCACGAGGAGCGGATCGGGCAGGAATTCGCTGCCTTTCCACTGCTCGGACAGGCTCATGGACAGACCCGCGACCGTGGTGATCAGGTGACCTTCGGCCGGTTTACAGCCCAGCACCGGGAACACCGAGAACCCGGCGCCGTCGACGAGCGCCCGGCCCGGTTCGAGCAGCAGCTCGATCCCGGCCGCGCGCAGGCGTTCCGCGAGCGGCTTCCCGGCGATCTCGTGCCGCAGGATGGCGGTGACCATGGCCGCACCGGTCGGCGACTGGTGGTACGGATAGGTCCGCGCCGGGTTGCGGCCGTCGTGGAACCAGCCGTCATGCCTGCCGGACTCGAACCGCGCCCAGTCCTCGGCGTCCACATAGGACACGGCGATTCCGCCGCCGATACTGATCTTCGACGCGGGATGCCCGAGCGCGCGGGCGTCCTGGCAGAGCTCGATCAGGTACGCGGCGAGTTCCGCCCGCGGCACGGGGTCGTAGCCGTCGAGATGGAACGAGAAACCCCGCAGGACGACCGGTTCGGCACACTGCCGCACAGCCGTCTTCAAGGCGTCGGGCGCGAAGCCGAACCGGCTCTCCGGCGCGGACGGCGGCCTCACCCGCAGCAGCACCTGGGCCGTCTCCCCGAGTTCGGCGGCCATACGCGCGACGCGTTCCAGTTCGTCGGCCGCGTCCACCGCGATGAGACAGCGGTGCCGCAGGGCGAGCCAGAGGAGGCCGTCCGGTTTGGCTGCGCCGGTGACCCCGATCGCCTCCCCGCGCAGGCCGTTGCCGAGGGCGTGCACCAGTTCGGGCACGCTCGCGACGTCGACGCCCGTGCCGGGCAGGGTGCATTCCCGCAGCCACGCCGCCGCCTTGTTGGCCTTCTTCCCGTAGTAGACGGTGCCCTCGACGCGCTCGGCCGCGAGCGCCGCGACCATTCCCCCGAGGTTCTCGGAGAAAGTGGCCGGATGGATCACGTGGAAGGGGCCGCCGCCGATCCCGCGGGCGATCTCCCACAAGGTCTCCGAGTCACGCAGCCGGTGCGCCCAGGGACGTTCGAGCGCGGGCAAGGGCGGGGACAGGGTGTCGATCAGGTCCACAGGGCCACCTCACGGCCGCGGCCCGCCGCGATGGCGCGGGCGGCCAGCGCGTGCGCCACCGGGATGTCGGTGATGATCATGCCGCTGCTGAAGGCGAACACCCGGTCTTCGTCGGCGCGACGGCCGGGCGCGCGACCGGCGAGGATGTCGGGGAGTTCGGCGTCGATGCGGAACACGCCGTCCGGACCGGCCATCCGCTGCCCGGTCACCTCGACCTGCGCGCCGTTGGTCGCCACGGTGTAGTCGGCCTCGGCGAGCGTGCCCTCCTGGACTCCCTTGCTGGCGACCGAGATCAGCAGCCCGCCCGGCGGCAGCCAGCCGAGGCGGATCTTCGGATGCGCGGCCCGGCCCGACGCGGCGACCACGATGTCGGACTCGCGCGCCGCGGCCTCGACGTCGTCGACGAGTTCGACCGCCCGGTCCGGGAACCGCTCTTCGAGTGCGGCGACGCTGTCGCGCAGACCGTCGGGATGCGTGCCGAACAGCCGCAGCCGTTCGAGGTCCGGCAACGCGGTGAGCAGGTACGGCAGCGTCCGGATCCCCTGCGCGCCGGTGCCGACCATGAGCGCGGATCGCGCCCCCGGCCGGGCGCACGAACGCGCGATCAGCGCGGTGCTGGCAGGCGTGCGGGTGGCGCCGACGCGGTGGCAGTCCATGAGCGCGAACGGCAGGCCGGTCGCGTCGTCGTAAAGGGTGATCGTCGTGTAGTACTTCTCGGCCGACGTGCTGCCCTGCCGGTAGCTCGTCTTGAACGCGGCCTGCTCGAGGGAGCCGTCGTAGCCGAGCATCGAGTACGCGACGGCGTCCCGCGCGGGATCCGGCATCGGCACCATCAGCTTCGCCGGATTCCGCGAGGCTCCGGACGCGTAGGCCAGGTAACCGTCTTCGACCATGGTGATCGCCTCGTCCGGCGTGAGTTCGAGGTTGTGCAGATCCGTGCGCGTGAGAATGTGCAGCGAGGGACCGGAGCTCATGAACGTTCGGCCTTTCTGTGGACGGGGTGACAGGCGCGTCCCGGATCTCGGGAGCACGACAGGGGAAAGCCCGGCCGCAGCTTAATGAAAACGATTGTCTTTATCGGTAAGTGTGGCCTTTGTCACGCCTTGGGC
Organism: Amycolatopsis sp. lyj-108; assembly: GCF_046549005.1. NCBI lineage: Bacteria > Bacillati > Actinomycetota > Actinomycetes > Pseudonocardiales > Pseudonocardiaceae > Amycolatopsis > Amycolatopsis sp. lyj-108. The sequence continues at coordinate 28,275 of NZ_JAJPWQ010000005.1, read as the reverse complement.
GACATGTCGCGAAAGCCAGGTGTCGCCGCGAGTTCCGCCTCCAATCACGCGAGTTCCGCCTCCAATCACGCGAGTCTCGTGTGTGGACACGCGAATCACGCCTTGGCTTTCGCCTCCCTCGCTAAGCTGGCCGCCCTCGACCTCAGGAGTTGCCGGTGAGTGGAACTCGAAGTGCCGCCGAATGCCGCGCTCGCGCGGAAGAGGTCCAGGACCTCCACGCGCTCAGCCACCTCGCGCCGGAGCCGATCGGCCCGGCGTCGGGTTTTCCGCTGGTCGTCAAGGACAACATCCACGTCGCGGGCATGCCGAACGCCGCGGGCACCCCGGCATTGGCGCACCACGTTCCGCGTGAGCACGCGGGCGTGGTCCGGCGCCTGCTCGACGCGGGCGCCACCGTCATCGGCAAGGCGGCCATGCACGAACTCGCGCTCGGCATCACCTGCGACACGACTCCACTGGGTCCGGTGCGCAACGCTTGCGACCCGTCCCGCTTCGCCGGCGGCAGCAGCGGCGGGACCGCGGTCGCCGTCGCGGCGGGCATCGTCCCGGCGGGCCTCGGCACCGACACCGGGGGTTCGGTGCGCGTGCCGGCCGCGCTCAACGGGATCTGTGGTTTCCGGCCGACCACGGGCCGCTACCCGTCCGACGGCATCACGCCGTTGAGCAGCACCCGGGACACGGTGGGACCGATCGCCCGAACGGTCACCGATCTCGCGTTCCTCGACGCCGTCCTCGCCGCGGAGGAACCGGGACCCCTGCTCGAACTCCCGCCGATCCGGCTGGGCGTGCCGCACGGTTTCCTGACCGGCGACCTGGCCGACGACGTCGAAGAACTGTGGACGTCCGCGCTGATCCGCCTGCGCGCGGCCGGGGTCACCCTGGTGCCGGTCGACGACACGCCCCTCGCCGAACTCGTCACCGATCAGGGCATGCCGCTGGTGATTCACGAAGCAGGCACCGGGCTACGGGCGTACCTCGCCGAGTACCTGCCCGAGATTTCGTTCGAGCGACTTGTCGACGAGATCGCCGCGGCCGACGTCCGGGCGATCTTCGCCGAGTCGGTCGTGCCGGGCGTCGCGCCGGCCGTCTACGAGGCCGCCCTCGCCAACCGCTCGGCCTTACGCCGCGCCTACGCGAAGATCTTCGGCGAGACCGGCATCGACGCGCTCGGATTCCCCACGACACCGGCGACGGCCCAGGACTTCTCCGCCGTCGAGAAGTTCGTCCACCGTGGACGCGCGGTCCCGACCTTCCCCACCTTCATCCGCAACTGCCAGCCCGGCAGCATCGCGGGCGTCCCCGGTTTGACCGTCCCGATGGGACACGGCCACGGCGGCCTGCCCGCCGGGCTGGCGCTCGACGGCGCCGTCGGCGGCGACCGGAAACTGTTGGCGGCCGGAGCTTTCGTCGAACGGGTCCTGACGGGCTAGGCACCCTTGTGCATTGAGAGATAGGTCAAAGGTGGCGTGATCAGGTGAGATGGCCCCTGGGGTGACGCGGCACCGTACTCGCGTGATCAGACACGGATCTCGCGTGCTTGGAGACGTAACTCGCGTGAGAACGGGCTCGCACCGCAGAGCAGGGGCGAAGGCGTCCTTCACCGCATCGGACGCGGCGAAGGGCCCCTTCACCTCACCGCCGGCCCCCACCCATGACACCTTTGACCTACCCCTCAAAGAGAAGCGCGGCTTGACGCTTGCCAGGTCTCGTACGCTCTCAACGGAGGACGGAGGGACGGGATGCTGGAGGGGTTGCTGTCGTCCGGTGCGGGCGCCTTGTACGACGTCATGGTGCGATCGGGTCCGGTGCCGCTGGACGATCCGCGGGCTGAGAGCCCTGAGATGCGGGAATTGTTCGAGCAGGGTTTCGTGCGCCGTGATTACCGGGGTGATCCGGTGATCACGCCGATGGAGCCGGTGCGAGCGGTCGACCACGCGATCCTTGGCGCCCAGCAGCGGTTGCTCGAGCAGCAGCGGCAGATCATGACCGCGCGACAGCAACTGGACATGCTGCAGGAGGTGTATCGCTCGGCTTACGGCGGAGCCGGTGACGCCATGGTGGAGGTGCTCTCCGATCCGCAGCGGATCGGTTCATTGTCGTTGGAGCTGTGTCTGTCGGCGAAGGAAGAGTTCTTGGCCTTCACCACCCGGCACTTCAAGAGAAAGCCGGACGCGAGCACCGTCATGGCTTTGCCGGCCGCCGTCACCGAGCGCGGGGTGCGGCTGCGCAACGTCTACGAGCGTGCGGCGCTGGAGTTCGACGCCGCGCGAGATGTGGTCGACGCCAGTGTCGCGGCAGGCTGGTCCATGCGGGTCGCGCCCGAGTTGCCGATGAAGATGGTGATCGCGGACCGGCACTCCGCGCTGGTCCCGCTTGACCCGAGCGGGATGGAGGGGGCTGTGTTCGTCCGCAGCCCGACCGTCGTCGCGGCGCTGCGGATGCTGTTCGAACTCGTCTGGAGCCAGTCCGTGCCCCTGGGTGGCACCGGCAGCGAATCCCGGCACGGCCTCGGCGCCGCTCAGGCGAAGGTACTCGAACTGCTGGCCACCGGGATGACCGATGGCGCGATCGCCCGGCACCTCGACATCAGCGAGCGCACCGTGCGCCGCCACGTCCAGACCTTGCTGGAAGCCCTGCAAGCCGACAACCGGGTGGCCGCCGTTTACGCGGCCACCCGGCTGGGCTGGCTGGGCTGACCGATCACTCCACCTTCTTGCAATAGCCTCCGGTGGAGGTCCAGATCCAGACGCACTTCTGGGTGGGGTCGTGGTAGGCGGCCGCCGGAGGCGCGGTGATCGCGCCGAAGGCCACGGTGGCCGCGACCGCGGCGATCAGACCGGCCAATGCTCGCTTGATCATGTCGTCCTCCCCGTACAGTGACCTCTGCTTTGATACAAACTAGAGCTCAATGTCACTAGCGCGGAAGGGGCAGGTCCGGCCACTGTCCGGATCCGGCCACGGTCCGCTGGCCGAGAGCGGACACTGGCCGCGGTTGACCGCTGTGCGGCGGTCCGCGCGCTCCTAACGTCAGGTCATGTGCGACGACGAGCACCGGCGCTGGTGGGCCGAAGCGGGCAACGACCCGCGCCCCGCCCCACCCGGCTGGTGGCCGGAGACCGACACGCTGTTCTGGGTTCGGACCCCGGCGACGGACGCCGAAACCATGGACGGCGGCCCGCCCGGATGACGGGGCGCGGCAGGACCGGCGCCGTCGAGATGGCAACCGGTCAGGGGAGGGTGAGTGAAAATGCCACGTGTTGAGCGGCCTTTGGAGCTGAACGGGTCCGCGTTGTCGGAGTTCGCCGAGCACCTGCGGAAGTTGAGGGCACAAGCGGGGAGGCCACCGTACCGGGAACTGGCTCGGCGTGCGCACTACTCGTCCACGACACTGTCCGACGCGGCCGGTGGGCGCCGCCTGCCGAGCCTCGAGGTGACGCTGGCCTACGTCAGGGCGTGCGGTGGTGACCGCGGCGAGTGGGAGAAGCGGTGGCGTACGGTCGCCGTCGAGCTGAGCTCCTCGACCGTGGAGGCCACGAGGGACGACAGGCCCGCCCCCTATGTCGGACTGCGCGCGTTCGGCGCGGAGGACGCTGACTGGTTCTTCGGGCGGGAGCGGCTCGTCGACGAGCTACGCCGACAGGTCGCGGCACGGAGACTCGTCGTGGTGGCCGGCCCGTCCGGTTGTGGGAAGTCCTCGATACTTCAAGCGGGCCTCGCGCCGAAGCTGGCCGGTCCCGTTCTCCTTTTCACACCAGGGGTCCGTCCTCTCCGGGAGTGCTCACTCCGGATCGCGGCGCTCACGGATGGCGTGGCCGAGGCGGTGGTCATCGTCGACCAGTTCGAAGAGCTGTTCACGAGATGCGGGGATGATCGTGAAAGGTCGCAGTTCCTCGCCGTGCTGCACGCCGCGATCAGCAGGGAAAGAAGCCGCTGCCGCGTCGTGCTCGGTATACGTGCTGACTTCATCTCGCGTTGCACGCGGAGCCCCGAGCTGGCGGAGGCCGTGCAGAACGCGCTGATCGATGTCGACGTGATGACACCTGAGGAGTTGCGCCAGGCGATCTCCCAGCCGGCGCTCCGTGCTCGATGCGTGATCGAAAACGCGCTGCTGGCCACCCTCGTCGCGCTCGCGCACGGCCAGGAGGGCGCGCTCCCGTTGCTGTCCCACGCACTGTCCGAAACATGGCGACGTCGCAAGGGAAATACCCTCACCCTCGCCGGATTCGAAGCGGCGGGCGGATTCGACGGCATCCTGGCGAGCACCGCCGAGTCGGTGTTCGCCACCTTGGACGAAGCCCGGCAGGCGGTCGCCCGTGATCTGTTCCGGCGGTTGACCGAACTCGGCGAAGGCGCCAAGGACGGCAAACGCAGGATCAGCGCCGAGGAACTCGACGACACGCCGATCGTCGCCGCGGTGACCGGCCGGTTCACCCAAGCGCGTGTGCTCGTCAACGGCAGGGGCACCATCGAACTCGCCCACGAAAAGCTGATCACCGCTTGGCCGCGTATGGCCACGTGGCTGACCGAAGACCGCGGAGCGTTGCGTGTTCACCGTGAACTCACCAACGCGACCGCGATCTGGGAGCGACATCGCCGCGACCTCGGCGTGCTGCTTCGCGGCGCCCGGCTCGCGGCGGTCCGCGAATGGGCTGATCGCAGCGGAGACCCCAACACCAAGGAGCGGGTCTTCCTCAACGCCAGTATCGCCGCCGACGAACGGGAAAGACAGGCGAAACGACGAGCGGCCCACCGTCACCGGCTGCTCGGCCTCGTGGTGGCGATCCTGCTCGCCGCCGCGGTTTTGACCACCGTGTACGCCGCCTGAGCCCCTCGAAGCTCCACCCTGGTCGGTGCGACGTCAGCGGTGGCCCGCGGAAGGAAATCCGCGGGCCACCGCTCATGATCGAGACCGGTTCAGTGGTCAAGTGACGTCGATCAAGGCGCCGACCTGCAGGGTTCCGTTGTTCAATCCCGCCGTGTACGTGGCGAAGACCTCTTTGTTGCCGTCGATATGGGTGGCACTGGTGAAGGCGCCCGTTGTCTTGCGGGTGCGGTCCCAGATGCCGCTGCCCGGCACGACGCTGGTGACATGAAGGGTCCCGTCGGGCAGGCCCGCTGCCGAGACCGAAAGGAGCGCGCTGTTGGCGTCGATCAGATCGGCCGAGGAAGCCCAAACCCCGCCCACGGTGCGGTCTCGATACCAAACGCCGCTGTCGGGAACGACCGCGAAGAGATGCAGCGTGCCGTCGGGAAGTGCGGCGGCGGCGACCGAGGTGAGGTAGGGGTTGGTGTCGATCTGGGTCGCGGTGGCGCTCCAGACACCGGCCGAGGTACGGCCACGTGTCCAAACCCCGCTGCCGGGAACGACGGTGAAGAGAGCGAGGGTGTCGTTGGGAAGTGCCGTGACGGCGATGGCCGTGGTGTAGGGATTGGTGTCGACGCGCGCGGCGCTGCTCCAAGTGCCGTTGACGCCACGGATTCGGTGCCAGACCCCGCTTCCCGGGACGACGGTGAAGACGTGGAGCGTGCCGTCGTTCTCACCGGTGGCGGCGACGGCGGTGATGTGGGGATTGGTGTCGATCTGCGTCGCCGAGCCTGCCCAGCCGCCCGCGGCGGTGCGACCGCGATACCAGACGCCGGAACCCTTGACCACGTTGAAGACGTACATATTGCTGTTGGGAACACTCGCGACCGCGGTATCGGTGAGGTTGAGACTCCCATCGACCTTGGTGGCACGGGCATCCCATGTCCCGGCCGCCCAACGCGTCCGGTTGTACAACGGACCACGCGGCTCCTGGCTCACTTCGGCCGAGGTCCACCAGCTCGTCCGCTTGGTGGCGCCCGCCCAGCTCAGGCTGAAGTGAATGTGGTCGGTGTGCGGGCTGGGCCCGGTATAGGAATGCCAGGTGCCCGGGTTTTCGTACGCCTTCCAGATGCGGTGGTCCCAGATCATGTACATGATTCCCAGGCGGCGTGCCATCGCGTGCTTGTTGCCGTGTTCGTCGGTCGCCAGCAACCACCTGATGATGTCTTCGGCGTCGGCTTTCTGGGCCGGGTTGGTGATGTTCAGCATGTAGTCGAGCGCACGGCCTTCTTTGTGCTCGCTCGGCCCACCTGAGTCGCAGGCCCGGCTGATGGACGAATCGTGGGTGCCGTACGCCCGGTTCAGCAGGTCCCGCAGCCCGATGGTGCCCTTCTGGATCGTCAGGCATTGGTCTTGGCCGTCGTAGGCGGCGTAGTCGTCGATGGCGGCGGGAAAGGACGGCGTCGCAGGAGACGCCACCGCCGCCGAAGGTGCGGCGGTCATGATCGTGCAGGCGGCCAGGAGGCCGACGGCGAGCCGGACGGATCTGTGTCGCCCGGCTTTCCGGATCGGCCGGCGAAGTGAAACTTCGGACACGATGAAACCCCATTTCGATTGGCGCTGAAGCCGGGAGAGCGGACGTCCAGGTCCTTGCTGCCGGGGGCCGGCGTCTTGCTGGTGACGCCGGCCCTTCGCGATTCACGTGCCGTCGGTGAACAGCCGGCAGACAGTTCGGTCAGATCTTTTCGCTCTTCCAAGCGGAGCAGCTGTCGCTCGTCGGCCAGCTCTTGTCGACGCACACCCGCCACAGGATGGTGGTGCCGTCTCCCATGGGGAGGCGAGAACTGACGGTCGTGCCGCAGCCGGACGTGTTGTTGAGCCTCTGTACCTGGCCGCCCTGGGTCTGCCACTGCGCGTAGACGGAATCGTCGTCGCAGGCCGCGTCCTTCACGTAGAGGGTGTTGCTACTGGCGTAGAGCGCGCCGCTCACGCCGGGGATCCCGATGGTGCCGGCCGACGCGATGCCGGAGAAGCCGACCATCATGGCGGCCGCGGCTCCGAGAACGGTGACGGCAGTGGATTTACGCACGGTTTCCTCCTGATCAGGACCTTCGGCCGTGCGGCAGCCTGGTCCTTGGTGGTTGGTCGCCGACGGGTGCCGGCCTCGTGGCACTTCCGCACCGCGGATATCGAGGTGCCGAGCACAGGGATACGGCAGTCCGGTTGTCCGGCGCCGGGAGGTGCTCGGCCGGACATCAACCTCCGGACAACCGGTCGGTGGCCGGGCGACGGAAGGAGTGCGGTTCCGCTAAGGCCGGCGGCGCGGTCATAGCGAGGTCGCCTGTGTGAAGTACGGCATCCCTGGGTATGCCCAGGGCACGCCGTGGTGCTGCCCGGGTATCACCATGGCGGAGGTTTCGCCGGTTGACGTCCACAGCCGGCGGAGCCGCATTACCCACCGCGGACCGTTGAAGCTCGGCCTCCCGCCGTCGAGAACGGAATACCCGTCCCCGCGCGACCGCGGGGACGGGCCGGGGCTCAGGCCGCGGTCTTCTTCCGCTGGAGCAGCAGGAGAAGCGCGGTCACCAGGCCGATCGCGGCGAAGACCGCGCAGGCGAGGAAGGCGGCGCTGAAACCGTCGGTGAGGGCTGCCTTGTCGGTGGAGCCGCCGGTCACCGCGAAGGCCACCGAGGAGGTGATCGCGACGCCCAGTGCCGCGCCGACCTGGAAGGTGGCGTTGTTGAGCCCCGAAACCAGGCCGGACTCCTCCGGCCGGGCGCCGGACAGCGAGGCGATGGACGCCGCCACGTTGGTGCTGCCGATGCCCGAACCGAAGACCACGAGCCCGACGAACAGGTCGGTCCAGTAGCCGCCCTGCGGCGAGATGGCGGTCAGCAGCAGCAGGCCGGTGCCCAGCAGCGTCATGCCGACGATGGCGATCGCCTTGTAGCCGATCTTCGCCGCCAGGCGGGCCGCGACGTTGGCCCCGATGATGGACATGACCGCGTAGACGGCGGTGCTCAGCCCGAAGCGGACCGCGCTGTAGCCGAGGACCTGCTGCGCGTACAGCGAGGTCACGAAGGCTCCGCCGTAGACGCACATCGCCACGAGAAGCATCAGGATGTTCCCGCCGACCAGCGAGCCGGAACGGAAGATCCGCAGCGGCACCAGCGGCGACTTCCCCCGGCTCTCGACGACGACGAACAGGATCAGCAGTACCACCGCGCCCGCCAGCATCCACAGCGTGCGGCCGGACAGCCAGCCTGCCTCCGGCGCGACCACGACGGCGTACACCAGCAGCCCGATCGCGGCGGTGATCGTGAGTGCGCCCAGCGGGTCGAAGGACTTGCGGCCGGGCCGGACCGGCGTCTCCCGCAGCAGGCGCGGACCGAGGAACAGCACCGCCAGCACGACGGGGATGTTGATGTAGAAGATCCACTCCCAGCCGAGGCCGTCGGTGATGGGGCCACCGATCAGCAGGGCGGCGGTGGCGCCGAACGCGCCGATGCCGGTCCAGATGCCCAAGGCCTTGTTGCGTTCGGCGCCCTCGCCGAAGGTGTTCATCAGGACGGCCATCGCCGTGGGCGTCATGATCGCCGACGAGAGACCCTGGAGCAGGCGGGCACCGATGAGCACCTCACCGGACCAGGCGAGTCCGCAAAGGATGGACGCGACGCCGAAGAGGGCCGCACCGACCAGGAACATCCGGCGGCCGCCGAGCAGGTCGGCGGTCCGCCCGCCGAACATCAGCAGGCCACCGAAGGCCAGCAGGTAGGCGCTCATCACCCACTGGGCGTTGCCAGGGTCGAAACCGAACTCGGTCTCGATCGCCGGAAGCGCCAGCAGGACGATCTGAGAGTCGACGATGACCATGAAGAAGGCCGCGCACAGCAGCGCGAGGGCCTTCCAGCGTCTGGGGTCGGGGGTGGCCGACGCCGGGGCCGAGGCGTCGGGGAGATGGGTGGTACTCATCGCTTCTCGCTTCGTTCAAGGATTCTGTGATGGATCACCGGGGCATGACGGCATGGCCTCCACCACCGGGGTGCGGGTGGTGGAGGCCCGTCGGATCACGGATTCGTGCAGGAGCCCCAGTGCTGCCGAGTCTTGGTCACCCGACGTGCGGGAACAACGGCGAAACCTGCAACAATCGGTAACCAGCGTTTACCGATCGGAGGACACCGCCGTGGAGTGGAGGGAGCTCGAGTGCTTCCTGACCTTGGCCGAGGAGCTCCACTTCGGCCGCACCGCCGAGCGGCTGTACACCTCTCGCGCCCGGGTCAGCCAGAACATCCAGGCGTTCGAGCGACGCATCGGAGCCCGCCTGTTCGACCGCACCAGCCGCAAGGTCGTGCTGACCGCGATCGGGCGCCGTCTGTCCGATGAGCTCGAAGCCCACCACCGGGCGATCGTGGAAGCGATCGACGACGCCCGCGAAGCGGCACGGGGGCGCGGCAAACCGCTGCGTGCCGGATTCTCCGGACCCTGGTGCGCCGAGCTGCTGAATCTGGCGGGCGACGACCTGCACACCGAGCACCCCGGCACGTTCGTCGACGTCCGGGAGATCCACCTGTCCGACCCGCTGGGGCCGCTGCGCGCCAGGGAGGTCGAGGTGCAGCTGACCGAGTTCCCGGTGTCCGAGCCGGATCTGCGCACGTCGGCGCCGCTGATCGCCCAGCAGCGCTTCCTCGCGGTTTCCACCCGGCACCGTTTCGCCGAACGCCCCGCGATCACCCTGGAGGATCTGGCAGGCGAGGAGATGATCGTGTTCGGGGACCTGATGCCGGTCTATCAGCGCGAGCACTTCTTCCCGCATCGCACGCCCGAGGGCAGACCGATCCGCCACTCCCACAGCGTCCGGTACTGGCAGGACGCGATGTCGCTGGTCGCCGCGGGCCGAGGAGTGTGCCTCGCCGGCGGCGACGCCCGCCGGTACTACTTCCGGCCCGACATCACCTACCTGCCCATCAGCGACACCCCGCCGATCCGGTACGGCCTCGTCTGGCGCCTCGACGCGGAGAACCCCCGGCTGATGGACTTCATCGCCGCCGTCGAGCGCCTCGCCGTCGAGCGCGGCGGCGATCCGCAGCCCTGACGTCTGTGCTCACAACAGCGAATCGACTACGCGGCTCGGGCACGCGCGCCTCTCGGTTTCGCCGTGCGCCTGAGCCTGGAGGTACGCCTGTCGCAGGCCTGCGCGGGCGCGGTGGGCCAAGGCGGCGACCCCGTTCGGCGACACCCCCAGAACCGGTGCCAGTTCGGCCGGTGTGCGGCCTTCGGCGACGGTGCTCCACAGCACCGCACGCCACCGCACGGGCAACGTGTGAAAAGCGGACCTGACCAGCTGATCGGTCGATGCCTGCAGGGCCGGCCCGTCCGCTCCTTCGACGTCCTCGGTCGCCGGGACGACCGCGTGGGGCTGGACGCGTAGCCGGTGACGGCTCCACTGGGCGGCGACGTGCCGCATCGTGACGACCAGGTACGGCCGCAGCTCATCGCGCGGTCCACCGCCGTCGCGGACCGCGGCGAGCACCCGCGTGAACGCTTCGGCCACGAGATCCTCCCGTTCGGCGGGCTGGTCGACCCAGCACGCGGCGATCCGGCGCAGCGGCCCGGCATGCCGCCGGAAGAGCAGATCACCCGCCTCGAGGTCCCCTTCCCGGAGCCTCCCGAGCAGTCTCGCGTCCGGTGGGGCGTCGTCCACGGCATCCCACATCGCATTCTCCAGATTCCTGTTGATCAACAAGGGATTAGCGGCACGCACCCTCCGCCACGGAGTGACCGACAAAGTAACAGATACAACGGCGTATCCCCTACCCGTGACGGTAGGCTCGCGGAAGTGACCTCCCCTTCCGCGACCTCACGCTCCGGCGACGGCCGCGCGGCCCGCTGGGCGGGGCAGCGGGAGCGCCGTCGTCGTGAGTTCGTCGAGGCGGCCCTGCGTGCGATCGCCGAACACGGACCGAGAGCGTCGACGGCACACATCGCCGAGGAGGCCGGTGTCGCACGGCCACAGCTGTACAAGCACTTCGACGGCGCGACCGACCTGAACCAGGCCATCGCCGACGAAGCCGCGCTGCTCGTCACATCCGCGCTGCGGCCGGTATGGGAGCTGCGGGGAAGCGCGATGCAGCTGATCACCGTGGCTGTCGACGCGCACACCGGCTGGCTCGCCGAGAACGGCAACCTCTACCGCTACCTGAGCCTGCGCTCACACGGCGACCGGAACGCGGTCGCCGACGTCAGGACCGTCATCGCCCGGCAGCTCACCCAGCTGTTCGAGCACTACATGACGATGTTCGGAATGGACATCCGAATCGCGGAATCCGTCGCGTTCGGTGTCGTCGGACTCGTCGATTCCTGCGCCGCGCAATGGCTCGAGAACCCTCGCGGCGTACCGAGAACCGAACTCGCCGCCCTGCTCATCCGCTGGATATGGCGGTTGCTCGACGACACCCTCCGCGCGGGCGGTGTCGAACTCGACCCCCACCTCACGCTGCCGCCGCCCCCGCCGCAACCCGCGCTCTGACCGGCCTGGACAGGCAGGAAACGTGGACCTCACCATTCATCACCTCCGGTGCTTCCTCGCGGTGGCGGAGGAACGTCATTTCGGCCGCGCCGCGGCCCGGCTGCACCTGAGCCCTTCCGCGATGAGCGAGCAGATCGCTTCACTCGAACGACGGCTCGCCCGCCCGCTGTTCAAGCGCACCTCCCGCAGCGTCGAACTGACCGAGCACGGCCGGGAGCTCGCCCCGCGGGCCCGGCTCGCCATCGCGGGTATGGACGAGGTCCTGGACTGGGCACGGAAAGCGGTCGACGAGCCGTGCATCCGGGTCGGGCTGATGGTCTCCAGTCCGCGGTTCCGCGAGATCATGACGGCGGTGACGGACGAACTGCCGCAGGTCCGCTGGCAGATCCGGCAGCTGGGCTTCCTCGGCTGCCACAACGCGCTGACCGACGGCGAGGTGGATTGCGCCTTCGTCGCCGAACTCGGCCGGAACCCCGCTCCCGCGTTCGATTCGGTGCCGTTGTGGGAGGAGGGATGCGTGCTGGTGGTGTCCGACCGGCATCCGCTGGCGGCACGGGACTCGGTACGGCTGGCCGATCTGGCCGGGGAGACCTTCGTTTCGGTCGAGGACGAGGAGATCGCCGGGCACTGGTATTCGGCGCTCACCTCGGCCGGTGTCGCTCCCCGGCTGTTGCCGGTGTCCCGGAACTTCGAAGAGGTGCTCGAACTGTGCGGGGCCGGGCAGGGGCTCAACATCGCCGGGGAATCGGCGCCCGCCACCTACGCGCGACCAGGGCTTTCGTTCGTGCCCATCGTGGACTCCCCGCCGGCGACGACCTCCCTGTATCTGCGCCGGGAACGCCGGTCCGACGCGCTGGACCGGTTCGTCCGGATCGCCGCCGGACTCGGTGACCCGACCCGCTGATCATCCGGATCCGCCGAACGATCGTGCGGACGATCGCGCTGGTGTGTCCCGGTCCCGGCGACCAAGCTTGGCGACATGGCACACCGCTTCACCTCGCCGCCGGACGCGGTCCGGGTCGACGCCGACGTCGTCTTCGCCCGGCGGGACACCGGGGATCTGCTGCTGGATCTCCATCGCCCGGTGACCGGCGGACCGGTCCCGGTGGTGCTGTGGCTGCACGGCGGCGGCTGGTTCACCGGCGACCGCACGCTGGCGCCCGACCTCGTACAGCACGCCATGGCCACCGGCTGCGCCATGGCGAGCATCGAATACCGGCTCTCATCGCAGGCGTTGTTCCCGGCCCAGCTGCACGACGTGCGCGCCGCGATCCGGTTCCTGCGCGGACACGCCGAGCGTTATCACCTCCTCCCCGGCGCGGTCGGGCTCTGGGGCGCGTCGGCCGGTGGCCACCTGGCGGCGCTCGCCGGGCTCACCGGGCACCTCGACGAAGTGCCGGGCGAGCGGGAGACAGGCGCCGTGCCGGTGCGGGCGGTCGCCGCGTCCTATCCACCGGTCGACCTCGCCGAGGCGGCCGGCCCCCTGCCGGGCGGGGCTTCCTCGCCGGAGGCACGGTTGCTCGGCGGGCATCCGGCGCGCCTGCCGGGGCTCGCCCGGCAGGCCGGTCCCCTGAACTGGGTCGGCGCCGAGGCGCCCCCGTTCCAGCTCTCCCACGGCACCGGGGACGTGCTCGTGCCGCACCGGCAGAGCGAACGCCTGCACGCGGCACTCGTGGCCGCCGGTGTGCCGAGCGAGCTGTACCTCCTGGACGGGTACCGGCACGGTTTCCTCAATCCGCCCGGCCGGCTCGACGTCGCACTCGGCGCGGTGATGGACGACGGCAGGCTGGCGACGGAAGGCACCGCGTCCGCCCTGCGGCGGACTTCGGCCGCAGACGGCGAACCGGCCGCGTTCGGGTTCTCCGACATCCACGGCTTCTTCCGCAGGCACCTCAAGACCCGTTCCACGACAGGAGAAACCCGGTGACAACGTCCGATCCGGAGGCCAGGCACAGGCTCGCTCCGGTCATCAACGCCCTGCCCGGCGAACCGGTCCCCTACTACCTCGCCACCGGCGAGGGCCTCCGGCACGAAACCGGCGGTCTACTGTGGACGGTCATCGCCCGGACCGAGGACACCGGAGGCCTTTTCGACGCGGCGTTCGTACTCGGCCCGCGCGGCGCGGAGATCCCCTTCCACAGCTTCGCCGGCTATCAGCGGTCCTATTACGTCTTCGAGGGCAGCGCCCAGTTCTGGCTGCCGGGCGAGAGCCGGATCCTGGTGCCCGGCGACTCGGTGCACGTCCCGCCGGGCACGCCGGTGGCCTGCCGCATGCTGAGTCACCTGACCAAAGTGCTCCAGTACTCCGCCCCCGGCGGCGCGCTCGACGGGCTCCCCAAGGCGGCGAACGTCGAACAGCACATCTACGCCGCGGGAGCGGTGATCGCGGGCGAAGTGCCGCCGGGGGCGACACCGCACGACCCGCCGCAGGTGGCTCACGGTGACGCGTGGGACGACACTTTGCCCTCCGGCACCGAGGGTTACTTCCTGCGAGCCCGCACCGGCGACCGGCGGGGCTGGCCGGACGCGGTGAACTCGTTCCTGGCCAGGGGTCGCAACACCGGAGGCCGGTACTTCGCGGTGAACACCCTCGCCGCGCCGCAGCCGTACATCATCCGGCACTTCCACCAGCGGCACACCGAGAACTTCCTGTGCCTTTCGGGCCGAATCTGGCTGTGGGTCAACGGCGAGGAGATCCTCCTGACCCCAGGCGACTTCCTGCACGCCCCGCCCGGGACCGTACACAGCTTCGCCGTCACCGCGCACAACACCCAGCTGCTCGGCCTGCTCACCTCGGACATCTTCGAGCCGTTCTTCGACGTGACCGGCGTGCCGACCGAGGACCACGTGCTCACCGAGGGACTCATCGACCCGTCGGTGGTGATGGGTGGCATGCGAGCCAACCAGGACCTGGACGTCGTCGTGGCCGGTGGCCCGCCGGAGCGGGTCCGGGCCACCGGCATCTGAAACGCGGTAGCGTGTGCCGAACGAGCCGAAAGGATCCGGGGCACCGTGACTCGACGACTGTCAGCAGGCGACCGCCCCGGGTTCAAAGGCTTGCTCGGTCCCATTTGTCTCGTGCTCAGCCTGCTCGGCTGGCTGCTCCCCTACGGCGAGGTGGCCTCGGCACTGGCCTTGGCCGCCGGAGCACTGTCGATACTGACGGACCGCCAGTATCGACTGGACGGCCTTGTCATCACAGGCGTCTGCATCGCCGCACTCCAGCTCTTCTTCGCGCTGCTGCTGTTCACGATGGATCTGGCCGGCCACTGACGGCTGACCATTCGAGGTAGGCGCCGCAGCTCGGGCAGAACGCGTCGCTGAGATGGCCTGATGAGCCGCAGCCGGAACACACGACGACGCGATCGTTCTTCGTCCCGCCGTCCGGCGGGCCTGACAACCCCATCGGCGCCAATGAGGGGAGGCGTTCGCGGGTGCGTCGCAGCAGGTCCGCGCGTTGGTGCGGAGCGCCGAGGCTCCAGGCGAGGGAGAACAGGCCGTTGTCGCGGGACAAGGCGATCACGCCTTCGGGGACGTTCTTTTCCAGCCGGGTCAACACGTCCTCCGCCGACTCGCCGTCGACCGGCGCGGCGAGCCCGGTGATCCGGCAGAGCCATTCGACTTGCTCACGGTCCATGTCGCTGCCGGCGCGAACGGCCGCGCGGAGGCGGGCGAGTTCGATGAGCTGGCCGAGCATGTCCTGTTCGGACTCGACGAGGATCAGCCGGAACAGACTGGGAAAGTACATGCGCAGCAACAGGATCTTGATGTGCTCGTCCGAGCGTAGCCGCGAGGAGTGACCGTCGATCTGGTGGGAGAGCACGAAAGTGTTGAGGAACCGCTTGAGCCGCCGTGGATTGCGTTCACTGCGCTGGACGAGCAGAGACAGGTCTTCGTCGGCGAGCAGATGCGCGATGCCGGAGGCGTGGGCGCAGGCACGCGCCAGGTCGAGCGACCGTTCGGGGTCCGGGACGGGAACGACGTAGTCGACCTGGATGATCTTTTCCAGGTAGGCGCGGCTGAGTTCGGCGGAGGAGGCGTGTTCGCTTTGCGCGAGCGCGTCGCCGACGATCGCCGGGTCGTAGCCGATGACGAAGGTCAGCCCCGGGGCGTCGAGATAGAGACGGATCGCTTCGAAGACCTGGACGATGTTCTCCGGGGAGCATCGGTCGAGGTCGTCGATGAAGACCACGAGCATCCGCCGCTGGTCGAGGGGGCGGTTCTTGTCCGACCACGCGGCGACGGCGTCCTGGATCTCCTTGCGGATCCGGTTGCGCTGCGCGGCGTCGACCCGGAAGCGTTGCCACAGGTCGTCGGCCAGTGCCCGCAGGCCGATCCAAGAGGCCAGGACGACGAACGGGGTGGCGAGCCACGAGGAACGCCGGGTGCGGCGGAGGATCCGGCGGAGCACACTGGGGTCGAGCTGGTCGAGCACGGACCGGATGAGGCCGGTGAGCGCGTTGGTGCCTTCCGCGGTCCAGGCGTTGAACCAAGCGACGCGGACCCGCCCGCGATGTTCTTCGGCCCGGTCTTCGATGGCGTGGCGAAGCAACTGCATCAGGCTGCTTTTGCCGACGCCCCAACCGCCCTGGATGCCGATCGTGAACGGCGTGACGGCGCGCGCGTCGAGAAGAAACCCGGCCATGCGTTCGGCGATGACGCGATGCTCGAACATGTCCTCATCCGGGTCGATCGGATGGTCGCTGAGCAACGCGAACCGTGGCGGCGCGGGCTGCGAGGCCTGGACGCGCGCAGCCCCGTCCTCACCGGAGTCGACCTCGGACTCGCTCGGGACGGTCAGCTCGATACGCCGATGTGATTTCGTGTACTCGCCGCGGGCCTCGACCACCAACCGGGCCTGCGTCTGCTCGTCGAGCAGTACCGGGATCGTCCAGACGTGATCCCCGCGGGGATACACGGCCTTGCTCGCTCGCTGAAGTGGCTCGGGGATCGAACCGCCGTCGGCGTGGAAGGTCGCATGGAACAGCTCCACGATGTCGCTCGTGTTGAGCAGACGCACTTCGACCAGATACGGCTGGTCGTACTCCCGCGGGCCACCGACCACCCGCGCGGTCAGCCGCGGCGGATTCGGATCTTCGGCACTCATCACGCCGCAAGGGTATCCGGGATGCTGTGCCCCACATCACGTCGCGTGGTGTCACGTTTCGCCGGTTCCGCGGTGTCTTGGGAGGCATGTCCGAACACAGCACACCGAACCTCGAGGTTGTCGTGATCAGCGGCGACGAACACGCCGACCGGTTCACCCTGTTGCGGCCGCTGCTGTTCACGATCGTCTACGAGATACTCGGCTCGGCCACCGAAGCCGACGACGTGCTGCAGGACGGCTACCTGCGGTGGGCCGCGGTGGACCTCGCGACGGTGCGGGACACCAAGTCGTACCTGGCGCGGCTGGTGACCCGTCAGGCGCTCAACGCGTTGAGAGCGAGCGCACGCCGCCGCGAGGACTACATCGGCCCGTGGCTGCCCGAGCCGTTGCTGCTCGACGATAACGACGCGTCGGCCGACGTGGTGCTCGCCGAGTCCGTGTCCATGGCGATGCTGGTGGTACTGGAAACACTCACTCCCGACGAGCGTGTGGTGTTCGTGCTGCGCGAGGTGTTCGGCTTCGAACACAGCGACATCGCCGCCGCGGTGGGCAAAACCGTGGCGACGGTGCGGCAGGCGGCGCACCGCGCCCGCAAGCACGTCCAGGCGCGACGCAAGCGCTTCGAACCCGCCGATACCGCGACGACCGCACGGATCACCGAGCAGTTCATGACCGCGGCCACCACGGGTGACCTCCAAGGGCTGCTCTCGCTGCTCGCGAAGGACGCCGCCTTCACAGCGGACGGCGGCGGAAAAGCCTCCGCGGCGCGCATGCCGGTGGTGGG
This sequence comes from Amycolatopsis sp. lyj-108, assembly GCF_046549005.1. Taxonomy (NCBI): domain Bacteria; kingdom Bacillati; phylum Actinomycetota; class Actinomycetes; order Pseudonocardiales; family Pseudonocardiaceae; genus Amycolatopsis; species Amycolatopsis sp. lyj-108. Next base: position 11,054 of record NZ_JAJPWQ010000005.1, on the reverse strand, counting down.
CGCGGAGAGGGTCGCCGCACGCCTCGTGGGCCTCTTCCACAAGGGGCGGGGGATGCCGGGCCTGCGGATCGAGACGGTCAACTGCAACAACGCGCCGGCGCTGATCGCCTACCGCGGCGACCACCTGGAGGGCGTGTTCCTCATCGAGATCACCAACGGCGAGATCACCGACATCTACGCCATCCGCAACCCGGACAAACTCCTCACGGCGACGGTACGGCGCCGGATCAGCCGGTAGCTCCCGAACCTCGCCGACAATCGATTGACAGGAAACCCGAAATGCGAACTCGACCGAGCGACAGCCACCAGCATGCGACCGGTTGGAGCCGGATCCGCCCCATCGCCTTCTGGTTCACCACTTTCGTCATCGTCTTCGAGTTGATCGCCGGATCGACTTGGAACCTTTTCACGATCGACTGGACGGAAGCCCAATTCGACCACCTCGGATACCCGGACTACTTCGCCCACATTCTGGGCGTGTGTCATATCGGGGCGGCCGTCACGATCGCCGTGCCCGGGTTCCGGCTGATCAAGGAATGGGCGTACGCGGGTATCTCTTTCCTGTGGTCGGGTGCGGTGGTGTCACATCTGGCACTGGGCGACGGTCTTGTGTCGTGGGGACCACCGCTGATGTTCCTGGCGTTCGCCGTCGCGTCGTGGGTGCTGAGGCCCGCCGACCGTCGGCTCCCGGAGACGAGGCTCCGCCGGAGCCGTCCTGCCGACGCCGGCCAGGACAAGGTGGGCAGGGCGGGGAACCGTCCTCGCGCTTGGGCCGTTTCGATCGGGCTCGTCGTCGTTCTGTCCGCCGTCTCGCTCCTCACGCTGCCCGCCGCGGAGGACGTCACACGCGAGTGGATCGTCGAGCGCGGCTGGGTCGCGGGGCTCGAAGAGAAGTGCGCTCAAGACAGCCGAGAACACACCATGACGACCGTCATGCCACTTCGATGACGACCTTGCCCGATGCGTGGCCGTTCTCGACGGTGGCGAGGGCGGCCGGGGCGTCGGAGAGCGAGTGGACCGCGGTGATCACGGGTGCGAGGAGTCCGTCGAGGGCCAGCCGGGCGGACCGCTCCAGGTTCCCGCGATCGAGGCGGCGCTCGACGAAACGCCCACCGAGCTCGGGCACCGACATGTCACCCACGGAGATGACACTGCGGGGATCCCGGGCCAGCGGAGCGACCGTCCGCAGTGAAGCGCCCCCGACCAGGTCGACGATCCCGCCGAAGCCGTCCGGAACCAGCTCCCGTGCCACGGCGACGACGTCCTCGGCGGCGTAGTCGATGAACCGCACCCCGATGGCTTCGGCATGCTCACGCTTGGCGGCACTCCCGGTGCCGATCACCCGCAGCTCGCGCCCGATGGCCAGCCGCGCGACGGCGAGGCCGACGCCGCCCCCGACCCCGTTGACCAGGACCGTGGCACCAGCCGGGAGGCCGAGCTGGTCGAGCACGTCCACCGCGGTCGTCCCGGCCACCGGCAGCGTTGCCGCGACGGTCGCGGACAGGCCCACCGGGATGCGCGCGGTGTTCGGCGCGGACAGCACCGTCGTCTCGGCGTAGGTACCACCGCCGGTGAGGGCGAAGCCGAAAACCGCGTCACCCACCTCGAGCCCGTCGACGTCCTCGCCCAGGGCAAGCACGGTTCCGGCCGCCTCCATGCCCAGCACACGGGGGAACGGACGCCCGCCGTCGAGCCCGGGGACCAGACCCGAGCGCACCGCGTGGTCGAGAGGGTTCACGCCGGCGGCATCGACCCGGATCAGCACCTCGCCGCGACCGGGGACGGGATCGGGACGATCGAAGAACTCCTGTACCTCGGGCCCGCCGTGCTTGCCGAAACCCCACACCTGTCCCATTTTTCGCCGTCTCCCGGATGACCGGCCCGGTGGTTCCGGGCGCTGTCGCCATCCTCACCGCTGACATCGGTGTAAGGGGCAAGCGGCTGAGGTTCGGGTCACAGCGTCAGGTCGGCCGCGCCACCGGTTCGGGGGCCGTGGACAGCTTCGCCCGGTGCCGGCTGTTGGCTTTGATCAGCACGTCGAGGGCTTCCCGGCTTTCGATCAGGTGCGCGATGTCGGCGTCGATCCGGTCGCGCTGGAGCATCATCAGCGTGAACGTCTCCTCGGCGACGCCGAGGTCATCGGGGATGTCCACGCACGGCAGCACGGTCGCGATCACCTGGCTGGACATACCCGCGTCGAACAGCTGCCGGATGAGCGACACGCGCTGGACCTCCGCGTCGGAATAGTGACGCTGCCCCGCGCCGGAGCGTGTACTGGTCAGCAGGCCCTGCTCTTCGTAATACCGCAGTGAGCGCGGACTCACGCCCGTGCGCTGGGACACCTCGCCGATCCGCATTCCCGCGAGCCTACGACCTCCGTCAGCGGTTGTCGTAGGCCGCGCGGGCGGCGTCGATACGCGGCAGGTGCGTGATACTCCAGTCGAGCAACGGCGCGGTCGCCTCGCGCAGGGTCCGCCCCATCGTCGTCAGCTCGTAGCTGACGTGTGGCGGCATGACGTTGTGGACCGTACGTGTCAGGATCCCGTCGCGTTCGAGGTCGCGCAGCGTCACGGTGAGCATGCGCTGGCTGATGCCCTCGATGGCACGTTTGAGTTCGGTGAAGCGTCGCGGCCCGTCCTTGAGCATGCGCACGATCAGCAGCGCCCACTTGTCCCCGACGATCCCGAGCACTTCGCGGGCCTGACACGGGTCCTGCATGGTTACCTCCAGAGAACCGGGGCACCCGAAAGTGCCGTATTGCCCGGTGCTCGTCGTGGGGATCATGATGCTTCCGGTTACCAAAGGGTACCGAGGCACGAGGAGGAACCACACGCGCATGGCCACATTCCTGCTGATACACGGCGCCTGGCACAGCGGACAGGTCTGGGACCGGGTGTCCCCGCTGCTCGAGTCGGCCGGCCACCGGGTATTCGCGCCGTCCCTGACCGGCTACGGCGACAAGGCACACCTACTGGGCCCCGAGGTCGGGCTCCACACCCACATCGACGACGTCACCGGCATCATCGAACACGAGCGTCTCGACGACGTCGTGCTCGTCGGGCACAGCTACGCCGGAATGGTCATATCGGGAGTCGCCAACCGGCTCCCGGAGCGGATCGCGCATCTTGTGTTCCTCGACGCGATGGTGCCCGAGGACGGCGAAACCGCGGTCGATGTCCTTCCGGTCACCAAGCACCTCGTCGACCTCGCCGTGGACGGCTGGCGGGTTCCGCCGATGCCGGAGAAACCACCGCCGCTGGGCTTGTTCGGGGTCACCGATCCCGACGACATCGCCTGGTTGCGCTCGATGCTGTCGGATCAACCGGTCCGCTGTCTCGTGGAGCCCGTCCGGCTGGACAACCCGGCCGCGCGCACGATCCCGCGCACGCACATCCACTGCGTCGGAGGTCGTCCGGCGGGCATCACCCGGAGACCGGTCCCCGCGGGTGAGCGGACCCGGGAACTGCCGACCGGCCACGACTGCATGGTCACGACACCCGTCGAGCTCGCCGGGCTGCTGCGCGACACAGCCTGACCGTACGTCCATTCTGGAAGCCAGACCGGCCACTGTGGACGACGCAGCAGCTACCCGGCCGACGCGCCGACCGGTGTGGCCGCGAACACCACCCCAGCGAGGACGGCCAGCACGGCGACGAGCCGTGCGAGCTGTCCTCGCACGGCCGTTGCCTGGTGGACTGTCCGCGTCACGACGGCGATGATACGGAGTCCGGTCGTCAATTCCGTGTTCGGCTCCGCGAGCGCTCCGCATCGTCTTGCCAAGCAACTACTATTACACTTAGTATCAATAACGCCAGAGCGCTCTCGCAGCGCTCCGCACCGCCCGCGTCGACTCTCCCCCTTGGCGACGCGTGCCGGCGGGTGCGTGGTCCCGCATGACTCCGCACTCGCTTTTTCCTGTCACGGACACGAAAAGCTCGATCTGATCAATCGGCATTCCCGAATCCCGGGACGCGACAGATCACCCTCAACTACCACGGGTAGTGGTCAGACGCGAAATCGAGTGAATTCTTCGCTACTAGTAGAACTAGTACGATCGAAGGTGGCAGACGGAAGATCTTTGCTGCTACGGTCCGATAACTGTGAGGGGCTATCCGACTACGCCGCGTCGCAGAGTGAAGCCGATGTTGTGGCTCGTCACTCTGCTCTTGTGGCTTCTTACGCTGGAGCTGGGCCACTGTTTCCCGCAAGCACACGCCCACGCGGACGAGCATGTCGCCGCCGGCGCCGCGACCCACGCCCCACTGACCGACGACTGCGAGCCTGAGCACCACGCGCACCGGCAACACACGACCACGGACGCCATTCATCGCGGTACGCGCGGAACTGCGGATACGGCGTGGTCGGCGATTCCCGCCGAGAATACGTTTACCGGATCCTTCCGCTCACCGGTTCATACCCCCGGCTATGGGAACCCTGGACGGGACCCGTGCCTGCCAGGGCGCGCCTTGCTCATCGAGATCTGTGTCACGCGAACGTGATCGGACTGAACGACCCAGCCGACCCCGTTCCGTTCGACCGTCGCGCCCCGCGACGATTCACTGAAAGAGATCTCGATGAGGACACCCTTGTCCGCCAACGGCTCGACCGTGTCCGGGACCACCCTCCCCGGCCAAAGGACCAGCACGCACGGCCGCAATCCGGCCAGTGCGGTCGGCAACACCCCCGTGCTGTGGATCGATGAACCGGACGCGGCGCCAGGCCGCGGCTTCTGGGCGAAGCTCGAAGGATTCAACCCCGGTGGCATGAAAGACCGCCCGGCCTTGCACATGATCGCCCGTGCACGCGAACGGGGCGAGCTGGCTCCGGGTGCGCGGATCGTGGAGTCGACCAGCGGCACGCTGGGGCTCGGCCTCGCGCTCGCCGGAATCGTCTACGGCCACCCGGTCACCGTGGTCACCGACCCCGGCCTCGAACCGATCGTGCACCGGATGCTGGCCGCGCACGGAGCCCGTGTCGAGCTCGTCACCGCGCCGCACCCCACCGGCGGCTGGCAACAGGCCCGCCGGGACCGCGTGCAGCAGCTCCTGGCCGAAGAGCCCTGCGCGTACTGCCCCGACCAGTACAACAACCCCGACAACGTCGACGCCTACGAACCGCTCGCCCTGGAACTCGTGGACCAGCTCGACCGCGTCGACACCCTGGTGTGCTCGGTGGGCACCGGCGGCCACTCGGCCGGCGTCTCGCGGGTCCTGCGCGAGCACTACCCGCGGATGAAGGTCGTCGGCGTCGACACCATCGGTTCCACGATCTTCGGGCAACCGGCGCGTCCCAGGTTGATGCGCGGGCTCGGCTCGAGCATCTACCCGTCCAATGTGGACTACCGCGGTTTCGACGAAGTCCATTGGGTCGCACCGGCCGAGGCGGTGTGGACCTGCCGCCGGCTCGCCGCGTCCCACCACGCGACGGGCGGGTGGAGCGTCGGAGCGGTCGCACTCGTCGCAGGCTGGCTCGCGAGGACCGAAGCCGCCGACACGAGGATCGTCACGATCTTCCCCGACGGTCCCCACCGCTACTTCGATACCGTCTACAACGACGACTACTGCGCGGCGAACGGTCTGCTCGGACAGACCCCCGCGGACGAGCCCGACGTCGTCGACGACCCCGCCGGCCAGGTCGTCGAGCGGTGGACACGCTGCGCACACGTCATCGACCCGTCCGAGGTGCGGGCGTGAAGGATCTGGCCGTCAAGTTCCGGTCGTTCGACCGGCCTTCCCAGCTGTTGATGCTGAACCAGTTCACCATCAACCTGGGCTTCTACATGCTGATGCCCTACCTCGCCGGGCACCTGTCCGCGGATCTCGCGCTGGCGGGCTGGGCCGTGGGGCTCATCCTTGGCGTGCGGAACTTCTCCCAGCAGGGCATGTTCCTGATCGGTGGCACGCTTGCCGACCGGCTCGGCTACAAACCGTTGATCGTGGCGGGATGCGCGTTGCGGACGGGCGGGTTCGCCCTGCTCGGCCTGGTCGATTCGGTTCCGGCGCTGATCGTCGCGTCGGCGGCCACCGGATTCGCGGGCGCGCTGTTCAACCCCGCGGTGCGGGCCTACCTCGCCGAAGACGCCGGCGAGGAGCGGCGGGTCGAAGCCTTCGCGTTGTTCAACGTGTTCTACCAGGCGGGCATCCTGCTGGGCCCGGTCGTCGGGCTGGTACTGACGAGCTTCGCCTTCCAGGTGACCTGCCTCGTCGCGGCCGCGGTGTTCGCGGTCCTGACCGTGCTGCAGATTCGGTCTCTGCCGCCTCGTTCACACACCAAGAAAGACGACGCCGCCCGGACCTCGATCAGACAGGACTGGGCCACCGCGTTCGGCAACCGCTCGTTCGTGCTGTTCTCGCTCGCGATGATCGGCTCGTACGTCCTGTCGTTCCAGGTCTACCTCGCACTCCCACTCGAGGCTCGCCGAGTCGGCGGCCCCGGAGTGGCCGGAACCACTTTGGTGGCACTGCTGTTCGCGGTGTCGGGAGGGCTGGCGATCGCCGGACAGCTACGGATCACCGCGTGGTGCAGGCGCCGGCGGGGATCCGGCAAATGCCTCGCCGTCGGCCTCCTGCTCATGGGAGCGGCCTTTCTCCCGCCCATGCTCACCGCGGGCGCGACCGCCGGTCCGGCGGCGTTGAGCTGGGCATCGCTGATTCTCTCCGCCGCCCTGCTCGCACTCGGGACCATCGTGGTCTTCCCGTTCGAAATGGACACGATCGTCGCCCTCTCCGGCGGCAAACTGGTCGCGACGCACTATGGGCTGTACAACACCGTGGTCGGCGTGGGCATCCTGCTGGGCAACCTGCTCACCGGCACCGCGTTGGATCTCGCGAGAAACGCCGGTGTACCAGCGGCACCATGGGCTGTCCTCGCCGTGATCGGAGCCGGTTGCGCCTGGTGCCTGCGTGCACTCGACAAGGCCGAACGCCTCACCCCGATGGCGGTGTGAAAGCCGTGACCCGCCGCATCCCCCGCCAGTAGTTATTGAGGGGTAAGGCAAACGTGTATCTCGCGTGCTCAGACTCCGCACACCCGAGTGTGGGCATCCAAACACGCGAATCACGCCCTACCGAAGTACAACCGCCCCACCGTCACCAAGAACCACATCCGACGGTAGCGAAAGCCTCCTTCCCTACCGTCAAAGTAGGCAAAGAGGCCCTCACTACCAGACGCAGAAGCGGACACCAGCCCCGCACCACGACACGTTCGACTTCCCTCAATACTATTACATCTAGTACTACTTGCCGTAGATCTCTTCCGACTCGGACCACAGGTGATCGATGGCGCGTCATGCGCTCCGGATCGTCCCAATGTGGACGATCTCGTCATCACCCTGCCCGCCGGAACCTACTTCGACTCGATCTCGCTGAGCCCGGAAGCCTTGACCAGCGCAAGGCCGCCGAACACGTCACGCTGGACGGCATAGTTCTCGTGGAAGTGCGTCCCGGGCGAATCGAGCCACGGCACGGCGCGAAGGCTCCCGCGAAACGACCTTGGTGAGCCTGTACCGGCGCAAGCGGTAGCGACCATCACATTTCGACGTCTCGCTACCCTATGCCACCTACCTAGTACTAAGTGAAATAGTGGACAAGTGCGGCTCGTTACCTTACGGTGACCCGCGGGCCTTCGGGGCGGTCCGTGACCAAGCTCGAAAACACGACAGGAGATCCAGCACCCGTGACACCGCACCGACGCCGTACGGCTTCACTGCGCGTCTTGACTGCCGCCGTTGTTCTCCCGCTCGGGTTGAGCACGATCCCCGCGAGTGCGCAGCCGGCGCCGCCGCCCGCCGAGGCGCAGGATCCGATGTCTCGCTACCAGCGCCTCGGCGCCGACGCCGCGAAAGCCGAAGAAGATTTCTCCGCCGCGCAGGATGACCTGGCCGCGCGGAAAGCCACGAGCGCCAGGGCAGATGCCGATCTCGCGGCCGCCAACAAGGATTTGGCGGACGCGGAGGTCTCGATCACGAAGTTCCGCGGCGAGGTCGACAAACTCGTCGCCGCGAACTTCCAGGGAGCTTCTTCGGTCAATCAGCTCGCGGCGTTGCTCGACAGCGACAGCCGGACGGATTTCCTGCAGAAGTCCGCGGCCATCTCCCTCCTGTCCGGACAGAAGGCGGACGCGCTCGCCGGGCTGAGGACCGTACTCGATCAGGCCGCCAAAGGCCGGGCACAGGCGGCAGAAGCCCAGAAACGCGCGAGCGAGGCGACCGCGGCCGCGCAGTGGGCGGTGGACCAGGTCACCAACCGGAAGAACGACCTCGACCGGCAGATCAAGCAGGTTCGTCAGGCGCTGGGGGCACTTCCGGCGCAGGACAAGGCAAAACTGGGCAAGGTCCAGGACAGTGGTTCTTATCTCGGTCCGCCCGGAGCGGCGAACGACGCGCTGCAAGCCGCACTGTCCAAAAGGGGCTCGCAATACGAATGGGGTGCCACCGGCCCCGCCGAGTTCGACTGCTCCGGTTTGACTTCCTGGGCCTACCGCCAGGCAGGCGTCAACATCCCCCGCACCAGCCGACAGCAGTACACGGCCGGAAAACCAGTCTCCCTCGACCAGTTGCAGCCTGGCGACCTGCTGTTCTACGACGACGGAACCGGCAATCCCGGCGCCATCCACCACGTCGGCATGTTCGTGGGCAGCGGGAAAATGGTCGACGCGCCGACCGAAGGGCAACTCGTCGACGTGCGCTCGATGAAGGGTGACGGGCACCTGATGGGCGCGAGGCGCATAGTCGGCTGAGCAGGGCTGGACGGTATCCTTCCCGCCAGGAGGTGTCATGCGTCGGTTGGGCGAACTTGAAGCCACGGTGATGGACGTGCTGTGGCGCGGTTCGGAACCCATGCTGGTCCGCGAGGTGCTCGTAGAGATCGCCAAAGAGCGGGACCTGGCGTACACCACGGTCATGACCGTGCTGGACAACCTGTACCGCAAGGAATGGGTCGTCCGCGAAATGGAAGGCCGCGCATACCGCTACCGGGCGATCACTTCACGCGAGGAAGCGACCGCTCAGGCTCTTCGTGACGTGCTCGACACGGCAAGCGACCCGGAATCGGTGCTGCTGCACTTCGCGCAGTCGGTCTCCGAGGAAGAGTCGGACATCCTGCGCCGCGCCTTACGCCGAAAGCAGCGAAAGCGGTGATCCCCGCCGCCGCGCTCCTCCTCGGCGTCCTGATCGTCGGCTGGTGTTCCCCACCGGTCCTGGCGAGATTCGGGACGCCACAGGGCAGCCCGGCGGCGGCGATCACCTGGTGGCTCATGGCCTCGATCGGTCTGCTGGTGAGCACGGTCGGCGGCGTGCTCCTTCTCGCCCTGCCCGGTCATGGCCCCGCGGATCAGATCACCCGCTTGATCGACGCCTGTCTGTCCACGATCAGCCACGACGGGATTCCGTCGCTTGACCTGGTGGTCGGCGGTACGGCCGGAGTCCTGCTGACGTTCACGCTCATCCGCCTGCTTTCGTCGTCGATCAGGCGTCGACGGCGCCGCAACCAGCTGCATGAGCGGCATCTCGACGCACTGCGGCTGTCCGGATCCAGGTCATCGGATCGCGTCCGCACCTTGTGGCTGCCTCATGAGCACCCGATCGCCTACAGCCTGGGCGGACGCCGCGCCATGATCGTCGCCAGCGACGGATTGCGAACCCGGCTCACCCCCGCGGAACTGCGAGCGGTGCTCGCCCACGAGAACGCCCACGTCCGCAGCCGTCACCACCTGCTCACCGGCTGTGCCGACGTACTGGGCAGGACCCTGCACTTCGTCCCGCTCATGCGCGAACTGCCGAAAGCGATCGGCCTCTTCGTCGAGCTCGCCGCCGATCGGACGGCGGCCGCGGAATGTGGAGCCGGACCGGTGCGGTCGGCGTTGCTCACCATCGGCGCCACCGGCGGTCCGAGGAAAGCGCTCGCGATGTCGGGTGGTGACACTTCGATCCGGATCAGCCGGCTCCAGGACCGTCAACGGCTGCCCTTGCGGTCCGGTATGACCAGCATCATCGGCGGCATCGCCTGCTTGACCGCCCCTGCAGTCGTCGCCGTCGCCCTCATGGGGGCGTTCAGCCTGGCCTTCTGCTGACAGCCGGCTCAGCCGATCGGCAACAGGCCCGACAGGCCGGTCGAATCACAGCAGTCCACCGCGTTCAGCTCGACCACCATGCTGTTCGGCACCGGGTCAAGTGCCTGACCGGGCTCCGCATCGAGGAACTCGGTCGTCGCGAGATCGAGATCGCCGGGCACGGTGATGATCACGTGCCCCGGGCCTGCGCTGGTGGTCACCACCGTCATTCCTTCCCTTGGGCCGCCTCGAAAGTATCGCAAGACCAGGTGAAACGCCGTGTGGAGGGCGGACCTGGAAACGGTCTCGCCCTCCACGCGGTGGTACAGCCGGTCATCGCAGCACCGCCGGGTCACCTCCGCCGGCGTCACTCGGCGCGCTCCGGGGGAAGCGCAGGGTGGCCATGGCCAGGAAGCCACCCGCGACCGCGATGCCCGCGGCCCCGAGGAACGCCGCCGAGTAGCCGCCGGTCAACGCGACCGGGTCACCGACACTTCCGGCGCCGAAGGACACGCCGACCGCGGTCATCGCGGCCAGACCGAGCGCCGACCCGATCTGGTACGAGGTGTTCACAATCCCCGACGCCAGCCCGCCTTCCTCCGGCTTCGCGCTCGAGATCGCGGTACCCAGCGATGGAATGAACGCCAGCGCCTGACCGAGCGCCGCGACCAGCGACGCGGGCAGGACATCGACGACGAAGTCGCCGGTCGGGCTGACGAACGACAACCACACCAGACCCGCCGCGAGCGCCCACAAACCACCGATGATCATCTTCTTCGGCCCGAACCGGCCGATCAGTTTCGGCGCGACCGCGACCATCAGCACCACGATCAGCACCGTCATCGGCAGCAACGCCGCACCACTGGCGAAGGCCCCGTAACCCAGGACCTGCTGCAGGTACAGATTGAGGAAATACCACATCGGGATCCACGCCGCACCGAGCAGGAACTGCGCGAGATTCGCGCCACCGAGGTTCGGCGTCCGGAAGACACCGAGCCGCACCAACG
>NZ_JAJPWQ010000004.1:0-724672 GCF_046549005.1 Amycolatopsis sp. lyj-108 | reverse complement strand
CGCTTCACGGTGTCGTGGGCCTCTGTGGGGGTGATGCGGGCGGTTTCGGCGAACCAGCCCGCGGTCGAACCATGCCCGAATAGCTCCATCGGGCCGCGGGATTCGATCTCCGTCAGGAACTGCCCGATCTCCGCCAACGCCTGTCGTGCCACCGACAACCGCTCCACGACACCGTGCGCGAGTTCGCGCGCACCGGCGCGCCACAGCTCCTGTGGCGGTTCGAGGATTCGTTGGCTGGACACCCCACAAGAATACCAGCGTTCGAACAGACGTGCGAATGTGAAGGTTGCTCCGGAATTGGTTTCGCATTCTGGTGAAGTGTGACGACAGGTGATAGTTGGCATATCCCAGCGTTAATTGGCATGGTGCGCTGTGCTCGGTCGACGGGACCTGCCATGTGGCCGGCCGACTGGCTGGCGGGTCAGTCTTGGTCGGGAATCTCGGTGTGCGTTTCCTGGCGCTCGTGGGCGTTGAGAATGTCGAGGGCTCGGCTGGCGTGGCCGTAGCCGGAATGTCGGGCGAGCAGCTCTGTCGCTTGTCCGGCAGATGTTGCCGGCACCTGGTACAGGTAGCCCCTGCCCCGCGCGGCGACGATCGGGCTTTCGCCCAGATCCGTCGGTTTCAGCTTCTGGCGCAGCCGATGGGCCACAACGTCCAGCGAGCTCATCGACGACGGTTTCTTATCCCACAGCGCGCGAGCGATTTTCTCCCTTGACTGGATCGCCCCGGCGTTGCGCACCAGCACTTCGAGAAAACGGAATTCCTGCCGGGTCAGCGGCACCGCGATGCCACTGACCCGGAGTTCGCCTGCTTGGAAGTCCAGATGGACGAAGCTGTCGGTGTAGGTCTGCTCGGCATGGCTGTCCGGACGGGATCGGCGCAGCACTCTGCCCACTCGGGTGGCAAGATCAGTCATTGAGAACGGTTTGACGATGTAGTCGTCGACGTGGCGTTCGAAGCCATCGAGCCGGTCGTGTAGCGAGTCGCGTGCGGTCAGGATTACCACCGGGATCGCGTTGCCGTAGGCGCGCACGTGTCGAACCCAGTTAAGAGCGTCTCCGGAGGGGACGATGCGGTCGAGGAGAAGCAGGTCCGGCGGGTCGGTGCGCACCCGCTCGTCCACGGCAGGCAGATCCCCCTCCTCCGTTACCTCATATCCTCGTGCTCGCAGCTCGCGCGCGACTATCCCGCGCAGATTGTCGTCATCCTCCAATACCAGGATCCGGCCGCGGGACTGGCTGTCGTGTGCGACGGGAGCACTCGCGCGCCACGCGGACGGCCTGTCGAACGGCTCGACGTCCACGGTCGTGGCGGTCGCGCCCTGCCTGGTCAGGAACGCCATGACCAGTTCGCGGCAGATGCCGCAGGTGCGTACCTCTCGGCCGTCCACGGTCACCACGAACTTTGCCTGCCGTTGGCAGGCGTGCCCGGCCACGCTGTTCACGCAGCGGCGCGCACTGCGGGCCTCGGCCATCCTGTCATCGCGCTCGCGGGCTCGATGGCCCGCCGTGCGGCATGCGGCCGAGCAGTACCGTCGGGGGCGTCCCCTCCCGGAGTTCGGGGGAAGCGGACCTCCGCACGACGGGCAAACGCCGACAGCGTCCCCCATCAGACCACCCCTCCCGGCTACGTAAGAATTCGATGTAACGAAACCATATTTCGTTACGGTTCAGGACCTGATCCTGCGTCTCCATTTGCACGCCGACCGCGCGTAAGGTTTCCTGGATGCGGTGGTGGTCCGGCCGCCATACGACGGCCGGACCTGGTGTTATGACCGCTTGTGCCGACCAGCGTTGACGATCATGTCACCAACCGCGATGAGCGCCCTTGCCACAACGGCAAGGGCCTCGTTGTCCTCCAGGGCAGCCGCGGCGAAGGCCAGCAGGCACAGCACCGGGCGTAGCCCCTTCCAGACATCAGGTTCCCTCACGCGGGCCACCTCGCGACCGGCTCGGCCAACTCGGCTGGACGACCTAGTCCCTAGCTTCCTCGGTCGAATCGATCGGCCCCGGACCTGACGCATCAGCAACCTCCTCTCGACAGCGAACGCGACCGTCGCGAACTGTCGCGACAAGCACGCGAAGGCCGTTCGACAGCGAAGGCGGTCGCGGAGCAGACAATCCCGGCACCAGAAGAAATGGCTCCTCACAATCGCGCGGCGCCATGCCGATCGACAAGGGCATGCAAGAAACCTCGCCTCCTGCGCGGAGGTTGCCGAACACGTGCGACCACGCCAGCGTCCTGCGCGACCATCACCGCGACATCCAAGTACAACGCTGAAGCTGGCAGACACCACGTGCTGCCAGCCATGCCGACTATCGACTGCACCTGGCCAAGAACTACAACGTCAGACGAGACGGTGATGCCAACTAACGCCTGTCGTCACATGAAGACGCGGATCGACGACGGACAGGTAAGGCAAACGAGGTGTGTCAAAGGGGAAGAATCCAGGCGAGTCCAATGTGGACAGAAGTCACAGCTCTCGCAACAGGTACCGCTGCAACTTTCCACTCGCATTACGCGGCAACGCCTCGATGAACCGCACGCGCCGCGGATACTTGTACGGCGCCGCGGTCGCCTTGGCGTGGTCCTGCAGTGCCCGCGCCAGGTCCGTGCTCGGGTCGGCGCCGGGACGTGGTACGACGAACGCCGTCACGACCGAACCGCGGTCGGGGTCCGGTGTGCCGATGACGGCGCATTCGTCCACGTCCGGATGGGTGAGCAGGACTTCCTCGACCTCGGGCGCGGCGATGTTGTAGCCCGACGAGATGATCATGTCGTCGCTGCGGGCGACGAACCGGAAGTAACCGTCGGCGTCGCGGACGTAGGTGTCGCCGGTGATGTTCCAGCCGCCGCGCACGTAGTCCTGTTGGCGCGGGTCCTCGAGATAGCGGCAGCCGGTGGGGCCTCGCACCGCCAGGAACCCTGGAGTGCCGTCGGGAACGGGTGAGCCGTCGATGTCGAGAACGGCCGCTTCGTAGCCGGGTACGACCTTCCCGGTCGCGCCGGGACGTGCGGTGTCGTCGGCGGCGGAGATGAACACGTGCAGCATTTCGGTGCTGCCGAGTCCGTCGATGAGCGGCCGTCCGACGACTTCCCGATACCGCTCGGCCACGGGAGCGGGAAGCGATTCGCCGGCGGAGACGGCCCGGCGCACTCCGGCCAGGAGTCGTCCGTCGCCGGCGTTCAGAATCGCCCGATACGCGGTCGGGGCGGTGAAGAGGACCGTGACGCCCTTGTCGGCGACGATGGCGGCGAGTTCCGCCGGAGTGGCGCGTTCGACCAGAAGCGTGGCCGCGCCCGCACGCAAGGGAAAGACCAGCAGGCCGCCGAGGCCGAAGGTGAAGGCCAGCGGTGGGGTGCCGCAGAAGAGATCGTCGGACGCCGGGCGCACGATGTGCCGGGAGAACGTGTCGGCGATCGCGAGCAGGTCGCGATGGAAATGCATCGTCGCCTTCGGGGATCCCGTCGTGCCGGAGGTGAAGGCCAGCAGGGCGACGTCGTCGGCCGCGGTCGGGACGTCGGCGAACGTGGGCGGATGTCGCTCCGCGCGGGCGGCCAGATCCGTTCCGTACGACACGACGGGCAGATCGGCCGGGAGTTCGTCCAGCAGGCGTTCGTCGCAAACGGCGAGTGCGGGCTTCGCGCGGCCGACGATCTTGTCGAGTTCGGCACGCCGCAGCATCGGCATGGTCGTGACGGCCACCGCGCCCGCCTTGAGCACGGCCAGCCAGGCCGCCGCGAGCCACGGGGTGTTGGTGCCCCGCAACAGCACCCGGTCTCCGGGGGCCACCCCGAAATCGGTGACCAGGACGTGGGCGACGCGGTTGGCGCGGGCCAGGACTTCGCCGTATGTCCACGTTTCGGCGAGGGAGAGCAGACAGGGCCTGTCCGGACCGAAGCGCGCCGCGGTGTCGTCGAGCAGTGCGGTCGCGGCGTTCAGCCTGTCGGGATACCGCAGTTCCGGCAGGTTGAACACGAACTCCGGCCACTGCTCGGCGGGCGGCAGCCGGTCACGGCAGAACGGGTCGACGTGCGCGCTGGGAGAAAGCCTCATCGTCGCCGCTCCTCGGTCCGGCCCCCTCCCGCGAAGGTAGCACTTGTTACGACCGTCGAGAAGACGCGATGAAGCTCAGGGGACGAGGTCGGCCACGGCTCGGTGCAAAGTGGCGCGCACGGTCTCGGCGTCGTCGAGGTTGCCGCCGTGAAGCGCGCCGTCGCGGAGAAGGACGAGAGTGCGGGCGGCGTGGTCCGGGTCGGCGTGGCCCGCGTCGCGTGCCAGGTCGCGAAGGACGCCGAAGAACCAGTCCCGGTGGTCGTCGATGACCTGGCGGACCTGGTGTCCGGGGTCGGGGTATTCGGCCGCGGCATTGAGAAACGGGCAGCCGCGGAAGTCGTCGTCGAGCGTCCGGTCGCCGATGATGCCCAGTGCGGCGAGCAGCGCTTCGCGGGCGGGTTTCTCGCTGGTCACCGCGTCGACGCCCACGCGGATCTTCTCGCTCGTGGTGCTCAGGTAGGCGGCGACGAGGTCGTCCTTGGTGGGGTAGTGGCGGTAGAACGTCGCCCTGGTCACGGCCGCCTCGGAGACCAGGCGCTCCACGCCGACGGCATGGATGCCCTCGGCGTAGAACAGCCGTGACGCTGTCTCGAGCAGCCGGATCTTCGGATGTACGTCCCGGTCGACAGTCGGCATTCCCCAACCGTAGAGAAAGAACGGTCATTCCACCAGGTCGTCTTCGTCACGTTGCGGAAGGCCATCGGGGCGAGCATTGTTCAGGCAGAAAGACCGATCGTTCTCCCTGATCTGAAGGAGCCACCATGACCAACCAGAAGCCCACCATCGTCCTGGTCCACGGTGCTTTCGCCGACTCGTCCAGCTGGAACGGCGTCGTCCCGAAGCTGCGTGAGCAGGGCTACCGGGTGCTGGCGGCGTCGAACCCGCTGCGCGGCATCGAGTCCGACGCGGACTACGTCGCCGACGTCGTCAACGGCGTGGACGGCCCCGTGGTGCTGGCCGGGCATTCCTACGGCGGCGTGGTGATCAGCCGCGCGGCCACCATCGCGCCGAACGTCAAGGCGCTCGTCTTCATCGCCGCCTTCCAGCCGGAGGCGGGGGAGAGCGTGTTCGAGCTGTCCGGCCGGTTCGAAGGCGGCAAGCTCGGCCCGGACACCACGAACGTCCTGGCTTCCCAGGGCGAGCTGTCGATCAAGCCCGAGAACTTCTCGGACGTGTTCGCGGCCGACGTCCCCGCGGAGACCGCCGACGTCATGGCGGTCACCCAGCGTCCGGTCACCGAACGCGCGCTCGCCACGCCGTTCGACGGCGAGCCTGCCTGGAAGAACCTGCCGTCGTGGGCGCTGATCGCCGAGCAGGACCACGCGATCCCCGCCGCGGCGCAGGCGTTCATGTCCGAGCGCGCCGGTTCGGAGGTCACCAGGACCGGTGCTTCGCACGCCGTCTCGGTCTCGCGGCCGGACGTCGTCGCGGAGGTCATCCTCGCGGCGGCCGCCAAGGTCGCCTGACCTCGGTCGCTTGACAGCGGAAACCTTCCCCGGAGAGACTGCAAAAGCGTTTTTGCAGTCTCTCCGGGGAGAACCACGTGAAGGTCTTGGTGCTCGATTCGAGTCCGCGTCGTGAGGGCAATTCCTGGGCCCTCGCCCAGGCTTTGGCCAAAGGGGCGGAGGAAGCGGGACACACGGTCGGCTTCGTCCGCCTTTCCGATTTCGTCGAGTCGCCGCTGGGGGACTGCCGCGACTGCCGGCTGAGCGACCGGTCCTGCGGCATCGCGGACGGTTACGAGCGACTGCTGTTCGACCACGTGCTCCCTGCGGACGCGATCGTCTACGCGACACCACTGCACTGGTACGGCATGACCGGTCGGCTGAAGTCCTTCTTCGACCGGCTTTTCTGTTACACCTCCGGCAGTTCGCCGCACACCGCCGAAGTCGTGCCCGGGCTGATGGACAAACGCGCCGCCGTGCTGATCTCCTGCGAGGAGAGCTACCGCGGCGCGACACTCGGGCTCGAAGCCCAGTTCCAGGAACTCACCCGTTACCTGCGTCAGGACCTCGCCGGGATCGTGGTCGGCGTCGGCAACAGCCGGGGCGAGGTGGAGCGCGATCCCGCCCGGCCGCTGGAGGCCGCGGCGGACCTCGGACGTAGGCTGGGTGACGCCCACGTCACCGACTATCGGCTGGACACCGACCGGCCGAACCGCGTTTGGGGACCGCCCGTGGAGGCCTGAGTGTCGCCGACCATCCGTGACGTCGCCGCGGCCGCGGGGGTCTCGATCACCACCGTCTCGCATGTGCTGAGCGGGCAGGGCCGGATCTCCGAAGAGACCCGGCAGCGCGTCGCGCGGGCGGCGGCCGAACTCGGTTACCAGGCCAGCGTGCACGCACAACAGCTGGTCACCCGGCGCAGCCGCACCTTGGCGATCCAGCTCGCGAACTCGGTCGACGCGGGCAGCGCGTGCGCGCTCGTGCCCAACTCGGACTACTTCCTCGAAGTCCTCAACGGGGCGGCCGAAGTGGCGTCGAAACGGTCGTACGCCTTGCTTCTGACGCCGAGGGAAGCCGACCTCGACCGGCTGAACGCCTTCGCCGTCGACGGCGCGATCCTGGTGGATCCCCGTGGGGACGAGCCGTTCTTCGCGACCGGCTGGTGCCGTGACCGGCCGCTGGTGACCGTCGGACGTCCGATGGCGGCGCCCTGCCCGGTGCCGGTCGTCGTCGACAACGACCTGGTCGCGGCCGCGCGGCTGATGCTGGATCACTTGGCGGACAACGGTTACGAGCGTCCCGCGATGATCACCACCGACACCCGCCGCTCCTATGCGGCGGATCTGGTCGCGGGATACCGGGGCTGGACGGAGGCTCGGGGCCTGGAGCCGGTGGTGGCCGAGATCGACGAACCGCCGACCACCGAAGGCACGGCGGAGGCGCTGGGCAGGCTGCTCGACCGGCGGGTGTGCCCGGACGCCGTGTTCACGACGTCGGAGAACCTCGCCCTCGGCGTCCTCCACGAGGCCCGTCGCCGCAGGCTCGCGGTGCCCGGCGCGCTCGGGATCTGCAGTGCGGTCGACAGCGGATCGCTCCGGCTCACCTCACCGCAGGTGACCGGCATGTTCGTGCATCCCCGTGAGGTGGGCGGCCGTGCGGCCACGGCGTTGATGGACCTCATCGAGGGGAAGGCGTCCGACGGCGAGCCGCGCCGGATCGAGGTCCCCGTGCGCTTGAACGCGCGGGAATCCACCGCTCGCTGAGTGTGGGGAAGAACTCCGATTCTCACCGCTGAGAACTCCGGCACTCCGCGACCGGCGTGTCCCCACCGTCTTCGCCGGTGGTCGCGATGAAGCCGAAGGTGGTCGTCCCGCCGGCGGGCAGGACCGCGTTCCAGTCGGCTTCGGACACCCGCACGCGATCGCCGTCCTGTGCCAGGGAACCGTTCCACAGATTGGCGATGCGGGTGCCGGGCGGCAGGGTCCAGCTGACCTCCCAGCCGGTGAGCCGGGTGTCCTGGGAGTTCCGCACGGATACGCGGATCTCCGAGCCGCCGGGCCAGCGATTGGCCACCTCGTAACGCGCTTCGCACACCGGTTTCGCGGCGGGTGTGGTCGCGATCGGTGCCGCCAGCGGAGCCTCGGGCGCATCGCCGTCGAACAGGAGGACGCCCGCCAGCACACCGCCCGCCACGACCACACCGCCCGCGATGGCGAACGGCAGGCGTGAACGACGAGCGGGCACGGGAAGCCGTTTGGTGCCGGACAGGATCGCCGGACGGCCGTCGGCGACGGCGGCGAGCATCCGCTCGGCCTCGGCCATGTCCGGCCGTTCCAGTGGATCGCGCCGGAGCATCCGCAGCAGGACGTCCGTGAGCGGGCCGGTGGACCGCGGCGCGGTGATCTCGCCGCGGGCGACCCGTTTGAGGAGGGCGATCTGGTTGCCGTCGGTGCCGAACGGCGGCGCGCCTTCCAGCGCGGTGTACAGCGTGGAGCCGAGGGAGAACACGTCCGACGGATAGCCGGGCTCCTCGCCGTCCGCGACCTCGGGGGAGAGGAACGCGGGTGTGCCGACGACGAGACCGTCGCCGGTCATCGTCCCTTCGCCCGTGGCGTGGGACAGGCCGAAGTCGGCGATCTTCGCTTGCCCGTCCTCGGTGATCAGGATGTTGTTGGGTGTGACGTCCCGGTGCAGGATGCCGTCCTCGTGCGCGGCGGCCAGCGCCGAGGCGATCTGCGCGCCGAGTTCCGCCACCCGGCCCGCGGGGAGCGGGCCGTCGTCCGCGAGGAGTTCCGTCAGCGGCCGCGACGGCAGGAACTCCATGATCAGATAAGGGGTTCCGTCCTGTTCGACGACGTCGTAGACGGTGACGGCATGCGGATGCTTGAGCCGCGCGGCGACCCGGGCCTCCCGCATCGCGCGCACGATCGACCGGAACGGCGCGTCACCCGGGGAGTTGTCCGGCAGCAGCTGTTTGACCGCGACCGTGCGGTCGAGCCGTTCGTCCCGCGCCTGCCACACCACGCCCATCGCGCCCCGGCCGACCTTGTGCTCCAGCCGATAACGACCGGCGATGATGGCGTTCCGGTTCACGGGGCAACTGTATCCGCTACGGGAGCGTGGCCTCCTCGACCGGCGAACCGGCCGTCGCGAGCCAGGCCTCGGCGAGCAGGCGGTGGCCGAGCGGGCTGGGGTGGACGCCGTCCGGGGCCAGCGTCGCGGCGCCGTGCTCCTCCGCGGCGCGCGGCATGAACAGATCCGCGCGGATCAGCCGCGCGCCGAACTCGGTGGCCACTTCCAGCGCGACTTCGATCCGAGGTGCCAGATCGGCCACCCAGTCATGGTGCTCCGGCTCCACCGGCAGCAGGAACGGCGTGATCACGTACAACTCGGCAGGCAGGTGCTGCCGCGCGTCGGCCAGCAGCCGGGTGTAGGCGGCGCGGAACTTGTCGATCGGGCTCGGCAGGCCACGGTCGAAGGTCCGCCAGGTGTCGTTGATGCCGATCTTCACCGTCAGCACCGTGGGGCGCGCCGCGAGGACGTCGGTGGTCCATCGGGCTTCGAGGTCGTAGATCCGGTTGCCGTTGATGCCCCGGTTGATCACCTCCGGCCCGTCGCCGAGGAGTTCCGCGATCTGCCGGACGTAACCCTTGCCCAGCGACGCGGGATCGGTGCGATCACGGCTGGAGTCGGTGATGGAGTCGCCTGCGAAGAGCAGCCTGTCGGCTTCGGTGAACCTCACGCGCCCGCCTCGATCAGCTTCCGCAGCGAGTCGGCCTCGCCGGGGACCAGATCCGGATCGTTGTCCGGGACGAACTCCAGCAGCGCGTCGAGCGGCCGACCGGTCTTCGCGAGCAGGCCGAACGCCCGCGTCCACAGGTCCGCCCGGAAGGTCAGCGGATGCCGCTCGTTGCTGGGCCACCACGAGAAGACGTGCACCGCGCGCACGTGGTCGAGCACCAGTTCCAGTCCCGCCAGCGCCTGGTCGTCCGGCAGGTCCTGGGGCGGTTGCCAGTAGGTGCCGAGATTGTCGCGGCCGACCTCGTCGAGCAGTCGGACGGTCGATTCGGCGGTGTCGGTCAGTGTCCCGCCGTGGAATTCCAGCGCGACCTCCAGACCGTGGTCGTTCGCGACGTCGGCGGCCTCGCGGAGACCGGTGACGACCTGCGCGCGTTCGTCGGGATCGACGTCCTCGGAGCCCGCCTTGCCCGCCCACACGCGGATCCGCGAGGCGCCGAGCCGGACCGCGGTGGCGGCGATGTCGCCGAACTTTCCGGCCTCCATCGGGGTGGCGCGGAAGTAGGAGCCGTAGGAGTCGCAGGTCAGCCCGTGCCGTGCCATGGCTTCGAACGCGCGCTCGGCCGCCCAGTCGTCGTCGGGGCGCACGTGGACGTCGGCGCCCCACTCGATCACCTGCAGCCCCGCCTCCTCGGCACGGCGCGCGACCTCGTCGGCGTCCAGCCGCCGCAGCGTCACCGAACACAGTCCCGGGCGGATCATTTTCCCTCCAACGGTTGAGTGCTTTCGCGCAGCACGACCTCACCGGTGATCGGCTTGACACGAGGACCGGCCGCGCGGTCGTCGAGGATGAAATCGAGCGCCTGTTCGCCCATGCGCTCGATCGGCACCCGCACAGTCGACAGCGAAGGCCTTATGTCGCGCAAGGTGATAATGTCGTCGAACCCCGCGATCGCGATCTGCGCGGGGACCAGCAGCCCGCGGTCGCGGCAGGCGGCCATCGCGCCGACGGCCATCACGTCGTTGACCGCGAAAACGCAGCCGCGGAAGCCGTTCTCGATCGCACGCACCATCGCCGCGTAGCCGCCGTCGCGGGTGAATTCCGCGCGCAGTACGTGGTTTTCGGGCAGCGGTATGTGGTGCCGGGAGAGTCCGTCGCGGAAGCCGAGGACGCGGTCCCGCGAGGTCAGCAGACCGGGCGGCCCGGCGAGTACGAGGAAGTCCCGGTGCCCGAGTGCGGCGAGATTGTCGGCCAGATCCGCCGCTCCGGCGCGGTTCTCGAGCATGACGGTGTCGAACGGCAGTTTCCGCTGCCCGATCACCACGACCTGGCCGTCGGCGGCCTCGAACGCCTTGAGTTCCTTGGTCAGATTCCGTTGCAGGGCACTGTCCTCGTTGCGCGACCCGGCCAGGATGACCGCTCGCGCACGCTGCCCGCGCAATGTGGTGACGTACTCGAGTTCCTTCTCCGGATGGTTTTCCGTGCTCGCGATGGTGACGGTCAGCCCGTGCCGGGCGGCCACCCGCATCACGCCGGACGCGATCGAGGAGAAGTACGGGTCGACGATGTCGTGTACCAGCAGCCCGACCACGTTGCCGCGGCCGCGGGCCATCGCCTGCGCGGGAACGTTCGCCGTGTACTGCAACCGTTCCGCGGCCTGCAGTACCGATTCGCGCAGCGTCACGCTGACCTGTCTGGTGCCGCCGTTGAGCGCCCTCGACGCCGTCGCGAGCGACACTCCCGCCTCACGGGCGACGTCGGCCAGGGTGGCCGAACCCGCGGCGCGCTGCGGCATGGTTCCTCCTCTGGGTCTGGCGGTGAACCCGCGACCGCGATCGACGTCGGCGGGGCGCCGGCTGGTCTGCCACGTCACGGTGGGTGTGCAAGCGCCCTGCCACCGCGATAGCGGGGCCTTCGGCCGAGGCGGGTTCACGCGTTGGGTCGCTTCTCGGGTGCGTCTTCGGCTCCGCCCACAGACCCTTGGTGGTGCGGTGGGCTCACGCCGGCGTGGGCTGACGCCGGCGTGAGCCCGGCTTCGCTACGGAGCGGCGGGGCCGACGTCCGCGGTGGTGAGCGGCCGGTTGGCGATGGCGGCCGTCGAGTACTCGTCGGCACCGACGTCACGCAGGCTGCCGCGGGCCTGACCGTCGATGTCCAGCGTGACCGGTGCGGCCGACAGCGTCGCCGCGTCGATCGCGGGGCTGCCCGCGGCGAGCCGCGAGACGCCGTCGCTGCCCTGTACAAGCTTCGGGTCGATCCGGCGGAAGGTGCCCGCCGGGATGTTGCCGTTCCCGCCCGAGCCCCACAGGATGTTGCCGGACCAGGTGAAGTTGCCTGTGGTGCTCATCGCGACCAGGTCGCCGTTGCCACCGACGAAGAGGTTGTCCGAGATCGTGCAGTCGCGCGGTTCGATCGTACGTTTGGTCTCGCCGGCGAGCGTGCCGCTGTTGTTCAGCAGCGTGTTGTGCGCGATGAGCACGCGGTCCGCCGCGTCGTTGCCGCGCCGTGATTCCTTCGACTCACCAGGGAAGTGGTCCCGGACGCTGCCGCTGCCGACGACCAGCGCGCTGCCGGACACTCCGGCGACGTAGTTGTTGAGGATCTTGTGGTCGTTGCCGTAGATCCGGATGCCTTCCTTGCCTCCGAGGATGAAGTTGGCTTCGACGAGAGTCTTGTTTCCGTGGCGGAGCACGATGCCGCCCTTGCTGTTCCGGATGGTGTTGTTGCGGATGAAGTTGCCCGACGACTTGACCGAGATCGCCTCCGGGTCGCCGTTCGCGCGTTCGAACAGGTTGAACTCGATCTTGGCCCCGGCGGTGGTGAGCGCGCGCGGGCTGACGCCCAGCCGGATCGGCTCGCCGCCGTTGTCTCCGGGGAAGGTGTGGTCGGAGAAGTAGTTCCGGAAGACCTCGACGTCCGCCGCCATCTTGTCCTCGTCCGCGCCCTCGATGCAGAGCATGACGCCGAGCGTGGTCTTGTGGTGGAAGTGGTTGCGGTCGATCTTGCTGTTGTCCGCGCGCACCATCACCCAGTGCAGGTCCGGGAGGTCGGCGAACTGGAGATCGTTGCGGGTCAGCCGGATCCGCGAGCAGTTCGGCGGGATCTCCAGCGTGGTGCTCTGGCGGAACTTGAACCCGCTGATCGTGACGCCGGTGGAGTCGTCGAAGACGAAGCTCTGCTCACCGTTGAGTGTCACTCCACCGCGGGACTGCGCGACGATGGTGATCGGCTGATCCTTCGTGCCACGCCTGCCCTTGACGCTGATCGGCTTGCCCGTCGGCACGGTGTAGGTGCCGTTGTTCACGGTGATGACGGCACCGGGACCCGCCTTGTTGATCGCGTTCTGCAGTTCGGTCAGCGAACTGACGTTCAGGGCGCACAGCCCCTTCGGTTTGGCCGACGCCGTGCCCGCGGTGACCCAGGGGACGGTGATCAGCGCGGCGCCGAGGGTGGCGCCGCTGAGGAACCTTCTGCGATCCATGATGCCTCCGTGCTCAATCGGTGGGGAGGGTTTCGGCGGCGGGGCTCTCTGTGCTCAGGAACAGTTCGATCACCGGGACCGGGGTGTCCGGTTTCCGGATGGGGAGCTTCAGGGTGAGCGTGCCTTCCGGCTGCCCGCCCATCTGGGTGTTCTGTGCGCTCTGCCCGGGATCCGTGTGCACCTGCCGGATTTCCGAGGCGTCGTCGAGCAGCTGGGCGTAGCGCACCCGCCCGGCCAGCCCTGGCAGGTGGACGTGGTTCATCGGCCAGCTGAACAGGTGCAGGTACAGCCGGTCTCCGCGCTGGGTGTAGCGGCCGTCGGCGGGCGCTGTGTACCCGGCGGGACCGCAGCCGCGGATGGCACGTTCGTGCCGGTCCATCCAGCGGCCGAGCTCACCGAGCACTTCGAGCGCCCGCGGGTCGATCTCGCCCCGGCCGTTCGGCCCCACGTTGAGCAGCAGGTTGCCGTCCTTGGACACGCCGTCGACCAGCATCCGGATGAGCAGCTCGGGGCTCTTGTAGTCGAGGTTGTCGCGGTCGTAACCCCAGCTGCCGTTCAGCGTCTGGCACGCCTCCCACACCACCGGGACGCCGTCGCGGGTCATCGGACCCGACGGCTGGTACTGCTCCGGGGTGATGAAGTCGCCCGGGATCCCGGTGCGGTCGTTGACGAGGATGCCGGGCTGGAGTTCCCGGACCAGCGCGAGCAGGCCGGGGGAGTCCCAGTCGTCCGGTCCCTTGCCGCCCCACCATTCCTTGCGGCCCTGGTACGAGAAGTCGAAGAACAGGTAGTCGATCGTGCCGAAGCGGGTGAGCAGCTCGCGGACCTGACCGTGCAGGTAGAGCTGGTACTCGGCGATGTCGGCGTACTGGTGGGCCGCGATGTACTCGGCGTCGTCACGGCGGGGATGGGTGCCGTCGACGGGGAACGCGGGATGGTGCCAGTCGATCAGCGAGTGGTAGAAGCCGACCTTCAAGCCTTCTTCGCGGCAGGCGTCGACGAACGGACCGAGCAGATCCTTGCCGTAGGGCGTGTTCGTCACCTTGAAGTCGGTGAGATCGCTGTCCCACAGGCAGAAACCGTCGTGGTGCTTGGTGGTCAGCACGACGTAGGTCATGCCCGCGGCCTTCGCGGCCCGTGCCCAGGACCGCGGGTCGTACTTGTCCGGCTCGAAATGGTCGAAGTAGACGCGGTACTGCCCGTCGGTCAGCTTTTCGCGGTTCTGCACCCATTCGTGCCGGGCGGCCAGCGAATACAGTCCCCAGTGGACGAACATCCCGAACCGGTCGTGGGTGAACCAGGCGGTGGAACTCACTTCAGGATCGCTCCTCGTTGTCTTTGGTGAGTCAGCCCTTGAGTGCGCCGGAGGCGAGGCCGCGGACGAACGAACGCTGGAAGAACAGGAACGCGGCGACCGAGGGGAGCAGCGCCAGCAGCGACGCCGCCATGATCACGCCCGGCGTGACGTTCGTGTCGATCCGCAGTGTCCGCAGGGCAAGCGGCAGGGTGTAGGTCGAGGCGTCGGTCGACACGAGCAGGGGCAGCAGGTACTGGTCCCAGATCATCGTGAAGCCGAAGACACCGATCACGCCGAGCGCGGGCTTGCACATCGGGAGGATGATCTGCGCGAAGATCCGCAGGTCGCCGGCGCCGTCGATCCGCGCGGCCTCCTCGAGTTCGCGGGGGACGTCCTTCATGAACTCGGTCATCACCAGGATCGAGAAGGCCCACGCGCCCAGCGGCACGATCATCCCGGCGAGGCTGCCGATCAGGTTGAAGTGCACCAGCGGCAGATCCGAGAGGATCAGCGACAGCGGGATCGCGAGGATCTCCTCCGGCAGCATCAGCGTCGCCAGGATCGCGACCAGCACGAAGGTCATGAACCGGAACTTCTTGCGCGCCAACGCGTATCCGGCCAGCACCGAGACGATGACCTGCAGCAGCAGGCCGAAGCCGACCACCAGGAACGAGTTGAGCAGGTACATCCCGACGCCGAGGTCGAAGGCGATGCCGAAGTTGTCCAGGGTCGGGCTCGACGGGACGACGCTCAGCGCCGTCGGATCGGAGACGTTGTTGAACGCGCTGACCAGCAGCGCCAGCAGCGGCCCGGCGAACACCAGGAGCAGCAGGGTGTACAGGACGAACTTCAGGATCCGTCCGCCCGGCGACTTGACGGCGTCGAGGCCGAGTGCCGAATCGTTGGCCGCGGTCATGCGTCTCGCCTCCGTCGGAGCACCTGGACGAACAGCGTCAGCACGAGCGTCGCGAGGAACAGCAGGACCGCACCCGCCGCGCCGACGCCCAGCCGGTTCTGTTCCAGGCCGAGTTTGTAGATCAGGGTCATCGCGACTTCCGTCGAGCCGTTCGGCCCGCCGTTGGTCAGCAGGAACACCTCGGTGAACACCCGCAGGCCGCGGATCGCCGCGAGGACGAACAGGATCGAGAACACCGACCGCAGGCCCGGCAGCGTCACGTGGAGGATCTTGCGCCACCGGGAGGCACCGTCCACAGTGGCCGCTTCGTAGAGGCCCCTGTCGATTCCGGCCAGTCCGGCGAGGAAGATCATCATGTCGTACGGCGCGCCGCGCCAGATTCCGGTGACGATGACCGAGATCATCGACGTGTCGGGATCGTTGATGAAGCCCGACGGGCCCAGCCCGACCATGCCGAGGATGGAGTTCAGCATCCCGTCCTCGGTCGGGTGGTACATGATCCGCCAGAGTTCGGCGACCACCGCGATCGGCACGACCACCGGCAGGAACGCCGCAGACCGCAGGAACTTCAGCCGTTTGCTCTGGCCCTCCATGAGCAGGGCGAGCGCGAGGCCGATGACCATCGACCCGACCGTCTGCCCGACCGCGATGATCACGGTGTGCCAGATGGCGGAGTGGAACGCCTCGTCACCGAGGACGGTGCCGTAGTTCTGCCCGCCGACCCACTGGTTGCCGAGGTACGGCTGGACATCCTGGAAGGACATCGTCACCGCGGTGATCATCGGGATGAACTTGAAGTACACGAACAGGATCAGGGCGGGGGCCAGGAACAGCCACGGCGTCCACCACTTCCCGTCGCGGTCGCTGCGCCTGCGGGCCTTCGGCGCGGGCGCCCGCTTGGCAGCGGGACGGTCCGCGCCGACGGCCGCCGGCTTGGCGTGATCTACGGTCATGACGCGCTGATCCCCTGTTGCTGCAAGGTCGCGGTGAGTTTGGTGTCGAGTTTCGCCAGTTCCGCCTTGGTGTCGAGCTTGCAGTCGGCGATGAGCGCGCTGACCGTGTCGGCGGTGTCCTGGCGGACGGGCGTCCAGTTCGGGATGGACGGCGCGTAGTGGCCGGACTTGGTGTAGATCTCGGCGTAGGTCTTCCAACGTGGGTCCGGGCGGACCTGGCTGATGTCGATGTTCTTGTTCACCGGGAGCTGCACGATGAAGGCCGATTCGCCCTCCATGCCGATCTTCTGCCCGTCGGCCGAGATCGCGAAGTCACCGAAGGCGTCCTGCCCGGCCTGGTTCGGCGAGCCGGCCATCATGTAGATCGACAGGCCCTCGGCGAGCACGTCGGCGTTCTTGGCGCCCTTCGGCATCGGGACGACCTCGTACTTGTCCTTGCCGAGCGCCTTGTCGAAACGCGGCAGCAGATACGGGCCGACGACGTACATCCCGGCCTTGCCCGCTTCGAAGGTCTCGTTGGTCGCCGGGGTCGGCATGGTGACCGAACCGGGCTGGATCACGTTGTCCTTGCAGCCGAGGTCGCGGAACCACTGCACCGCGGCGACGGATTCGGGCGTGCTCATCGACGGCTTGTACTTGCCGCCCCCGGCCTCGGTGATGAAGTCGCCGCCCGCGGCCCACAGGAAGTTGGAGAAGTACCAGGAGGCGTAGCCCCGTTTGGTCGACAGCGTCGCGTTGAGGCCCGCGGTGTCGTTCTTGCCGTTGCCGTCGGGGTCACCGGTGGTGAACGCCTTGGCGAGGTCGACGAGCTCCGGCCAGCTCTGCGGCACGCTCTTGCCGAGCTTCTCACGCCAGTCCTTGCGGATCAGCAGCGCCGAAGCCTGCGCGCTGTAGGGCAGGCCGTACAGCTTGCCGTCCGGGGTCTGGTTGGACTTCAACGCCTGCTCGGTGAGCTCCGAGGCGTGCTTGATCTTGCCCTGTTCGATCTCGCGCACGAGCCCCTGGCTCTTCAGCGTGCCGACCTGCGTGACGTCGTTCATCACGATGTCCGGCAGGTCGCGCTGGGCGGCGCGCTGGGCCAGCTTCGTCTCGAAGTCGTCGAAGATCGCGGTGACCTGCACCTTGAACCCCGTGGCCTTCTCGAAGGCTTCCGCGAGCCGCTTGGTGGCCTGCTCCCCGGCGCCGCCGGGAGTCGTCCGGGTCCACAGTTCCAAGGGCGCCTTGGTGTCCTGCGCGACGTTCGTTCCGGCGGGGCCTGCCGAGCAGCCCGAAAGGACCAGCGCTGAGACAGTGAGTCCCACGCCGATCCACCGCGATTTCCGCATCGCATCTCCTGTTCACTGTGGACCACGCTGTCTACTCCGCAGGGGACGGTAAGCGCTTTCCCGACCTGAGGTCAATGGTCCGATGATTACGAATTTCAATCGGCATGGTTTGCCCTTGTGTGGGACTTGCCGCGCGTGGACCGGGGAAAGCATCCGATGTATGGTCGCCGACGGAGGTAGGGATGACCGAGCTGCAACACCGGCCGACGGCACTTCTCGTGATGGAGGAACGCCGCCGCGACGACGTTTACCCCGAGGCGGTGCTGAAGGAGATCGGCACGCTGGTGGACTTGCGTGAGCCGCTCACCCGCGAGCGGCTGGCGGAGGATCCGGCGGCACTGGAAGGCGTCGAAATCCTGTTGTCCGGCTGGGGTGCCCCGGTGCTGGACTCCGTCCTCTTGGGACACGCGCCGGACCTGCGCGCGGTGCTCGTCGCCGCCGGATCGGTCCGGCCGCTGACCACCCCCGAGTTCTGGGCGCGCGAGCTGCCGATCGTGTCCGCCGCGGCCGCGAACGCCGTCCCGGTCGCCGAGTTCACCCTGGCCCAGGTCCTCTTAGGACTCAAGCAGGTGCACCGGATCTCCCGCGAGATCCGGGAGCGGCGGGCCTATCCGCCCGACCCGAGGGTCGCGGGCGCCTACCGGTCCAGGGTCGGCCTGCTCGGCCTCGGCGAGATCGGTGCTCTCGTCGCGTCGCATTTGCGCGGTTTCGACGTGGACGTGCTCGCGAGTGACCCCGTCGTCGACCCGGCGGCCGCCGCCGAACTGGGCGTGCGGCTGGTGGGCCTGGACGAACTGTTCGCCACGTGCCCCGTGGTCAGCCTGCACGCGCCGCTGCTCCCGGAGACCGAAGGACTGGTGAACGGGGAACTGGTGGCCAGGATGGGCATCGGCGCGACCCTGATCAACACCGCCCGCGGCGCCGTCGTCGACGAACCTTCGGTGATCCCGGTGCTGCGCGAGCGCCCGGACCTCACGGCGATCCTCGACGTCACCTGGCCCGAACCGCCCGAGCCGGACTCTCCGCTGTACACGCTGCCGAACGTGGTGCTCACCCCGCATCTGGCCGGCGCGCTGGGCGCCGAACGCGCCCGGATGGGCGAACTCGTCACGCGGGAGCTTCGGCGGTTCGTGCTCGGGGAGCCGCTTCAGCACGCCGTCGCACCGGACCGGGCACACCTGCGGGCGTGACGCTCGCCGTTCGGGAGACCGGTCTGCGGACCGGTACCCGGATGCGCGGGCTGTTCCCGGATTGCCCGCCCGGCGACCATCGAGGCAGCACGATCGTCGTCGGCGATGGCCTCGCCGCAGAGGTCTTCGGACCCGCGCTCGCGCTGTTTCGTCCGGACCGTCGCGCCGGACTCTGACACTGGCGGGACCGGGTTTGCCGGGCGCCGACGACATCGCGCGGCCTCGTGGTCAAGGCCGTATAACGCCCTATATCGCGTGGCGACTGGCGGCCAACACCGCTGTGAGGCCTTCTCGCAGATCTTGAACGAAATACCCCGGCACCTCCAGGGACGGGAAATGGCCCCCGGCTTCGGGCGACCTCCATCGGACGATCTGGCGGTACCGCTCCTGCGCCCAAGGGCGCGGATACTTCTCGATGTCGCGGGGATAGACGGTGATCGCCGACGGGACGTCGACCCGGAGTTCGGGATCGAGCGAGTTGTGGCTTTCGTAGTAGATGCGGGCCGACGACGCGCCGGTCCGGGTCAGCCAATACAGGGTGACGTCGTCGAGGACGCGGTCCCGGGAGATCGTCTCGAACGGGCTGTCCTCGGTGTCGGACCACTCGGCGAACTTGTCGAGGATCCAGGCGAGAAGCCCGACCGGTGAGTCGACGAGCGAGTAACCGATGGTCTGCGGCCGGGTCGCCTGCTGCTTCGCGTACGCCGCGCGATGGTGCCAGAAATCGTGGGTTTCCTCGGTCCACCTGCGCTCGATCGCCGTCAGCCCGTCCGTGGTCAGCCCGGGCGGCCCCTCCGCGAACGTCGTGTGGATGCCGAGGACGTGCGCCGGGAACCGGCCGCCGAGAACCGTGGTGATATTGCCGCCCCAGTCGCCGCCGTGGGCGGTGAACCTGTCGTAGCCGAGCCTGCCCATCAGCTCCACCCATGCGGCCGCGATCTTCTCGGTGCCCCACCCGGTGGTGGCAGGCTTGTCGCTGTAACCGAAGCCGGGTAGCGAGGGCACCACGACGTGGAACGCCGGCGCGTCCGGGTTCTCGGGGTCCGCCAGCTCATCCACCACATCGACGAACTCGGCGATGCTGCCCGGCCAACCGTGCGTCATGACCAGGGGAACGGCATCCGCGCGGGCGGACCGGCGGTGCAGGAAGTGGATACCCAGGCCGTCGATGGTCGTGCGGAACTGACCGATCCGGTCGAGGTGCTCCTCGAAAGAGCGCCAGTCATACCCGGTGCGCCAGTAGTCCACGACATCGACGAGGTCGGTGAGCGGAACGCCCTGCCCCCATCGGCGATCGACCGTCTCGGCCTCCGGTAGCCGCGCCGCGGCCAACCGCGCGCGCAGATCGTCGAGGTCGGCGTCAGATGCGTGGGCTTCGAAGGGTTGTACGTCGCTGGTCGGACGGGACATGAGACCTCCAGTCATCGCGGAACCGGCTAAGACGGTTCTAGCAGGTCTTCATGTCGGGGTGCAACCGGCTAAGGTGGTTCCATGCCTGCTGGGTTTCCTGACTTCCGCCTCGGCACCGTGCTGGCGACCAGCTTCACCGCGACCTTGACGGAGCGTCGTGGTGACGCTGTGGAACGCATTCCCACGCCGCAGCGACTAGTCGACTGGCTGGCGGTGAACGGCCTCGCCGTGGACTCCTGCACCACCGCCCAGCTCGAACTCGCCCGGGAGCTGAGGGAGTCGATTCACGCCGCGGCGACCGCCGCCGCGCTCCAGGGCGCGCTCCCCGCTTCCGCTGTCCAGGTCATCAACGACCGCAGCACTCAGGGACGGGCGGCGGCCGTCCTTGCGCCTGAGGGCAAGCGACGATGGCAGCTCGGCTCGGCATCCCGCGTGGAAGACGCCCTCAGCGTGATCGCCGCCGACGCGATCAGCATCATCGCAGGCGAACGCGACGGAAAGCTGGCCCTGTGCGCATCGCCGACCTGCCAAGCCGCCTTCTTCGACACCAGCCAAAGCCGCACCCGCAAATGGTGCGACATGAACACTTGCGGGAACCGTCAGAAGAAGGCGCGGTTCAATGCCAACCAGCGGAAGAGATCTCTCTGACCGCATCGCCGAGTCCGGACCTCGTACGTTCTCGAGGGTGATGAGCCTTGTTGCTGCCGGGGAACGGTGACGGGGTTCGCTTAGTGACCGGCTGGCCCTGTTGCCGGGAAACGGCCATGGCCTTGGGCAGGGGCGACGGTGTGAGGCCGGCTTTGCGACGTGACCGCTCGATCAGTTGCCGTGGAATGGCGACGATCCCAGGTGGCGGTGTGAGATCGGCTTGGCGACGCGGCCGGCCGCCCGTTTCCGGAAATGGCGACAGGCTGCGGAAACGTAGGTGCGACGGGACTGCCCGGCCGGGTTGCCGCGAAATGGCAACCGGGCCGGGCAGCGGAGAGAGACCAACTTTGTGGCATCGCCGCTCCGGTCCGTCGCCGTGGAACGGCGACGATCCCGGGCAGCGGTGTGAGGTGGTCACGTGACATCGCAATCCCGGACCGTTGCCGCGAAACGGCAACGGTCCGGGATGTTGGCGTGGGGTTCCGCTCGTAACGCGTCCGCCCGGCCCATCACCGCAAACGGCAACACGCCGGCGCACCCCAGCTACTCAGTCACCAGTTCCGCACCGCAGGCGCATACCCCGCCGGTTTGTCCCCGACCTTCACTCCCGGCGAGATCACCCAGTTCTGGTACTCGGGCGTGAACATCCGGTACACCGACTCCGGCGGCACGGTGCTCGCCTCGTCGAGGAGCGCACGCAGGTCCGGCGGTAAAGCGAAGTCCAGTGCGGCCATGCTCTTGCCCAGCTGATCCGCGCTGCTCGCCCCGACGATCGCCGCCGCGACTCCCGGCTGGGTCGCGACCCAGTTGATCGCGACCTGCGCCATCGTGACGCCGAGTTCGGCCGCGACCTTCTCCAGCGGCTTCAGCAACGCCCAGTCGCGGTCCGTCCACGACTTGCCGGCGTTGCCCGGATCGCTCAACCTGCCTTCGCCGGACGGTGTTTCGCCGGTCGGCCGGTACTTGCCGGTGAGGAACCCACCCGCCAGCGGGCTCCACGCAGTGATGCCGAGACCGAGATGCTGTCCCATCGGGACGTGTTCGGTCTCGATGGTCCGTTCGACGAGCGAGTACGGCAGCTGGAGGTTGACGACCGGGGTCAGCGCGTTCGCCTCGGCGAAGCTCTGCGCCCTGGCGGCGTACCAGGCGGGAACGTCGGAGAGCCCGGCATAGCGGATCTTTCCCGCCCGCACCATGTCGTCGAGCGTGCGCATCACCTCTTCCACCGGCGTGACGCGGTCCCAGGTGTGGAGCAGGAACAGGTCGACGTGATCGGTGCCCAGCCGTCGCAACGACGCTTCGAGTGCCCGGATCAGATGCTTGCGACCGTTGCCGCCCGCGTTCGGGTCGCCGGGGTCGACGCTGTTGGTGTACTTGGTGGTGAGCACGACCCGGTCGCGCACCTTCGCCTCGGCGATGAGGCGGCCGAGAATGGTTTCGCTTTCGCCTGCGGTGTAGAAGTCCGCGGTGTCGATGAAGTTCCCGCCCGCTTCCAGGTACTTGCGGAAGATCGGGCGGACCTCGTCCTCGGTCTTCCCGTACGCGGCGTGGAAACCACCGGTGCCGAAGTTCATCGTGCCGAGGGCGATCCGGCTGACGCGCAGTCCGGAACGGCCGAGCAGGTAGTACTGATCGAGTGTCATGATAGGAGACTCCAGGGGTTTCAGTGGTGTCCACTGTGGACGGGAACGACGAAGGTCAGGGTCTTCTGGTCGAGGATCTTGTGTGTCGGGTCGGCGAGGCCGATCCACACCTTGTGCGGTCCCGCCGGCAGCGACTGGATGATCAGTGGTTCTCCGCTGCCGTCCGCCCAGTGCCATGCCGCGTCGTCGACGGTCACGTGGATGTGGCCGATCCGGGGCGAGACGTCCAGGGCGGCCGGGCCGTACACCGGCACGATCCGGAGATTCTCCGCCCGGTACCGCAGCACGACCAGGCCCATCGCGAGCTGCTCGGGCAAGGGCGCGTCCACGACCAGCGACGGCGGCGGCTGGGACGGCCGCGGCACCACGGGAGCGGGTGACCAGTCAGCGGTGGCCGCGGCGGGAGGGGCGGCCGCCGGCGGTGCGGGCGGGGGAGCACCGCAGGCGGCGGTGAGCAGAACGGCGAGG
The DNA here is from genome assembly GCF_046549005.1 of Amycolatopsis sp. lyj-108. Classification (NCBI taxonomy): domain Bacteria; kingdom Bacillati; phylum Actinomycetota; class Actinomycetes; order Pseudonocardiales; family Pseudonocardiaceae; genus Amycolatopsis; species Amycolatopsis sp. lyj-108. Next base: position 702,100 of record NZ_JAJPWQ010000004.1, on the reverse strand, counting down.
AGGGTGAACTTCCCAAATGCGGGCATGAGATCACGCTAGGACGGCCGATGGGGCCGCGGCGCCCGTCGGACGACGTCATCGGTGTACGTCACCGTGACACTTTCCGGTGACAGCCCGGTGGACCGGCCGGATCCGGGGAATACGCGGGCATCGAGGAGGAAAAGGAGAGAACGATGAAGTCACGTATCGCCGCCTTGGCGGCCGCAGTCACGTTCTTGGTCTCCGCGGGAGCCGTCACAGCCACGCCCGCCAGCGCGGACCCGGTGCCCGGCAACCCGAACCAGTTCTACGCGTCGTGCGCCGTCGACCTGCTGGGCGTCCCGGTGGGTTGCCTGGAAACCGACGAAGAACACGCGACGCACATCTGCCAGTATGTGCTCACGGCGTTCGGTCTCGGCCTCGACTGCATCCAACGCTGAGCCGGATCAGGTGCCGAGCCAGCCGGGGTTCGCCGCCGCCCACTCGGGAAGGCGGTGGCGAACCCCGGCTGGCTCGGTGATCGCGTGCATCAGTCCACTTCGGACAGTGCCGACGTCGATGGGTGAACCGTCGCGCCACAGCAGGAGATGCCGTGTCCTCAGCGGAACGCCGCGCAGGGCCACCACCGGGCCGGGCATCGTGGTACGGGAATCGAGGGACCGGACCGGTGCCACCGCGCGGGGATCGTTCCGGACGGCCTGCCACAGCGCCGTCGGTTCCACTTCCCGCACGGTGATCTCACCGAGGCCGGCGCGGGTGCACTGGTCGGTCAGGTGATCGCGGAGTCCGTCGTCCGCCGCGGTCAGCCAGGCCGAGCCGGCGAGTTCCGCCAAGGACACCTCGCCGCGTCCGGCGACGGGATGGTCCGGGGACACGATCACGAACACCGGCTCCGTTCCGACGGGAAGCAGGTGGATGCCGTCCGGCGGGACGATCTCCTGTCCGGGGTGATCCACGTACAGCGCCAATTCCACCGTGCCGTCGAGAAGCGCGGTGAACAACGCGGTCCTGCCGGTCATCGTGAGCAGTTCGACCGGGCGACCGGGTGTGGCCGCGGCGACCACGCCGCTCACCGTCTCGGCGAAGAAGGTCGGGAACGCGCCGATCCGGAGCAGGCTTTCGGGCGGTGCGCGGTGGAATCGGCGGATCGCCAGGTCGAGGTCGTCCGCCGCGGCCAGGACCCGTTTCGCGTGTTTCAGCAGTACTTCGCCCAGCGCGGTGGGGCGGATGCCGTGCCGGTCGCGTTCGAACACCGTCCGCTCCAGTGCCCGCTCGACCCGGTGCAGTTGCGCGCTCAGCGCGGGCTGCGAGAGCCCGAGCGCGGTCGCGGCCTTCGCGAGACTGCCCGCCGACGCGATCGCGTCGAGAAGGCGCAGATGCCGGACATCGATCTCCGCGGGCCAGGAATGGCCGTCCCCGGGACCGATCAGGGGGCTGATCACAGGTCGTCCTCGTCGATGATCGTGCGGAGTTTGTGCAGCGCGCGGTGCTGGGCGACCCGGACCAGACCGGGGCTCACCCGCAGGATCGCGCCCGCCTCGGGCGCGGTCATGCCGACGGTGATCCGCAAGCGGAGGATCTCCTGCTGGATATCGGGCAGGGTGCTCATCAGCCGTGTCAACCGGTCGTGGCCGTCGGCGGCGAGGGCCTGCCACTCGGGTTCGTTGGGCTCGGGTGTCGCGCGATCCGGAGGATCGGGTGTGGGTTCGGATCGGTCTTGTGCCCGCCACCGGAACGCGGCGGCGACCTTCCGAGCGGCGATCCCGAGGACAGTGGAGAGGAAGGAGCCGCGGGTGGTCCGGGCGGTGGGCAGCGCGGTGAGCACGGCGAGGCAGGTTTCCTGAGCGACGTCCTCGGCGGCGATCACCCGCACGTCGGTTCCGTCCATCCGGCTCCGGCAATAGCTCGCGACCACCGGCTGGACGATGCTCATCAACTCGTTGGTCGCCGCGGGGTCACCGCGGCGGGCGCGGGGAACGAGGGATTCGAGATCCGCCGCCTCCGCGCCGTCGTCAGGGGAAGGAGCCGCCCCCGGCGAGGTGAGTTCGCCGGGGGCGGTCCAGGTCAGGCGAGTTCCCAAAGCGCGGGCACGTTGGGCGGCTCCCAGCCGGGCTGGGAGGTGTGCGGCTGGATCACCCGGTAGTTGCTGCCGCCGTAGCTGGCGGTCGCGCCGGAGCCGTAGTAGGTGTTCGGCGCCCAGGTGCCGCCGGGCGGGTTCGAGGTCGTCGGGCTGGTCGGGGTGGTGGTCCTGGTCGGCGTCGTGGTGGTGCTGGACGGCGGGTTCCCGGTGACCGTCAAGCGCAGGTTGTAGACGCTCAGGATCTCCGTGACCGGCTGGAAGTAGATCGTGCCGCCGGAGGTGCAGTTGCCGGAGCCACCGGAGGTGACGCCCTGCGCCTGGTCGCCGGTGAGCCACGAACCGCCGGAGTCACCGGGCTCGGCACAGGCGTTCGTCCTGGTCAGGCCGGTGATGGTGCCTTCGGGGTAGGTGACCGAGGTGTTCTTCTGCAGGATGGTGCCGCAGCGCCAGCCGGTGGTGGAGCCGGAGCGGCACACCGAGGAGTTGACCGGGGCCTCGGTCGAACCGGCGACCGGCACGGTGCCGGGGTAGCGGTTCACCAGTGCGCGCGGGGTGTTGCCGGCGTCGGCGCGGACCCAGGCGTAGTCGTTGCCGGGGAAGCTGGAACCCGCGACGCTTCCGCTCGGGTTCGAGGTGCGCGTTCCGGTCGTTCCGCAGTGTCCGGCCGTCACGAAGCCGCCTTCGACCGCGAAGCCGATGGAGCAGCGGCCCGAGCCGAAGGTGTAGGCGTTGCCGCCGATGATGTCGATCAGCGGGCGCGGGTCTTCGGTGCTGGCTTCGACCCGGACCAGGTCGGACGGCACACCGGACTCGGCCGCCCACGACTTCGCGGCGGCTTCCCCACCGGCGTTGGCGAGTACGACGATCGAGTTGGTGGTGACGTCGGTGAACCAGCCGGGCACGGTGTTCGGTGCCTTGCCGGACTTGGCGTCCAGCCGCAGCTTCGCCGCGTCGAGATCGGCGGCACTGCGGGCGACGGTCTTCGGGGTCGCGCCCGCGGCGCGCACCAGGTCGGCCTGGGCGGCGTCGGTGACCGCCACGGTGAGCGCGGTCCCGGTGCCGTCCAGCCACGATCCGGCGTACGACGTGCCGAGCTGCTTCTTCAGCGTGTTGTCGGCGACCGCGGCGCGCTGTTCGCTCGCGAGCCGGAGTTTGGCCTGCTCGGGGCTGATCTTCAGGTCGCGGGCCATCGCGGCCAGCATTTCGGACTGGACCTGGTCACCGGCGGTGGCTTGCTGACCGGCGCTCGCACTGGGAGTGAGGGCGATGGCGGTGACCAAGCCTGCCCCGGTTATGGCCGCGGCAGTGGCGGCTAAGATCTTTCTGTTCATGTCGGCGCTTTCCTCGAAAGTGGCGGGGGAGGGGGATTCGTCCCCGACCGTACGAGGCGCGTCACTCGACTGGTACATACCATTTGGGTCATATCGCCCGGCTTGAACCTGGGGTGATATGGCGGGATTCCGTGGTTGTCCGGCCGATGATTCTGTTGCCGTACAACGGTTTAGTCACTGCCGAATAAGGCCGTGTCCAGCCGCGCGATCCGATTCGTCGCGACGTTCCCTGTCGTCAATACCGTACTTTTGAGGGGTAGGGCAAAGGGAACTCCGGAACTTCTCACAGTGTGAGGAAGTGCCCGTCGTGCCGGAGGGCGCCGGCACGACGGGCACAGGTGGAGAGGGGCCTCAGCGGCCGGTGCAGCGATAGCTCGAGGCCACCGCGGGATCACCGTGGCCGCGGTAGCGCGAGACCTGCGGGTACGGGCAGAGATCGCGGGTCAGGGTCTTGTGGGCGTTAGCCGCGGGTAGGGTCGCGGGTGCCTTGCCGTGTTCGACCCAGTCGACGAGCGCGCCCAGGGCGTTCGTCGGCGCGGCGCCCGCGCCGCCCGAGCAGTGCGCGACACCCGGCGCGAGGAACAGCCGGTAGAAATCGTTCACCCGCTTCGGGCCGCCCATTTCGCGCTCCACCTCACGCCGGTACTGGAGCGTTCCGCCCGGCGGGATCAGCTGGTCGTCGGTGCCGACGAAGGTGATCAGCTTGCCGCCCGCCCGGCGGAAGTCCGACAGGTCGGGGTCCGAGGTCCCGATGACGTCGTCGTATTCCCGCACCGACTGACGGAACAGGTCGGCGAACTGGCGATAGGTGAGCTTCTCGGTGTCGAACCCGGGCTGCTTCTTCAAGAACGTCTGCACCCAGCCCACGGCCACCGGGAAACCGGGAGCGGTGGTCACCGGGCCGAAATCGGCGCCCTTGGGGAGACCCGCCCAGAGCCGTCGTCCGTGCTCGTCGGTCGGCCCGGCCCAGATCTTGCGGACGACCTCGGCGTCCGCCGCGGTGACGGTGACCTCTTTGTCGCCGCAGAGCACCTTCGTGCCGATGAGGGAACGCGGATCGTAACCGCATTCATCCGGCCGATCCACGATGCCGTCGGTGACCCCGTCCCGGCCGTCGCAGGCCTTGAGCGCGGCCTGCTGGTAGGCGGTGAAGACACAGGTCGAGGGGAAGGTCTTCTCCTGGTTCATCACGACTCGCGGCCACAGGGTCGCGACCGCGAACTCGGTCCAGTGCACGGCGGGCGCGTTCGCCAGGACACCGTCGAAGTCGCCGGGATGGCGCTGCGCTTCGGAGTAGCCCTGACGGCCACCGGTCGAGCAGCCGTTCCAGTACGAGTACGTGACTTCACGCTGGTAGAACTTCTGCGTCACGTCCTTCCCGACGAGGGCCGCTTCGTGCACGGACCGGGTCGCGAAGTTCGTCACCAACGGCTTGTCGATCCCGCCCGCGGGGGTGAGCGCCCACGACGTGTCGAGGAACGTGAGGGGGACGCCGGCGTCGGTCGTCACGCCGCTATAGCCGTCTTTGACCGCCTGGACCAGCGGGGCACCGAAGTCACCGGCGGTGTAGGCGCTGCCGCCGACCGCCTGGAGCCTGCCGCTCCACCCGGTCAGGGGCAGTGCGACGGCGACCTTGACGTGGTCGCCCGCCGTGCCGTGGGTCAGCGTGACGGTGATTTCGCAGTAGGCGGGAACCCCGGTGATCGGGTCCGGCCGCGAGAACGGCGTCGGGGGGAACGTCACGGTCCCGCCGGGTTTCGGTGTCGCCTGCACCGCTTCGATGCGAGCGCCCGCCGGCGCCGCGACGGGGACGGCCTCGCACGACGACGTCGCCGCCTCGGCGGGCGCCGTCTGCGTCACCGAGGTCAGCACCAGCGGCAGCAGGGCGACCAGCGGTGCCGCCGCCAGGAAGATCTTCTTGCGTCTCATCACTTTCACGAAGTTAGGCCGATCGTGTCGACACTCCGTCTACATCCTGTGGACGCCGCCGGAGCGTCCAAACCGGACCGCTTGGGTATCGTCGGACGGGCGGCCATCCATGGCCGAGGGGAGGAATGCCGCACCATGCCGCTTTTCGGACGGGAAACCGAGCTGAAGGACCTGGCCGAGCTCGTCGACGGGCCCGCCACCGGCTGCGGAGGCGTCCTCATCCAGGGTGAACCCGGGATCGGCAAGTCGGCCGTCGTGGCGGAGGCCGTCTCCGGGGCGACGGTCGGGGGCCTGCGGGTGCTGCGCGCGACCGGCGTCGAGGCCGAACGGAACTTCGCCTACGCCGCTCTGCACCAGCTGCTCCATCCGGTTCGGGCGGGTGCGGACACGCTGCCCGCGCCGCAGCGCTCAGCGCTCTGGGCGGCGCTGGGGCTCGCGGAGGCGGCGGAGCCCAACGCGTACCTGGTCGGGCTCGCCGCGTTGACGCTGCTTTCGGAAGAGGCGGCGGCCAAACCGTTGCTGATCGTCGCCGAGGACGTCCACTGGATGGATCGCGAGAGCGCCGAAGCGCTCGCGTTCGTGGGCAGGCGGATCGAGACGGAGCCGATCGTCCTGATCGCGACCCTCCGGGACGGGGAGCCGTCGCCGTTGCGCGAGGCGGGACTGTCCTCAATGGACCTCGAGCGCCTGCCCGGCGACGTGGCGGCAGAGCTGCTCGACTCCGTCGCCCCCGGGCTCTCCTCCCCGGTCCGGTCCCGGGTGCTCGCCGAGGCCGCCGGGAATCCGCTGGCGCTGACCGAGCTGCCGTCGGCCGTGACAGAGGCACCCGATCCCGTGCTGCCACTGACCGAACGGCTCGAGCGCACGTTCGGCGCCCGGTTCACCGCCCTGCCGGAACCGGCCCGCACGACCTTGCTGGTCGCCGCGCTCGACGAGACCGGTTCGCTCGACGGGACGCTCGCGGCGGCGGGCAGGCTGCTGGGCGAAGACGTCGAGCCGTCGGCGCTGGAACCCGCCGCCGAGGCGCGGCTGATCGACCTCGGACCCCGGACCGTCTCGTTCCGGCATCCGCTGATGCGCTCGGCGATCCCCGCGTCGGTGCCGGTCGAGGAACGGCGACGCGCGCACCTGAGCCTCGCGGAGACCTTCCGCGAACAGCCGGACCGCCGAGCCTGGCATCGGGCGGCCGCGGCGACCGGCGCGGACGAGGACGTGGCCGGAGCGCTGGAGAACGCCGCCGGCCGGGCCCGGCACCGCGGCGGAGTGACGGCCGCCGTCGCCGCGCTGGAGCAAGCGGCCCGGTTGAGCGCCGATCCGGAACGCCGGGCGGACCGGTTGCTGCGCGCGGCCGAACTGGCCGTCGAATCCGGCGGCCGCGAGACGGCGGAACGACTCGTCCGGGACGCGCGCGCGGGAGAACTCACGCCACGCCAACGGTCGACGGCGAGCTGGCTGCTCAGCGGATTCGAGGACGGCTTACGCGAGGGCCCCTCGCGGATCGCGGAACTGGCACGGCTGGCCGAGTCGGTCGCCGCGGAGGGAGACCCGGACCCGGCGATGCGCGTCCTGTGGGGTGCCGCCATGCGCTGCTTCTGGTCCGAACCCGGCGAGGACACCCGGCGGACACTGCTCCGCGTCGCGGACGATCTTCCCGTCGAGAACTCGGATCCACGTCTGGTCGCCGTCGCCGCCTACGTGGCCCCGTTCGAACGGGCCGCGTCCGTGCTCGACGACCTTCGCGAACTCGCCGCCACCACCGGAACCGATCCCGAGGTCGACCGCTTTCTCGGCAGTGCCTCGCTACAGGTCGGTGCGGTCGAACTCGCCGCCCGGTTCTCCGCGGCCGCGGCGCCGGGGCTGCGTGCGCAAGGCAGGCTCGGCCTGCTGCCGCGGGCACTGGCCGTCCAGGCGTGGAGCAGGGTCCGGCTCGGCGACCTCGCCGCGGCCGTGCCGGTCGCGGCGGAAGCGGCCAAGTTCGCGAAGGAGACCGGGCAGCCGTTCATGTACGGCTTCGCCACCGCGGTCCAGGCCGAGATCGCCGCGCTGCGGGGTGAGCACAAACAGGCCAAGACGCTGGCCGACGAGGCCGAACGGGTCGGGCTCGCCGCCGGTGCCCGGCCGGTACTGGCGACGGTGCAGCTCGCCAGGGGCATCGCGGCGTCGAGTGAGGGCCGCTTCGATGACGCTTTCGCCGACCTGGGGCGCCTGTTCGATCCCGCCGATCCCGCGTTCCAGCCGGCGCTGCGCGTCTACTTCGTCGCGGAACTCACCGAGGCCGCGGTCCGGGCGGGCCAGGTCGAGGCTCTGCGCGAGATCGTCGCGGAGATGGAGCAGCTGGCACTGGTGACCCCGGCGCCCGCCTTGCACATCGGATTGCGTTACGCCCGTGCCGTACTCGTACCGAGCGACGAACTGTTCGAGACCGCGTTGCGGGCGGAGCTGGACGGATGGCCCGCCGAACGCGGCCGGCTGCACCTGGCCTACGGCGAATGGCTGCGACGGCAACGGCGAGCCGTGGACTCGCGGTCGCATCTGCGCACGGCGCGGGAGACGTTCGACGCGCTCGGCATGACCGCGTGGGCCGAACGCGCGCGCCGGGAACTGCGGAGTGCGGGAGAGTCCAGCCCGCACCGGGGCCCTGACGCGCGCGAGAAACTGACCCCACACGAGCTGAGCATCGTGCAACTGGCCGCGGAGGGCCTGACGAACCGGGAGATCGGGCAGCGGCTCTACCTGTCCCACCGGACGGTCGGTACGCATCTGCACCGGATCTTCCCGAAGCTCGGGGTGAGCTCGCGAGCGGAACTCAAGGGAGCGTTGGGACTCGTGAGTGGCTGAAGACGGTTGAAGAGGTAAGGCAAAAGGCGGCGTGACCGTGTCCTGCCACTCGCGAGACCCCGCACCTCACGCCATGGTCGCGTCCAACGTGACCTCGATGTTCCCCCGCGTCGCCTTGGAATACGGGCACACCTGGTGCGCGCCCTGGACCAGTTCGTCGGCGGTGGCCTGGTCGATGCCGGAGGCCTCCAGGTGCAGCGCGGCGCTCAGATGGAACTCACCGGCGTCGGTGTCGTGGTGCAGCGTCACCTCGGCGACGACCGCGAGGTCGTTCAGCGGCACCTTCTTGACGCCGGCGACACGGCGGACGGCGCCGACGAAGCACGACGCCCAGCCCGCGGCGAACAGCTGCTCGGGGTTCGTGCCGTCGCCGGAGCCGCCGAAGGCCTTCGGCACGGCGAGGCCGACGTCGAGCACGCCGTCATCGGAGGTCGCGCGGCCACCGTTGCGGCCTTCCGCGGTCGAAGTGGCGACGGCGGTGTAAGTGGTTTCAGACATGCAACCACCGTAGGAATCCGGTCGTGACCGCGGCGACCGTCGGACGACGTCATTCCTGTACGTCATCCGCGGACGACGTACGCCGACGACGTCGCCCGACGCTCGCCGCGCCCGGCCGTGGCGACTTACCTTCCCGCTCATGTCCTACCTGCCGCAGGAAGTCCGGTACCGCTTCACCGTGCTCGGCCCGCCCGGCTTCACCAGCGGCGGCACGCGCCTGGACCTCGGCTCACCGCAGCAGCAAGCTGTCCTGATGTCGCTGATCGCCAACGCGGGCAGCTTCGTCCGGACCGGCGAGCTGATCGACGGGCTCTGGGGCGAGCGGGCACCCGCCACCGGCGAGGCCGTCATCCGGACCTACATCTCCCGCCTCCGGCGGCTTCTCGCGTTGCAGGGACTGGGATCGGCGATCATCTCGCGCTCCGGTGGCTACCGGCTGGACCCGGACTCCTTCGACGTGGATGCCGTCGAATTCGCCAGGTTGATCGAGAGCGCGCGACAGACGCACACCGTGGAGACGGCCGCGAAACTCCTGGAGCGCGCGCTCGCTCTGTGGACCGGAACGGCGCTGGCCGGCGTTCCCGGCGAAGCGGCCGAACAGGAACGCTCGCGGCTGGAGCGGCTGAAACTCACCGCCACCCAAGACCTGCTGCGGCTGCGCCTGGAACTCGGGGAGCACGACGAGGTGATGGCCGAGGTACCCGCGCTGATCGAACGGAACCGCCTCGAAGAACCGCTGTACGAGATCTACCTGCTCGCACTCCATCGCGGCGGTCGCCGGGCCGAGGCGCTCGAACTCTACCGGTCGGTCCACGACCTGTTCGACGAGGAACTCGGCGTCCGGCCGGGGCCGAAACTGCGGGCGCTGCACGAGAAGGTACTGCACGCGGAGGACGAGCAGGCCCCGGCGCTTCGTGAACCGGACTCGCTGTTCGTCGGGCGGGAGCGCGAACGCGCCGAATTCCGGCGGTTGCTCGCGAGAGATCCGGACGGGGCCGAGCTGATGTTCCTCACCGGCGCTCCCGGGATCGGGAAGTCGAGCCTGTTGCGGAAGTTCGCCGAAGACGCGGCCGCCATGGGCAAACCCGTGAGGCTGGTGGACGAGCCCGACGATGTTACGGGCGTCTTCCGTGGCCTGCCTGCAAATGCCACGGTGGTGATCGCGGGCCGGAGTGGCCCGGACGCCACGGTGCTGGTGGACCCGTCGTGGTCGGGGAAGGTCAGGATCCGGAAGCTCGACGCCCTGAGTGAAACCGAGTCCGCGGCGCTCCTCGAAGCACGAGATGTCGACCCGGTCCTCCGGAAGTCCATTGTGGACTTCGCGGCGGGCAACCCGTTCGCGCTCTCCCTGGCCGCCGAGGTCAGCAGATCACCGCGGCCGGACGCGGCACGCTATGTGGTGGACACGGTTTACGCCCATCTCGCCGGTGATCCGCCGACGGAAGCGCACCGGTGGGCGTTGTACGTATGCGCGCAAGCGGACCACACCACCGAAGACCTCCTCCGGTCGGTGCTGCCGGGAGGACGGTCGTCGGAGCTGTTCGACTGGCTTCACGGCCACCCCTGTGTCGAGACCGCCCCGCGCGGCCTCGTCATCGGTGGCGTGCTCCGTGAGGTGCTCGACAGGCACCTCCGGTGGCGTGACCCGTCCGGCCGCGCACGGATGCGCGGCCGGATCAGCCGGGTCACGACCGGCCGGTGATCAGGTGCGCAGCCACACCGCTGTGTCCGTCGGGAGTTCACCGGCGACCGGTCCACTGGCCATGAGCACTTCGCGATGCGACGGCAGCGGCACCGGCGAGTCCGAGAAGTTCAGCACGAAGGTGAACCCCGGTTCCCGGGTGAACGCGAGTACACCTTCGCCCAGTTCCAGCCACTCCAGTTCGCCGGGGCCGAGCGCGGGGAGTTCGTCCCGCAGGCGCAGGCCGGCGCGGTAGAGCGCGAGCATCGACGCGGCGTCGGCCGCCTGCGCCTCCGCCGTACTGGAGCGCCATTCCGCGGGCTGGGGCAGCCACGTCCCGCCGGTGCCGAAGCCGAACGGCGGTGCGTCGCCGGACCAGGGGATCGGGACACGACATCCGTCACGGCCGGGGTCGGCGCCGTTAGTGCGGGTCCACACCGGATCCTGGCGGAGTCCGTCCGGGATGTCCTCGACCTCCCAAAGGCCGAGCTCTTCCCCCTGGTACACGTACAGACCGCCCGGCAGCGCCATGGTCAGCAACGCCGCCGCGCGCGCCCGGCGGGTGCCGAGCTCGCGGTCCACCGGCGTGCCGTGCAGCCGGTCGGCGAACGCGAAACCCGTGTCGCCGTCGCGGCCGTACCGGGTCACATGCCGGGTGACGTCGTGGTTCGACAGCACCCAGGCCGCGGGCGCGTCGACCTCCTCGTGTGCCACCAGCGTCCGCTGGACGACGTCCCGGAACCGCGCGGAATCCCACGGGCACACCAGGAAATCGAAGTTGAACGCCGCGTGCAGTTCGTCGCGGCGGAGGTACCGCGCGGCACGCGACATGTCCGGCAGCCACATCTCGCCGACCAGCACCCGGTCGCCGGGGTAGCTGTCGGCGATCTTGCGCCACGACCGGTAGATCTCGTGCAGCCCCTCCTGATCGGAGAACGGCGTCTCGTCACCGGGATCGACGTCGGGCAGTCGCGGGTCCTTCACCAGCCCGTCGGCGACGTCGATGCGGAAGCCGTCGACCCCGCGGTCGAACCAGAACCGCAGCACGTCCTCGAAATCCTGGCGGATGTCCTGGTTGTCCCAGTTGAAGTCCGGCTGGCGCGAGCTGTACAGGTGCAGATACCACTCGCCGTCCGGGACCCGTGTCCACGCGGAGCCGCCGAAGCGCGACTTCCAGTTGTTCGGCGGCTCGGCGCCGTCCGGCCCGCGACCCGGCCGGAACCAGAACCGTTGCCGCTCCGGCGATCCCGGCTCCGCCGCGAGTGCTTCCTGGAACCAGCGATGCTCGTCGGAGCAGTGGTTCGGCACGATGTCGATGATCACGCGGATCCCCTTGGCGTGGGCCGCGGCGATCAGGTCCTCCGCTTCGGCGAGGGTGCCGAAGAGCGGGTCGATGTCCCGGAAATCGGCGACGTCGTAGCCGCCGTCGTCCATCGGCGACGGATACCACGGGGTGAACCAGATCGCGTCGATCCCCAGTTCGGCCAGGTAGTCCAGCCGCGCGCGGACGCCGGCGAGATCGCCGACGCCGTCGCCGTTCCCGTCGGCGAAACTGCGGATGTAGACCTGGTAGATCGCCGCGCTCCGCCACCATCCGGCGGTCTGCCCCAATGCGGTCACGGAAGTGCCCTCCTCAGTCGTTCGTGGATATCCCGAATGCGGCGAAGAATTCAGCCTTTGACGCTGCCTGCGGTGAGCCCGGCGAGGATGTGCCGTTGGAACGCCAGGAACAGCGCCACCATCGGCAGGCTGGCCAGCACCATGCCCGCGACGAGCACGTTCAGCGGCATGTCGATGGCCACTCGTTGCAGCATCACCGACAGCGTCTGCTTTTCGGTGTCCGGGAACACCAGCAGCGGCCAGATGAAGTCCTTCCACGCGGCCACCACCGCGAGGATCGACACCACGGCCAGGATCGGCCGGGAGATCGGCAGGATGATGCGCCACAGCGTGCGCACCGGACCGGCGCCGTCGAGCCGCGCGGCCTCGATCAGCTCGTCCGGGATCTGGTCGAAGAACCGTTTCAGCAGATAGATGTTGAACGCGTTCGCGGCGGCGGGCAGCCAGATCGCCGCCGGCGAGTTGATCAGGTTGATGTGCAGCAACGGCAGATCGGTGATCGTCACGTAGGTCGGCACCAGCAGCGCCGCGGCCGGAAGCATCAACGTCGCGAGCATGAGTCCCAGTACGACGTTGCCGAATTTCGGCCGCAGCTTCGACAACGCGAACGCCGCGGGGACGTCGATGGCCAGCTGGGCCAGCCAGGCGCCCCCGGCGACGATGATCGTGTTGAGGAAGTACTTGCCGAGACTCAGCTGATCCCACGCGTCGGCGAAGGTCTCCGGATGCCATTCGGTCGGGACGAGCGTCGCCGGTGTCTGAGCCAGCTCCTGTGGCGACTTCATCGCCCCCGTCACGACCCAGTACAGCGGGAACAGGAACGCGATGACGAACAGAAGCAGGGTGCAGCCGAAGATGACCGCGTAGCCGATCTTGCCGCCGGGGCTGCGAAGCGTGCTGGGGGAGACGAGCGTCCTCATGACTGATCCGCCTTCCGGGTCAGGCGCACGTACAACGCGGAGAACACCCCGAGCGCGACGAACAGCAACAGGCTCAACGCGCTGGCCGAGCCGAAGTCGTTGTAGACGAAGGCATAGCGGTACAGCAGAAGGAGCACGGTGACGGTGGAGTCGTCCGGCCCGCCGCCGGTCATCACGTACGGCTCGGTGAACACCTGCATGGTCGCGACGACCTGCAGCAACAGGAGCACCAGCAGCACGAACCTGGTCTGCGGCAACGTGACGTGGACCAGGCGCTTCCACAGCCCAGCGCCGTCGAGCTCCGCGGCTTCGTAGAGCTCGCCGGGGATCGTGCCGAGCGCGGCGAGGTAGATCAGCGTCGTGCTGCCCATGTTCGCCCACGTGGAGACGAACACCAGCGACAGCATCGATGTGTCACTCGAGTCGAGCCATTGGCCGCCCGGCAGGCCGACGGCGCCGAGCGCGGAGTTGAACAGACCGGAACCCGGGTCGTAGAACCACTTCCACATCAGCGCGGTGACCACCGGCGGCAGCATCACCGGCAGATAGACCGCGAGCCGGAAGAACGCCTTGGCGTGCCGCAGTTCGTTGAGCAGCACCGCGGTCAGGAACGGCACCACGAAACCGAAGACCAGCGCGAGCCCGGTGAACAGCAGTGTGTTGCGCCAGGCGACGCCGAACAGTGGATCTTCGAACAGGCGGGTGAAGTTGTCGAAGCCGACCCACGTCGGCGGGTTGACGAAGTCCACCTGCTGGAAGCTCAGCAGCACCCCGCGCACGATCGGATACCAGGAGAACAGCGCGAACACCACGAGCGCGGCGCACAGCAGCCCGTACGCGGTGAGGTTCTCCTTCAGCTTGCGGCGCAACCGGTTCCGCCGGCGTTCGGCCGCGGACGCGACCGGCCGACCGGCCCGCGACGACGATGTCGCGGGCCAGTCGAGGACGCTACTTGACTTGGGCGAGGACACTGTTGACCTTCGACTCCGCCGACGACAGCTGCTGATCGATATTCGCGTTCCGATCGGTGAGCACCGCCTGCATCACACTGTCGAGGACGGCGTAGACCTGCTGCGCGTTCGGCGGTTCGATACTGCCCTTGATCCGCGAACTGGCGTCCACATAGGACTGATAGTTTTCGGCGGGGACGTTGGCGTGCTTGGCTTTGATCGCGAGCTGCTGGTCGCGGACGGCGCCCTGCCAGACGTCAGGGGTCGGCTCGGCGGGCAGCCCGACCGGCTGCTTGCCGTCTACGTACTGCTGGACGTGCTTCTCGAACCGATCCGGGTTGAGGTACTTCCAGCGGACCCATTCCAGGCCGGCCTTGATCTTCTCCGGGGAGGCCTTGGGGTTGAGCATGTAGCCTTCGCCGCCGAGCAGCGTGCCCTGCCCGCCCGGCATCCCGGCGACGCCGTAGTCCTCGTACTTGCCGTTGAACTGCTTGACCAGTACCGGGACGTTGTCCGGCGCGGCCATGTACATGCCGAGCTGGCCCGCGCCCATCATGCGCTGCACGTCCTGTGCTTCCAGCAACTGCTTGGCGCCCATGGAGTCGTCGTCCCACCGCATGGCGCGCAGCTGGTTCAGCGCGGCCTTGGCCTTGTCGTTGTTGAAGGCGGCGACCCACTTGTCGCCCTCCTTGCGCGCGACCTCGCTGCCCATGGAGTAGAGCCAGCCGGTGAGGTGCCAGCCGCCCTGGTTGTTCTTGCTGTAGTCGGCGTATCCGACGGTGCCGTTGCCCAGCGCGGCGATCTTCTTCGCCGCTTCGCGGACCTCGTCCCAGGTCTGCGGCGGCTTGTTCGGGTCGAGCCCGGCCTTCTGGAACAGCGGACGGCTGTAGACCAGGCCCATGCTGTAGTTCATCGTCGGCAGGCCGTAGAGCTTGCCGTCGGCGCCCCGGAAGTTGTCCAGCAACTCCGGCTTGATGTCGCCGAAGTTCTTCAGTCCCTTGGCCGCTTCGGTGATGTCGGCGGCCTGACGGCGCGCGATGATCTGCGCCGGGTCGGTGAAGTAGACGTAGTAGACGTCTTCGAGCTGCCCGCCGGCGAGTTTGGCGGAGAACGTCTTCGGGTCCATGAACCCTTCGTGCGGCTCGATGTCTATGTCCGGGTGGGTCTCCTCGAACTCCTTGACGTCGGCGTCGAAGACGCCGCGTTCGAACGGCTGGCTGGTCGGGGGCTGGCCGGTGACGGTGATCTTGACCTTGCCCCCGGCCCCGGTGGTTTCACCGGAGCCGGATCCGCAGGCGGCCACGCCCAGGGTCAGTCCGCCCGCAAGGAGCAGGCAGAACATCCGGCGGCGCACGGTGGGGGACCAAGTGCTGCTCATCTTCAAGCCTCATCTCGGGATCGCGACGGCTGTCACGTGATTGCGGTCACTCTAAAACGAAGCCCCGGATTAACGCAATAACTGGATGAGAACTTGCAACTTTTCGACAGTCGGTGTGTGCAGGGCGCCTTGAATACATGAAGGCCCCCTTCACGGCGCTAGGCGCAGTGCAGGGGGCCTTCATGTACTTGAGACTGGAGGGGCTCATCGACCCCGCAAGTAGGTGACTAGTTGCGGCGGGCGGTGGAACCCCGGACGACGAGTTCGGGGGCGAAAAGCAGCTCCTCGGCCGCGACCTCGCCACCGTTTATGCGCTTGACCAGCAGTTCCACCACGGCGCGGCCCATCGCCTCGATCGGCTGGCGGGTCGTGGTCAGCGGCGGGTCGGTGCAGTTCATCAGTGCCGAATCGTCGTAACCGACCACCGAGATGTCTTCCGGGACCGACAGCCCCTGCCGCCGGGCGGCGCGGATCGCGCCCAGGGCCAGCAGGTCGCTCGCGCACAGCACCGCCGTCGCGCCGCGCGGGTACAGCCGGGCCGCGGCCGCGTGCCCGCCTTCGATGGAGAACATGCCGTGTTCGACGAGTTCGTCCAGGACGGGGAGCCCGAGTTTCCCCGCGTAGGCGCGGAATGCCTCGAGTTTGCGCTGGGACGGCACGTGGTCGCTCGGGCCGAGGACGAGGCCGATCTTCTCGTGCCCGAGCGAGCTCAGATGCCCGACGACCTGCTCGACGGCGACCGCGTCGTCGCACGAGATCTGCGGCAGTCCGAGATGCTCGACGGCGGCGTTGATCAGCACCGTCGGCAGGCGGCGTTCGGCGAGATGGTGGTAGTGGGAGTGCACCGCGTCGGACTGGGCGTAGAGCCCGCCTGCGAACACGACACCCGAAACCTGCTGCTGCAGAAGCAGTTCGACGTACTCCGCTTCGGAGACGCCGCCCGCGGTCCGGGTGCACAGCACCGGGGTGAAACCCTGCTGGGCCAGTGCGTTGCCCATGATCTCGGCCAACGCGGGGAAGATGGGATTCTGCAGTTCGGGAAGGACCAGCCCGACCAGGCGGGCGCGATCACCGCGCAGCTGGGTGGGCCGTTCGTAGCCCATCACGTCCAGCGCGGTGAGGACGGCGGCCCGGGTGCCGGCGGAGACCCCGGAACGGCCGTTGAGTACCCGGCTGACCGTGGCTTCACTGACCCCGACCTTGCGGGCGACTTCGGCAAGACGACGCGTCATGGCTGAAACTTTACCGCAAGCGAGCGCAAAACCTAGACATTCTTGATCGGTGCGGTGACCCTGAAGTCGCGCGAAGAGGGAACGAGCGCGGCGGCCGCCGGAGCGGCGAAGCAGACGACCGCGCAGGCCGCCAAGACGGGCGCCGCTCCGAACCGGTCGATCGCGGGCGCGATGAGGGCCAGCCCGGCGGGCGCCAGGCCGTAGGAGAACAGGAAGTCCAAAGAGGACACCCGGGCGAGCTTGCCCGGCTCGACCTCCCGCTGGGTCGCGGTGAACCACGGGACGTTGAACAGTTCGATGCCCAGTCCGGCGACGGTGTAGGCGGCCACGACGAAGGCCGGATGCACCGGGAACAGCAGGCTCAGTGGCGCGAAGCCGTAGCAGCCGAGCCCGATCAGCGCCGCCCAGCCCTGCCGCCTGGGGCGCCAGCGCGCGATGACGACGGCGCCCGCGAGCGCGCCGATCGTGTACGCGGTGAGCCCGGCGGCCAGGACGGCTTCGGTGTCATAGCGGTCGCGGCTGACCAGCGGCAGCACGACACCGGTGGCGGAATAGCCGGTCGCGATCACGGCGGTCAGCGCGCCGAGCCCGGCGAGGAACCACGGATGACGTCGAGCTTCGCGGAGGCCGTCGGCGAACTCGCCGAAGAAGCGGACCTTCGTCTTGGCCGGGGCGGGCGCGAACGTGCCTCGCGGCGGGATCAGCGCCGCACCCAGCCACAGCACCGCGGTCCCGATCACCAGCGCCGACGTCGAGGCGAACTGGGAGAGCAGTGCGGTGAGCCCCGGCGCGACCAAGGTCGTGACCCGGACGGCGAGCGTCATCGCGGCGTTGGCCTGCTGACGCCGGTCCTCGGCGATCACTTCCGCGGTCAGCGCCTGGAACGCCGGGCGGCAAGCGCCCTGACCGACGCCGACGACGGCGGCCGCGACGGCCATCAGCAGGACGGACCGGCCCATACCGGCCGCGATCAGGGGAGTGGCGAGACCCGCGATGAGCCCGGCCCAGAGCACGACCCCGCGCCGTGAATACCGGTCGGCGAGTACCCCGGCCACCGGGACCGCCACGAGGAATCCGGCGGTCCGCGCGGCCAGCACGATGCCGAGGTCCACGGCCGAAAGCGACCGCTGCAGCACGGCCAGTCCGAGGATGAACGGCAGAGCCCACGTCGCCAGTCCGGAGGCGGTGTTCCCGGTCCAGAGCCGGACGAACGACAGGCTGCGGAACACCGGGTGACGATAGCAAGGAGAGACAGCGGGCCTGGTCGCGCTCTACTCTGCCTCCGTGCGCACGCCGACCCCGACCCGAGGCCCGGCCCGGCGCCTCCGCGGCGGGGCCGTGGGGGTCCTGACCGGCACTTTGGCGACCGGTGCCCACGTCGGGACCAGCGGGCGAGTCCCCGACCTCGGCGTGGTCGTGCTGCTCGTCGCCCTGCTGAGCTGGGTGGCGTACGCGTTCGCGGGCCGTCGGCGCGGTCCGCTCGCCATCCTCTGCCTGGTCGTGGGCGGGCAGGTGGCGATGCACGCCTGCCTGACCTTCCTGACCTGGCAGTCGCACTCCCATCACGCCGAAACCCCGGGCAACGGCCTGGCCATGGCGGCCGGGCACGCCGCCGCGACCCTGGTGGTGGCCATGGTGCTCGCGGGCGCCGAGCGCGTCCTGTTCGCGCTCACGGCGCTGATCGCTTCGGTCCTCCCGCGCCGCCTGACCCCGCGGCCGGCGACGGCGCCGCTGCGGATCCACGTCCCGCTCGCGGTGGAGTTCCCCGCGACCGAGGCGCTCCTGCGGGACGTGCTTTCGCGGCGCGGTCCGCCGGTGTTGTTCGCCTGATCCCCGAAACCCTGCCGAGACCCATGCCCCGGCAGGGCTCTGCCCGCGTGCCGTGACCATTCCGGCGCGCGGCGAAGGCGCACGCCTCCCCACCGACGCCTCAGGAGTTCCCCCATGGCAACGCAAACCGATCCGACCACGAGTCCACCCCGCACGTCCGGCTGGCGCGGACTGTTCCTCCGTCTCCACTTCTACGCCGGTGTCCTCGTCGGCCCGTTCGTCCTCATCGCCGCCCTCACCGGCGTTCTGTACGCGGCGACGCCGCAGATGGAGTCCTGGATCTACGCCGATCAGCTCCGGGCACCCGTCGGGCTGAACCAGGTCTCACTCGCCGACCAGGTCAAAGCGGCTCAGGCGGCCAACCCCGGCGGTGATCTGGTCGCCGTCCGTCCCGCTCCCGAACCGGGAGACACGACCCGAGTGCTCTTCGCCCAAGACGGGCTCGGCGAATCCGAACGGCGCGCGATCTTCGTCGACCCCGCCACCGCGCAGGTGCGCGGGGATCTCGTCGCGTACGGCTCGAGCGGTGCCTTGCCGTTCCGGACCACGCTCGACCAGTTGCACCGCAACCTGCTGCTCGGCGAGCCGGGACGGCTGTACAGCGAACTGGCCGCGTCCTGGTTGTGGGTGGTCGCGCTGGGCGGTCTCGTGCTGTGGGTGAGCCGCCGCCGCGCCCGCCGGAACGAGAAGGCCGAGTCCGTCCGCGGGAAGTCGGTGCGCCGTCACGGATCTGTCGGCTTGTGGGTGCTGCTCGGCGCGCTGTTCCTTTCCGCGACAGGGCTGACATGGTCGGCGTACGCGGGCGAGAACGTCTCGGCGCTGCGTGAATCCCTCGGCTGGGCCACGCCCGCGTTGAAGGTGACCGGCGCCGACGAACACGCCGGGCACACCGGGCACTCGGGTCACGGCGAAGCACCCGCCGCGAAACCCGAGAGCGTGGACGCGATGCTCGCTTCGGCCCGCGCCGCCGGGATCGACGCGCCCTCGGTGGAGATCGGACTGCCCACCGAACCCGGCGGTCCTTGGCAGGTGGCGGAAGTCGAGCGCGGCTGGCCGACGCAGGTCGACGCCGTCGCGGTCGACGGGACCACCGGGCAGATCCTCGGCGAGGTGCGGTTCGACGACTACCCGCTGATGGCGAAGCTCGCCCGATGGGGGATCGACGCGCATATGGGCGTGCTGTTCGGCTGGCCCAACCAGATCTTGCTGCTCCTGCTCGGCGCCGGGCTGGTCACGCTGGTCGTGCTCGGCTACCGGATGTGGTGGCGGCGCAGGCCGGCCCGGGCCACCGGACTGACCTTCGGGCGGCCCATCCCGCGCGGGCAGTGGCGAAAGGCCCCGCCCGTCTTCGTGGCTGGTCTTCTCGTCCTCGCCGCCGCGATCGGCTGGTTCGTGCCGTTGTTCGGCCTCAGTCTGCTGGCGTTCCTGGTGATCGACCTGGTGCTGGGCCTGCGGTCCCGCCGGTCCGAACCGGAAGCCGCCGACGTCACCGAATGAGCTCCGCGCTCGCCGCCCACAACCGGGCGGCGAGCGCGGTGTCGGCCAGCCTGCCACGTACCGGTTCCCGCCGGGGTTCACCGCGCAGGCCGAACACCCGGGGGCCGAACATCTCGCCGCCGCGCACGGCGGGATCGAGAACGGCGCGGACGGCGGGCCAGGCACCGGCTTCCTTGCCCTGCAAAAGAAGTCCGGCCGGGAACTTCCGCCCGCCCGGCGACGCGTGCACCGGCCTGGGCGGGGTCAGCGAGTCGAGCGCGCCGCCGGGATGGTCGACGACGCTCAGCACCGTGCTGCCTTCCGCGCGCAGCCGCCTGTCGAGTTCGAAGGCGAACAGCATCTGTGCCTGCTTCGAGCGCGCATAGGTGCGTTTGGGCTGGTAGTCGTGCTTGCTCTGGAGATCGTCCAGATCGAGTTCCGCGGACTTGCCCACGAAACTGCCCGTGGTGACGACGCGGCCGGCCTCCGCCGCTTCGAGCAAGGGCATCAGCCGATGCACCAGCATGAAATGGCCGAGATGGTTGGTGGCGAAGGTCAGTTCGAGGCCATCGGCGGTCTCCTGCCTCGGCTGGTCCTCCAGGAGGACGCCCGCGTTGCAGACGACGGCGTCCAGCCGCTCGATCTCCATGGTGTCCACAGAGGACTTGATGGACGAAAGATCGGAAAGGTCGAGCCGCAGGTGCCCGAGTCTCGCGTCCGGGACCCGGGACCGGATCGAGGCCATCGCTGCGTCGGCCTTGGTGGCGTCACGGCTGCCGAGGAGCACGGCGGCCCCGGAGCAGGCGAGCTGTTCGGCGACGAAGTAGCCGATCCCCGCGTTGCCGCCGGTGACCAGGAAGGTCTTGCCGTCGGCTCGGGGCAGGTGGTGGACGTCCCAGTCACTCATGACGTGCTCCTCGAAGTCGAAGTCATTCCGAAGATACACTCGGTACGATTTCGGAGTGACTTCGATGTAAGGTGATCGCATGGGACCGACCGAGCCGGGCAGGCGTGAACGCAAGAAGGCGGCGACCCGCCAGGCCCTGTCGGAGGCGGCGCGAGAACTGTTCCTGGAACGGGGTTTCGACAACGTCACCGTCGCGGAGATCGCGGACAGCGCGGACACGGCGGTGTCCACGCTGTTCGCGCACTTCCCCGGCGGCAAGGAGGCGCTGGTCCTCGGCCACGGGCAGGAACGCGAGGCGGCACTCGCCACCGCCGTGCGGGAACGCGCCGAGGGCGTCTCGATCCTGGAAGCCTTGCGGGACTTCCTCGCGACTCGCGGCCCGTTCGATCCGGATCCCGGGCCACTGGCGCGCCGGGTCGCGGATCTGGTGATCGACACCCCGGCATTGCGCGCCTACGCCAGGACTTTGTGGACAGGCTGCGAGGACGCGCTCACGAAGGTCATCGCCGAAGCGGCCGGCCAGGACGATTTCTCCGTGCGGCTGCTGGCCCGCTATGTCCTGGAGGTCCCGGACCTCGCCGGTGCCGAGCCGGATCCCGCCGCGGCACTGGACGCCGCTTTCGTCTTCCTGCGACGAGGCTGGCCGGGGTTCTGAGCGGCTAGCCTGGAGCGATGAAGGGTCTGCTCTTGCGGCTGTCCGAGGTGGACGCCGACGCGGAAGCCGCGGTCCGGGTCATCGCCTATTTCGATGAACTCGTGGCCAGGCGGGCCCGCCTCTCCGATCTGGTGCGCGCCACCGCGGCGCTCGCGGGCTGCGTGGCCGGGCTGCGCCGTGAAGGCGTCCCGTCGCCACTGCGGTTCACCCCGGACGGCGAGCCCGCCGCCGATGCGGTGACAGAGCCCGCGTCGGCCGACCTCGGTGAGCCGCCGGGGAAGGTCTGGCTGGAGCGGGCCGGTTCGCCGGGGCCGCTCGACGACCTCGTGCTGGAGCGGTTCGCCATGGCGGCCCGCGTCCTCGGCCGCGCCGAACCCGGTGGAAACGCGCCGCATCTGGCGGATCCCGCGCTCGTCGAATTGCTGCTGGGCGAGCAGGCGGGGGAGGAGGACCGGGCCAGGGCGCTCCGGCTGCTCGGCCTGGCCGCCGGACGACCGGTGCGGGTACTGGCCGTCGGTACCGAGGACGGCCGCGATCCCGGTGCGGCCGCCGTCGGGCTGCTGGCGCGAGGCGGTTCGCTGCCCAGGCTGCCTGTGGCGACGGTGGGGGAAGTCGCCGCCGTACTGCTGCAACCCCGCGACGACGACGCGATCGTGGGTGCGCTGCGTTCCGCGCTCGCCGACCGGGCGAGGGAACGCGACGCCATCGGCGGAGTGCGAGTCGGCGTCGGTGACGCCGTGCCGGGACTCGAAGCGCGTCGCTCGTGGTTGCAGGCGAGGCTGGCGGAACGCTTCGCCGTCCCCGCCGCCGAGCCGATCGTGGTGCACGGCGACCTGGGCTCACTCACCCTGCTCGCCGAGGTACCGGTGGCACGGTTACAGGGACAGGCCGACGTCCTCGCACTGGACGCCCTCGCCGCGACGCCGACCGGGGCCGCCGACGTCGCGGCACTGGAAGCGTTCTGCCGCACGGGATCGCTGCGGCAGGCGGCGGTCGCGCTGCACCGTCACCACAGTTCGGTGGCGGCCCGGCTGGCCCACGTCGAAGACGCGCTGGGCTGGCGGCTGGACGAGCCGGGCGACCGCTTCCGCGCGCGTCTCGCCTTGCTCGCCCGCCGCCTCGCGCAACGCGGCTAGACCTCTAGTGCCCTTGCGAGCACGGTGATCGCTTCGGCGACCTCGCGTTTGCTCACCGCGGCGTGCTCCACCGAGGACGAGCCGTGGAACGTTCCCGGGAACAGGTGCAGTTCGGTGGTGACGCCGGAGGCGAGAAGAGCCTGGGCGTAGGCGATCCCCTCGTCGCGCAACGGGTCGAACTCCATCACCGAGACGTAGGCGGGCGGCAGGCCGCTCAGGTCCACCGCCCTGGCGGGCGCCGCGTGGACGGGGACGTCCACGCCGCCGCGAACACCCTTGCCGAGATAGCAGTCCCAGCTGATCTCGGCCCTCGGCTTGTTCCACTGTGGAGTGTCGACGAACGCCCGCATGCTCGGCGTGTCCAACCGGTCGTCCACCTCCGGCACCCCGAGGTACTGGAAAGCGATCGCCGGGCCACCCCGGTCACGGGCGAGCAGGGCGAGCGCCGCGCACAACCCGCCGCCCGCGCTGATGCCGTGGATCGCGATCCGGCCGGGGTCGACGCCGAGTTCGGCCGCGTTCTTCGCGACCCAGGTGAGCGCCGCGTAGCAGTCTTCGAGAGCCGCCGGATACGGCGCTTCCGGCGCGAGCCGGTAGTCGACCGACACCACGACGACGCCGATTTCCCTGCCGAAACGCACGTTGGCCGCGTGATCGATCTCCAGGTCACCGATGACGAACCCGCCCCCGTGGACGTCGAAGATCGCGGCGGGCGCGGCGATCCGGTCCGGCGTGTAGATCCGCACCCGGACGTCCGGCGCGCCTTCGGGGCCGGGTACTCGTTCCTCGCGGATGCCGACACCCGTTTCGTCCACCACTCCCTGCCGCTCCGCGAGCACCGCCTTCAGCTGTTCCCGGGTGGCGGGCAGATCGGTGAGGTCCAGTTTGGGCAACAGCGGGACGGCCGGGGCGATTTCGGGGTCGTACGCGTAGGTCATCAGTCGTACTCCTGACTCGGCGGGAGGATCCGCCACCGATGATGGCCGCCCCGGCCGCCGGATTTCATCCGCCACGCGTCGCGGAAGCGGGCTCTTTCACCCACCGAACGTGCGCCGCGCCGAGGTCTTCGGTCGGAACGCGGTGCGTCTCGCGGGCGGTGAGCGCCGCCGTGGCACTGAGCAGGCAGACGGCGGCGGTGAAGATGGCGACGCCGAGCCAGTCTTCCTTCCCCGAGCCGATCGCGGCCACCACGCTGGGGGCGAACCCGGCGATGGCGAACCCGATCTGGGTGCCGATCGCCATCCCCGAAAGGCGGACCTTCGCGCTGAACATCTCGCCGTAGAACGACGGCCACACCCCGTTGACAGCACTGTAGGCGACACCGAACAGCAGGATGCCGAGCGCGAAGATCAGCGGATACGAACCGTCCGAAATGGACCACAGGTACGGGAAGATCAGCACGGCGCAGGCGAGACAGCCCGCGATGAACACCGGTTTGCGGCCGATCCGATCGGAAAGCCCTGCCAGGAAAGGGATCGCGAGCAGTGCGACGACATTGGCCAGTACGCCGACCCACAGTATCGGCCCGCGTTCGAGCCCGACCGTGTTGACCGCGTAGCTCAGCGCGTAGACGGTGAAGATCGTGCTGACGGAGGCGATGGTGGCCGCGGCGACGACGCGGAGCACGTCCTTCCAGTGTGTCCGGAAGAGGACGGCGACCGGCAGTTTGGCGACGTCGGAGCGGTTCTGTTCGAACACCGGGGTCTCGTCGATCTTGCGGCGGATCACGAAGCCGGCCACCACCACGACGGCACTGCACCAGAACGGGATCCGCCAGCCCCAGGTGAGCAACTGTTCCTGGGGGAGCGCGGCGATCGGCAGGAAGACCGCGGTGGCGAGGATCTGGCCGGCCTGGGTGCCGCTGAGGGTGAAGCTCGTGTAGTAGCCGCGCCGGTGGGCAGGCGCGTGCTCCATCGACATCGAGTTGGCGCCCGCCTGTTCGCCGGCGGCCGAAAGTCCTTGCAGCAGGCGGAGAACCACCAGCAGGATCGGGGCGAGCACGCCGATGGAGGCGTAGGTCGGCAGGCAGCCGACGAGGAATGTCGTGGCGCCCATCAGCAACAGCGTGAACACCAGGACCTTCTTGCGGCCGAGGCGGTCGCCGACGTGCCCGAGCACGAACGCGCCGACCGGGCGGGCCAGGTAGCCGACGCCGAAGGTCGCCAGCGCCAGCAGTGTTCCGGTGGCGGGGGAGGAGGCCGGGAAGAAGACCTTGTTGAACACCAGCGCGGCGGCGGTTCCGTAGATGAAGAAGTCGTAGTACTCCAGTGCGCTGCCGATCCAGGCCGCCAGTGCGGCCTTGCGGGGCATGCCTTGCGTGACAGGAGGGGGAGAGGCCACGTCGACGCTCCAATGTACGATCCAGCAATGTACGATCTAGTTAGTTAATACAGCGTGCGAGACGGTGCCCCGGTTGTCAAGAGCGGGGATTTCAGGCCGTCAGGTACTCGATCACCAGGTCGCCCAGCATCAGGCGATAGTGGGCGCGGCGCGCGGGGTCGAGCATGTCGCGGCCGAAGATCGCGGAGAAGGTGTGCCGGTTCGCGAGGCGGAACACGCAGAACGAGCTGATCACCATGTGCACGTCGAGCGCGTCGACGTCGTCGCGGAACCGGCCTGCTTCCCGGCCGCGGTCGAGGATGCGGGTGAGCACGTCGAGGGCCGGATTCGCCATACCCGACAAGGCTTCGGACCGCGCGATGTGCTCGCCGTGATGGATGTTCTCGATGCTCACGAGCCGGATGAAGTCCGGGTTCGCTTCGTGGTGGTCGAAGGTGAGCTCGGCGAGCTGACGGATCGCGTCCTCGGGTTCGAGGTGGTCGACGTCCAGATCCTGTTCGAGGGCACGGATGGTCGCGTACGCCCGCTCGAGCGCGGCGACGTAGAGCTGCTCCTTGCCGCCGAAGTAGTAGTAGATCATCCGCTTCGTGGTGCTCGTACGATCGGCGATCTCGTCCACTCTGGCGCCGGCATAACCCTTGTCGGCGAACTCTCTGGTGGCCACCGCGAGGATTTCGGCGCGGGTGCGTTCCTTGTCGCGCTGGCGCTCGACCTCGGACGACGGTGCGGCCACCTGACTCCCTCCGAACCGCTGGTGGAGGCCCCACTCTAGCGCAGCCCTTCTCGCGTCGGCCGGTCCGCGCTACAGTGAACTCACTAGTTCGTACATTAACTCTGCTCGGCATCCATGGAGGATCTTGGTGACCAGCTACCTCATCGGCCTGGTCGGCACCGGCATCGGGCCGTCACTGAGCCCGGCGTTGCACGAACGGGAAGCCGACGAACTCGGGCTGCGCTATCTCTACCGGCGGCTCGACCTCGACGTGCTGAGGATGCCGATCGGTGAGGTGCTGGCCGCCGCGCGGACCGCGGGCTTCGACGGCCTCAACATCACCCATCCGGTGAAACAACAGGTGCTGCCGTACCTCGACGAGATCGCGCCCGACGCGGCGGCACTCGGCGCGGTGAACACGGTGGTGTTCCGCGAAGGGGTGGCGACCGGGTACAACACGGACGCGACCGGTTTCGCCCGCAACCTCATCCAAGGACTGCCCGACGCCGACATGGACACGGTCGTCCTCCTCGGCGCGGGCGGGGCGGGCGCCGCCGTGGCCCATGCCCTGCTTTCGCTGGGAACCGGACGGCTGATCGTCCACGACGTCGACTCCGCGCGCGCCGGGACCCTGGTGGCCGGACTGCGAAAGCGGTTCGGTGACGACCGCGCTCTTTCCGGCTCGCTCGAAGACGTTCGGACCACCGACGGCCTCGTCCACGCCACCCCGACCGGGATGGCCGCGTATCCGGGATCGCCGGTTCCCGCCGAGTCGCTGCGGCCCGGGATGTGGGTGGCCGACATCGTGTACCGGCCGCTGGAGACCACGCTGCTGAAACAGGCGCGGGAGCGCGGATGCCGGACGCTGCACGGCGGCGGGATGGTGGTCTTCCAGGCGGCGGACTCGTTCCGTCTCTTCACCGGCGCGGAGCCGGACGCTGACCGGATGATCCGTCATTTCGAAGCGCTGGAAGGGAAACCCGCCCATGCCCGGTGACACCGCCATCGCGACCGTCTGCCTGTCGGGCACGCTCGAGGACAAACTCGCCGCGGCCGCCGCGGCCGGCTTCGACGGGGTCGAGATCTTCGAGAACGACCTGATCGCGTCACGGAGGTCGCCCTCGGAGATCCGGCGGCTCTGCGCCGACCTCGGCCTCACGATCGATCTCTACCAGCCTTTCCGTGATTTCGAGGCGGTGCCGCCGGACGTGCTCCGGTCGAACCTTCGCCGGGCACGCCGGAAGTTCGACCTCATGGCCGAACTCGGAGTGGACACCGTCCTGGTCTGTTCGTCGGTCTCGCCCGACGCCGTCGACGACGACGATCTCGCCGCCTCGCAGTTGTATGAATTGGCTTCGCTGGCCGCGTCGCGCGGAATCCGTGTCGCCTACGAAGCCCTTGCGTGGGGCCGGTTCGTGAACACGTACGAGCACGCGTGGCGGATCGTCCGGCGGGCCGACCACGCGGCCTTGGGGGTCTGCCTCGACAGCTTCCACATCCTTTCGCGGCGCAGCGATCCCCGCGCGATCCGGACCATTCCGGGGGAGAAGATCTTCTTCCTGCAGCTGGCCGACGCGCCGATGTTGGACATGGACGTGCTGCACTGGAGCAGGCATCACCGGCTCTTCCCTGGGCAAGGCGCGTTCGACCTGGCCACGTTCACCGGTCACGTCCTGGCGGCGGGTTATCGAGGGCCGCTTTCGCTGGAGGTGTTCAACGATGTGTTCCGGCAGGCGGACCCGCGACCCGCGGCTGTAGACGCCATGCGATCACTGGTGGCGTTGCGTGAATCCGTTGGCACCCTTGAGATTCCCGAGGCTCCGCGACTGGATGGGCACGCCTTCGCGGAGCTGGCCGTTTCGGGAACGGTGCTGGCGGAACTCGGCTTCACCCACGTCGGAACCCACCGCACGAAGCCGGTCCAGTTGTGGCAGCAGGGATCGGCGCGCTTGCTGGTGAACGAAGCGACCGAGGAAGGTGCGATCAGTGCCCTCGGCCTGACCAGCGCGAACCCGGCCGGATCGGCGCTGCGCGCGGAGACGTTGCTCGCGCCGGTCCTGCCCCGCGAACACGGCCCGGACGAGGCGGACCTGTCCGCCGTCGCCGCGCCGGACGGGACCGAGATCTTCTTCTGTGGCAACGAAGAATGGCTGCGCGACTTCGTTTCTTCCAGGACCTCGCCGTCCGGGCTGGGGATCACCGGCATCGACCACATCGCCTTGACCCAGCCCTTCGATCACTTCGACGAGGCGACGCTGTTCTACCGTTCGGTGCTGGGCCTCCGGCCGGAACCGGTCTCGGAGTTCGCGGCGCCGTTCGGGCTCGTGCGCAGCCGTGCGGTCGGAGATCAGAACGTCCGCCTGACGTTGGACAGCGCACTGGTGCGGCGAGGGGAGTGGGCGCCGGGAGTGCCGTCGCCACAACACATCGCTCTCGCTTGCGACGATGCCATCGCCGTCGCGCGGGCGATGCGGGAGGCGGGTGCGCCACTGCTTTCGATCCCCGGGAACTACTACGACGACCTCGATGCGCGGTTCGATCTCCCGTTTTCGTCGGCACTGCGCGAAAACTCGGTGCTGTATGACCGGGACGCGTCCGGCGAATTCCTGCACTTCTGCACAGAACTGGTCGGCTCGCGGGTGTTTTTCGAGGTGGTGCAAAGGATCGGCGGGTATCGCGGGTACGGGGTCGTGAACACGCCGGTGTACATGACAGCGCATCGGGAACGGCGCCTCAGTCTGGCGCACTGAGGCTCGCTCCAGTTTTTGTCGGTGGCCGGTTGTAGGTTCGTTCCGTGGCTACCACTGGGGCCGAACTCAAGGCCGTTCTCGAGGAAATCGCCGATCCCGAACGTTTGGAGGAGATCAATGCGTTAGTCGATTCGTTGGACGACAAGGATTCTCTGCTGGTCGCGAAGCAAGCCGGTGTCGCGCTGGCACGCATCGAGGCGCTGCGGTATCGGGCGCTGTCGCGGTTGAGCAAGGTGCGCGGCGGCGTGCGGAGTGTGGTGCAGGAAGTGGCACTGGAACTGTCTCTTGTGGACGCTTTCGCCGGTTCTCTCGTGGCGACCGGGGTGGCGTTGACGTCGCGGCTGCCGCGGACGTTGTCGTTGATGGACCGCGGAAAGGTAAGCGGGTTCGCCGCGCAGAAGGTGGCCGAAGCGACGGCATGGTTGTCCGACGAGGACTCCCTGGCGGCCGATGCGGCACTGGAGTCGCGGTTACCGGACAAGAACAGTGATCAGGTCAGGAAGGCCGCGAGCTACGCGGCGACGAGGGCCGACCGAACCGGTGCCGAAAGACGGACGGCCGAGCGCAGGGAAGGCCGCCGCCTGTCCATGGCGCAAGGCGAGGCCGGAGTCGCGTCGATCGAGGTGGTGGACGGCCCGGTCGAGAAGGTCACCGCGGCGTACCAACGAATCCACCGGGAAGCGCGAGCGCTTCGCAACCAGGGGGATACGCGGACAATGGACCAGCTCCGGGCTGATATCGCGCTCGACCTGCTCCTCGGTGGACAGGGTGGCGTCTCCGAGCGCGCCGAGGTGTTCCTGTACATGGACCTCACCACGTACCTGGGCTTGAACGACGACCCCGTGAAGATGGCCGGACACGGCTATATCCCGGCCGGGCTGGGCCGTCACATCGCCACCGGACCGGACACCGTCCTCCGGCGCATCATCACCGATCCGCTCAGCGGCCAAGTCCAAGACCTGGGCAGAACGCGATATCGCCCCGACGCGGCGACCGCCGAGTTCGTCCGAGTGCGGGATCGCGAGTGCCGAAGACCCGGCTGCGACCGGGCCGCCCACACCTGCGAACTCGACCATGCGATCCCCTGGCAGTTCCAGGGCGAAACGAACGTGGCCGATCTGGTCACCTACTGCCGTCGTGACCACCGGCTGAAGGACGAACCCGGCTGGATCTATCGCCTCGACCCCGACGGCAGCCTCACCGTCACCACACCCACCGGGCAGACCCACACCAGCACACCGCCGCCGCTACACGAGCCACGACCCGATTCCCTGCCGTTCTGAGGCGTTTCCGTGAAACGGCGACGGGGTGGGGGCCGGCTTGTGGTCGTGGGTGTCGGGTTACCGCGGGACGGCGACGGTTGGGGTGAGCCGGGCTTGGCGGTGGGCCGTGGGTTGTGGCTTGTTTTGGTTGGTGTCGTTGGGTGGTAATGCCTGCTTGAGTCGGCGCCGTGTTGCGGGGTGAGGGTTCGGTTGTTGCCGTGAAACGGGCGATCGGGGGAGTGTCTGCGTTGGGTTTGTCGGTGTGGCGTTGCCGCCAAATGGCGACGTCTGGTGTCCGGCTCTGATAAGTCGTGCCGGTAGGCCGTGGTTGCGGTTGGTCTTTGTCGTCGTTGCCGCTCGGCGAGGTCGGTGTTGCCGTGAAACGGCGACGTCGTGGACCCTTTCCGATCAAGGTTCGCCTGCAGATAGAGATTCCCAGCTTGTCTTGGTCGTTGTCGCTCGGCGGTAACGACCGCCCGGTCGCAGTTGCCCCGTCAGTGACGGCCACCGCTCGGCCAGGTCCGGCCGTTGCCGCCAAACGGCGAAAGCCGTGACCCCCCCGCCCACTCATCCGAATCAGAAACCGATCGGCAGTCCCGCGTAGTTCTCCGCCAGTCCCGCCCGCCCCGCCTCGCTCCGCGCCAGCCACTGCAATTGCGAAAGCTGCAGCTGCCGGTCGAAAGGATCGTCCGACTGGTGCAGCATCGTCGTCATCCACCACGAGAAATGCGTGCATCGCCAGACCCGGCGCAGTGCGGTGTCGGAGTAGGCGTCGGCGAGCGTGGAGTCCTTGTCCCGCACCAAAGCCGCCAGGGCGGGGGCGAGGAGGGCGACGTCGGCGACGGCGAGGTTGAGGCCTTTGGCGCCGGTGGGCGGCACGATATGGGCGGCGTCGCCGGCGAGGAACAGGCGGCC
Organism: Amycolatopsis sp. lyj-108; assembly: GCF_046549005.1. NCBI lineage: Bacteria > Bacillati > Actinomycetota > Actinomycetes > Pseudonocardiales > Pseudonocardiaceae > Amycolatopsis > Amycolatopsis sp. lyj-108. Next base: position 671,681 of record NZ_JAJPWQ010000004.1, on the reverse strand, counting down.
GTGCCGCATGGGCTGCTGCACGAAACTGCGCATGGGCAGCACGCTCTTGTCGGTGATCGGCCCTGGCGTGAGGGTCCAGCCGTCCTGGCCGTGGCCGAGCCGGGTCGCGAGCGCCTCCCAGATCCGGTCGTCGGACCAGGTGCCGATGTCGGTGCCGTTGGGCACTTGCAGGTACAGCCGGCTGACGGTGGCCGAACGCATCGAGTGCATCGCGAAACCGTCGGGATGCCAGGCGTAGATGAGCTCGTCGGTTGACGGGGCGACGTCGGCGAGGACACCGAGCCACGAATACGGGTAGGTGCGCTCCCAAGTCTGCTTCGCGGCGTCGGGAATCGCGGTGCGGCAAGGGCCGAAGGAGCCGTCGCAGCCGACGATGACGTCGGCGTCGAGCCTCTGCGGTATGCCGTCCGCGTCGGTGAAGGTGAGGTAGGGCCGGTCGGTCTCGATGTCGTGCACGGCGGTGTCGGCCACCTCGTAGTGGATCTGCTGCCCGGCTGCCGCTCGTGCCTTGCCGAGGTCCTTCGTCACCTCGGTCTGGCCGTACACGGTGACGCTTCGCCCGACCAGGTCCACGAAGTCGAGATGGTGTCGCTCCCGCGGCCACTGCAGGTAGATGCCGCGGTGCTCGTCGCCCTCGCGGTCGAGCCGGTCCGCCAGGCCTGTCTCGCGAAGGAGGTCCACTGTGGACTGTTCGAGAATGCCAGCCCGGATCCGCGCCTCGACGTACTCGCGCGAGCGGGTCTCGACGATCACCGATTCGACCCCTGCCAGATCGAGAAGATGCGACAGGAGCAGTCCGGCCGGGCCGGCGCCGACGATGGCGACTGGGGTTCGCATGACCGGAGTCTGGCCGCCGGATGGGCGAACTCCTAGCGTTCGCTTCCACTCAGTGAAAGCGGCAGGCTCCGCCCGATTCCGGCGGCCGCGACCTGGAGCGCGGAGACCAGCCTCGCCCGGCCGCGGCTCAGATCCGGGACGACCAGGCCGAGCGCCGCGACGACCTCGCCACCGGACGGCCGGATCGGGACGGCCACCGAGCAGGCGCCTCGGCTCATCTCCTCGACGGTTTGCGCGAAACCCTCTCGGCGGACGCGCCGCAACTGCTCGCGGAGCCGTCCGGGCTGGGTGATGGTGTACGGCGTGACGCGGGTCAGGGAGGCGAGTACCTGCCGCTGGACGTCCTCCGGAGCCCAGGCCAGCAGCACCTTCCCGACGCCGGTGGCGTGCAGCGGCAGCCGTCCGCCGATCCGGCTGACCACCGGCACGGACGCGTTCCCGGAGAGCCGGTCGAGGTAGAGCACCTGGACGCCGTCCCGCTCGCCGAGGTGCACGGTGGCGCCGGTCGCTCCGTAGAGGTCCTGGAGGAAGGGAGCGGCGACCTGCCGCAGTTCGAACTGGACGGGCGCGAGCAGGCCGAGGTCCCACAGCCGCCTGCCGACGGCGTACCGATCCTCGCGCCGCTCCAGCGCGCCGAGGCCCACGAGTTCGCGGGCGATCCGGTGCGCGGTGGGCAGCGGCAGGCCGGCGCGGCCCGCGAGTTCGGTCAGCGAGAGCACCCGATGGTCGACGTCGAACGCGCCGAGCAGCGCGAACGCCCGTGACGTGACGCTGGCGCCCGGCGTGGACAGGTTTCCGGCCATCCGGACATTCTCTCACTGAGCGGAAGTCAGGGCAGCGGCCGCTGTAGGCTCGGGGTCCGGACGCAGTAAGGAAAAGGGGCTTGGTGCGCGAGACGAACTGGGCGGGGAATCAGACTTTCACCGCAGAACGCATTCTTCGCCCTCGGACCGTCGAAGAGGTTCAGGAAGCCGTCGCCGGGGCGACGGCGGTCAAGGCACTGGGCAGCAGGCATTGCTTCAACGACATCGCGGACTTCCCGGGCGGTGTCCAGATCGATCTCGCCGGGCTCGACCCGGTGGCTGAATTCGACAGTGACGCGGCGACGGTCACGGTGCCGGCGGCGGCGCGGTACGGCGACGTCGCCATCCAGGCGCACGCGGCCGGGTTCGCGCTGGCCAACCTCGCTTCACTGCCCCATTGCACGGTGGCGGGCACTGTCGCGACGGCGACCCACGGTTCCGGGCGGCGCAACCAGAGTCTCGCGTCGGCGGTGTCCGGTTTGGAGCTGGTCACCGCGGACGGTGAGGTGAAGACGTACTCGCGGCACGACGGCGTGGTCGTCGGCCTCGGTGCGCTGGGCGTGGTCACCCGGCTGACCCTCGACCTGGTGCCGTCCTTCGACCTCCGCCAGGACGTCTTCGACGGCTTGCCCTGGGAGTCGGCGTACGAGCACTTCGAAGAGATCCAGGACGCGGGCTACAGCGTCAGCCTGTTCACGAACTGGGCCCGCGAGACGATCGACCAGGTCTGGGTCAAGGGGCCGGGACGGCCGGGCGCGGACTTCTTCGGCGCGAAGGCGGCGGACGGGCCGCGGCATCCCGCTCACGCGGCGGGTATCCCGGCGGACAACTGCACACGGCAGCTCGGGGTCCCGGGGCCGTGGCACGAACGGATCCCGCATTTCCGCCTCGACTTCACGCCCAGCGTGGGGAACGAACTCCAGACCGAGTACTTCGTGCCGATCCGGCACGCCGTCGCGGCGATGGAGGCGATGCGCGGGCTCGGGGACCGGCTGGCGCCCGTCCTGCTCACCTCGGAGATCCGCACGGTCGCGGGTGACGACCTGTGGCTCAGCCCGTTCCACGGCGGTGACAGGCTGGCACTGCACTTCACCTGGCAGCCGGACGAGGACGCGGTCCGCGCGCTGCTGCCCGTCATGGAGGAACGTTTGGCGCCCTTCGGGGTCCGGCCGCACTGGGGGAAGCTGTTCCACCACGCCGCGGACTACCCGAAGCTGGCCGATTTCCGGGCGCTGGCCACCGAGCTGGACCCGGACGGGAAGTTCCGCAGCCCGTTCGTCCGGCGGCACGTGTTCGGGGAGCGCTAGTCCGATTGCGACCAGGCCGCCGGACTGCTGATATCCTGGCGGCAGTTGCTTGCTCGCGCGGGAAGATCCCCGGCTGCTGCACCGGAGCCGCACGTTTCTCCCGAGGAGCCTTCATGTCTCTTCCCCTCGCCCGTCGTATGGACGGCGTCACCAGCTCTCCCGTGCGCGATCTGCTCGCGCTCACCGCCCGTCCGGGCGTGATCTCCTTCGCGGGCGGCATGCCCGCGCCGGAACTGTTCGATGTGGACGGCCTCCGCGCCGCCTTCGAGCGGGCACTCGCCGACAGGTCCGCGTTGCAGTATTCGCCCACCGAAGGGAACCCGCGGCTGCGCGAGCTGCTCGCGCAGCGGCTGGCCGGTCGCGGGCTCGCGACCACTGTGGACGATCTGCTGATCACCACGGGTTCACAGCAGGGCCTTCAGCTGCTGAGCACCGCGTTGCTCGATCCCGGAGCCACCGTGCTGGTGGAAGAACCGGTGTACTTGTCGGCGTTGCAGTGCTTCCAGCTCGCCGAGGCGCGGATCGTGCCCGTTCCCGGCGACTCGGAGGGGATCGATCCGGCCGCGCTGGACGAGATCGCGGCCAGGGAACGGCCGTCGCTGCTGTACCTGGTCCCGACGTTCTCGAATCCCTCCGGCCGGACGATCGGTCCCGGCAGGCGTCGCGCGCTCGCGGAAGTCATCGCGCGCCACGGGTTCTGGCTCGTCGAGGACGATCCGTACCACGAGCTGCGGTATCGCGGCGAACGCGAAGAACCGATGTCGGCCCGTCCGGAACTCGCCGAGCGCGCGATCTACCTCGGAAGTTTCTCGAAGGTGATCGCCCCGGGGATGCGGCTGGGCTGGCTCCGGGCGCCGAGGGAACTGCTGCGCCGCGTCGCGATCCTCAAGCAGGCCAGCGATCTGCACACCTCGACGGTCGATCAGGCGGCGGCCGCCGAGTACCTGGCCGCCGCGGATCTCGACGCCCACGTGCGGAAACTGTGCGCGACCTACCGTGTGCGCCGCGACGCGATGCTGGCCGAACTGCCCGCGATCACGCCGCCCGGCACGACATGGACCGACCCGGACGGCGGGATGTTCGTCTGGGTCACCCTTCCCGGCGGCGCGGACACGGATTCGCTGCTTCCCGAAGCGTTGCACAGCGACGTCGCTTTCGTGCCCGGCTCGGCGTTCCAGGTGGGGGAGCCGGACCGGTCGGCGTTGCGGCTCTCGTTCGCCACACACGCGCCGGAGACGATCGCCGAAGGACTGCGGCGGCTGCGCAAAGCCCTTCCTAGCCGCTAGTCGGCCTGCGGATCCCAGGTCAGCAGCCGGACCTTGCTGACAGTCTGGACATGCCGTCGCATCGCGTTCGCCGCCGCCTTCGGATCGCCGTTCCGGATGGCGTCGGCGATCTTCTGGTGCTGGCTCAGCGAGCGGGACGGCCTGCCGGGCTGCCGTAGCGACTCGTTGCGGCTTTCCGCGATCTGCGCGTCGATCGAACGCATGAACTCGGCGAGGAGGCTGTTGTTCGCGGCGGCGGTGATCGCTTCGTGGAACCGGCGGTCGCCTTCCTCGCCGTGCCCGCCGTCGCCGATCTCCGTCGCCATGTACGCCAGCGCCGCGTCGATGGCGGCGAGATCCGCGTCGGAGCGCCGAAGGGCGGCGAGTTCCGCGAGCTTGGTCTCCATCGCCTCGCGGGCTTCGAGTACTTCCGGGAGCCGGCTGCGGCGCGCCACGAGCTCGTCGACCGGTTCGACGTCGAGGTGATCGTTGCGCAGGTAGGTGCCCCCGCCGTGGCGGGACTCGAGCAGTCCCTGCACTTCGAGGACGACGATCGCCTGCTTGATCGACGCGCGGCTGACCCCGAGCCGCTCGGCGAGGTCGCGTTCGCTGGGGAGCTTGTCGCCCGCGTGCAGGCCGGACTCCTCGACGTGCGCCTTGATCCGCTCGATGACCTGCTCGTAGAGCTTCGCCCGGTTCAACCGGCTCAGCGCCTCCGGCACTCGGTCCCCCTCGCTCGTACTGGACAAGTGGCTGAGCCAATTTACCATTCATGGGTTGACAGGTGGTCGCCGTCACAGGGAAAGTGGCTCAGCCACTAGTCCACTCGGCCACTCGCCAAGGGGCTCCCGCCGTCAAGGAGGACGGTCATGTCCGCCCAGCTGATCTCGATTCTCGTCCTCGTGGTGATCTTCGCCCTCGCCACGACCCGTTCGATCAACATGGGGGCGCTCGCCTTCGCCGGCGCCTTCCTCGTCGGCACCCTCGCCGGTGGCCTGGACACCGACGGCATCTTCGCCGGATTCCCCGGCGACATCTTCGTGGTGCTGGTGGGGGTCACCTACCTGTTCGCCATCGCCAGGGCCAACGGCACCACCGACTGGCTGGTGGCGGCGGCCGTCCGGCTGGTCGGCGGCCGGATCGCGCTGATCCCGTGGGTGATGTTCGTGGTCACCGGCGCGCTGACCGCGATCGGCGCGGTGAGCCCGGCGGCCTGCGCGATCGTCGCGCCGATCGCCCTCGGTTTCGCCGCCCGGTACAAGATCAGCCCGCTGCTCATGGGCGCGATGGTGGTGCACGGCGCGCAGGGCGGCGGGTTCTCGCCGATCAGCGTCTACGGTTCGATCGTCAACGGGATCGTCGAGCGCAACAACATCGCGGGCAGCCCCGTGGTGCTGTTCTTCGCGAGCCTCGGCATGAACCTCGCCATCGCGGGTGTCCTGTTCGTCGTCCTCGGCGGGACCAAACTGAGGCGCCGCCAGCTGGTGACGGCGGGCGCCACCGGTGCTGAGGCCGACGAGGAACCGCTGCCGCACGAACAGCGCATTCCCTTGGACGGCCCCAAGATCATGACGCTGACCGGCCTGATCGCGCTCGTGGCCGGCACTCTGGTGTTCGACCTCGACCCGGGCCTGACCGCCATCACCGTCGCCGTCCTGCTGAGTGTCGTGTGGCCCAAGACCAGCCGGTCCGCGGTCTCCGAGATCACCTGGCCGACCGTGCTGCTGATCTGTGGCGTGCTGACGTATGTGGCCGTGCTGAAGGAGATCGGCACCATCGACTACGTCGGCAACGCGGTCACCACCGTGGGGATCCCGCTGCTCGCGGCGCTTCTGCTGTGTTACATCGGCGGCGTCGTCTCGGCCTTCGCGTCTTCGGTGGGGCTGATGGGCGCGCTGATCCCGCTCGCCGTCCCGTTCCTGGCGCAGGGCACGATCGGGCCGGTCGGCATGATCGCCGCCCTCGCGGTCTCGGCGACGATGGTGGACGTCAGTCCGTTCTCCACCAACGGCGCGCTCGTCCTCGCCAACGCGAAGGACGTCGACCGGGACAAGTTCTTCAAACAACTGCTGGTCTACGGGGCGCTCGTGGTGGCCGTCGTGCCGCTGATCGCCTGGCTCGTGTTCGTCGTGCCCAACTGGGGCTGAGGAGGAGATCCATGCTGATCGCCGGAAAGAGTGACCGCGTCGCCCTGCGGTTCGGGGCCGAATCCCTGACCTACGGCGAACTCGCGTCCGTCGCGGGCCCGATCGCCGCCGCGCTGGCCGGTCGCACGCGCGTCGCGGTGTGGGCGACACCGACGCTGCGGACCTGCGTCGCGATCGTCGCCGCGCTGACCGCCGGGGTCCCGGTGGTGCCGGTCAATCCGAAGGCGGGATCACGCGAGCTGGCGCATATCGTCGCCGACAGCGCGCCGGATCTCGTGCTGGCCGCGCCGGACGTCGTGCTGCCGCCGGAACTCGAGGCGCTGCACCGGGTTCCGATCGAGCTGGACCTCTCGGGCACGCCGTGGCAGGGCGACGAACCGGACCCGGAGGCCCCGGCGTTCGTCATCTACACCTCCGGGACCACCGGACCGCCGAAGGGTGTCCTGCTCCCGCGCCGGGCGGTGGCGTCGAATCTCGACGCGCTCGCGGAGATCTGGGACTGGACCGACGCCGACGTCCTCGTGCACGCCCTTCCGTTGTTCCATGTGCACGGCCTGATCCTGGGGGTGGTCGGCCCGTTGCGGCGGGGCGGTTCGCTGCACCACCTCGGCCGGTTCACCAGTGAAGCGGCGGCGGAGGAACTCGCCGGTGCGGGCACGATGCTCTTCGGCGTCCCGACGATGTACCACCGGCTCGCGGCCGACTGCGAGGCCGATTCCGCGCTGGCCGCCGGAGTGGGCGCGGCGCGGCTGCTCGTCTCGGGTTCCGCGGCGTTGCCCGCGACCGATCACCAGCGCATCACCGCCGCGACCGGGCAGCGGGTCGTCGAACGCTATGGAATGACCGAGACGCTGATGAACTGCGGTGTCCGCGCCGCGGGGGACCGGCGGCCCGGTGCGGTCGGCCCGCCGGTGCCCGGCGTCGAACTCAGGCTCGTCGACGACTCCGGCGAACCGCTCACCGGCGAGACCGTCGGCGAGATCGAGGTCCGCGGCCCGAACCTGTTCCTCGGCTACCTGAACCGGCCGGACGCCACGGAAGCCGCGGTGCACGACGGCTGGTTCAAGACCGGCGACATGGCGATGCGCGATCCGGACGGTTACGTGCGGATCGTGGGCCGCCGCGCCACCGACCTGATCAAGAGCGGCGGCTACAAGATCGGCGCGGGCGAGATCGAGAACGCGCTCCTGGAACATCCCGGGGTGGCCGAAGCGGCCGTCACCGGGGAGCCGGACGACGACCTCGGCGAGCGCATCGTGGCCTGGATCGTCCCCGGCGAGGTCAAGCCGTCGGCGGGCGAACTCGCCGACCACGTCGCCGGACTGCTGTCACCGCACAAGCGGCCGCGCGTCGTGCACTACCTGGAAGCGTTGCCCCGCAACGAGATGGGCAAGGTCCTCAAGCGGGCTCTCCATGGCTGACCCACTCGGCTGGGACGGTTACGGAGCCTCCCTGGCACGCGCGAGGGAACGCACGGGCACGGACGAAGCGGTCGTCTGCGAACGCGCGAAGATCGGCGGCCACGAGGTCGTGAAGATCCGCTTCGAGTTCGGGTTCCTCGGCGGTTCGGTCGGGACCGGGACCGGCGCGCTCATCGAGCGGGCGCTCGACGAGGCCCGCTCGCACCGTCTGCCCGTCGTCTCGCTGTTGTCCACGGGCGGGACGCGGATGCAGGAAGGCGTGCCCGCCCTGCGGCAGCTGCAACGGATCGCGCGCGGTCTGGCGCTGCTGCGCGAAGAAGGGCTGCCGCACATCGCTGTCGCGCGGCATCCCACCACCGGTGGGGTGTGGGCGTCCCTCGGTGCCGACGCCGATGTCGTGCTCGCCGTTCCCGGCGCTCAGGTGGGTTTCGCCGGCCGCCGGGTGCGGCCGGAGCGGTACGCCGACGATCCCGCGTATACGGCGGAAAACCAGTACACGGCAGGGTATGTCGACGAACTGGTGACCGAAGACGCGTTCGCCGATCGGCTGGAGGTCTGGCTCGGCCTCTTGACCGGTGCTTCCCGGGATCGCCCGGCGGACCTGCCGCGCGCGCTCGGCACGCTCGATCCCGCGCGGGACGGCTGGCACGCCGTCCAGCGGGCGCGATCGGCGGAACGGCCACGCGCGGGCGCCTATCTCGACGACCACTTCGACACCCGCGTCCACCTCCGGGGCGGCGTCGACGGTGGCGTCCTCTGCGGGATCGGGAGCCGTGGCGGGCGGCCGATCGCCTTCGCGGCGCAGACCGGGACCGCGACCACGCCCGACGGCTTCCGGACCGCGACGCGGTTGATCCGGCTCGCCGACCGGCTGGGGCTTCCGGTGCTGACGCTCGTCGACACCCCGGGCGCGGCCGCCGATCCGGCCGCGGAGACGGCCGGGGCCGGGAACGCCATCGCCGAACTGTTCGGCATGATCGCGGCGGCGAACGTGCCGATCACGACCTTGGTGATCGGTGAGGGCGGTTCGGGCGGTGCGCTCGCCTTCTGTTCGACGGACCGGATCTGGCTCACCCCGGACGCCTGCTTCACCGTGATCGCCCCGGAACTGGCGGCCGGGATCCTCAAACGGGACCCTGAAGAGATCCCCGCCCTCGCCGGCGAACTCAAGCCACGCCCCGAAGATCTGCTCGCCCTCGGTGTCATCGACGGCATCGCGGGATCGGAACCGGTCACCTTCGTGAGATAAGGGGTTCGACATGTTCAAGCGGATATCCGCCGCGACGATCGCCGCGGTCACGCTCACCCTCCTGGCTGCTCCGCAGGCCCAAGCGACTACACCGTCCCGCTATGTCGCCATGGGCAGTTCCTTCGCGGCGGGTCCGGGAATCCCGCCGCAACAACCCGGAACACCGGCCGCGTGCGGACGTTCGACGAAGAACTACGCGAGCCTCGTGGCCGCCGAACGCGGGCTCGCCCTCACCGACGCCACCTGCAGCGGCGCGACCACCGCGAACCTCCTCACCACCGGACAGGCCGGGCAGTCCCCGCAGATCGAGGCTGTCACCCGCGACACCCGGCTCGTGACCATCACCATCGGCGGCAACGACGTCGGCTACGTCGGCAGTCTGTTCACCTACGGCTGCCAGAACTCCGGCGGCACGAACTGCGGCCAGGTCGACCAGAACGCAGTCCGAGCGGCGCTCACGACGGTGCACGAGAAGATCGGCGCCGTCATCGCGGAGGTCCATCGGCGCGCACCGCGGGCCCGGGTGCTGGTCGTCGACTACCTCACGATCGTGCCGCGTACCGCGCCCGCGTGCGACGGCGTTCCGCTCACCCCGGCGCAACTGGCCTTCGAACGCGAGGTCGCGGACCGGCTCGCGGCGGCGACCCGGAAGGCTGCCCGCACCGAGCGGGCCACCTTGGTCCCGGCGGCCGCCGTCAGCGCGTTCCACGACGCTTGTGCCGCCGTGCCGTGGATGGAGCGGTACGCGGCGGCGCCGGGACGCGTTCCCTATCACCCGAACGAAGCCGGGATGGCGGCCGTCGCGGAGCTGATCACGGCGCGGCTGCGTTAGCCGCGCGGAAGGTGCGGCGGTAGCTGTCCGGCGGCACGCCGACGGTCCGGTTGAAATGCCGGCGGAGTGTCGCGGCGGTGCCCATCCCGGTGGCCTCCGCGATCAGATCGACGCTGTCGTCGGTCCGCTCCAGGAGTTCCTGCGCGCGGCGGATGCGCTGGTTCAGCAGCCAGCGCAACGGGGTCGTCCCGGTCGCCGAGCGGAAATGCCTGGCCAGGTTGCGCGAACTCATGTTGGCCTGGCGGGCGAGGTCCTCGACGGTCAGCGGTCGGTCCAGCCGTTCGGTGATCCAGGGGAGCAGGCCGCCGAGCGGATGGTCGTCCTGTTCGGGCACCGGGGCGGTGACGAACTGGGCCTGCCCGCCCGCGCGGTGCGGCGGGACGACCAGGCGTCGGGCCACGGTGTTCGCGACCGCCGAGCCGTGGTCGGAGCGGACCAGATGCAGGCACAGGTCCATCGCGGCGGCCTTGCCCGCCGAGGTGAGCACGCTGCCGTTGTCGACGTAGAGGACGTCCGGATCGACCTCCACCAAGGGATGGCGGGCGGCGAGGACATCGGTGTGCGCCCAATGTGTCGTGGCGCGGCGGCCGTCGAGTAGGCCCGCGGCCGCCAGTACGAACGCTCCCGTGCAGAGGGACGCCACCCGCGCGCCCGCCTCGTGGGCGGCCCGCACGGCGTCGATGAGGTCCGCGGGCGGATCGACGTCGATGTCGGCCCAGCCGGGGACGATGACGGTGTCGGCGCGCGCGAGATGGCCGAGCCCGTGGTCCGGTTCGAGGAGGAAGCGGCCGACCTTCACCGGCTTCGATCCGCAGACGCTGAGTTCGTACCAGGAGCCGGCGAATCCCGGCAGGCCCGTGCCGAAGACTTCGTGGGCGATGGCCAGCTCGAACTGCAGCATGCCGTCAGTGGCGGCGAGGGCGACCGTGCTCATGTCCGAAAGTGTACGCATGATGGCGTTTCGGACACTGTCGGCGGACGGGGTCCGCCGACAGGATGGTCCACAGTGGATCAGTCGAGGACAGGAGAACCCCTCATGGGTACGTACGACGTCGCGGTGTTCGGGGCTTACGGGCACACCGGACGCTTCGTGGTGGAGGAGTTGCGCGAGCGCGGTTTCGGCGTGCTGGCGGTGGGACGTGACGAGGCCAAACTGCGCGGTCTGCCCTGGTCCGATCTCGACATCCGGCAGGCGTCGGTCGACGACGCGGCTTCACTCGATCGCGCGTTCAAGGGTGCCGATGCGGTGATCAACGCCGCCGGGCCCTTCGCCGACACCGCCGCTCCGGTGATCGAAGCGGCGCTGCGGGCAGGTGTCCCGTATCTGGACGTGGCGGCGGAACTCGAAGCGAACATGGACACCTTCGCGCATTTCGGCGACCGTGCCGAGGGAGCGACGGTGATCCCGGCGATGGCGTTCTTCGGCGGTCTCGGCGACCTGATGGTCACCGCCGCGATGGGCGACTGGACGTCCGCCGACGAAGCGCATATCGCCTACGCGCTGAGCAGTTGGCACCCGACCGAGGGGACCCGCGCGGCGGGCAAGGTGTCGCGGGAACGGCGAGGCGGTCAGCGGATCCGGTTCTCCGGTGGCCGGATCGAGTATCGCGACGACGCGCTGCCGGAACTGGACTGGGACTTCCCCGCGCCGTTCGGGACCCGCGCCGTGCTCGGCGAGTTCACGATGGCCGACGTCGTCACCGTCCCGAGCCACCTCGCCATCCCGGAGGTGACCACGTACATGACCGTGAACGCGGCTCGTGAGGTGGTGACACCCGAGACACCCACGCTGGGATCGGACGGCCCGTCCTCGCAGGAGTTCCTGGTCGACGTCGTCGTGCGCTCCGGTGCCGCGGAACGGCGGATCGCCGTGCGGGGCCAGGACATCTACGCGATCACGGCACCGCTGGTGGTGGAGGCGGTCCAGCGGGTGCTCGACGGGCGGACCAAAGCGACCGGCGTTGTCTCGGCCGGGGAGGTCTTCGACGCGGCCGACTTCCTGGCGGCGCTGGCCCCGCGGATCACCGTCACCGGGTGACACCCGCCCGCCAGCCCGGATGCGGCAGCCGTACGGGCGGGGCTTCGCCGGGACGGTACTCGAAATGCCACCATTCGTTGTCGTAGATCCGGTAGAGCGCGAAGCGGGCACCGTGGTCCTCCAGCCATTGCGCGCCTTCGCGCGGCCGGACGTCCAGCGCGGTACCTCGGACGTGCGCGGAATCCTTCGGCGGCAGGACCCGCTTGCGCCCGGCCTCGGCGAGGAACAGCCGATGCTGCTCGGCGGCGTCACGATGTCCCGAGGTGACGCCGAGCAGCGTGCCGTGCCGCCAGAACGCCTCGGTCCTGGCGGCGGTGAACGCGTCGAGGGTGCCGCCGGTGAGCCCGGCGAGGTTCTCGGCGGGGAACCGCAGCGACAGCGCCCAGCCGCAGGCGAGCCGCCGGGCGTGGCCGGGGGACCGCAGCCACGCCGGGATCAGCAGCAGCACCGCGAGGACGCGGGTGATGGCCGCGAGCACGAGTTCTTTCATGCCGTTCACAGTCGACGTCGCTTGTCCGAGGCCGATCGCGGTGAAGTGCGCGGACGCCGACGAAAATGTCACCGTTCCGCACGGAGCAGGTCGTGACAGAACGAAGACATTCCGCGGACGCTGCGTGGAAACAGGATGGGCACCATGGCGTGTCATGGACGAGCGGATCACGTCCGGCGCTGCGATAGTCGTCGGCATGCCCAGGGTGCTGCTCATCGAGGACGACCAAGCCGTGCGTGACGGGCTGTGCATGGCGCTGGGCGGCCGCGGTCACGCGGTCGACGCGGTGGCCACCGGCGAGGAGGGTCTCGCGCGGCTCGCGTCGCGGCCGCCGGACATCGTCGTACTGGACCTGATGCTGCCCGGACTGGACGGATTCGAGGTCTGCCGCCGGATCCGGGCCGCGGGCGACCTGCCGATCATCATGCTCACCGCGCGCAACGAGGACATCGACGTGGTGGCCGGGCTCGCCGCCGGCGCGGATGACTACGTGGTCAAACCCGCCAGGGCACAGGTGCTGGAGGCACGGATCCGCGCGGTGCTGCGCCGCAGCGGGCAGCCGTCGCACACGGCGCCCGCGCCGTCCGGGACCGAGCGCCACGGCGACCTCGGCATCGACCGTGCCGCGCTCACGGTGACCAAAGGCGGCGAGCCCGTCGCCCTCGCTCCGACCGAACTGCGGCTGCTGCTGGAACTGACCCAGGTACCTGGCCGGGTGCTCAGCCGCCAGTACCTGCTGGAAAGTGTGTGGGAGCACGGCTACTTCGGCGACTCGCGGGTCGTCGACGCCTGTGTGCAGCGGCTGCGCGCGAAGATCGAGGACGACTCGTCCGCGCCGGTGTACGTGCAGACGGTCCGCGGGTTCGGCTACCGCTTCGGGCCACTGTGAAGCTGTGGGGTCTGCGGACACGGCTGCTGATGGCGTTCAGCCTGCTGGTCGTGATCACGGCGGCGACGGTCGCCGGCTTCGGCTACGTCCAGTCCCGCACCGTGATCCTCCAGCAGGCACAGGACGCCACCGCCCGTGTCCTGGTCGACAAGGCCACCGCGCTGTACCCGCTCGGCCCACTGCCGCCGGGTGACGGGACGCTGAGCCGGATCAGCGGCGAGCTGACCGCCCGTGACTTGAGTTCCTTGGTGCTGTACGCGGACAAGTCGAGCGGGAACGAGCAGATGCGGGCGCTGATCTCGCCCGAACTTCGTGCCAGGGTCCAGGGGGGAAACGTGGCCTGGCAACGGGTCGACGCCGCGGGCAAGCCAATGCTGGTGGTAGGCACCAGGTTCACCGTGCTGCTGCCCGGGGGACAGGAGCGGGCCTCGGGGATCGAGGCCTACATCGCCCGCAGCATGGTTCCCGAGGAACAGAGCATCGACGAACTCGCCACCCGTGCCTGGCTGATCGGCGGGGTGGCGCTCGTTTTCGCCATCGGACTGGCACTGCTGGCCGCGCGTGGCGTCCTGCGGCCGGTGCGGGAACTGGGCGACGCGGCGCAACGGCTGGGCGCGGGCGATCTGCGGGCCCGCATCAGTGTCCGCGGTTCGGACGAACTGGCAGGCGTGGCGCGGACTTTCAACGAGACGGCCGAATCGCTGGAACGGCATGTCGGTGAGCTGCGGCGGATGGAAGCCGACGCGCGGCGGTTCGTCGCGGACGTCTCGCACGAACTGCGCACCCCGCTGGCCGCGATGACCGCGGTCGCGGACGTGCTGGAACAGGAGGCGTCGCGGCTGCCGGGGGACGCCGGACGCGCGGCGCGGATGAGCATCGACGAGACGCACAACCTGACCCGGCTGGTGAACGACCTCATCGAGGTGTCCCGGTTCGACGCCGGGGCCGCGGCCCTCGCACCTGAGGAGGTCGACGTCGCCGAGGTGGTCACGGCGAGCCTGCGTATCCGCGGCTGGGCAGGCGAGGCGGGGGGAGACCTGCCCGCCGGGATCTTCGCTGGGCTGGATCCGCGGCGGATGGACGTCATCGTGGCGAACCTGGTCGGCAACGCGTTGCGGCACGGGGAAAAGCCGGTCTCACTGAGACTTTCCGAAGCGGGGGAGTGGATCACGCTGGAGGTCGCGGATCGTGGGCCGGGGCTGGCGCCCGAGGTGCTGCCACACGTGTTCGACCGGTTCTACAAGGCCGATTCGGCCAGGGCGCGTTCCGGCGGCAGCGGACTCGGTCTCGCGATCGCCTGGGAGAACGCCCGTCTGCACGGCGGCACCCTGAGCGCGGCCAACGGCATCGACGGCGGCGCCGTTTTCACCCTGCGCCTGCCTCGCCGGGTGGTGACGGAATGAAGCGGATCGCGTTCGCGCTGCTGCTGATCGCGTCGGTCGTCGGGGGCTGTGGTGTCCGGCCCAGCGCCGTGATCGCCGGAGCGCCCGCGCCGACGGGGCCCGCCAACGGCGCGGTGCTCTACTTCCTGTCCGGCGGGCAGCCGGTGAGAGTGCTGCGCCCGCTCGCCGAGGAACTGCCGCCGGCGAGCCCCATCGATCTGCTCGCCGCCGGACCGGACGAGAGCGAGCGGGAACGGGACTACACCACCGAAGTCCCGCCCGGCACCGCGGTTCTCGACCAGAGCGCCGGACCCAACGGGGTCACGGTGACCCTCTCGATCAGCGTCGCCGGGCTGTCGGCGATGGCCGTCGACCAGATCGTGTGCACCGCCAGGGACGCACTCGGCGGAAGCGCGCAGATCACCTTGCGGGGCGAAGGAACCACGCGCGGTCCACTGTCCTGTCCCTTGCCCGGATAGCGACCTGAATGCAGATATGTGCGGCACGTGCCACGGCATTTTTACCGGCTCCCGGCCAGGCGGAAGTGTCACGGATCACCGGTGTCGGTCCCTCGCTTTGTCCGGATCCGCCCGCTAGCTTAGGCAAGGCTAAGCATAGGGAAACGGGGGTTGTGGCGTGGAAGGGATCGAGGGCAAGGTCGCGCTCGTCACCGGAAGCGCGCGCGGGATCGGGGCGGCCGTCGTGGACGGGCTCGTCGGAGCGGGCGCGATCGTGGCGGCGGTGGATCTGATCGAAGGGCCTTCCCGGGACGGGGTGACCTCGTTCGTCGCGGACGTCGGGGACCCCGCGGCCGTCGCGCGGGTGGTCGACGAGGTCGAACGCGAACTGGGGCCGATCGGGATCGGGGCGTCCGTCGCGGGCGTGCTGAAGCCGGGGTCGGTCTGCGAGACGAGCGACGATGACTGGGCGGCGACGTTCGCGGTCAACTCCACCGGAGTCTTCACCGTCCTTCGCGAGATCTCCCGGCGGATGTTGCCTCGCCGGAGCGGTGTTCTCGTGACGGTCGGGTCGAACGCGGCGGGTGTCCCGCGCGCCGGGATGGCCGCGTACGCCGCCTCGAAGGCAGCGGCGACGATGCTGACGCGTTGTCTCGGCCTCGAACTGGCCGGTTCCGGCATCCGCTGCAACATCGTCTCGCCCGGCTCGACCGACACCGAGATGCAACGTCTACTGTGGACGGACGAGAACGGCGCGGACCGTGTCATCGCGGGAAATCCGGAGCAATACCGCGTCGGCATACCACTGGGCCGGATAGCCGAACCCGCCGATATCGCCGACGCCGTCCTGTTTTTGGCCTCCGATCGAGCGCGGCACATCACGATGCAGAATCTCTACGTCGACGGCGGCGCCACGCTCCGCGGGTGATCTCGATGACGCAACGAAGACTTTTCGGGTCCGTACGATTAGGTTAGGCTAACCGAAAAGGCGCGTCCGGGGGTTTGCGTTCCGCGCCGGCATATGGCACCGCGGCTCCACGGGGGTGCCGACCCTGGTCAGTAGTATTCGCGAAAGGGAATCCAGTCGTGTCCTCACCTGCACCGGCCCGACCAAGGCCGGTCCACCAGGCGGCCGATCTGCTGGCGGCGTACCTGCCCGGATCGTTCTACTACTCGTCCGCTCGAGGAGCGCTTCTCGCCGACGGGGTGTACTCGCCGGTCCACGCCGCGCCGGGCAAACGTGCCCGTGCCGCCGCCGAGATCCTCGACGCCGCTTTGGTGGCGGGAGTGGACGAACCGGTGGTGGCCGGGGCGATCGGGTTCCGGCCCGACGCGCCGAGCAGTCTGGTGGTGCCCGCGGTGGTCCGCCGGGCCGGACCACCGAAGAACAGTGGTCCGGTGGCACCGCTCGGCGGGAACTGGTCGGTCACACCGCGGCCGGCGCCGGAGGTCTACACCACTGCCGTCGCCAGGGCGCTGGACGAGATCCGCGACGGTGACCTGCGCAAGATCGTGCTGGCCCGCTGCCTCGACGTCACCGGCGGAGACCCCGTCGCCGTGCCGCGGCTGCTGGCCCGCCTCGTCCACGCGGACCCGGCCGCCCATGCCTTCGCCGTCGACGTCAGCGCGCCGGGTGATCCCGCGCCGCGCACCCTGATCGGCGCGAGCCCGGAACTGCTGGTCTCCCGCCGCGGCCGGATCGTGACGGCCAACCCGCTGGCCGGATCGCGGCCGCGAGTGGCCGACGACGCCGAAAACGCCCGCCGGATCAGCGATCTGCTGGCGTCCGAAAAGGACCGTGCCGAACACGCCCACGTCGCCGCCCAGGTGGCCGAAGTGCTGGGCCGGTTCTGCGTCGACCTCGACGTCCCCGCCGAACCCGAGGTGATCGGCACGCCCACGATGTGGCATCTCTCCACCAGGATCAGTGGACGGCTCGCCGACCCGGGCGACGCCGGTTCGTCCGCGCTCGGCCTGGCGGAAGCACTGCATCCGACCCCCGCCGTCTGCGGTGTGCCGACAGCGCTCGCCCGCGACACCATCGCCGCGCTCGAACCCGAGGATCGGGGCTATTACGCGGGTCTCGTCGGCTGGACCGACCAGGACGGTGACGGCGAATGGGTCGTCACCATCCGCTGCGCCGAGGTCCGTGACCGGACGGTGCGGCTGTTCGCCGGCGCGGGTGTGGTGGCGGGTTCCGATCCGGAGGCCGAACTCGCCGAGACCGGCGCGAAGTTCGGCACCATGCTGCGCGCGCTGGGCCTGGAGGGAGTGGCATGAACCCGGAACACGTGCCCTGGCCGCCCGAAACCGCCGCGCGGTACCGGGCTTCGGGATATTGGCGCGGACAGACCTTCGGCAAGCTGCTGACGAGCCTGGCCGAGGCGTACGCCGAACGTCCGGCCGTGATCGGCGAGACCGCCCGCTGGACGTTCGCCGAACTCGACGAGCGGGCGCACCGGCTCGCCGCAGGGTTCGCCGGGGCCGGGATCCAGGCGGGTGACCGGGTCGTCGTGCAACTGCCGAACGTGCCGGAGTTCGCGTCCGTCGTCTTCGGACTGTGGCGGGCGGGCGCGCTGCCGGTGTTCGCGCTCCCCGCGCACCGGGCGAGCGAACTGCGGCATTTCGCCGAACAGAGCGAGGCCGCGGCGATCCTGACCGTCGGCGAGCACGAACGGTTCGACCACGCGGCCATGGCGCGCGCGGTCGCGGCCGAGATCCCTTCGGTGCGCAACGTCTTCGTTGTCGGCACGGAGGAATTCGCCGTGCTCGAAGCGGCGACTCCGCGCGCTCTGCCGGATCCGGATCCCGCCGGGGTCGCGTTCCTTCAGTTGTCCGGTGGTAGCACCGGCCTGCCCAAGCTGATCCCGCGCACGCACGACGACTACCTCTACAGCGTGCGCGAAAGCGCCCGGATCTGCGGTCTGCGCCCGGAAAGCGTGTACCTGGCCGCGTTGCCGGTGGCCCACAACTTCCCGCTCAGCTCGCCCGGTCTGCTCGGCGCCCTGCACGCGGGCGCGGCCACGGTGTTCGCGCGGCGTCCCGACGCCGACACCGCGTTCCGGCTGATCGAGGCCGAGGGCGTGACGATCACCGGCCTCGTGCCGCCGCTGGCCGCCGCGTGGGCGCAGGCGGCCGCGAGGACCACTCGCGATCTGTCCTCATTGGACGTTCTGCTGGTCGGCGGCGCCAAATGCGCTCGTGAACTGGCCGAGAAGATCGGGCCCGCGCTGGGTTGTCGTCTGCAACAGGTGTTCGGCATGGCCGAAGGGTTGGTCTGCTACACCCGGCTCGACGACCCGGACGAGTACGTCCTCGCCACGCAGGGACGGCCTATCTCGCCGGACGACGAGATCCGCGTCGTGAACCCGGACGACCCACTGTCCACTTCGGACGACGTCGTCGCGCCGGGCGAGATCGGCGCGTTGCTGACCCGCGGCCCGTACACGATCCGTGGTTACTACCGCGCCGCCGAGCACAACAAGACCGCGTTCACCGAGGACGGCTTCTACCGCACCGGCGATCTCGTGCGGCAGCACCCGTCGGGACACCTCGAAGTCGTCGGCAGGGCCAAGGAACAGATCAACCGCGGCGGCGAGAAGGTGGCCGCGGAAGAGGTCGAGAACCACCTGATGGCCCATCCCGGCGTGCTCGACGCCGCCGTCGTCGCGGTGCCGGATCCGTACCTGGGCGAGCGCACCTGCGCCTACGTCGTCCCCGCTGCCGGTGCCGAACCCGGCGCCGCGGAACTGCGCCGGTTCGTGCGCGAACGCGGAGTGGCGGCGTTCAAGGTGCCCGATCTGGTCCAGGTGGTGCCGGAGTTCCCGGTGACCGGGGTCGGCAAGACCAGCAAACGCGAGCTGCGGGCGGCGCTGGCCGCCCTGGCGAAGGAGATGTGAGAGTGTCGCTGCCCAAGATCCAGCCGTACGCCCTGCCGACGGAAGCCGAGCTGCCCGCCGGACGGGTCGGCTGGAAACCCGACCCCGCCCGCGCCGCGCTGCTGGTGCACGACGCGCAGCGGTACTTCCTCGCGCCGTACGAGGGATCCCCGGTCCCGGAGATGGTCGCGAACATCGCCGCACTGGCCGACGCCGCCCGTGCCGCTGGCGTTCCGGTGTTCTACACCGCGCAGCCCGGTCACCAGGCCGCCGAGGACCGCGGTCTGCTCACCGAGTTCTGGGGCGACGGCATCGGCGCGGTCATCGAGGACGACCCCGCGGCCGCGGACGTGGTGCCCGAACTCGCCCCGAAACCGGGTGACACCGTCCTGACGAAGTGGCGCTACAGCGCGTTCCAGCGCAGCACGTTCACCGAACAGCTCGCCGAAGCGGGTCGCGATCAGCTGCTGATCACCGGCGTCTACGCGCATATCGGCTGCCAGGCCACCGCGGTCGAGGCGTTCATGCGCGACATCCAGCCGTTCCTCGTCGGTGACGCGGTCGCGGACTTCTCCCGCGAACGCCACGACCAGGCCTGCGAGTACGTCGCCCAGCGCTGCGGCGCACTGACCACCACGGCCGCCGCGCTCGGCGCGCTGGCCCCGATCCACGCCGGAGCACGGTAATGAGCCTCACCACAGCGAAGATCCACGCCGACGTCGCCGAACTGCTCGGCTGCGACCCGGCGGAGCTCACGCCGGACACCGATCTCACCGACCTCGGTCTCGACTCGATGCGGATCATGGGTCTGGTCGAGCAGTGGCGGACCGAGGGAGCCGACACCCTGGAGTTCGCCGACCTCGCCGAACAGCCGACCCTCGGTCACTGGACGCGGGTTCTCACCGGGAGTCCCGCGTGAGCCGCGCCGACCACCGCCACCGGCACCTCGAACGCATCGCCGAAGTCCGCGTGGGCGAGCACGCGGAGAAGGTGGGCTACCCGATCCGCGTGCGAACGGCCGAAGTCGTCCGCACCGCGATGATCGGCTCCGGACTGGTTCGCGTGACCCTGGGCGGACCTGGCACGGCCGGGTTCGAGGCGCATTCGCCCGACGAGCACGTGAAGCTGATCTTCCCGGAGTTCGACCCGGAGCCGAGGCTGCCGGAGCCGAACGGCGACATGCTGCGCTGGCCGAAGCCGTTCCCGACGACGCGTGAGTACACGGTCCGCCGCTACGACCCGGCCTCCGGGGAACTCGACCTCGACGTCGCGCTGCACGACGGTGGGCTCGGCGCCGAGTGGGCCAAGGCCGTCACGCCGGGTACGCCGGTGCACGTCGCGGGTCCGCCCGGCGGGCTGATCGTGCCGCACACCTACGACCGGTACCTGCTCGCCGGCGACCTCACCGCCCTGCCCGCGATCGCGCGCTGGCTGGAGGAACTGCCGCGCACCGCCGCGGGCTGGGCGTTCATCGAGGTCGCGGGCGCGGCCGAGGAGATCGAGCTGTCCGCGCCCGAGGACGTCGAAGTGCACTGGCTGCACCGTGGTGCCGCCGCGCCGGGCACCACCGACATGCTCGCCCGCGCGGTACAGACGATCGAGGTTCCGGCAGGCGAGCGGATCTACGCCTGGGTCGCCGGTGAAGCCGGGCAGATCAAACCGCTGCGTCGCTGGCTGAAGAACGACCTCGGGCTCGACAAGGCCGACTACGACGTCACCGGCTATTGGAAACTCGGCGTCGCCAACTTCGACGACGACCACGATCACTGATCCCCACCCCACTGAAATAACGAGGAAACCCATGCGCACCACAAGAACCCGCCGCCTCGCCGGAGCGCTCGCGCTCGCTTTGACGGTTGTGACCGCGGCCACCGCCTGTGGTTCCGGCGACGCCGGGCAGGCGGCGGACGGCGGTCCGACCCGGGTGTTCGCCGCCGACAACGGCCAGATCACCATCCCGGTCACGCCGAAGCGGGTCATCGCCACCGGTTACGCCGTGCCCGCCCTGCTCGAAGCGGGTGCGCCGCTGGTCGGTGTGTCCAGCTGGAAGCGCGGTGTCCCGCTGTTCAACGAGCAGGAGCGCAAGAAGTACGACGAACTGGCGAAGATCGCCGGCGAGACGGCGGCGGAGACGAACTACGAGGCGATCGCGCAGGCCGATCCGGACCTCATCGTCATCGGGGTGCCGAAGCCCGTGCTCGCCGACATCGACATCAAGCGGCTCGAAGCGATCGCGCCGGTCGTGGCGATCGGCCCGTCGGTGCCGTCGATGTGGCGTGAGCTGTCCCGCAAGCAGGCCGACGCCGCCGGTGCGGCCGCCGGGTTCGACGCCGTCAAGACCGCGTACGAGACCAAGGCCAAGGGACTGGCCGAGAAGTACAAGGCCGTGCTGCCGCAGCTGAAGCTGGGCCACGTCGGCGCGTACGGCGAGGTCGCCAAGGGCAACTTCCAGCGCGAGTTCAACGGTTCGTGGGGCACCAACGCCGCACAGGACATCGGCGCCACCTACTACGGCGAGGTCAAGGTCAAGGGCGGTGGCTCCAAGGACGTCAGCGAGTACCCGTCGATCGAAGAGCTGCCGACGGCGTTCGCCGAGGCCGACGCGATCAGCTACTCGGTCGGCCCGGACGGTGCCGTGCCTGCGCCGGTCAAATACGTCCTGGACTCGCCGCTGTGGAAGGAACTCCCCGCGGTGAAGGCGGGCAAGGTCTACCCGTTCCGCTACACCGAGGCCGCCACCTACCGCGCCGCCACGTCCACTTTGGACGCCGTCGACCAGGCGTTCGCGCCGCTGCTCAAGCAGTGACCACCACCGGGCGGTCCGCGCTGCTCGGCGCCGCACTGCTCGGGCTCGTCGTGGTCGCCGTGCTGAGCGTCGGCATCGGCGCGCACGCCATCGCCCCCGGCGAGGTCGTGCGCGCCCTGCTCGGCGACGGGAACCCGAGTGACCGGGCGATCGTCCTGGACATCCGGATGCCGAGGGCAGTGCTCGCTGTCGGCGTCGGCGCGGCTCTCGCCGTCGGCGGCGTGCTCGTGCAGGCCTTGTCGCGCAACGCCTTGGCCGAACCCGGTGTGCTCGGCGTGACCGCCGGGGCCGGGTTCGCCATCGCGGTGGGTTCGTCGTTCGGCCTCGCCGCGTCGGCGCCCGCCGAGCTGGGCCTGGCGGTGCTGGGCGCGCTCGGCGCTTCGGCGCTGGTGTACGCGGTCGGCAGCAAGTCGCCGCTGCGGCTGGTGCTCGCCGGGACCGCGCTGAGCGCCGTGCTGCTGGGACTCACCCTCGGCCTGCGGCTGCTGTTCCCGGACACCTTCGACGTCTACCGGTTCTGGTCGGTGGGTTCGCTGGCGGGCCGGGAACAGGCGCCGACGACGGTCCCGCTGATCATCATCGGCCTGTCCCTGCTTGGCGCGTTCGCGGTGAGCCGTCAGCTGAACGCGATCGCGCTCGGGGAGACGGTCGCGCACACCCTCGGCGCGAACGTCGCCCGCGTCCGGACGGTCACCCTGCTGCTGATCACGCTGATGGCGGGCGCGGCCACCGCGCTGGCCGGGCCGATCCTGTTCGTCGGGCTGATCGTGCCGCATCTGGCCCGGCGGGTGGCCGGTGCGTCGATCCCGTGGCTGATCGCGTTCGCCGCGCTGCTCGGCCCGGTCCTGATGCTGGCGGCGGACGTCGGCTCCCGGGTCCTGCTGCCGACCGGTGAAGTCCCGGTCGCGATCGTGACCGCGTTCCTCGGCGGCCCGGTGCTGATCTGGGCCGTCCGCAAATACGGGGCGGCGCCGCTGTGAGCACACTCGTCCTGCGGCGCGGGCGGTTCTCCGCCCGGCTGGAACGCCGCACCCTCTGGTTCTTCGTGGCGATGATCGTGGTCATCGCCGGGCTGACGCTGCTCGGCCTCTGTTACGGCGCCGCGTGGGCGAGTCCCGCCCGCGTGTTCGCCGCGCTCACCGGTTCCGGTGGTGGTCCTGGGGTGGTCATCCGGGAATGGCGTCTGCCACGGGTGCTGGCGGGGCTGGTGTTCGGCGCCGCGCTCGGGCTGGCGGGCGCGATCTTCCAGAACATCACCCGCAACCCGCTCGGCAGCCCGGACGTGATCGGCCTCGACGCCGGCGCGTACACCGGAGCGCTGTTCGCGATCACCGTGCTTTCGGGGACGTCGACGCAGCTGACCGTCGGTTCGGTGGTCGGCGGCGTGCTCACGGCGGCGATCGTTTACGCGTTGTCGCTCGGCGGCGGGCTGTCCGGGCTACGCCTGATCGTCATCGGGATCGCGATCAACGCGATGCTGACCGCGTTGAACTCGTGGATCGTGCTGCGCGCGGAACTCGAGATCGCGGTCGCGGCCGTCGGCTGGAACGCCGGTTCCCTCAACGGGGTCGGCTGGGACGACGTCGCGATCCCGTTCGCGGTGCTCGCGGTGCTGTTCGCCGTGCTGTTCACCCGGGCACCGGCGCTGCACCAGGCCGCGCTCGGCGGCGCGCTGGCGGTCACCACCGGCGTCCGCTGGGACCGGTTGCGGCTGGTACTGGTGCTGCTCGGGGTCGGCTGCACGGCCACGGTCACCGCTGTCGCCGGGCCGATCGCGTTCATCGCGCTGGCCGCCCCGCAGATCGGGCGGCGGCTGGCCCGCACGCCCGGTATTTCCCTGCTGCCCGCCGCCCTCACCGGTGCCGTGCTGCTGACCAGCGCCGACCTCGCCGCCCAAATGCTGCTCGCGCCGGAAGCGCTGCCGGTCGGTGTGGTCAGCACCGTGATCGGCGGCGGCTACCTGATCTGGCTGCTCACCAAGGAGGTGCGGCGCACATGAGTGCCCGCTTGACCGCTCGGGACCTGACCCTCCGCTATGGCGACCGGGTGGTGTCGACCCGGCTCACCCTCGACGTGCCCGACCGGGCGTTCACCGCCGTCGTCGGACCGAACGCGTGCGGCAAGTCGACGCTGCTGCGCGCGTTCGTCCGGCTGCTGCGGCCGGCCGAAGGCGAGGTCCTGCTCGACGGCAAGGACGTCGGTTCGTTCCACGGCAAGGGATTGGCGCGGGAACTCGGTTTCCTGCCGCAGGATCCGGTGGCGCCGGAGGACGTCCGCGTCCGGCAGCTGGTCGCGCGCGGCCGGTTCCCGCATCAGTCGCTGTTCGCGTCGTGGTCCGAAGAGGACGAACGCGCGGTGCTCGACGCGATGACCGCGGCCGGGGTGGCGGGGCTTGCCGACCGGCCGGTGCAGGAACTCTCGGGCGGACAGCGTCAACGCGTGTGGGTGGCGCTGGTGCTGGCGCAGAAGACGCCGTACCTGCTGCTCGACGAACCGACCTCGTTCCTCGACATCGCGCACCAGTACCAGTTGCTGGGGTTGCTGGCCCGGCTGCGCGATGAGGGCCGCACGGTGATCGCCGTCCTGCACGACATCAACCAGGCCTGCCGGTACGCCGATCACCTCGTCGCGTTGCGGGACGGCCGGATCGTCGCGGAAGGCGCGCCCGCCGACATCGTCGACGCCGAGCTGATGAAGGAGGTCTTCGATCTCCCCAGTGTCGTCGTGCCCGACCCGGTGACCGGAACCCCGATGGTGGTGCCCTCATGCTGAACCTCACCGGAGCCCAGCTGGGCATCTGGACCGCGCAGCGGCTGGAGCCCGACTCGCCGTACTACGTCGTCGGCGACGTGATCGAGATCGTCGGTGACCGGCCGGTCGACGTCGACGCGCTGAGCGAGGCGATCCGTGCGACCGCCGAGGAGGCCGACAGTCTGCGGCTGCGGGTCTTCGAGACGGCGGACGGGCCACGTCAGGTGGTGTCGGACGACGCGGTGCCGTTGCCCGAGGTGGTGGATCTGCGCGGTGAGGCCGATCCGGTGGCCGCGGCGCACGCACGGGTCGAGGCCGAACGCCGCCGGGTCGCCGAGGCGTGCCGCGACATGGTGGACCGGCCGTTGTTCGCCCATCTCGTGCTGCGGCTTTCCGAGTCGCACGTGTGGTTCACCCAGCTCGGGCACCATCTCGTGTTCGACGGCTACACCGCGGCGATGCTCGCGCGCCGGACGGCCGCTCGCTACACCGCTTCGGTCCTGGGCAAGGACGTGCCGCCCTCGACGTTCGCGCCGTTCGCCGATCTCGTCGAGGCCGACCGCTCTTATCGCGAGAGCGAACGGTTCCAGCAGGACCGGGAGTACTGGCGCTCGCGGTTCACGCCCTTGCCGGACCTCGATGACGGCAGTGCCGCGTCGGGGCCTCCCGAAAGCACGGTGACCGCCCGCTCGGTCTTGCCCGCTTCCGACCTGGCCCGGTTGCGAGAGCTGGGCAAACGCGCCGGGACGACCTGGGGCGACGCGCTGATCGCCTGCTACGCGGCCTTCCTGCACCGTGTGCTCGGCTGGACCGACGTCGTGTTCGCGATGCCGTTGATGTGCCGTGAAGGCGCAGCGCTGCGGACCCCGGCGATGGCGGTCAACGTGCTGCCGCTGCGGGTCACGGTGCTCCCGGAGGATTCGGCGGCCGAGCTGACCGCGCGGGTCGCGGGCGCGCTGAAGGAGATGCGTACGCACCAGCGGTATCGCGGCGAGGACCTGCCGCAGGAGCTGCCCGGTGCCGGCGCGCTGCTGCACGGCCGCGGCATCAACCTCAAGGCGTTCGACCTGAAGCTCGACTTCGCCGGCTCTCACGGCACCATGCGCAACGTCGCCGGTGGACCGCCGGAGGACATGGGCCTGTCGGTTCTCCCGACCTCGGACGGCGGGTTGCTGCTCGGCTTCGAGGTCGACGCGCGGACCCACGACCAGGCCGCCGTCGACGCCAAACTGACCGCGCTGCGCTGCCTGATCACCGCGCTGACCGAACCGGACGGCCCGGCCGTCGGTGGCGCCGACCTCGTTCCGCCGGGAGAGCGGGACGCGTTGCTGGAGGCGTGGACGACACCCGCGCCGGACGGCGAACTGCTTGGCGTACCTGAACTTCTGGACCGGCTCGATCCTGAACAGACCGCTCTGGTCTTCGGCGACGAACGGCTGACCGCAGGCGAACTCGTCACGCGCGTACATCTGCTCGCCCGGGCGCTGCGCTCCCGCGGTGTCGGGCCCGATGACGTCGTCGCGCTGGCCCTGCCGCGGTCCGCGGACCTCGTCGTCGCCCTGCTGGCGGTGCTCGACGCGGGGGCCGCGTTCCTGCCGCTGGATCTCGCCCACCCCGTCGAGCGGCTGCGGGAGCTCGCCGCCGAAGCCGGTGCAGTGCTCACGGTGGCGCTTGACGCGGAAATCGTGCCCGGGCCGCATTTGCTGCTGGATGAAACCGATCTGTCCACAGTGGACTTGTCGTCGCTCTCGCTGGAGCGCCATCCGGAACATCTCGCGTACGTCATCTTCACCTCCGGCTCGACCGGGCGTCCCAAGGGCGTCCTCGGCCGGGTCGGTGGACTGGCGACGTTGCTGCGTCACCACCGCGCGACCACGGTCGCCGAGACCGAACGCGCCGCGGGCAGGCGGCTCCGGGTCGCGCACACCTACTCGTTCGCCTTCGATTCCGCGCTCGACCAGTTGATGTGGCTCCTGTTCGGGCACGAACTCCACGTCTACGGCACCGACGTCGCCCGTGACGCCGACGAACTGCTGGCCGCGTTCGCCCGCGACCGGATCGACGTCGTCGACACCACGCCGTCGATGGCCGCACCGCTCGTCGACGCCGGGCTGCTCGACGGCCCGCACCCGCCCGCGCTCCTCGTCCTCGGTGGCGAGGCGACTCCGCCCGCGCTGTGGCGCAAGGTTGTGGAGTCGGGTGTCCGCGCCCGCAACATGTACGGCCCGACCGAGGCCACTGTGGACGGTTCCGGATCCTGGTTGGACACCGGGGAACCGACGATCGGGACCGCGGTACCCGGCACGGCGGTGCGGGTGCTCGACGCCGCGCTGCGCCCCGCGCCCGCGGGCTCACCGGGTGAGCTGTACCTGGCCGGACCGCATCTGGCGCGTGGCTATCTCGGACGCCCCGGTGCGACCGCCGAACGGTTCGTCGCCGATCCGTTCGGCGCGTCCGGTGACCGGATGTACCGCACCGGAGACCTCGTCCGCTGGGTGCCCGGTCGCGGACTGGAGTATCTGGGCCGCCGCGACGGCCAGGTGAAGGTGCGCGGTCACCGCGTCGAACTGGGTGAGGTCGAGGCCGCGCTGGTCGCCGTACCGGGAGTGCGCGCGGCGGCGGCCGCCGTGCGCGGGCCGAGGCTCGTCGGGTACGTGGTCGGGCAGGTCGTCCCGGACGAGGTCCGCGCCGAGCTCGCCGGGCGGGTGCCCGAGCATCTCGTACCAGCCGCGGTGGTCGTGCTCGACACGCTTCCGTTGACCTCCAACGGGAAGATCGACCGGGCCGCGCTGCCCGCCCCGCGCGCGGCGGCGGGCCGGACGGCGGCCACCGAACGCGAACGGCTGCTGTGCGCCACCATCGCCGAGGTGATCGGCGTCGAAGAGGTCGCCGTCGACGACGACTTCTTCGCGCTGGGCGGCGACAGCATCACCGCGATCAGCGTCAGCAGCAGGCTGCGTGCGCACGGTCTCGACCTGCGGCCGCGCGACCTGCTGGCCCGCCGCAGTTTCGAAGCGCTGGCCGCGGCGAGCGCGGAAATCGGCGGCCCGGCCGCACCGCCGGACGAGCCCGTTGGTGAGGTGCCCGCCCCGCCGATCGTCCGCGCCCTCCTCGAACCGCATCCGGACGTCACGACCGTCGCCGGGTACACGCAATGGACCGCGATCCGGCTCGACGAGGACCTTCCACCCGGCCTGCTGATCGAGGGCGTGCAAACGCTCCTTGACCACCACGATGCTCTTCGGCTGCAAGTAGATGACGAATTGCGGGTCCGGGAACGCGGCGTGGTGAAGGCGTCCGACGTGGTCATCGAGACGACCGGCGAACCGGCCGAGGTCGCGGCGGAACTGGCCGAGTCCCTTGATCTCCGAACGGGTGTGCTCCGGGTCGCGTTGCTGCCGGATCACCTCGTCATCGTGATCCACCACCTGGCGATCGACGGCGTCTCCTGGCGGGTCCTCCTGCCGGACCTGCGCGCCGCGTGCGCTGGTGAACCGCTCGAACCGGTCGGGACGTCCTGGCGGCGGCACGCGCTTCACCTTGCCGAGCAAGGGACTTCCGGTGCCCGCCGCGGCGAGATCGAACACTGGCGCGACGCGCTCAGCGGTCCGCGCCTCGGCCACCGGCCGCTCGACCGGGCCGTGGACACGGTCTCGACCGCACGGCGTTCGGTCACCGTCGCCTCGCCGGAGCAGACCGACGCGGTGCTCAACGGCTTGCCCTCGGCCTACCGCGCCGGACCGGACGACGTCCTGCTCGCCTCGCTGGTGCTCGCCCTTCGAGCGTGGCGGGGTGCACCGGTCGAGGCGGAAACCGTGTCCCTCGAAGGACACGGCCGGGATCAAGACGGGATGGACCTCTCGCGCACCGTCGGCTGGTTCACCGCCGAACATCCGTTGCGCGTGCCTGTCGGCGCGGTGGCGGCGACCACGGACTTCGACAGCGCGCTCGCAGGCGGCGACGCGGCGGGAAAGCTGGTGCGGGCGGCCAAAGAGGCCAAGCGTGCCGTCCCGGACAACGGCATCGGCTTCGGCGTCCTGCGCTACCTCGACCCGCTGACCCGGGACGAACTGGCCGCTGTCCCGCCGCCGGACGTCGTCCTGAACTACCTCGGCCGATTCGCCGCGCTGCCCGGCACCGGTTGGCGGCTGCCGGAGGAGGACCCGTTCGCGGTCACCGAACCGGACGCCAAGTCGCTGGAACAGGTGCTGGCGCTGAACTGCTTCGTCCGGGAGGACGGCCGCCCCCGGCTCGCCGTCGAATGGACCGCTGCGGGCGAGGTCCTGCCGGAGGAAAGTGTTGCGGCGCTTCAGGAAGCGTGGTCGCGAGCACTGGAGGCCCTGGCCGCGCACGCGGCGCGGATCGGACCGGACGGCGGTGGGCTCACGCCGTCGGATCTGCCGCTGGTCGGCCTCGGCCAGGCCGACATCGACACGCTCGAACGCCTGGGCCGGGTCGAGGACGTGCTGCCCGCGACCCCGTTGCAGACCGGGCTTTCGTTCCACACCCTGGCGCGCGGCACCGAAGACACCGACGTGTACGTGGTGCAGGCCGTCACCCTGCTCAGCGGCGCGCTCGACGCCGTCCGCATGCGGGAGGCCGCGGTGGAGGTGCTGAGGCGGCATCCCGCGTCGCGCGTCCACCTGCACACCACCGACGCGGGCGAGGTCGTCCAGGTCGTGCCCGCCGAGGTCACCCTGGACTGGCGGTTCGCGCAGGTCTCGCCGGAGCAGGTCGAGACCGAGTGCCGCGCCGAACTCGCGCGGCCGTTCGACCCGGCGACCCCGCCGCTGATCCGGTTCCTGCTGCTGACCCTCGGCCCGGACGAGCACCGCCTGGTGCTCACCAACCACCACGCGCTGCTCGACGGCTGGTCGATGCCGCTGGTCGGCCGGACGCTTCTGGCCACCTACGCCGAACTCGGCGGCGGCCCGGCCGCCCCGGTCGCGCCGCCGCTTTCGGAGTACCACCGGGTGCTCGGCGAACGCGATCCGGACGCGGCACTGGAGGCCTGGCGCGAGGCGCTGACCGGGCTCGACGAGGGAACCCGGCTCGCCCCGGCGAGTGTCGAGTCCACTGTGGAGCGTCCGGACCGCGTCACCGTCGAACTGGGCGGGGAACTCAGCGAGCGGCTGCGCGCCTTCGCCCGCGAACGCGGGATCACCCCGACGACGGTCTTCCAGACCGCCTGGGGTGTGCTGCTCGCCAGGCTGACCGGCCGCCGCGACGTGGTCTTCGGCTGCCCGGTCTCCGGCCGTCCGGCCGACGTCCCCGGAGTCGAGCGCATGATCGGCCAGCTCGGCAGCACGATCCCGGTGCGGGTGCGGTTCGACGCCGCCGACACCGCGGCCACCGTGCTGGAGCGCGTGCACACCGAAAGCGTCCGGCTCACCGATCACCATCACGCCGGGCTGCCGGACATCCAGCGCGCCGCGGGCGTCGGCGACCTGTTCGACACGATGCTGGTGATGGAGAACTTCCCGCTCTCCAGCCGCGCCCGCACCACCCTGGCACCCGGGCTGGACCTCGTCGGGGTCGACATCACCGACGCCACGCACTACCCGCTCACGGTGATCGTGCTGCCCGGCGACGAGTTCACCGTCGGCCTCGGCTACCAGCCCCAGGCGTTCACCCGCGAGGAGGCCGAGTCCTACGGCCGCTGGCTGCGTGCCGTCCTGACCGAGATCGTCACCGATCCGTCCAGGCCGGTCGCGCGGCTGCGCGCACTCGACGCCGGCGAAGAACGCGCGATGCTGCGTCTCGGCGAAGGCCCGGAACCGGAGCGCGAACGCGGCGGCATGCTGGAGGAGTTCGGCCGCTGGGTCCGCGAGACCCCGGACGCCGAAGCCGTCGTGTGCCGAGACCGGAGACTGACCTACGCCGAACTGGACCGCCGCGCCAACCGGCTCGCGAACACGCTGATCGACGCCGGAGTGAAACCGCAGGACCCGGTCGCGGTCCTGCTGCGCCGCGACGTCGACCTCGTGGTCGCGTTGTTCGGCGTGATCAAGGCGGGCGCGGTGCACGTGCCGATGGATCCGGACTACCCGGCCGACCGGCTCGCGTACATGCTCGACGACATCGGACCCGCCGCCGTCGTGTCCACTTCGGACGTCGAGGGTCTTCCTGTCGTGAACCCGGATGAACTGTCTACAAAGGACACCGACCCGGCCGTCCGGCTCAGCGAGGACGCGCTCGCCTACGTCATCTACACCTCCGGCACCACCGGCAAGCCGAAGGGCGTGGCGGTGCCGCATCGCGGCGTCCCGAGCCTGATCGCGCTGCAGGAGGACATCGTCGGGATCGGGACCGCCGAGCGGTACCTGCACTTCGCCTCGACGAGTTTCGACGTCGCCTTCTGGCAGTTCATGCTGCCGCTGCTGTCCGGCGGCACCTCGGTGATCGCGCCGGAGGAGGTGCGGATCTCCGGCGACGACCTGCTGGCCTACGCCGCCGAACACCGCGTCACCGGGCTCAACCTGCTGCCTTCGTTCCTCTCCGCGATGCCCGACGACGCCACCGTCGACCCGGACGTGTTCTTCGTCGTCGGCGCCGAACGGCTCGACCCGGAGCTGGCTCGGCGCTGGGGGGACCGGCGCGCGCTGTTCAACGCCTACGGGCCGACCGAGGTCACCATCAACTCGGTCACCTGGCATTACGATCCGGCCGATCCCGGGCCGCTGCCGATCGGCCGTCCGGATCCGGAGGTCCGCGCGTACGTGCTCGACGGCGGGTTGCTCCCGGTCGGCACGAACGTCACCGGTGAGCTGTACCTGGCCGGGCCGAAGCTCGCCCAGGGTTACGTCGGCCGGGCCGCGCTGACCGCGGAACGGTTCGTCGCCGACCCGTTCGGGCCGCCGGGGGAGCGCATGTACCGCACCGGCGACCTGGTCCGCTGGCGGCCGGACGGGCAGATCGTCTTCCTCGGCCGCGCGGATCACCAGGTCAAACTGCGCGGGTTCAGGATCGAACTCGGCGAGATCGAGACCGCGCTGACCGCGCACGACGACGTGCGCGCCGCCGCGGTGATCGTCCGGGAGGACCGGCTGGTCGCCTACGTCGTCCCAGTGGACGGCGCCGAACCGGACGCGGCCGCGCTGCGCGAGTACCTCGCCGCGGAATTGCCCGCGTACATGGTGCCGACCGCGTTCGTGGCGCTGGACCGGCTTCCGCTCGGTCCGAGCGGCAAGCTGGACCGGGCCGCGCTGCCCGCGCCGGAAGCCCGCTCCGACGGCGGGCGCGAACCCGCCACCCCGGCGGAAGCCGTGCTGCTGCGGGTGGTCCGTGACCTGCTCGGCCCCGGCGTCGGCCTGGACGACGGCTTCCTGGACGCGGGCGGGGACAGCATCGCCTCGCTGCGGGTGGTTTCCCGCGCCCGTCGTGAAGGGCTGAACCTGACCGCTCGGGACGTCCTCGAAGGTGGCACGGTGGCCGGGATCGCCGCTCGCTGTGGCGAACCTGAGCGGGCCGAAGAGGCCCACGCGGTCGGAGACGCTCCGCTCACGCCGATCATGCGCGATCTGTTGCTGCGTGCGGGGAAAGCGGCCGACGGCTTCTGCCAGTGGACCGAGATCTGCGTGCCTTCGGCGGACGACGTCCCTCGCTGGCGGTCGGTGCTCGACGCCGTCCTCGCCCGCCACGACGTGCTGCGCGCGCATCTGGTCGAGGACGCGTTGCGCGTCCCGGACGTCGGTGCCGTGACCGGTGCCGACGTCCTCACCGCCGTCCGCGTCTCCGGCGATCCGCGTGCGGCGCTGGACGCGCGGATCGAGCAGATCGTGGCACGGATGGACCCGCGCACCGGGCCGCTGCTCCAGGCGGTGCTGGTGGACGTGGGGGAGGAGCGGCCAGGACGGGTGGTGCTGGTGGCGCACCACCTGGTCGCCGACGCGGTGACCTGGCGCGTGCTGCTCGACGACGTCGAACAGGCCTTCCACGGCAACACCCTGCACCGGCGCGGGCAGTCGTTCCTCGGCTGGGCGCGGTCGCTGCGTGCCGCCGCTCCGCATCGAGATGACGAATTGCCGTACTGGCGGGGGATAGCCGCCGCGCCGGAGACCACGCTCGGCCGCACCCGGCTCGATCCGGCACGTGACACCGTGGCGACCGCCCGGCACCACCGGGTCGACATCGGCGAGGACACCACCCACGCCGTGCTCACCGCGCTGCCCACGGCCTACCGCACCGGCCCGGACACCGTGCTGCTGACCGCGCTGGCCCGGGCCGTCGCCGCCTGGCGGGGGACCGGGGCCGATCTGCTCGTCGCCGTCGAGAATCACGGGCGGCCGGGGCACACGCCGGACTTCGCGGGCACGGTCGATCTGGCGCAGACCGCCGGCTGGTTCACCGCCGTGCATCCCGCGCGGATCGCCCCGCCCGCCGGACCGCTGCCGGACGCGCTGCGGGCCGTGCGTGACCATCTGCGCGCGGCGGGCGACGGCCTCGGGCACGGAATCCTCGGTGTCGGCGGCGCACGGCCCGAGATCGCCTGGAACTATCTCGGCCGATTCCCCCAGGCTCCCATCGAGGAAACCCTGTGGCAGCGGCCGCCGGACGCCGATCCGCTCGGTTCCGGCGGCGGCGCGGAGATGCCGCTGCCGTACGCGCTGACGGTGAACGCGATGGTCCCCGACGGCGGCACGCTCGGTATCCGCTTCACCTGGCCGTCCGCGCTGTTCACCGAAGACGAGATCGCCGTGCTCGGTGCGCATTTCCGTCGCGAACTGGACGCGCTCGCCGCCGATATGCCGGGCCCCGGCGAGGTCCTGCCGCTGATGCCGTTGCAGGAGGTGATCCTGCGCGAGTCCCGCGCGGCGGAAGAGGATCCGTATCCGGTGCAGGCCGCGTTCACCTTGTCCGGTGACCTCGACGTCGAGGCACTGCGGACGGCGGCGGCCGCGCTGGTGCGACGGCAGCCGAACCTGGGCGCGGTGTTCCCGCCGGCGCACGAGGTCCAGGTGATTCCTGTCGAGCCGCAGGCCGGTTTCCGTGTCCGCGACGTGTCCGCATTGGACACCGCGCTGGACGACGAGCTCGCGGTGCCCTTCGACCTGGCGAACGGGCCGCTGTGGCGGGTCACCGTGCTGCGGCACGGACCCGGCCGCCAGACCCTCGTGCTGACCAGTCACCATCTGCTGTCCGACGGCTGGTCCGCGCCACGGATTCTCGGTGAACTGTTCGCGCTGTACGTGGGAAAGCCGTTGCCGGAGCCGGTTCCGCCGACCCGGTACACCCGTCTGCTCGCCGCGGCCGACCACTCCGCCGACGTCCGGGGATGGCGGGCGGAACTCGACGGCCTGCCGGAAGGTGACCACCTGCCGCATACCGGCGGATCCACCGAACCCGCGCTGTTCACTGTGGACGGTCAGCTGGTCGCGGAACTGACCAGGCTGGGCTCGTCGCGCGGACTCACCGTCAACACCCTGTTGCAGGGCGCGTGGGCGGCCGTGCTCGCGACGCACGCCGGGCGTCCCGACGTCAGTTTCGGGGTGATGACCTCGAACCGGACGTTCGATGTGGACGGTATCGAAGAGATCATCGGCCTGCTGGCGAACAGCGTCCCGGTGCGTGCCCGGTTCACCGGAACGGTCGCCGAGGCTTTGGCCGACTTGCAGGCACGGCAACAGGCGATGGCCGCGCACCACCGGATCGGCCTGCCCGAACTCGCGTCGCTCGCCGGCCGCGAGCGGTTGTTCGACAGCCTGCTCGTGTTCGAGAACTACCCGGTGGATCCGGCGAAGCTGCGCGAACCCGCGCCCGGCCTGACCGTCACCGCGACGAGGTTCCGGGAACGGACGCACCATCCGGTGAGCGTCACCGTCGTTCCCGGCGAGAACGGCTGGGAAGGCGTCCTGTACGCACGGGACGCCGACGCCCGGTCGCTGGCAGGCGATCTCGTCGGGTTCCTCCGGGAACTGCCGTCCTGGCTGGACGGCGACGCTGCCCGGTTCGTGGGCGAACGGTGACCGCGCGCCCGATCGACGCCGCGCTGTGGCGCACGGCGGCCGTCCTGGTGCTCGGCACGTTCATGGCGACCTTGGACAGCACGATCGTCTCGGTCGGTGTCGACACCCTCGCCGACGAGTTCGGCGCGCCGGTCACCGGCGTCCAATGGGTGACGACGGCGTACCTGCTGGCCGTGGTCACGGCGGTGCCGGCGTCGGGCTGGCTCGCCGACCGGTTCGGCGGCCGCCGCGTCTGGCTCACCGCCGTCGTCGTGTTCCTGCTGGCTTCCCTGTTGTGCGCGCTGGCGCCGACGCTGCCCGCGCTCATCGCGTTCCGTGTCCTGCAAGGACTCGCGGGCGGTCTGCTGCCGCCGATCGGGCAGGCACTGCTCGCGCGGGCCGCCGGGCCGGACCGGATCGGCCGCGTGATCAGCGTCGTCGGACTCGTGCCGCTGTTGTCGCCGGTGCTCGGCCCGCTGGCGAGCGGCACGATCCTCGCCGTCGCCGACTGGCCGTGGCTGTTCTACGTGAACCTCCCGGTCGGCGTGGTGGCCGTGGTACTGGCGCGGCGCTGGGTCCCGGCCGGCGAACCCGGCGGCAAGGGTGAACGGTTCGATTTCCGGGGCGCGATGCTGCTTTCCCCGGGGCTCGCGGTGCTGGTCTTCGGGCTCACCTGGTTCGAACAGGGCTCGCCGGTGGTCGCCGGGATCGGGGTCGCGGCGGGCGTCGTGATGCTCGCGGCGTTCGTGCGGCACGGTCTGCGGGCCGACGCACCCCTGCTGGATCCGCGGTTGTTCACGAAGCCACCGTTCGGGGTCGCCGCGCTGGCGCTGGTGCTGCTCGGCGCGTCGGTGTTCGGCACGATGTTCCTGCTGCCCCTCTACCTCCAGCGCGGTGCCGGACTGTCCACATGGGACACCGGACTGCTGCTGGTACCGCAGGGCATCGGCGCGGCGGCCGGATCGGTGCTGGTGAACCGGCTCGTGGACCGGCTTTCGCCACGCACACTGGTGCTGAGTGGGATCGGGCTGGTCGCCCTCGGCACCGCACCCTTCACCCAGCTCGGCCCGGGTCTCCCGGACTGGGTGATCGTGGTTTCCCTGCTGCTGCGCGGTTTCGGTGCGGCGCTGATCGGCGCGCCGGTGATGACGATCGTCTACCGCCGGGTCGAACCCGCCCGGCTGCCCCGCGCCGCCGGGGCGCTGAACCTGCTCAACACACTCGGCGGCTCGATCGGCACCGCGGTACTGGCCGTGGTGCTGCAGGCCCGGCTGGCCGCGCGCGGCCCGGACGTCGCCGCGGCCTTCGCCGACGCCTTCTGGTGTGTTCTCGGCCTCGCCGTCGTGGCGGTCGCCGGTGCGACGCGGCTGCCCCGGACCGGGGTGGCCGCCCCCGACAAGAAGAGAGGTCATGCGGATGCTTGACCAGCTGCCCAGCCCGGCCGAGGTGGTCACGACCGGCTTCGTGCCGGAGGAGATCGTCCGGCACCGCGAAACCGTCGCGAACGTGCTCGCCAGGCGGGACTCCCGGCTGCTCGTCATCGTGGGCCCGTGTTCCGTGCACGACACCGACGGCGCGCTCGAATACGCGCACCGGCTCGCCGAGGCCTCCCGCCGGTTCGCCGACGACCTCGTCGTGGTCCTGCGCGCCTACCTGGAGAAACCACGGACGATCGCGGGCTGGACCGGCCTGGTACCCGACCCCGGACTGGACGGCAAAGGCGATCTCGCCTCCGGTGTCCGGATCGGACGGAGGTTCCTCGACGACGCCGCCGCGACCGGGCTGCCGCTGGCGTACGAGTTCGTCGACCCGTTCCTGGCGCCCTACTTCGCGGACACCATCAGCTGGGGCGCGATCGGCGCGCGGACCGTCGCCAGCCAGCCGCACCGGCAGCTGGCATCCTGGCTGCCGATGCCGATGGGCATGAAGAACTGCGTGTCGGGACGGCTCGACACGGCCGTCGCCGCGGTCCGGGCGGCCGCGCTGCCCCACGTGTTCCCCGGCGCCGCGGCCGACGGCCGCCCGCGGATCCAGCGCAGCGCCGGGAATCCGGACGCCCACCTGGTCCTGCGCGGCGGCCCGAAACCCAACCACCACGCCCATGCCGTCGCGGACGCCCTCGACGCGCTGACCACCGCGGGGCTGCCGCACCGGCTCGTCGTCGACGCCTCGCACGGCAACAGCGGCAAGGACCACAACCGGCAGCCCGTGGTCGTCGCGGACCTGGCCGACCAGATCTCGGCGGGCAACGACGCGCTGGCCGGGGTGATGATCGAGTCGTACCTCTCCGACGGGCGGCAGGACGTCGGGTCCACGCCGCCGCGACCGGACCTGAGCATCACGGACGCCTGCCTGGGCTGGGAGCGGACCGTTCCGCTGCTGGAGTCCCTCGCCTGCGCGAACGCGGTGCGGCGGCTCGCCTCATGAGCGATGAAGCAACGGTGGCGGCTGGGGCCGGGGTGGTCGCGAGTGGCGATTCGGGTTCTCTTGAGGGGTAAGGCAAAGGTGGCAGGTTGCCAAAGTGGCTTTCGCAACGTCGGGAGCGGGGTGCGGTAGTGAAGTGGGGCCTTCGCTATGACGGTTGTCGTCGCTGAACCCGTGGTCGAGATGCGTCGCGAAAGCCACTTTCGCGACGCCTGACGTCCCGAAAGTGGCTTTCGCGACACGGTCGCCCCACGGCCGCGAGCGAATCCCCGCGACCCACACCTTTGCCTTACCTCTCAAGAGAACCCGAATCGCCACTCACGAGGCCGGAAGCGCCTCGAGAGTCGCCTTCATCGCCGGCACCAGTTCGTCGCCCATCTTCTCGAACTCCCGCTTGAGGAACGGGTCCGCGAGTTTCGCCAGCCCGTGGAACTCGATGGTGGCGTGGTAGCTGACGGTCGTCGTGCCGTCTTCTTCGGAGATCGTAAGATCGTCGGTGGACGTGGCGGTCTTGTTGCTGCCGACGAACACGATCCGGCCCGGCTCCAGCCGGTCGAGGCGATAGGTGAGTTCGGTCTTCTTGCCGCGGAACTCGGACACGTTGTGCCAGCGCGTCCCGACGGCGATCGGGCCGGTGTCCGTGCGGGTGCAGGACACGGTGCCGGGGTCCCACGACTCGGCGTGCGCGAAGTCCCGCAGGTAGTCGACGACGGTCTGGGCGGGAGTTCGGACGGTGACCGTCCGGTGTACGTGGACCATCACGACAACGCTACGCACGCTCACCCCGCTCCGCAGCGTCAGCCCAAGTACATGAAGGCCCCCTTCCTCGCGTCAGGCGCAAGGAAGGGGGCCTTCATGTGCCGAGGGGCTTACTTCTTCCAGATGATCGGGTCGTCCTTGTATCCGTCACCGTCGCCGAAGGTCGCGCCGCCGACCTCGCCGCCGTCCCTGACGGCCTGGAGTTCGCAGGTGTCGTAGGTCGCGCCGACGGTCTTGAAGTCCTTCTTCGCCGTCTCGGACTGGCAGTTCGGGGTCTCGCCGGTGATGATCACGCCGGTGCTCTTGTTGTTCGGGCCGACCGCGCGCAGCCGCACCGTGCTGTAGGTGAGGTCCGTGCCGCCGACGTTCTCCACCGTCATCCGGATGTACACCGGCGTCATGCCCTTGGCCTTGTCGCCGTACGCGGCGAGGTCGTCCTTCGGGCCCAGCTCGATCGCCTTGACGGTGATCGCGATGGTGCCGGACTTGTCGTTGCCGTACTTGAACGGGACGACGGCGCGGTCGCCGACCTTGAGTTCGCTGCCGGGCGCGGTGGCGTCCGCGTTCGAGACCGGGACGGTGCCGCTGGTCGCGGGCGAGGACGCCGCGGCCGACGTCGGCGCGGGCGCCGGGGCGGGAGCGGGGCTGCCCGACTCCTCTTTACCGCCGCAGGCGGAAAGCAGCAGCACGGCGGCGCAGCCGGTGGCGGACAGGGCGATGCGGTCGAACTTCATGGATCTCCTCGGACTCCCCGCCGAATCCTGCTCCGGCGTTCTCGCCACGCACCGTAGTCGATGAGGGAGTAAGACAGTGTGGGCCATTCGCACCACGAACGGTTACGAAAAGGTTACGCTGTTCGGCTTAATGGGGCGCCGTTCACTTCTTCCAGGTGATGGGGTCGTCTTGGTAACCGTCGCCGCCGAACGACGCGCCGCAGACCTCGCCACCTGTCCTTGACGCCTTCGGTGTCGTAGGTCTCATAGGTCGCGCCCGGTGTGCTGAAGTTCTCCGGCGCCGTCTCGCCCTTGCAGGCCGCGGTGCCGTCGGCCATGACCACGCACCGTAGCCGCAGCCGGCGGTGGCGAGTGTGGCCCGTTCGCACCACAACCGATCACAAATCGCTTACGCCGATCAGGCCATCCTGGATCGCCCGCGCGACCAGTGCGGCCTTGGTGGGGGCCTCCCGGCCGATCTGGGCGTATTTGACCCGGATCCGCTCGAGATGCGAGTTGACCGTGTTCGGCGAGATGCCCAGCCGGTGCGCGACGAAGTCCTTCGACTCGGACTGGAACCACTCGATGAGCACTTCGGTCTCGCGCGCCGAGAGGGCGGGGCGCCGCTCGGAGCGGTCCCCGGCCAGCGCGCCCGCCAGCGACGGCGGCGTGTACGACCGGTCGGCCGCCGCCGAGCGCACGGCTTCGAGGAGGTGCTCGGCGCCCTCGGCCTTGGTGAGATAGCTGAGCGCGCCGAGTTCGAGGCACTGCAGGACGGTCTCGTCGTCGTCCCGCATCGAGTAGACGACGACGCGACGGCCCGCCTCGATGAGCCGGCGCAGATCGCCGATGGCCGGGGTGGTGCTGTTCAGGTGCAGGTCGAGGATGACGACGTCGGCCCGCGCGCCTTCGCCGATCCAGGCGGCCCGCACGTCCTCGCCTTCCGCCACGACGGTGACCGGCGGGCTGCCCGATGACAGCCAGTACACGACTCCGGCCCGCACGGCCGGATGATCGTCGACGACCACCGCGGTCAGTTCGGTCGCGAACGCCATTTCGCCTCCATCCACGATCGTTCTCCCAGTGCGTGCCATTCGACGTCGACGGCGCCCGA
Organism: Amycolatopsis sp. lyj-108; assembly: GCF_046549005.1. NCBI lineage: Bacteria > Bacillati > Actinomycetota > Actinomycetes > Pseudonocardiales > Pseudonocardiaceae > Amycolatopsis > Amycolatopsis sp. lyj-108. Next base: position 632,174 of record NZ_JAJPWQ010000004.1, on the reverse strand, counting down.
TCCGTTCGCCGTCGCACCGGGTTCACCGTCGGTGATCACCGCGACGCGGATTTCGTCGTCGGTCCGCAGGACGCTGACCCTGGCCTGCGACCGGGCGGTGACCAGCGCGGTCATCAGCGGACCGGTCAGTTCGCGGCGGACGCCGGTCGGGATCGGCGCCGGTTCGCCGCTGACCGCCAGCGTCACCGTCAGTCCCCGCCGCTCGGCGAGATCGACACAGGCCGAGACCTCGTGCAGGAGCGGATCGGGGACGTCGTCGTTCTCCGCGAACAGTCGCCGCAGCTGCGTGGCCGCGAGCGCGCAGCGCCGCCGGACCGCTTCGTCGCGCGGGTCCAAGGTGTGGTCGGCCAGTCCGGCGAGCAGTGGCAGGGTGGCGCCGAGTTGGCCGGCGAACCGGCTTCGCTGGTCGGCTTCCCGCTCCTCGGCGAGCGCCTTGCGGTGGGCCTGCCGGTCGCGTTCCGCCGAGGCCTCCGCGGCTTCGCCCACCCGCCGGTTGACGACCCTGATCAGCGCCAGCGTCGCGGCCTGGAAGGTGAGCACGCTGAGCCCGACGATCACCAGGCCGCCGATCTCGCCGCGATCGGCAGGCGCCGCACGGAAGAAGGTGAGCGTCATCTGGAGGACGAGCGCGCCCATCGCGAGCGCGGGGCGGTCCAGAAGCAGTACCAGCAGATGCCAGCCCGCGAGGCCGGACGCCCAGTCGTCCCCGCCGAGCAGCCGATCCGGTGGCAGCGCCCGGACGGCGACCGCCGACGCGGCGAGGACCACCACCGCCCCCGCGAACGCGACCGGCCAGGGGACCGGCTTCCAGCGCAGGACCCACCAGGCCGCCACGACGAGCACCACGGCGAGCGCGACGAACGCGAACCGGTCGGCGGTGTCGCCGAGCCGGGGCAGGCTCAGCCCGGCCTGGATCACCGCCGTCGCGAGCAGGACCGCGATCCGGCAGCCGCCGAGGACCCGGTCCGCGGTCTCACTCATGCGGCCACACCAGTTCCACCGTGGTCCCCGCGCCGGGCGCGGAGGTCACCTCGGCCCGGCCGCCCGCCGCGGCCATGCGTTCGACGAGTGAACCGCGCACACCTCGCCGCTGTGCCGGGGTCCGCGCCGGATCGAAACCGCGGCCCTCGTCCCGGACGGTCACCCGGACTCCGCCTTCCACCGTCAGCCGGGCCTCGCCGACACCCGCGTGCCGATCGACGTTCACCAGCGCCTCACGCACGGCCCGCACCAGCGCGAGCGCCGCCGACGCCGGGATCGGCGGGACCGGTGACCAGTGCGTCTCGACCTTCACCGGGCTCTGCGCGAGCACGCCGCGCAACGAGGTCTCGAGATCGACCACACTGCCGGGACCGGATTCGCCGGTGAGGATCGCGAGATCGCGGCGGGCGTAGCCGGCGACCTCGGCCGGATCCGCCGTTTCCCCGCGTTGCGCCACCGTGAGGAAGGTGGCCGCCGCCGTGTCGTGCAGGACGGCCAGATACTCCCGTTCCCGCAATCGTCGTTCCACGGCAAGGGATTCCTCGCGCGTCAGCCGGGCCCGGCGCTCACGGAGATGGTCGATCCGGCGCGTCGTCCGCGACAGCAGGAGGAAGGCGCCCCTGGCGAGGGTGGCCTCGAGCAGCACACGCAGTACCACCGAGAGACCGCCCTCGAAACCGAGCGGCACCACCTCGATCGCCAGCAGGCAGACGAGGGCGGGCACGGTGATCTTCGGCGGCCACTCCCACTGGAGGGTGATCGCGGTGATGGTGAGGACGTTCAGGGCCCATTGGTTCAGCTCGCCCGCTTCGGGCGCTGTCAGGAACTGGGTGCCGCAGATCGCCGCGGCGCGCACCAGCGCCAGCGCGAACGCCACCGGCCTGCCCCGGCCCGTCTTTCCGACCAGGTACTCGGCGACAGCGGTGACCAGAGCCAGCGCGAGCAGACCGAAGGCGAGCGGGAGCGCGCCCGACGGCGTGGCGAGCACCCCGAAAACGCTGATCACCAGCAATCCGGCGCCTCTGGCCGGACCGGCGAACCGGCCGACCACCCGCAGGAACTCCGCTTCGACGGAGGTCGCACGATCGGACGGCACGGCAGCAGTCAAGCAGACGTCTCGAGCGTCCGCAGGTCCAGTACCCGCCAGGTGAGAGCGTCGTTCCCGCCCGCAGACCACCACACGAACGGCCCGCGCGCCAGCACGGTGCCGAACTCCGCCGCCAGGTCGGCCAGCCGTCCGGTGGCCGTGTCGTAGAGGGCGAGCACGCCGCGGTCGTCGTCGACCACGACCGCGTACCGGTCGAGTACGACGACGTCGCCGAACGCGGGCCGGATCCCCTTCCCCCCGACCCGCCTTCGCTCGGAGCCGTCGGGCCGCATGAGGTCGAGCCGTGCGGTCCCGCTCTGGCGCAATACGTGGACCCGGCACCAGGACGGCGTGCAGTCGACCAGTTCGACGCTCTGCCCGTCGACCTTCGTCCTGCGGCCGTCGCGGAGGTCGACGAGTTCCGACGGTCCCGCCTGTTCGACAGCCGCCGCGGTCGCGAAGGGCCACGCGGTGAGCGCGTAGTCGCCGGGCAGTGGGGTGCGGGTCACCGGGCCGCCGGACAACGCCACCGTCCGCACCTCGGTGGCGTCGCCCCGCACGGCCACCCAGCTGGCCTGGCCGTCGTGCACGACGAGGTCGTACTGGGAATCCAGGAGCACCACCCGCCCGGTGTCGGCGGTGACGGGGACCGGGTCCTCGCCGTGTGGCCCGGCCCGCCACAGCGTCCCCGTCCCGGTGATGTCGGACAGTTCCAGCCACACCAGCGCGTCCGGGGAAGTGGCGAGGACGAACCGGGGCGAGCCCGACGGCGGGACCTCGCGGAGTACGCGATCTCCCACCACGAGCCGGACGACGTCGTCCGCTTGCCGCACCCCGGCCGAGGTACCGGAATCGAGGAACGCCAGCGGTGTGTAGGGCGCCCCGGTGACGGCGTTCGCGGCGATCCTCGCGTCCGGCCAGAGGTCGGTGAGCGAAGGGACGGCGGGCGCCTTGGCCTCGGGGGCGGGCGCGGGCAGAACCATCACGACGACGGCTGCCAGCGCGGCCAAGGCCAGCCCCGTGCGGGTGCAGTCGCGCGGGATCACCGCACCACCGCGGGGGAGGAGGCGCCCGCGCGGACGAGCGCCGGCGCGCCGGTCCCGTCGGAGGGCACCGCGTAGACCGCCTTGTCCCGGCCGTAGGCGACGGTCCTGTCGTCCAGCCACTGCGGCTGGTCGTCCAGATGCGCGGGGTCGGCGAGCGGGACGTCGCGGCCGTCGGCGAGGGAAAGCACGTGCAGCCGCCACCGGTCGCCCGTACGGAACTTGTAGGCGACGCGGGTGCCGTCCGGCGAAAGCGACGGGCATTCGACGTTGCGCCGCACCGCGGTCAGCGTGCGACCGCGGAGATCACCCCGCACCAGCCAAGTGCCGCCCGCCGATCTGGCGGTGGCGTAGAACGTCAGATCGTCCCGGGCGAAGGTCACTCCCCAGTAGTTCAGATCCTTGGCCGGGTACGGCTTTCCGTCCACGGTGAGCGCGAAGTCCTCCAGGGAGCCGTAATGGTTTCCGGTGTCCAGGTCGAAGATCCCGGCGGTGGTGGAGAACGTGCCCACCCCGCCCAGATAAGAGTCACCGGAGCGGAACACCGTCCAGCCGACCAGTCGTCCGGACGGGGAGACGCGGACCCGGGACGGCAGCCCCCATTCGGAGATCAGCCGCGGTGCGGCTCCCGGTTTCGTGACGACCAGTTCGGCCTGGTCGGGCACCGCCGTCGCGCGCAGGCACGCCAGCGTCCCCGCGGCGACGTCCACGCGCTGACAGGCCGGACCGACGCGGTCGTCCTGCCGGACGCGGCCCGAGTCGTCCACGTACAGCAGGCCGCCGTGCGCCAGATCCAGCCGCTGTTCCGCCACCGCGTCCCCGGTGCGCAGCCCGACGAAGACCGCCCCGGCCGCCACCGTGACCACCACGGCCGCGACGCCCACCCACATCCGTTTCATTTCACCCTCGTTCCGGCCAGTACCGACACCAGGAGCACCGCGGCGAACACCGCGAACGCGGGCCGCAACGCCACCCCCGCCGCGAGTGCGCCGAACAGCACCGCGCCCGCCGCCCTGGCCAGCGCCTGTCCTGTTTGGACGATCGCGAGACCGGTGGCCCGCAAGGACTCCGGTACCAGCGGTGACGCGTGCGCCATCAGGACGCCGTCCGTGCACGCGTAGAACACCCCGTGAGCAGCCAGGACGACCGCCGCCACGGGCCATCCGCTCGCCGAGGCGGCCAAGACGACGTACGCGGCGAGCAGTACGACGTGACCGCCGAGGAACACCTTCCACCGTCCGACGCGGTCGGCGAGCCGTCCGATCGGTGAGGCCAGTGCCATGAAGGTCAACGCCGTCGCCAAGGGCAGCAAGGGAAGCGCTCCCGGCGGCAAGCCGGCGGACTGCTGCACGCCGACGAACAAGAACATGTCGCCGACCGTGCACACCCCGAGAAGCGCCGCGGCCAGACAAGTGCGGCGGAGCGCGGGTTGCCGCAGCAGGGCGAAACCCGCCCGCAGCCGTACGCGTGACCGCTCGACCGTCCCGGCGGGGGCACGGACGAACACGGCCAGCACGATCACCGCGATCACGGCGAGGCAGAAGCTCACCCCGAACACCGCCGGATAGTCGCCGACGAGCAGCGTCAGCAGGCCGAACGCGGCGATCGGACCGAGCAGCGCGCCCGCCGTGTCCATCGCGCGATGGACACCGAACGCGCGGCCGAGACCGTCGGCGGGGGTGGCGAGGGTGATCATCGCGTCCCGCGGCGCGGTGCGGATGCCCTTGCCCGCGCGATCGGCGCCGATCACCAGGCCGATCGCGCCGAGCGAGGATCCCGCCGCGGGGAAGGCGAGTTTGGTGGCCGCCGAGAGGCCGTAGCCCACCAGCGCGACGGCTTTCGGACGGCCGAGGCGGTCGGAGAAGTAGCCGCCCGCCAGCCGCAACAGCGCGGTCGCGCCCGTGTAGAGCCCGTCGATTGCACCCAGCTGCAGGTAGCCGACGCCGAGGCCGTAGACGAGGTACAGCGGGAGCACGGCGGTGACCATCTCGGCGGACATGTCCGTGATCAGGCTGACCACGCCGAGGCCGATCACGGTGGCGGGCACTGATCCCGCCCGGCTCGCGGGCCGGGCGGGATCGGTGGAACGGAGGGTGGAGAGGTACATGGCTACGCGCTGACGCGGATGTCGTCGACCGCGGACTCCCACAGCGACGCGGTGCTCGCGTCGGCGGCTTCGACCAGCAGCCGCACACTCCGCCCGGCGAACGACGACAGGTCCGCTGTCGCGGTTTGCCAGGCGCCCGCGACCTCGGTCGCGGAGCCGGTCTTCTCGAAGACCGTCGTCGGCGTGGTGCCATCGAGCACGCGGATCCGCAGGTGGTCGGCGGAAGTCGCGTTGTCGCCGTGCGCGAAGGTGTAGGAGAAGGTCAGCTTGCCGCCCGACGGCACGGTGAACGACGGCGAGGCCATCGACGACCCACCACCGTCGAGGTCGTTGACGCCGTACTCCGATCCGGCCAGCCGCCCGGTGACCAGGCAGTTCGCGCCGCTGGTCGTGTCGCCGCGCTGCTTGATCTGGTTGCTGTAGGTCGAGGTGGTCTGCTCGGGATCGCCCCGTTCCCATTTACCCGAGGTGGCGGTGTCCGTCCCGGCCGCGTTGAGCCGCCAGCCCTTGTCGGTCTCGAAGTCGTCGGCGAACGCCTCACCGCCCGCCGAGTCCACGCTCACCGTGACCTTCGCCGTCTGGGTCGTGGAGCCGGACGACCCGGTGACCGTGGCCGTCGCCGAACCGGACGCCGCTTCGGAGGCGGTCAAGGTCAGCGTCGCCGACGCGGTGCCGTTGGCAGGCGGGGTGACCGACGACGGCGAGAGCGTGCCGGTCACTCCCGAAGGCAGGCCCGACACCGAAAGCGTGGTCGCCGAACTGAAACCACCGGTGCTGCCGACGTTCACCGTCACCGAGGCCGTCCCGCCCGGTTTCACCGACACCGACGAGGGGGTGGTGCCGACGGAGAAGGCGGGGGAGGAGACGCCCTTCTTGCATTTGCCGGTCGCGGTGTCGATGAAGGTGCGGCCCGACACCGGCACGAAGTCGCTGCGGTACTCGGTCGCGCTCAGCGTCAGCTTGCCCACGCCGAAGGTGTTGGTGTTGCCCGCTTCCTGCACGGCGGCGGAGGACTGGTCGAAGTTGTAGTAACCCCGGCCGCCGGTACCGATCAGCAACTCGCGGACGCCGTTCACGTCGTCGCGTGTGCCGTCCGGCCGCGACGGCGCGTACCGCTGATAGTTGTGGTCGTGGCCGACGACGATCAGGTCCGCCTTCGCGTTGTAGAGCGCCTGGAAGAACGGCGTCACCGACGAGTCGTCACCGTGCGAGCCCCGGCTGAACCGCGGGTGGTGGAAGAACGCGGCCGTACAAGGCTTCGTACTCGCCGCCAGGTCGTTCTTCAGCCAGGTCTCCTGCGTCGAACCGGTGCCGCGGGTGATGTTGGAGTTGAGCGCGACGAAATGCCAGTCACCGACGTCGAAGCTGTAGTAGCCCTTGCCGCGTTCACCGGCCCGCGTGCCGAAGTAGTCGAAGTATCCCGAGGCGCCGGACGTGTTGTACTCGTGGTTGCCCGGTGTCGGATAGGTGATGGACTTGAACTGCCCGTAATAGGGGTCGTAATTGTTCTTGTATTCGGACAGCGTGCCCGAACTGTAGGCGTTGTCCCCGGCCAGGATCAGCGCCTGCGGGTTCATGTTCTTGATCAGCGGCGCGGTCTGGTTGCACGAAGACCCGCAGACGTCGCCGACCGCCGCGACGGTCGTGGTCGCCGCCGCGAGCGACCGGTCACCCGCCTGATAGGCGTCGATGGCGAAGCGGCTGGCGGGGTCGGCCAGCGCCGCCGACACCCGTACGCAGTCGCCCTCGAACGCGCGGGTGTGGAACGCTTTGCCCGGCCAGTGCTGAGCGGTGAGCGTGAACGATCCGGCGGTGCTGCCGGTCAGCGTCACGGAATCGCTGCCGCGCAACGAAAGTTCCGTGAACCGGACGCGGAGCCAGTGCGCTCCGGGCGCGCAGACGGATCGGGCGGCCTGCATGGCGGCGCCGCCACCGGACACCGAGGCGGGGCCACCGGTGACACCCGCCTCGGCGAGTTGTGGAACCTGATCGGCCACTTCGGGCACGGCGGGTGGCGCGGCTCCGCCTGCTTGCGGTTGCGCGGCGACCAGGAACGCCCCGGCGGCCAGCGTCGAGGTCGCGACGGCGAGTGTCCGGCGGCGCCATCGGCTTGTGGTTGAGCGCATGGGAAATCCTCTTCGGTCAGCGACGGGAGGAAGTGGGATTCGGGAATTCCGGGGGGATTCTTCCGACGATTCAGACCCTAATCACGACCGGAGGGGCGTCAACGGAAAGTCGCCGAGGGGCTGGATAACTCTGAACGGAGCCCGGTTCACCCGACGAAAGTCGGGCGTTCCGGACGGTACGCTGCGCCTTCATGACGAGTCTCGCTCCGGCGGAATTCGGTGCCGCCCTGCGCACCGCGATCGAACGCAGCGGGCTGAGTCTCAGTGAGATCAGCCGCCGCTTGCGTGACCACGAGACGCCGGTCAGCATCAGCGCGCTGAGCTATTGGCAGAATGGTGAGAACCGGCCGGAACGAGCCAGTTCGCTCGCCGCCGTGACCGCGCTGGAAACCATTCTCGGCCAGCCTCCGGAGACGCTCACCGGGCTGCTCGGCCCGCGACGGCCGCGCGGCCGCTGGACCATCCGGGCCGACACCGCCCTGCCCTACGACCAGGTGTGGCGGCGGCCGGAGGAGGTGGCGCGCGCACTGGCCAAAATGGACGTGACGCCGGACGAACTCGACACCCCGAACCGGCTTTCGCAATACCTTTCCTACCGGGTGGACGGCGACGGGCACCAGGAATCGGTCCGGGTCCGGCGGCTGATCCGGGCGGATCACGACGGCACGTCGAGGTTCGTCTTCGTGAGCCGGTGTTCCAGCATCACGCAGCCACCGGCCGTACTGTTCGCCGAAGGCTGCCGCCCGGCGCGGTTCCGCGCGGACGTCCCGTCGTCCACCTGCGTCTTCGAATTCGCTCTCGACCGCACCCTGGCCGCCGGCGAACTCGCCGTCGTCGCTTTCGGGGTGCGTTTTCCGCCGGGGCAGGCCAGAAAGCACGTCCAGATCGCGCTCTACCGCCCGGCCCGCGACGTCGCGGTACAGATCGCCTTCGACCCGAAGCGGTTGCCGCGGCGGTGCACCGGTTTCTTCCGGCCGCGCGGTTCGATGCCACCCGAGGAACGCTGCGAAGCGACGTTCGACCGGGACACCAGCACGTTCCAGTTCATCACGCTGGACCCGCAGCCCGGCCAGTACGGGATCCAGTGGAGCTGGACGTAGCTATTCGTAAGGACGTTCGGGCGCGGCCACCGGCGTGATGGTCTCGACCTTGAGGAACGGGATGCGTTCGCCGTTGACGGCGTCCACCACGGACCCCGGCCGGAACGTTCCGGTGACCTCGACCCAGGTGTCGGGTTCGTGCGGGACGCTCCCGTCCAGCACGACCTTCACCGGGCGCCCGTCCGCGGCGCAGCAGGTCAGGATCATCCGGACGAGCAGTGCCCCGCCGTCCTGGCCGGCGGCGGTGAAGCCGGTGAGCACGACCCGCCGAGAACCGAGGGAACGGCCCTCGTCGAACACCGCGCGCGAGGCGTAGTCCAGGACGGTCACCTTCACCGGGTCGCCGTCGGGCAGCGGCGGGTACTCGTCCGAGCGGGCCAGTGCCGTGCCCGCGTTGCCCGCCGCGTAACTGCCGAGCGGTTGCGGGGAGACCAGCAGCAACGCGAGGACCGGAAGCGGGAGCAGCCAGGCCACCTTCGGGTGACGATGGCGGTTCGCCGCCGCCAGGATCAGGACCAGGACGCCCGAGGCGAGCAGGAACGGCCAGAGTCCTTCCTTGACATAGCGCAGGTATTGGCCGGTCAGGCAGACCTTGACCACGGCCGCGCCCAGCAAGAGCAGTACGACGGTCGCCGCGGTCCGGTTCACCAGAGCACCGCCCCGGTCACGGCCGCGCAGGCGAGGGCGACCACGAACGTGGCGGGCGCGAACCGGACGGCGAACCGCCTGCCGAAGGTTCCGGCCTGCATGGCGAACAGTTTCAGGTCGACCATCGGCCCGACCACCAGGAACGCCAACCGGGCGGTGAGCGAGAACTGGGTCAGCGAGGCGGCGACGAAGGCGTCCGCCTCGCTGCAGATCGACAGCAAGACCGCCAGCAGGGCCAGCGCGAGGACACTGAGCACCGGGTTGTCCGCGACGGCCTGGAGCCAGCGGCCGGGGACCAGGACGTTGAGTGTCGCGGCGGCCATGGCGCCGACGACCAGGAACCCGCCCGCGTGCACCAGGTCGTGGCCTGCCGCCCCGGCGAACGCCCGCCAGCGCGTGTCACCGTGGGCGTGTTCGGGCAGCTTGATCCACTCCGTCCGGCCGAGACCGAGCCACAGCCAGCCCATCACGACCGACGCGGCGAGGCCCGCCGCCGCCCTGGCGAAGACCATCGACGGCTGATCGGGGAACGCGATCGCCGTGGCGGCCAGTACGACCGGATTGAGGGCGGGGGCCGCGAGCAGGAACGCCAGCGCGGCGGCCGGGGTGACCCCTTTGCGCACCAAGGCGCCGGCGACCGGGACCGAACCGCATTCGCATCCCGGCAGCACCATTCCGCTCGCGGCGGCCGCCGGAACCGCGAGAACGGGATGTTTCGGAAGGACTTTCGCGAAGAATTCGCGCGGGACGAAGACCGCGATCGCCGCGGAAAGGGTCACGCCGAAAGCGAGGAACGGAACAGCCTGGAGCACGATCGAAACGAAGACCGTCGTCCAGGTCTGCACGATCGGTGTCCCAAGGACATCGTCAAGTGGGCCTCGGACTAGCAGAACGACAACGAGAAGGCCCGCGAGCACTTCCACCGAACCGATGCGCCGGTCCACTTCGGTCTTCACCGGCCCGACTCTAGGGTTTCCGCCTTCCACCAGGAATTCCGTCGTCTGGACAACACTGGACGACCACGAATGGGGTGGGTTACCTTCCTCGCCCGGTCGGGGGTATTTCCGGTTTCGAGTTGTGGTCACCCGGTCGAAGGGCACAAGAATCGCCCCATGCGTGCAAGGCGGTTCGCCTCCCTTTCTGCCGGTGCCGCCGCCGCGGTGTGCGTGGCGGCCCTCGTGGTCACCGACGGCGCGGTCGCCGCCCCCTTACCGGGCGGACTGGGACCGTGCGTCGGATCCGCCTGCCCGGACAAATACCCACCGGTGAACAACAAGGACTACGCGGGCCGGGACAACGGCATCAACGTCTATGTCGGCGGCGAATTCCAGGTACGCGAAGCGGCGGCGGAAGCCGAAGGGCGAGTCGTCGTCCTCGGTGATTTCGACATGGCGAAACGCGCGGGCGCGTCCTCCATCTACAACGTCGGCGTCGCTGGTGTCGGATCACGCGTGCCACCGCCGGACGGCGCGGACTTCCTGAGCACGGGCGGGAACGTCAGCATCGCGACAGGCCAGCGGCTGCTCGCCGAGGACGGTGTCGTCCGGCACGCGGGAACCGTCACCGGGACGGTGATCGGCAAACTCGAAAAGGATCCCGACGCGGTGAAACCCTATGTGGGCCTGCGCGAGGATCTTCGAGTGGCCAGCAAGTGCTACGCGCGGGAAGGCACGACGCCGCGCCCGACCACGGGCACGGCGGTCAACCAGGGACACCGCACCCTGTTCACCGGGGACGGCAAATCCGCGTTGCAGGTGTTCACCGTGGACTTCGACCTGACCGGCGCCACCGGCGGCATGCAGGGGATCGAGTTCGAAGGCATCCCGGCGGGAGCCACGATCCTGGTCAACATGGTGGGAGCCGCCAGGACGATCAACACCTACACCGGAGACCTGAACGACCAGGACCCGCTGAACAAACTGCGGGAACGGCTCCTGTGGAACTTCCCGGACGCCACCCGGGTGAAGATCGCCGGTGGCGCCCAGTTCCAGGGGAGCGTGCTGATCGGTGAGCCGGGGAGCACCGCGACCATCACCGCGTCCGGGATGAACGGCCGCTTCTTCACCACGGGCTCGCTCGTGCACACCTCCGAAGCCACCGGCGGGGGCGGGCAGGAGTTCCACGCCTACCCGTTCGACGGTGACCTGCCCGAATGCGTCAGCACGCCGACCACGACGCCGAGCAGCTCTTCTTCTTCGACTTCGACGAGCAGTTCGACCACGACGAGCAGCAGTTCCACGACGACCAGCAGTTCAGCCCCGTCGACTTCGCCCACTTCCACCTCGACGGCGCCGACTTCGACCACCGCGACTTCGACGACGCCGACCTCGCCGAGCCAGACGAGCACGACCTCTACGTCTACGTCCAGCAGCAGTTCCTCCAGCAGCGCCACGTCTTCGAGTCCGACGAGCAGCACCGCTACGTCTTCGAGCTCGAGTAGCACGTCACCGACGACCAGCAGCTCGTCGAGCACGACACCGGGCCCCGGGGTGACCGTCACTACCACGCCGGGACAGCCGGGAGCGACCACTCCGGGCGGCGGGCCGACCGACAGTGGACCGCTCGCCTCGACCGGCAGCGAGATCCGGGGATTGCTGGTCTCCGGCCTGTTCCTGCTGCTCCTCGGTGGCGCGCTGGTGGTGCTCACGATCCGGTCGAGGCGCCGCGAGTCCTAGTGTCGTGCGCCGGAAGTTCGCGTGGACACCTGGGCGAGCGCGGTGTCGATGACGTCGCGGCGGTCCACCAGCAGGGCTTCCGCGGCGGTCCGGCCCGTCGCCGCCAGGTAAGCGTCGACGAGCCGGTTCCCGACCGCATACCCCGCACCGGCCGGTAGGCCGACGGGAGTACTGCCGTAGCGGGCGGCGGTCTCGTCGCCGTGCACCCAGGCCGCGAAGTTCTGCATACCGGTGATTTCCAGCCCGGAGACGACCTTCGCGAACACGGCGTCGTCGTGCAGATGCGGCACACCGATGCGGGCGTAGCCGAGTTCGTCGCCGTACAACTGGCGGGCGAAGGCGTCCGCCAGCCCTTCGGACACGATCTGCTCGCCGACGGTGACCGTCGCCGGATCCCAGATCACCCCGCCGGGGCTGTAGCGCAGGTTGTGGTTCAGCTCGTGGACAGCCGTGGCCTCCAGGCGCGCCAGGTTCTCCGGATACGGCCAGAAATTGAGGTGGATGTAGCCGGAGACGCTGCCGTTCGCCGTCATCCCCAGGTTCGGGCCCATGAAGTGCGCGTCGCCGGGATTACCCAGCACGGTGAGGACGGTGATGTCCGGCACCGTGAGCCCTGGCGTCGCCGCGAGCTGTGCAGTGAGGGCGTCGTCGAGCGCCCGCTGGATCCGGTTCCAGGCGTCCGCTTCGTGGAGTGCTTCGATCGCCTCCAGACAGCGTTCCTCGTCGCGGTCGAGCGGGAACCCGGAACTCATCGCGTGCATCGCGACGACGTCCACGTCGCCGGGGAAGTAGCGGTACATCCCGACGGCGGGTTCGATCATCGCCTTGAGCAGCGCGGCGCGGTCCGCTCGCGGCGCGCGCAGGATCTTCCGCATCGCGGGGTAGGTGTCGAGAACCTTGATCGTCATGGAAGCGACGGTAAGGGCTCCAGTGGGTGGAGACTCAAGTCTCGTGAGCGTCGATTCGGGTTAGGCCGACCGTGTTCTAGGTGCCTACGCGCAAAACCCACTACATGAAGGACCCCTTCATGTACTTCAAACCTGGCATCACGCAAGAAGCGCCGCAGGTCACGCCTACTGATGAAGGGCGAGGCCGCCGGCGATGGCCTTGACCCCGGTCAGACCGGGGACCTGCACCGGAACCGTGGTGTAGTACGGGTAATTCATGACCGCGCCGCCCAGCCCGAGGTCCTGATTGCTGCCCCAGCCCAGGACGGTGCCGTCCGCGCGTACGGCATAACCGGCTCCGATGGCCTTCGCGTCGGTCACATCGCGGACCTGGACCGGGGTCGACGACGTGCAGTCCGCGCAGTCCGAGCCGTTGCCGAGCCCGCCGCTGCTGTTGTCTCCCCAGGCGAACACGGTGCCATCGGATTTCAGGGCGAAGGCGCGTGCCCAGTTACCGGTCACGGCGGTGACCCCGCTCAATCCGGTCACCGGCACCGGGACCCGCGAAACACAGGTCGACGTGCACGCGACACCGTTCCCCAGTTGGCTCTTGGAGTTGTCTCCCCATGCCGCGACCGTGCCGTCCGTTTTGACGGCGTACCCGCTGGCGCCGGTTCCCGCGCCGATCGACTTGATCCCGCTGAGCCCGGAGACGCGCACCGGGGTGGCGGAGCTCGCGACGGTGGAGCCGTTCCCGAGTTCACCGCGGGTGTTGCCGCCCCACGACCACACGGTGCCGTCGGATTTCAGCGCGTACCCGGTTTCCCTGGCCGCCGCGATGGCGGTGACCCCGGTCAGCCCTGCGACCTGGACCGGCGCGTTGACGTTCTGGCCCCACTGCCACACGGTGCCGTCGGTCTTCAGGGCGTAGCCCCTGGTGTCGCCGCTCGCGATGGCCTTGACGGAGGTCAGCCCCACGACCGGGACCGGCGACTGCGAGGTGGTGGCGGCGCCCGCCCACCAGCCGTTGCCGAGCCGTCCTGCCGAGGCGGCGCCCCAGGCCCGGACGGTGCCGTCGGCACGCAGCGCGTAACCGCTGTCGGACCATCCGGCGAGCGCGACGACATCACTCAACCCGCTGAACGGCTTCATCGTCATCGGAGTCCCGGCGCCCTGCTCCCAGGAGTAGGAGCCCCAGGTGGTCACGCAGTTCACCACGCAGTCGGCGGGCGGCACCGTGAAGTAGCCGGACAGGTCTGCGGTCACGTCGATCGAGCCGGCGCGGTTGTGGACATAGGTCGTGCGCATGAGGTCGGCGGCCGTGCCCGGTGACTGGAAGATCGCCCCGACCAGCGGGGCGACCGCCACCGAGATGGTCTGGCCAGGAGCCACGTGCACACTGGCGGGCGGCTCGCTGCTCGACCGGTTCTCCCAGGCGGTGATGGCGGTGTTCTCGGTCGCCGAGTACCCGGTCAGGTTCAACGCCAAGGCGAGCGCATGGGAAGGGATCGACGGCTGGAGCCGGTAGGAAAGGTCGCTCTTCGGGCCGATCCTCTTGGCCTGACCGTCGAAGACACCGAGACCGCTGCGGCTGTCGAGAACCCGTTCCGGCGCCACCGGGGTGAAGAGCGCACCGTAGTCACTGGCGTAGAAGCCGACCACGTTGGCGTCGACCCGCACCGTGCCCGCCAGGTTGTACAGGTCGATCGAGCGGTTGGCCCCGATCTTGACCGTGATCAGGTTCGAGCCCGTGCCGCCCGGATAGGCGGCGACGCTGGACATGGTCGGTCTCGGGGTCGCGGCGGGGGAGGCGGTGAGATACGTGGCCACGGTGGGCTGGCTCAGCGTCACACTGAACGTGACCGCGGTGGCCGTCGCGGGCACCTGGCCGGTCAAGCTCAGCCGGGTCGTGGCGTTGGGGCCGATCGAGTCGATCGGCAGCCGCGACGCGCTCACCGGCGTATACCGCGATCCCGGGGCGGTCGTGTAGTAACCCATGATGCTCGCGACGAGGTGGGTCGACCCGGACTCGTTGTAGAAGTCCAGCTTCCGGTCGGCGCCCACCTGCACGGTGACCTGATTGGACCGTCGCTTGCCGTTCTGCACGAGCAGGTTCGGCAAGCCCGGCCGCGCGGTGCCGTGCGGGAAGACGGTCACCGCGGTGTCGGCGGTCGGGCCTTCCGCCCAGAGGTTCAGCACGACCGCGGTGTGCCTTCGGGCGCGAGGCCCGCGGCGCTGCCGGTGACCGTGGTGCGCGCGCCGACCGGCCCGACCGGGATCCCGACGCCGCGGACGGTGTCCAGGAACCGGGTCGGCTGGACGGCGGTGAAACTCGACGCCGGTGAAGCGAGGGCCGTCGCGGATGCCGCCTCGGCGGCGAAGCCCGTCACGACCGACGAAAACGTGAGGATCCCTGCGGCCAGGGCCGTCACTCGGGATCTGAAAGTCGACAGTGGACGCGAAGTATCCAGTGCGGGACTCATGTACCCCCCAGTAAAGGCCCGGATCGGGCTTCCGGAATTTACCTTTCTCCCGGCCGTCCCGGTAGCGGCCGTTCAGGCTAGTGCGGCCACCCTGAGGCCGGACCAGGGAAAAGCCCGGATGCCCTTGCCGCCGCCCCCTTCTACCGTCGTGATCATGATCCGACGCATACTGCTGACGGTGCTCGCCGGTGCGGCGGTCCTGCTCGTGCCCTGGACCGTCTACCTCGCACACACGCTGCCCGACCGGTACGACACCGGCCAGTGGCGCGCGGCCTGGGTCGGATTCGACGTCGCACTCCTGCTCTGCTTCGCGGCCGGAGCGTGGCTCGGGCTACATCGCCACCGGGCGGCCGTGCCGCTGCTGTCCGCCACGGCCGCGATGTTGTGCTGCGACGCGTGGTTCGACGTCATGCTCGGCTGGACGTCGCCCGAACGGTGGACCAGCGTCGCGCTGGCCGTCCTCGTCGAGATCCCGGTCGCCGTGCTGCTGGCCCTCGCCGCGCGGCGGCTGTTGAGCACCGCGCTGCCGCGGCGATCGGTCACGTTGCGGGACATCGCGATGCGGGAGGACCCGCGATACCACCGGGTCACGCGCGAGCTTCCCGGCGATACGGAGGCGGTCGCGCGCCGGACGGGACTGGAGCGTGCCGAAGTCACCAAATGCCTGAACACTTTGCGGGACAACGGTTTCGTCCGCTGTGACCGGAAAGGGAGCTGGATCGCGATCCCGCAGGACCTGCGTGAGCCGAGGCCGGAGGACTACGATGGCGAGGAGCGGGAGCGGGTCACCGCGTTCCTCGACGCGAAGTACGCGAACGAGATCGCTTTGCTGTCCTGGGCCGCGGAGCACCGCGAGGAGTTCGGCCCGTGGTCGACGGCGCAACGGACCTCGGCGCGGTTGACCGAGGAAGAGTTCCGTGAACTGGACGCGGAGTACCGCGAACTGATCGCGCGGTACTGCCGGCGCCGACGTCGTCCGGTGGAGGGCGAGAAGGAACTCTCCGTGCGCTTCTACGCGTTCCCGCCGCCGGAGACCGTCCCAGCCTAAGGAAGCCGCGAGCAGTGAAGCGGACGTGGCCGCTTTATGCCTGTATGTGCGGTTGCGCGAGGGGGTCGTGAGTGGCAAGTGGGGTTCTACTTGAGGGGTAAGGCAAAGGTGGCAGGTTGCGAAAGCCACTTTCGCGACACAGTCGCCCCGCGGCTGCGAGCGAATCCCCGCGACCCGACACCTTTGACCTTCTCCTCAATAACCGTCCTTACCACTCACGACCCCCGCGCGAACCACGCAAATCGGACGCCGCACTCTCGGCAAGTGTCCCTTATGGACAGCCGAGAAGGTGCCAGGTCTCTGGTGAGTCGCTCTCACCACCTACGACCGGCTAGGGATGCCGCCAGGCCAGGAACGTCTCCAAAGTGGTCAACCGGTGCTCCCGCACGGCCAGTTCGATCTCCCCGGCCGGCGCGTTCCGATCGAACAGGTCGAGGATGTTCTGGTGCTCCTGCACGGAGTCGTGTGCGCGGCCGGGGACGAAGCTGAACGTCGACGTGCGCAGCCCGGCCAGCCGGTTCCAGCCGCGGTTGACCAGATCGAGCACCTGGGGGTTGGGGCAGGTGCCGAACAGGACGCGGTGGAAGTCGCGGTTCAGCGCGGTGAACCGCGACGGCTCGAAGTTGTCCAGGCAGGCGGTCAGTTCCGCGTTGAGTCCCTTGGCCTCGTCGAGTGCCTTGCCGGGCAGCGTCGGCGCCGCCAGCGCGGCGGCGTACCCCTCGACCAGCGCGAGGGTCTGCATGGTGTGCTGGTAGTCACGTTCGTCGGCCATCGCGACCTGCGCGCCGACGTTGTGCTCGTAGGTCACCAGCCCCTCGGCTTCCAGCCGCCGGACGGCCTCGCGCACGGGTACGGTGCTGACCCCGAGTTCCTGCGCGATCTGCCCGAACACGAGGCGGTAGCCAGGGGAGAAGGTGCCGTCGTCGATCCTTGCCTTGATCCAGTGGTAGGCGATCTGCGACTTGCTCATCGCGGTCGAGTTCACCGCGTCGCCGGCGGTCACGAGTAGTGCAGCCAGACTGACTTGATCTCGGTGTAGGCGTCGATCGCCCACGGCCCCATCTCGCGGCCCCAGCCCGACGCCTTGTAGCCGCCCCACGGCGCGGCCATGTCCGGGATCGGCGGCATGTTGACGAACACCGCACCCGCCCGGATGCCGTTGGCGAACCGCTGCGCGACGCCGAGGTCGCGGGTCCACACGGTGGCCGCGAGCCCGTACTCGGTGTCGTTCGCTCGCGCGAGCAGTTCGTCCTGATCGTCGTAGGCGGTGACGGCGAGGACCGGCCCGAAGATCTCTTCGCGCATGATCGTCATGTCGTCGGCCACTCCGGCGAACAGCGTCGGCGAGTAGAAGTAGCCTTCGCGGTCGATGCGCCGGCCGCCGGTGACCAGGTCGGCGCCCTGCTCACGCCCGGTCGAGACGAGGAAGTCCACGTGCTCGCGGTGCTTCGCGGACACGAGGGGCCCGAGCTGGGTCGACTCGTCGAGGCCCGGTCCGAGCTTGAGGCCTTCCAGCCCGGCGGCGAGTTTCGCGACGAACTCCTGCTCGCGTTTGCGGTCCACGAAGAACCGGGTGTACGCGGCACAGACCTGTCCGCTGTTCAGCGTCGCACCCGCGAGGTTGCCCGCGACGGCGGCGTCGATGTCGGCGTCACCGGCGATGATGCTGGGTGCCTTGCCGCCGAGTTCGAGGGTGAGGCGCTTGAGGTTCGACTCCGCGCTGGCGGCCGTGATCAGCTTCCCGACGGCGGTCGACCCGGTGTAGGACAGGTGGTCGACGTCGTTGTGCTTGCTCAGGAGCGCGCCCACCGCGCCGTCACCGGTGACCAGGTTGACCACGCCCGGCGGGAACCCGGCCTCGTGCACGAGTTCCACCAGCCGGATGCTGGTCAGCGGCGTGACCTCGCTGGGCTTGATCACCACGGTGTTACCGGTGGCCAATGCGGGCGCGAGCTTCCACACCAGGATCATCAGCGGGAAGTTCCACGGCGTGATCAGCGCGTTCACCCCGACCGGCTCGCGGCGGGTGTAGTGCAGCGTGTCCGGGAAGGACACCGGGTTGGTGGTGCCCTGGATCTTGGTCACCCAGCCCGCGAAGTACCGCAGATGCTCGGCGGCGCCGGTGACGCTGACCTGGCGGGAGATGCCGATCGGCTGGCCCTGGTCGCGGGTCTCGAGCGCGGCCAGTTCCTCGTGGTGCTCGTCGACCAGCGACGCCAGTTTGAACAGCAGCGCGGCCCGCTGGACCGGCAGCAGTCCCACCCAGGCGGGGTCGTTCAAGGCTTTCCGTGCGGCGCCGACGGCCGCGTCGACGTCGGCGGACGATGCGGTGCCGACGTCCTCGATCACCTGGCCGGTGGCCGGATCGTACGTCGGCAGGGACCCGCCTCCCGCGGTGGTCCACTGTCCGTCGATGAACAGGCGTGTGGCCATGGCTAGCTCCTCCTCGACCGGTGTGTGATCGAGTATCGGGCGCCACGAGGTCCCCGGTCTTGCCCGCCAGGGCACGCCGATTGTCGGCCAGCGAACCGAATCCGCCGGACGGGGCCGCGCCTTGCGAGGCTGAAGGACATGGACGTCATCGTGGTGGGAGCGGGTTCGGCCGGTTCGGTGGTCGCCAGGAGACTGGCCGACTCCGGGGCGTGGGTCACCCTGCTCGAAGCGGGCGGGCCGGACACCAACCCGGCCATCCACGATCCCTCGCGGGCGGGGGAGCTGTGGCACGGGCCGGAGGACTGGGACCACTACACGGTGCCGCAGCCGCACGCGGCGAACCGGCGGCTGCATCTGCCGCGCGGCAAGGTGCTCGGCGGATCGCATTCGCTCAACGCGATGATCTGGGTGCGCGGCGCCCCGGCCGACTACGACGGCTGGGAGCTGCCCGGCTGGCGGTGGGACGACGTGCGCCCGGTGTTCGAACGGATCGAGAAGGATCTGCTCGACGTCGTGCCGAACGAGCCGCTGCACCCGATCCAGCAGTCCATTGTGGACGCGGCGGTGCAGATCGGCCTGCCGTTCAACCCGGACTACAACGGCGACGAGCTGGACGGCGTCTCGGTACAGCGCGTCACCACACGCGACGGCAAACGGCTCAACACCTGGCTCGCCTACGGGCGACCCGCCGCCGGACGGATGACCGTCCACACGGGAGCGCTCGTCCACCGGTTGCTCTTCGAGGGCGACAAGGTGACCGGTGTGCTGGCCGAGGTCGACGGCGAACTGCGCAAGGTCTTCGCCGACGAGGTCGTGCTCGCGGCCGGCGCGCTGGCGTCACCGGCGATCCTGCTGCGCAGCGGTGTCGGTCCGGCGGGCGAACTGGCCGCGCACGGCATCGACGTCGTGGCGGATCTGCCGGGGGTGGGCAAGAACCTGCACGACCACCTGCTCTCGCCGGTCATCTTCGCGACAGACCGCCGTCAAGTCGACCCGCCCTCGCCCGGCCGCTCGGTGACCCAGACTCATCTGTTCTGGCGCAGCCGTCCCGGTTTGGCGGTGCCCGACACGCAGCCGATCCATTTCAGCGTGCCGATGTACGAGTCGTGGATGACCGGCCCGGAGACCGGGTTCTCGCTGATGGCGGGCATGGTCACGCCGCGCAGCCGGGGCAGTCTCCGGCTTTCGGGGCCGAGCCCGCTCGACGAGCCGTTGATCGACCTCGCCGCGCTGGAAGACCCGGCCGACTTCGAGAGCCTGGTCGCGTCCGTGGAGCAATGCCGGGAGATCGGCCGGGCGGCCGCGCTGGCGGAGGACTGGGGTGCCCGCGAGCTGTATCCGGGACCGGGCGCCGACGTCCGCGACTACGTTCGGCGGACCGCGATCACCTATCACCACCAGGTCGGAACCTGCCGGATGGGCACCGACGCCGAATCCGTCGTCGACCCGGAACTCGCCGTCCACGGCTTGAGCGGACTCCGGGTCGCCGACGCGTCGGTGCTGCCGCGGGTGACCACGGGCAACACCAACGCGCCGGCCGTGCTGGTCGGCGAGCAGGCAGCCCGGTTCATGCTCGGCCGATAGTGCGGCGCAGCCAGGAGGCCCGGGCGGCGAGCGCGGCCCGGGTCACCTCGCTGTCCGGGGCGATCCGGTCGAAACCGTGGAACGCGCCCGACCAGACGTGCAGTTCCGTGGGCACACCCGCCTGCCAGAGGCGCCGCGCGTAGTCGACGTCCTCGTCGCGGAAGATCTCGGCCGCGCCCACCTCGATGAAGGCGGGCGGCAGCCCGGTGAGGTCCTCCGCGGTCGCCGGAACCGCGTACGGCGACGTCTGTCCATTCAGGAGGGATCGCCAGCCGAACTCGTTGGCGGCCCGGCTCCACACCCCTCGTTCGGCGAATTCCACTGTGGACGCGGAGTCGTTGCGGCTGTCGATCATCGGGCACAGCAGCAGCTGACCGGCCAGCGCCGGCCCGCCGCGATCCCTGGCGAGCAAGGCGATCCCCGCGCTGAGCCCGCCTCCCGCGCTGCCACCGCCGACGATCAGGCGGGCGGGATCGAAACCGAGTTCGTCCGCGTGCTCGACCATCCAGGTCAAGCCCGCGTAGCAGTCCTCCAGCGGCGCCGGATGCGGGTGCTCGGGGGCCAGCCGGTAGTCCACGGTCACCGCGACGAAGCCGAACTCCTCCACCAGCGCGACCATCCGGGGCAGGTCGGCGAACCGGTCGTCCAGCACCATGCCGCCGCCGTGGATGTTGTAAAAACCCGGCGCGCCCTTGGCGTCCCGTGGCTTGACGACGGTGACGACCACGCCGGTACCGGGTACCTGCCGGTCTTCCAAGACGAGGTCCCGGTCGCCGATCGCCTCGGCACAACTCGGGTTCCCGTCGGCCATCGCCTGCCGGATACCCGCCAGCGAGTCGGTGCCCAGCGGTGGTCCCGTCGGCAATCCTTCGAGGGCCGCGGTGAGTTCGGGATCGAAGGCCGTCACGGTCCCTCCGGATCGACGACGCCCCGGTCGGCCCAATACGGCTCGACGAGCTCGCGGAGCCGGTCCGCGCCGACGCGCTCGACGAGGTCCACCGCACCCAGGTTGTCCTTGAGCTGTTTGGTGCTCGTCGCGCCGAAGAGGGTGGTCGTGTTGGCGGGATGGGTGAGGGTGAACGCGAGGCACAGCTGCGCCGGGGTGGCATTCAGTTCGGTCGCGATCTTCGCCAGTTCCGGAGCGGAGGCGGCGATGCGTTCGCGGATGTCGCCGGGGTCGCGGCCGACCTGGCGCGCGCCGCTGTTCTTGCCCAGCAGGATCCCGCCTTCGAAGATGTCCGAGGACTGGAGCGTGACGCCGAGTTCGCCGAAGACCTTCTTGAAGGGCTCACCATCCGGAATGGACCTTCGCGCGACGCTGTACTTCAGCTGCGCGATGGCGGGTCCCGGCACGTTCTCCGCCGCGGCGAAGTCGTGCAGGGCCTGGATCGTGGCGGCGGACCAGTTGTTCACACCCCACTGCCGGATGAGCCCGGCCTCGCGGAGCTCGTTCAGGTCCAGCACCAGTTGGTGCAGATCGGTGTCGTTGCGGCGGAGATCGCCCAGCACCACCAGATCGGCGTGCTCGACACCGGCACGGAACAGCGCGTTGTCCAGCTGGTCGCGGAGGTTGTGCTCCGGATAGCCCTCCAGCCACAGCTTGCTCGAAAGCAAGTAGTCGTCGCGGTGGAGCCCGGCCGCGCGGACCATGGCGGAGAACAGGACGTCGGTGAAGACCGGTGTGGCGCCGGGGAAACCGTAGACGCCGACGTCGAAGAGCGTGATCCCGGAATCGACCGCGGTGCGGACCAGGTTCACGGCCTCGCGGAAGTCCATCCGGTCGTAGGTGTGCCAGGAGCCGAGCGAGAGCACGCCGGTGAGCGGCCCGTCGCGGCCGATCCGGCGCTGGGGGATGACGGTCATGGGATCTCCTAGGGCAGACGGGGGTCGATGACGGCCTTGAGTTCGCCGAGCCGCGACATCGACTCGACGCACTTCGAAGCTTCGGACAGGCCGACGGGCGCGCTGAACAGCTCGTCCCACGGCAGCCGATCGGCGAACGTGCGGAAGAAGCCCACCGAGCGGTGGTAGTCGGCGATGTCGCCGTTGAGCGAGCCGACGACCGTGAGTTCCTTGCCCATCACGGTGCCCAGCGCCACAGGGGAGGGCGCGGGACCGGTGGAACCGACGATCGCGACCGTGCCGCGCTGGGCGGCGAACGCCACCGCCTCCTCGCCGATGGTCGGCCCGCCGGCGAAGTCGAAGACGTGGTCGGCGCCCCGGCCGCCGGTGAGTTCCTTGACCCGCTCGATGCGGTCTTCCGTGCTGCCGTCGACCGGGATCGTCGCGGTGGCCCCGAAACGTTCGGCCGTCTTCAACCGGTCGGCGGGCCCGCCGATGGTGATCACGTCACCCGCGCCGGAGATCCGGGCGACGGCGGTGGCGAACACGCCCAGCGCACCCGCACCTTGGACCACGACCGTCGCGCCCGGTCGGATCCCGCCCGAACGCGACACGGCCCGCAGCACGGTCTTTCCCGCGCAGCCGGACATCGAGGCCCAGGTGTCCTTGACGTCGTCCGGCAGCAGGAGTTTGGCCGCGCCGGGAGTCACGTAGCAGTACCGGACGAGGCCGCCGGTCGCGTACGGGAAGACGTCAGAGCGCTGAAGAAAACCGTATCCGCGCTTCTCGCAGGCGACCGGTTCACGCAGGATCGTGCAGCCGTAACACTTTCCGCACGTCGACTCGGACCAGCCGATGCGGTCTCCCTCGGCGATTTCGCGGCCGAGGGTGTCGGTGGTGCCCGGTCCGACGGCCACCACCTCGCCGACCATTTCGTGACCCAGCACCATCGGGAGCATGCCGGGGAAGGTCATCTGGCCGGACCAGAGGTGCACATCGGTGCCGCACAGCGTGGTGCAGGTGATCCGGACCAGCGCGGCGCCCGGTTCCGGCTCCTCAGGCAGCGGTAGTTCCCGCAAGGTGAGCGCGGAGCCGTGTTCGGTGAGCACCGCCGCTTCGGTTCTGTTGACCATCTTTTTAGTCTACAGTCGTAGGAGAAAAAGTCCAGATCCTGGAGGAAACCATGCCGTCGCAACGTATTCGTTCCGCATCGCTGGTGGTCCGCGGCGGTCCGATCCGCACCTTCGACCAGGCGGGCACGGTCGTGCGGGCGATGGCCGTCCGCGACGACCGGATCGTGGCTCTCGGTGATGTCGCGCTGGACCACATCGGCCCGGAGACCGAGGTGATCGACCTCGCGGGCAGAACCGCTTTGCCCGGTATCAACGATTCACACCTCCACGCGACCTGGCTCGGTGCCCGCTGGCCGGACACGCTCATCGGTGGCGCCGGATTCACCGGGGGAGAAGAGAAAACGGTACGGACCGCGGCCGAGCGGCGGGCCGCCATCCTGCGCGCGGGTGATCTGTGCGCGTCACTGGGCATCACGAGCTACACCGAACCAGGTCTCGGCCCGGGGGAGACGGGATGTTTCGGCGCCGAGGTGCTGGAGGAGTACGCGGCGCTGGCCGCGGAAGGGCTGCTTCGTGCGAGGGTCACCGCGTTGCGGCTCTTCGGTCTGCTCGATGGCGCCAGTTCGCTGGCGGACTTCGAGCGTGGGCTGGCGTCGCCGTCACCGGTCGCGGATCCGTTGTGGCTCACCGTGCCAGGCGTGAAGATCTTCGCCGACGGCATCCCGCCGATGCGGTCCGCGTGGACGCATCACTGCTACGCCGACGGTTCGCACGGTGTGCTGCTCGTCGACGGTGACGACGATCCGGAACGCGCGGACAACCTCGCCGCGATGATCCGTCTCGCTCATGACGCCGGGATGACGGTCGCCGTGCACGCCACCGGGGATCGCAGCATCGAGGCCGCGCTCGGGTCGCTTCGCCGCGGTGACCACCTGGTGCACGGCGATCTGGTGACGGCGGATCAGCTGGCGCGGATGGCGTCGACCGGGATCGGCCTGACCACGCAGCCCGCGATCGCGGTCGCCATGCGGGGCATGCTGTCGGACGCGCTCGGCGCCGAGGTCGGCGCCCGCGCTTGGCCGCTGGGGGACATGCTGAGTTCGGGTGTCCCGCTGACCTTGAGCAGTGACGCGCCGGTGGTCACTCCCGACTGGCGGGTGCACATCGCCGCGGCCGCCCGGATGCTGAATGTGTCCGAAGTGGACGCCGGGCTGATGGAACGGTTGCTGCGCTGCTACACGGTCGCGGCCGCCGGGCAGGACGGGGCGGTGGGCTGGAAGGGATCACTGACCGTGGGCCGGGTCGCCGATTTCTGCGTGCTCGCGGCTGATCCGCTCGAGGTCGCGTTCGCGGACCTGCCGGACGTCGGTGTCGAACTCACCGTGTCCGGCGGCCGCGTCGTGTACTCAGGTGAGCAGTTGCCCGCCGTCGACCTGGAGGCTCACCCCGGTGAGATGGCCGGCGTCGGCGGAGGCGAGGAACAGGACTGACGGCACCACGTCGGCGACGGAAGCGATGGTTCCCAACGGAATCCTCGCTTCCCACGCCGCGCGGGCGGCGGTGTCCGAGGCGAAACCGGCGGTCATCGGGGTGAGCACCGGGCCGGGCGCGACGGCGTTGACGCGGATGCCGTGTGGTGCCAGTTCGAGCGCGGCGGAGCGAGTGAGTGCCTCGACGGCGGCCTTGGTGGCCTCGTAGTGACCGAGCCCCGGGGTCGGCTGCCGGGCGCCGATGGAGGTGATGTTGACGATGGCGCCTCGGGTGCCCGCTTCCAGCATATGCGCGCCGACCGCGCGGGTCATCAGGAACGTGCCGCGGAAATTCACCCGCATGCACAGATCGAAGATGCCGATGTCCAGCCCCACCAACGGACCGCCGTCCCCGGCGAGACCCGCGTTGTTGACCAGGACCTCCACCGGGCCGAACCGGCCGGTGATCAACGCCAGCGCCGCGTCGACCGAGCCGGGGTCGGAAATGTCGAGTTCGACGTGTTCCGCGCCGAGCTCACCGGCCAGGTCGTGGGCCGCGCGGGCGTCGACGTCGGCGATGACCACACGGTCACCCGCGGACTGGAAGGCTTCGGCGACTCCGCGGCCGATGCCACTGGCACCGCCGGTCACCACTACGAGTCTCTTGTTCATTCTACGATCGTAGACTAAAACTTGTTTCCGTTGCCAGCGAAAGGAAATCTCGTGCACGAGAAGCAGAACGGATTGGGCTTCGCCACTTCGGCGCTGGGCCTGGGATCGTGGAACACCTGGGACCGCATGGACTTCGACGACGCGGTACGCCTGCTCCGGCGCGCGATCGACGCCGGGGTCACGCTGTTCGACGTGGCCCACTACGACATGGGGCCGCATGCCGAACAGTCGCGCACGGATCTCCTCTTCGGCGAGGCGGTCCGAGCGGCCGGGATCAACCGCGACGAATACCAGCTGTGCGGCAAACTCTGGCTCTGGGACTACCCGAACACCGGTTTCGCCGAGCAGCTCGCGACCTCGTTCGACCGCGTCGGCGTCGACCGAGCGGAAGCCGTCGTGGTCGGCGACTACTTCGAACGCCCGGACATCCCGCGGATCGTCACCGAGGTGGCCGAACAGATCCGGCTCGGCCGCTTCGACGTCTGGGGCGTGAACAACTGGCAGGCCGCGGACCTCGACCAGGCACTGGACTTCGCTTCGCGCGAAGGATTTCCGGCGCCTGCTTTCGCCCAGCTCAAGTACAGCGTCGCGCGGCGGTCCATGGCGGAAGGTCCTTTCTACGGCGCGCATTTCGAAGCCGGACGGTTGACCTTGCAGGCGTCGGACGTGTTCGAGGGTGGCGTGCTGCTCGGCAAGACTCCGTCGCGGAAGATCGGCGCGGATCCGGGTGGGATCCGGGATGCGATCCGTGCGGCCGCTTCGCGAGTTGTTGCGGTGGCCGGGGACTTCGGGGTGAGTCCTTCGCAGCTGGCTGTCGCGTTCTGCCTGGCGTACGCGCCGGTGGCGAACGTTTTGTTCGGGGTGAGCCGGATGGCTCAGCTGGAGGACAACCTGGGCGCTGTCGCACTGGCCGCTTCTCGCGGGGCTGAGGTGCGGGCGGCTCTGGAGGACCTCTGGCTGGACCGTTCGGTCGCCGCCGATGGGACCTTCTGACGTCCTTCGGGACCGCAATGAAGGACGCTTTCATAGCAAAATTTGCTATGAAAGCGTCCTGCATCGCGGCTGCGGGAGTGCGGGAGGCAAGGCCGTCGCTCCTTCGCGACGCGAGGCCGCCATCCCTACTTGACGTGCTATGAAAGGTCCTTTCCTTGCAAATTTTGCAAGGAAAGGACCTTTCATAGCATCGGTCGTGCTTCGAGAGGCGTTGCGAAAGTCACTTTCGCAACGCGGCCGGAGCCGCCGGCGCACAACCTCAGCCGAGGAACTCCAGCACCGCGGCCTTGAACTCCGGACCCCGCAAAGCCCCACCGTGATCCCCGGGCACCCGCACGAGACCCGCCCCCGGCACCAACTCCACCAACGTCTCGATACCCTGGCTCACCGGATCCTCCACCCCCGCGACGAACCGCGTCGGCACGGACACCGCACCGGAAACCGGCGAGAAAGGCTCCGCCCTCAGGTCTTCGATGCACCGCGCGAGCGCGGCGGGATTGCGTCCCGGCGCGGTGATCATGTGCGCGATCATCCCGGTGAGCGGATCCGCCGGTGCTTTGCCGCCGTCGGCGAACGCCAGCGCGGCCGCGATGTCGACGGCGCCGAACGGTTCGAACGGGCTCACGCCGGCGAGTACGAGCCGCCGGACCGGAGCTTGCGCGGGCAGTTCCCAAGCCAGCCGCGCGCCGAGCGAGTATCCGACAACGTCCACTTCGGACAGGTCCGAGACCAGTCGGGTCAGTTCCGAAGTGATCGCGGCGGCACCCAGGGAGCCCGAGGGAGCAGGGCTGGAGCCGTGCGCTGGGAGGTCGGGCACGAGCACTTCGCGGCCCGCGGCGGTGAGGGCGGCGGGCCAGCCCGTGGTGATCCAGTCCGTGTGCCCGTCGGAGGCGAATCCGTGCACCAGCAGCACAGGCGGCCCCGAAACGGTCTCGGGGGCGAAGCGGCGCACGGCCAAGGAAGTAGTGGCAGACAACGGAATCCTTTCTCAGGTGCCGGAGGGGCGGCGGGTGCGCAGGCGCTGCATCTCGCTCAGCGTCCGCGCGCGGACGTCGACGGCGATCCGCAGCGACGAGCCGATCAGGTTCAGGAGGAACACACACACCATGATCGTCACGCCGGGCACGATCACCAGCCAGGGCGCCTGCACGAGGTACGACCGGCCTTCGGCGATCATGTTCCCCCAGGTCGGGGTCGGTGGAGCGATACCGAGACCGAGGAAGCTCATCGCCCCGTCCACCAGCATCGCCGCCGCGGACAGGATCACCACCTGCACCAGCGCGAGCGGCAGCACGTTCGGGAACACGTGCACGACGAGGATCTTCCCCTTGCTCATCCCCGAAACCCGGGCGGCACCGATGTAAGCACGCCCGGCGATGCCGAGCACCCGGCTGCGGATGACGCGGGCGGTGAACGGCGTGAAGATCACCGTCAGCGCGATGAGCTCGGTCCAGATGCTCGCGCCGAGCGAGATCGCCAGCGCCATCGCGAGGATGATCGCCGGGAACGACATCCAGGCGTCCATCACCCGCATCAGCACCGCGTCGGCGGCGCGGAAGAACCCGCTGATCAGGCCGATCGCCAGGCCGGTGAAGGCCGCGCACAGGGTGATGAGCGCGGACAGCCCGAGCGACGCCCGTCCGCCGGAGACCAGCCGGGCGAGTACGTCACGGCCGAACGAGTCCGTGCCGAGGGGATGCGCGGCCGACGGTGGCAGGAGCCGGTTGACCGGGTCGGTCGCGCTGACGCTCGGCAGGAAGAACGGCAGCACGATCACGGCCAGGACGATCACCGCCAGCAACCCGGTCGTGATCACCAGCATCCGGTTGCGCCGGAAGAGCTTGGCCGCGCGACCGGCCTCAGGCGCCGGACGTACCGAGGGCGTCTTTTCCACCACTGCCACGCTCACGAGACACGCACCTTCGGGTCGAGCAGCGCGTACGACAGGTCCACCAGCAGGTTGACCAGCACGAACAGCACCGCGACGAACAGGGTCACACCCTGGATCAGCGGGAAGTCGCGAGTGGACACCGCGCCCATCAGCAGATGGCCCAGCCCCGGCACGACGAAGATGGACTCGATGATCACGATGCCGCCGACCAGCATGGCGAAGTTGCTGCCCAGCTGGGTGATCAGCGGCATCAGGGCGTTCGGCAGGACATGCTTGGTCATGACCTGCCGCTCCGACAGCCCCTTCACCCGCGCGGTGCGCAGATACGCCAACGGCAGTTCGCCGAGCAGGCTTTCCCGCAGGGTGAGCACGAACAACGCGGTCTGCCCGATGACCAGCACGGTCAGCGGCAGCACCAGCGCGGGCACCGCGGTCGCGGGATCGGTGAACAGGTTCTCGTAGCCGCTGGAGGGGAACCAGCGCAGCGTCACCGAGAACACCAGCACGAGCATCAGCGAGATCCAGAAGTCCGGCATCGCCATGCCGAGCGCGGACAACCGGTCCAGCGCCCGCGCCACCGGATTGCGCGGCGACACCGCCTGCCACGAGGTGATCGCGACCGAGAGGAAGAAGCTGATCACGGTGGACAGCACGGCCAGGGTCAGCGTCGGCAGGATGTGGTCGGCGACCACGCCGAGCACCGGAGCGTGGTAGGTGATCGACGTGCCGAAGTCGCCCTGCAGCACGTTCCCGGCCCAGCTGGAGTACTGCTCCCAAAGCGTTCCGTTGAGTCCCATGCTCTCCCGCAGGGCGTCCACATCGGACGGTCGTGCGGTCGGACCGAGGATGGCCTGCGCCGGGTCGCCGGGGATCAGCCGGATGACGAAGAACATCATCGTCCCGACGATCACCAGGATGATCACCAGATCGCGCAGCCTGCGCAGCAGCAGACCGGTCATGACGCCAGCCAGGTGTTCCAGAAGACGCGGTAGAAGTCGCCGTAGCCCTTGAGCTTGGGGGAGTAGGCCGCGTACAGCTTCGACTGGCTCAGGGTGATCACCGAGAGCTGCTTCCAGGTGAAGGCCTGAAGCTTGTCGACCACCGCTTTCGCCTGCTCCGGCGTGGTCGAGGCGTTGAACTCGGCCATGAGCGCGTCGAGCTCGGGAGAGGACGAACCGTTCAGCGTGCCCAGGGTGAGCGCGGGCATCTGAGCCGGCGAGGTCAGCGCCGAGTCGAAGAACAGCGTGGTGATGTCCCAGCCGCCCGGTTCCTTGGTCAGCGTGCCGAGCATGGTGGCGAAGTCGAAGGTGTCGATCTTGGTGTTGATGCCGATCTTCGACAGGCTGTCCTGGATCAGCACCGCCCATTTGCCGAACTCCGGGTACGAGTTCGTGGTGACGATTCGGATCGTGGCGCCGGCCGTGATCCCGACCTCGGCCAGCAGTTGCTTGGCCTTCTCCGGATCGTGCTTCTTGTAGACCTCTTCGCCCGCGGTCGAATAGAACTGCTTGTTGTCCGGCGAGGCGAACGCGCCGGTCTCGATGGTGAGGTCCTTGCTGCCGCCGGTGGCCGCGTTGATCGCGGGCTTGTCCAGCAGCAGGTTCAGCGCTTCGCGGGCACGGGGGTCGGCGAACTTCGAACCGGTGTTGAAGTTCGGGATCACCACGTTGTCGTTGCCGCCGGGCAGGTTGTGCACGACCACGGCCGGGTTGTTGCGCAGCGGCTCGTACTGGTCGTTCGTGGGCATGATGTGGTCCCACTGGCCGGTCTGGAGGCCGTTGATCAGCGCGTCCTGGTCGGAGATCACCTTGTACGTCACGGTGTCCAGGTACGCGTGCTTGGCGCCTGCCTGCCCACCCCAGTCCTCTTCGGAGCGGGACTTGTAGCCGGAGTACCGCTCCAGCACCAGTTCGCGGCCGATGTCCCAGCTTTTGAGCTTGTACGGCCCGGTCCCGATCGCCTTGTCCTTGGCGAAACCGGTCGGCGCGACGCCGGCGAGGTTCTTCGCTTCGTAGATCTCGGTGCCCGCGCCGGCGAGTTCGTTGATCAGCGGATAGCGCGGCTGCTTGAGCTTGATGGTCACCGTCGCCGGGTCGGCGGGCGTGATCGCCTCGATGTCCGGCGTGACCAGCTGGCCGGTGCGGTGCACCTGCTGCCATCGCTTGAGGCTCGCCACGACGTCCTCGGACGTCAGCGGGCTGCCGTCGTGGAAGGTGACGCCCTGGCGCAGCTTGAAGGTGTACGTGAGCCTGTCCGGGCTGGTGGTGTAGTCCTCGACCAGCATGGGCCGGGCGGTGAAGCCTCGGTCCACCTCGAACAGCTTCTCGTACATCATGTTGCCGATATGCGCGGTCACCTGGCCGGGGTTCGCGACCATGTCGAGGGACTGCGGGTCGGTGGGCACGGCGACGTTCAGGTTGCCGCCGGGCTTCGGCGGCCCGTCGGCGGCCCCACCGCCCGCCTGGCCTCCCATGCACGAGCTGATCAGCAGGACGGTCGCCAGGCCGAGCGCGGCCTTGGTCAGGGTTCGTCTCATGGGTTCCGCACTCCAATTTCGGGGTTCGCCGCGAGGAGACGGCGGGTGTACTCGTGCCGGGCGCGGAGCCGGATCTCGTCCGGGCCGCCGATTTCGATCAGTTCGCCCCGGTACATCACGCCGACCCGATCGGCGACCGAGAGCACCAGGCTGAGGTTGTGTGTGATGAACAGGAAGCTGAGCGCGCGGGTGCGCCGCAGTTCCAGCAGCAGGTTCATCACCTGGCCCTGCACCGAGACGTCGAGCGCGGAGGTGGGCTCGTCGGCGACGATGAGGTCGGGTTCGGCGGCGATCGCGCGGGCGATCGAGACACGCTGCCGCTGTCCGCCGGAGAGTTGCGAGGGGAGTTTCTTCGCGGTGTCGGACGGGAGACCGACTTCGTCGATCAGTTCCGTGACACGGCGGTCCAGCTCGGCGCCGCGGAGGCCGGTGAGTTCCCGCAACGGTTCGGCGATGATCCGGGCGGCGGTGTGCCGGGGATCGAGCGAGCTCTGCGGGTCCTGGAAGATGAGCTGCGCGCGGCGGCGGAACGCGCGCTCGTCACCGTCGAGCCCGGACGGCGTGCACCGGTGCCCGCCGAAGGTGATGGTGCCTTCGGTGGGCGTCTCCAGCGCGCTCACCAGCCTGCCGAGTGTGGTCTTGCCCGAACCGGATTCCCCGACCAGACCGAAGAACTCGCCGGGTGCGATCTCCAAGGAGACGTTCTTGACCGCGTGCACCTCGGGATCGCGGCTCAGGGAGAACCGGCCGCGTCGTCCGTACACTTTGGACACCGAATCGATGACGAGCGCGGTGCCCTCGCCGGTGCCTTCGGTCTTCGCGCGGCTCAACGACCTGGTTTCGGTCGCGACCGCTGATTCGCCGTTCATCGCGGCTTCGAGCAGCGCTTCGGAGATGGTGGGGAACCCGTCGCGCCTGCTCACCCCGAGCTGCGGGACGCAGTCGAGCAACGCCTTGGTGTAGGGGTGCTTCGGTGCGTGCAGAATGTCCTCTGTGGACCCGAGTTCGACGAGTTCGCCGCGGTACATCACCGCGATCCGGTCGGCGACCTGCGCGGCCACGCCCATGTCGTGCGTGATGAAGACACAGGCGGTGCCGTGGTCGCGGCGGACGCGATCGAACAGGGTGAGGATCTCCGCCTGCGTGGTCACGTCCAAGGCCGTGGTCGGCTCGTCCGCGATCAGGAGGGTCGGGTCGGCCATGAGTGCCAGCGCGATCATCACGCGTTGCTGCATCCCGCCCGACATCTGGTGCGGGTACAGGGAAAGCACGCGGTCGGTGTCGGTGAGCCCGACCTCCTGCAGCAAACCGCGTGCTTTCGCCTCGGCCTCACGGTGCAGCGGCGTGCCCTTGCGCGCGGCCTGGCGTGGCAGGGAACCGGGTTTCCGGTAGGCCTCGATCAGCTGCTTGCCGACCCGTTGGCTCGGGTTGAGCGAATCCAGCGCCTCCTGGAAGATCATGCCGATCCGCGGGCCGCGGTAGGCACGCATCTCGTCGGCGGAAAGCCGCGTGACGTCCACGCCGTCGACGGTGATCGCGCCGCGGGTGAACACCGGTGCGACGAACTCCAGTAACCGGATGATCGACAAGGCCGTGACCGTTTTACCGCTGCCGGATTCACCGACCACGCACAGTGTCCGGCCTTGTTCGAGGTCGAACGAGAGTTCGCGGACCAGTTCGCGTTCGGTTTCGTCGGCGATCACGCCGACGGTCAGTTCTCGTAATTCGAGCAGGGTCATGAATCCCCTTTCCCGAGCCCGCCCGAAGCGGGCCGCACTGCCGGGGAACGAGCCTCCGGCGGGGGTAGTTCTACGCATGTTGACACTGGGCGGGGGTGCTGTCAATGGGTATATTCTACGAATGTAGGAAGTTGATATCCGGCAGGTTTTTCCTGGTGGTGGGCGAAAACTTGCACTGGATTCTTTTGTCTACGTCTGTAGACTCTCGGCGGAAACGAGCTAAGGAGGGCACCCGTGAGCGGGTCGACCAAGACTGCCGGTCCTGAGCGGATCGTGGACATCGCCGTGGGGTACATGGCGGCAAAGCAACTCTTCGCGGCGAGCCGGATCGGCCTGTTCACCGCACTCGCCGACGGGCCGCTGACGGCCGCGGAACTGGCGGGGAAGACCGGCAAACCGGAGAAGATCACCCGCATCCTCGGTGACGCCATGTCATCACTCGGCCTGCTGTCCCGTGTGGACGGACGGTACGAGCTGGCCGCCGACGCCGCGCAGTACCTCGGCGGCGGAGACCTCGATCTGGCACCGTTCCTGACGTTCCTGGACTCGATCAGCTACCCGCATTGGCTGCAATTCGGTCACACGGCCGACAGCGGCGAGCCCGGGAAGCTGGACATGGACGACACGCGCTGGGGCACCTTCATGTCCGGCGTCATGACGTATAACGCCCTGCACGCCAAGATGCTCGCCGGCGCGTTCGATTTCGGCCCTCATCGGAAGCTGCTGGACCTGGGCGGCCTCTCGAGCGCGTTCGCGGTCGAAGCCATGAAGGCCAACGACGAACTGCACACCACGTTCGTCTTCGACCCTGGCTTCACCGAGTCGGTCACCACCGCCGCGGCCGAGGCGGGTCTGGCGGACCGTGCGACCGTCGTCGGCGCGGAGACACCCACCGCGCGTCCCGAAGGCGAGTTCGACCTGGTGATGGTCAACCACGTCGTCCACCGGTTCGACGCGAAGCAGAACGCGGACATCCTGAGCAACGCCCGTGCCGCCGCGGCGCCGGGGGCGACTTTGCTGCTGCTCGACTTCTTCCTCGACGACGACGCGGTCCAGCGCCCGATCGACGCGCTGCATGCGGGGGAGTACCTGGTGATCGACGGGACGGTCGTCTACCCGGAGGCCGAGGTCCGGGAGTGGCTGAGCGGGGCGGGCTGGCGGGTCACCGACCGGCTGGCGCTGCCGGGCAGCCCGCGGGTGCTCGTCGCGGAAGCGGTGTGACCGTGACCCTCGATCCCGCCGTCAAGGAGCTGCTCGCCCGCAGTCCGCAGCCCGAAGCGCCCGCTGTGCCCCCGACGGCCGCCGAGTTGCGCGCCGCGTTCGCCGCCTCCTGGCGGCGTCCCGAGTCGGTCGAAGAGGTCGCCTCGGTCGCCGACCACATGCTGCCTTCCGGCGTACGCGTGCGGATCTACCTGCCCGAATCGGCCACTCCGGTGCCCGCGTTCGTCTGGATCCACGGCGGCGGGTGGACGATCGGCTCGATCGACGAGAACGAGGTCGCGTCGCGGACGGTGTGCAACGTGGCCAAGGTCGCCGTCGTCGCGGTGGACTACCGGCTCGCGCCCGAGCATCCGTTCCCGGCGGCTCCGGACGACTGCTACGCCGTCGTCGAATGGCTCGCGTCGGGTGGTGCGGGTCCCGCGGTCGATGCCGGGCGGATCGCGATCGGCGGGGAGAGTGCCGGTGGGAACCTGTCGACGGTGGTCTCGATGATGTCCCGCGACCGGGGCGGCCCGCCGCTGGCCGCGCAGGTGCTGATCTGCCCGGTCTATGGTCACCCGGACGACGGCTTCCGGTCCTATGTGGACTTCGCCGAGGGGTTCGGCATGACCGCCGGGGCGATGCGGTTCTTCTTCGAGCAGTACGTGTCGGATCCTGTGCAATTGAACGATCCGTATCTGCTGCCCCTGCGGGCCTCCGACTTGACGGGGCTGCCGCCGGCGCTGGTGCTCACGGCCGAGTACGACGTCCTGCGGGACGAGGGGGAGGAGTTCGCGCGGCGCCTGACCGACGCCGGGCCCCAGGTCGAGCTGACGCGATACTCGGGGCAGATCCACGGGTTCTACGGTCTCTACACGGATCTCCCGGCTTCGCCGCGTTCGCACGGGCACGTGGCGAGCTTCCTGACCCGGGTCTTCGACCGCCGCAATTAGTCACCTACTTGCGGCTGCGCCCGGCAACGTCCTCGTAGAGGTTTCGCCATCGGATAGGCGGCCGTAACTCGCGTGTGTGCGGCCGTAACTCGCGTGTCTGGAGCCGTATGACACCTGGCCGTGAGGGCCTCCTTCCCTACTCTGAAGGTAGGGAAGGAGGCCCTCACGGCGTCAGATGCGGGGAAAGGGGCCTTCAGGGGCGGGTGAGGCGGTCGAAGAACGACTCCAAGTGCTGCTGCTGTAGGGCGATCGTCGAGAACTCCCCGGCGACCAGGCTCATCACGTTCGCCCCGGCGTTGATCAGCACGACCTCGTCGACCAGCTGCTCGTCGGGGACTTCGGTGACGATGTCGCCGTCCTCCCGCCCCTCGGTGAGGTACCGGTGCAGCAGGCCCCGCCACGAACGGATGTGCTCGAGGTACTTGTCCTGCAGTTTCGGGTTGGTCAGCGAAAGCTGCCAGAAGGTGAGCAGGACGCGCCCCGCGGCGATGCGGTCCTCGTCGATGGGCATCGACGAGACGCACAGCTCGCGGAGCGCGGTCAGGCCGCGCAACTCGTCCAGCTCCACGTACTCGCGCATCATGCCGAGCGCGCGTTCGTAGGTGGCCTGGATGATGTCTTCCTTGCTCGGGAAGTACAGCTTGAGCGCGCCGTTGGCGAAGCCGGCTGCCGCCGCGATCTCGCGCATGGTGGCGGCCTCGATCCCGCCCTGGGTGATCAAATCCCAGGTGACGTCGACGATGTGACTACGCCGCTCGTCGTGGTCGATGATCTTCGGCATCGGCAGACCTCCCGCACTGGTTCTTCTACCAGTGTAGGAGATCAGGCCCGGTGATACACGCGGTGCCCGGCGAACCACGTTTGTGTCACCTTTGTCTTGACGAGCGCGGCCGGATCGGTTCGGAACGGATCGCGGTCGAGGACGACGAAATCCGCCGACTTCCCGGGCACCAAGGAGCCGGTGACGTCGCCCAGACCCATCGCGCGGGCGGCCGCGAGAGTGAAGACCTCGACCGCTTCGGCCAGGGTGATCGCCTGCTCCGGCCACAGCGCTCCGGGGAACGTGCCGGTCGGATCCTGGCGGGTGACGAGGCCGTGGATGCCCTCCCACGCGTTCGGCGATTCGCTGACCGGCCAGTCCGAACCGCCCGCGACCAGCGCGCCCTCGTCCAGCAGCGACCGGTTCGGCTGCATCCGCCCGGCGCGTTCGCCGGGCAGCACCTCGGCGATGGCCGCCGGGATGACGCCGGGCACCCACAGGAACGGCGAGATGTCCGCGGCGACGCCCAGCGCGGCGAAGCGGGGGAGGTCGTCGGGGTGGACGAACTGGCCGTGCGCGACCTGGAACCGCGCTTCGGTGAAGCCCTCGGCACGCACCTTCTCGACGGCGTCCAGTGTCGCGCGCACCGACGCGTCCCCGGTGCAGTGCACCTTGGCCGACAGCCCCGCCTCGGCCGCGGTACGCAGCCAGCCCACGAGTTCGTCACCCGGCATGGTGGTGGCGCCGTGGTGGCAGGCTCCGTGCGCGGCGTCCGGCAGGTACGGCTCCAGGAACGCGGCGGTCCTGGTCGGCGGAACACCGTCGAGGAAGATCTTCACGAAGTCCGGCCAATGATGCTCGCTCCGGTACTGCCCGGCGACCTCCAGCAGCGGTGCCCCGATCGGGTCGAAACCGAAGATCGGGTCGTTGATCAGCAGCGACGAAACGACCCACGCGCGCAGTTCACCCGCGTCGTCGAGCGACTTCAGCGCGCGCAGGATGTCCGAGGAGACACCGGCGTCCTGGAACGCGGTCACGCCGTACGAGTGCAGGGTGCCGATGCCGTGCCGTGACGCCGCGACGTGCTGATCCGCGGTGAGCGTCCGGGTCTCGCTGAGCGCCCGCTCGACCGCGACCCCCGCCGCCTCGAGCAGAATGCCGACGGGCTCACCGGTCGAAGGATCGCGGACGATCTCTCCGCCCGCCGGGTCGGGGGTCGATGAGGTGACGCCCGCCAGTTCCAGCGCCCGGCTGCTGACCCAGCGGTTGTGCCTGCTGTCGTCGGAAAGCATGACGGGCCGTCCGCCTGCGGCCTCGTCGAGCGCGTGCCGGGCCGAAGACCGCGAAAGGGTGCTGACCAAAGTGGACGCCCAGGCGCCGCCGATCACCCACTCGTCCGGCCCGAGCCCGGCGGCCCGCGAGCGGACGGCCGCGAGGATGTCGTCCAGTCCGGCGTCGAGGCCGAAGTTCAGTTCGAACAGGGCGGCGCGTCCGGCGAGGGCGTGGTGGTTGTGCACGTCGACCAGGCCGGGCATCACGAAAGCGCCTTCGAGGTCGACGACCTCGGTGTTCGGCCCGCGTTCGATGTCCTCCAGGGACAGCACCTTGCCGTCCTTGATCGCCAGCGACGATGCCCAGGGTCTGCCACCGTCCACTGTGTACACGGTGGCGTTGGTGAGGACGATGTCGGCGGTCAAGGCTCAGCTCCCGGCGGGGTCGTATGCCTCGGGGTGCACGGTGGTGCTCAACAGCTTGCCGTGCGCGCCGAAGGTGAAGTGGGTGGGCGTGCTCCCGGTGGCGTCCAGTCCGAAAAGGACACCGTGCGAGCGCAGCCGTTTCGCGTCACGGTGGTCGGCGACGGTCACCGACGCGCACGGGATCACCTTCTCCCGCCACGCGAAGACGTAGATACCCGGCCGCAGCTCGTAGACCGAGTTCTCGTCGGTGTCCGCGAGTCCCCGCTCCGGACCGGCCAGGCACTGCCACGTGTACCAGTGCGGGCTGAGGTACACGTGCTCGTAGGCGTGCTCGGTGCTGTACACCCACAGCACCCGGCGCCCGACCAGCGACGTGGTCGGGGCCAGCGACTCCCCGGTCGGCTCGATGCCGCCGATCGTGGCGGCCACGAAGGCCTGCGTGACACGGGGCGAGGTGTCGCCGATCTTGCTCAGCACCAGGAGGGCACGGCCGCGGCGCAGGTCAAGCAGCAGCGTGAACGCCTCGTCCTGTCGTGCCTGCGGGTGGAACTGGACGTAGTACAGGTCGTCGTCCACCAGGAACGTCTCGCAGCGGTCGGTACCCGTGCCGCGGTAGGACCATTCGATCCGGGTGCCGGAGAAGGCCGCGGTGAACGTGGTGCCGTCTTCACAGGCGAGTTCGAACGTGCGGCCGTGCAGGTCGCCGACCGTGGGGGCCTTGTTCGCGTCGAAACCGGGGGCGAGACCGTCCAGCGGCAGCCAGGTGGAGGTGTCGGACAGGGTCAGTTCGGGCATCGGTGCAGTCCTAGTGCTCGTGGGCGGAACAGTGATCGTCGGAGGCGCCGGAAGGCAGGTCGAGGGCCGGGTTTCGGTCCAGGAAGCCGTAGGGACGCAACGAGAAACCGGAGTAGTCGACCGGCATGACCGGCCAGTCCTCCGGACGCGGGATGTGGGTCGGGCCGAACACGTGCCACAGCACGAGATCGGTGTCGACGAGATCGCGGTCGGCGGCGGTCCAGGCGGGGAGACCCGCTCCGCCCGGATGCGCGTTCGGCCGGTCGCCCGCCGGGAACCGTTCGTCCGCGCGGTACGGCGTCGCCCACAGGTGACGGGTGGCGAACATCGCCCGCTGGTGGACGGTCGATTCCGGCTGCGCCATCAGGGTCGCGGACGGTCTCGGCACGAGCTGGTACGCCGTCGGCGACCCGAGCCGGTTGGTCCGCTCCGCGCTGCGGATCTCCCAGACGCGTGCCTTGGCGGGATCCGCGTGCCGCTGTGCTTCCTGTTCGGTCCGCAGCGGGGTTTCCTTCCAGGTGAAGGCGTTCCCGTAAGGGTTCTGATCGCCCATCGGCACCCGCTCGACGTCGACCTCGACGAGCGAGTTGCGTTCGCCGTCGATCGCCACGTCCAGCCGCGCGCAGAACAGGTGCTGGTGCACCGGCGCGAACAGGCCGGGCGCGATCTCGTTGGCGTGCGGGTGGTCCGTGCCGGGATGCGCGGCGCCGGCGAACACGATGCCGGTGGCCTTCGCCTCCAGTTCCACGGTGCCGTCGAGGTAGAGGTACCAGAAGAAGCCGTAGTCGTAGTTGCCGATGGTGGAGATCGACGAGATCACCAGCCGCCGCGACCGCCGCACCTCGGCGCGGCCGGCGAGATCCGTGTGCTTCCAGAGGATCCCGTAGTCCTCCTCGTGCATGCAGATCGCCCGCGGGATCTCGACCGGGTGGCCGTGGTCGTCGGCGACGAACGCGGGGAAGTAGTGGATGACGCCGAGGCAGTCGCAGCCCAGCCGCAGGTCGTTGCCGTTCTTGCCGAGCAGGTACTCGCCCGCGTCGAAGTAGCTGATCCAGAACCGGCCGGGCGCGGTGTCGCCGTAGGGCACCACCATCTCCGGCACCGAAGCCCGGTGGAGCACCGAGCGGTCCTGGAACGAGATCTGGTGCAGGGTCAGACCCTCACGGGCGTTGAAGCCGACCCGGAGCTTCCAGCCCTCCCAGGTGACCTCGTTGCCGTCGACGGTGAAGCTCGGACCCTCCGGCTGGGTGATCTCGATCGGCTTGAGGGTGGTGCGGGCCGGGACACCGTCGTAGCGGCCGTGCTCCGGCGGGACAGGCACGTCGCCTTCGTCCTCCACCCGGATGACGCGTTGCCCGGTCAGGTCGATGTGCACGATCAGGCCTTCGACCGGATGTGCCCAGGGGCTGTCGGATTCGTCGTCACGCAGGAACGTCAGCGAGCGGATGACCCGGCCGGTCTCGTCGGGCCTGCCGAAGAATCCGGGCGCCAGGGGAGCGCAGAAGGCGTGCCCGATCCGGTCGCCGAGACCGCGCCGCTCCATCGCGGCCTGCCATTCCGGCGACGCCTTGGTGATCGACGCGGCGAGGTCGTACTCCTCGAAAAGGTACGCGGGCTGGCCTTCGCCGCAGTCCTCAGTGGAGACCACTTCGCGTTTCGCCAGCGAAACGACCACGTCGCGCGCCTGGCCGGTCGCGGTGTCCAGCAGCGTGTACTGGACGCGGCGGTCGGGGGCGGCGTCGCCCTTCTCCGGCTCCACGGGCAGCACGGCCGGGAACCGCGTGGTCTCGGTGAGCAGACCCTCGCCGGCCAGGATCGCGCGGCCTGCGGTGAGTTCGTCGGCGGTCAGCGGGTCGAGCGGATGCGGCCTGGTCATGCTTCGCAGTCTTGCCGGTCCGCCCCCGGCTGGAAAGGCCGCCGTGCGGCCGCGGACAAGAAGGGTGCACTGACGGCCAACCTCCGTGAAAGGTCCGGACCGGAGGATGGCGCCATGCGACTGGATCTCGCGGGCAAGGCCGTGCTGGTGACCGGCGCGGCGTCCGGTATCGGCCTTGCCTGCGTCGACGCCTTCCTCGCCGAGGGGGCGCGGGTCGGCGCCGTCGACCGGGCACCCGTGCCGACACTCGCCGAGGGTCTCCTGGCGGTCGAGGCCGACGTGACCGACGAGCCGTCGGTGGCCGCCGCTGTCGGCGCCGTGGCCGACCGGTTCGGCGGGCTCGACGTCGTGGTCGGGTGCGCCGGGATCTCCGGACCGGTGGGGACACCGGTCACCGAAACCTCGGCGGCGGACTTCGCCGCGCTCATGGCGGTCAACGTCACCGGCCAGTTCCTGCTGGTCAAACACGCCGCGCCGTGGCTCACCGCGTCGGGTGGCTCGGTGGTCCTGCTGGCCAGCGACTCGGCGTTCACCAGCGCGCCCGGCATGGTGCCGTACTGCGCTTCGAAGGGGGCCGTGGTCGCGATGACCAGGGCACTCGCGGTCGATCTTCCCGGCGTCCGGGTGAACTGCGTCTGTCCCTCGGTGGTCGACACCCCGATGGCGCGCGGCGATCTCGGCGATGTCCTCGACGATCCCGCGTTCCCGGTGCAGGCTCCTGAAGAGGTCGCCTGGCAAGTGCTCCATCTCGCGTCCGCGCGCTCGCGGGCGGTCAACGGCCAGGCCGTGCTCGCCGACTTCGGCGTCTCGGCCCGTTCCGGTTTTCCCGCTTAGAAAGGACTCCGCAAGTGAAGAAGGTTGTCGCGATCACGGGTGGTGGTACCGGTATCGGTGCCGCGGTGGCCCGCCGGTACGCCGACGAGGGTGCCCAGGTGGTGGTGCTCGGACGGCGGCGCGAGCCGCTGGAGGAGGTGGCCGCCGAAACCGGCGCGCGGGTCATCGCGTGTGACGCCAGCGATCGCGAAGCCGCCGAGAACGCCGCGGCGGAGATCGTCGGCGAGTTCGGCAGGCTGGACGTCGTGGTGGCCAACGCCGGCGGGCACGGCCTGTCTTCGGTGACCGACACCGGCGACGAGGAATGGGAACTGGCCCTGCGCTCGAACCTCTCCAGCGCGTTCGTGTTCTGCCGGGCCACGCTGCCGTCACTGGTCGAAACCGGTGGGCAGGTGGTCATCGTGTCGTCGCTGGCCGGGCTGTTCGCCGGCCCGAACGTCGCCGGCTACACCGTCGCCAAGCACGCGCTGATCGGCCTGACGCGCTCGATCGCCCGCGACTACGGGCCGAAGGGCGTCCGCGCGAACGCGGTCTGCCCCGGCTGGGTGCGGACCCCGATGGCGGACGGCGAGATGGACCAGTTCGCCGAGGCCGCGGGCTTCGACGGCGGTCACGCCGAGGGCTACCGGCGGGTCACCGCCGAGGTCCCGCTGCGCCGTCCCGCCGAACCGGAGGAGATCGCGTCGATCGTGCGGTTCCTGGGGTCGTCGGAGTCTTCGTACATCACCGGTGCGGTGATCGTGGCCGACGGCGGCGCGCACGCCGTGGATCTGCCGACTTTGGCCTTCGAACGGGCGGGCATGGGTTCTTAGGGGTAAGTCGAACGTGTCGTGGCGTGGGGCCGGTGTCGCTTCTGCGTAGGCGTTCTGCTGGTAGTGAGGGCCTCCTTGCCTGCTCTGATGGTAGTGAAGGAGGCTTTCGCTACCGTCAGATGTGACCTCGGCGGCCGGTCGTGAAGTACATGAAGGCCCCCTTCCTTGCGCTAGACGCAAGGAAGGGGGCCTTCACGGACTTTCGAACGGTCAGGATTCGCCGAGGTAGGCCGAGTGCAGGGTGCCGGGGGAGTCCAGCAGGCCCTGCGCGGAACCCGCATAGGTGACGCGCCCCGAAGACACCACCAGCGCGTCGCTCGCCACGCCGAGGGCCAGATGCGTGAACTGCTCGACGAGCAGGATCGCCGCGCCCTCCTCGGCGAAGCGGGTCACCATCGGCAGCAGCCGCGTGAACACCACCGGCGCGAGTCCCAGTGACATCTCGTCGATCAGCAGGAACGACGGCCGCGCGGCGAAGGCGCGGGCCAGCACCACCATCTGCTGCTCACCTCCGCTGAGCAGCGCCGCCGGTGAGTCGCGGCGTTTCTCCAGCTCGGGGAACAGTTCGAACAGTTCGTCGGCCCGCGCGCGGGTGCGCGCGGTCAGCATCAGGTTCTCCAGCACGGTCAGGCCGCCGAACACCGCGCGGCCCTGTTCGATATGCGCCAGACCCCGCCGCGCGCGGGAGACGCGCGACTGCTTCGTGATCTCGTCCGGTCCGATGTGGACGGTCCCCGCCGAGGCTGGCACCACGCCCGAGACGGCCTCCAGCAGGCTGGTCTTCCCGGCGCCGTTGGGGCCGACGAGCGCGGTGATCCGGCCCGGTTCGAGTGTCAGGTCGACGCCGGAGATCACCGGCCCGGCGCCGCGGGTGACCGTCAGCCCCGCTATCCGCAAAGCGTTCACAACAGCTCCGTTTCGCCCATGTACGCCTTGAGCACGGCCGGATCCGCGAGCACTTCGGCCTGCGGGCCGGAGGCCAGGACACGGCCGAAGTCGAGGACGGTGATCGTGTCGCAGACCGAA
The DNA here is from genome assembly GCF_046549005.1 of Amycolatopsis sp. lyj-108. Lineage (NCBI taxonomy): Bacteria > Bacillati > Actinomycetota > Actinomycetes > Pseudonocardiales > Pseudonocardiaceae > Amycolatopsis > Amycolatopsis sp. lyj-108. Next base: position 589,804 of record NZ_JAJPWQ010000004.1, on the reverse strand, counting down.
CGCACCAGGTCGAGGTCGTGCTCGATGAGCAGCACCGACACCCCGAACCGGGCGGGAACCTGCCTCAGCCGTTCCCCGAAAGCGACGTGTTCCTCGTGCGGAAGTCCCGCGGCCGGCTCGTCGAGGAGCAGGACACGCGGCCGCGCCAGCAGATGCCCGACGACCTCGACCAGTCTGCGCGCGCCGACGTCCACTTGCGACAGTGGAGTGCGGGCGGAGGGGCAGCCGAAGAAGTCCAGCGCCTCGCCGATCTCATCGGCGGTGAGCCGCCGCCTGGCCAGGAACTTGAGGTACGCCCCGACCGTCAGGCCCGGCGGGACGCGGTCCTGCTGGAACGTCCGGCGCAATCCGGCGCGGGCCCGGTTCGACGGCGACCCGGTCAGCGGGTCGCCGCCGAGTTCGACCCGGCCTTCGGCGTTCGGGAGGAAGCCGCTGATCGCGTCGACCAGCGTCGACTTGCCCGCGCCGTTCGGTCCGATCACGCCGAGCACCCCGTGTTCCGGCACCAATATGTCCACTGAGGACAGCGCGGCGACGTGCCCGAAGTTCACGCTCAGACCGCGCACGGTGAGCACCGGCGGGCCAGGTGCCTTGGGCTCGATGTCCGCGGTCCCGGCGGCGAGGTCGAGCTTCGCCGGTTCCTTCTTGGACCGCCGGTACCAGACGTTCCGCACCGTGGTGCCGAGGTTCCCGCCACTGGCCAGCGCCTGGACCCCGAGTACGCCGAACACCACGAAACCCCAGTCCTGCGGGATTCCCCAGCGCTTCAGCAGTTCGGGAACGCCGACCCACAGCACCGCGCCGAACACGGCCATGTCGATCAGATGCGCGCCCGACATGATCGCCAGCACGTACAGCGCCAGCGACTGGATCGCGGTGAAACTGGCCGGGAAGGCGAGCCCGACCTGTCCGGTGAGCAGGCCGCCGCTGATCCCGCCGAGGGTGGCGCTCACCGCGAACGCGGTCAGTTTCGACGTCCGCACACTCGTCCCGGCGGCGGCCGTACCGCGTTCGGAGAACGCCACCGCCTGCCAGGCGCTGCCCCAGCGCCCGCGGCGCAGGAAGTAGACGGCCAGGCAGCACAACACCAGCACCACTATGGCGAGCTGGAAGTAGGAGCGGTCGTCGGAGAAGGCGTCGGGCCGTTCGACCGAGATCCCGCCGGCGACACCGGGGAACTGGAGTTGCACCAGCGCGAGATCGGCCGCGGCGGCGAGCCCCAGCGTGACGACGGCGAGGTTGATCCCGCGCAGCCGCAACGCCGGGAGTCCGACGAGTACCCCGACCAGCCCGGCGGCGAGACCGCCGAGCAGCAGCCAGGTGAGGAAACCGCCAGGGGCCTCCGCCTTGTTCAGCGCGGACACCGTCCAGGCGCCGACCGCGCCGAAGGTCAGCTGGCACAGGGAGATCATGCCCGCGCTCCCGGTGACCACGCCCAGCCCGAGCAACGAGATCCCGGCGACGACGGCGCTCATGCCGAGGTAGACGAAATACCCGTCGAGCCCGACGCTCAGGCCGTAGCCCGCCGCGATCGCCACCAACGCGACGACGAACGGCATCCCTCGTTCAGCGAGCCGCATCCCACACCTCCTTGCGCTGCGACCAGAGCAGCAGCGCGACGATCACTGCGAACGGCAGGAAGTACCGCACCACCGAAAGGCCGTCGACCTGCGCGGCGGCACCTTGGATCAGGCCGAGCCCCAGCCCGCCCGCGACGGCGAAGTCGAGGCGGCGGAATCCGCCGAGCAGGGCCGCCGCGGCCGCGGGGACCACCAGCATCGCCAGCGAAGTCGCGTCGTTGGACTGTGACGGCGCCACGATCGAGATGACCAGCGTGCTGACCACCCCGGTGACCGCCCAGACCGCGACGCTGAGCCGTTTCGCCGGGATGCCCAGCAGTTCCGCCGTCGTCGGACGTTCCGAAAGGGCCCTGAGCTGGACTCCCGCCGAGGTCCGGCTCAGCACGATCCGGCTGGCCACCGCCACCAGCACCGCCAGCGCGACGGTGACCACGGTGACCTGGCTGATCACCACGCCGCCCACGGTGACCGCCGGTCCGTCGAGAATCGGGTGGAACGGCTGCGGTTTGTTGCCGAACAGGATGAACGACAACGAGATCAGCAGGAGCAGCACCGCAACGGTGACCGCCGAACGGGTGCCGGTGTCCGCCTCGGCGAGCCAGGTGGACACGATCCAGCCGAGCAGCGCGCTGAGCAGCCCGCCGAGCAGGATCCCCGTGACCGTGGCGAGCCACGTGGGCAGTCCCGCGTGGACGGACAGGAACACCGCCACGTAACAGCCGAACATCCCGGTGGCGGACTGGGCGAAGTTCACCACCCGCACCAGGCGCGACATCAGCGTCAGGCAGACCGCCAACACCGCGTACAGTCCGCCGGCGGCCAGGCCTGCCAGCGCTCCCTGCAGCATGAGTCCTCCTGTGTGGGCGAGAGGGGAGAGGGGTCGTTCGGTCGGGGTGGTCGTGAGTGGCGTTTCGGGTTAGAACCCGAAACGCCACTCACGACCCACCACTCGCCTTTCCCGTTACTTCTTGGGAATCCGCAGCCAGTCGTTGGCGACGAGCTCCCATTTGTTGGTGCCGGAGGCGAGCTTGATCGGCCAGCCCGCGGTGTTGTCGTGGTGGGTCTGGCCGGGGCCGAAGACGTACGGCGTGCCGACCATGGGATCGGTGATCGGCTTCATCTCGCGCAGCGCCTTGGTCACCGACTCACGCGTGATGTCCCCGCTGATCCCCTTGACGACGTCGAGGAAGTACTTCGCCGCCAGGTAACCGCCCTGGCTGAACGACGTCAGCGGGATGTTGTTCTTGGTCATCAGGTCGTGCCAGACCTTGTTCTGCGGGCTGGCCGTGTCGGTGAACGGGTAGAACTCGGCGGGCACGTACACCCCGGCACCGGCGTTGGTGATGGCCTTGGCGTAGTTCTCGCTGTAGACGCTGGTGAGCAGCAGCCACGTGACGTCGTTCCAGCCCTGCGCGGCGGCGGCCTTGAGCTGCCCGATGGAATCCGGCTCGACCGGGTTCACCGTGATCGCCTTGCAGCCGGCGTTGCGGGCCTTGACGATGTAGGAGGTGTAGTCGGAACCGCCGTAAGGCACCGTGGCGTCGAGGTACTTGAGCTTCTTGCCGGTGATGGCCGACCACTCGTCGATGGCCGCCTGGTACGACGGCAGCGTGTTGCCCGCGATCTCCAGCAGCGCGCAGATGTCGTTCAGCTTCAGCGTTTCCGAGCCGTAGAGCAGGGTCAGCGTCATGTCGTGGTACGGGCCGACGTTGACCGGGGCGATGTTGGGGCTGGAGAAGCACGCCGGGTCCACGCCGATGCCCTGCATGGACAGGATCTTCTGCTGCTCGTAGTACTTGTTGTTGATCTCGCACTCGATGAGGCTGGACGAGCCGACGAGCGCGACCGCTTCGTCGCGGCCGACGACCTCACGGGCCGCCGCGGCCGCGGCCGCCGGGTCACCCTTGTCGTCGAGGGCCTTGTACTCGATCTGTCTGCCGTTCACACCGCCGCTCGCGTTGGCCGCGTCGAAGACCGCTTTGGCCGCCTGGGATGCCTCGGGGAAGGTGGCCGCGCCGCTCAGCGCGTTGACCGAACCGACCACGATCGGGCCGCTCGAACCGCTTTCGGCCCCGGCGCAGCCGGCCGTGGCCAGCAGGACGGCGGCGGCGAGGGCGACCAGTCGCCGTGCGGGTTTCACCGGTTCCCCATGGCGTTCACGACGGGCACCGAGTCGACGATCTGCTCGAACGAGACGACCTTGTCGCCGTCGAACCGCCACACGTGCGCGACCCGGGCGGTGAACGAGTGACCGGTCTCGCGGTGCTTGCCCTGGTAGGTCCCGAGGCCGATCACCGTGTCACCGGCGTCGAGCAGGTCGCCGAGGGTGAAGGTGTAGCCGTCCCAGTCCTTCGCGATCGCGCCGAAGACGTTGTCCCGGACTTCCTCCGGGCCGGTGTAGGTGCCGGCGTAAGGGAAACCGGCCGCCTCCGTCCAGGTGGTGTCGGGACCGAGCGGGGCCAGCATGCCCGCCAGATCGCCCCGGTCGCTCGCGGCGTAATGCGCGGCGATGATGTCTGAATTGGACACTGAGGCTCCTTAAACCGGTTGCGCGTCGGGATAGGCGACGGCGCCGAGTGGGTAGATGTGCCCGCCCCCGCGGGAGTGTTCCGACCGGCCGTCGCCGGTCAGGCCGAGGAAGACGCCGGTGGTCTTCAGCGCGTAGCCGAGGTCGTGCAGCCACACACTGGCCACGGCGATGCGGAATTCGCGGAAGCAGAACAGGTAGAGCCCGTCCTGGAACTTCCACACCGTCGACAGGTCCATGTCCCCGTGGCCGCGCTGCACACCTTCGAGGCATTGCCAGGCATAGCGTTGCGAAGACACGTACACGTGCTCGTAAAGGTGTTCCGGGCTGTAGCGGTAGATGTTGCGCTTGCCGATCAGGTCGCGCGACGGGCCCGGTACCTCACCGGTCGGCGTGCCCGTGTCGGTCGTGCCGGACCAGAACGTCTGGGAGACACGGGGAGCGCCTTCGACGTCCTCGGCGCCGATGACCGAGCGCACGGCGAGCGCGCGATGCGTCGTCGTGGAAAAGACGACGGTGAGCGCTTCACCTTCCACGCTGGTGTGTGGGAGATTGACGAAGAAAACGTCTTCCCGGACGGCGACCGCGTCGTACGGATCCTTGATGCCGTTGCAGGAGACGGTTTCGGCGTCCTCGAACCGCAGCGCGAGCGTCGTTCCGTCGTCGAGGGTGACGGTGAGCTCGCGTCCCGACAGGTCCGCGTTCGGCAGGCGGTAGGTGGCTATTCCGGCGGCGAACTCGTCATAGGTGCGCCACTGTTCCTCTGATGCTTCGGGCATGCGGTCATCGTCGAGGTGACCGCACCGGAAGGGCCAGCTGTCACGCGCTGGGTGGCAACAACCGATCGCTCACGGTCAAGCCGCGGCGCAGTTCGCTCGGCGAGCAGCCGAATTCCGTCTTGAACACCCGGCTGAAATGCGGCGCGTCGACGAAACCCCACTTCGCCGCGATGGCCGCGACGGGTCGCGAAGTGTGCACGGGGTCGAGCAATTCGCGGCGGCAGTGTTCGAGGCGACGGGTGCGGATCCAGCTCGAAACGGTCGTACCCTGTTCGTGGAAGAGGCCGTGCAGATGCCGGGTGGAGATGTAGTGCTCGGCGGCGATCTGGGCCGGGCCGAGGTCGGTGGAGGAGAGGTTCGTGTCGATGTAGGCGAGCACGCGGCGCATCAGTTCGTGGTGCGGCCCGGCGGTCGAGCGGGCGAGGTCGAGTTCGCTGGCGAACAGCGTGGCGAGCAGATCGACCGCCGTATGCGCGAGCCGGACGCCCGCCGGCCCGCCGAGCTGGTCGAGGTTGCTGCCGAGTTGCGCGAGGAAGGGCACGACCACGTTGCCCATGCCCCGTTTTCCCGACATCGGCACCGCGGTCAGCTGGCCGACCAGATCGCGGGGGAGATCGATGAGCCGCTGCGGGAACATCACCACGAGCGTGCGGAAATCCTCTTCGAACGCCAGGGTGTACGGCCGGTGCGTGTCGTACAACGCCACGTCACCGGGGCGCAGCATCGCCTCACGGTTGTCCTGCACCAGCAGCCCGGTCCCGGACAGGATCAGGCTCAGCTTGTAGTAATGCCGGTCCGCCCTGGCGATGAGCTCCGGCGTCCGCTCGACCACGTGCGCCGACGCGGTCACCTCGGTGAGCTGGACGTCGTCGGCGCCGCAGGAGCGGATGCGGCCGCGGAAATGGTCGCGGTGCTCGCTCGTCACGTGCAGCGGCACGAAGGATTGCGACACCACCGTGCGGAAATCGGTGAAATCTCGCGCGACCGTGGTGGTCGTCGGGTCGGCGGTGGCGGTGGCGGTCACGAGGTCACCTCGCAGCATCGGGGGGTGAATTTCATATACGATAAGCGATACGATGCTGCCGGGCAATGACCTCGCGAGGTCAGTCGGCGAGGCGGAACAGGAGGGTCCTCGGGTCGACGTCGACGGGTACCACCGTGCCCGTTTCGTAGCGGCCGACGTCCTCGGTGAGCACTCGCGCACTGAACGGAGTCACGCCGGGACCGGTGACCACGAGGTCGACGTCGTCGGCGGGAGTGCTCACCTCGCCGACCCAGATCCGTTTGCTGGAAACGACTTCGGCGTTCGCGCGGACACCTTTCCGGTCGAGCCCGCGGTGGACCTCGCGGGCTTTGGCGTTCTGCCAGAGGTGCGACGTGACGGTGCCCAGCCCGCCGATCGTGAACACCAGGCCCATGGCGATGACCACCAGGCGGTCGTCGTCCTCGGGTTCGAAGTGCGTGCTGATCCAGAGCAGCCCCGGGCCGATCAGCACCAGCACGGTCATGAAGAACCCCAGCAGGCACCCGATAACGGTGAGGACGGGCAGTTCCGGCGCTTCCTTGCCTCGGCGGTCCGTCTTCACCGGCGTGACGTTACTGGCCGGTTTCCGTCGCCGGTCCGGTAAAAATGCCCGCTTGCCCGCCGTTGTGCCGGGCGAGCGCGTCGAACGACCGCTTGCGCTCGAACCGGTACGGCGCCCCCTCGTCGTGGTGCCGTTCACGCAGTGTCTTCACGAGGGCGTACGACGCCATGTCGTAGTCGTACTCCGGCCGGGACGGATGATGCGGCAGGTTCGGCGCGATGAAGGTGTAGACGTGCGCGCCATGGAGGCCTGCCGCGTCGAACACGCGTAAGAGCCGGGCGAGGTGGTCGGCCTGCTCGCGTTCGTTCCGCACATGGCCCGGTTTGATCCGGGGCGGGACCTGTTCGTAGTCGACGATGTCCCAGCCCATCCCGCCGGCCTGTGCGGCGCCGGTGAAAGTGCACGAGCCGAACTCCAGCACCATCACCGGTTTGTTCCATCGCCGGTACTGAGTCAGGTCCTTTGTGTACTCGGCATCGGTGGCGAAGTACGGGTAATAGTCGATTCCGACGATGTCGAAGAGGTTCCAGTCGACCGGCTCCATCCCGCCGATCGCGGCGTAGGTGATCCGGCCCCGGAAGTTCCGGCGCGCGACGTCGGCCGCCCGTGCGAGGAAATCGGCCAGCCGGTCCATGATCTTCGGCCATTCCTCCGGCGGGATGGTGGCCATGTTCGCGATCCGCTCCTGGAAGGTCGCGCCCGGCACGATTCCCGGGGTGAAGAGGAAGTGCTCGCAGCCGGCGACGAACTTGACGTCGTCGCCGTGGCGAAGGCGTTCGGCCCGCCGGGCGGATTCGGCGAGATGCTCGAGAACCTGGTCCTGGGGGTGGTCGTAGAGCCGGGGCTGGACGTACACCTCCATTCCCCGTCGCAGAGCGGTGGACGTCGTCTCGGTGAGCCTGCCGATGTCGGTGCCGAACGCGGTGATCGACGGGCAGCGCAGCTCCTCGGCGATCACCCGGATCTCGCGCTCCAGTTGCCCCTTGCTCCAGCGCACCCGGCTCAGCGGCTCGCCCGCGGCGTGCAGGACGCCGGTGTCATAGGCGACCCCGCCTCGCAGCCGTCGAGGACTGCCCGCCGCCTCGGCCATGCCCCCGCCGAGGCCCGTGAGTGCCACCGCTCCCGCGACGGATTTCAAGAACGTCTTGCGACTGATCATGACTATCCCCTCGCTAGTTGCTCAACTAGGCTACTGTTCATGCAACCAGAAAATGAGCCGGGCGGCCAGGGGCGGCGCTCGTTCATCGAGGAGGCGCGGCGCGCGCAGATCGTCTCGGCGACCATCGAGACCATCGCCGAGATCGGTTACACGAAGGCGTCGTTCGTGCAGATCGCGCGGCGTGCGGGGATCAGCCCAGGACTGATCACGTATCACTTCGCCAAACGCGAAGAGCTAATGAAGCAGGTCATGCTGACCGTGCACACCTCGATGGACCGGGCGCTGAGCGCGCGGGCCGAGGGCGCCGAGAGCTACGCCGGGGCGCTGCGTGCTCTTGTCGAAGGCTTCGTCTTCTACTGCGCCGAGCGACCGAAGGAGATCATCGCGATCGGTCAGATCGCTTCGGCGTCAAGGGATGCCGAGGCCGCCCGGAGCTGGTTCGAAGAGCAGAACGCGAAGACGCTGGCCGAACTGGAGGACATGTTCCGGGAGGGGCAGCGGCTGGGGGAGCTGCGGCGGTTCTCGCCGCGGGTGATGGCCGTGTCGGTGATCGCCGCGATGGAGGCTGTCCCCGCCGAGCTGATGACACGGCCGGAAACCGAGGTGGCGGCCTACGCGCGCGAGCTGGCCGACCTGTTCGAACACGCCATGAGCCCGTCCGGCCGGTGAGGCGACCCTCCCTCTCGTGAGTGGTGAGGACGGTTAGGGTCGGACTCCGGCAGGCAAGGACACTGGCGCCGAGTCCGTCAGGCGAGCGCGGCGGGGAGCGTCTCGAATCCGCGCAGGATCCGTGTCTGCCGCCGCCGTGCCCCACCGAGAAGCCGAAGGTCGGGGAAGCGCTCGAAGATCGACCGCAGCCCGATCTCCCCTTCCATCCTCGCCAGCGAAGCGCCGAGACAGTAATGCCGCCCGGCGCCGAACGACACGTGGTCGCGCGCGTTCGCCCGCTCGACGTCGAAGGTGGCCGGGTCGTCGAAGATCTCCGGGTCCCGGTTGGCGCCCGCGAGCACGGTGCTGACGATCGCCCCGCGGGCGACGCGTGTCCCGCCGATCTCGGTGTCGCGCGCGCAGAGCCTGCCGGTGAGCAGGACGGGCGGGTCGTAGCGCAGGATCTCGTCGACGGCGTTGCTCCACAGGTCCGGATTCGCGCGCAGCTTCGCGAGTTCGCCCGGATTCCGGGTGAGCAGGGCGATTCCGTTGCCGAGGAGGTTGACGGTCGTTTCGAAGCCGGCCGCCAGCACCAGTCCCGCGGTGGCCTTGAGTTCCCGCTCGGTCAGGCCCACGCCGTCCTCGCGGGCGGCGATGAGCTTGCTGAGCAGGTTGTCGCCGGGATTCGCCCGCAGCTTCTCCAGATGCAGGGTGAGCCACGAGTCGAACTCGGCCAGGGTCGCTTCCACCGTCCGGAAGGTCCGCCACGGTAGGCCGAGGTCGAGACTCGGGGCCGCGGCACCACCCAGCGCCAGCACCTTGTCCCGTTCCTCGAGCGGGACGCCGAGGATCTGGCTGATCACGGTGACCGGCAAGAGACCGCAGTACTGCTCGATGAGATCGACGGGGTCGGCCGGGTCGAGACCGTCGAGCAGTTCGTCGGTGATCGCCTGGGTGCGGTGCCGTAGCTGCTCGACGGCGCGGGCGGTGAAGACGCGGGTGACGAGCTTCCGGTAGCGCGTGTGGTCGGGCGGTTCGCTCGCGAGCAGCGACGGCGGTTCTATCGGATGGATCAACCCGGACGAAGACCAGGCGACGAGCCGGTTGAGCAGCGGGTTGTCCGGGACGAACCGCACGGTTTTGAACGCGTCGTCGGTCAGGATCTCCTTGCAAGCCCAATGCCGGGTGGTCACATGCCCGACCCGGGTGGTGGCGATGGCGCCGTGCGAGCGGATCTCGTCGAACAGTCCGGTCAGGTCCGCTCCGCCGCTAGCCTCGACCGACAGCCTGCCCTGGAGATCGCCCCGGCGTGCCGCGGCCCGCAGCGCGACGCGGGGGAGTGCGTGGCCGATGCTCCAGCGGGTGACCGGTTTGGCGATCTCCTCAGCCCGGCGCCGCAAGGTCCGTGCGGGAGCGGTCTTCAGTGTGAACATCAGGACTCCGTCCGTGCGGGTCCTTCGAAGGTATCGGAACGACGTGTCAGTAGCGAGCCGCTCCGACATCTGCGGACCCCCTTCCTGGTACTCGGCGTGGAGCATCACGCGATCACGCGGGTGGCGCTGCACCGGGGAGCACCGCATCGTGGGCCGAATGCGGAGCGGTGAGTTGCGCCGGGCGCGTCCGGTTGGCAGCGTGCCCGGTGTCCCGCCACGAAGAAAGGTGTTCCGATGCCGCAAGACCAGCCGGATTTGAAACCTCGTTCGCGCGATGTGACCGACGGTCTGGAGCGTGCGGCGGCCCGCGGGATGCTCCGCGCGGTCGGGATGGGTGACGACGACTTCGCCAAACCGCAGATCGGGGTGGCGTCCTCGTGGAACGAGATCACCCCGTGCAACCTCTCGCTCGACCGGCTTGCCAAGGCCGTCAAGAACGGTGTGCACGCGGCGGGCGGTTACCCGCTGGAGTTCGGCACGATCTCGGTGTCCGACGGGATCTCCATGGGTCACGAGGGAATGCACTTCTCGCTGGTGTCCCGCGAGGTGATCGCCGACTCGGTCGAGACGGTGATGATGGCCGAGCGGCTCGACGGTTCCGTGCTGCTGGCCGGTTGCGACAAGTCGCTGCCGGGCATGCTCATGGCCGCGGCCCGGCTCGACCTCGCCTCCGTCTTCCTCTACGCCGGCTCGATCATGCCCGGCCAGGTCGACGGCCGCGACGTCACGATCATCGACGCCTTCGAGGCGGTCGGCGCCTGCCTGGCGGGCAAGATCACCCGCGCCGAAGTGGACAAGATCGAACGCGCGATCTGCCCCGGCGAAGGCGCCTGCGGCGGCATGTACACCGCCAACACGATGGCGTCGGTGGCCGAGGCGCTCGGCATGTCGCTGCCAGGATCGGCCGCCCCGCCCGCCGTCGACCGGCGGCGTGACGGGTTCGCCCACCGGTCGGGGGAGGCCGTCGTCGGGATGCTCCGCCAGGGCATCACCGCGCGGCAGGTCATGACCATGGAGGCGTTCGAGAACGCGATCGCCGTCGTGATGGCGCTGGGTGGTTCCACCAACGCCGTCCTCCACCTGCTCGCGATCGCGCGTGAGGCGGAGGTCGACCTGCGCATCGACGACTTCAACCGCATCGGCGACAAGGTCCCGCACCTCGGCGACCTCAAGCCGTTCGGGAAGTACGTGATGAACGACGTCGACAAGGTCGGCGGCATCCCCGTGGTGATGAAGGCGCTGCTCGACGCCGGGCTCATGCACGGCGACGTGCTCACCGTGACCGGTAAGACCATGGCCGAGAACCTCGAAGGCATCGCGCCCGCCGGGATCGACGGCGAGATCATCCGCCCGCTCGACCGCCCGATCCACAAGACCGGCGGGCTGACCATCCTCAAGGGATCGCTGGCACCCGAAGGCGCTGTCGTGAAGTCGGCGGGCTTCGACGAATCGACGTTCACCGGCACCGCGCGGGTGTTCGACGGCGAACGCGCCGCCCTCGACGCGCTCACCGAAGGCCGGATCGTCGCCGGCGACGTCGTGGTCATCCGGTACGAAGGCCCGAAGGGCGGACCGGGGATGCGCGAGATGCTCGCCATCACCGGTGCGATCAAGGGCGCCGGGCTCGGGAAGGACGTCCTGCTCATCACCGACGGCCGGTTCAGCGGCGGCACGACCGGCCTCTGCGTCGGCCACATCGCGCCGGAAGCCGTCGACGCCGGGCCGATCGCGTTCGTGCGCGACGGCGACCCGATCACGCTCGACGTCGCGAACCGGACGCTCGAGGTCGAGATCGACGACATCGAGGCCCGCCGGGAGGGCTGGGCGCCCAAACCTCCGGCGTACACGCGCGGAGTGCTCGGCAAGTACGCCAAGGTCGTCCGCAGCGCGGCGCACGGAGCCGTTTGCGAGTGAGACTCGGCCGGTGCGCGGATGGCGATCTCGCGTGTCTGGATGGACGACACACGTGATCAGACGGACGACATGTGTGTCGTCCGTCTGATCACACGTGTCGTCCGCTCAGTCACGCGTAACCGCCGGTTTGGTACCAGGAGCACCACCAGCACGGCGATGGCGCGTGAAGGACCCCTTCCAAGTACGTGAAGGCCCCCTTCCTTGCGCCTAAGTACAGGAAGGGGGCCTTCATGTACTTCAGTCGACCCCCGCGCAAGTGCGCCGGTAGCCACCACGAACGGGTGACGCGTAGGCCGGATGGGCGCGAGTACGTAATTCACCCGATGTGCCCCGCTACTCCGGAGTAGCAGACTCGGCGCCCCGACGATTCCCGCTGCTCCGGAGGTCGATGATGACCCTGACCGCGTCCCATGCCCCAGCTCGTTCCGCCGCCCTCGTGATCGCCCGCGTGGTCGTCGACGGGATCCGGCACTCGCTGCCCGAACACGCGTCGCTGTTCGACGCGCGCGCCACGGAGTTCGTCGCCTCCGTGCTGGAGCACGACAGGATGAACTCGGCGCTGGGCATCGCCGCCGGTGCGGACGCCTTCCGGCAGGTCGGTGTCGCCGAGTACGCGGCGGGCAAGGATCTGGAGCGGCTCTCCCGGGCGTATCACTCGTCGGGGAGGGCCGCGCTCCCCGTGCTGGCATCGTTGTCGCGGCAGCCCGGAGCGGGCTCGTCCGTGATGGACAGCGGGGTGGAGGCCCTGCTCCGGTGCGCCGACGTCCTGATCCGGTTGTCGACCTCGGCCTACCGCGCCGCGCACACGCCTTCGGTGGCCGAGCTGCGCCAAGAACTGCTGAAGGAACTCTTGAGCGGCCGCCCGCCCGCGAAGTGGGCGGGCCTCGCGGCCGAGGCGGGCTGGGTGCCGCCCGTCAGGGTGGTGGCCGTCGCCGCCGAGCCCGGCGCGGTCCGCTCCTCGTTCGGCCCGGAGGTGCTGGCCGATCTCGGGGGCGAATACCCGCACCTGCTCGTGCCCGACGACGTCGAGATCAGCGGTGTACTGGCGGGGACGCGGGCGGCGGTCGGGCCCGCGGTGGCGCCCGCCGAAGCCGCGGTTTCCCTGCGCTGGGCCCGTCGTACGCTGGAACTCGTCCGCCGCGAGGTGATCGAGGACGGCCCCCTCGTGCGCTGGTCGGACCATCTGACCACGCACTGGCTGTTCGCCGACGAGGTGCTCACCTCCGCGCTCGTCACGCGCAGCCTGGCGCCGATCGCCGATCTGCCCGCGAACGAACGCACCAAACTCGCCGAAACCCTCGACGCCATGCTCGCCGCCCGCGGCGGGGCACCCGAGATCGCGGAGAACCTCGGCGTCCACCCGCAGACGGTCCGCAACCGTCTGCGCCGCCTCCGGGTCCTGTTCGGCTCCCGGCTCGACGACCCTCAGGCCCGGCTCGACCTGCGGATCGCCTTGCGCGTGGAGTTGCTCACGCCCGAACCGGCAGGGACGACCATCCCGATCAGGGCGGCGTGAAGCTCATGCGGGGCCGGCCGACCGGGTCACCCAGGTGGCGACCTGAACGCGGTTGGAGTAGCCGAGTTTGGTGAGGATGTGGTCGATGTGGGTGTCCACCGTGCGCCGCGCGATACCGAGCCGGTCGGCGATCTCCTGGTTCGTGAGCCCTTCGGCGATCACGTGCGCGATCTCGGTCTCGCGTTTGGTGAGCACCTGCGCAGCCTGTTTCCGCGATTCGGGGGCACGTTCCTCGAGGGCGTACGCGATGGCGTCACCGATCGGCATCGCGGCGCCGTCGGTGAACTCCTTGACGGCGACCTCCCAGCCCAGTGCCGCGGTCACGGCGTCGGTGTCGGCCCGCAGTGGTTCGGTGAACGCCTCGTACCGTGTCGGCCAGGCGCCCACCGTGCGCCAGACGTTCATCGAGGCGCCCTGGAGGATCGCGGCCCGGTTGGGACGTCCGGTGCGGGCCGCGCAGCCAGCCATGACGGTGAGCGTGAACCCGACGACCACGCGGTCGTCCACCCTGGCGTGCAGGCGCAGGATCTGCTCGCAGCACCGGCTCGCCACGGCGAGGTCACCTTGGAGGTATTCGGCGGCGGCGCGGGACCACAGTGCCCAGCCCCGCCAGAAGACCTCGCCTCGCCGCTCGCAGCGTTCGACGGCTTCGGCGAGCACCGCCCGGCCGCGGTCCATGTCGCCGTTCAGCCAGACGGCCAGCCCGTGGTTGTAGCTCGCCCACAGGTCCGCGCCTTCGTCGCCGTGTGCCCGGAACAGGTCGATGGCCGTGCCGAACAGACGGGCGGCCTCGGACATGTCGTCGCCGATCAGCGCGGCGTAGGCACGCACGTGGAGCACGTACGCGGCCGCGAGTTCGTCGCCGCTCGCCTCGGCTTCGGCGGCCGCCCTGTCCAGCATGCACCGATGGGCGGTCATATCTCCCTGCACCACCGCGAGGAAACCGGACAGCCACAGCCCGTGCGCCCGCTCCGGGACACCCGGTGCCGCGACCTCGTCGAGACGGCGGACCCACATCCGGCCCTCGGTGTTCAGCCCGCGGACGATCCAGAACTCTTTGACGTCACGCAACATCCGCAGCCCGACGACCGCGTCCGCCGGATCGCCGGTGCAGTAGTCGAGTGCGACGCGCAGGTTCGCGTGCTCGCGCCGGAGCCGTCCGATCCAGCCGAGCTGATCGGTCTCCAGCCATTCGGTGGCGTACCGGCAGGCGAGTTCGGCGAACCAGTCCCGGTGCCGTTTCCGGAACTCCGCCGTCCCGCCCGTCTCACTGAGCCTGTCGACGCCGTACTCGCGCACCGATTCCAGCATGCGGTACCGCACGCCGCCGGGGTACTCCTCGCGCAGCAGGATGGACTTGTCGAGCAGCCCGTCGACGACTTCGAGGACCCGTTCGCGCGGCAGTTCGCCGCCGGAACAGACCTGCTCGGCCGCGTCGAGGTCGAAGCTGCCGGAGAACACCGACGCGCGGGCCCACAGCAGGCGTTCGGGCCCGGTGCACAGGTCGTGGCTCCAGTCGATCAGGGCCCGCATGGTCTCGTGCCGCTCCGGCCGCCCCCGTCGGTCCTTGGTGAGCACTGAGAACTGCCGGTCCAGCCGGTCGGCCAGCTGACGCAGGGACAACGCCCGCGCGCGGACGGCGGCCAGTTCGATGGCGAGCGGCAGCCCGTCGAGCCTGCGGCACAGCCGGATCAGCGGCTCGGTGTCCTCCTCGGTGAGCCGGAACGACGGCGCGACGGCGGTCGCGCGGTCCACGAACAGCCGCACGGACTCGTCGTTCATCGCGCGTTCGAAGGAGTCGCCCTGTCCCGGTATCGCCAGCGGCGGCACCGGCAGGACCCGTTCGCCCGCCACACCGAGGGATTGCCTGCTCGTGGCCAGCACGGTCACCTGCGGGCAGGACCGGACCACGGTGTCGGCGAACCAGGCGCAGCTGTCGACCAGGTGCTCACAGTTGTCCAGCACCAGCAGCAACCGGCTCGCCTGGAGTGCCTCGACGACCACCTCGATGGCAGGTTTCGCCGAGCGGTCGCCGAAGCCGAGGACGTTCGCCACGGTCGGCACCAGCAACGCGGGTTCCCGCAGCTCGGCGAGCGAAACGAAGGCGACCTCGTCGGCGGTCGCCTCCTTGTGGGCCGCGGCGACCCGCCACGCCAGCCTGGTCTTGCCGACGCCGCCCGGCCCGGTCAGCGTGACCAGCGACGACGTCTCCAGCAGGCGCCTCGCCTCGCCGGTCTCGGCGTCACGACCCACGTAGCTGGTCACTTCGGTGGGATCGGCAGGCCACCCCGAAAGCGAGCCGACTCCGTCCGCCATGCACTCTCCCGCGATCGACCAGCCCCGCGATTCCGTCCGATGTAGACGGAGATCGCCCGGCTGCGGATCCTAGCGGAGAAGCGTCCCCCTAGCGGGACGCTTGTCTGCCGCGGTCGTGCGCCCAGCCCGCAAGCACCGTCCCGGCGGCCACGAGCAGCAGGAACACGAGCAATCTTCCGCCCCAATCACCGGGTACCCAGTCGAACGCGCCCCATAACTGGGTCGCGGAATGATCGAAAAGACTGCGGATGGCGGCCTGCGCGAAGACGGCGACAGCCACCATCCCCACTATTTGCAGCCCCAGATAGCCGCCCTTGGTCATGCTTCCTACCTCCTGTTTCGCGGTCGGGGCCCAGCATCGCCGTGGCGGATCCGGGAGCACATCGGCAGCGCGTCGCGCTTCGCGTCCGACCAAAGTCGAGCCCGGTCGCGACCGAGGTCGGGGCCGGGATCGTCCTGTGTCCGGCTGCGCCGCCGCGGACGGGTCGACCATGATGGGCCGGTGATCACCGACGCCCAGCCGCCCGTCCGTCCGTGGGGGCAGGCATGGCGCCTGCTCGCCGCGGCCGCGCTGGGCGTGCTGCTCTGGCTCGTCACGGCGTCGCAACTGCCGGTGGGTGCGACGGGTCCGAGGGTGGACTGGCTGACCACCGGTGATCCGCTGATCGCACTCGCCTGCCTGATCGCCCTGCTGTGGCGCCGCCGCTTCCCGGTCGTGATCACGACCGCGGTCATCCTCGCCTCGACGGCCTCGGTACTGGCGGCCGGCGCGGCGCTGCTGGCGCTCTGTTCGCTGGCCACCCGGCGGCGACCGGCCGAAACGGCGGTGGCGGCGGTGTTGTCCGTGGTCACGGCGGTGCTGACGGTCGGTCTCTACCCCCAGCGGGAGGTACCGGGACCGCTGTGGCTGCTGATCAGCCTCCCCACCTTGCTGGTGGGCATCGTGGTTGCCGTCGGCGCCGCGATCGGGGCGCGCCGCGAGGAGGTGCGCTCCCTGCGGGAACGGGTCGAAAGCGCGGAACGGGAGCAGGCCGCGCGGGCGGCCGAGGCACGGATCATGGAGCGGCACCGGATCGCCCGCGAGATGCATGACGTCCTCGCGCACCGGGTCTCGCTGGTCGCCATGCAGGCCGGGGTGCTGGGGCACCGCCCCGATCTGCCCGCCGACCAGGTCGCGGAACTGGCCCGCGGGATCGCCGACGGCTCCCATCAGGCGCTGGAGGAACTGCGCGACGTCCTCGGCGTGCTGCGGGCGAGCCCGGACGAACTGGAGCCACCGCAACCTTCGCTCGCCGACCTGCCGTCGCTCGTCGCGGACGCGCGGGCGCTGGGACTGGACGTCACCTTGACGGTCACGACGTCGGGCGAACCGCCCGGCTCGATCGCGAGGACCGTCTACCGGATCGTGCAGGAAGGGCTGACCAACGCCGGCAAACACGCGCCGGGCGCCGAAGTGGCCGTCACCGTCGAGGGAAAAGCGGGTGACGGCCTGCGGGCGACGGTCCGGGATTCCGGTGCGGCGCGGGCGATCGCGGGCCCGCCCGCGTCGGGATACGGCCTGCTCGGCCTGTCCGAACGGGTCGGGCTGGCAGGCGGCGAACTGGACCACCACCCGGAGCCAGGCGGCGGATTCGTCCTCACCGCGCGGTTGCCGTGGCCGGTCCGCGAAGGGAGCGAGTGAATGGACAGCGAGCGGGTGCGGGTCGTGCTCGTCGACGACGAACACCTGGTGCGGATGGCGCTGCGGCTCATCGTCGACGGCGAACCCGACCTCGTCGTGGTCGGCGAGGCCGCCGACGGCGACACCGCGATCACCGTGGTGGGGGAGCAGCGGCCCGACGTCGTCCTGATGGACGTCCGGATGCCAGGTCGCGACGGGTTGAGCGCGACCGAGGAGATCCTCCGCCGCCCGGATCCGCCCCGGGTCCTGGTTCTGACCACCTTCGACTCGGACGAGATGGTGCTGGGCGCACTGCGCGTCGGCGCGCTCGGCTTCGTCCTCAAGGACACCCCGCCGCCGCGGATACTCGCCGCGATCCGGACGGTCGCCACCGGCGAACCCGCGCTTTCGCCCGCCGCCACGGCCCGTTTGATCGCCGCGGCCACCGGGCCGCATTCGTCCGACTCGCGCCGGGCGTCCCGCGAGACCGCCCGCGGGCTGCTGGCCACGCTGACCGACCGCGAACGCGAGACCGCGAGCGCCATCGCCGACGGGCTGTCCAACACCGACGTCGCGCGGCGGCTGGACATCACCGTCGCGACGGTGAAGGCCCACACCAGCAGCATGCTCGCGAAACTCGGCGTCGAGAACCGGGTCCAGATCGCCCTCCTGGTCCGCGACGCCGAAGCCTGAAAACTTTTTCGGCCCGGTGTCGAATCCGTCGTTCCCCGGTCGACGCAGTGTCGAAAGCAGTTCGAAACGACCAAGGAGAAACCAGATGCGCACCCTGATCGCCACCGCGTTCGTCTCGCTCGACGGCGTCGTCGAGGGGCCCGGCGGGGAGCCGGGCTACCGCAACTCCGGCTGGACCTTCGACGGCATCGAGTTCGACGAAGCGGCGTACGAGCTCAAGAGCCGTGAGCAGGAAGAGGCCACCGCGATGATGATGGGCCGGGTCAGTTACCAGGCGTTCGCGCCGGTGTGGCCCGCCATGACGGAGGAATTCGCCGGCTACAACGCGATGCCGAAGTACGTCGTGTCGACCACGCTGCGGGATGAGGACCTCGTCGGCAACTGGGGCGAGACCACGATCCTCCGCTCGCTCGACGACGTCGCGAAGCTCAAGGAGACCGAAGGCGGGCCGATCATCCTCCACGGCAGCGCGGAACTGAACCGGAACCTCGCCGACGCCGGGCTGATCGACCGCTACCACCTGCTGCTGTTCCCGGTGCTGCTCGGCGCGGGCAAGAAGCTCTTCAGCGACACCGACAAGGACAAGCAGAACCTGAAGCTCGTCGAGAGCGAGGCGTACTCCAACGGCGTCCAGAAGCTGGTCTACGACATCATCCGATGATCGGACCCCGGGCGGGCGCGGGCCGCGCGCCCTGCGATCATGACCCGCGTGACCAAACCCGTCTTCGTGCAGCCGAACCTCGACGGACCGGCGGTGGAGCTTTCCGGGGTCGAGGTGCACGTCGGCCGCGTGCCGCTGGTGTCGGACGTCGACTGGCGGGTGGACTACGGCCAGCGCTGGGTCGTCCTCGGCCGCAACGGGGCCGGGAAGTCGACCATTCTCTCGGTGGCCTCCACCCAGCGGTTCCCCAGCGCGGGCACGGCCGTCGTGCTCGGCCATCGCATGGGCGCGGTCGACCTGCGTGACGTGCGGACGCACATCGGCTTCGTCGGGGCGAACCAGCGGCTGCCGGACGCGGAGAACCACGACGCGCACACCGTGGTGCTCACCGGGTTCAGCGGAAGCGTGCTCCCGCTGTGGGATCGCTACGACGACGCGATCCGGGACAGGGCGTCGAAACTGCTCGAACTGGTCGGCTGCACCGAACTGCGCGACCGGCCGGTGCGGGTGTGCTCGCAGGGTGAACGCGCCCGGGTCCGGCTCGCGAGGGCGCTCATGGCCGACCCGCTGCTGCTCCTGCTGGACGAGCCGTTCGCCGGTCTCGACCTGCCCGGCCGCGAAGACCTCCTGATGGCGCTGGAGAACCTGACGCTCGCCCAGCCGGAACTGGCCACGGTCACCGTGACCCATCACCTGGAGGAGATCCCGGCGACGGCCACACACGCCCTGATGGTGCGGCGCGGCAAGGTCACCGGGGCGGGGCCGATCGACGAGGTCCTCACCGGCGAAGGGCTTTCCGCCTGTTACGAACGCGACGTCGAGGTCCACCGCATCAACGGCCGCTGGGCCGCGCACGCGACCCGGCGGTCCTGAAGGCGAGTGTCACTAACTCGCGTGATCGGACGCCGGACACCCGAGTTACGTCTCCAAGCACGTGAGTTACGTGTCCAAGCACGCGAGTCACGGCTTCGCTCCGCCCGTCACCCCGGGGCGAACACGTTCGACTTTCGACCCAAGGCATCTCCCCGGTCTCCGTGGGCATCTTTCCCGGTGAGTTCGCTCGTCGAGCGGGAGGAGATGTCATGAACGTCCGGGTGAAACAAGCCGCCGCGGTGACCGTTCTGGGGATCGCCGCGCTGACCGCGGCCGGTCCGGCCGACCCGAACGGACCGGTGTACCACTTGCCGAGGGTGGACAACGGCGTGCGCGGTAACGAGGTGCCGCCAGGATCGACCGCGACGGCGACCGTCACCGTGCTGTCGCGGACTCCGGGGTTGGCCGGTAGCCAAGGCTCGGCCTCATGGACACCTTCAAAGCTGGTGACCGTCCCGCCGGGGCAGACGGAGGCATTGAGCGTGGACTGGCCGTCCGGGCTGCCGGTGCTTCGTCAGGACGCCGCCACGCGTCCGGGCAGCTGGGTCAACGGAATCGTCGCCGGCCACGCCTGAGGCCGGTCACGTGGAGGGGCAGGGCCAAGCGAGCCGGACGATGGTCCCGGTGGGTGTGCTCGTCACCGAGGCCTCCGGTGCGAAGGCGCGGATGATCGGCAAGCCGCGTCCGCCGTCCGGGCGGCGCCCGTCGCGCCAGCGGCCGGCGTCGGCGACGGTGATCTTGAGCTGACCGTCCTCATGGGCGGCGGTGATCGTCATGACGTTGGCGTCGGTGCCGTCCGGGTACGCGTGGCGGACGACGTTCGTCATCGCCTCGTAGGCGGTGAGCTTGAGATCCTCGGCCAGTTCCCGCGGAAGACCACGGTCGAGTGCCCACTTCGCCAGAAGATCCCTCAACGCGGCAGCTCGCGCGGGGACGGCGGCGACCTCGAGGATCAGCTCGCCGGTGGTCGCGCGCACCGGCTCGTCGATCGGCATCACGAAGCTTCTCCTCGTCGCCCGCCGCGGTCCACGACCACCGGATCCAGTGACCAGATTAAGGCACCGGCGGGATCGGGACACGAGTGCGGCGCGAGAGGGCGTCGCGATCCGATATGTTCGAGAACAGCGGGGTTCCGACATAAGGGGTGGATGACGGTGACGAGCGGAGACGGCGGCAACCGGGAGATCCCGTTCTCGGTGACCGTCGCCAGGCCTGATGGCGCCGAGGTCGTCATCGCGGTGGCCGGCGAGATCGACCTGACGACCTCCGAAGATCTCAAGGAGACGTTCGAGGCGGCGCTTGAGCCGGCGCCCGGCAGGCTCGTCGTCGACCTCGAAGGAGTGGACTTCTGTGACTCCACCGGTTTGGCGACCCTGGTCAGGATCAACGACCGGTGCGGCGCCCAGGGTGTCGACCTGAGTTTCCTGCCATCGCCGACGATCCTGCGGCTGGCTTCGAAGACCGGCCTCTCGACGCTTCTGCCGCTCGCCGGAGCCTGAGCGTCGCGGCGGTCAGTGGTTCGGTACTTCTCGGATCGCCTGGTCGAGGCGCCGGTACACGGGGATGTGGGCGTCGACCCTGAACAGTTGAAGCAAGCGCAACACGGGCCGGGTGTCGGCGACGAGCCCGGTCGTGCGGTGTTCGAACCGGGCGCGCGCCGCGGCGGACTCGATGACCCGTAACCCGGCGACGCCGAGGAAACCCACCTCGGTGAGGTCGAGCACCGTGGTCGCGGGGAGGTGGCCGCTCAGTGCGCGTTCCAGTTTCCCGGCCGTGGCGAGGTCGACCTCCCCGGTCGCGGCGACGACGAGCAGGTCTTGACTCCATCGGATCCGCCGGACCCGCAACAGTTCGTCGTCCGACGGTCGCGGTGAGGGGACGTCATGGCGGATGACGGCGCGGAGGACCGGCCCGTCGCGGGTGCCTCGAGTGGACGGAATGCGTTCGGTCATGATGCTGGACTCCCGGGTGACCGGGGACGACGAGATGGACAACGGGCAAGCCTGCACAACAGCTGCGCAAGTCAACTCGCCGCCGCGTCGCCCCGGGAAGTGCTGGGCCGCGGAGATGCGGGTTGTTCTCGCGGGCTGGTGGACTCAACCTCACGTACTTCTCACCGTACGCTGCCAGCCCCATCTGGCAATACCACGGGCGGTGAACAGCGGGATTCATCTTCGCGCATGATCATTCGCGTAAGGCCTTTTCCCAGGCGCGGCCCCACTTTTCCAGCGGGTGCAACGCGTCGAGGAGCCGTTCACCCAAGAGGGTCAGGTGGTAACCCTCCCCGCCGGTCTCGACGATGCGTGCTTCGGTGAGCTCACCGAGCCGAGTGGAGAGCACGCTGGACGACATGAGTTCGCAGCGCCGCTGGAGTTCCCGGAATCCGACGTCGCCCTGGCGCAGTTCCCAGACCACCCGAAGGGTCCACCGGCGCCCCAGCAGATCGAGTGCGGCCATGAGCGGGCGGCCGGTTTCGGAGCCGCGGACCGGCCGTCCGGGCCGCGGGGTCGGGTGATCGGGCATGTCATCCCCTTGCGCTTCGACTTTCGAAGCAGCATAGTGGTTCGAAAGTCGAAGCACACGAGGTGGTCATGGCACGGATCGCACCACTCGCCCCGCCCTACGAGGCGGACGTCGAACAGGCCCTTCGAAAATGGATGCCGCCCGGTGTGACACAGGATCCGCTGGCGCTGTTCAGGCTGCTGCAGCACCATCCGGAACTGGCTTCACGGATGCGCGTCCTGGGTGCGGGCCTCCTCGGGCACGGGGAATTACCCGCGCTGGACCGGGAAATCGTCATCGCCCGGGTCACCGCCCGATGCGGATGCCGCTACGAATGGGGTGTCCACGCCGCGGTTTACGCACCGACGGTCGGTTTGACGCCGGATCAGCTCGAAGCCACCGTTTCCGGCGACGCCCGGCATCCCGCTTGGTCCGGGCGGCATCGCGCGCTGATCGGCGCCGTCGACGAACTTCACGACACGGCAACGGTTTCCGATGAGGCGTGGGCCGCGCTCGCCGACTGCTACCCGGCCCCGCAACTCCTGGAGCTGCTCGTGCTCGCGGGCTGGTACCGGACCATCGCGTACGTCGCCAACGGCGTCCGTCTCGAAGAAGAGCCTTGGGGTGCCACCTATCCCGATCGCTAGGGCCGGTGCGAGTCGATTTCCCTGGTGTTGTCCCGTTCCTGTTTCGAGGCTTTCCACGAGGCGAGCGCGCACAGGAGTGCCGCCACGAAGCCGACCGCGGTGAGTGTCCCGGCCCAGACGGCGCCGGTGGCGACGAGAAGGTAGAGCTGGACCACGGCGGTGCACGTGTAGACGACCGCCAGTCCGAGCCACAGCCGTTGCGCCATCATCCCCCCGTCTCCGTTCGCCCGGTACGGGGTCAATCGCGGCTGGGCGTGATCTGGTTACATCCCAGCGGAAAGGCCGCGGCCGCGTAGCCGGCTCGTGAGTGACGCGAGTTACGTCTCTGAGCACGCGAGTTACGCCTTCACGCACGCGAGTTACGCCTTCGCTCCGCCCGCCACCCCGAGCGAACGGGCTCATCTCACCACCGGTCCACTCACGACCCGGCGCCCCGGAAGAAGTCCACCAGCCCGTCCCAGGACTGCGAGCTCCGCCGCCGCTCCCACCAAGTCCGGAACGGGGCCGACGCCATCGCGTGCCGTGTGTACGACGTCATCACCGCGCGGTACACGTTCTCCGCCTGGTCCCACGTCAGCCGTTCCTTGCGCCACGCCAGCACCAGCCGCATCCGCATGGGGTCGCCCTTCAGCGGCCGGACGACCATGCCCGGCAGTTCGGGCGCGGTGGGTTCCACGAGCTGCACCGCCTGCCCGGCGGCGATCAGGTGCCGTCCGCCGCCGTTGGGGCATTCGAAGCGGATCCGCGGCGTGAAGCCGGCGCGGTGCGTCGCCGCGCGCAGGGACGTCAGCGAGCCGTCCTCGGGGCCGGGCGGGCCGATCCACGCTTCGTCCGCGAGGTCGGCCAGGTCGACTTCGAAGCCGTCGGCGAGCCGGTGCCGGGCGGGAAGGCCGACGAAGACGGGCACCCACGAGAACAGCACCCGGTGTCCCAGGTGTTTCGCCAGCGGCACTTCCTGGTCGTCCGACATGGCGATGACGGCGATGTCGAGGGTCGCGCGGGCCAGCGCCTGCGCCAGCACGGCGCTGGACGGTTCCACATGGACCGTGACATCCAGTCCCGGCAACGCGTCGTCCAGCCGCTCGACGAAGGTGGGCAGACAGTCCATTTGGGACGATCCGAGCCGGACCGGGCCGTCGCCGAGGGCGCCGAGGAGGTCGCTCTCGAACCGGTCGAACTCCACGAGCAGGGTCAGCGCGCGGCGCAGGGTCTGTTCGCCGACCGGGGTCGGGGTCACGCCGGTGTGGCTGCGGACGAACAGCGGCGCGCCGATCTGCCGTTCGAGCCGCTGGAGCAGGGAGGTCAGCGACGGCTGGGACATGCCCAGCGCGGCGGCCGCCTGCGAGAGGCTGCCCGCCTCGGCGATGGCGCAGATCGCCCGCAGGTGCCGGATCTCCAGGGCCATAGACGGAGTCTATCGCCGCCGGTCATTACGGCCGGGCCGTTCGCGGTGCGAAGGTGCGGCCAAGACTCCGACTACCTGAAGGGGGAGCCGATGACCGGCGACCGAACCCGGCCGGATCTGCGCGCGCTGCTGGCCGCCAAGGGGTTCCGGAACTGGATCGGCGAACGCTGGGAGCCTGCCGACACCGCCGTCGATCTGCCGTCGGGCACCGCCGAGGCGGCCGCGGCCCATCGCGGCAGGCTGTCGGCGGAACTGCCAGGTCAGCGGATCGCGCTCGCGGCGGGCCGGGCGGTGGTGCGGTCCAACGACACCTTCCACGGCTTCCGCGCCGACAGCGACTTCGTCTGGCTCACCGGTTGCCAGCGTGAGGGCGCGATCCTCGTGATGACTCCGGCGGGGGACAGCCACCACTCGACGCTCTACGTCCCGCGCCCTGCCGAGCCGGACGAGCCCGACTTCGTGGGCGACGCCGACACCAGCCCGCTGTGGGTCGGCTCCGCAGCCGGGCCGTCGGCGTACGGGGACGCGCTCGGCATCGACTGCCGTCCGCTGGAGGACCTTCCGCACGGTTTGCGCGGGCGGTACCCGAGCTTCCTGACCGGTGCCGGGGTCGATCCCGCGCTCGACGCGTTCGGCTTCGGCCACAGCGATCGGCTCCGGACCGTCCTCGCGGAGTTGCGCCGGATCAAGGACGACTGGGAGATCGGCCAGTTGCGTGACGCCGTCGACGCCACCACTCTCGGATTCGCCGACGTGCTGGCCGCGCTGCCGGAGGCGGTCCGCGGCGGCGGGGAGCGCTGGCTGCAGGGCACCTTCGACCGCCGCGCCCGCACCGAGGGCACCGGACCCGGCTACACGTCCATCGTGGCCGCCGGGCCGCACGCGCCGATCCTGCACTGGACGCGCTGCGACGGGCGGGTGACGGAGGACAGCCTCCTGCTGCTCGACGCCGGAGTCGAGCTGGATTCCTTGTACACGGCCGACATCACCCGCACCTTCCCGGTCGGCGGCGAGTTCACCAAGGCTCAGCGTGACGTCTACGACCTCGTGCACAAGGCGCACGTCGCCGCCCTTGGCGAGGTCCGGCCCGGTCAGGACTACGGCGCGTTCCAGGCGACGGCACTGCGGGTGCTCGCGGAGGGCCTGCACGATTGGGGCCTGCTTCCGGTGTCGGTGGACGAAGCGCTGTCGCCGGACGGGCAGCAGCATCGGCGGTACATCGTCTGCGGTACCGGCCACTTCCTCGGGTTGGACGTCCATGACTGCGCCGCCGCGCATCCATCCGCGTATCGGGAGGGCACCCTCGCCGAAGGGATGGCGCTGGCGGTGGAGCCCGGTCTGTACTTCCACGCCGGCGACCTCACCGTGCCGCCGGACCTGCGCGGCATCGGCATCCGGATCGAGGACAACGTCGTGGTCACCGGATCGGGGCACGACCTGCTCTCCGGCGGTTTCCCCTCGACCGCCGACGAGGTCACCGCCTGGGTCCAGGCAGCCAGGAGCTGAAGGACGCTTTCCCCGCGTCCCACGCGGTGAAGGGAGCTTTCCCCGCATGCCATGCGGGGAAAGTCCCCTTCAGCCCCCGTCAGTAGGCGTGTCATGATGACCGCGAAGTCGATCGGCAAAGCGAACGATTCGCCCAACCGGTCGTACGGTTTGACGAACGACAGGGGAGAAGCGGTGGAGGACGAGGCGCCCTCGATCCGGGACATGCTGGCGGTCAACCTGCGTGCGGCCAGGGCGGCGAGGGGTATCTCGCTGTCGGAGCTTTCGCGGCGTTCGGGCATCGGCAAGGCGACGCTGTCGCAACTGGAGTCCGGCGGCGGCAATCCGACCATCGAGACCGTGTTCAGCCTGTCCAGGGTGCTGGAGGTGGCGATCTCGGATCTGCTCGACCACCGGGCGGGCGGCGCGCTCACCGTGGTGCGCGGCGCCGACGTCGAGGTGCTCAGCGGTGAGGGAGTGGATCTCCGGCCACTGCGGCGGATCGAGACCGGTGACGGCGTCTTCGAGGTGTACGACCAGGTGGTGCGCGGGGACGCGCCGCAGCGTTCGCAGGGGCATGTCGGTATCGAGCACACCATCGTGCAGTCGGGTTCGCTGCAGGTCGAGGTGGCGGGCCGCAGCGTCGAGGTCGGGCCGGGGGATTACGTCGCCTTCGACGCCCGCGAGCCGCATTGCTACACCGCGTCGGAGGGGCCGGTGCACTCGGTGCTGCTGCTGCAATATCGCGCCGACGAACGGCTCGACGGCAGGCCGCATCCGGTGCTGAAGGGCTGACCGCGCCCGAGGTGTTGACACGTCTCCGGGCGGGAACCTACTCTCCGATCGTTCGCTTTACCGAACAGTGGAGGGTCGATGAACCGAACGCGCGTGGTCGTGCTCGGCGCGGGCATCGTCGGCGCCGCGTGTGCCCGTGAGCTGAGCCGGGCGGGCTTCGACGTCGTGGTCGTGGACCGCGGCCGTCCCGCCGGCGGCACCACGTCGCACGGCGAGGGCAACATCCTCGTCTCGGACAAGGGCCCCGGTGCCGAACTCGAACTCGCGAAACTTTCGATCGCGCTGTGGCCCCGGCTGGTCGCCGAGATCGCCGACGAGGACGCCCGTGCCGCTTCGGCGATCGAGTACGACCCCAAGGGCGGCATCGTGGTCGCCACCACGGACGACGGCGCCCGCGCTCTCGCCGCGTTCGCCGCGTCGCAACTCGGTGTCCGCGCGGAACCGTTGTCTCCCCAGGAACTCGCTGAAGCGGAACCCGCGCTGACCCGTGAGGTGACCGCCGCGTTCCGCTACCCGGAAGACGCTCAGGTCCAGCCCGCCGGCGCGGCGCTCGCGCTACTGGGCTCGGCACTGCGTCACGGTGCCCGGCTTCGGTCCGACACCGAGGTGCTGGGCGCGTCCGTCCACAACGGACGGATCACCGGCGTCCGCGTGCCCGGTGAGGTCATCGAGGCCGACATCGTCGTGAACGCCGCGGGCCCGTGGGCCGGTCAGGTCTCGGCGCGACTCGGCGCCCCGATCGCGATCCGCCCTCGCCGCGGCGAGGTGCTGGTGACCACCCCGATGCCCGGTGTCGTCCGGCACAAGGTCTACGACGCCGATTACGTCGGCGCGGTCGGTGCCGATTCGGGTGAGTTGCAGACCTCCGCGGTCGTCGAGTCGACCTGGGGTGGCACCGTGCTGATCGGCTCGTCACGCCGCCGGGTGGACTTCGACGACGCGATCCGCCCGGACGTGCTGAGCGCCATCGCGGTCAAGGCGCTGCGGTTGTTCCCGGCACTCGCCGACGTCGCCATCATGCGCGCGTACGGCGGTTTCCGGCCCTACGTGGACGACCATCTGCCGGTGCTCGGCGAGGATCCGCGGCTGGAGAACCTCTGGCACGCCACCGGGCACGAGGGCGCCGGTATCGGATTGAGCGTCGGGACCGCGCGGCTGCTGCGCGAACTGCTCACCGGGACGGAGCCTGCGATGCCGGTCGAAGAGTTCACTGTGGACCGTCCGGCGGTACTGGCGGAGGTGGCCGCATGAGCGGATGGCTGCTGCCGCGCGATCGCGATCCGGTGGGCCGCACCGACCGCCCGATCCGGATCACCGTCGACGGTGAGACCCTCACCGGGATCGCCGGACAGAGCGTCGCGGGAATTCTGCTCGCCGCGGGCCGGACCTCGTGGCGGACCACACGGTCCGGTGCGCCACGCGGGGTCTTCTGCGGGATCGGCGCGTGCTTCGACTGCCTTCTCACCGTCAACGATGTGCCCGACGTCCGTGCGTGCCGCCGCCCGGCCGCCGACGGCGACGAAATCCGCACCCAGTCCCGGGAGGAGACCGCGTGAACGTGGTGATCGTCGGCGCCGGACCCGCCGGGCTCGCGGCGGCCGAGCACGCGCTGCGGGCCGGTGCCCGCGTCACGGTGCTGGACCAGGCGGACGCTCCCGGCGGCCAGTACCACCGGATGCTGCCCGAGGCTTACGCGGCGCGGCGTCCGGACCGGATCCAGCACGGCCGGGCGGAGTTCGAGCGCCGCCGCCGGGTGCTCGCGCATCCGCGGTGCCAGTGGCTGCCCGGGTCCACGGTCTGGGCGTTCGACCGGGCGGAGAAGCGGGTGCACGTCCTGCGGGGACAAGCCGACGGCGGTGGACGGCGGCGGCTGTCCCTCGTCCCGGACGCGCTGATCCTGGCGACCGGCGCCCACGACCGCACCCTGCCGTTCCCCGGCTGGGAACTGCCCGGCGTGTACACCGCGGGCGCGGCACAGGCGCTGGCGAAGGGCGAGCGGGTCGCGATCGGTGAACGGGTCCTCGTCGCCGGGGCCGGGCCGTTCCTGTTGCCGGTCGCGGAATCGTTGCTGGGCGTCGGCGCCGAAGTGGTCGCGGTGCTGGAAGCGAACCCGTTCACGACCGTCCGAAAAGGATGGTCGTCGCGCCCGTGGCGCCTGGCCGCCCACGCCGGGAAAGCGGGCGAACTGGCGCGGTACGCCGCGACGCTGGCGCGTCATCGGGTCCCGTACCGGCCGGGCCGGGCCGTGATCGAGGCACGCGGGGCCGATCGCGTCCGCGAGGTCGTGACCGCGAAGGTCCGCGCGGACTGGTCGATCGTCCCCGGCACCGAGCGGACGTACGAGGTCGACGCGGTCTGCGTCGGGCACGGCTTCACACCGCAACCGGAACTGGCCGTCGCCGCGGGCTGCGTCCTGGACGGCGGTTTCGTCCGGGTCGACGGCGCGCAACGGACCACTGTGGACGGTGTCTTCGCCGCAGGCGAGATCACCGGCATCGGCGGCGCGGTCACCGCGGCCGCCGAGGGTGCGGTGGCGGGGTGCGCCGCCGCCGGAGGTGAGCCGTCGCCGGGGCTGATCCGCGCCCGCGACAGGGCCCGAACCTTCGCCGAACGCCTCGCCACGGCCCATCCGATCGGTACGGCCTGGCGAAGCTGGCTGCGTGAAGACACGATCGTCTGCCGCTGCGAGGAAACCACGTACGGCGAACTGACGCGTGCGGCGGGGGACGCGGCCTGTCCCGGACCGCACGCACTGAAACTCGGCACCCGGGCCGGTCTCGGCCCGTGCCAGGGCCGCATGTGCGGTCCGACCGTGTCCGAACTCTGCGGTGGCACCGAACGGCACCACCGCCCGATCGCCCAGCCGATCCGGCTGGGCGAGCTGGCCGCCCGAACCGAAGGAGAACCTGAATGAGCACCCCCGACCTCGGTGGCGTCGTCGTCGCGACCGCTCTCCCGTACCGGGCGGACGAGTCGGCGCCGGCCGGGCTGGCCGTGGACTACGACGCCTACGCCGCGCACTGCCGATGGCTGGTCGACAACGGCTGCCGGGGCGTGGGCCCGAACGGCTCCCTCGGCGAGTACTCCTCGCTGACCGACGAGGAGCGCCGTCGCGTCGCCCGCACCGCGATCGAAACCGTCGGCGACGACGGGATCGTCGTCGTCGGCGTGCACGGCCCCGGTTCGCACCAGGCCAAGCACTGGGCCGAGGTGGCGGCCGAAGACGGCGCCGACGGCCTGCTGTGCCTGCCGCCCACGATGTACCGAGCGAACCGCGGCGAGGTGCTCGCGCATTTCGAGGCGGTGGCGTCGGTCGGGCTGCCGGTGATGGTCTACAACAACCCCATCGACACCAAGGTCGACCTCACCCCCGCCCTGCTGGCCGAGATCGCGCAGATCGACAACGTGGTCGCGGTCAAGGAGTTCTCCGGTGACGTCCGGCGGGTGCTGGAGATCCGCGAGCAGGCACCGGGCCTTGACGTGATCAGCGGCGCCGACGACGTCGTGCTGGAAAGCCTGCTGATGGGCGCGACAGGCTGGTTCGCCGGGTTTCCCAACGTGTTCCCCGCCGAGTCGGTGCGGCTGTTCGACCTGGCGCGGTCCGGCAAACTCGAGGAGGCCAGGGCGCTCTACGAACCGCTGGTGGCCGCGTTCCGGTGGGACTCGCGCACGGAGTTCGTCCAGGCGATCAAACTCGGGATGGACCTCGTCGGCCGCTACGGCGGTCCGTGCCGTCCGCCCCGGGGCCCGCTGACCGACGAGCACCGCGAGCAGGTCACCGCCGACATGCGTCGCGCGCTCGCCTCGCTGGGGGTGGCGTAGGTGCGGTCGATCCGGTCGATCACCGCCGTCGACTCGCATACCGAGGGCATGCCGACCAGGGTGGTGACCGGCGGGATCGGTGTCATCCCCGGCGACACCATGGCCGAACGCCGCCGGTACTTCATGGCGAATCTGGACCACGTGCGGCAGTTCCTGATGAACGAGCCCCGCGGCCATTCGGCGATGAGCGGCGCGATCCTGCAGCCGCCGTCGAGGCCGGACGCCGACTGGGGCGTGGTGTACATCGAGGTGTCCGGCTGCCTGCCGATGTGCGGGCACGGCACGATCGGCGTGGCGACCGTGCTGGTGGAGACCGGCATGGTCGAGGTGACCGAGCCGAAGACCGTGGTACGCCTGGACACCCCGGCCGGGCTCGTGCACGCCGAGGTCGAGGTCCGGGACGGCCGCGCCGTACGCGTCAAGCTCCGCAACGTCGCGTCGTTCCTCGCCGAACGTGACGCGGTCGTCGAGGTGCCCGGGCTCGGCGAGGTACGTTACGACCTGGCCTACGGCGGCAACTTCTACGCCATCCTCGAACTGTCCCAAGTGGACATCCCGTTCGACAGGGCGGAGAAGGACCGGATCCTGGCGGCGGGGTTGGACATCATGGCGGCGATCAACGAGCAGCGTCCGCCGAAACATCCCGCCGACCCGCTGATCGGCGGCTGCAAACACGTCCAGTTCCTCGCTCCGGGGTCGGACGCCCGGGCCTCGCAGAACGCGATGGCGATCCATCCGGGCTGGTTCGACCGGTCGCCCTGCGGCACCGGCACTTCGGCCCGGATGGCGCAGCTCCACGCCCGCGGCGAACTGCCGCTGCACACGCCGTTCGAGAACAGCTCGTTCATCGGCACCACGTTCACCGGCGAACTGGTCGCCGAGACCACCGTCGGCGGCGTCCCCGCCGTGGTGCCGGAGTTCTCCGGGCGCGCGTGGATCACCGGCAACGCCACCTACCTGCTCGACCCGGACGACCCGTTCCCCGCCGGCTTCGTGCTCTGACGCGAGGTCACGCCGACCCGCAATTCGTCACCTACTTGCGACGGGAGGGCATCGCAAGCAGGTGACGAATTGCGTCAGGGGGAGACCACGGTCCCGCCCTGCACGATGTGCCGGAACTTCTCCGGCTCGGCGAGGACGCCGATGTCCTCCAGCGGATCCCGGTCCACGACCAGCAGATCCGCGTGCGCGCCGGGGGCAAGCGTGCCGATCTCGCCGGTCAGGTTCAGCAGATCCGCCGCGGTCGACGTCGCGGAGCGGATCACCTCCAGCGTGGACTGGACTTCGGCGCGCAGCCGGAACTCGTGATTCTGGTGCCGGTGCATCCCGCCGAGCAGATCGCTGCCGTACACCAGTTTCACCCCGCCCCTGGCCGCCCGCTCGAGTGCGGCCATACCCGCGCCGAGGACCTCGTCGACCTTGCGCCAGCTGGATTCCGGCAGCCCGTGCTCGCGTCCTTCCTCCTTCAACGCCCAGTACGTGACCAGAGTCGGCACGAGGTACGCGTCGTGCCGGAGGAACAGTTCGACGCTGAGGTCGTCGATCAGGTTGCCGTGCTCGATCGACCGCACACCCAGTTCCAGCGCGCGATTCACCGCGCGGGCGGTGTAGGCGTGCGCGGCGACGTACCGGTTGGCCGCCTCCGCCTCCTCGACGATCGCGCGCAGTTCCTCGGCGGAGTACTGCGTCGAGTCGATCCGGTCGGTGGGGGAGGCGACGCCGCCGGAGGCCATCACCTTGATGTGGTGGGCCCCCTTGCGCAGTTCGTCGCGCGCGGCCGCGCGGACCGCGTCGACCCCGTCGGCGACCCGGCCGAGGCCGGCGCAGCACGGGTGGTCGTCGCTGGCGTTGGCGCCTCGGGTCCGGCTGTCGCCGTGCCCGCCGGTCTGGCTCAGCGCGCGTCCGCAGAACAGCAGGCGCGGACCGCGGAACAGGCCCTCGGCCTGCGCGTCGGCGAGGCCGTAGTCGGCGCCGGAGGCGTCACGGACGGTGGTGAAGCCCCGGTCCAGCATCCGGCTCATCGTGCGGGCGCTGTGCGCGGCCACATAGGACGGCGACGAGGCGGGCAGCGACCCCAGGTCCGCGGTCGAGGCGGTGACGTGCACGTGGGCGTCGACGAGACCGGGCAACACGAACGCGCCGCGCAGGTCCTCGGTCCGCGCGTCACCGGCGGTGAGACCCGTGCCGATCTCGGCGATCCGGCCGTCGGCGCACCGGAGGTCGCCCTCGGTGTACTCGCCCTTGACCGGGTCGAGCAGGCGGGCGTTGCGCAGCAGCAGCGAGCCGGTCATCGGGTCTCCTCCAGGAGTTCGCGCAGGGCCGGGGCCGCCAGCGGGGCCAGCGCGCGGGCCATCGTGACGGAATCCTCGTCGTAGCTGCCTTCGGCGTCGAGGATGTTGAGGACGCCGAGGGTGCGGCCGTCGGCCACCACCGGCACGTTGATCACCGCGCCGCAGCCGAGCCGGTCGATGAGTTCGTGGTCGGCGAAGATCTCCCGCACCGCCGCGCTGTCCGGACCGAAGTAGGGCTCCTGACCGGTGATGCATCGCTCCAGCCAGCCCGCGGCCACCTCGACGGTCTTCTCGCCACCCACCGGGTACTCGTCCGGATGACTGCTGTGCACACGCCGCAGCGCCCGCCGTTCGGGCACCCAGGCCAGCACGGTGAACAGCCGTACGCCGATCGAGGCCCGGGTCTTGTCCTCCACAGTGGACAGTGACACCGTCACTTCGTCATCTCCTTCGCGGTTTTCACGGGCGCGCCGTGTTCGGTCAGTTCTTCCAGGGAACGGCCGGCGGTGGACAGGCCGAACACGACCACGACCACCACCCCGGCCACCAGGACGGCGGTGGTGAGGCCGAAGACGCCCGCGAAGCCGAGGCTCGCCGCGGACAGGCCGATGATCGTCGGGGCCAGGATGCTGCCGACCCGGCCGAACGCGCTGGACAGCCCGGTGCCGCTGGCGCGGATCCAGGTCGGGAACACCTCGGGGGTGTAGGAGTACACGCCGGCGTAGGTGCCGTTGAGGAAGAACGACAGCACCGCCCCGGCCAGGGTGATCGACCAAGGCGCGTCCATCTGGCTCAGCCAGAAGGCGCTCACCGCCGAACCCGCGAGGTACAACGCGATGGTGTGCTTGCGGTCGAGCCGTTCCGACAGCCACGCGGCGGAGAAGTACCCGGGGATCTGCGCCAGGTAGATGATGATGGAGAACTCGAAGCTCTTGGTCACCGTGATGCCCCGCTCGACGAGCAGCGTGGGGATCCAGGAGAAGAAGCCGTAGTAGGAGAACGTGATCACGAACCACACGGTCCAGATCACCGCGGTGCGGCGGGCCATCGCCGGGCTCCACAGGAACTTCAGCGCGCTGAGGAGATTGACCTTGGGGGTTTCCGTCGCGGGCTGGGCTTCGGTCTCCGGGACGGCCGGAAGTTCTTGTCCCGTCGCCTTTTCGACGTCCCGCTCCAGTTTCGCGACGATCTTCTCCGCCTCGGCGTGCCGCCCGTTCGCGAGGAGGAACCTCGGTGATTCCGGCAGGGACCGGCGCCACCACAGCAGCATGACGATCGGCAGCGCGGTGATCAGCTGCGCGACCCGCCAGCCCTCCGGCACCGTCGGGACGACGAACCGGCCGATCAGCGCGGCCATGACGAACCCGAACGAGAAGAACCCGGCGAGCGCGCCGACGAACCAGCCGCGCCGCTTGGCGGGGACGAATTCCGACAGGAACGGCGCGATGATCGCGCTTTCGGCGCCCGCGCCCGCCCCGGCCAGCACCCGGGCGCCCAGGAAGACCTCGTAGTTGGGGGAGAAGGCGGCGAACACCGAGAACACCGCGTAGAAGGCCAGCGCGTACATCATGACCTTCTTGCGGCCGATGCGGTCGCCCAGCAGCCCGGCGGCGATCGCGCCGAAGAGGAAGCCGAATGGTGTCGCCGAACCGATCAGCCCGAGCTGTCCGTTGTCGAGGCCCCACTCGGCTTTCGCGCTCGGCAGAAGGAAGGCGACCACGGCGGAGTCCATGCCGTCGAAGGTGTAACCGAGCCCGCCGATGAGCAGGAGTAGGTAGTGGGGACGGCTCAACGGGAGCCGGTCGAGTCGTGCCAGAAGCGTCATGGGGAACGCCTTCCGTGGTTCGGGCGACTAGGGGAGACGAGAGTGCGGACAACGTATACTGCGTTTCGACAAAACTGCAATGGTTGTTGCAAGTGGTTCGACGGGCACGATGCGTTACCGTGACGCGGTCGAGGGAGGGCGTGCGTGACAGAGACGGGAACCGACGACGGTTTCGAGGCGTGGCTTCGGGATCGGACGCCGGAACGCGGCCTGCGGCCGAAGGCGGCCGCCGTGCTGGAAGTGCTGGTCTCGCAACCGCGCCGGGCGTCGTTCGGGTCGACGGCCGAGCTCGCCCAGCTCGCCGGGGTCAACGTCGCCACCGTCACCCGCACGGCGCAGGCGCTGGGTTTCGCCGGCTGGCCGGCGCTGCAACAGGAATTGCGGGCGCGGTACATGTCGTCGCTGAGCGCGCCACAGGTCGCCGAGGAACACCGGGACGTCGACTCGCCGGGATCGGCGTCGCTGCGCCGCGACCTCGACAGCCTCGCCCTGCTCAACCGGCGGTTCGCCGAGGACGAGATCCGCAACGTCGCGCAGGCCGTCGCCGCCGCACGCCGCACGGTCGTCATCGCCGACGGCAGTTACGCCGCGGTCGGGATCGCCTTCGCGCACAACGCCCGCCTCGCCGGCTACGACGTCCACGCCATCACCGCGGGCGACGCCGAACTCGCCAACGCCACGGCGAAACTCTCCTCCGAAGACGTCCTCATCGCGATCAGCTTCTGGCGGCTCTACGAGAGCACCGTGCTCGCCGCGAACGAGGCCAAGGCCAGGGGAGCGCGCGCCTTCGCGATCACCGACGCGGCCAGCCCCGCGCTGGCGGGTGCCGTCGAACAGGTTCTGATGGTGCCTGCCGAGGGCGTGACCTTCTTCCCGTCGCTGACCGCCGGGATGAGCCTGGTGCAGGCCATCGTCGCGCAGCTGGCCGCCGTCGATCCCGTCCGCACCGGGGAATCCATCGAGGCGGCCGAGGCCATGTGGTCGCGGTTCGACCTGCTGCACCGCCGTCCCGGATCGGCCGATCGGACAGTGCCGAAAAGGCCGACCGGTCGAGGCGCACCCGCCGGATGACCGATCCGCCGGCCCCTGCCGGCAGGCGATCCTGGTTCCAGGCCGCCGGAACAGGCGGTACGGGGATCGAGGAGGCCGAAATGACGATCATCGCGACCATGGGCGCTTACGCCGGGCTCGCTCTTCTGGCACTGATGGCGGCGGCCCCGCTGCTGGTCGAACTCGACCAGCGCTTCCCGGTCACCCGCCGGGCGAAGGCGGCCGAACGGGAACGCCGCGTGCCCGCCGGACTCGCTTCGGCGTGACGCAGAGCACAGATTCGCCCGTCGACTACCTCACGTGAGTGATTCGCACTCGGCCAATTCGTGACTTTGCGTCGCGCTATGGAACGCTGAGTGACGTGACCGTGGATTTCCGCACCAACGCCCAACCCGCCGATGCCTTCGGGGAGTTCCGGAGGAACGTCGACGAACTGACCCAGGCGTTCACCGACGCCTGCCGCCAGGGGCGCACACCGGGCGACGCCACTCTCGACCTGTTGCAGCGGGTGCACCGCGAAGACCGCAACTGGGTCGTCGTCCACCTGACGTTCGCCATCGCCGCGCTCGCGCATCAGCGAGCCCTCGCCGTCACCCGCCCAGGTGGCGTGACGGGTGCGCCGGAGCGTGCGTTGTTAGCTTCCGCGAGTGACTGATCCGACCATCTCCGCGGTCATCGCGGTGTTCGCGGGTTTCGTGCTCGCGGGCCTCCTGGCCGTCCCGTACATCGCCGCGAGCTATCGGCGCCGCGGCGAACTCGGGCTCTGGCGGGTCCTGCTGGTGTTCGGGTTCCTGGTCTACGCCATGTCCCTGTGGACGTACACCTTGCTCCCCATCCCGGAAACGACGACGGCGTGGTGCGCCGAACACGCGGCCGGTCATCTGCAACTGCGCCCGTTCCAGTTCGTCGCCGACATCCGCCGCGAACAGACCGGGACGGGCATCCGGGCGTTCCTGCGCAATCCCGCCGTGCAGCAGGCGGTGTTCAACGTCGCCTTGTTCGTGCCGCTGGGGATGTTCGTGCGACACCTGTTCCGACGCGGTTTCCCGGCCACCGTCGCCATCGGGTTCGCGGTCTCGCTGTTCATCGAATGCACCCAGCTCACCGGGGTCTGGTACCTGTTCGAATGCCCGTACCGGCTCGCCGAC
This sequence comes from Amycolatopsis sp. lyj-108, assembly GCF_046549005.1. Classification (NCBI taxonomy): domain Bacteria; kingdom Bacillati; phylum Actinomycetota; class Actinomycetes; order Pseudonocardiales; family Pseudonocardiaceae; genus Amycolatopsis; species Amycolatopsis sp. lyj-108. Next base: position 553,489 of record NZ_JAJPWQ010000004.1, on the reverse strand, counting down.
GTCGACGATCTGCTGACCAACACCCTCGGCGCCGCCGTCGGCTTCGGGCTGGCCCCGTTGCTGCGGCTGTTGCCGGGGAACGAGCCGTCCGCGCCCCCTGGCACGCCGCGGCCGGTCACCGCGCGCCGCCGTCTGCTCGGGATGGCGGTCGACGTCGTGTCGGTCATCCTGCTCGGCACCACCGTCGGGATCGTGACGACCCTGCTGGTGGGCGAGCCGGACACGGTGGTCACGGCACTGATCGGCACCCTGCTGCCCGCGGTGCTCCTGCTGTTCGTCATCCCCGTCGCGGGCAACGGCGCCAGCTTCGGCCAGCGGGTCGTGTTGCTGCGCCCCGCCGGGCCGGACGGCGGGAAGCCCGCCCGGTGGCGGATGGCGGTGCGATTCCTCGCCGGTTCCGGCGGCTACTTCACGCTGCTCACCCTGGCTTCGGCGGTCAACAACGGATTCGAGCCGCTCGCGAACTTGCTGTTCTTCGTCAGCGGCATTCTCGCGATCCGGCCTCAAGGGCACCAAGGACTATCGGGACTGATCGCCGGCCTGCGGATGGCCGACGTGCGCGCTCAAGGAGTCGCAAGTGGTTCTCGTGAAGAACATGGCGAAGGTGTCGTGGGGTCGGCTCCGTGAGGGCCTCCTTCACTACCCTGAATGTAGGGAAGGAGGCCCTCACTACCCGCCGATGGTTCCCCGACGGGGCCCACCCGATCGGGTCGACCCTGCCGTTCCCGCGAGTCATTGCGCCTGGCAGGACGCGCGGGCCGGAACACTCGCCCGGTGGACGTGGAGTCGATGGACGAGGTGGCCGACTGCCTGCTCTCGGTGGCTTGGAACATCTTCCCGCTGATGGGGAAACCTCCCGCGAGGCCGGGGAACCGGCCGGAGGAGATCCGGACCCTTCTCGTCGACGCCTGCCACGAAGCCGGGATGCGTGCCCGTGAATGGGCGGCGGCGCACGGGGCGGGAACCGAGGACGACCGGCGGCCTTTCCTGCGGCTCGCGGAAGTCGGGACGGACGCGAATCTGTTCCTGGGCATGGTTTCCGGCACGCTGGTCGCCGATCACGAGCGGGTCCGCCGCCGCTGGGCCGAGATCGAGGCGCTCGTCCTAGAGGCGGTTGAACTCGCCGAACAGGTCAAAGGGGCGGCCGGTGAGCCGGCCGCCCCTTCCCTCGGCTGATCAGTCCTTTTCGAGCGTCAGGTCGTAGCGGTTGAGCACCTCCTTGACGGGCTGGAAGAACGTGGTGCCGCCCACGTCGCAGTTCCCGGAACCGCCCGAGGTCATGCCCTGCGCCTGCACCAGTTTCGTGCCGGAACCCGAGGAGGGACGGCTGACGAACGAGCCGCCGGAGTCGCCGGGTTCGGCGCAGGCGTTGGTCTGGGTGAGACCTCGCACGATGTTCCCGTTGCCGTAGTTCACCGTCTGGTCCAGCGCTTCGACCCGTCCGCAGTGCCAGTGGGTGGTGATCCCGGACCGGCAGACCCGGCCGCCGACGCCGACCACGTCGGCACCCTCGATCCGCACGTCGGATCCGTCTTCGTAGCGGTCGACCCGGGGCGGCGTCGAGACGTCGGAGTGGGTCACCTTGACCGTCCCGTAGTCGTTGCCGGGGAAGGACGACCGCTCGACCCTGCCGATCGTGCCGCCGACGCCGCGTACGGTGCCACCGAGTTCGGTGCAGTGGCCCGCTGTGATCACGTAATGATCATCGTCGTCGTAGGCGTTGAACCCGACCGAGCAGGCACCGCCGCTGAAGTAGAGACCCTGCCCGCCGATCACGCTCCACAACGGCCGGGGCGCGCTCTTCACCTGGTCCACCCGCACCGGGACGCCGGCGGACGCGGCCCATGCCCGGCCGGCGGGATCGCCGCCCACCACGCTGACCACGACCTCGTTCGTGGGCGCGTCGACGTACCAGCCGGCGACCGAATCGGGCACGCCATGGGTTCTGCCGTCCAATGTGGACTGGATCTTCTTCAGTTCGGCGGCGCTGTGCCGGAGTACCTTCGGGATCGCGCCCGCGGCGCGGATCCGCGCCGACCGGCTCGCGTCGGTGGTACCGACGACCAGCTCGCCGGTCGTGGTGTCCAGCCAGGAGCCGGCGAAGACGGCACCGAGCGAGGTGCCGAGTTTCTGTTGCGCGGCGGCCAATGCGGCCGGGCCCGCCGCTTCGCTCAGCACCGAGGTCGCCGCCGAAGCCGGGGACGCGAACGCGGTGACGGCTGCCGCGGCGCCGATCAGGACGGTCATGGTGCGCAGAGGACGTCGGATCACGAAAACCTCCATGGGATCGCGGAATTCGGTGCGTGGTGGTGTGGATGGGAATCGAACATTACGACAAGGCCGAGTCGTCGAATGCCGCCATTTGAGTAACGCTCACAATTCCCCTTTCCGGCGCAAAGGAACGCGCCATTGCCGGGTAGCGCTCACTCTTGTGAGTGGATCATGCGCGATTTACCGTCCCCGATGTGCTGGCCGAATCGCGACAATCCGCGACGGGACGCGGCATTCGGGAAAGCGTGTCTTCGGCGTTCGTCACCTGATTGTGCGCGGCCGAACCCGTTTGCCCGTATCGGTGACGAACGGATCTCGGCCGGCTCCGCGCCGTTCCGGCCGCGTTGCGCCGAACGTGCGACTTCTGTAACGCGGCGCGCGCACCCGCTGACTGATCTCTCGGTGAGCTGAGGCAGACGGAGGCCATGGATGAAGATCGATCTGTTCAACGAGATCCAGAACCCGCGGCCGTGGCCGGAGGGACACGAAGGGCTCAGGTTCTCCCAGGCGATCGAGCAGGCCGTCCTCGCCGACGAACTGGGCTACGACTGCTGGTGGCAGGTCGAACACCACGGGGCGGGGGAGTTCAGCCTTTCGTCCGCGCCCGAGCTGATGCTGGCTGCGCTTTCGCAGCGCACCACCCGGATCCGGCTCGGCCATTCCGCGGTACTCGCGCCCGGCCGGTTCAACCATCCGATCCGCGTCGCCGAACGCGCCGCGACACTCGACCATCTCAGCGGGGGCCGGGTCGAACTCGGGCTGACCAGGTCGACGATTCCCGAATGGCGATTGTTCGGCATCGAACCGGACGAGGCCCGCGCCCAGACGCGGCAGGCTTTCGAAATGATCCCGCGCATGTGGACTTCCGAACGCTTTTCCTGCGAAAACGACGCTTATCGCGTCGACGACGTGTCGATTTCGCCGAAACCGCTCCAGAAACCGCATCCGCCGCTCTGGCAGGCGGCGGCGAGTCCGGCGTCCTTCGAAGAGGCGGGCCGCCGTGGCGTCGGTGTCCTCGGCACGACGATGTGGGAGTCGCTGGAGCGCGCGGGACGGCTGATCAAGCTCTACCGCGACGCGGCCGAGCGCTGCACCGACCCGGTCGGGGCTTTCGTCAACGACCAGGTCGGGTTCTTCACCTTCGTCCACTGCGCCGACACCGACGAGGAGGCGATGCGCAACGGCGCCGCCGCGGCCGCGGCCTGGTACACGGTGACGGCGCTGAACTTCTTCGAGGCGGCGAGCGAATTCGTGCGCCTGAACGCCCGGCAGGAGGAGATCGTCGCCGCGCCCGACGGCGGCGGGCTCACCGGCGACTTCCTGCGCGGCGAGGCGAAGAACGCCCCGACCGAGGCGAATCTCCTGATCGCCCGGATCCTGCAAGGCGAAAACGTGCCGGACGACGAGATCTTCACCGTGCTGAGCGCGCAGGACTCGCTGATCGTGGGCAGCCCCGAGACCTGCCGCAAGAAACTGCGGGCCTACGCGGAACTGGGCATCGACCGGATGATGTGCCTGCAGCAGATCGGCGGTATCCCGCACGAAAAGGTGCTGAAGAGCATCCGCCTGATCGGTGAGCTGATCCCGGAGCTACGTCGAATGCGGTAGGCGGGGAAGCCGCTCCGGGCCCGACGCGCGGCTGATCCCCGGTCATCAGACTCGCGGATATGACCGAAAAAGTGGTGCGGCCCGCGATGTGGGCCACTATCGGCGGCCAGGCCGTCGCCGCACTGGGCACGATCCTGCAATGGATCGCGGCCCCCGAATTCGTGAAGGTCGTCCCGGCGGGACTCGGCTACATCGCCGGGGCGCTGGTCATCCTGTGGCTGGACCGCCGGGCGTTCTGGTCGCCACTGGCCGCGATCGCATTGACAGTGTGGATATTCCTGGGCACCGGCGAAATGCTCGGCCGTCTGCTCTCCTCGCCGAACACACTGCTGGCGGCGGGAAACTGGGTGATGGTCGCCGGACTGGCGATTTCGGCGCTGGCGGGCGTGATCACGTTGGTGATCAACCGGGTGACGGCGACCGAACGGCAGATTCCGCCGCTGAGTCCCCGGAATCCGCACCGTCCGCTCGTGATCACCGCCGTGGCCGCACTGGCGGCCGTGGAGATCGGGCTCGGCGCCACACAGGACTTCGATCTGAGCCGCCCGGGTCCTTCGTTGTTCCTGGCGCTGCCGATACTGGTCGCGGTCGTGCCCGGCCGTTCGATGATCCTGCTCAGTGCGGTGATGTCCACGGTTTTCCTGGAGGCCTCCTTCAGTTACGCCGGACTCGGTGGCAGGCTGAGCGCACCGGCCGACGGCTCGGCGTTCGCCCTCGACGTGCTCCAACTGGCGGGAATGACGGTCATGGTCGTCGTGGGCGCGGTTGCCGTTGGCCGGGGAAAGCGAATCGAGACCATTTCGCGGTGAAAGGACAACTGCCCGTGCCGAAGTTCAAGGATGTTTACGCTGTCTTGCCGGTCTCGGAGCATTCCGCCGCGGTCGCGTGGTACGAGCGGTGGATCGGGCGGCGGCCCGACACCGAGCCCATGGAAGGCGTCGCGGAATGGCTGATCGCCGGAAACGCGGGGATCCAGGTCGCCCACTCGCCGGAGGCCGCGGGTAAGAGCGCCGTGGTCATCGTCGTCGAGGACATCGACGACACCGTTGGCTCCCTCGGCGCCCGGGGCGTGGAGTGCGGCGCGATCCAGGACTACGACTTCATCAAGCTGACGGAGGTCGCCGATCCGGCGGGGAACAAGGTCACGTTCGTCTGGGAGAACCCGAACTACCGGCCGTCGACGGCGGATGATTGATCTCCGGAGCACCGGGTAATCGTCTCCTGCCGGCCCCCACCAGCCGGATGAGCCGGCCTTCTCGCGATCCGCGTTTCGCCCCGGGCACGGGTGGAACCCTCCGCGTGGCGGAGTGAACCTCATTGCCGCGTCGAGCAGCCGGCGCCGCAGTGCCGACGAGGACGAGCACGAGGTGGCGATCGGCATGGAACCGCAATTCGACGACGTGATCCTGAAGGGGCTGCACCGGTATGTGAGCCTGGTGATCGAGGCGCTGGGGTTACACGGGGACGCCTGTTGCGTGCAGCTCGAACCGATCGCGAGCGCGTACATCGCACTCGAGCGAAGACTGCCGAGCAGACCGGACCGCGACGTCGCGTTGCTCTGGGACGAACGACACGGATGGGCCTTGGCCGTGGAGACCAGCAGCGGCGAAGACCTGATCGTCGTCGGCTATGAGGGTCTCGAACTGCTGCCGCCACCAAGGGTGGTCGCCACGTTCGCGGAGAGCGTGTACTCGGATGAGGCCACGGCGCTGCTCGAGCCACCGCCGCTCGGGGCGGCCGAGGCGGAGGACGGGCTCGCCCTCCGTCTGGCCGCGTACGCGGGCCTCTCACCGCACGCACGATGACCGGGCCGACCAGGCACGACACCGGCTGAATCCGGCGGGTTCGGGCCGGGCTATCCGAAGGCCATGGCACAGCGTGTGTTTCGTGATCGACGGGATGCCGGCCGTGGTCTGGTACCGCGCGAGTATCCGGGCATGCCCGAGCTGACCACGGCGACCTGGCTGAGCAATGTGATCGCGGGCGCCGTGGTGGTGGCCGCCGGAATCGCGCTGACCCTGGCGGGACGGCGGGCCGCGCACGCTCCTGAGATCCCCCTCTCGCGGCGCCGCCATTTAGGTGTTACCTTGGGTAACAGTGAACCTCGGTAACGTCTAGTCAGGGAGGTCCGTATGACGAGCACCGATGTGCCCCGCACCGCGGAAGCGGCCGGTGCCGGCCGCCACGAGACCGCGCGGCGGCTCCTCGATTCCTCCGCGATGCTGTCCTACGACCCGGCTACCGAGGTGGACTGGGAAACGCCGCTGGACAAGGATTTCCACGGTGCCAGCCCGGAGTGGAGCACCCTCTACGGCACGGCTTACTGGGCGGAGATGACCCCGGAACAGCAGAAGGAGCTCACGCGGCAGGAGGCCGCCTCGGTCGCGAGCACCGGTATCTGGTTCGAGATGATCCTGCAGCAGATGGTGCTGCGCGATTTCTACGCCAAGGACCCGACCGATCCGGCGTTCCAGTGGGCGCTGACCGAGATCGCGGACGAATGCCGGCATTCGATCATGTTCGCCCGCGGGGCGGAGAAGCTCGGCGCGCCCCCGTACCGTCCGCGCAGGCTCGCCGTCGAACTCGGCCGCGTCTTCAAGGCGACGGCCCGCGGCGAAGCGGCGTACGCGGCGATCCTCGTCGCCGAAGAAGTCCTCGACGTGATGCAGCGCGACTGGATGCGCGACGAGCGGGTGGTCCCGTTCGTGCGGACCATCAACAACATCCACGTCGTCGAAGAGTCGCGGCATATGAAGTTCGCCCGTGAGGAGACGCGGGAACAGCTGGAGGGCGCGGGGTTCCTGCGCCGCCGGATCAACGCGCTGGTCATCGCGATCGCGTCGTACTTCATCGTCAGCAGCATGATCAACCGCGACGTCTACAAGAACGCGGGACTCGACGCCGAACGCGCGCTGCGCGAGGCGAAGTCCAATGAGCACCACAAGTCGATGATGCGGTCCAGCTGTGCCGGGCTGATGGAGTTCCTCGGCTCGTGCGGCCTGCTCACCCGGCCCGCACTGGTGTTCTACAAGCGGGCGAACCTGATCTGACATGGCCTTCGCGATCACCCAGACCTGTTGCAACGACGCCACTTGCGTGTCGGTCTGCCCGGTCAACTGCATCCACCCGACCCCGGACGAGCCCGACTTCGGCACCACGGAGATGCTCTACGTCGATCCGGCCTCGTGTATCGACTGCGGAGCCTGCGCGGACGCCTGCCCGGTGGACGCGATCTTCCCCGCCGATCTGCTGACCGGTTCGCTGCAGGTCTACGCGGGGCTCAACGCGGACTACTACGCCGGCCGCGAGACCGTGCCCGCGGCCGACCCCGCGCCGAACTTCCACCACTGGAGTCCTCCGACGTTCGACCGGGCCATCCCGAGCGACTTCGCGCCGCCGGACGTCGCGGTCGTCGGCACCGGCCCGGCCGGCATGTACGCCGTCGAAGATCTGCTCCTGCACACGAACGCGCGGGTCACCCTGATCGACCGCTTGCCGGTCGCGGGCGGGCTCGTCCGCTTCGGCGTCGCCCCGGACCATCCCGCCACGAAACGGATCGGCGAAACCTTCTCGCGGTTCCACGAGCACCCGCGGTTGCGGATGCGCCTTGGCACCGAGGTCGGCCGCGACGTCACCGTCGACGAGCTGGCCGAGCGCCACGACGCGGTGGTCTACGCCGTCGGCGCCTCGTCCGCACGTCGTCTCGGCCTCGACGGTGAGGATCTGCCGGGCAGCATCGCCGCGACCACCGTCGTCGGCTGGTACAACGGCCACCCGGACATACCCGCGAACGCCGTGGACCTCTCCGCGGAACGGGTCGTGCTGGTCGGCACCGGCAACGTCGCCTTGGACGTCGCCAGGATCCTCACCGCCGATCCCGCCGGGCTGACCGGCACCACGATCGCCCCGCACGCGCTGGAACGGTTGCGTACGAGCAAGGTCCGTGAGGTCGTCCTGCTCGCGCGGCGCGGGCCGGAGGAGGCCGCCTATACCTCCCCGGAGCTGCTCGCGCTGGCACAGCGGACCGGCGTGCCGCTCGTCGTCGACGACGCGGACCCGCGCACCACGGCCGCGATCGACGCGGGCACCGGCAAAGCGTCGCTGCTGCGCGAACTCGGCCACGAGACCGTCGACTGGACCGCGCCGCCGGTCGCGGACTCACGCCGGATCGTCCTGCGCTTCCACTCCGCTCCCACCGGGATCGTCGGCGATACGCAGGTGCGCGGTCTCCGGGTCACCGGTCCGGACGGCCCGGTCGAGATCGCCGCGGGACAGGTCGTCCGCGCGGTCGGCTACCGCGGGACACCGGTGCCAGGCCTGCCGTTCGACGAGGCCCGCGGCACGATTCCGAACACCGCGGGCCGCGTCGACAGCCGTAGCGGTGCCTACGTGGTCGGCTGGATCAAACGCGGCCCCTCGGGCGGGATCGGCGCGAACCGCACTTGCGCCAGGGAAACCGTCGCGACCCTGCTGGAGGACATCACGTCCGGACGGCTCCCGGTGCGGGCCCGACGGTCACCGATCGCCGCACTGGCCGCCCGCTTCCGCGGCCGGTGAAATCGCTTGGTGGCGCCGGTCCGTCCCCCTATCGTCTCGACGGTGAAGATCTGGACGGAGCGGCCCGCCGAGACCGACGTCGAGGCGGTCGTACGCCACTATTTCGGCCTCGTGCGGGCGGGAAAGATGCCTGTGGCCGAGAAGCTCGTCGACCATACTTCGGCCCGGCACGTACTCAAGGCGCTCTGGTCCGGTTCCGCCGGAGTGAGTACCGATGGCGACCCCGTGCCCGATGAGTGGGCGCGCGACATGTCGTGGCTCGACGAACTCGGTCTCGGGAGTTTCGCCTGGGGCGAGACCGGTAGCCATCTCTCTGTCGAAATCACTTATCGCGAGCAGGTGATCGACGTGGCGTTGGGCTTTTGGGTCAAACCCGTCGACACCGGCTGGGTGGTCTCGGGGCCGTCCACCCTCTGGTAGGAGACGAAAGAGCAGCGCGAACTCAAGCGTAGTTGTTGACGCTGACCGGCCGGGTGCCGGTCGACGGGGTCCAGCCCTGGATGGTGGCGGGGATGCCCACACGGCTGCCGCAGTCGATCACCTGGAAGTGCAGATGCGGTGCGGTGGACGCCCCGGTGCTGCCCGACCAGCCGACGACCCGGCCCTGCGGCACCCAGGTGCCCGCGTTGTAGAGGGCCCGGTTCAGATGCGCGTAGTGCGTGCAGGTGCCGTTGGAGTGCCGGATGAGCACCTCGATGCCGTTCTGCCAGTACGGCGACCAATTCGAGAAGATGATCTCGCCGCCCTGCGCGGCGGACACCTCGTAGTCGGCCGGGAGACCGAAGTCCCAGGCGTATTCGTTGTAAGGACCGACGTGGGAGTACGTGCCCTCCGGTCCCTGCGTGACCTGATAGGCCTCGCCGGCCGGGTACGGCAGTTCGTAGTAGTAGTCCGCGGCCGACGCCGTGCCCGCGCCGGTGACCGAGATGCCGGCCGCCACCAGCACGGCACTCACCATCGCGCCGATCCTGCGGGGTAACGCCTTTTCGGGTGCGCTCATCGTGCCCTCGCTTTCCGGGTGAACCAGTCCCTGCCATGTGCGGGGACGTCCCGACTAAAACAGGCGGTTCGTCACGGGAACAAGGGTTCGTTCGGGGCTTGCGCGAGGTCGTCGAAGGCCGTATCCGAAAGGCTCGACAGTCCATTGTGGAGCGTCTCGGTCAGGCGCCGGACCCGGCGAGGTCCGCCGGGTCCGGCGTTGCCAGGTCAGCCCTTGAAGTATCCCTTGAACAGGATCTCACTGATCTTGGTGGTGGTTTCCTGGCCGGTTTCGTAGCCGTTCTGGATGACCTTGGTGTTGTTCATGAGCGAGAGGGTGTATCGCTCGTGCGGGCCGACGAAGCCGACCGAGTTCATGATCCAGGAGCCGTCGTCGTTGTCGTCGGACCAGCCGTTCTTGTTGCCGGGGCGCGCGGCGGGGCCGGCGCCCCAGACACCCCACTGCTGGTTGACGTCGACAGTGCGCATTTCGCGGACGATGTAGTCCCGGTGCTGTCGGGGCAGTTTGGTCAGGACGTGGTCGACCAGTCGGTCCAGGTCGTTGGCGGTGGTCAAGATCCAGCCCCAGTGGTGCGGGTGCTGGTCGGTGAACCGCATGTCGGTCATCCCGTACGACGGGAAGCGCTTGGCGAACTCGGCCTCACCGCCGTACCGGGTCCACAGCGTGTGAGCGGCGGCGTCGTCGCTGGAGTTGAGCATCCGGTGGATCAGGTCCCGGTCTTCGGCGGTCAGCCGGACGGCCCCGGAATCGTTGCGCAGCAACAGATCAACGACCATCGCCAGCTTCGGGGTGGAGCAGGCCCAGATGAGGGTCCCGGCGGCCCGGCTCCGGTAGACCGCGCCGGTCCACCGGTCCCGGAGGACGATCCCGGTGTCACCGGGCCTGCTGTCGGCGTACGCCTGGGCTCGTGCGATGCGCGACTGGAGCTCCCTGTCGAAGCGGGTCGTCGCGCCGGCGGGTGAGGCGGGTGCCAACGCGAGTACCGCCAGTATCGCGGTCAGCATGACGAAAAGTCTCTTCATGTGCTCCCCAGGTTCCGATATCGGTTCTTCCTGAGCTTGAAGGCGTTCGCCGGTACCGGAGGTTGCCGCAACCCGCCGAATAGTGACGCCGGTCACTCCTGAATGAGAGGTCGTCCATTATGGACGGTAGGTAGGGCGGGCACCACCACGCGGCGTCCGGCAGCCACCACGGCGGATCAGCGGGCTGACCCGATTGTCCAGGACGCGACGGACCGCGAGGCTGGACCCGATCGACCCGAATTCGTCGAACGAAGGAAAAGTATGTCGAGAGTGGATTCCGTGCGCCGCCATCTGATTCGTGCCGCCAGCGTCGTGTTGGCAGGAGCTTTCTGCGCGATCGCCCTGCCCGGCAGTGCCGATGCCGTGGTGAACGGGAAGAACTCCACCGAGCGTTACGAGTTCATGGCCTCGATCCCGGAGATCGTGCCCGAGCTGAACAACGCCAAAGGCGTGTGCGGAGCCGTGCTGGTCCACCCGCGATGGGTGGTGACCGCGGCGCATTGTGTCGACCCGGAGAACAACCCGGCCCGGCCGGAGGGGACGGTGCGCATCGGCAGCGGGCAGCGGACCTCCGGCGGCACCGTGCGCACGATCGACCGCATGGTGCGCCACCCCGGGTACCAGCCGGGTGAGCCGAACAAGAACGACATCGCGCTGGTGCGCCTGGACCGCCCGGTCTCCGAACAGCCCATCCGCATCGCCGACCGCCCCGGCCGGCCCGGCACGCCGACCCGCTTGATGGGCTTCGGCACCACGGTCGACACCGGCGACATCACCAAGGCGGTGTTCCCCGAACGGCTCCAGCAGCTCGACACCCGCCGCGGAGCGGTGTCGGAATGCTCGCCCGGCTACGCGGATGCGACCCGGCTCTGCACGATCAGCCGCAAGCGCGGCGCGATGGCGTGCATGGGCGACTCCGGCGGGCCGCAGATCCAGCGCGGGAAAGGCGGCCGGTGGGAGCTGATCGGCGTCACCTCCGGCCCCGGTGACAACGACGTGCCCTGTGCCAACGGGCCCGGCCTGTACACCAGCGTGCCCGCCTACGCCGACTGGATCCACCGCACCATCCGCTGATACCGCCTCGACACGGTCGGCGTGACTGGCTCTTTCGGGGCCGGCCGAAGCCGCGGTGTCAGCAGGCCCTGACGATGACCGAGCGCGCCTTTTCGCCGAGGTAAATCGTGGTGGAGGCCGTTTTGCCGCAGTTGTTGGAGATGTATTGGGTCGGAAGGCAAACGTGTCGTGTTCCCGGGCGGGGCTTCGGACCTGGTTAGCCTGTCGGGTTCGACGGCGGCAGCGACTCGTGAGTGAGCCCTCGACACGCCTTGCGTGTTTTCGAGAGGGGTCGTGAGTGGCGATTCGGGTTAGAACCCGAATCGTGTCTTGGGTACCTACGGCGGGCGGCGGGTCGGTGAGGGACTCCTTGCCTGCCCTGAGGGTAGGGAAGGGGCCCCTCACTACATGCAGGGCTGAGCTCAGCCCTGCCTGAAGCGACCTTCACGCCTTCCTCAGTACATGAAGGACCCCTTCCTTGCGCCTAGGTACAGGAAGGGGTCCTTCATGTACCTCAACCTGGCATCACGCAAGAAGCGCCGCAGGTCACGTAGTAGGTACCTATAGCCGCTAATCAGACATTTTGCTATCAGGGGCGTTCTTTGTGGATGGTAAAAGAGTGGCTGGGCTCCGTCAGCCAGTCCGGACCCGCGCCGAAGACCGAGATGGCCAGACCCGCGGTGGCCAGAACGCGCCGGGCGGTCGTCGCCGGACGAACGAACCACACCCCGCGCCCGGTCGGTAGCTTTGAGGGCATGCGAGCGTTCAGTCAGGTCGATGTGTTCACCGACGAGTTCCTGTCCGGAAATCCGGTCGCGGTGGTTCACGACGCCGACGACCTCACCACCGGGCAGATGGCGGCGTTCGCTCGCTGGACGAACCTGAGTGAGACCACGTTCCTGCTGTCGCCGACCGATCCGGCCGCCGACTACCGGCTGCGGATCTTCACCACGAGCCGCGAGTTGCCCTTCGCGGGCCACCCGACGCTCGGGTCCGCTCGTGCGTGGCTGGAGTGCGGCGGCACGCCGAAGACGGCAGGTCGCCTGGTGCAGGAGTGCGGCGCCGGTCTGGTCGCGGTGCGGCGCGACGGGGACCGGCTCGCCTTCGCCGCTCCGCCGTTGCGCCGAAGTGGTCCCGTACCGCCGTCGACGGTGGACGTTCTGGCCGCGGCGTTGCGGGTCGAACCGGGCGACATCCTGGCCGCGCGGTGGGCGGAGAACGGGCCGGCGTGGGTCGCGGTGCGACTCGCCTCCGCCGAGGCGGTACTGGCACTCGAGCCCGACCCGGCCGCGTTCGGTGAATACCCGGACGTCGGCGTGTTCGGCCCGCATCCGCCGGGCGGCGAGGCCGACTTCGAGGTGCGGGCGTTCGTCGATGAAGACGGCACGTTCGTGGAGGACCCGGTGACCGGCAGCCTGAACGCCGCGATCGCGCAGTGGCTCATTCCGGCCGCCGTGGCCCCGGCCGCCTATGTCGCCGCTCAGGGCACGAAGCTGCACCGCCGCGGGCGGGTGCACATCGAGCGATCCGACGGCGAGATCTGGGTCGGTGGCGACACGGTCGTGGGTATCACCGGCCACGTCGCACTCTGAATTCAGAAAAGGAGAGCGATGACGGACATCGACGAATTGCCGCCGTACCGTGCGGTGCTGGTCGTGGACACCAAGGAATTCGGCGGTCATTCCGATCGAGGGCAGGCGGTGCTCGCGGACGCCATTCCCGACGTGCTGGCGCTCGCCTTCGAACGCGCGGGGCTCGGCCACGTCTGGCGTGAGGCGTTGTTCCCGCATGACACCGGCGACGGTTTCGGGATCGGTTTCGCGACGCGTCACCTGCCCGCCGTGGTGATGCGGTTCTTCGACGCGCTCCAGGAGGCGCTGGCGGAACGGGATGCCCGGTGGCCCGCCGGCGACCGGCGAGTCCGGCTGCGGATGCGGGCGAGCCTGAACGTCGGCCCGGTCGGGGATCCCGGCTCCGCGGCCGTGGTCGGGAGCACGGTGATCACGACGCATCGGCTGCTCGACGCGCCCGAGGTGCGCGACCTGCTGGCGCGATCCGATCCCGGGCAGACGTTCTTGGCGGTGGCGTTGTCGCAGCGGGTCTTCGAGGACGTGCTGGAGACGGAATACGCGAGGCTCCCTTCGTCTTTGCTGGTGGCCCGGCGGGTCCAGGTCAAGGAGTACTCGGGCATGGTCCACCTCTACGTGCCCAGGCCGAGCGGTGACTTGCTGACACACGGGTTCGGTGCCGAGGCGGAACCCGCGCCGGTCACTCCGGACGCTCCGCGACCGGCGGGCACGACGAACATCATCACCGGCGGCGACTTCGGCACGGCGATCCAGGTGGGGCATTTGCACGGAAATCTTCGGCACGAGCCGGATCGCTGAGGACCGCGGTCACGGTCAGCACGTTCGGGTGGCAGGAAAGGCTCCTCAATAGGAGACGCTCGCTCACTGGATGTGGAGAACGTCGTGACCACATCCACCGGACCGGCAGGTGCCTTTCACCCGAAGGGGCACAGTCGTCCGAAAGCTCGCGTCGATGGCTCGCGCGGCTCGTCTATACGACATGACCCCACCGGAAGACCCACTGCTCAAGTGGAAACGTATCGTGTGCGCCATCGGGCAGTACCTCCCCGACATGTACGCCGCTTGTTTCATGATAGTGAAGAACGTCCATGATGCCTGGGACGCGACCCAATCGGCTGTCGAGAAGGTCCTGAAGAAAGCACCCGGCAAGGACGTCAAAGACGTGCGTGCCTGGCTGTGCATGGTCGCGATCAATTCGGCACGGGACCTCCTGCGAAAGCGGCAGGCGTCCGGTGGCGACATGTGGAGGGAAATCGAGGACAGCGCGGATCCGCGCGCAGACTTCCTCCGGACCACCCGGTTGCGGCTGGACATGCTGAAGTTCCTCGACCGGGTCTGGAGATTCCTGGACAAGACCCTCCACGAAGACGTCGTCCTGCATCTGGAAGTGGCGCTCAAGCTCTCCACGGAAGCCGAGCTGGCCGAACAGCTCGGCGTGCGGCTGAACGAGGTGAGGAACCGGCGACGGCGAGGCGCGAAAGCGCTCCGCGACGCGGCCACGGTGACAGTGCTCGTCACCGATCCCGGAGAGGGACCGAACCGCTGTGTGATCCCGCGCTGCCTTGCCGAGCGCAAAGAAGACTCGCCGGAGCTGCTTCGCGAAGTCCGGACTCATATCGGCGCGTGCAAGCGGTGCGGTCGCCGCCGCGACGACCGCACGGCCCTGATGAGAATCATTTTGGCCGTTCCCGGGCTGGCCATGGCCGGAGATCTGCTCAATCGGTTCCTGCCGACGGTCAAGTACAAGGTCGCCGCGGCCACCGCCGCGGCGGTCGTGATCTCGATACCGCTCCTCCCACACCCCGATGCGGGGGAAGCTTTGCCCGCAGGTCCGATCAGCGGGCCGGCCTCGACTCCGGTCGAGGTGCCGGTCCCGCTGCCCCCGCCGCCCCCGCGGCCTGGACCGATCGACCAGCCGAGCGCGCCGTCAGCGGTCACCGGCGACCCGGCCTCGGCGACGCGGACGAACGTCCCGCCGGCGGCCGCCGTACCTCCGGCCGCCGACGGGAACGGCGTGCAGGACACGGGCCTGTCCGTGACCGATTCCTGGGTTCAGCATCGTCGGATCGCCGCCGCCGACAGTGGTACCTGCGGCAGCGAGCCGACTTCCTCGACCGTTCGTGTGACGGTCTCGCCCGGCGCCAAGTCGGCGTTGATCCTCGTGACCGTCCCAGGGAGCACGTTCTCGTTGCCGATGGAGGGCACCGCCGAGGGAACCCGGTGGACCGGGCAAGTCGGACCCATTTACAACGAGGACGCCCGGGCGAGTCTCGGCATCGCGGTCGAAATCGTCGGCAGCGGCGGCGCGCGAATGGTGAAGGACCTGGGGAAAATCGATGTCTTCCCGTGCTGAACCAGTGCTGTCACCGAGCATGACGGATACGGGCAGGGTGATCGCGGCAGGCGACCGCGTGGCCGACTTCTGGATGAGCCTGCCCGGCGTGAAGCGGATTCTTGTCGTGGTGCCGCACGTCCAGGCAGGCGAACGGCTGCTGGACATCTTGCCCGCACTGGAAAGTGACATGCGGGTCCAGGTGATGCTGTCGACTCCGGAGACCGGATACCGATGGGCGGGAATCGGCGAGTACGTCCGTCGGCTCGACGGCCTGGTCATCCCGTGGCGGCAGGCCGTGAACACACGGTTCGACCTGGTGCTGGCGGCCTGCGACTGGGGCCTGGCCGAACTCGACGGGCCGGTCGTCCTGATGCCACACGGGGTGGGCAGCCTCGGGTCCAGGATCGGGTACGACGGCGACGTCTGGCGGCACGGTCTGCACCGCGATCACCTCATGCGCGGTGACGACGTGATCCCGGCCGCCCTGGCGCTCGCGACCGACGAGGAAAAGCTCGTGCTGGCCGAAACCTGTCCCGAGGCGCTGCCCGGGGCGATCGTCGCAGGCGACCCGTCGTTCGACCGGATGCTGGCAGGCCGTCCGTACCGCGACGCGTACCGGCACGCGCTCGGCGCGGCCCCGGGACAGCGGATCGTCGTCGTCTCGTCGACCTGGTCGAAACACTCGCTGTTCGGTACCGACCCGACGATTTTCGCCCGGCTGGTCGAGGAACTGCCGCAGCCGGAACATCTGGTGGTGGCGGTGCTGCATCCGTTCGTTTGGCATGCCTACAGCCGTCGGCAGGTCCTCGCGTGGCTGTCCGGTCCGCGGGAGCGCGGGCTCGTCGTCCTGCCGCCGGAGGAGGGCTGGCGGGCCGCACTCGCGGCCGCCGACCTCGCCGTCGGGGACCTCGGCTCGGTGCTCCAGTACGCCGCGGGCCTTGGTGTGCCGACCCTGATGAGCACCGGCTCCCTCGACGGCGTGCGGCCGGGCAGCCCGGCCGACCTGGTTTCGCGGATCGCGGCGCCGTTGTGTCTCGATCGGCCGCTGGCGCCGCAGGTGCACCGGGCGAAGCCGCCCACCGACGTCGAGCGCGCGGAGGTGGTGCGGACCATCACGGGACGCCCGGGGCAGGCACTGACCATCCTGCGCGAGACCTGCTATGCGTTGCTGGGCCTGGACCAGCCGGCACATCGGGTGCCGGTGTCGCCCGCGCTGCTGCCGGAGCCGATCGAGTGAACCGGCCTCACGCTGAGCGGATCCGGGCCCGGATCCGCTCAGCGTGAGGATCGTTCATGGCGGTGCAGGCGTCGAGTGCCTCGGTCCAGTACCGTCGCGCCCCTTCGTGATCCCCGGAAGCGGTGAGGACTTCCGCCAGTTTCTCCAGCACGGGGACGCGCAGCGCGGCGGCCTCCGAAGACGGGAGCGACCGCAGTCCTCGCCGCAACGCCGACACCGCCTCGACGTGGGCGCCACGCGCCGCGTGGACCCCGCCCAGCCCGGCGATCGCCTGCGCCTGGCAATGGAGATCGCCGATCGACTCGGAAAGCCCCGCTGAGCGCGCGAAGTGGTCGGCGGCGGCCTCGAACTCGCCTTGATCGGCCAGCGCGTGGCCGAGGTAGCAGAGGAGAAGCGCCGTCCCACGGGTGCGTCCCTGCGCTTCGTTGAGTTCGAGGGCACTTCGGTAGTGCCCGATCGCTTCCGGGAGGTGGCCGCACGCATGCTCAGCGGCACCCAGCCCTTCCAGCGCGGTCGCCTCGCCTGCCCAGTCGCCAATCGAACGGGCGACGGCCAACGCCCGCCGATACGGGCCGAGCGCCGCAGCGGGCTCGCCGACGCGCAGATGGACGGCAGCGGACTGATTCACCATCCGCACTTCGACACCGGAATCCCCGGACAAGGTCGCGGCTTCGACCGCGAGGGCGCCGGTGCTGATCCACTCGTCGTAGTGCCCGCGATAGAGGAACAATCCCCAGAGCGCGTCGTACAGGCGGCACACCAGCTCGTACCAGCCGCGCGAGTACGCGATCCGCAGGCAGGCGATCAGGTTCGGCAGTTCGCGCTCGAGCCAGTCCAGCGCCGATACGCGCGTGTCGAACTCCGTCGGCGCGGGAGCGTGGTGCGGCCGCAGCGGCGTCGCCGCACTGTCGGCGGCCGCGGCGCGGTCCCGGTAATACGACACTGCCGACCACACCGCTCGCTGCCGTTCGGCCTCCGGCTCCCGCACTTCCGCCAGGCGCCGAGCGTGCAGACGCCCCAGGTCGTGGAAGCCGTAGCGATCGAAAGCCTTGTCCATGACCATGTTCGCGTCGGCCAGCGCACCGAGCGAATGCTCCGCCTCCGCCTCGGACGTCCCGGCGAGCGCCGCCGCGACCCCACTGCCGAAATCGCCGCCGGGGTACAGCCCGAGCAGCCGGTAGAGGCGAGCCGCGCCAGGCGGAAGCCCGCGATAGGAGAGGTCGAAGCACATCTCGACGGACGAGGTCCCGTCCTCGCCGACGAAGGCCCGCAACCGACGACGTTCGTCGGCGAGCTCCTTGGCCACCCTCGCCAGCGGCCAGTTCGGCCGGACCGCCAGCCGGGCCGCGGCGAGGTGCACCGCGATCGGTATGCCGCCGCACAGCTCCGCCAGATCCCGGGCCGATTCCGGTTCGGCGGCGACGCGCTCCCGGCCGACCGCGCGGCCGAGCAACTCCACCGACGTGTCCGGGGAAAGGGCGCCGACGTCCACCGTGGCGCCGCCGTGCGCGACGAGACCGCTCAAGCGTCGACGGCTTGTCACCACGACCACGCTCCTCGGCGAAACGGGCAGCAGCATCGCTACTTGCTCGCTGGAAGCGGCATCGTCGAGCAGCACGGCGATCGACCTGCCAACGGTGAGCGAGCGGTACACCGCGGCCCTCCGCGCTGCCCGGAGCGGGATGTCCGAGGGCGGCACTCCCAGTCCATGGAGGAGATCGCCGAGGATCTCGACCGGGCTGATCGGTCCGTCCGGACCATATGCGGACAGGTTCGCGTACAACTGCCCGTCGGGAAAATGCCGGCGTGCGTGGTGCAGCCAATGCAGGGCGAGAGCCGTTTTGCCCACACCTCCAGGGCCGGTCAGCACCGCGAGCGCGGGTCTGTCCCGGTGGATGTCGCCGAGCAGGGTGTCCGTCAACCTGTCCAGCTCGCCGGTCCGCCCGCTGAAATGCGCGGGCGACGGGGGAAGCTGATAGGGCACCGGCGCGGGGCGGACGTCGTGGACGTGGATGTCGCCCTGCACGACCCCGGTCTGGATGACCGAGCCGCCGACGGCGTGCGCGACCTCGTTGGTCGTATGGTCCACGGCCCACCTCCGCTTCCGAGGCTAGCGGCGTATTTCCCGCGTTTCGGTGCGTTCACCGCAAGGGAGGAAGCAGACCGGTACTGTGCGGTCTTCGATGCGTTGCCTGCGCGAAGGTCTTGGGGGATCGGGATGAGCATGGATGAGGCCGCACGGGTGGCCGCGTCGGTGGACAAGGTTTCGGTGGGGCGGGTGTACGACTACCTGCTCGGCGGGACGCACAACTACGCCGTCGACCAGGCTTTCGCCGAGAAGCAGCTCGCCGTGCTGCCGGAGATCCGGGATTTCGCCCGCGCGAACCGGGCGTTCCTCGGTCGTGCCGTCCGTTTCATGGTGGGGCAAGGGATCCGGCAGTTCGTGGACATCGGGTCCGGGTTGCCGACACAGGGCAACGTGCACGAGGTCGCCGATGAGGTGGCGCCGGGTGAATGCCGGGTGGTGTACATCGACAACGAGCCGATCGCCCAAGCGCACGCCCAGATCCTGCTCGAAGAGACGGCGGATCGGGCCCGGCATGCCGCGCTGGACGCCGATTTCTTCGACCGGCGCCTGCTGTGGGACCGGGTGATGGACACCGGCCTGATCGATCGGAGCGAGCCCATCGGGCTGCTTCTGGTCGCACTGCTGCATTTCATGCCCGACGAGCAGAATCCGCACGCCGCACTCGGTTTCCACCGCGCGATGCTGCCGCCGGGCAGCTTCCTGGCCGTGTCGCACATTCACGTCGCGCCCGAGGACGTCGAGACGCAGAACGCGGGCAAGCGGGTGGCTCAGGAGTACGGGCGCCGGACCAACCACGCCGCGATCATGCGCTCACGTGAGGAGATCGCTGAGTTCTTCGGAGACCTGGAGCTGGTCGAACCCGGTCTGGTGTGGCTGCCTCGATGGCGCCCCGACGTCGCGGGCGCCGACAAGGACGCCCCGCGTTCCCGCGGGCTGGCTGGGGTGGCACGCACGCACTGAAACTCGCGAGCAGCCTGCCAGGGCCGTGCGGATCCGCTACTCCCACGGCGTCCGATGGGAGAGATGTTTCCGCAGGTGAAGCGCGGGCTCTTATCCCATCGTCCCAAGTCTCCCCGAGACGCTTCCGCTCGCGGAGAGTCGATGCGCAAACTGGGGTAGCCCATTCGGGCAGGCAGCGAAATCGAGGGGTGGAATCACGCTGAAGTTGATGCGAAAACTCGCGATCGGGCTGACGGCTTCCGCCGCGTTGTTCGCCGTGCCGACGTCCGCGAACGCAGTGGCGGCGAACCCGGCGCCAAGTCGGCCGGGTGTAGGGATTACGGCGGAATGCTATCCGTATCCCTGCTCTGCGGTGTGATCCGCAATCTGTCGAGCTCTGATCGTGGATTGCGGATCACCAAGGCGTGGGGTGATCGACACGACTCCAGTAGCTGGACGACGTTGGCGCCTGGCAAGAGTTCACGTGACTCCCATGTCAGGGACGCCGACGGATACTGGGTGGCCCGAGGCTGCATCGCCGAGCAGGGGGGTACGAGTACAAGGGGCCACAGTGGGTGAAGGTCAGCAACGTGCCGCTCGGCTCGGAGTGGCAGGTGGAATACCGCTGTTGAGCAGGGGTGAGGATGCCCGGCGACGATCATGAAATCGTCGCCGGGCGGCCACCAGGGCACGTATCCGGCCGAGTCGATGGCAAGAGCGCCGTACGATGCTCTGCGAGACCTGTCTGGCCGATGACGCGTTGGGCGACTGTCTGCTGTACTGAACCATGACTCTGCGCAAGCCCCGCCGGAAACCCCGGATTCGTCTCTGGAAAAGGGCAACGGGGCAATCCGATCCCCAGTGCGCCGACGATTCAGGCGGCGAAGAATCGAGCCAGGCGGCGGAGTACTGGCGAAAGCGCAACAACGAGTACTTCGCTCGTCAGCGGCAGCGTAAAACCACTCAGTCGCCACCACCGCCCGGCTTCTGATCCCCTTGCCTGCCACAGCACGTACGGGTATCGCTAGTTCGTCGGATGTGGTGCTCGGGCCGTGTGCGAGGCGGGAGCCCGCAGGAGGTCTCGCCAGTCGCGGGGCCAGTTGGCCAGTGCGAGGATCCCGGTGATGACGAGATGTGTCGGCGCGGCCCAGCTTTCGACCGGCCCGTCGTGGTTGATGATGTGGGTGGTGACCGCGCCGGTGAGGACGAACATCAGCGTGGTGGCGCCGAGGAAGCGTGTTCGTCTGCTCGGGATCACGAGCAGGATCGCGGCGAGACCTTCCAGCGTCCCGACCGGGAAGCGCATCCAGGACGGGTAGCCCCATTCGGCGAACTGTGTCGCATAGGGCGGGCCGAAGAACGTTTCGCCCGGCCAGTACTTGGTGATGGCGCCCAAGGCGAACTGAAGGGCCAGGAACCAGTACAGGCCGGTCATCGCGTGCCGTGGCCAGGTTCGGGTGGTCATCCGTCTGTCCTTTCGCGACTGAAGAGTCAGGAGGCGTCGGTGGTGGTGACTTTCCACAGGTAGCCGTCCGGGTCGCTGAAATAGCCGTAGTACCCGCCCCACCTGGCGGCGGCCGCCTCCCGGACCACGCTGCCGCCGGCCGCCACGGCGTTGCCGATGGTCTCGTCCACCAGTTCCCTGGAGCCGGGGTTGACGTGGAACGAGGCACCGCGGAAGCCGGATCCGTCCGCGGCCACTCCGGCGTCGCGCGCTGCCGCCTCCCATTCGTAGAGGGCCAGCTGCGGGGACCCCTCGCCGAGGCTGAACGAGACGAAGCCACGGGTGTCCTTGTCGAGTGTGAAGCCGAGGCCTTCGGCATAGAACTTCCTGGCGCGGGCCAAATCCTTGACGCCGAGCATGATGGCGCTCATCTGCGGTGACACGGTTCTCTCCTGGTGATCTCGGGGTGGTTCGGCGCCGGTCGTCAGGGACGGCTATTCCGCGTAGGGCTGGTCGGTTCCCTGGTCGCTGTAGCCGAGACTCCAGATGTAGCCGTCCGGATCCGCGAAGGAGCCGCCGTACCCGCCCCACGGCAGGGCACCCGCGGGCTTGAGGATCTTGGCGCCGGCCTTCTCGGCTTCCGCGATGATCTCGTCGACCCGTGCCTCGCTACGGACGACGTAGGTGAGGACGAGCCCGCTGAAGCCGCTGCCTTCCGGGCTGGTGCCCACCTGCTCGGCCAGGCCGTCACGCCGGTAGAAACCGACGGGCGAGGCTCCGTCCGATTCGAAGAACACCGAGACGCCGTAGTCGTCCTTGACCTTCCAGCCGAGCCCCTCGGTGTAGAACTGCTTGGCCCGGTCCATGTCCTGGACGGCGAGGAGGATCGAGCTGACGTGCGCTTTCATGCCTTGTCTCCTTTGTACTGTCACATCGGCTTGGTGTCGCCGGTCAATCGGTATGACAGACCGAGACGGAGGAATGTGACCGATGGCCGAACACGACTGGCTGAGCGAGCGGTTCACCGAGCACCAGGACCGCTTGCGGGCGCTGGCCTACCGGATGCTCCGCTCACCCGGCGACGCCGAGGACGCGGTGCAGGAGGCGTGGCTGCGGGTCAGCCGCGCCGACACCGACCAGGTGGAGAACCCGGGCGGGTGGCTGACCACGGTCGTCGCCCGTGTCTGCCTGAACATGCTCGAGGCACGTCAGGCCCGGCGTGAGGAGCCGGCCGGGGCGCTGCCGCCCGAGCCTGCCGCGCCACACCCGAGCGGCCCGGTCGATCCCGAGGACGACGCACTGCTGGCCGACTCGGTCGGTGTCGCGCTCATGGTGGTGCTGGACACGCTGACCCCCGCCGAGCGGCTCGCTTTCGTCCTGCACGACATGTTCGCCGTGTCCTTCGGCGAGATCGGCGCCATCATCGACCGCTCTCCGGCGGCGGCCCGGCAGCTCGCCAGCCGGGCCCGGCGGCGGGTACAAGGAGCGGCCTCGGCATCCGATGCCGCGCGATCCCGGAAGCGGGAGGTCGTCGCCGCGTTCCTTGCCGCCTCCCGGGACGGGGATTTCGCCGGTCTGCTCTCGGTGCTCGATTCGGATGCCGTGCTGGTGGCCGACCCGGCGGCCGTGCGGATGGGCGCGACCGCCGAGGCCCGCGGCGCCGACGCGGTGGCGGCCGTCTTCGCCGGCCGAGCCGAGGCCGCCCGGCTCGCCCTGGTCGACGGCGTTCCGGCCGCGGTCTGGGCGCATCGCGGCCGGCCGCAGGTCGTCTTCGGTTTCACCATCACCGACGGGAAGATCACCGGTATCGCCCTGCAGGCCGATCCGGACCGGCTCCGTGACCTCGACATCGTGTTTCTCGGCACCGGTGACCAGGAGCCGGATGGTCCAGGGAAAGGAGCGTGACCGGCATGGATCTCAAGCTGTCGTACTGCACGCTCGCCGTCCATGACCTGGACGAGGCCCTCGGCTTCTACCGCGACGTGCTCGGCTTCAAGGCACGCGAGGACGTCGAATTCGCGATGATCGTCAGTCCACCGTCCCAGCCGGACGTGCGGATCGTCCTCACGCCACCCGACATGGACCAGGGAGCCTCACCGGCCGACCGGCAGGCGATCCAAGACCTCATGACCAAGGGACTGCTGGGTCGTCTGGTCTTCGTGACCGACGACTGCGACGCCACTTTCGAACACATCGAGGCCATGGGCGCCGAGGTGATGCAAGAACCCATCGACCAACCCCACGGCGCCCGCGACTGCGCCTTTCTCGACCCCTCCGGGAACATGCTGCGCTTCACGCAACCGGCACACGCCGCCAGGGATCGGTGCCGGGGGTCGTGAGTGGCGATTCGGGTTCTATTGAGGGGTAAGTCAAACGTGTCTTGGCGTGGGGCCGGTGTCGCTGCTGCGTACGCGTCCTCCTGGTAGTGAAAGCCTCTTTGCCTACTCTGAGGGTAGTGAAGGAGGCTTTCGCTACCGTCGGATGTGGTCCGTGGTGACTGTGGGGCGGCTGTGACCTCCGTGGCCGGTCGTGAAGTACATGAAGGCCCCCTTCCTTGCGCTAGGCGCAAGGAAGGGGGCCTTCATGTACTTCGGTAAGGCGTGACTCGCGTGCCTGGATGCCGCACTCGGGAGTGCGGAGCCTGAACACACGAGTTCCGTACCACCGGCACCGAGTTTTCAGCCCGGACGGTGTATCGGTGGGCCGGCGTCGAGGATGTCCGTCGCCCTGACGACGCGAGCGGGGGTATCGGTGGGGACGCCATCCGGGCGGACCGGTACCCAGGTGGTGCCGGTGTGCTCGTCGCGCAGGCTGCATCCCGCGACCGTCCCGGTTCGCACTCGCCCTGCCTGTTCGACCGAGGTGGCCGGACGGGAAGAGCCTCGGCGGGTGTGGCGGCGATAGCGGACTCGCCAGCCCGGCGGGTAGCCGCCACCGTGGCGAGTGGGCCAGTCCTGGTGAGAGCTCTCGGCCGGGCATCGTCCTGCCGGCGCTGGTTCACGCGGAGGGTCGTCGGTCGGCACCTCTGGTCACCCCGATCCAGTCAGCTTCACCATCACCGGCCGGCCGCGGTCCAGGGCGCGTACTTCCCTGAATAAGGCCTTTCGGTCGCTGAAGGGCTCAACCACGTGGGTGGTTGGACGACTGTCGACAGACCGATCGCAGAAGCTACGGTTCGTTGATGACCTGGTTGAGCGAGACCCGGAACTCGTACGACACTCTCGCGGCCGGCTACGCCGATGAGACCCGAGACCTGCTCGAAAGGAAGCTTCACGTTCGCGCGGGGGTTGTGTTGTTCGCCGACCTGGTCCGCGCGATCGGTGGCGGGCCTGTCGCGGACGTGGGCTGTGGGCCGGGGCACACCGCCGCGCTGCTGCGGGAGCTGGGCGTGGATGTGTTCGGTATCGACCTGTCTCCCGCGATGATCGAGATCGCTCGCCGAGAACACCCCGATGTGCGATTCGAGGTCGGTTCGATGACCGACCTCAAGGTCGACGAAGGCTCTCTCAGCGGCGTGCTCGCGTGGTGGTCGCTGATCCATATCCCGGACGAGGTGGTGCCGGGCGTGCTCGCGCGGTTCCACCGGATCGTGCGGCCGGGCGGGATGGTGGCCGTGGGTTTCCACGTCGGGGACGAGCCGGAGGACAAGACGAGCGGGAACGGCGACCAGTCCACGCGGGCGGCGGACGGGTACCTTCGACGGCCGTCCCACGTGGCTGATTGGCTCCGCGAAGCGGGTTTCACCGTGGAGGCGCAGCATCTGCTGAGTCCGGACGGGCCGAAGCCGGGTGCGATCCTGTTCGCTCGCCGATTCGGCCCGCCCGGGGCGGTCAGCCGGTGACGTCCAGGTGCGCGGGGACCGGGGTGGGCTTGGGGGCCTTGCCGCCGGGCTGAGGCTTGTCACCGCTGGGTTTGGTCGGCGGTTCAGGGGTGGCGCCGGGAGATTTGGCGCAGGTCGCCGACGCGATGTCCAGCGTCTGCGTCCGGCCCAGCAGCTTGGCCGATACCGCGGTCACGGTGAGCGTGCCGCCGGCGTTCTTGGTCTGCTTGTTCACCACCAGTTCGAGCAACGGGGCCAGCGGGACGGTGGTGTTGGGCGGAACCTGGTCGAGCTTGATCGCCTTGCCGCCGACCTTCAGGTTCGCGATCGACACCGAACCCTTGCCGTCTTGGCATTCGGCCTTGATCACGTCGGCGCTCAGCCCGGGCAAAGTGGCCCCGGCGGGCAGGGTGGCGAGGTTCAGCGAGAGACCGGCGACGCTGGCCTCGGCGTGCCCCGGTTTCACGTCGGCGTTCAGTGCCTTCGCGCTGACCAGCGACGGGCCGGAGGCCGGCAGCGCCACTGAGGCGAGCGACTCCTTGCCCGCGCCGGAAACCGAAGGCGTACGGGGAATCGTGACCAGACCGGACGCGGCGATGGCGTAGGCGGACTCGGCAGCGGCGGCCACGGCGGGGGTGGCGGTGAAGGCCAGGCAGGCCGCGGCCGCGACGGCGAGCACGCTGGTTGTGCGTGGGGACAAGGAAATTACCTCCATGATCGGGTTTCAGGTGATGTTCACGACGGTGCCGAGCGGCAGCTCCACCAGGCGGTCCAGTGCCTCGCGGGTGACCCGGATGCAGCCGTCGCTGGTGGCCTTGCCGACGAAGCTGTCGTCCGGCCAGGTGTGCAGGCCGACCGTGCCGGGCCCGCCACCGAAGGTCTCGTGCGAATCGGAATGGCTGCTCAGCGGCAGCACGATCGGGCTGTAGGTGTTCACGCTCTCCTTGATCGAGGCGAGAATGAACGCGCGGCCGGTAGGCGTGGGGTGCTCGGGCTTTCCGGTGCCGATGGTCCACGAGCCGATCGGCTTGCCCAGTTCCAGGATTTCCAGGCGGAATGCGGCGAGGTCCACGTTGACCCGAAAGTCGTTGTGCGCCGATTCCATGGTTTCCGGGGTGGCGTGCAGCCAGCCGGTCGCGCCGTTGGGCCGGGCGGGCAGCAGTACCTGTGCCCAGTCGCCCTGCCTGGCGATCACCGGGACCCAGGTCGGTGAGCCGATCTGGGTTTCGGGCAGCCGGGCGATCGGCTCCGCGCCGGGTGCGCGGTAGATCATCGCATCCGCCTTGGGATGCAGTACTTCCCCGCCGGCGGGCAGTGTGGGGGACGGGTCCGTGGGCGCGGATTTCAACTGGCCGAAGGTGTTCGCCTCAGGCAGCGAGGCGAACACCTCGGGCGACGAGGGTGGCGGCGCCACGGGGGCAGCGGCGCCGCCACCCACGTCCCCGGTGGTGCCGCAGCCGGACAGCGGAAGCATCGCCAGCACCAGTACGAGAAGCGCGCGAACCGGATATGGGCGTGCGCCACCGCAAGAGGTCTGCAGTTCGGTCATCGGGGCCTGTCCTTGCGCAGAGTCATCCGCAACGGGAGACGAATCGGGAACGATCATCTCTAACAGGAAACCAGTGCGTTAATCAATGCGCACGGTAGGTGACCGGAACGAATCTGCCTGCGGTTTTGTCGCGTTTTACCAGGTCGATCGTGCGGGTTGAATTCACTCGATCGAGGTGGAAATGCCTTTTCGCTAATCCGTGGCGGAAATACGCTACGTATTTTCTCCCTGCGGCCATTCGGAGGACTCGCGCAAGGGTGGAGGGCGCGATGACCACTCGTAGTGTCCTCCCCGCACCCGATGGCGGCCGGTCAGCCCCGGATCCGGCGGCCGGTAAAGACTCCTTCCTGACCTGACGGCAACCGACCAGCGGAGGGGGAGCCGACCATGCCCGATCTCGAAGTGGAGCTGACCGCGCTACAGCAAGCGTCGATGAGGCTGTTGGAAAGCCAGCTCAGAACGCTGGGAGACCACATGATCGACCTCGCCGAAGCACTGGGGCACGGCCGTGGTGGCCGGCTCAGCGCCCGCGCGGGAACCCACCCAGGTCCCCGCCGGCTACCTCGCGACCCGGAACCTAGCCCGTAATCAGCCCGCCACATCCGCAACATGCGCGCGTTCGTGCCTGACGACGCGGACATGTGGACCGCCGTATACCGCGTTGACCAGAACGTCGCGTGGTGGTGCGACCTGTACGAACCCCACATCGAGGACGCCTACGCTCCCTCGGTCATCGGAGAGTCGGTGGGCCAGGTTCGCGTCGGAGCCCTGCATCCTTCGGAAGCCCCGGGCCGAGGTTCATCGAATAACATGAACCCGGGATATCCGAAATGGAAAGGCATTGTGCATGACGAGTCGGTTCGAATGGGCGACCATCGACAGCGTGGATCCGCGGCGGCTGGCGGATTTCTGGTGCGGCGTTCTGGGTTACGTCGTTTATGAGGACAAGAACGGCGCCGCGGTCGAGATCGGGCCCGACCCGGAGGAGCCGGACGAACAGCGGTTGGCCGCGTTGCGTGGCGGGCCCGCTGTGCCGAATATGGTGTTCGTCCGTGTTCCCGAGGCCAAGACCATCGCCAAGAACCGGTTGCACTTCGAGGTATGCCCGATCGACAGCGACCAGCAGACCGAACTGGAGCGGTTGCTCGCGCTCGGCGCGTCCAGGACGGATGTGGGACAGGGAGACGGTCGGTCCTGGGTGGTACTGGCCGACCCGGAAGGAAACGAGTTCTGCCTGGCGCGCAGCCTCGCGCCGGGGGAGTTCGGCCTGTAGTCCGGAATTGCCGGGTTTCGGGTTTCCGGTCGGCTTCCGCGGGCGGGTGCTGATGCGGCAGGTGTCAGAGGCTTAACCTGATCACGACTTCTTCGAGGAAGTCCGGCGCTGACACGATCATGAAACCGCGGCCTGCCAGTGGGATTGCGTAGGCTGCGACCTGGAGGCCTTGTCGCAGCGAGCGAATCCCCCGAATCCCCACGAAGCCGATAGCGACTACCGTCGCGAGCAGCAGGACGCCTAGGCCTGAGCGGCTGGACTGTCGAACAACGTCCGCGACCAACAGTCCGACTATCGTCGCGGTCGCTACTGTGCCGCGGATATCGGATCGTCCGATCGTGCTCACCAGAAACCCGGCGATCAGACAGCCGGCGATCGCCATGGCGCACCACAGCACTGTCGTTGACACGTCGATCTCGTATGGCATGCCCGCATATTCGACGCCATAGACCAGGGCCTTGCCCCAGTAGAAAGCCAGAACGGCCGCGATCAGTGTTCCAACCGCCCGGACCGCCGCGTGCCGCCGAGGTGCACCGGCGGTCACGGCGACGACCAATACGATCCAGATGGTGAAGCTGTGCGCCAGCTTCTTCCAGCCGCTACGGTCCGTGCTCACCGCCTACGGCGCCACCCTCGCCTGAGAGGAGGCACCCAAGTCGCCGGGCGCGATCCCTCCCCGCAAAACGATCTGGACTTGGCTTCCGCGCTGTGCGTTGCTAGATCCGTTCGAAGATGACGTCGAAGTCCTTGCGCCAAGTGGATCCCTGGTCTTCGGATGCTTCCCAGCGTGCGTTGATCCGGTCTGGTCGGACGTCGGCGATGAAGCGTTGGTGCATGTCGGGGTCTTGGCGGTTCAGTTGCCAGCGTGTGCCGTCGAAAGTCATGGCGAAGACCCGGCAGACACCTCGTTCGTCGTGGTAGAGGGCTGTGTAGGTGTCGCGGGTGTCGCTGCGGCCGAGAACCAGGACCATCTCGCTCGCGGCCTTGTCGTCGTCGCCCATGGTCCAGCGGAGGACCACGAACGCGTCACCGAGCCACTCGACCGTCGCTGAGCCAGGCACCTCCTGGTCGGCGGGGTCCAGGAACCAGGCGTTGCATAGCGTTGTCCGCCACGAGCCGACCAGAACGTCCAGTTGTTGCATGACCTCGTTACGCATGGCTACCTCCCTGACGTCGGGCCCGAGCTCGTCGAGCTCGCAGGAGTCTCGCGGGGGCTGCCTTTGCTGCGCTGAGGTAAGCGCGAGAGCGGCCTGCGATGCAGGAGCGGAGCCTCTGTGAACCAGGACCGGTCCACAGGGACTTCACCTCAAGATTATCGGCCTGGTCTTGAACTGAACAAGAAAGAGCCCCTGACCTGTACCTGAGGTACAAGCCAGGGGCTTCGTCTTCCGGTCGGGCTGACAGGATTCGAACCTGCGACCCCTTGACCCCCAGTCAAGTGCGCTACCAAACTGCGCCACAGCCCGGACCCGCGCTCCGTGGAGTGCGATGTGAGTACTTTAGCGGGTCCCGAACAGGCGCTTGCAACCAGGGGTCACTGTGTGTCTGAGCTGCGGAAACGGACCGTGAGGGCCGCCCTGCCGCATTCGGGCGGGCCGCACGGGGTCACTGTGGGTTGCCGGCGTGGGTGAGGGTCTGCCAGGAGACGAAGAGGTTGTTGGTGCCGGCCGGGCGCTGGCGCAGGGTGAGGGCCTCGGTGTTGCTCATGGTGTGCCCGAGGCGGGTGTGGAGGTGGTTGTACCCGACTTCGGTGATCGGGCCGAGGCCGAGCTTCAGGTTGCCGCCGCAGAGCCACGACGGGACGGCCGCGCCGAGCTGGTACTTCGCGTGGAAGCCGAGGCCTTCGCGGAGGCGGTCGGCGATCTCGGGATAGAGGTCCTGGCCCTGGATGCGGGTGGTCTCGGCGAAGTTCGCGATGGCGGCGAGGCCGTAGCCGGTGTGGGTGAAGTCGCGGCAGGTCTCCTGGGAGAGGCCGTTGACGAACGTCGTCTGGCCTTGCCAGTACTTCACGATCTTGTCGCGGGTGTCGAGGCCGCTGCCGGGCGCCGTTTTCGGGAGCGCGCCGTCGCCGGCCAGGTAGAGGTAGGCGGGGACGCGGGTGCGGAACTTCGCGACGGCCTTGTCGTAGGCCGCCTTGTCATCGAGGAACACGGCGATGCCGATCGCGGCTTCGGTCATGCTGAGTTCCCAGTTTCCGTTGCTGTGACTGCCGTTGATCACCTCGGGCAGGTACACGTTCCGGAGCATGGTGCCGAAGCGGCCGGAGTTCGGCCAGCTCGTGTAGGTGTGCTTGATGATCTCCGCGGCGCGCGGCCACGAGGAGGCCGACCACGCGGACTGCAGGGGAGCGTTGCTGTTCGTGTGATCTTTCAGTATCGCGGACCAGGCGTCCATGATCTCGATCGCCTTGGTCGCGTATTTCGCGTCGCGCGTGATGTACCAGGCCAGCGAAAGGGAATACGCGGCGATCGCGTCTTGCCGCTCATCGGTACAGCCGATGTTCGGATTCGAATACGAACCGCATTCGACGATGGCGCGTGGTTTCGGTGACCGGGACAGCGACACGTACGAATTCGACATCATCGCGTCGTAGGCCTGTTTCCACGGTTGCGCGCCTGCCTGGACCTTGGCACGGACGAAGTCCAGTTGCGGGCGGCTGACCAGCACGCCGGGATGGGTGAAGGTGGCGGGCGCGGCCTGGGCGGGGGCGCTGAAAAGGCCTAGCGCCAAGGGGACGAGGGTGGTCAGGGCGAGCAGTTTCCTCGGTAGGGACATGGTTCTCCTCGGGCGGGCGTGAGCCAGGTCACCGGCGGCGCGCGATTCAGTGTCGTGGTCTGAACCAGTCGCGTCAAGACCTTTGTTCGCCTCGAAAAGAAAGAATCCCGCACTGTTCAGCGGGCTGAACGAACGGTGCCGGGGTGCCGACGACGAACATCGGCACCCCGGGAACCGTCACTTCAGCGAATTGTCCACTGTGGTCATGAGGGATCCGGTGTCACCCGACATCTCCCAGGCCATGACTCCGAGCAGTCCTCTGGTCTTGAGCCAGGCGACCTTCTGCTGGATGGACCAGGCGTCGTCGAAGGTCCACCATTGCCCGCCGTTGCCGGTGTAGCACGACGTGGCCACTGCCGCGGTGTCGTGCTGGACGGCGCAGTTGGGGACACTGGCCAAGAGATTCGCGTAGCCACGAGTACCTGCTTCCTCGGCGAACTGGCCGGGCGCGGCTCCTGTCGCGCTCTGCCATTCGCCCTTCTTGCCGCCGTCCGCGACCCCTTGCCAGCCTCTCCCGTAGAACGCGAGCCCGAGGGTCAGTTTCCGTGGATTGGCCCCGGCCTCGGTGTAGGCGTTGATCGCTGATTCGACACTGAACTTGAAGTTGTACGGATCGTCCGCGTCGGCGTAGAGGTTGCCCTGATGGCCGGTGCGGTTCGGCTCCCACGAGTTGTCGCTGCCCGAGCCGTGGAAGTCGTAGCCCTGCACGTTCGCGACGTCGAGGTAGTCGAAGATCTTCGGGATCTCCCAGCCGCCCTTGACCTTCGCCGGGTCGGCGGGGGTGAACGCCTGCAGTTCGTACCGCTTGCCGGTGGTCGCGCCGTAGGCGTCCATCTGCGTGCGGAACTCGGCCAGCAGGGCGGTCAGGTTCGTCTTGTCGTTGGCGCTCCAGTGGTTCCCGGGGTGCCCGTCGGGGCTGCCCGGCCATTCCCAGTCGATGTCGATGCCGTCGAAGATGCCCGCGGCCGTACCCGGGCCGCCCGCACCGCCGTACGCCTTGATGTTGCCCTTCAGGTAGGTGTCGATGCACGACGCGACGAACTTCTGCCGCGACGCGGCGGTGGCCGCGACGTCGGAGAAGTACTTCGAGTAGGTCCAGCCGCCCAGCGAGATGAGGATCTTCATGTTGGGGTACTTGACTTTGAGCTTCTTCAACTGGTTGAAGTTGCCGCGCAGCGTTTCCCAGCCGGTGTCGCCGACACCGTCGACGGACTGGGCGGCGGACATCGGCCGCGAGTAGTCGGCTTCCGCGTCGCCCGCGCCGTCGCCCTGGTTCGGATCCTGCGGATTGGGCGTCGTTCCCTTGGTGACACCCGAAAGGCAGGTGTGGTTGACCGGGTCGATGTTCCCGAAGGCGTACAGCAGATGGGTCAGCTTGGCGGCCGATCCATTGGTCACCATGTTCTTCACGAAGAACTGGCGGCCGTAGATGCCCCACTGGACGAAGTAGCCGACCCGGGCGTACCCGTTCACGATGTCGCCGGTGCGAGCGCTGACGGCCGCGCTCGCCGCGGAGACGTTGTCGTACCCGTCGCGGGCTTTGACCGTGAAAGAGTACGAAGTGGACGGTGAAAGCCCGCTCACCGTCGCGGTCGTCCCCGTCACCGTCGTGGCGAGGGTCGTACCGCGGTAGACGTCGTAGGAGACGACGCCGGTGTTGTCCGTGGACGCGTTCCACGCCAGCGCGACGGAGCCCGACGTGACCGCGGTCGAGCGGAGGTTCGACGGCGCGGTCGGCGCCTGGGTGTCGTCGCCCGGGTTGTTGGTGGTCACCGCGAGCGCCGGGGTGGGCGGCGACTTGGCGTCCTTCCGGTCCTTGGCGACGACGGTGAAGCTGTAGGCCGTGTTCGGCGTCAGCCCGGTGATCCTCGCTTCGGTACCGGTGACCGACGCCGCCAGCGTGGTGCCCTGGTAGACGTCGTAGCCGGTGACGGGCAGCGAGCCCGGTGCCGACGCGTTCCAGGCCAGCGCGGCGGTCGTGGTCGTCTTCGCCACGAGTCGCAGGTTGGCCGGGGTCGACGGCGGTGTGTCGCCCGAACCGTCGCAGTTCGCGTCGTCGATCCGGCACGTGGTCGGGTTGACGGCCGAACTGAGCCGGAAGGACGGGCTGTAGGGGTAGGTCGAACGGCCCGGCGCGAGCGATTTGATGTAGTACGCCGGGGTGAGGGTGACCTGGTTGCCCGTTTGGGAAACCGTGCCGTTGGAGCCGCTGGTGGCGGTCACGCCGGCGGGGACGGTGAAGGTGATGGACCAGTCGGCGACGGTTTCGCTGCTGGGGTTGGTGACGGTGTACTCACCATTGGTTCCGGCCAGGGTGAAGGCGGCGCGGAGGCGGCCCGCCGCCAGCGCCGGATTGCCCGCGGCTACCAAGAGCCCGGCGGCGAGGAGTGTCACGGTGAATGCGCTGAGTAGTCGTTTTCCGGTGCGTCTCATGGCGGTTCTCTCCAAAAGAGGCGGCGAGACTGACCTGCTCTGAAAAATGGCGCGTGTGGTCTAGACCACACTTGAATGTAGCGCGGCTCACATTAAAGGTCTAGACCGATTCGTCGGTCGTGAACCCGTTCGGCTCCGGATGCGGACTACAGGTGACACTTTCGGACGATGAAGGGCGGTTCATGAGCTCATCGAGGGCGGATCCGGGAGATCTGGACGACGCGGAGCTGATCGCGAGGTCGGTGACCGGGCCCGAGTGGTTCTCCGCGATCTTCGACCGGCATGCCGCGCACATCCACCGCTACCTGGTCAGACGCATCGGCCCGGCCGCCGCGGAAGACGCGCTGGGGGAGACTTTCCTGGTGGCGTTCCGGAAACGCGAGGGGTACGACACCGAGCGCCGCGAGGCCCGGCCTTGGCTCTACGGGATCGCGACCAACCTCGTGGCGCAGCGGCGCCGTGACGAGGTCAGGGAGCTGAAACTCCGGGAGGCTCTCGGCCCGCCGCCCGACGAGGAAGGGCATGCGGAGCGTGTCGCCGATCAGGTGACGGCCGAGGCGATGGGAAAACTGCTGGACTCCGCACTGGCGGAACTCGCGGACGGTGACCGGGACACACTCACGCTGTTCGCGGGGGAAGGCCTGAGTTACGAGGAAGTAGCCACGGCGCTGGACATCCCGCTCGGCACCGTCCGCTCACGGCTCAACCGTGCCCGCCGGAAAGTCCGTGAGGCGCTGGGGCGTCCGGACACCCCGACTTCGAAGGAGATCGCCAACCATGGATGAGCTGAAGCTGATCGCCGAGCGGACGGATTCGGTGCCCCTCGCAGAATCCTGCGTACTCGGCCCGGCCCGCGCGCGATTGATGGCCGAGATCGCCGCCGCCGAGGCGGAAAACGTGGTGCCGCTGAAGAAACGGCGGCGCTGGGTCTGGACCGGAGTGGGTGCGGCAGGTCTGGCCGCGGCCATCACCGCCGTCGTGGCGCTCACCCCGGCAGGCCTGGAACCGCCCGCGGCCACGGCGGATCCCGTGGCTGTGCTGCGCAGTGCCGCCGCGGCCGCGCTGAAAACACCGGGTACACCGCCGAAACCGGACCAGTTCATCTACACGAAGACCAAGCAGCCCGACGGTGAGCGGGAATCGTGGATTTCAGCGGACGGTACCCACGACGGGTTGATCAAGATGGCGGACCGCGGTTCCTTCCCGCTTCCGGGCTGCCGGAACGGGCAGGCACAGGTGTACAAGGGCGAGGAGCCGCTGAAGGGCGTCACGGAGCCGTGTACGCCAAGGCCCGGCTACCGGGTGGATCTCCCCGCCGACGCGGACGCGATGTTCGCCCACCTCAATGCCGAGAACGCCGGCCACAGCGGTGAAAAGGGCGACTACCACGCGATGGGCAAGGACATCCTCGCGCTGGTGAACGAAAACTACCTTCCGCCCGCCGTCCTGGGGGCACTGTTCGGCGCCGCGGCCAGGGTGCCGGGCCTGCGCGCCGTCGACCGGGCCGAGGACGCGGCGGGCAGGCCCGGTGTCGGCATCACCTGGCCGCTCGGGCCGCATCACGACCCCAAGGTGGCGAAACCGGTCGTGATCGTCTTCGCCGCGGACACGTTCCTGTACCTGGGCACGAATTCGACCGCGGTGACCGCGTCCGGCGTGGTGGACGCGGTCGGTCAGCGGCCTTAGCGAATCAGCGGCCGGTGAAGGTCGCCTTGCCCGGGCCGTCGGCGAGGAACGACTTCACCGCGCCGCGCAGGTCCTCGGTGTCGAAGAGCCCGGCGGCGATCGTCGTGATGTGCTCGTTCGCCTCGGCGACGCCGCCGTGCTCGTAGTGCTCGAGGACCTTCTTGGTGGCCGCGTGCGCCTTTGTCGGCCCCTGCGCGAGGTCGGTCGTGAAAGCGCGCACGGCCTCCTCGAAGCCGTCGATCGGGAACACCCGGTTCACCACGTTCCAGCGTTCGAGTGTCGCGGCGTCATAGGTCGCGCCGGTCATCACGAACTCCTTGGCGCGGCCGACGCCGGCACGGGCGGCGAGCCGCTGTGTGCCGCCCATGGTCGGGGTCAGGCCGACGACGCGTTCGACCAGGCCGAACTTGGCCTTCTCGCTGGCGAGAATGATGTCGCAGGCGACAGCCACCTCGAAGGCCCAGGTCAGGCACAGACCGTGGGCGGCGAACACGGTGGGGAACGGGAGGGCGGCGATCCGGTCGGGGATCGCCAGCATCTCGTCGAAGAGCACCTTCGCTTCGGCCGCGCTCGCCTGGGCGTCGAACAGGGAGACGTCGACACCGCCGCTGACGATCTTCCCCTCGGCCCGGATCAGCGCCGCACGCGGCGGCGTGGCCTCCAGTTCGCCGATCGCCTCGCCCAGTTCCTGCTGGAGTTCCGCGGTGTAGAGGTTCAGCGGCGGCGAAGCGATGGTCAGGACGGCGATGTCGCCCTCGCGGTCGAGGCGGATCGAGGTGGCCAAGACGAAGTCCCTCCGCTAGATCGTTTTCCGTGACCCTAGCCGGAGGAGTCCGCGAGTTCGTCCCATTGCGCCTGTGCTTCTGGTCGCCATTCGACGTGCTTGCGGTGGAAGAGGTCCGCCGCGCGCACGCCACTCCAACCGTCGGGGAGGAGTTTTAGCGGGAGACGCGGATCGAGGAACGGGAAGCTGCGCCATTCGTGGACGAGTTCGGTCTGCGCGCGCAGGACGCCGCGCTCACCTGAAGGCCGCAAACCGGTGAAGCGGTCGATGAAGTCTTCGTAGCGGTCCTTCAATTCGCTCAGATCCCAGGACCGCGCGACCATCGTCTCCTGGTCGCCGACGTCGCCATAGGCGGCGGTGAACGACATCGCCTGCGCGTCGAGGCCGAGTTCCTGCACGATCTGCTGGGCCTCCCGCTGGCGGCTGAGATCCGGGCTGACCCAGACACCAGCCACCGGCGAACCGAATCCGGCCCACGTCAGGCGCGTGCGCAGCCGGTGCCGGAGGTCCCGCTTCGCCTCGGGGACCGACACGATCAACATCAGCCAGCGGCCGTCCCAGGCCTTCTCCTCGTTGCCGAAGGCGTAGATCCGTTCCGCGCCTTCGGTCAGGAGGCGCCTACCTGGTGGAGTGAGCGACCAGCGCACTCTTCGTCCGACGCGTTCGGAGACGACCCAGCCCTCGGCGGAGGAACGGGCGAGCGCCTGCCGCGCGGACTTTTCCTCGATGTCGAGCACGCGCAGCGCCTCGACCAGCGTCGACGTCCAGATGGGCCGGTCACGGGGCAGGACGTACTCGCCGAGGATCGTCATCAACAGGGATCGCGCGCTGGCGTGACTGACTTCCCGCCGCCTGCTCAACGTCGGCCTACGGGTACCGCCTTTCTGCTGGTGGACGACGGGGACCTGGGTGGCGGAATCCGCCATTTGCTGTCACCGACCTCAATGCTCAGGGGTTCGTTCGGGTCCAGAAGAACAACCAGGTTACCCACGTTCCGTGATCGCTTGGATACTTGCCACTCTTCCGAGGGACCACGAGCTGTTCAATCGGTCCCCGTAGACTTACCGATCTCATGAGCGCCACACTCGTTGCCAAGGATCTCGCCGCCGGCCACGGCGACCGTCTGCTGTTCTCCGGTCTCGACCTGGTCGTCGCCCCGGGCGAAGTGATCGGTCTCGTCGGCGTGAACGGCGCGGGCAAGTCGACCCTGCTGAAGACCCTCGGCGGCCTCGTACCGCCGGAAGAGGGCAGCGTCCGGCTGAACCCGCCGACGGCCACCGTCGGTCACCTCCCGCAGGAGCCGGAACGTCGTGCGGGTGAGTCCGTGCGCGCGTTTCTCTCGCGGCGTACCGGAGTCACCGCCGCCCAAGCCGAACTCGACGTCGCCACCGAAGCGCTCACCGCGGGCGAAGCCGGCGCGGACGACGCCTACGGTCTGGCCCTCGACCGCTGGCTCGCGCTCGGCGGCGCCGATCTGGACGACCGTGCGGGCGAGGTCGTCGCGGATCTCGGGCTCACCGTCAGCCTTGACCAGCCGATGCTGTCGCTGTCCGGCGGGCAGGCGGCCAGGGCGGGGATGGCCTCGCTGCTGCTGAGCCGGTACGACATCTTCCTGCTCGACGAGCCGACCAACGACCTCGACCTCGACGGCTTGGACCGGCTCGAGCGGTTCGTGACCGGGCTGCGCGCCGGGACCGTGCTGGTCAGCCACGACCGGGAGTTCCTCGCCCGCACCGTGGACCGCGTCGTCGAACTCGATTACGCGCAGCAGCAGGTGCGGACCTACGGCGGCGGTTACGAGTCCTATCTGGAGGAACGCGCCGTCGCGCGGCGGCACGCGCGTGAGGAGTACGAGGAGTTCGCGAACACCAAGGCCTCGCTCGAAGCGCGGGGCTCGATGCAGCGGTCGTGGATGGAGAAGGGCGTCAAGAACGCCCGCCGCAAGGCCACCGACAACGACAAGGTGGGCCGCAAGTTCCGGAGCGAGGCGACGGAGAAGCAGGCGTCGAAGGCCCGGCAGACCGACCGCATGATCGAGCGGCTCGACGTCGTCGAGGAACCGCGCAAGGAATGGGAACTGCGGATGGAGATCGCCGCGGCGCCCCGGGCGGGCGCGGTCGTGGCGACTTTGCGTGGCGCGGTGGTGCGGCGGGGTGAATTCACCCTCGGTCCGGTGGATCTGCAGATCGACTGGGCGGACAAGGTCGCCATCACCGGGGCCAACGGCGCCGGGAAGTCGACGCTGCTCGCCGCCCTGCTCGGGCGGGTCGCGGTCGACGAAGGCGCCGCGTCGCTCGGCTCCGGTGTCGTGGTCGGCGAGGTCGACCAGGCACGGAAGCTGTTCCTCGGTGACCTTCCGCTCGTCGAGGCGTTCGCCCGTGAGGTCCCGGAACTCGCCGACGCCGACGTTCGGACACTGCTGGCGAAGTTCGGGCTCAAGGCCGCGCACGTCCTGCGGTCGGCGGCCACGCTGTCGCCGGGGGAGCGGACCCGGTCGGCGCTGGCGCTGCTGCAGGCGCGCGGGGTGAACCTGCTGGTGCTCGACGAGCCGACGAACCACCTCGACCTGCCCGCGATCGAGCAGCTGGAGTCGGCGCTGTCGGAGTATCCGGGGACGCTGCTGCTGGTGACACACGACCGGCGGATGCTCGACGCGGTGGCGACCACGCGGCGGCTGGAAGTGGCCGACGGGAAGGTCACCGAGCTCTGAGCAATCAGATGACTGATCGCGGAGGACGTCAGCCCTTGGTGGCGCCGCCGGTGAGGCCCTTCACGAACTGCTTCTGCAAGGCCAGGTAGAAGATCAGCACCGGCAGCGTGGCCAGGAACATCAGCGCGAACACGCTGCCGAGATCCGTCTGGTACTGGCCGATCGAGCGGTAGATCCCGGTGGTGATCGTGGTGCCCTGGCTGGGCCCGAGGATGATCAACGGGTCGATGAAGTCGTTCCAGATCCACACCCCGAGGAAGATCAGCACACTCGCCGTCGCCGGGCGCAGCAGCGGGAACACGATCCGCCAGAACACCTGCGCCCGGCTCGCCCCGTCGAGCCGCGCGGCCTCCTCGAGTTCCACCGGTACCCCGCGGATGAACCCGGTGAACACGAACACGCCGAACGGCACGTAGTAGCCGACGTTGAACAGCACCAAGCCCTGCAGCGTCGCCATCAACCCGGTCAGCCGCAGCACCTCGGTGACCGGGATCAGGATCACCTGGGGAGGGATCATCAAGCCCGCCAACAGGATCAGCGTGAGCACCTTGGTCCATCGCCGGTCCGAGCGCGCCAAGTAGTGCCCGAGCATCGCCGAAAGCACGGTCAGCACCAGGATCGACAGCAGGGTGACGAGCAGGCTGTTCGCCAGGCTCACCCAGAACAGGCCGTCGGGGCGGGTGAGGACGGCGTGGATGTTGGTCAGCGTCGGTGGCAGCGGGACCGACGCCGGCTCTTCGGCGATCTGGTCGCCGGGTTTGAACACGTTGACGAGCACGTAGTACAGCGGCACGGCGAAGAGCGCGCTTGCCAGGATCGCCGCGGCGGGCCGGAGTTTCGTGGTCACAGGTCGACCTCCCGCCGCCGCAGGAACCGCAGCACGATCGTGGTCAGCGTCGCCACGATCACCAGCATCACCACGGCCATCGCGGACGCGTAGCCGACGTGGTTCGCGTCGAGGCCGGTGGCGAGGACGTCGAACGCGATGGTGGCGGTGGTCCCCGAACCCGGCCCGCCGTTGGTGACCACTTTGACGTGGTCGTAGGTCTTGAACGCCGAGATCAGCAGCACGACGGTGTTGATCGTCAGTGACGGGGCGAGCAGCGGCCAGGTCACCGCGCGGAACCGCCGGACCGGTCCGGCGCCGTCGATCTCCGCCGCCTCCAGCAGTTCGGCGGGCACGCCTTGCAGGCCCGCGAGGTACACGACCACGCAGAACCCCAGCATCTGCCAGCACACGATCGAAGCCAGCGAGTACAGCGCGAGGTCCGGATCCGAAAGCCAGCCGGGCGGATGCTCGACGCCGAGGGCGCGGAGCGCGTCGTTGACCGGCCCCCGGTCGTCGAGCAGCTTCGTCCAGATGATGCTGACCACGACCGAGCTGAGGATCACGGGCGTGAAGAACACGCTCCGTAAAGCGTTGTACAGCCAGCCTTTCCGGTCGAGCAGCAGGGCGACGCCGAGCCCGAGCACGTTCGGCACCACGACGACGATCACGGTCAGGATCGTGGTGACCCGCAGCGCGGTCAGGAACTGCTCGTCCTGGAACAGCAGCCGGTAGTTGTCGAGCCCCACGAATTCCGCGGGCGGATCGAACGGGTTGTGATTCGTCAGGCTGTAGCCGAAGCTGATGAGGATCGGCGCCATGACGAAACAGAGATAGATGACGACGCCGGGTGCGCCGAACGAGGCGAAATGCCACACCCGCGCCCACGTCGGTTTCCTCCCCATCGTGGTGTCAGCGCGCCTTCGTCCACTCGGTGTCCAGGAACGCGCACGCGTCGGACACCGTCTTGCGGCCGATGATGACGTCCTGCGCGGCCTGGTAGACCTTGTCCTTCATCCCCGGCAGGAGCCCGTCGTCGGCGGTTTCCCAGCTGAAGGCGTTGACGACGGCGTTCTTCGCGACGGCTTCCTTGTAGAGCTCGTAGCCCGCCTTGAAGACCGGTCCGACGTCGGTCGGCGGTGTGTAGCCCTTGATCGCGGGGAACAGACCGTCGGCCTTGACCGACGCGTCGATCTGTTCCTTGTCGAGCTGGAACGCGAGCGCGAACTTCCTTGCCGCGTCGAGGTTCGGCGACTTCGCGTTGACGACGATGCCGCCACCGGTATAGGCGGGCACGACGAGTTTCCCGTCCTCGGAGGGGAAGTTGAAGACACCGATCTCGAAGGACGGCTTCTTGGCGTCGGCACTGGCGGCGAACCAGTTGCCCATCGGGTACATCGCGCCTTCGCCGTTGAGGAAGGCCGCCTCGGTCGCCGAATAGTCCCGCGAGACCTGCGTCTTGTCGATGTACCCCTTGGCCACCAGATCCGCGAACTTGCCGAACGCCTGCTGGAAGGCCGGGTCGCTGAACTTGACCTTGTCGGCCCGCCGCCGGGAAAGCCAGTCCGGTGTCTTGCCGTAGACCTCGACGCTGACCAGGCCGTCCAGCAGCATCGCGGACGGGAAGCCTTCCTTGCCGCCGCCGATGGTGAACGGGGTGACGCCCTTCGCCTTCAGTTTCTCCGACGCGGCAAGCAGTTCCGCCCAGGTCTTCGGCGGCGAGGTGATCCCTGCGTCGGTGAAGAGCTTCTTGTTGTAGTAGATCGGCGGGATGGTCTGGGTGTTGGCGGGAAGCTGGTGGTGCCCGCCCTTGATCGGGTTGGCGCCGGGGAACTGGAAGTCCTTGAGTTCCTCGGGCGTCCACGCGTAGAGGTTGCCCGATTCGGCGAAACCGGCCGAGTCGACGGCGATCGCCACGTCGGGGAACTGGCCGGACTGCAGCAGTTGCTTGGCGTAGCCGGTGCGGTCGGTCGACGGGGCGACCAGTTTCTTCACGCTGAGGCCGGGGTTGCGGTCCATGACGCGTTTGATGGCGGAGTCCCAATAGGACGGTGGAAGGTTCGGCGTCTCGAAGGTCAGGAACGAGATCTCGCTGCCGGAACCGCCCGTGCCGCCGCCCACGGTGCAGCCGGTGAGGCTCGCTGCGAGGAGCAGTGCCGCTCCCAACGCGAAGGACCTTCTCATGCCCCAGCCACCCTTCTCGCGGCTCGCATACGACGGGCATTCGATCGGATGTCTGGGGGGATGTCAAGCGGCTAGCCCTGCGCTTTGGTGCCTAAAATGCGCGATACATCTGATCTCTTGGGCGCTCAGAGCTTGGCCAGCCGGATCACCACACTGGCGAAGTCGCCGTCCGGCAGACCTGGGAACAGGCCGTGTGCCAGGAGCGGGGCACCGTGCCACACCTTCCCGGTGTCCTCGTCGCGGTAGCGCGCGGCGGGGTCGAGGCCGTCGAGCCGGACCGGTCGTTCGGGAGTGTGGAAATGTGCCGCTTGCCGGAACACGAACACGACCGCGCGCTCACCGTCGGCCGCCACGTACTGCAGAGCGGAGACGCCGTCACCGGTCGGCGGCACGAGACGGTAGAGCTCGCCGTGCTGGACGACCGGCCGGATCTCCTTGTAC
This sequence comes from Amycolatopsis sp. lyj-108, assembly GCF_046549005.1. Classification (NCBI taxonomy): domain Bacteria; kingdom Bacillati; phylum Actinomycetota; class Actinomycetes; order Pseudonocardiales; family Pseudonocardiaceae; genus Amycolatopsis; species Amycolatopsis sp. lyj-108. Next base: position 511,864 of record NZ_JAJPWQ010000004.1, on the reverse strand, counting down.
AGCGCGATCTGTCCGCGCGCGTACTCGAGTTCCTCCTCGGACCACTCGACGATGTCGCCGCCGATGCCGAGCACTCCGGCCATCGCGACGTGGAACCGGAAGCGCTGCGGCGTGGACCGGTGGGTGACGAAGTTGGGGTCGTCGGTGACCCACGCCGACATCGCGCGCGCCGGATACACCTGGCCGTAGCCGTGCTGGATGACGAGCCTGTCGAGCGCGTCGGTGTTGTCGGAGGTCCAGACCTGATCCGTCCTGGCCATGATCCCGAGATCTATCCGGCCGCCACCGCCGCTGCACGCTTCGATCCGCAGGCCGGGGTGGCGGGCGCGCAGGCGGTCCATGACCGTGTAGACCGCGTGAGTGTGCTCCACCCACAGCCGGTCCGGGTCGTCGTCGGCGGGCCAGCCCGCCTCGCTGAACGGGCGATTCATGTCCCATTTCAGGAAGTCGATCCCGTGCTCGCCGACGAGCGAGTCGAGCGTGCCGAACGCCCACTCGGCGACGTCCGGGCGGGCGAAATTGAGCACCAGCTGGTTTCGCAGCTCCGAGCGTGTCCTTTGTGGATGGTGCAGGACCCAGTCCGGATGCGCGCGGTACAGGTCGCTGTCCGGATTGACCATTTCGGGTTCGACCCAGAGCCCGAACTTCATGCCGAGGCGGTGCACTTCGCCGATCAGCGGTTCGAGCCCGTTCGGGAACTTGTCGCGGTTGACGTGCCAGTCGCCGAGACCGGCGTGGTCGCCGTTCCGGGCACCGAACCAGCCGTCGTCCATCACGAACAGTTCGACACCGAGGGCCGCCGCTTTCTCCGCGAGCTTCCGCTGTCCGTCTTCGGTGACGTCGAAACCCGTGGCCTCCCAAGAGTTGTAGAGCACCGGCCGGAGTTCGCCGGGATACGGGAGGACATGGCCGAGCGTGTACGCGTGCCAGGCCCGGCTCGCGGCGCCGAATCCGCCCTCGGTGTACAACCCGGCGAAGACCGGCGTGGTGAGCGTTTCGCCGGGTGCGAGCCGGGGGACGACGCCGTCCTGGCCGGAGCCGCCGGTCACGGTGAGGCGGCCGGCGGACGAGCGGGTGGTGGTGATCCGCCACGAACCGCTCCACGCGAGCGCCGCGCTGTAGACCTCGCCGTGCCGCTCGGTCGCTTCGCCGTCGTCGAGCATCACCCACGGGTTGGCGTGGTGGCTGGTGATGCCGCGCCTGCTGCCGAACGTCGTTTCGCCGTGGGGCACCGGCTCCCGGAGCAACCGGCTCTCCGCGGCCCAGCCGCCGACGACGTGGCTGATCCGGTAGTCCGGCCGGATCGGCACGGCCCACGTCGCCGAGTCGGCGCGGATGATCTCGATCGTGCCTTCGGTGCCGTCGTGGGTGAGTTCGGTCCAGCGTTCGAGGACGTCGGTGCCGTCCGGGACGCGATAGCCGAGCGTGACGCGCAACGGGTAGTGACGATCGCGGAAATGGACGAGCAGTCGTCCGCCGTCGATGTCGTGGGAGACGTACCGCCATTCGAGGGCCCGGGTCCCGTCGGCGAACCGGACCTGGAGGGCGGGGGTCCAGTACCGGGTGCCGCCGTCGGCGGCGAGTTCGTCCAGGCCCTCGTTGGGATCGTTGAAGGAGTCCCAGCGGGTCAGGGCCCGGGGGAGGAGGTCGGCGACCTGGTCCGGCGTGAGCGCCGGGCCCCAGTAGACGTGGGCGGGAGTGTCGTCCTCGGCCAGTCTGAGCGCGTAGCTCGTGGCCGCCGTGCGGATGAGCCAGGAACGGGTGCTCGCGTCGAAAACGATCTCGGTCACCGGGCCATCCTGACGCCGAACGGGGGCGGCGGCCAGTGGCTCCCGCTCGGCGGTACATCGGGTGGTGGGCGGTGAAGTACATGAAGGACCCCTTCCTGTACCTAGGCGCAAGGAAGGGGTCCTTCATGTACTGGGGAAGTGGTGGTCTCCTGGTGCCCGACCGGCGGGTTCGCGTGACTGAGTGGACGGCGCGTGTGATCAGACGGACGACACGCGTGTCTGGATGGACGACACCCGCGCTGCCGGGTGCCGGGTGCCGGGTGCCGGGGCGAGTCGTCCATCCAGTCACGCGAGATCGCCGGCCGCGCACCGGCAAAAGGAAAGGTCGGGGCTCTGACGACCGGAAGTCGCTCGCGAGACCCGAGGCCCTCAGGGGCGGGTGGTGAGGTACCCGCCCATGGTGCGGAAGTAGTCGTTCGCGGCCAGTTCGGTGCCGTCCTCGGTCCGGACCCGCTCGATGACGAGACCGTGCGAACGGCCGCGGCGCGCTTCGGGTCCGGCGACGATGACGACGCCTTCACCCTCACGGATGAAGATCCGCCCGGGGGTTCCGCCGTAGTGACCCGCCGACACCGAGGAGCGGACGACGCGCAGTTGCTTGCCACGGTGGTAGGTGAAGGCGTTGGGGTACGGGTCGGACTGCGCGCGCACCAGCCGCTCGATCTCGTCGGCGGGCCAGGACCAGTCGATGAGACTGTCTTCCAGGGCGCGCTTGTGGAAGAAGCTGGCCTTCGACCTGTCCTGTTTGACCGGTGTGTAGTCCCCGCTCGCGATGAGCTCGATCGCCTCGGTGGTGATCGGGGCGATGAGGTCGACCGTCCGGTGGAAGAGATCCGTCGTCGTGTCCTTCGGGCCGACCTGGACGGACCGCTGCAGCACGATGTCGCCCGCGTCGAGGTCGGCGTCCATCATGTGGGCGGTCAGGCCCACTTCCTTCTCACCGTTGATGAGCGCCCAGATCAGCGGCGAGAAGCCGGCGTACGCGGGCAGTAGCGAGTCGTGGACGTTCAGCGTGCCGTGGCGCGGCATCTCGAAGATCTCGGGCGGCAGCCAGGTGCGCCAGTTGTTGGCGACGATCAGGTCGAGATCGGCTTCCTTCAGCTCCGCCAGCAGTTCGGCGTCGTCGGGACGCTGGCGCAGCAGCGCGCGGATCCCGTTGGCCTCGGCGAGGTCCGCGACCGAGTCGGACCAGATCTTCTCGTAGGCGTGGTCACTCTTCGGGTGGGTGACGACGAGGGCGACATCGTGCCCCGCGTCGATCAACGCCCGCAGGGTGCGGTGTCCCCAGGTCTGGTATCCGAACATGGCGACCCGCATGGGACCGGCCTCCTCCTGGTCGAGGGATGAACATCACCACTGAAAGTACTAGTTGAGCCTCACCTAACTTAGGTTAGGGTTCCCTGGTCTTTGTTGCGAAGTACCGAGATGCGGCTGAGCCGCGCTAGGGGTTCAAGATGGCACGAGCAGTGGTCGGTGAACGGGTTCCGGTCTACGACGTGGTCGGGGTCGGGTTCGGGCCTTCCAACCTGGCGCTCGCCATCGCCGTCACCGAGCACAACGGCGCGTCCGGAACGGAGACGGTCACCGCCCACTTCCTCGAGCGGCAGCCCCGGTTCGGCTGGCATCGCGGGATGTTGATCGACAACGCCACGATGCAGGTCTCCTTCCTCAAGGACCTGGCGACGATGCGGAACCCGACGAGTTCGTTCAGCTTCCTGTCGTATCTGCACAGCAAGGACCGGCTGGTCGACTTCATCAACCACAAGAACCTGTTCCCGTTGCGGATCGAGTTCCACGACTACTTCGAATGGGCGGCGGAAAAGGTCGACGACCTGGTTTCCTACGGCACCGAAGTACTTTCGGTGACGCCGGTCTTCGACGGCGACGAGATCGTGTTCTTCGACGTCCACGCCCGCACCGACGGCGAACTGGTGAACCTGCGCGCCCGCAATCTGGTGATGAGCACCGGGCTGCGGCCGAACCTCCCCGAAGGTGTGACACCGGGCACACGGATCTGGCACAACAGCGAACTGCTGCACCGGCTCGAAGGCATGGCCGCCGAAGAGCCGCGCCGGTTCGTCGTCGTCGGCGCCGGCCAGAGCGCGGCCGAGGTCAGCGCACTGCTGCACGACCGCTTCCCCCGGGCCGAGGTGTGCGCGGTGTTCGCACGGTACGGCTACAGTCCGGCCGACGACAGCGCGTTCGCCAACCGCATCTTCGACCCCGAGGCGGTCGGGCGGTTCTACGAGGCGCCGGAAGCGGTCAAGGAGCGCCTGATGCGCTACCACGGCGCGACCAACTATTCGGCGGTCGACATCGAACTCATCGACGAGCTGTATCGCCGCGTCTACCGCGAGAAGGTGCAGGGGATCGAACGGCTGAAGCTGATCAACGTCTCCCGTCCCACCGAGGTCACCGACACCGGCTCCGAAGTGCGGGTCACCATCGAGGCGCTGGAGACCGGGGAGCGGACCAGGATCGACGCCGATTTCGTCGTGTACGCCACCGGGTACAGCCCGGCGGACCCGACGCCGTTGCTCGGTGAGCTCGCCTCCGCCTGCACGCGCGACGACGAGGGCAGGCTCCGCGTCGAACGCGACTACCGGATCGTCACCGAACCGCCGCTGCACGGCGGGATCTACCTGCAGGGCGGCACGGAGCACACGCACGGCATCACGTCGTCGCTGCTGTCCAACACCGCGGTCCGGGTCGGGGAGATCCTCCAGTCCATTGTGGACAGGCGAGCCGCCGACGTGTCCCGGCCCGAGTACGCGGTCAGCGGTTCCGGGCCCGCCTGACCCGCGACACAGACGACGTCACGCTCTTGAACGGTGGAGGCAAAACCCCGATGAACCGCGGCTTTCCCCTGACCCCGGCACAGCAGGGGATCTGGCTCGCCCAGCAGCTCGACCCGGCCGACCCGGTCTACACGATCGGCTGGGTCACGGAGCTTCGCGGCGACGTCGACATCGCCCGGCTGGGTGAGGCCGTTCGGCGGGCGGTCGCGGAGGCGGAGTGCCTGCACGTCACGGTCGGGCTGGAAGGCGACACGCCGGTCCAGCGTCCGGCCGCTCCCGGCGAGGTCGCCGTCCTCGACTTCGCCGGCGAACCGGATCCGGAGCGGGCGGCCGACGAGTGGGCGCGAGCCGAACTGGCCGTGGTCTCCGATCTCGACCGAGGGCCGCTGACCGCGCACACGCTGCTGGTGCTGGCCGCGGACCGGGTCCGCTGGTTCCAGCGTTACCACCATCTGGTGATGGACGCGTACGGGCAGGCCGTCCTGACCCGCCGCGCGGCGGAGCTCTATTCGGGCACCGCCGACGAGGTTTCCTGGCCGCTCTCGGGATTCGTCGAGGCCGACCATGACGGGCGGGCCGACCGCGCCTACTGGCTCGGCGAACTCGCGGGCAGGCCGAACCCGGTGCGGCTGCTCGGGCGCGCGTCGTCCGGGCGGATCCGGCTGCGACGGCATTCGTGGGAGCTGCCCGCGGCGGAGTCGGGGACGTTGCGGAAGTTCGCGCTCGACGCCGGAACGAGGCTGTCCCGCGTCGCGATCGCCGCGGTGGCGGCCTACGCCCACCGGGTGACCGGTGCCGAAGACCTCGTCCTCGGCCTGCCGGTCACCGCGCGCACCACCCGCGCCCTGCGCGAGCAGCCGGGCATGGTGTCCAACGTCCTGCCGCTGCGATTGACCGTGCGGCCCGAGACGACACCGGCGCGGCTGGTCGCCCAGGTCGCGGAGAAGGTCTCCGCGCTGCTGGAGCACAGCCGGTACCGCGGCGAGGACCTCGCCCGCGAACTCGGCGCGAGCGGCGGGGTGCACGAACTCGTCGGGCTGAGCGTGAACTACATGGCCGTGGACGGCGAACTCGCGTTCGGCGACGCGAGCGCCACCGTGCACAACCTCGAACTCGGCCCGATCAGCGACGTCGCCATCGCCGTCTACGACGCGGGTGAGGGACGAGGGCTGCGCTTCGACTTCGACGCGGACGCGAATGTCTCGTCCGACGACGAACTCGCCGAGCATCGCCGCCGGTTCGCCGCGGTGCTGGACGCCCTGGTGGCGGGCCCGGACCTGCCGCTGGCCGCGATCGACCTGCTCTCGGTGGGGGAACGGGCCGGGGTGCTGGAGCTCGGGACCGCGTTCGCGGACTCGCCGGAGGTGTCCTGGCCCGAGGCGTTCGACCGGGTCGTGGCACGGAAACCGGAGGCCGAGGCCGTCGTCTGCGAGGACGTCCGGCTGACCTACGCCGAGGTCGACGCCGCCGCCAACCGTCTCGCCCGGCTGCTGCGGCGACGCGGTGTCGGTGACGAGGACGTCGTCGCCGTGGCGATGCCGCGTTCGGCCGATCTCATCGTCGTGCTTCTCGCCGTGATGAAGGCCGGGGCCGCGTATCTCCCGCTCGACCTCGACCATCCCGAGGATCGCCTCGCGTACATGCTTTCACACGCGGGCGCGAAGACCGTCGTGTCCACAAAGGACGAATCCGCTCGGCTACCGTCCGGTGTGGACGTCGAGCGGGTCCTTCTCGACGATCCGGCGATCACCGCCGAACTCGCCGCACTGGACGCGTCCACTGTGGACGTGAGCGGGATCTCGCTGAACCAGGCCGCGTACGTCATCTACACCTCGGGCTCGACGGGGAAGCCGAAGGGCGTGGTCCTGTCGCACGACGGGATCGGCAGCCTGATCAGCACGGCGACCGAACGGATCGGCATCGGCGAGGACAGCCGGGTGGTGCAGTTCGCCTCGACCGGATTCGACGTGACGGTCTGGGATCTGGTCATGTCCCTGTGCGTCGGCGGAACGCTGATCGTGGTGCCGTCGCACCGCCGGGTCGCGGGCGTCGAACTGACCGGCTACATCGCCGACAACGCGGCGACGCACATGATCCTGCCGCCGTCGCTGGTCGCGGCACTGCCGCCGGAGTGCGAACTGCCGAAGGGCGCGGTGCTGATCGTCGGAACCGAGACCGTCCCGCCGGAACTGATCGCGCGCTGGGCGGAGGACCTGAACGTCGTCGCCGCGTACGGGCTGACCGAGGCGACGGTGAACTCGACGTTGTGGGCGGCCGAGCCGGGCTGGACCGGGCCCATCCCGATCGGCGAACCGGATCCGAACACCCGTTGCTACGTCCTCGACACCGCGCTGCGGCCGGTCCCGGTCGGCGTCGAAGGGGAGTTGTACGTCGGCGGACGCGGTCTCGCGCGGGGATACGCCGGACGTCCGGGGCTGACGGCGGAACGGTTCGTCGCGGATCCCTTCGCCGCCGGCGGCGGCGAGCGCATGTACCGCACAGGTGACCGTGTTCGCTGGCGCGCGGACGGGAACCTGGACTTCCTGGGCCGTACCGATCACCAGGTCAAGATCCGCGGGTTCCGGATCGAACCGGGGGAGATCGAGTCCGCGCTCGCCGGATACGCCGGGGTCGACCGGATCGCCGTCGTGCCGCGCGAGGTGAAACCGGGGGACCGGCGCCTGGTGGCGTATGTCGTCCCGGAGGGCGACGGGTCGCCGTCGCTGCTCAAGGAGTTGCGGAGCCACGCGGAATCGGCGCTGCCGCACTACATGGTGCCGTCGGCGTTCGTGGAACTCGACCGGCTGCCGATCATGCCGAACGGCAAACTGGACCGCACCTCGTTGCCACTGCCCGACTTCGGCGCCGCCGCCACCGGCCGCGCGCCGCGCACCGAGCGGGAACGGATCCTGTGCGACGTCGTCGCGCGGGTCCTCGGGCTGGAGTCGGCAGGCGCGGATGACGACTTCTTCTCCCTCGGCGGCGACAGCATCCTGTCGATCCGGCTGGTGCTGGGCGCGGCGGAACACGACCTCGCCATCACACCGCGCCAGGTGTTCCAGCACCGGACTCCCGAGGCGCTCGCCGCCTGCGCGGAAGCCGTGTCCACCGAGGCCGCTGTGTCCACTGTGGACGTGCGGCCGCTGCTGGAGCTGACCGGCGCCGAACGCGCGGCGCTCGCCGAGTACGCCGACGTCCTTCCGGTCACGCCGTTGCAGGAAGGGTTCTTCTTCCACGCGGAGTTCGAAGGCGGCACGGCCGCCGACATCTACACGGTGCAGGAGGTGCTCGACCTCGAAGGGGACGTCGACGCCGACGCGCTGCGCCGATCGGCCCAGGCGCTGCTGGACCGGTACTCGTCGCTGCGGTCGGGTTTCCGGCAGCTCGACGGCGGTCAGGTGGTCCAGACGGTGACCCGGCACGCCGAACTGCCCTGGCGCGAGGTGGCCGCCGATGACGCCGCGGAAGCCTTCGAGGCCGATCGCGCGCGCCGGTTCGACTTCGCCCGGCCACCTTTGCTGCGGGCGACCTTCACGCGGCTCGGGGAAGATCGCGCCAAGCTGGCGCTCACCTTCCACCACATCATCGCCGACGGCTGGTCGGTCGTGGTGCTGCTCCGCGAACTGCTGGCGGGACAAGCGGGCGCTCCGCTCCCGGAACCCGGCACGCGCGCGGACCACCTGCGGCGGCTCGCGGCGCGCGATCACGAGGCTTCGCGCGAAGCCTGGCGGACGGCGTTGTCCGGAGTGGACGAACCCACCCGGCTGATCGAAGCCCGGGACACGGCCGGGCGACGGCCGTCGCGGCTGCACCTGAGCCTCGGCGAGCGGGCGACGGCGGAGCTGTCCGCCATGGCACGCGCGCACGGGCTCACCCTCGGCACCGTCCTGCACGGCGCCTGGGGACTCCTGCTCGGCGGGCTCACCGGCCGGGACGACGTGCTGTTCGGCAGCACGGTCTCCGGCCGCGACAGCGGTGCCGCCGGTCTCGAGTCGGCGGTCGGCCTGTACATCAACACGGTGCCGGTGCGGCTGCGCTGGTCCGCGTCCGAAACCGTCGCCGCCGTGCTGCGGCGCCTGCAGGACGAGCAAGCGGCCTTGCTGGAGCACCGGCATCTCGGCCTCGGCGAACTGCAGCGGATCGCCGGTGCCGGGCAGGAAGAGCTGTTCGACACCCTCGTGGTCGTCGAGAACTTCCCGCGTGACGACGAGCGAGCGTCCGGACCCGTGCGCCTCACCGGCGTCGAGGTGACCGACGCGGTGCACTTCCCGGTCGCGGTGATCGCGACACCGGGCGAAGACCTGGAGTTCAGCCTCAAATTCGACGCCGCCCGGATCGACGCGGTCGCCGCCGGGCAGCTCGCGGAACGGTTCGCCCGGCTGCTGGAGACACTGACCGCGAACCCGGGCCTGCCGGTCGCCGCACTCGATCTCCTTTCGCCCGCCGAACGCGGACGTTTGGCCGAACTCAACGCGACCTCGCATCCGGTGCCCGAGCGCACACTGGCCGAGGCCATCGTCGAGCAGACGGCCAAGACACCGTCCGCGACGGCCGTGCTGTTCAAGGACACCGAACTGTCCTATGCGGACCTCGACGCCCAGGCGGAGAACCTGGCCCGCAGGCTGCGTTCCCTGGGCGCCGGTCCCGAAGAGGTCGTCGCCGTCGCCGTGCCGAGGTCGGCCGAGCTGATGGTCGCCCTGCTGGGTGTCCTGAAGGCCGGGGCGGCGTACCTGCCGATCGACCTGGACTACCCGGCCGACCGGCTCGAGTACATGCTGGCGGATTCCGGTGCGCGGCTGGTGCTTTCCGAACCAGGAACGGCCGCGCGGATTCCTGCCGTCGCCGGGCTGACGCAGGTTTCCGTGACCGGCGAACCCGCCGCCGACGATGTCCCGGGTGTGGCCGCCGGACCTGACAACACCGCATACCTGATTTACACCTCCGGGTCGACGGGGCGGCCGAAGGGTGTGGCCGTCACGCATCGCGCGATCGTCAACCGGCTCGCGTGGATGCAGCACGAGTACCGGCTCACGGCCTCGGACCGGGTGCTGCAGAAGACGCCGTCGAGTTTCGACGTGTCCGTCTGGGAATTCTTCTGGGCGCTGTGCGAAGGCGCGACGGTGGTGATGGCCGAACCGGACGGCCACCGCGACCCGGCGTATCTCGCCAGGGTGATCCGGGAACGGGAGATCACCACCCTGCATTTCGTCCCGTCCATGCTCGCCGCGTTCCTTGGCAGCGACGAGGTCGCCGGCGACCTGGGCTCGTTGCGTCAGGCGTTCTCCAGCGGCGAGGCGCTGACCGGCGAGATCGCCGCGCGCTGGCGCTCGCTCACCGGCGTCCCGCTGCACAACCTTTACGGCCCGACCGAGGCCGCCGTGGACGTGACCTTCTTCGACGCCACGGGTTTCGAAGGCGCGTCCGTCCCCATCGGACGTCCGGTGTGGAACACGCGGGTGCACGTCCTCGACGGCTGCCTCCGCCCGGTGCCCGACGGCGTGGCCGGCGAGCTGTACCTTGCCGGTGTCCAGCTGGCCCGCGGCTACCACGGGCGGCCCGGCCTGACTGCCGAGCGCTTCGTGGCCGACCCGTTCGGCGAACCGGGGCAGCGGCTGTACCGGACGGGGGACCTGGTCCGCCGCCGTGCCGACGGCGAACTCGAATACCTCGGCCGCACCGACCGTCAGGTGAAGATCCGCGGTAACCGGATCGAACTCGGCGAGATCGAAGCCGTGCTCGCTGCGCAGCCGGAGGTCACGGCCGCCACGGTCGTGGCGAAGGACGGCGCGCTCGTCGGTTACGTCGCCGGCGGAGCGGACCCGGAACGGCTACGGGCCGCCGTCAGCGAGGCCTTGCCCGCCCCGATGGTCCCGCAGGCGTTCGTCGTCCTCGACGAGTTCCCGTTGACCCCCAGCGGAAAGCTCGACGTCCGCGCCTTGCCCGCGCCCGACGTCGGCGTGCCCGCTGCCGCGCCCGAGAACGACAAGGAACGCGCCCTGGCGCGGATCTTCGCGGACGTCCTCGGCCTGGACACCGTCGGTGCCCACGGCGACTTCTTCCTGCTGGGCGGCGACAGCATCTCGTCGATCGCCGTGTCGAGCCGCGCCCGGCGGGCCGGGTTCGAACTGAGCCCCAAGGACGTTTTCGAGCTCCGGACCCCGGCCGCGCTCGCCGCTTCGGCGACGCCGGTCGAGCCGGTGGCCGACGCCGACGGTGTCGGCGCGCTCCCTCTCCTGCCCGAAATGCTTCGGTTGCGGGAGCTGGGCGACGCGGTCCAGCCGGAGTCGGTGCTGTTGACCCTGCCGACCGGCGCCGACGTCGAGACCCTCGCCGCGGCCCTGCAACTCGTCCTCGACCATCACGACGGCCTGCGGCTCGATCTGTCGAAGGTCGCATCGGTGCTTTGGTCGCTTGAAATCCGTCCACAAGGGACGGTTCAGGCGACCGATCTGCTTCGTCACGGGGCCGGGTCGCTCGAAGACGAGTACCGGGACGCAGTGGGCAGGCTGACGGACAACTTGTTGCAGGCCGTCTGGTTCGACGAGCCGGGCAGGTTGCTCCTGGTGGCGCACCCCGCACTGCTGGACGCACGGAGCTGGACAACGCTGGCAGCCGATCTCGCGATCGCCTGGCAAGCCGTGACCGGCGGCCGTCCGCCGGTGTTCACGCCGGTGAGGAGTTCGCTGCGGACCATCGCCCGCCGGATCACCGGAAGCGCACAGGATCCGGCGCTGCTCGGCGAAATCGAGCACTGGGCCGAGACCTTGGCGCCCGGCTCCGCCGAGATTTCCGGTGACGTCGCCGAACGCCGCATCACGCTGTCCATCGAGGACAGCCGGACGCTCGTCGACTCGCTGCCGTCCACTGTGCACGGAGACGTGACCGACGTTCTCCTGACGGCGCTGCAGGCCGCCGTCGACGATGATCTCCTCGTGGACCTTCACGGACGTGTGGACCCGGCGGGCGCCGTCGGCGCGTTGACGTCGGTCCGCCCGGTGCGGATCACCGCGACCGGCGAACCGCTCGCGATGCTCAAGGCCGTCAAGGAGACGGTCCGGAAGACGCCCGAAGGCTACGGCCCGCTGCGTTACCTCAACGCCCAGACCGGTCCGCTGCTCGCCGGGCTCGCGAGGCCGCGGATCGCCCTGCGCTACGACGGCCGGATTCCGGCCGGGCAGGGGGAGTGGCAGGTCGCCGGGCACGCGGCGGTACCCCCGGCGGGTGACCACCTCCTGCGGATCGGGGTCGCCTGCGAGGAGACCGAAGACGGGCCGAGGCTGACGGCGACGTTCGCCGGCCCGGCCGGAACGCTCGCGGACCGCTGGGTGGCCGCCTTGCGCGAGCTCGCGGCGGTGGACACGGACGTGCCGGTGGGGCTCACGCCGTCCGACCTCGAACTGGTGTCGCTGACCCAGGAGGAGATCGCGCGCGTCGAGCGGTTCAGCCCGCTGCCGGTCGCCGACGTCTGGCCGCTGTCCCCGCTCCAGGAAGGCCTGTTCTTCCACTCCAGCTACAACTCCGGCCGCGTCGACATCTACACGATCCAGGAGGCGATCGACTTCGATCACCGCCTGGACGCCGGCAGGTTGCGCTCGGCGGTGTCCGCGCTGCTCCGCCGGATCCCGAGTCTCGGCGCCGGTTTCACCAGCGAGGGACTACGAGGGCCCGTCCAGTTCGTCGCGGCAGACGTCGAGCCGCCCGTGTCCGAAGTGGACCTGTCGGCGCTGCCCGAAGACGAGCGGCAGCAACGGCTCGACGAACTGATGGCCGAGGACCGTGCGACGCGGTTCGACCTCGGCACCCCGCCCTTGTTCCGCCTGAAACTGGTCCGGCTCGGGGACGGTCGCGACCGGGTGGTGCTGAACCGGCATCTGCTGCTCTGGGACGGCTGGTCCGCCTGGCTCTTCATCGAGCAGCTGTTCGCGCTGTACGACCTCGGCGGGGACGATCGCACGCTCCCGGCAGCGGGGTCCTATGTGGACTTCTTGCGCTGGCTCGACCGGCAGGACATCGAGGCCGCCACGGAAGCGTGGCGCGAGGCGCTGTCAGAGCTGGCGGAGCCGACCGTCATCGGTCCGGAGGGCCGGGACCTTGTGCCGGCCACGCCGGTCAACCTGGACACCGTGCTCCCGGCCGACCTGGGCCGCGGATTGCGTGAGCAGGCCAGGAGGTACGGCCTGACCGTCAACTCCGTGCTCAACGCGGCCTGGGGCCTGGTCCTCTCGACGATGACCGGGCGGCACGACGTCGTGTTCGGCGCCGCGGTCGCGGGCAGGCCCGCGGCGGTGCCCGAGATCGAGAACACCATCGGCCTGTTCCTCAACACCGTGCCGACCCGGGTGCGGCTCGACGCGGACGAGTCGGTTCTGGACCTGGTGCGGCGCTTGCAGTCCGAGCGGATGGACCTGACCCCGTACGAGTTCATGAGCCTCGGTGTCCTGCAGCGGGAGGCCGGGCACCGCGTCCTGTTCGACACGCTCTTCGTGCTGCGCAACGCCGACGGTGACGAACGGCGCGACGGACTCCGCCACCGGCACGGCATCACCGGTCTGCTCAACATCGACGCCACGCACTACCCGCTGACACTGGTGGTCACGCCGGGCGAGGAAATCCGGATCACGCTGTCCTATCGGGACGACGTCATCGACTCGGACGAGGCCGCCTCGGTGCTGGGTCGGTTCACGTCGCTGGTCGCGCAGATCGTCGACGACCCGGCGAAACCGGTCGGTGCGCTGGCCACGGTGTCCACTGAGGACCGTGCCGCGCTGGAAGCAAGCTGGGCCGAGGCCGAGCACCCGGTCATCGAGGACACGATCGCCGACCTGCTGGCGGTTCAAGCGGAACGAACGCCGGACGCGACCGCCTTGGTGTTCGGCGAAGAACAACTGACGTACGCCGAACTCGACGCGCGTATCAACCGGATGGCTCGGCTGCTGCTGGCGAAGGGGGCCGCGCCGGAGCAGGTGATCGCGCTCGGCCTGCCCCGGTCGATCGACATGGTCGTCGCGCTGTTCGCCGTGCTGCGCACCGGCGCGGCGTACCTGCCGCTGGAACTCGACTACCCGGCCGACCGGCTCGCGATGATGCTGGAGGACGCGAGGCCGCTGTGCCTGGTGTCCACAAAGGACGTCTCGGCGACACTCCCCGGCGCCACGCCGCGGGTCCTCGTCGACGACCACGAAGACAGGGCGTTCGGCGGCGGCCCGATCTCCGACGCCGAACGTCCGCTGTTCGCGCGAGGCCGCGCGGACCGCATGGAGCATCCGGCGTACGTCATCTACACGTCGGGCTCCACAGGCAAACCCAAGGGCGTCGTCACGCCGTACCGCGGCCTGACGAACATGCAGCTCAACCACCAGGGCGCCATCTTCGCCCCGGCCATCGCGTCGGCGGGCGGACGGCGGCTGCGGATCGCGCACACCGTCTCGTTCGCCTTCGACATGTCCTGGGAAGAGCTGCTGTGGCTCGTCGAAGGGCACGAAGTCCACGTCTGCGACGAGGAACTGCGGCGGGACGCGCGGGCGCTCGTGGCGTACTGCGACGAGCACGAGGTCGACGTCGTCAACGTGACACCGACGTACGCCCATCTGCTGATCGAGGAAGGGCTGCTGGAAGGACACCGGCCCGCCCTCGTGCTGCTCGGCGGCGAGGCGGTGTCGGAGTCGGTGTGGAACCGGCTGCGGGACACCGACGGGACCTACGGCTACAACCTGTACGGCCCCACCGAATACACGATCAACACGCTCGGCGGCGGCACGACCGACAGCGACGCCCCGACCGTCGGCAAACCGATCTGGAACACCCGCGCCTACATCGTCGACGCCTGGCTCCGGCCGGTCCGCGACGGGGTCGCGGGCGAGCTCTACATCGCTGGTGAGGGACTGGCCCGCGGCTATCTCGGCCGCCCCGGCCTGACCGCCGAGCGGTTCGTCGCCGACCCGTTCGTGCCAGGGGGCGGGCGCATGTACCGCACCGGTGACCTGGTGCGCCGCCGTCCGGACGGGAACATCGACTTCCTCGGCCGCACCGACGACCAGGTCAAGATCCGCGGCTATCGCGTCGAACTCGGCGAGATCGAGACCGCGCTCAGCCGGTACCCCGAGGTCGCGCAGGCCGCCGTCCTCGCGCGGCCCGACCCGTCGGCGCCCGGCCTGCAGCGGCTCATCGGCTACGTCGTCCCGGCCGAACTGAGCGGCGACGCGCGGGCCGAGGCGGAGGCCGACCAGGTCGGCGAATGGCAGCAGATCTACTCGGACGAGTACACCGAGATCCCGACGGCCCTGTTCACCGAGGACTTCGCGGGCTGGGATTCCAGCTACGACGGCGATCCGATCCCGCTGGAGCACATGCGGGAATGGCGGCAGGCGACCGTCGACCGGATCGCCGAACTGAAGCCGGAACGGGTGCTGGAGATCGGTGTCGGCACCGGTCTGCTGATGGGGCAGATCGCCCCGATGGCGCGGGAGTACTGGGGCACCGACCTCGCCGCGCCGGTGATCGCGAAGCTGAACCGCGAGCTGGAACGGGAGCCGGAGCTGGCGGCCAAGGTGAATCTGCGCGCCCAGCCGGCGCACGTGTTCGACGGCCTGCCCGGCGGCCGGTTCGACACCATCGTGATCAACTCCGTCATCCAGTACTTCCCGAGCGTCGACTACCTGACCGACGTCATCATGAAGGCGATCGGCCTGCTCGCGCCCGGCGGCGCGCTGTTCGTCGGCGACGTCCGGAACCTGCGCCTCGCCCGCGCCTTCCACACCGCCATCCAGCTCACCCGCGCTGACGCGACCTCCGATGTCGCCCAGGTGCGGCGCGCGATCGAACGCGGTGCCGCGCTGGAGAAGGAACTGCTGATCGACCCGGACTACTTCACCGCGCTCGCGCGGCGGCTTCCGGACGTCGCCGCGCAGGTCCGGATCAAACGGGCCCGGCTGCACAACGAGCTGAGCCGGTACCGCTATGACGCGGTCCTGGTCAAGGCACCCGCCACGACCCTTTCGGTCGCCCAAGCGCCACGTCTGTTCTGGGACGAGGTGGGCTCCCTCTCGGCCCTGGAAGCCCGGATCGCCGGTGCGGAAACGCTGCGCGTGAGCCGGATCCCGGACGCCCGGCAGGCTTCGGAGGTCGAGGCGACACGCGCCCTGGACGCCGGTGCTCCGCTCATCGACGTCCTCGCATTGTTCCGTGGCGACGACGGTGTCGAACCGGAGGACGTGCACGAACTCGGTGAACGGCTCGGGTTCCGGGTGTACTGCACCTGGTCCGCCGACGGAGCTTTCGAGGCGGTGTTCGTCCACAAGGGACAGCCGGACTCGTTGGTGACCGGTGTGCATCAGCCCGTCTCGGTCGGCACGAACCTGGCCAAGTACGCCACGAGCCCGACCGCGGCCCGTGGCGGCGGCGAACTGGTGCAACGCCTGCGCGATCGGCTCAAGACGGAACTGCCGGACTACATGGTCCCGGCCGCGTTCGTCACGCTGGGCGCGCTGCCGCTGACCGACAACGGCAAGCTCAACACGCGGGCGCTCCCGGACGCCGACCAGACGGTGCGGCTCGCCGAAAGCCGCCCGGCCGAGACCGCCGAAGAAGAGACGCTGTGCGCGCTCTTCGCCGAGGTCCTCGGACTGGACGGGGTCGGCGTCGAGGACAACTTCTTCGACCTCGGCGGCCATTCACTCCTCGCCACCCGGCTGATCAGCCGCGCCAGGACCGAACTCGGCGCGGAACTGGCCATCCGTGACCTGTTCGAGGCGCCGACGGTGGCCGAGCTGGCCGCTCGCGCGGGTGCCGGTGAACCGGCGCGGCCGTCGGTGGTCCGTGCCGAGCGTCCCGAACGCGTCCCGCTTTCGGCGGCCCAGCGCAGCCTTTGGCTGGTCGACCGGATGGAAGCGAACGCGGTCGCGTACAACTTCCCGCTGACCTTCCGGTTGCGGGGCGACCTTGATCTCGACTCACTCCGGCTGGCGTTGGGCGACGTCCTCGGCAGGCACGAAGTCCTGCGGACCGTGTTCATCGAGCACGACGGGGAGCCCTACCAGCGCGTTCTTGACGCGCCTGAGATCCCGTTCGCCGTGGAGGAGTGCGGCGAGGCCGGGTTGGCGGCCCGCATCGCCGAGCTCTCGCGGACACCGTTCGACCTGGCGACGGAGATCCCGGTCCGGCTGCGGGTGCTGCGCCTCGGCGAAGGCGACCACGTGATCTCGCTGGTCCTGCACCACAGCGCGACCGACGAATGGTCCGACCGCCCGTTCCTAAGTGATCTGAGCTCGGCGTATGAAGCCCGGCTCGGCGGCGAGAGTCCCGTGTGGACAGACCTTCCAGTGCAGTACGCCGACTTCGCGTTGTGGCAGAAGGACTTCCTCGAACAGCGCGGCGCCGACCAGGTCGCGTTCTGGGCCGACTCCTTGGGTGGTGCGCCGGACGAGCTGACGCTGCCGCTGGACCGCCCGCGTCCGCTCCGGCCGACCGGACGGGGCGGGAAGGTCAAGTCCCGGCTGTCCGGCGAGCTGTCGGCCGCCGTGCGAGACCTGGCGGCGAAAGCCGGGGCGAGCCCGTTCATGGTGCTCCAAGCGGCGGTGGCCGCGCTGCTGCACCGGAGCGGCGCCGGGGACAACATCCCGCTCGGCGCCCCGATCGCGGGACGAACTGACGAACGGCTGGAGCAGCTCGTCGGATTCTTCGTGAACACGCTGGTGCTGCGGACCGACCTGTCCGGCGAGCCGACGTTCGCCGCGCTGCTCGACAGGGTGCGCGAGGCTGATCTCGCCGCGTTCTCGCACGGCGACCTGCCGTTCGAGCGCGTCGTCGAGGAGCTGAACCCGCCCCGGGTGCCGGGCCGCAACCCGCTGTTCCAGGTGATGGTGGGCTACCACCGGCAGAGCGACGCGCACGACGTGCTCGGGCTGCCCGCCGAGTGGTTCGAGATGGACACCGGCATGGCGAAGTTCGACCTGCACTTCACGATGGTCGACGGCGGGGGCACCGCCACGCTGATGCTGGAATACGCCGAGGACCTCGCGGACGAGTCGACGGCCGAGCGGCTGCTCACCCGCCTCACGTCGCTGCTGGAGCAGGTCACGGCCGAACCGGACCGGCCCGTCGCGGCGCTCGACGTCCTCGTCGGCGATGAGCTCGCGCAGGTGACCGAGTGGAACCGCACGGCTCATGAGGTCCCGGTCGCGAGCCTGCCGGAGTTGTTCGAGGCGCAGGTGGTGCGGACTCCGGACGCTCCTGCCGTGGTGTTCGAGGGCGCTGAGCTTTCGTACGCCGAGTTCAACGCGCGCGCGAATCGGCTGGCCTGGTGGCTGGTCGAGCAGGGCGTGGGTGCGGAGTCGGTGGTGGCGGTCTCGCTGCCGAGGTCGATCGATCTGGTCGTCGCCTTGTACGCGGTGCACAAGGCCGGTGGTGCTTACCTGCCGGTCGACCGCGACTATCCGGCGGACCGCGTCGCGTTCATGCTCGAAGACGCGGCCCCCGCTGTCGTCCTCGACGAACTGCCCGTTGTGGACGGCTACTCCGTTGAGAACTTGGGCCGGGTAGTGGATCCGTCGTCTCCGGCGTATTTGATCTACACGTCCGGTTCGACGGGGCGCCCCAAGGGTGTGGTGGTGCCGCATTCCGGGATTGTGAACCGTCTGTTGTGGATGCAGGACGAGTACGGTCTGGCGGCTGATGATCGGGTGTTGCAGAAGACGCCGTCGAGTTTCGATGTGTCGGTGTGGGAGTTCTTCTGGCCGCTCATCACCGGTGCCACGCTGGTGGTCGCCAAACCCGAGGGGCACAAAGACCCGGCGTACCTCGCGGAGCTGATCCGCACCGCCGGGATCACCACCGTCCACTTCGTCCCGTCGATGCTCGCGCTGTTCCTGGAAACCGCGGAGTGCGCGGGATTGCGCCGGGTGATCTGCAGTGGCGAGGCGCTGCCGTCCGAACTGGCCGCCCGCGTGGACGTCCCGCTGTACAACCTCTATGGCCCGACCGAAGCGTCCGTCGACGTGACTGCGTGGCGGGCCGGTGCCGAGACGACGCCGTCCGTCCCGATCGGACGTCCGGTGTGGAACACGCGGACGTATGTGCTGGACGCACGGCTGAACCCGGTCCCGCCGGGTGTCCCCGGTGAGCTCTACCTCGCCGGCGTGCAGCTCGCTCGCGGGTACCTGGCCAGGCCGGGGCTGACCGCCGACCGGTTCGTCGCCGACCCGTTCGGTGGCCCGGGGGAGCGCATGTACCGCACCGGGGACCTCGCGCGCTGGTCCGCCGACGGCGTCCTCGAATTCCTGGGCCGGGTCGACGACCAGGTCAAGATCCGCGGCTTCCGGGTCGAACTCGGTGAGGTCGAGGCGGCGCTGACCGCGTCCGGGTCCGTCACGCGTGCCGTGGTCGTCGCCAGGGAAGACCGGCTGGTGGCCTACGTCGTCGGTTCCGTGGACGGGCTTCGTGAGGCAGTGGCGACGAAGCTGCCGGAGCACATGGTGCCGTCGGCGTTCGTCGTCCTCGACGAGATCCCGCTGACCCCGAACGGCAAACTCGACCGCAAAGCACTCCCAGCTCCCGAGTTCGCGGCCACCGAAGGCCGTGAACCGCGGAATGCCAGGGAAGAAGCCCTGTGCGCGTTGTTCGCCGATGTGCTCGGTGTGGAACGGGTCGGGATCGATGACGGGTTCTTCGCACTCGGCGGGCATTCGCTGCTGGTGATGCGCCTGGTCAGCCGGATCTCGGCCGCCCTTGACGCCACCGTGTCGGTCCGGGACGTTTTCGACGCCCCCACCGTCGCGGCGCTGGCGGACCGGCTCGCCGACCCCTCGGACCGGCCGGCCTTGAATGCCGGGGACCGGCCGGAACTCTTGCCGCTTTCACCCGCGCAGCAACGGTTGTGGTTCCTGTACCAGCTCGAAGGGGTCACGCCCACCTACAACATCCCGCTCGCCTGGCGTCTGCACGGCGAGCTGGACTCGGAGGCGCTGCACGCGGCGATCGGCGACCTCGTCGAGCGGCACGAACCGCTGCGGACCGTGTTCGCCGAGGAGGGAGGCGTCGCGGCGCAGCGGATCCTGGCCGACGCGCGTCCGGAGGTCCGCTTCGAGGACGCGGGTGACCTCTCTGCGCAGTTGTCCGCCGAAGCCGGCCGCGGATTCGTCCTCGACGCGGAACTCCCGATCCGGGCCACGGTCTTCACCGTGTCCGCTCGGGAACACGTCCTGCTGCTGGTGATCCATCACGTGGCGACGGACGAGTGGTCACAGGGACCGCTGATGGCAGACCTGGCCACGGCCTACGAGGCGCGTCTGGCCGGAGTCGCTCCACAGTGGACGGAACTTCCGGTTCAGTACGCGGACTACGCGCTGTGGCAGCGCGAACTGCTCGCCTCGACGGCTTCCGGGCACCTTGAGTTCTGGCAGGAAGCACTGGCCGGCCTGCCCGACGAACTGGCTCTGCCCTCGGACCGGCCACGGCCGGCCGAGTCGAGCCATCGCGGCGGTCTCGTCACCTTCCCGATCGACGGCGGGCTCACCGAGCGCCTGCGTGCGGTCGCCCGGCGGCACGACGTCAGCATGTTCATGCTGGCACAGGCCTCGGTCGCGGCACTGCTGCACCGGCTCGGCGCCGGGGGTGACATCCCCCTCGGCGCGCCGAGTTCCGGCCGCGTCGACGAACGGCTGGAGCCGCTGATCGGCTTCTTCGTGAACTCGCTCGTGCTGCGCACCGACCTGTCGGGCGACCCGGCGTTCGGCGACTTGCTCGCCCGGGTGCGCGCGACGGACCTCGCCGCCTTCGAACACCAGGACCTGCCGTTCGAGCGCCTCGTTGACGCGGTCAACCCGGAACGCTCACTGGCCAGGCACCCGTTGTTCCAGGTGATGGTGGTCTACCTGCCCGAATCGGGCGAGGAGCTGGAACTGCCCGGTCTTCGTGCGGTCCAGGAGGATTTCGCACAGGGCGTCGCGAAGTTCGACCTCGAATTCGGGTTCCTGGAGAACAGCGACGGGATCTCGGGCGCGATCGAATACAGCGCCGATCTGTTCGACCACGCCACGGCCGAGTCGTTCGCGCGGCGGCTGGTCGCCGTTCTGGAGCAGGTGGCCGCCGACCCGGCGATCCCGGTCGGCGAACTCGACGTCCTCGGTGAGGACGAACGCACGCTGCTCAAGCGTTGGAACGACACCGCGCACGACGTTCCGCCGGTGACGTTGCCGGAGTTGTTCGAGGCGCAGGTGGCGCGGACTCCGGACGCTCCTGCCGTGGTGTTCGAAGGCGCCGAGCTTTCGTACGCCGAGTTCAACGCGCGGGTGAATCGGCTGGCGCGATGGTTGGCCGAGCGGGGTGTGGGTGTGGAGTCGGTGGTGGCGGTGTCGCTTCCGAGGTCGATTGATCTGGTCGTCGCGCTGTACGCCGTGCACAAGGCAGGAGCGGCGTATCTACCGCTCGACACGGACTATCCGGCGGACCGGCTGGCGTTCATGCTCGAAGACGCGTCACCCGCCGTGGTTCTCGATACTTTGCCTGATCTCGATGGCTACTCCGGAGAGAACTTGGGCCGGGTGGCGGTTCCGTCGTCTCCGGCGTACGTGATCTACACGTCGGGTTCGACGGGTCGTCCCAAGGGTGTGGTGGTGCCGCATTCCGGGATCGTGAACCGTCTGCTGTGGATGCAGGACGAGTACGGTCTCTCTGCGGATGATCGGGTGTTGCAGAAGACGCCGTCGAGTTTCGATGTGTCGGTGTGGGAGTTCTTCTGGCCGCTCATCACCGGTGCGACGTTGGTGGTCGCCAAACCGGACGGTCATCGCGATCCGGCGTATCTCGAAGCGCTGATCCGGGACCAGCGGATCACGACCCTGCATTTCGTCCCGTCGATGCTGGAAGCGTTCCTCGCCGAAGAACCGGGA
The DNA here is from genome assembly GCF_046549005.1 of Amycolatopsis sp. lyj-108. Classification (NCBI taxonomy): domain Bacteria; kingdom Bacillati; phylum Actinomycetota; class Actinomycetes; order Pseudonocardiales; family Pseudonocardiaceae; genus Amycolatopsis; species Amycolatopsis sp. lyj-108. The sequence continues at coordinate 490,393 of NZ_JAJPWQ010000004.1, read as the reverse complement.
TGGCACGGCGTTCGCCGGGTCCTGTGCAGTGGCGAGGCGCTGCCGCCGGAACTGGCCGCCCGAGTCGGCGTGCCGCTGCACAACCTCTACGGGCCGACCGAGGCTTCGGTGGACGTGACCTCGTGGGAGGTCGTCGACGACACCGTCCCCATCGGACGTCCGGTGTGGAACACCCGCGTCCACGTGCTGGACGCCCGGCTCCGGCCGGTTCCGCCGGGCGTGGCGGGCGAGCTGTACCTCGCGGGTGCGCAGCTCGCGCGCGGGTACCTCGGCCGGGCCGGGCTGACCGCCGAGCGGTTCGTGGCGAACCCGTTCGCCGCGGGGGAGCGTATGTACCGCACGGGCGACCTCGCGCGATGGCGTGCCGACGGCGCGCTCGAGTACCTCGGCCGCGCCGACGACCAGGTCAAGCTGCGCGGGTTCCGGATCGAGCTGGGCGAGATCGAGTCCGTGCTCTCAGCGCGAGTGGTCCTCCGGGAGGGCAGGCTCGTCGCCTACCTGACCGGCACGGTTGACGTCGAAGAGACCCGGCGGCTGGCCGAGGCCGCGCTGCCGGAGTACATGGTGCCGTCGGCGTTCGTGGTGCTGGACGAGTTCCCGTTGACCCCCAACGGGAAGCTCGACCGCAAGGCGCTGCCCGCGCCGGACTTCGCCGTCGCGGTCACCGGCGACGCCCCGCGCACTCCGCGCGAAGAACTGCTGGCGTCGCTCGTCGCCGGTGTGCTCGGGCTGGAGAAGGTCGGCGTCCACGACGACTTCTTCCGCCTCGGCGGTGACAGTATCGTCGCGATGCAGCTGGTCGGCCGGGTGCGGAGCGCCGGGCTGCTGCTCAGCCCGCGTGACGTCTTCCGGCACCGGACCGTCGCGGCGCTGGCCGAGGTCAGTTCGGTGCGGCTCGACGCGCCCGCGCCGGCGAACCGCAAGCACTTGGTGGAGCTCGAAGCGGGCGAACGCGCCGAGATCCTCGACGTCGCGCCGGACACGGCCGAGGTGTGGCCGCTGACGCCGTTGCAGGCCGGGTTGCTCTTCCACGCGACGATGGACGGCGACGGACCCGACGTCTACACCGTCCAGGTGTCCTTCGATCTCAACGGCCCGCTCGATCCGGTGCGGCTGCGCGAGGCCACTCAGTCCCTCGTGGACCGGCACGCCGTCTTGCGCACCGGCTACCGCTACCTCGCCTCCGGTCGTCCGGTCGCGTTGGTGGCGCGTTCGGTCACCGTTCCTTGGCGTTTCGTGGACTCGGCGGGCGATTTCGAAGCGGAGATGGCACATGATCGCCGCCGCTTCGATCCGGCGGCCGCGCCGCTGCTGCGGTTCCTGCTCCTGGCCTTGCCGGACGGTCGGCACCGGCTGGTGTTCACCCACCAGCACGTCCTGCTCGACGGCTGGTCGGTCCCGCAACTGTTCGCCGAGCTGTCCCAGCTCTACGCCGGTGCCGACGCGGCGCCGTCACGACAGTACCGCGACCATCTCGGCTGGCTCGCGGAGCAGGACCGGGAGGCGGCGGAAGCCGCTTGGCGGCAGGCCCTCGACGGGCTCACCGAGCCGACGCACCTCGTCCCGCACGACCCGCAGCGGATCCCGGCCCCGCCGGAGCGGTTGTCGCTGGAACTGCCGGAGCAGGCGACCGAGGCGCTGGCCGGCCTGGCCCGCTCGCGCGGTCTGACGCTGAACACGCTGGTCCAGACGGCGTGGAGCATCGTGCTCGGCAGGCTGACCGGTCGATCGGACGTCGTGTTCGGGGCGACGGTCGCCGGGCGCCCGCCGGAACTGGCCGGGGTCGAGCGGATGCTCGGCCTGTTCATCAACACGATCCCGGTGCGGATCGTGCTCGACCCGGCCGAGAAGCTGGGCGTACTCCTCGACCGGGTCCAGGACGAACAGTCCGCATTGCTGGCGCACCAGCACTTCGGGCTCGCCGACATCCAGCGCGGCGCCGGGCTGGGGGAGCTGTTCGACACGCTGATGGTGTTCGAGAGCTACCCGGGCGCGGACGAGGATGAAACCGGTGCCGGGCTGCGCGGGGAGATCGTGCGCCACGAGGACTCGACGCACTATCCGCTCACCTGGGCGGTGGAGCCCGGCGTGCGGCTGAAGCTCACGGCCGAGTACCGCTCCGACCTGTTCGACGCGGGCCTGCCGGAACGACTTCCGGCCGCGATGGAGCGGGTGCTCGCCGCCATGGTGTCCGATGTGGACGCCCCGGTCGGCAGGGTCGACATCCTGACCGAGGCCGACCTCGACCTGATCGTCCGCGAGTGGAACGGGACGGCGCTCGCCGTCGAACCGTCCACTGTGGCCGGTCTGTTCGAAGCGCAGGTCCGGCGTTCGCCCGGCGCGACGGCGGTGGTGTCCGGTGAAGTCGCCGTGACCTTCAGCGAGTTGAACGAACGCGCCAACCGGCTCGCCAGGGCACTGGTCGCCCACGGCGTCGGCCCGGAGGATTTCGTCGCCTTGGCGCTGCCGCGCTCGGCGGACGTGCTGCTGGCGATCCTCGCGGTCCACAAGGCGGGAGCGGCGTACTTGCCGCTCGACCCGGACTACCCCGTCGAACGGCTGGCCGCGATGCTCGCCGACGCGCGGCCCAAGGTGATCCTGACCGAACCCGAGCTGCTGGAGTCGTTGCCCCGGACCGAGATCGAGACGCTGGCGCTGTGCGCGCTCGTCACCGAGGACCGGCAGGAGCACGACCTGACCGATCGGGATCGGGTCCGGCCGCTCAGTCCGGAGCATCCGGCGTACGTGATCTACACGTCGGGTTCGACGGGGACGCCCAAGGGGGTCGTCGTCCCGCATCGCGGTGTGGTGAACCTGTTCCACAGCCATCGCGCGACGCTGCACCGGCCCGCGGTCGAGGCCACCGGCAAACCGCACCTGCGGGTCGGGCACGCGTGGTCGTTCTCCTTCGACGCCTCCTGGCAACCGCAGCTGTGGCTGCTCGACGGGCACGCCGTGCACATCGTCGACGAGGAGACCCGGCGCGACCCGGAACTCCTGGCCGCGATGATCACCCGGGACGGCTTCGACTTCATCGAGGTCACGCCGTCGTTCTTCGCGCAGATGGCGGAAGCCGGACTGCTCGACGGCGATCGGTGCCCGCTGGCCGTGATCGGTGTCGGCGGCGAGGCGGTGCCCGAGAGCCTGTGGCGCCGTCTGGCCACTTTGGACGGCACCGAGGCCTTCAACCTCTACGGACCGACAGAGTCCACAGTGGACGCGTTGGTCGCGCGGATCGGTGACAGCGAGAAGCCGCTGGTCGGCCGTCCGGTCGCGAACACCCGCGCCTACGTGCTGGACGCGGCGCTGCGGCCGGTGCCGCCCGGGGTCACCGGCGAGCTGTACCTCGCCGGCTCCGGTCTGGCCCGGGGCTATCTCGGGCGGGCGGCGCTGACTTCGGAGCGGTTCGTGGCGGATCCGTTCGGTCCGGCGGGCGCCCGGATGTACCGCACCGGCGACCTCGCCCGGTGGACCGCGGACGGGCGGCTGGACTTCGGCGGCCGCGCCGACGACCAGGCGAAGATCCGCGGCTTCCGGGTGGAACCCGGCGAAATCGAAGCCGTGCTCGAACGGCACGACGACGTCGCACAGGCCGTCGTCCTCGTGCGTGAGGATCGCCCGCGGGTCAAGCAGCTGGTGGCCTACGTGGTGTCCACTGTGGATCTCGCGGACCTGCGGCGGTTCGCGGCCGAGACGTTGCCGGAGTACATGGTCCCGGCGGCGTTCGTCGCGCTCGACGCGCTTCCCGTGTTGTCCAACGGGAAACTGGACCGCAAGGCGCTTCCGGCGCCGGACTACTCGGAGCTGGCCGGTGGCCGGGCGCCGGAGACCCCGCTGGAGAAGACGTTGTGCGGGCTCTTCGCGGAAGTGCTCGACGTGCCGGAACTCGGCGCCGACGACGACTTCTTCGCTCTCGGCGGGGACAGCATCGTCGCGATGCGGCTGGTCAGCCGGGCTCGGGCGGCCGGGTTGAAGATCACGCCGCACGAGGTGTTCGCGCGCCGGACCGTCGCGGCGCTGGCCGAGGTCGCCGAGAGCCTGACGGCCGACGACGTCATCGTGCCGACGCCGATCATGCACGCGCTGCGCGAACTGGGCGGGCCGATCGACGGTTATCACCAGGCGGCGTTGCTCCAGACGCCGTCCGGAATGACCGGTGAGCAGCTGAAGGCCGTGCTCGGCGCCGTCGTCGCACGGCACGACATGCTGCGCGCGCGGCTCGACCGGTCGGTGGACGGCTGGGCGCTCCGCGTGACCGAATCCGTCGACGTCCGCGTCGAACGCGTCGAGGTCGAAGGTGATCTATTCGCACTCATCGGGCGGCACGCGGAGCCGACTCGCGCGAGGCTCGACCCCGACGCCGGCGTGATGGTGAGCGCGACGTGGTTCGACGCGGGATCGTCGGGACCTGGCCGGTTGCTGCTGATGATCCATCACCTGGCGGTCGACGGTGTCTCATGGCGGATCCTGTTGCCGGATCTCGCTTCCGCGTGGGACGCGGTCGCTCTCGGGCAGGCGACCGAACTGGCTCCAGTGGACACGTCGTTCCGGCGGTGGTCGCAAGTACTGTCCACACAGGACCGTGAGGGCGAACTGGGCCGGTGGAAGTCCGTGCTGGGCGGCGGGGATCCGCTCCCGCTGGACCGGCCGCTCGACCCCGCGCGGGACGTGCAGGGAACCGTGAAGAAGGTGTCGCTGACCCTGCCCGCCGAGCGGACGGCCCCGCTCCTGTCCCGTGCGACCATCAACGACGTCCTGCTCACCGGCCTCGCCATGGCCGTCACCCGGTGGCGCGGCGACGGGGGGCAGGCGGTGCTGGTCGACGTCGAGGGACACGGCCGCGAGGAGGAACTCGCCAGTGGTGCGGATCTTTCGCGGACGGTTGGCTGGTTCACCACCGTCGTCCCGGTATGCCTCGATCTCGGCGACCTCGACCTGGACGACGCGTTCGCGGGCGGAGCCGCCGCCGGTATCGCACTCGAGCGGGTCCGGGCGCACCTCGACGGGCTGCCGGACGGCGGCATCGGGCACGGCCTGCTCCGGTACCTCGACCCGCGCACCGGTCCTGAACTCGCCAAGTTCGCGAAGCCGCAGATCGAGTTCAACTACCTGGGCCGGATCGGCGTCCCCGAGGCGACCGACTGGTCGTACGCGGCGGAGGCCGAAGCCGCCGAACTCGGCGCGGACGACGGGATGCCCGTCTCGCACGCGCTGACGATCAACGTCCTGACCGAGGACCGCCCCGGCGGCCCCGAACTGGCCGCACACTGGTCATGGCCGGAGGCCGTGCTGACCGAAGAGTCGGTGCGGGAACTGGCGGAGGGCTGGTTCCTCGCGCTCGACGCGCTCACCCGCCGGGCTGATTCACCGGCTGTACAGAAGGAGAACAAGGAATGACGAACCCGTTCGAGAACCCCGACGGCACGTACCTCGTGCTGGTCAACGACGAGGGCCAGCACAGCCTGTGGCCCGAGTTCGTCGAGGTCCCGGCGGGCTGGACCACGAAGTTCGGCCCGGCCTCGCGTCCGGAGTGCCTCGAGTACGTCGAGACCAACTGGACCGACCTCCGTCCCGCTTCGCTCGTCAAGGCCATGGAGTCCTGACCCGCTTCGTTCCGTGAAGGCCTCCTTGAGGGATCCAGAGTCCCTCAAGGAGGCCTTCACGGACTTGCGTTGTTCAGAATCGCGACCGAATTCGTCCATAAAACGTGAGTAACGTTCGGGTTATGGATCGAAGAGCGTTCATGGTGGCGGCCGGTGGTGCGGCGGCAGGGGCAGCGATGCTGCCGGGTGAGGCGGAGGCGCAACCCCAGGGACAAGCGAAGTGGGGACCGCACTGGCCGGTCGTCCGCTTCAACATCCTCAGCGACATCCAGGGGGATCTCGCCGACTTCGGCAAGGCACTCGACGACCTGCACGCGATCAACCCCGGCAGCGCGGGACTCGGTATCGCGGGGGACCTCACCCCGCGCGGCTACGACTTCGAGTACGCCCAGCTTCGCTCGACCTTCGACAAGCACCCGCATCCGCGCGAGGTCGCGTGGGCCATCGGCAACCACGAGTTCTACGTCCCGAAGTGGCGGGATCCCGACACCCTCGCGCAGGAGACCTGGCCCAACGGGACGACCGAGGACTCGCTTTTCCGCAGCTTCTACCGGTTCGCGGGCCGCAACACCGTCTACTCCGAGACGTCGTTCGGCGGCGTTCCGGTGCTCTGCCTCGGAACCGAGCAGTACGCGAAGTACCACGACCCCAAACTGTGGGACGAGGTCTGGATGAGCGACCGGCAGTTCACCTGGCTCGAACAGCGCCTCCGGTACTGGTCGAACCGGCGCAGCCCGGTGATGGTGCTGACCCATCATCCGCTGCCCAACACCGTTTCCGGTACGCACAACAAGCTCTACCGGTCCGACTACCTCCAGCCCGACAGGCTGCTTTCGATCCTCGGCCGCCACCGGGACGTGTTCCTCTTCTCCGGGCACACGCACTGGGATCTGAACCTGTCGGACTGGGTGGTCCGCCGGGTGGTGCCGGGCACCGGGAATCTCGAAGGGTTCACCGTCGTCAACACAGCCGCCGTGCAGACCGGCTGGACGGACGACGGCAAGGGCGGGGAAGTATCCCTTGGCGGCGCGTTCAACCAAGGGCTGCAGGTCGAGGTCTCACCTGGCTCGGTGGTCATCAAGGCCAGGGACTTCACCACGAAGACCTGGCTGAAGCAGATCACCGTTCCGCTGCACAACTCCTGGGGATTCCCGCACTGATCGGGCGTCGGTGCGGCGGGTGCCTTCACGCGTAACCGGCTGGGTTGCGAAAGCCACTTTCGCAACACCTCCTGCCAGGCACGGCGCCCAGGCGGTCCCTGGCGGCACGGGCGATTCCAGCCGACGAAGGCCTACCTCCGATGCTGTGGACTGGGGCCGGGTGGACTGGTCCGGAGGGGATTTCCGGTCATCCAACGCACCAAAATCCACACGGTCAGCGATCGCCCTGACAGCGAGTGAGGGGTGTGTGGATATAGGGACACTCAACGTCCCCATCGAACAGACTTACAGGACGCGCCCAGAAGGACCCCGGAAGTACATGAAGGCCCCCTTCCTTGCGCCAGGCGCAAGGAAGGGGGCCTTCATGTACTCAAGAGGAAACGGCTCAGTTGGCCGGTTTGACCTCGGTCTTCGGGTCGCCGTCGACCGCGGCGGCGAGCTGCGGGACGATCCGGTCGATCACGTACGGCAGGCTCAGCACGGTCACGAAGGAGACCGCGCTGCCATAGGTGCCTTCATTCTCGATGAAGACCTCACGCTTTTCCTTCGACACCTTCAGACCACTGTAGAGCGCGTCCTTGCCGAGGATCTCCTGCGCCTTGGCCGGGGTGTCGATGAGCCACACGAGCGCGTCGCGGTCGAGCAGGTCGGTCCGCTCGGCGCTGAGGCTCTTGCCGAACTTGTCGCCGATGGCGGCGTCGAGGTCGGCGGGCAGCTTGAAACCGAGCGATTCGAGGATGTGCGAGCGACCGTCCTGGCTGCCGTAGACGAAGTAGCCCTCGTAGGTCGACGCCATCAGGGCCGACTTGCCCGCGAACTCCGGGTGTTCCTTGCGGACCTGGGCGAACTTGTCTTCGACGCCCTTGACCAGTTCGTTCGCCTTGGTGGCGCGCCCGACGGCCTGGCCGACCTTCTTTGTCGCCTCGTTCCAGGGGATGCCGTAGTCGTTGTACTCCTTGGGCTGCGCGACGACCGGGACGCCGATCTGGCTCAGCTTGTCGTACTGCTCCTTGGTGAGCCCGGAGTACAGCGCGATGATCAGATCCGGCTTCAGCGCGGCGATCTTCTCGTACTGCGGCCCGTCCACGTCCTTGAGGACCTCGGGCAGCGCGGCGCCGCCGAGCTTGTCGGTCGCCCACGGGCCGATGGTGCCGGGGAACTTGCCGAGCCAGTCGGTGACACCGACCGGGACCACGCCGAGGGCGAGCAGCGCGTCCTGCTCGGTCAGGCCGACCGTGACGACACGCTTGGGCTCCTGCGTGATGGTGGTGCTGCCGTACTTGTGCTCGATCGTCGTCGGGAACGCGTTCGCGTCCACCGCGGAGCCGGCGGAGTTCTGCGCGGCCGGGGTGGCCGACTCGCCGCCTCCTCCGCACGCGGTGAGCGAGGCGGCCAGCACCAGGGTGGACGCCAGCAGGCCGGCGGTCTTCAGGCGCCCGCGCACGGCGGAGAGGGTGGGGATTCGGGCCATCATCCGTCCTTCGTGATCGGCGGTCCGGCGCAATGCCGGATTAATCGAGAATCAGGTTTGGCTAACCTAAGACGCGGACCGCTCGATTGCAACCGGTGACGGTGCGTCCCGGGTCACGTCCGTGAACGGTTGTCCGACCATGCCGCCCAAAGCGTTGCGTACTGACCGCCGGATGCCACGAGTTCGTCGTGTGTCCCGCTTTCGACGATCACGCCCGCTTCGAGCACGACGACGCGGTCCGACGCAGCGGCCTGCGTCAGCCGGTGCGCGACGACGAGACCGGTCCGGCCCTCCAGCGCGGCGGCCGCGGCGGCTTCGAGGGTTTTCGCGCCCGCGCTCCCGGCTTCGGCGGTGGCCTCGTCGAGGATCGCGATCGGCGGGTCCGCGAGGACCAGCCTGGCCAGCGCCAGCTGCTGGGATTGGGTGACGGTCAGCTGGTGCCCGCCTTCGCCGACGACGGTCGCGAGACCTTCGTCCAGTGCCTCCGCCCAGCCGCGCGCGCCGACTTTTTCCAAGGCGGCCAGCAACTCCGCGTCGGTCGCGCCGGGACGGGCGAGCCGGAGGTCGTCCGCCAGCGAACCGGCGAAGACGTGCACCTCCTGGCTGATCAGCGCGACGGCCTGCCGGGTGGCGGACGGCCCGAGCTCGTCGAGCGGAACCCCGCCGACGGCGATCTTCCCGGAGTCCGGGGTGTGGATCCCGGCGATCAGCTTGGCCAGCGTCGTCTTCCCGGCTCCGCTCGCGCCGACCAGCGCGACCCGTTCACCGGGGGAGAGGCTGAGGTCGACGTCCCGCAGCACCGGGTGTCCGTCCACATAGGAATGACAGAGCCCGGCCGCCTTCACCGACGCGTCAACGGGTTTCGCGGGCAGCTCGGGTTCGCGCGGGGCTGGCAGGTCGGCGACACCGACCAGCCGGGCGAGGCTCGCGGCGGCCGCTTGCGCGTCGTCCACCAGCGCCAGCGCGCTGTTGATCGGACCGAACAGGCTGTGGAAGTACAACGCCGCCGCCGTCGCCGCGCCGACGGTCACCGCGTCGGCGCCCACCAGCAGGAAACCGGCCGCGAGCACGGCCGAGAGGCCGACGAACTCGGCCAGGTTGAGCCGGGCGAAGAACTTCGTCATCAGCCGGACACCGCGCAGCATCAGGTCCATCGCGCCCTCGGACCGCTGCCGGACCCGCTCCACGTGGGCGTCGGCGAGCCGGAACGCGCGGACGGTCTTCGCGCCGCCGATCGTGTCGAGCAGTTGCTGTTGCTGCGAACCGGTCGCGATCCGCTGCTTCGCGTACAACGGCACGGCGTTGCGGACGTACCAGCGCACGGTGTGCAGCTGGATCGGCGTCGCCAGCAACGCGGCCAGCAGGAACCGCCAGTCGAGGACGGCGAGCGCGCCGAGGGTCAGCACGATGGTGAGCACCGAGCGGCCCAGTTCGGGCAGGGCCTCACGGACCGCCCTCGCGACCACCGTGACGTCGTTGGTGACGCGGGCGGTCAGGTCGCCGGAGCCCGCGCGTTCGACCTGCTCCAGCGGGAGACCGAGCGCCCGGTCGACGAACCGTTCGCGCAGTTCCGCCAGCAGTGTTTCGCCGAGCTTCGCGGTCAGCGAGACACCCAGCGCCGTCGCGATCGCCTGCCCGACGGCGACCAGCACCAGTGCCACCACGGGGGTGGTCAGTTCGGTCGCGGGCCGTTTCTCGATGACCAGGTCGACGATGTGGCCGAGCAGGCGTGCGGTGAGCAGTCCGATCGCGGTCGCGCAGACGAGCATCGCCAGCGCGCCGGCGGCACGGGCCTTCGAGGTGCGGAGCAGTTCGCCGAGGACCGCGCGGATCCGCTTGCCGTCGGCGGTGGGGAGCAGTTCGCGCGTCATGACAGCACCGCCGCGCGGTAGTCGGCGCGGTCGCGGGCGAGTTCGGCGTGGCCACCCTCGCCGGTGATCCGGCCGCCGTCGAGGACGACGACGCGGTCCGTCACGGCGAGCAGGGCGGGGCTCGTGGTCACCAGGATCGTGGTCCGTCCTTGTCGTAGCCGGGCGAGCCCGGTGGCGATCTTCGCCTCGGTCACCGTGTCCACCGCCGTCGTCGGGTCGTGGACGACGAGCACCGGCGCGTCCGCGGCGAGTGCGCGGGCGAGCGCGACCCGTTGCCGCTGCCCGCCGGAGAGGGAACGCCCGCGTTCGGTGACCGCGGTCGCGGTGCCGTCCGGCAGCGCCGCCGCGACCTCGTCCGCGGCCGACGCGGCCAGCGCGTCGCCGGAGTCGCGGCCACCGGCGTGCACGTTCTCCGCCAGGGTTCCTTCGAACAGGTCCGCGTCGTGCGCGGCGACCAGGACGATCTCCCGCACCCGGTAAGGGTCCACAGTGGACAGATCGACGCCGTCGACGTGGACCTGGCCCTCGGCGGGATCGCCCGCGCGGCCGAGGCAGTCGAGAAGATCGGTCGCGGCGGCCGGATCGGCGGCGACGACGCCGATCAGCTGCCCGGCCGGGATGTCGAGGTCGACCCCGCGAAGGCTGCGGTACGACACCTGGGTGAACTTGACGTTCCCGCCGGCGGGGGCGGGGAGTTCGCCGTCACCCGGTTCGACCGCCACCGGCGTGGTCAGCAGGTCGGCGACCCGGGACGCCGACGCGCGGCCCTGCGCCAGTTCGCCGTTGACCCACGAGAAGATCAGGAACGGGGTGAGCAGGAACTGGGCCAGCCCCACCGCGGCGACGAGGTCGCCGACGCTGATCGATCCCGACGAGGCGAGATGCCCGCCGACGAGCGCGACGACCGCGATGAAGACGCCGGTCAGCGCCAGCACCGCGCCGTCGTGCCAGGCCTTCGCCCTCGCGGCGCGCAAGGTGGCCTTGAGCGAGTTCTGGCTGGTGTCCCGATAACGCGCGACGGCGGCGGGTTCGGCGCCGATGCCCTTGAGCACCCGCAGACCGGAGACCAGATCCGTGGCGACCCCCGAAGCGTGCGCGGACCGCTCCTGTTCGGCCTCGCTGCGGCGTTCCAGCGGCTTGCCGATGAGATGCGCGAGGTACAGCAGCGGCGGCGTGCCCAGTAGCACGAGGAGACCCAGCGGAAGCGAGATGCGCAGCAGGGCGACGGCGCTGACCAGCACCCCGGCGAGCGCGGCGATCCCGAACGGCAGCGCCGCGTTCACCACGCCGACCCGCTGCGCGTCGCTGGTGCCGATGTTGACCAGTTCACCCGCCAGCTTGCCGTTTTCGGCGCCACCACCGGGATGCAGGACGCGGCGGCTGATCGCGATGCGGAGATCGTGCGCCGCCCGCAGCGAGGCGCCTTCGGCCGCTCTCGCGGCGAACCGGTAGCTGTAGGACAGTCCCGCGAAGACCACGCCGAGCACGGCGAGCCAGAACACGAGCGTGCCCACGGAACCGCCGGCGACCGCCTGGTCGATCACCACCCCGATGATCACCGGGACGAGTGCTTCACCGCCCTGATGTCCGGCGGCGAGCACGGAAGCGAGCGTGACTCGACGTCGCTGCCCGGAGATGGCCTGGCGCAGGACGCTCCGGCTGGTGGTGGCCGTTGCGGACACCGGCGCCTCCGTGGGTCGGGGGTAGGTAAGGCTAGTCTAAGTAGGTAGCTCGTTGAGGTGAACTCCGGCGTTCGGTTAGCCTCGCCTCACTCGAAGGGAGGCTCCGTGGTCGTCACCGAACGCGCGCCCGCCGCGGCGTCCCCGCCCAGCGCGGCGGCACGGACGTTCCGCGCGGGCGGTCTGGTGGTCGGGCTCGCCTTGCTGGCGCTCGTGTTCCTGCTCAGTATCTGGGTGGGGTCGAAGAGCATCCCGTTCACCTCCACCTGGTCGGTGCTGTGGCATAACGACGGCTCGACCGAAGCGGTGATCATCCACGACCTCCGCATCCCGCGGACCCTGCTGGGCGTGGTCGTCGGCGTGGCGCTCGGCCTGGCGGGCGCGGTGATGCAGGCGCTCACCCGGAATCCGCTCGCCGACCCCGGCCTGCTCGGCGTCAACACCGGCGCGTCGGCCGCGGTCGTGTCGGGGATCGCGTTCGTCGGGGTCACCGGCGTGCTCGGCTACATCTGGTTCGCCTTCGCCGGGGCGGCGATCGCGTCGGTCGTGGTGTACGTCCTCGGCTCGGCGGGCCGCAGCGCCACCCCGGACCGGCTCGTGCTCGCCGGGTCCGCCGTCATGGCGGTGCTCCAGGCCTACATCGTCGGGATCCTGCTGCTGATGCCCGAGACGTTCAACCAGTTCCGCTTCTGGAACGTCGGTTCGCTCAGCGGCCGCAAATGGGACGTGTTCTGGCAGATCTCGCCGTTCGTGGCGGTCGGTGCGGTCATCGCGCTGCTGCTCGCCCGGCCGCTCAACATCCTCGCGCTCGGCGACCAGACCGGGAAGGCGCTCGGCGCCCACATCGGCCGCACCCGCGTGCTGGGCGCGATCGTGGTGACCCTGCTCTGCGGCGCGGGAACCGCGGCCGTCGGGCCGGTCCTGTTCCTCGGGCTCGCCGTGCCGCACGCCGCGCGCATGCTGGTCGGCCCGGACCAGCGCTGGGTCCTGCCGTACTCGATGCTGCTGGCGCCGATCGCGCTGATCGGCGCCGACGTGGTCGGCCGCGTGCTGAATCCGCCGGAGGAACTGCAGGCGGGCATCGTCGTCGCGTTCCTCGGCGCGCCGGTGTTCATCGCGCTCTGCCGCCGCAGGAAGCTGGCCCGCCTGTGACCGCGATCAAGGAGCGCCCACCGATGAGCACCCGCGTCCTGCGCACCCCGGGCGGCGGACTGTCCCTGCGCGTCACCCCGCGGGCGGCGATCGTCGTCACCCTGCTGGCCGTCGCCGTGTTCTTCGTCGGCGCGGTCAGCATGACCACCGGCGACTACCCGCTGTCCGTCGGCGAGGTCATCCAGACGCTGTTCGGCTTCGGCGACCGGAGCACCGAGTTCATCGTGACCACCCTGAGGCTGCCGCGGCTGCTGACCGCGTTGCTGGTCGGCGGCGCACTCGCGGTCAGTGGCGCGATCCTGCAGAGCCTGTCCGGGAACCCCTTGGGCAGCCCCGATTTCATCGGCTTCACCGAAGGCGCCGCCGCGGGCGCGTTGCTGACGATCATCGTCGTGCACGGCGGCATGCTCCAGGTGTCGCTGGGCGCGCTGGTCGGCGGCGTCGTCACCGCGGCCTTGATCGCGTTGCTCGCCCTGAAAGGCGGCGTGCACACCTTCCGGCTGATCCTCGTCGGCATCGGCGTGAACGCGATGCTCATCGCGTTCAACTCGTACCTGATCACCAGGGCCGCTTGGCAGGACGGCCTGGCTGCCCAGGCATGGCTGGTCGGTGGGCTCAACGGACGCGGCTGGGAGCACGTCGTCCCGGTCGCGATCGCCATCGCCGTCCTGCTCCCGCCCGCCTTGGTCTACGGCAGAAGGCTTTCCCTGCTGGAGATGGGTGACGACTCGGCCAAGGGGCTGGGCGTGCCGGTGCAGCGGAGCCGGGTCGTGCTCCTCGCGGTCAGTGTGGGGCTGTGTTCGATCGCCACGGCCGCCGCCGGTCCGATCGCGTTCCTGGCGCTCGCCGCGCCTCAGCTGGCGAAGCGGCTGACGCGGTCTTCGGGACCCGGGCTCGCCGCGGCCGCGCTGATGGGCATGCTCCTGCTGGTTTCGAGCGATCTGATCACCCAGCAGTTCCTCGCCGGCCTGCCCGTCGGTCTGGTGACCGGGGCGATCGGCGGGCTGTACCTCGCCTGGCTCCTGGTTTCCCGGCGCGGGGTCAGCCGAGCTGCGCGCTGACCGGCTCGATCGGCGCGGGCTCGCCGAAGCGGGCCAGCGCCAGCGCCGCAGACACCGCGAGCACGAACCCGACCGCCGCCACGGCCGCGAACCCCGGTCGCGTGGTGTCGCCGAGGACGAGAACCCCGATCAGGGAAGGGAAAACGGTCTCGCCGATCACCATCATCGCGGTCGAAGTGGTGACACTGCCGCGTTGCAACGCGGTGGCGTAGAACAACATCGCCAGCGCGCCAGCCACGGCCAAGGTGTAGACGGCGGGGTCGGTCAGCAGATCCAGCGGGGCGAGGCTGGTGAGCACGCGGCCGGACAGGGCGACCACGCCGAAGCACAGGCCCGCGATCAGGCCCAGCGCCGGCGTCCGGATCCGCCGCGGCGCGCGGCCCGCGAGCATCCCGGCCGTGCCGAGTACGACCACCGCGCCGATCAGCACGAGCCGGAAACCCAGCCCGGTCGCCGACGAGCCTTCGCTCTCCGCCGACATCCCGAGCAACGCGAGCCCCGCGCAGACGACCGCGACCGCCGTCCACTCGCGACGTCCCAATCGGACACCGAGCGTCCTCGCCGCGACCGCGGTCACGGCGAGGCTTCCCGCCAGCGCCGCCTGGACCACGAACAAGGGCAGCACGCGCAGGGCGGCGAGCTGGGCGACGAACCCGATCACGTCCAGCGCCAGACCCGCGACGAACTTCCACTGCCGCAACACCCGCACGAGCAGCCGGGGATCGACGCGGTCCTCGGTGCCCGAGGTCGCTTTCGCGGCGATCGCCTGCATCACCGAAGCGACGCCGTACGCACAGGCCGCGAAGAACGCGCAAATCAAACCCCACCACATGCAACCCGAGCCTAGTCCTGCGGTGTCCACCCGGAGATCTCACGTGATCAGGCGCGTAACTCACGTGATCAAAGGGCGATCTCGCGTGCTTGAAGGCGTAACTCATGAGTTACGCCTTCAAGCACGCGAGTTCGCCGTTTGTGTACAGTGACCGCATGTCGAACACGGGTTCGAGTGCGGCCGAGCCGGTGGAGCGCGCCTGGCCGGCGGGGATCGCCGAGGACGAAGCCGGGATCCAGTGGGACTTCCTGCGCTTCCTCCGCGCCACCGCGGTGAACAAGGTCGCCGGGCTGACCAGGGAGCAGGCGGCCGCGACCCCGCTGACGGCGTCCCCGCGGATGAGCGCGCTGGGACTGCTCAAACATCTGACCGCCGTGGAGCGCTGGTGGCTCTCGATCGAAGCGGGCGGCGCCGAGCTGCCTTCGTTGTGGGAAGGCTCACCGGATCCGAGCTGGGACCTGACCGAGGACGACGACCCGCGTTCGGTCGTCGAGGCGTACCGCGCCGAGTGGGCGCTTTCGGAGTCGTCGCTGGCCGGGGCTTCGCCGGACGACCGGGCGCGCCGGTCGGGGGAGTTCACCGTCCGCTGGGTGCTCGCCCACGTCGTCCAGGAAACGGCGCGGCACGTCGGGCATCTGGACATCCTGCGGGAGCTGGCCGACGGAACCACGGGGGAGTAGCGCCGTAAGGTGTCCGCATGGCTGACAGGCTGTACTTCCGGCAATTGCTCGCGGGCCGCGACTTCGCGGTGGGGGACCCGGTCGCGACGCAGATGGTCAACTTCGCCTATCTGATCGGTGACCGGGAGACGAACGAGGCCGTCATCGTCGACCCGGCGTACGCGGTCGGCGATCTGCTCGACCTGCTGGAAGCCGACGGCATGCGGCTGACCGGCGTGCTCGCGACGCATCACCACCCCGACCACGTCGGCGGCGAGATGATGGGCTTCTCGCTACCGGGGATCGCGGAGCTGCTGGAGCGCGTCCAGGTACCGATCCACGTCAACACCGCCGAAGCCGAGTGGGTCCGCCGGATCACCGGCGTCTCGGAAACCGATCTGCGCTCGCACGAACACGACGACGTGCTGGAGGTCGGCGCGGTGCCGATCCGGCTGCTGCACACGCCGGGACACACGCCCGGCAGCCAGTGCTTCCTGGTCGACGGGCGGCTCGTCTCCGGCGACACGCTGTTCCTCGAAGGCTGTGGCCGGACCGATTTCCCCGGCGGTGACGCGGAGGCGATCTACCGGAGCCTGCAATGGCTGGCCGGGCTGGACGGCGATCCGGTCGTCTATCCGGGACATCAGTACTCGGTGGAGCCGTCGGCGAACCTGTCGCGGGTGAAGGACACGAACTTCGTGTACCGACCGAAGTCGCTGGAGGAATGGCGGCTGATGTTCGGCGGCTGACCGCATCCCGTCTCCGCAAGTAGGTGACGAATTGCGGGGGAGGGCGTCCAGATCGCGGGACGCGGGGCTCGGTGTTTGACCAGTCCGGTGCGGGGAGCCGAAGCTCGGAACCGTGACGCTCAAGCTGCATTGGTTCCTGCCCACCACCGGTGACGGCCGGACGATCGTGGAGCACTTCCACGCCAGCCGCGCCGCCGGGGCGTCCGCCGCCCGCGAGCCGAGCCTCGACTACCTCGCCCAGGTGGCCCGCGCCGCCGAGGCCAACGGTTTCGAAGGCGTGCTGACGCCGACCGGGACCTGGTGCGAGGACGCGTGGCTGACCACGGCCGCGCTCATCCGCGAGACGAGCACCCTCAAGTTCCTCGTCGCGTTCCGGCCAGGGACGGTCTCGCCGACGCTGGCCGCGCAGATGGCCGGAACGTTCCAGCGGATCTCGCGCGGACGCGTGCTGCTCAACGTCGTCACCGGCGGCGACGCGGTCGAACAGCGCCGTTTCGGTGACTGGCACGATCACGACCAGCGGTACGCGCGCACCGGCGAGTTCCTCGAGATCGTGCGCGGCGTGTGGAGCGGCAAGCCGTTCGACTACGTGGGCGAGCATCTCAAGGTCGAAGGCGCGACCACCCGGGCGGCACCCGATCCGGTGCCGCCGATCTACTTCGGCGGCTCCTCCGCGGCCGCGCTTCCGGTCGCGGCGAAGCACGCCGACGTCTACCTGACGTGGGGTGAGCCGCCCGCGCAGGTCGCCGAAAAGATCGCCAAGGTCCGTGAACTCGCCGAGGAACAGGGACGGAAGCTCCGGTTCGGCATCCGGCTGCACACCCTTTCCCGTGACACGGCGGCGGAAGCCTGGGCGGAGGCGGGAAAACTGCTGGAGGCGATCGATCCCGAACGGATCGCCCACACGCAGAAACAGTTGTCCGCCAGCGAATCAGTCGGCCAGCAGCGGATGGCGGCACTGCACGGCGGGAAGACCGGCGGCGGCGTCCGCGGTCTGGAGATCCACCCGAACCTGTGGGCCGGGATCGGTCTGGTGCGCGGCGGCGCGGGCACCGCCCTCGTCGGCAGTCACAGGGAGGTCGCCGACCTCATCGAGGAGTACCACGCGCACGGCATCGAGGAGTTCGTCCTCTCCGGTTACCCGCATCTGGAGGAGGCGTACTGGTTCGGTGAAGGCGTGCGGCCGGAACTGGTCCGGCGAGGCCTTGTCGCGTAGACGTCAGAGCGTGCGCGACAACGCCAAAGCGGCGGTCCGCACCGCGGGCGCGACCCGGTTGGTGTGCATGCGATTCGCCCAGCCGGAGATCGACAACGCCGCCACCGCCACCCCTTGCGCGTCGAGCAACGGGCTCGCCGCGCAGACGACACCGACCCCGGACTCCTCGCGTTCGAACGCGATTCCTTCGCCATGGATCTTGGCGAGCTGACGGCGAAGCAGGCCGGCGGCGGTGATCGTCCGCACGCTGACGCGCGGCAACCCGGCGTCGATCACCTGTGTCACCACGGATTCCGGGGAGAACGCGAGGATCGCCTTGCCGACGCCGGTGGCGTGCGCGGGAAACCGGCCGCCGATCCGGGACGGCAGTGACGGCGCGTCGGGCCCCCGCAGGATGTCGAGATAGACGACCTCGGTGCCTTCCAAGACCGCCAGGTGCACGGTGTTCCTGGTCGCCTCGCGGAGATCGGCCAGATACGGCCGCGCCGCCTCGACCAGTCCACGGCGCCGCACCGCGAGCTGGCCTATCTCGAACAGTTTCAGCCCGAGTCGCAGTGTCGCTTCCTCGCGTTCGAGCAGACCGGTCGCGACCAGATGGCCGGTGAGCCGGTGGACGGTCGACTTCGCCAGTCCGGTCCGCCGCGCCAGTTCGGAAACGCCGAGCGCGTCGTCGCCGGGACGGAAGGCCGACAGCAGCGCGGAGATCCGGGCGGCGACGAGGCCGTCCGCTCCGGTTCGTTCCGGGTCGTCGTTCCGCCCAGCGGCACGCATGGGTTGAGTGTGCCCTATCCGCTCGGGGAGCGTCACCCGACATGGCGCAACGGAAAGCGGTGGCCGCGATCGTCGGTCCCGGGAACATCGGCACCGACCTGCTCGCGAAGCTCAGGCGCAGCGAACACGTCGAGGTGCGGTACATGGTCGGCGTGGACCCGGACTCGGACGGGCTGGCCAAGGCCGCCGAGCTGGGGCTGGAGACCTCCGCCGGCGGCGTCGACTGGCTGCTGTCGCGCGACGAACTGCCGGACCTGGTCTTCGAAGCGACTTCGGCGAAGGCGCATCTGGCCAACGCGCCGCGCTACGCCACCGCCGGGATCCGCGCGATCGACCTCACCCCGGCCGCGGTCGGTCCGTTCACCTGCCCGGCCGTGGGCCTGCCCGAACGGCTGGACGTGCCGAACGTCAACCTCATCACCTGCGGCGGCCAGGCCACGATCCCGATCGTGCAGGCGGTGTCGCGGGTGACGCCGGTGCCCTACGCCGAGATCGTCGCGTCCGTCTCGTCGCGTTCGGCCGGGCCGGGCACCCGGGCGAACATCGACGAGTTCACCGCGACGACGGCGCGCGGGATCGAACTCGTCGGGGGAGCGAGCCGCGGCAAGGCGATCATCATCATCAATCCGGTCGAACCACCGATGATCATGCGTGACACGGTGTTCTGCGCGATCGACCCGGACGCGGACTTCGACGCGGTGAGCGAATCCATCCACCGCATGGTCGAGACCGTCCAGGGTTACGTGCCGGGTTACACGCTCAAGGCGGATCCCCAATACGACCCTCCGCGGCCGGGCTGGAGCGGGCAGGCGCGGGTCGCGGTGTTCCTCGAAGTCGCGGGGAACGGGGACTTCCTGCCGAAGTACGCCGGGAACCTCGACATCATGACGGCCGCGGCCGCCCGTGTCGGCGACCTTCTGGCCACTCAGGAGGTGGCGGCATGAGCTGGGACGACGTGAGCCGAGAGGTCCGGCTGGTCGACACGAGTCTGCGCGACGGCAGCCACGCGATGGCGCATCAGTTCACCGAGAAGAACGTGCGCGACACCGTCCGGGCCTTGGACGACGCCGGGGTCTCGCTGATCGAGGTCAGCCACGGCGACGGCCTCGGCGGCTCGACGTTCAACTACGGCTTTTCCCTTGTGGACGAACGGAAGCTGATCGCCGCGGCGGTCAACGAGGCACGGCACGCGAAGATCGCGGTGCTGCTGCTGCCCGGCCTCGGCACGGTCGGCGATCTGCGGGTGGCCGCAGACCTCGGCGCGGGCGCGGTCCGGATCGCGACCCATTGCACCGAGGCCGACGTGTCCGTCCAGCATTTCGGCGCGGCGCGCGACCTCGGGCTGGAGACGGTCGGTTTCCTGATGCTGTCCCATATGTCCACCCCCGAGGCGCTGGCGAAACAGGGCCGGATCATGGTCGACGCCGGGTGCCAGTGTGTCTATGTCGTCGACTCCGCCGGTGCGCTGATCCTGGAGGACGCGGGTGAACGCGTCGCCGCGCTGGTGGCGGAATTCGGGGACGAGGCCCAGGTCGGCTATCACGGACACCAGAACCTGAGCTTCGGCGTCGCGAACTCGGTCCTCGCCTACCGGGCGGGTGCGCGGCAGATCGACGGTTCGCTCGTGGCGCTCGGCGCGGGCGCGGGCAACTCGCCGACCGAGGTCCTCGCGGCGACCTTCGAGCGGCTCGGGATCCGCACGGGCGTCGACAAGGACGTGCTGATGGACGCGGCCGAAAACGTCGTGAGGCCCTACATCACGCGGCTCCCGGTGATGGACCGCTCGTCGATCGTGCAGGGATTCGCCGGGGTGTACTCGAGTTTCCTCCTGCACGCGGAGCGCGCCGCCGAGCGCTACGACGTCCCGGCGCACGAAATCCTCTACCGCGTCGGCGCCGCGAAATACGTGGGCGGTCAGGAGGACATGATCATCGACATCGCCCTGCAGCTGGTCGCCGAACGCGGTCAGGGCTGACGGTCGGCGCCGAGCACGAGGCGGACGCAGTGGTCGATCAGGCGCTCACGGCTCACCTTGAGCGAACCGTCGAGGTAGGCGATGAACACGTTGCTCAGCGCGCCGACCAGCCCGATCGACGTCATCTGCCGGTCGGCCGCGTCACCGTGGGACAGCTGCCCGCTGACCAGTTCGGCGAAGGAGGGGAGGAGCGCGATCCCGCGTGTGGTCAGCGCGGGATCGGTGATCGGCGCGAGCAGGAGCACGCGGCCTTTGCGCGGATCGTCGAGCATCAATTCGACGAAGGCGCGGACGGCGGCTTTCGCCCGTTCGGCGGGTTCGGCCGTGTCGCTGACGGCGTCGACGAGCGCCTGCCGTGCCTGCTCGCCGATGTGCTCGTACACCGTGACGACCAGTTCTTCGCGGTCGGTGAAGCTCTCGTAGAAGTACCGCTCCGTCAGCTTGGCGTGGCGGCACACCGCGCGGACGCTCACCCCGGCGCTGCCTTGGGTGCCGAGCAGGTCGAGGCCCGCGTCGACGAGTTGCTCCCGTCGCGTGGCCTTGCGGTCGTCCAGGGTCGTGCCTGCCCAGCTCCGGCCGGCCATGATCGGCTCCTCTTGTTGACTACGGCCGTTGTCAACTTTAACCTGACAACAGTTGTGGTCAATATAACCAGCTCAGTGAGGAGACCGGGGATGACACCACCGCGGCCGCTCGGACCGGATTCGCTGACCTGGAAGTACTTCGGCGACTGGCGTGGGCTGCTCATCGCGCTCTGGGCCGGATCCATGCAGAACATGCATCCCGAGCTGGGCGCGGGCGTCGAGGAGCATTCGCGGTTCTTCGAGGAGCGCTGGCAACGGCTGTTCCGCTCGCTGTACCCGATCGGGGGAGTGATCTACGACGGCCCGCGCGCCCAGCAGACCGCGCTGGAGGTGCGCGGCTACCACGATCGGATCAAGGGCGTCGACAAACACGGGCGGCGCTATCACGCGCTCGACCCGGACACCTTCTACTGGGCGCATTCGACGTTCTTCGTGAGCGCGATCCTCATCGCCGACAACTTCTGCGGCGGGATCGGCGAGGCCGAGAAGCGGAAGCTGTTCGACGAGCACGTCCAGTGGTACGAGATGTACGGCATGAGCATGCGCCCGGTGCCGGAGTCGTGGGAGGACTTCCAGCTGTACTGGAAGCGCATGTGCGAAGACGTCCTGGAGGACAACAAGGCGACGCGCGACGTCCTCGAGATCCAGGACATCGCCAAACCGCATTTCCTGCCCTGGCTGCCGGACTTCGCCTGGAACCTCGTCCGCGGGCAGGTGGCGCGGAACTTCGTCTGGCTGACGGTCGGGCTGTACGACCCGCCGATCCGCGAACGGCTCGGCTACACCTGGACCGAACGCGACGAGCGGCGGCATCGCCGGGTCGGGAAGCTGATCAACGCGGCGTTCAAACTGGTCCCGCGAGACCGCCGCTACCACCCGCGTGCCAGGGCGGGCTGGCGCCGGGAGCGTGGCGAACTGGCCCCGGACGCGCCGTTGGTCGAGACTCCCGCGAGGAACCTTCCGCCGCTTTCGGAGCGGGGCAAACCCGAGCACTACTCACCGAACGTTTAGGTGGTCGTGAGTGGCGCTTCGGGGTAGAACCCGAATCGCCACTCACGACAGGACTTCCCGCAAGTACGGACACTGACTAGGAGCCTCGATGAAGCTGGGTTACCACCTCGGTTACTGGTCCTCCGGCCCGCCAGAGGGCGCGCTGGACGCGGTCTTGCGGGCCGAAGAGCTCGGCTTCGATTCCGTGTGGACCGCCGAGGGCTACGGCTCCGACGCGTTCACCCCGCTCGCCTGGTGGGGCGCGTCGACCAGCCGGATCAAGCTCGGCACCAACATCGTCCAGATGTCGGCGCGCACCCCGACCGCGACGGCCATGCACGCGCTGACCCTGGACCACCTGTCCGGCGGCCGGTTCGTGCTCGGGCTCGGCGCGTCCGGGCCGCAGGTGGTCGAAGGCTGGTACGGGCAGCCGTATCCGAAGCCGCTGGCCCGCACCCGCGAGTACGTCGACATCGTGCGGAAGGTCGTCGCGCGCGAGGCGCCGGTGACCCACGACGGGCAGCACTTCCAGTTGCCGCTGCAAGGCGGGACCGGGCTCGGTAAACCGCTCAAGTCCACAGTGCACCCGTTCCGCAAGGAGATCCCGATCTTCCTCGCGGCCGAGGGGCCGAAGAACGTGGCGCTGTCGGCGGAGATCTGTGACGGCTGGCTCCCGCTGTTCTTCTCACCCAAGAGCGACGGCTTCTACCGGGCGGCGCTGCAGGAAGGCTTCTCGCGCCCCGGTGCCCGGCACGGTTTCGACGATTTCGAGGTCGCCGCGTCCGTCCCGGTGCTCGTCCACGACGACGTCGAGGAGGCCGCGAGCTGGATCAAACCGTCGCTCGCGCTGTACATCGGTGGCATGGGCGCGAAATCGGTCAACTTCCACCACGACGTCTTCGCCAGGATGGGGTACGAGGACGTCGCGGACAAGGTCCAGGAGCTGTACCTGGCAGGCCGCAAGGACGAGGCGACCGCCGCGATCCCGACGTCGCTCGTCGAGGACACCTCGCTGATCGGGCCGGCGGAGAAGATCCGCGACGAACTCGCCGCCTGGGAGGAGACCGTGGTGACCACGCTGCTGCTGCGGGGTGATGCCGCCACGCTCACGAAGGTCGCGGAGTCCCTTTCGTAGGTAGCGGCTTTCGGTCTCACGAGGCTTGACCGGCTCGGCGCCAGTGTCGTTGCCCGCCCGAGGTACATGAAGGACCCCTTCCTTGCGCCTGGCGCTGTGAAGGGGTCCTTCATGTACTGGGCTGAGGATCAACCGCAGCCGGAACCCACGTAGATACCTAAGACCGGGTTGGGCCCTAACCGTCCTCTCACCACCGACGACCAGCTGGGTCGAGCCGGCACTTTCGCGTGACTGCGTGGACGGCGCGTGTGATGCGGGGATAGGCCCCTTCAGCCCCGGCCGTTCGTGGGTTGCGACAGTGAGGCCCATCACGTAGCGTCCCCGCCACGAACGTGAAGTCGGTTCATGTTCGTGGCCGGGAGGTGCGACTCATGACGGTGAGCCGGAGGCGGATTCTGGCGGGCGCGGCGGCGTTGCCGGTCGCGGCGAGTGTGCTCGGCACACGGAGCGCCGAAGCCGCGCCGCGGCAGGGTTTCCGTGTCGGAGTCGGTCTCTCCGACGTCACCGGCCCGGCGGCCGAGAACGGCATGATGGGCTACTCGATGCCGCAGCAGCAGACCGCGGGCATCCACCTCCGCACCCGGGCGCGGGCTTTCGTCGTCGACGACGGCGCCAAGCGGATCGCCTTCGTCACCGCCGACCTCGGCGCGCTGTTCCAGTCCGTCCACCAGGGCGTGCTGCGCAAGCTCCAGGCCGCGTACGGCGACCTGTACACCGAGCAGAACGTGCTCCTCAACGCCACGCACACCCATTCCGCGTGCGGCGGGGATTCCCATTACGCCGCTTACGATTTGGCGATCCTCGGCTTCCAACAGCAGGTGTACGACGCGCACGTCGACGGGATCTTCGAGGCGATCAGCCGGGCGCACGCGAACCTCGCGCCCGGGACGATCCGGCTCGGACGCGCCGAGCTCACCAAGGCGAGCGTCAACCGCTCGCGCAAGGCCTTCGACCTGAACCCGAAGGCGGACAAGGACCACTTCCCGCAGGCGATCGACCCGGCCGTCACGGTGCTGCGGTTCAGCCAGAACGGGGTCGACGTCGGCGCGATCAGCTGGTTCGCCACGCACGGTACGTCGATGAGCAACGGCAACCACCTGATCAGCGGCGACAACAAGGGTTACGCCGCCTACGAATGGGAGCACGACCACGCCGGCGTGCGCTATCTCGACGGGAACCCACGGTTCGTCGCCGCGTTCCCGCAGACCAACACCGGCGACATGAGCCCGAACCTGAACCTCGAACCCGGCACGCCCGAAACCGAGTTCGAGAACACCCGCACCATCGGCGACCTCCAGTTCCGCGCGGCCAAGAGCGCCTTCGACGCGGCCGCCGAAGCCGTGACCGGGGGTGTCGACCACCGGATGTGCTACGTGGACATGTCCGACGTCGCCGTCGATGCGAAGTACACGCCGAACGGGCGGCCCCAGCGCACCTGCACGGCCGCGATCGGCGTGTCGATGCTGGCGGGAAGCCGTGAGGACGGCCCCGGCCTGCCCCTGCCGGAAGGCGTGAAGAACCCGTTCATCGACTGGCTCGGCGGTATCGACGCGCCGATCCCGCAGGCGCTCGCCGACGCGCACGCGCCGAAGGTGATCGCGGTGCCGTTCGGCGCGATGAAGCCGTATCCGTGGACGCCGGAGGTCCTGCCGCTGCAGATCGTCCGGATCGGACAGCTGCACCTCGTCGCCGTGCCCGCCGAGCTGACCATCGTCGCCGGGCTGCGCCTGCGCCGGACCGTCGCCGCCGAACTCGGTGTCCCGCTGGAGAACGTGCTCGTCCAGGGTTACGCGAACGCGTACAGCCAGTACGTCACCACGCCCGAGGAGTACGACTCGCAGCAGTACGAAGGCGCGTCGACCCTGTACGGCCGCTACACGCTTCCGGCATACCAGCAGGAATTCGCCAAGCTCGCGGCCGCGATGAAGACCGGGACGACGGTTGCGCACGGGCCGACGCCGCGGGATCTGCGCGGCAAGCTGATCAACTTCCAGCCCGGGGTCGTGTTCGACAGCGCGCCCGCGTTCAAGGGCTTCGGCGACGTCCTGGCCGACGCGAAGAGCACCTACGCGCGCGGCGAACAGGTCGCGGTCGAGTTCGTCACCGGGCATCCGAAGAACGACCTGCGGCGCGGTGGCACGTTCCTGGAGATCCAGCGGCTGGTCGACGGCAAGTGGATCAGGCACGCCGACGACGGCGACTGGGACACGAAATACCACTGGGCGCGGACGTTCGTCGCCGAATCGAAAGCCGTCGTCCACTGGAAGATCCCCGCGCACGCCCCGATCGGCAAATATCGCGTGGTCCACTTCGGCAACTGGAAGAACGGCTGGAACGGGGCGATCTCCGCGTTCAGCGGAACCTCGCGGACGTTCGTCGTCTCCTGACCCCGGAAGGATCTTTCGTGCGGAAGCTCGCCGTACTCGCCATCGCCGCCGCGATGTTCGCCGGAACCGCCGTACCCGCGCAGGCCGCGGTCTCGGTGAAGGTCATGGCGTTCAACATCTGGCAACTGCCCTGGATCGCCAGCCCGAACACTTCGGACAAACAGGCCAGGGCTCGCGCGGCGGAGGACGTCATCCGCGCGAACGACGCCGACGTCGTCGTCCTGGACGAGGCTTTCAGCGCCCAGGCGGAGGAACTGCGGAACCGGCTGAAGGACGTCTGGCCGCACCAGACCCCTCTTGTCGGCCAGTACTGCGGCACCTCGCCGGGCTGGACCACGGTGAACGGGAACTGCTCGAATTCCCCCGTCGTGGTCAACGGCGGGGTCACCGTGCTCAGCAAGGCGCCGGTGACCGAACAGCACCAGCTGGTCTTCCGCAATTCGTACTCCGGCACCGCCGATTACCTGTCCAACAAGGGCGCCGCGCTCGCCCGGCTGGTCGTCAACGGGAAGCCGCTCTGGATCGCGGGCACCCACATGCAGGCCGACGAAGGGCCGGAGACGCTGCCGAAGGCGCACGACATCCGGATGGCACAGCTCGGCGAGATCCGGGATCTGGTCACGAAATACGCGCCCGCGGCCGAGCCGGTCGTCGTCGCCGGCGACCTGAACATCGAGTACTGGGCCGGGCAGACGCGCAAGGATTCGCTCGGCCGGACGCAGGTCCAGCAGGGCGAAGCCTTCCTCGGCGGCATCCTCCGCACAACGGGCGAAGGCTCGTACACCTTCGACGCGGCCACGAACCCGAACGCGGCGAAGTCCGTTCCGGCGACCTACCGCGACTCGCTGGACTACGTCGGCGCTGTGCGCGCGGGCGGCCGTCCACTCGCCGCTGTCGGCCCGGTACAGCTCGTGCATTACGACGGTGGCACGATTCCCTCCGACCACTACCCGGTGGTGGCCAAGATCCAATACTGAGGCCTTCATCGGGAGAATCGCCTCGAGGAGGATCATGGCAGCCCTGCCAGCACGGACGAGGTACCGCTACTCGCTCGGCTCGTTCGTCACCGGCGCCTTCGGCACGGTTCCCGGCCTGCTCCTCCTGAAGTACCTCACCGACACGATGGGCGTCGCGGCGGGCGTGGCCGGTCTGATCGTGTTCGTTCCCAAGGCGTGGGACGTTCTCTTCAACCCGATCGCGGGAAGGCTGTCGGACGCGGACATGGTCCGCACCGGCAGCCGGCGCCGGTTCCTGCTCTACGGCGGCATCGGCGTCTCGATTCTCTTCGCGGCCCTGTTCGCGCACCCGGGCCTCGGTGGCCCGGTACCCGACGCGATCTACGTGATCGTCGTGTTCCTGTTGTGCGCCACCGCGTACGCGTTCTTCCAGGTGCCGTTCAACGCGCTGCCCGCCGAGCTGACGGACTCGGCCGAAGAGCGCACGAAGCTGACCAGCGTCCGGATCGGCTTCCTCGCGGTCGCCATCCTGGTCTCCGGCGGTGGCGCGCCCGCGATCACCGAGCTCATCGGCGGTGTCGCCGGCTACCGCGTGATGGGCTTGTTCATCGCCGTGGTCATCCTGCTCGCGACACTCGGCGTGTACTTCGGGCTGAAGGGCGCCCCCGTCGGCGCGCTGCGGCCGAACACGGTGAGCCCCCGTGAACTGCTCCGGACGCTCGCGCAGTGGCGGCCGTTCCGCTGGCTGCTCGGGGTGTACTTCATCCAGGCGCTCGGCATCGGCACGGTACTGGCCGCGATCCCGTACTTCGCGGAGCGGATCCTCGGCAGCTCGGGCTATGCGACGGTCCTGTTCGTCGGTTTCGTCGGCCCGGCGCTGCTCACCATGCCGCTGTGGCCGCGGCTCGGGGCGAGCCTCGGGAAGCTGGCCGGGTTCCGGATCGCCACCGCCGCGTTCGGCATCGGCCTGCTCGGGCTCCTCGGCGCCGAGGTGTTCCCGTTCGCCGTCACGATGGTGTTCGTCGCCTTCTGCGGTGTCGGCTACGCGGGGATTTCGGTGTTCCCGCTGGCGATCCTGCCGGATCTGATCAGCGACGAGGAGGAGCGGACCGGCGAGACCAGAGCCGGGGTCGCGGCCGGAGTCTGGACGGCGTCGGAGACGCTGGGGCTCGCGCTCGGACCGGGCCTGTGGGGGCTCGTGCTGCAGTTCGGCGGATACCAGTCCAGCCTCGACGCCAAGGCCGCGCAGCCGGACAGCGCGCTCACGGCGATCCTGCTCGGCGCGTCGATCCTCCCGGCCGTGCTGATCGTGCTGGGCATCCCGCTGCTGCGCAGGTCGGTGCTGGAGCGCCGGTCGTGACCGCCGAAGACGTCCTGAAGGAGCTTCGGGAACTGCGCGCGGGCGACCTGCCGACGCACGGAGGCCGGACGCTCGCGTATGTCTACGACAGCGGTCTGTCCGAAGTGGACGAACTCGGCGCGGCGGCGCACGCGCTGGCCTCGTCGGCCAACGGGCTGGACCCGACCGCTTTCCCCAGCCTGCTGCGGATGGAGAACGATCTCGTCGGCTCCGCCGCGCGTCTGCTGGGCGGTACGGCGGAGACGGTCGGCTCGGTGACCTCGGGCGGCACGGAGTCGTGCATGCTCGCGGTCCTGGCCGCCCGCGACGCGCGTCCGGACGTGTCTTCGCCGAGCATCGTGCTGCCCACGACCGCGCATGCCGCGTTTCACAAGGCGGCGCATTTCTTCGGTGTCCGCGTGCTTTCGGTGCCGGTCGACCCGGTGACCTTCCGCGCCGTTCCCGAAGCGATGGCCGCCGCCGCCGACGACAGCACAGTCCTCGTCGTCGCGAGCGCTCCGTCGTACGCCCACGGCGTCCTGGACCCGATCCCGGAGATCGCCGCACTGCTCGACGGCGTCCGGTTCCATGTCGACGCCTGCATCGGCGGCTGGGTGCTGCCGTACCTGGAGCTCGGCCCGTTCGGCTTCGACGTCCCCGGCGTCACCAGTGTCTCGGTGGACCTGCACAAATACGCCTACTGCCCGAAAGGCGTGTCGGTTCTCTTGCACGCCAACGCCGGACTTCGCCGGACGCAGTACTTCGCCAGCGCCGACTGGCCCGGCTACACGATGCTGAACACCACGCTGCAGAGCACACGGTCCGGTGGTCCGCTGGCCGCGGCGTGGGCGGTCGTGCGCCACGTCGGCGACGAGGGTTACGCGAAGCTGGCTTCGGCGGCACGCGACGCGGCCGTGGAGATCCGCACCGGGATCGAGGCGCTCGATGGATTGCGTGTCCTCGGAGATCCGGTGTCGACCCTGCTCGCGTTCACCATGGCGGACGGCGCCGGATTCGACCTGTTCACCGTCGCGGACGAGATGCGGGAGCGCGGCTGGTACGTCCAGCCGCAGTTCGCCCACGAGTCGTCGCCCGCGAACCTGCACCTGACCGTGACGGCCGCGAACCGGGGGAGCGAGAAGGACTTCCTGGCCGACCTGGGCGCCGCGGTCGTGGCCGCCCGCGAGGCCGGGCCGGTCGTCGTCGACCCGCGGGTGGCCGAGTTCGTCGCCGCGCTGGACCCCGCGACGTTGACGCCGGAACAGTTCGCCGGGCTGCTGGCGGCCGCGGGTCTCGGCGGCGACGCGGGCCTGCCCACCCGGATGGCGGAGATCAACGCCTTGCTGGCCACCGCGCCCGGGCCGTTACGCGCGCGGCTGCTGCTGGAGTTCCTCGGCGCGCTGTACACGGCTTCCTGATCCGCCCTTGACGCAATCGGTCGGTTGCTATACAAAGTTATAGCAACCGATTGATTGCTACTTGAGGAGGCCGTCGTGGGATTCCCCGACCGGATCGAACGCACCGTCGAAATCGCCCATCCGCCCGCGAAGGTCTGGGCCGCGCTGACCACGGCCGAGGGGCTGGGCACCTGGTTCGGGAACCAGGCGAGCATCGATCTGCGGCCCGGTGGTGAGGCCGAGATGAAATGGGACGAGGGGCACAAAGCGGAGATGCGCGTCGAGCGCGTCGAAGAGCCGGAGGTCTTCGGCTTCACCTGGAACATCTACGGTCTCCCCGACGACGACCCTCGCCGCACCTACGTCGAGTTCACCCTCGAACCGGCCGGTGCCGGTACGCGGCTCACCGTCGTCGAGTCCGGCTTTTCCCAGCTGCCGGACGACGCTCACCGTGTCGCGTTCGAAGGGAACACGAAGGGGTGGGCGGCCGAACTGGGTGAACTGATCGAATACCTCGATGCCGCCTGACACCGAAGCGATCGCCGAACAGGTCTTCGTCGCACTGGCCGACCCGAGCAGGCGGAGCATTCTCGCCGTCCTCGCCTCGGGCGGCCCGGCCACGGCGACCGACCTCGCCGACCGGCTGCCGATCACGCGGCAGGCCATCGCCAAGCACCTCGCACTGCTCACCGATGCCGGGCTGGTGATCCCGGAGCAGGGGGAGCGGCGCCGCGTCCGCTATCGGCTGCATTCGGCGCCGATGCAGGTCGCCCAGCAATTCCTCGCCGCGCTCGCCCGCGATTGGGACGGGCCGCTCGCGGCACTCAAAGACCAATTGGAGGGAACATCATGAGCTTTACGACGAGTTTCACCGTGGACCAGACGCCGCACCAGGTCTTCGACGCCTTCAACGACGTCCGCGGGTGGTGGTCGGAGGAGGTCGTGCACGCCGGCGACGAGTTCGAGTACCACTACGAGGAGCTCCACCGCTGCCGGATGCGGATCACGGAGTCCGTACCGGGCCGCAAGGTGTCCTGGCTGGTCCTCGAGAACCACTTCGACTTCACCCGCGACGAGACGGAGTGGGTCGGCACCACGATCACGTTCGAGATCGCCGAGAAGGACGGCAAGACCGAAGCGCGCTTCACCCACCACGGGCTGGTCCCGGACTACGAATGCTTCGACGTCTGCCACAAGGCATGGACCTTCTACGTCGGCACCAGCCTGCGTGAGCTGATCACGACCGGCGAGGGGCAGCCGAACCGGCGAAGCGTCCTGCCCGCGGAGCTGGCGGGATGAACATCGTCTCGCAGGCGGAATGGGAAGAGGCGCGGCTTCGCCTGCTGGTGAAGGAAAAGGAGCTGACCCGCGCCCGTGACGCACTGGCGGCCGAGCGGCGGCGCATGCCGTGGGTCGCGATCGAGAAGCCGTACGAGTTCGACGGTCCGTCAGGGACGGTGAACCTGCTCGACCTGTTCGAAGGACGTCGCCAGCTGATCGTCTACCGGGCCTTCTTCGATCCCGGGGTGGAGGGTTTTCCCGACCACGCCTGCAAAGGCTGCTCACTGATCGCCGATCAGGTCGCGCACGTCGCGCATCTGAACGCCCGCGACACCACCTTGGCCTTCGCCTCGCGGGGCACGCAGCCGGACATCACGCGGCTGAAGGCGCGGATGGGCTGGACGATGCCGTGGTACACGATCACCAGCGACTTCGACGTCGACTTCGGGGTCGGCGAATGGCACGGCACGAACGCCTTCATCCGCGAAGGTGACCAGGTGTTCCGCACGTACTTCGTCGACGCCCGCGGCGACGAAGCGATGGGTGGCACGTGGAGCTACCTCGACCTCACTGCGCTGGGGCGGCAGGAGGAGTGGGAGGACTCGCCGGAGGGCTATCCGCAGACGCCGCCGTACGAGTGGTGGAACTGGCACGACGCTTACGAGGGTGCCGCTCCCGCCGGTGGCTGCTGCTCGGGGTCTTGACCCTGGGTTAGGGTCCGGCCGGTGGAGAGTCTGTTCTTGACCCGGGTGCTGGACGCGCTGCGTTCCGGGGGCGATGAGGTGCTGTTCGTCCAGGACGGCGTGGAGACCGGCTACGGGCAGGCGCTCGACCTGCTACGCCGGATGTACGCGGGCCTTCCGGAGCGCGGGGTCGTCGCCATCGACGCCGGCAACCGGCCGGAGACCGTCCTCCTGCAGATCGCCGCACAGCTGCGGGGTTCGACGGTGCTACTCGTCGCGGCGTCGGCGAGTTCGCCGGATCGCCTCGCCGCGGTCGAGGCGGCCGGGGTCACGACCCTGGTGACCGAGCAGCCGTCGGACTGGCCCGCCGGTGACGCGCGGGTGACCACGCTCGACGACCTGGTGGACCGCGACGGTACCGATCCGGCGGAGCTGCCGGAGTCGGTCACCGCCATCTTTCCCACCGGAGGTACCACCGGGGCGCCGAAACTCATCCGGCACAGCGGGATCTACGACGGGATGGCCCATATCTTCGCGCCGGATCCGGCGGGGCCGGGACGTACGCTGCTGATCGCGCCGATGACGCATATGACCGGCAACGCCACCGTGCTCTGCGCGATCCTGCGGCGGGAAAGTGTCGTGCTGCTGCGAGGTTTCGACGCGGGCACGGTGCTGGACGCGATCGCGGAACACCGGATCACCACGTTGTCCCTCACACCCGCGCGCCTGGCCGCGGTGCTCGACCATCCGGCCATGACGTCGACCGACGTCAGCAGTGTGCGGCAGCTTTCGCTGGGTGCCGCCCCTCTTCCGCCGAGACGGCTGGCTCAGGCTCTCGAGGTGTTCGGGCCCGTCGTCGGACAGGGATACGGGCTCACCGAGGCGCCGATGATCGCGAGCATCTCCGCGGCGGAACTCGGCGGGCGGCCGGAGCGGCTCGAGTCCGTGGGCCGGATCGTGCCGGGTATGGAGGCCAGGATCGACGACGGCGAGGTCCTGGTGCGTGGACTGTCCATGATGGTCGGCTACCACGGGTCGGCGCCGATCGGGGACGGCTGGCTGCGGACCGGTGACCTCGGGCGGTTCGACGACGAGGGATACCTCTACCTGCTGGACCGGGCGAACGACGTCATCATCACCGGCGAGCACGGCACCAAGGTGTACTCGACCGTGGTCGAGAACGTGCTCGCGCGGCATCCACTGATCCGTTCCGTGGCCGTGTTCGGTGTGCCGGGCGACGGAGGCGAGGGCGAGCGGGTCCACGCCGTGGTGGTGCCGGTCGCTTCAGAAGCGCTGTCGGCCGAAGAAGTCCGGGCACACGCCAGGGAGTTCTTCGGGCGGGAGCATTTCGTACCGTCCGATGTGGACTTCACCGACGCGCTGCCGCTGACGGCGATCGGCAAGGTCGACAAGCGGGCGCTCCGCGAGCCGTTCTGGGCCGGGCACCGCCGCCACATCGCCTGACCGTGAAGAGCACTTGACCTCCAGTCAAGTGGAGGTCGCACGATGGGCTCATGAAACTGGGTGTGATCCTCCCGGCCGACGATCTCCGTGTCTCCGCCCGGCAGGCCGAGGACGCGGGCCTCGACAGTGTGTTCCTCGGCGATCACCTGATGACCGGACGTCCTTCGCTGGACGGCACGGTCGGGCTGGCGGTCGCCGCCGCGGTCACGACCCGGATCCGGATCGGGCTGAGTGTGTTCGTCCCGGCGATGCGGCCGTTGGCGTGGGCGGCCAAACAGATCGCCTCGCTGCAGCAGGTGTCGGGTGAACGGCTCATCCTCGGCATCGGCTCTGGCGGGGGAGAGGCCCAGTTCGCGGCGGCCGGGATGCCGTTCGCCGACCGCGGCCCGCGCACCGACCAGGCACTCCGCCTGCTGCCGGAGCTGCTGGCAGGCAAAGAGGTGCGGATCGGCGACGCCGTCGTCGAATTGGCGCCGCCGGCGGCGGTCCCGCCGATCTGGGTCGGCAACCGGGGCAGGCTCGTGCTCCAGCGGGTCGCCGAACACGGCACCGGGTGGTTCCCCTCCCTCCTGTCGCCGGAAGCCGTCGCCGCCGGACGGCGACGGCCGATCGATCTCGGCGTCGCGGATCCGGTGATCGCGGTCGGCGCCACCGGCGCGCTGGGCGGTGGCGCCGACCTGCCGCCGGTGGAGGACCTGGCGAAGGGGATCGGCGACGCCTACGGGATGCCGCTCGACCAGGCGATCTCCCTGCCGCTGACCGGTTCCGCCGAGGCCGTCGCCGAACGGCTGTCGGCATACCGTGAGGCGGGAGTGGCCCACGTCGTCGTCGGACTGGCGGGCCCGCGCTGGGCCGACCAGGTGCGGACACTCGGTCGGGTGAGAGCGCTGCTGGGCCGGTAGACCGGTGCTACGGTCCGCCTGACCAGGCATTTTCGATCAGGAAGGACCCGATCATGACCGCCGCCCACACCGAACACGCCGGCCATACGCACGCACACGGTGAGGGTTGTGGCCACGTCGCCGTACCGCACGGCGACCACGTCGACTACGTGCACGACGGTCACCTGCACCGTGCTCACGACGGGCATTTCGACGAGTGCGAGACCGGCGACCACATCCCGCACCAGGGTCACGACCACGCTCACGGTGAGGGCTGTGGCCACGTCGCGGTGCCCCACGGCGACCACGTCGACTACCTGCACGACGGCCACCGGCACGCCGCGCACGGGGACCACTACGACGACCACTGAGCGTGCCGTCCGCGGGTGGGCCGTGCCCGCCTCTGTCGCGAGTCGTCCACGCGCACACGCGTGTTGTCCATCCCCGACCGTGTCGTGGCGTGGGGCCGGTATCGCTCCTGCGTACGCGTTCTCCTGGTAGCGAGGGCCTCCTTGCCTACTCTGACGGTAGTGAAGGAGGCTTTCGCTACCCCCAGCTGTGATCTCTGGTGACAGTGGGACGGTTGTGATCTCGGCGGCCGGTCGCGAAGTACATGAAGGCCCCCTTCCTTGCGTCTAGCGCAAGGAAGGGGGCCTTCATGTACTTCGGTAAGGCGTGACTCGCGTGCCGCGAAATATCCCGAGTGGACACTTGAACCGGCTATCTCAGTGGACGTGCACCGCTTCCCACTCCGGAAACGGATCCGCTCCGGCCGCACCGACGGACAGGCAGGACCGGAGCGAGTCCAGCAGGGCGTCCTCCTCCAGCCCCACCCCGATGAACACGAGCTCCTGCCGCGGCGCGTCCTCGACACCCTGCGGTTCGAACCGGGCGACCGACCCGGCCTGCGACCACAGTCCGGTCACCCCTGGTCGTGACGCCAGCGAGAAGAACCCCTTCGACCGCAGGACCGTCCCGAACTCCCCGGAATCGAGCCTGCCGACGAAGTCCCACAGCCGTTCCGGATCGAAAGCGACCTCGGCACGGAAGACCACGCTCGAGATCCCGTACTCCTCCGTCTCCGGAACGTGATCGCCGTTGAGTTCGGCCACCCAGCCGGGTGCTTCCTGCGCCCGCTCGACGTCGTAGCGCCCGGTGCCGAGCAGCCGGTCGAGGGGGACCCGGCCGTGTGTCGAGACGACGACCTCGGCGGCCGGGTTGAGCCGCCGCAGCACCGCCGTCAGCCGGTCGAGGGAGCCTGCCGGGACCAGATCCGCCTTGTTCAACAGGAGGACGTCCGCGAATTCGATCTGGTCCATCAGCAGGTCGCTGACCGTCCGCTCGTCCCCGTCGTACTGGTCCAGCCCGCGTTCGGTCAGCGCGTCGCCCGTTGCCAGCTCCCGCTCGAAGTTCACCGCGTCGACCACGGTCACCATCGTGTCGAGCCGCGCGGAGTCCAGCAGGGTGGCGCCGTCCTCACGCGCGAACGAGAACGTCGCCGCCACCGGCATCGGCTCGGAGATCCCGCTCGATTCGATGAGCAGGTAGTCGAACCGGCCGTCCTCACACAGCCGCGAGACCTCTTCCAGCAGGTCGTCGCGCAGGGTGCAGCAGATGCACCCGTTGGTCATCTCGACGAGCCGTTCCTCGGTGCGGGACAGGCTGTTCCCGTCCCGCACCAGCGCGGCGTCGATGTTGACCTCGCTCATGTCGTTGACGATCACCGCCACCCGCAGCCCGTCGCGGTTGGCGAGGACGTGGTTGAGCACGGTCGTCTTGCCCGCACCGAGGAATCCGGACAGCACCGTGACCGGCGTCGTCATTCCCCACCTTGATGGAAGTGTTTCATCAGCTTGCGGGGCACGAGTTTCGTCTCGCCGTTCACCTTGATCGGCACCAGATCGGGCACGGCCGCCTTCCACTGCGAACGCCGGGACCGGGTGTTGCTGCGCGACATCTTCCGCTTCGGGACGGCCATTACTTCGACCCTCCGCGCCGTCCGTAGCGGCGGTGGAACTTCTCCACCTGGCCCGCGCTGTCCATGATCCGCTGGTTGCCGGTCCAGAACGGATGCGACCACGAGCTGATCTCGACGTTCACCACCGGATAGGTGTTGCCGTCGCTCCACTCGATGGTCTGCTCCGAGGTGGCGGTGGACCGCGTCAGGAAGGCGTCCCCGGTCGAGAGGTCCTTGAACACCACAGGGTGGTAGTCGGGGTGGATTCCCGGTTTCACTGCGTTTCGTCCTTTCGGTTCGACACGTTCACGTCGTGTTTCTCAGGGTC
Organism: Amycolatopsis sp. lyj-108; assembly: GCF_046549005.1. NCBI lineage: Bacteria > Bacillati > Actinomycetota > Actinomycetes > Pseudonocardiales > Pseudonocardiaceae > Amycolatopsis > Amycolatopsis sp. lyj-108. The sequence continues at coordinate 454,812 of NZ_JAJPWQ010000004.1, read as the reverse complement.
GGTCTCCGTGTCCTCACACGGTTCTTCGTGCCACTCACCGAACGGATCGGGGTAGCGGAGCCATTCCTGCTCCCCGGCGGCGAGTTCCTCTTCGGTCAGCAACGCCCCGTTCAGGGCGGACTCGATCTCCTCGGGGGTGGCCTGATCGGTGACGACGACCAGTTCCTGCGCGCGGTCGCCGAACAGCGGGTCCCAGCGCAGGGAGGCGAGGGTGCGCCGCTCGGGGGAGACGTCCGCCCAGTCCGGTCCGCCGGGGGCGGCGAGCCACGCCCCGGCGTGCCCGACACCGAGACCGCCGCCCGCGGACTCGATCCACAGCGCCATGTCCGGCTGGCTCGCCACCCAGAGCCGTCCCCGGGTGCGGACGACGCCGTCGAGCAGGACGTCGATCGCGTCGTGGAGGCGCTCCGGGTGGAACGGGCGCTGCGAGGTGAAGGTGAGCAGCCCGATCCCGCAGTCGGTGTGCAACGGCGGCTCGCCGCGCAGCAGCGGTCCGTGCATGTCGGTGACCTCGCCGCGCCGGGCGCCGGAGGGGACGGCGTCGAGCACGGTCTTCCCGTCCACAGTGGACAGCTCGACGCGCGGGATCGACGGCGCGACCCGGTCGAGCACGGCCGAGGCCTTCGCCGCGGACCAGGCGTCCGTCGCCGCTCCGGCGAGAATCAGCAGGTCGGCGAACTCGACCTGGGAGAGCGCGACCTGGGCGACGGTGCGCTCGTCCTCGGGGCTGGCCCGCAGGTTCCGTTCGGCCAGCGTGTCGTCGCCGGTGCTGTCGGCCAGCCAGCCCGTGCAGTCGACGACGGTCAGCACGGCTCGGAGATCGACGTCCTCGATCACCGGCCGTTCGCCGACGAGGACGTGGTGCAGCGCCCAGCTGACCGGCTCGGGCTCCATGGCCTCGTCGAGCCGGACCACGATCCGCCGCACCTGCGGCATCTGCGACAGCTTGCGCAGCAGCGGCAGCAGGTCTTCGCGCAACGTGCACGAGACGCAGCCGTGTGCGAGTTCGAGGACGGTCAGCTGGTCGCGGTCGCCGAGCCGGATCCGCCGCTTGACCACTCCGGAGTGAATCTGCCTCAGGTCGTGGTGCACGACGGCGGTGCCGGGTTCGGCGAGGCGCAGCCGCTCGGCGAGGTCGGCGTTCGGTCCCGGTGCGAGGCCACTGATCAGGACGAGGGGCACGCGGGGGTTGTCGGTCACTGAAGCTCCGGGGCGTCGAGGGCGTTCTGGTTCGGCTGTGTAGAGTAAATGAAAACGACAACCGATATCAACTTGGGAGGGTATATGTCCGCCGTGTGCCAGGTCACCGGCCGCAAACCGGGTTACGGGAAGCAGGTGTCGCATTCGCATCGGCGCACGTCCCGGCGCTGGGAGCCGAACCTGCAGGCCAAGCGGTACTTCGTGCCGAGCGAAGGGCGCTGGGTCCGGCTGCGGGTCTCGGTGAAGGGCATGAAGACCATCGACAAGCGGGGGATCGAGGCCGTCGTCGCCGAGCTCCGCGCGAAAGGGGTGAAGCTCTGATGGCCAAGAGCACCGACATCCGGCCGATCATCAAGCTCCGCTCGACCGCCGGCACCGGCTACACCTACGTCACCAAGAAGAACCGCCGGAACGACCCGGACCGCATGGTGCTGCGCAAATACGACCCGGTCGCGCGCAAGCACGTCGAGTTCAAGGAGGAGCGCTGATGGCCAAGAAGTCGAAGATCGCCAAGAACGACCAGCGCAAGGTGATCGCCGCGCGCTACGTCGAACGCCGTCGCGAGCTGAAGGCCATCATCGCCTCGCCCTCCGCCTCGCCCGAGCAGAAGGCGGCGGCCGTGTCGGCCCTGCAGGCGATGCCGCGCGACGCCAGCGCGACCCGGATCCGCAATCGTGACACCGCCGACGGCCGCCCGCGTGGCTACCTGCGGAAATTCGGGCTCTCGCGGGTCCGGATGCGGCAGATGGCGCACAACGGCGAACTGCCCGGCGTCACGAAGTCGAGCTGGTGAGCGCGATGGGCAAGCCGAGCCGCGAGCGTCCCTTCAAACGCAAGACGAACCTGTTGCGCGCCAACAAGATCACCGAGGTCGACTGGAAGGACGTCGATCTGCTGCGGAAGTTCATCTCCGACCGCGGCAAGATCCGCGCCCGCCGCGTCACCGGGCTGACCCCGCAGCAGCAGAAGCAGGTCGCCACGGCGATCAAGAACGCCCGCGAGATGGCGTTGCTGCCCTACCCCCACGCGGGGCGCTGACACCGCCGGTCCGGGCGGTGCGACACACCGCCCGGACCGCGGCCGCTGTGGGAGAATCGGGCCCATGACGGAGAACCCCGGACAGGCCGAGGAATTCGATCCCGAACTGCTGGAGCTGTGGGCGAAGGTCTTCGGCTTCGCCCGTTCGGGCGCGACCGCGGAGCTCGCCGCGTACATCGACGCGGGCGTCTCGGCGAACCTGACCAACGACCGGGGCGACACGCTGATCATGCTCGCCGCCTACCACGGTCACGCGGACACCGTCGCCGCCCTGATCGACCGCGGCGCCGATCCGAACCGCGAGAACGACCGCGGCCAGAGCCCGCTGGCGGGCGCGGTCTTCAAGAACGAACCCGAGGTCGTGAAGGCCCTCCTCAAGGGTGGCGCGGACGCGACGGCGGGGGAGCCGTCGGCGATCGACGCGGCCAGGATGTTCGGCAACGCCGAGCTGCTCGAGCTGCTCCAGGGCTGAGGCGGTTCTCACTCGGATCGCGGTCCGGGCCACTGAATCCTTACACTGCCCCGCATGGATGACCCGCATTACCTCTCCGGCCTCGACCTGGCCGGCCGTCGTGTCGTGATGATCGGTGGCGGGACGGTCGCCCAGCGCCGCCTGCCGCGGTTGATCGGCGCCGGCGCGCGGGTCGAACTGGTCTCCCCGCACACCACGCCGTCGGTGAGCGCCATGGCCGACGCCGGGGAGATCGTCTGGCATGAACGCCGCTACACCGAGGGCGACCTCGCCGACGCCTGGTACGCGCTGGCGTGCACGAACGACCCCGAGGTCAACGCCGCCGTCTGCGCCGAGGCCGAACGCGCGCGGGTGTTCTGCGTCCGCGCCGACGACGGAGACCTCGGCAGCGCGGTCACCCCGGCTTCGGGCAGGCACGGCGGCCTGCTGGTCGGCGTTCTTTCCGGTGGTGAGCCGCTGCGGTCGGCCACCGTGCGGGACAGCATCCTCGACGGCCTCCGCGCCGGCGCCGTCGCCGATGGCCGCGTGCCGGACGCCCACGACGAGCTGCCCGGCGTCGCCCTCGTGGGCGGTGGCCCCGGCGACCCGGAGCTGATCACCGTCCGCGGCCGCCGTCTCCTCGCCAGGGCCGACGTCGTCGTCGCCGACCGGCTGGCGCCGCGCGAACTGCTCGACGAACTCGCGCCCCACGTCGAGATCGTCGACGCCGCGAAGATCCCGTACGGCCGCGCCGCCAGCCAGGACGTGATCAACTCCACGCTGATCGACCGGGCCAAGGCGGGCAAGTTCGTCGTGCGGCTCAAGGGCGGCGACCCTTACCTCTTCGGCCGCGGCTTCGAAGAGGTCCTCGCCTGCGCCGAAGCGGGTATCCCGGTGACGATGGTCCCCGGCATCACGAGCGCGTTCTCCGTCCCCGCCGCGGCGGATGTCCCGGTGACCCACCGCGGTGTCGCGCACGAGGTCGTGGTGGTGTCCGGTCACGTCGCGCCGGACGACGAGAAGTCGCTGGTGGACTGGGATCTGCTCGCGCGGATGCGCGGCACGATCGTGCTGATGATGGGCGTCGAGCGGCTTCCGCTGTTCGCCAAGGCGCTACTGGCGGGGCGGCCGGGCGACACGCCGGTGGCGATCGTCGAGGACGGCACCATGCGCACGCAGCGGGTACTTCGCTCCACTTTGGACAAGGTGGTCGGCGACGCCGCCACGAGCGGGGTGCGGCCGCCCGCGGTGATCGTGTTCGGCCCGGTGGCGGGGCTGGCTCAACCCTCGTGATCATCCTTCGAGACGTAGAACCAGTCGGTCCCGTCGTCGCCGGACGAGTCGAGGTGGGCCGCCCGGACCAGACCGGCCCGCTGCGCCACCCGTTGCGACGCGACGTTCTCCGGCCGGACACGGGCGATCACGAGGTCGTCCGGCCGGTGGACGCGGACCCAGTCCACCGCCGCGGCGGCGGCCTCACTGGCGTATCCGGCACCCCAGGAGGAGGGGAAGAACCGGTAGAAGAGGTTCAGGACCGCCTGGCGCCGGAAGCCGACGATCTTCACCCCGCAGAACCCCAGCGCCTCCGGTGACCCGTGCGACCGGACCGTCCAGTACCCGAAGCCGTACCGGTTCCACTGGTGCGACCAGCGGAGTAGCAGCAGTTCCGCGTCTTTACGCGTCTCCAGCATGTCCGAGGGGTTGTGCGCGCAAGCCTCCGGATCGGTGTGGAGGGCGAAGATCGCGTCCAGGTCTTCGGGGGTGGGACGGCTCAGGAGCAGACGTGCGGTTCGCAGCTCCTCCACGCCCGTGTCCCGGGTCGGCGCCGGATCAGCGGTCATGGCAGCGCGCCGAGAAGCCGGCGATGGCCTCGGTCAGGCGGGTCGGGTCGAAGCGCAGTTCGACCGGGCTGCGGGCCTGGACGAACTCGGCCGCCGGCATGTCCGCGGCCAGCGTGTCGGCGTCGCCGAACGGGTGGATCGGATCGCGTTCGTGCCCGATGACCAGGGCCGGGGTCTCGATCTTCCGCCGGATGGACTTGGGCGGCGCGATCCGGCCGAACAACACGCCGTGCAGGAGCGCGGCCATCGACGCGGGCTCCTGGGACAGCGTGTCGGTGACGACGTCGACCCACTGGTTGCCGTGCGGCACGAGTTTCGCCGCCAGCGCCACCCCCTGCACGGTCACCGGCAGGAACCGGGCCGCCATGAGCAGCGGCGCGAACGTGATCAGTCCCGCGACGATCGCGTTGTCCAGCACGGGCATCTCGACGATCAGCCCGAGCGCGCGGTCCGGCGCGGCGACGCCCACTTCGAGCGCGACGTTGGCGCCCAGCGACGTCCCGCCGATGACGGCGGCGTCGATCTCCAGGTGGTCGAGCAGCGCGACGGTCTGCTCCGCGAACGCGGGCATCGAGTACAGCCACGAGTCGGTGGGCCGGTCCGAGTCGCCGTGACCGAGCAGATCGAGCGTCACCGCCCGGAACCCGGCTCGCGCCAGCTTGCGGGCGAGCGGCGCGTGCATCCGCCTCGTCAGCATGATGCCGTGGGTGAGCACGACGACCCGGTCGCCGGAGCCGAACTCGGTGTAGGCGAGCCGGTGACCCTCATGGGTGAAGGATCCCGACAGTTCGATCGGCCGGGAGGAGCGTTCGCGTCCGCGCGCGGTGCTGGGCGCGGGCAGGTCGGCGACCGCGGTGGCGCTGCTGGCCGGGCTCATGTCCCACCGTCCTTCGTCGATTGTCGGTACTCACCGGTAGTACCAGGAAAGCATCTCAGGGGCGGCCGGGCACAGTGGCCGTTGGCACCCTGTCAATCACATGAGTCAAGATGACCTCATGACCGCTACAGCTGACAGTCTTCCCGATCTCGTTTCGCTCAAGGTGGAGATCGACGGGCACGTCGCCGAAGTGACGCTGCTCGGTCCGTCCAAGGGCAACGCGATGGGCCCCGATTTCTGGCGCGAGCTGCCGATCGTCTTCCGCGCGCTGGACGCCGACCCGCAGGTCAGGGCGGTCGTGCTGACCGGCAGTGGCAAGCATTTCTCCTACGGGCTCGACCTTCCCGCGATGATGCCCAGCTGGGGCGAAATGCTCGGCGGCGACGCGCTCGCGGGCCCGCGGACGAAGTTCCTCGACGAGGTCAAGACCCTTCAGGCGAGCGTTTCCTCCATCGCCGAATGTCGCAAACCGGTCATCGCGGCCATTTCCGGCTGGTGCATCGGCGGTGGTGTCGACGTGATCGCGGCCGCGGACATCCGCCTGGCGAGCGCGGACGCGAAGTTCAGCGTGCGCGAGGTCAAGGTCGCGATCGTGGCCGACCTCGGCAGCCTGCAGCGGCTCGCGCCGATCATCGGCGAGGGGCACCTGCGCGAACTGGCCCTCACCGGCAAGGACGTCGACGCCGCCCGTGCGGAGAAGATCGGCCTGGTCAACGACGTCTACGCCGACCAGGACACCCTGCTCGCCGAGGCTCGCAAGCTGGCGCGGGAGATCGCCGCGAACCCGCCGCTGGTCGTGCAGGGCACCAAGAACGTCCTGTCGGCCAACACCGAACGCCAGGTCGCGGACGGCCTGCGCTACGTCTCGGCCTGGAACGCGGCGTTCCTGCCCAGCAAGGACCTCGGCGAGGCCGTGCAGGCCTTCCTCGAGCGCCGCGCGCCCGAGTTCAAGGGAGAGTAGAAAGAACCGGCGGCCACCCAGTACCAGGAGGACGATCGTGAGCGCTTCGGAGGCATACCGCACGTTCCGCGAGGCACGGGACTATCTGCAGGCCCATCGCGAGGACTACGAAACCGCCTATCGAGACTTCACCTGGCCCAGGCCCGCCGAGTTCAACTGGGCGCTGGACTGGTTCGACGTCGTCGCGGCCGACCCGGCCAATCAAGACCGCTACGCGCTGTGGATCGTCGAAGAGGACGGCATCGAGAACCGCTGGACCTATCCGGAGATGGCGCGGCGGTCCGACCAGGTCGCGAACTGGCTGCGTTCGCTCGGCGTGGCCAGGGGCGACCGGCTGATCCTGATGCTCGGCAACCAGGGTGAGCTGTGGCAGACGATCCTCGCCGCGATCAAACTGGGCGCGGTCATCATCCCGGCTTCGACCCTGCTCGGCCCGGCGGATCTCACCGACCGGGTCGAGCGGGGCGCCGCGAAACACGTGGTGATCCGTTCCGTCGACGCGCACAAGTTCGAGAACGTCGAGGGCGACTACACCCGCATCGCCGTCGGGGAACCGGTCGAGGGCTGGCAGTCCTTCGTGGACGCCTACGAGGAAGCGGACACCTTCACGCCCGACGGCCCGACGGCGGCGGAAGACCCGCTCCTGCTGTACTTCACCTCGGGAACCACCGCGAAGCCGAAACTGGTGCAGCACACGCAGGTCTCGTATCCGGTCGGTCATCTGTCCACAATGTACTGGATCGGCCTCGAACCGGGCGACGTCCACCTCAACATCTCCTCGCCTGGCTGGGCGAAACACGCGTGGAGCAACGTTTTCGCGCCTTGGAACGCCGAAGCGACGGTGTTTCTCTACAATTACGCGCGGTTCGACGCGGTTTCCCTGATGGCGCAGATGGAACGGTGCGGTATCACCAGTTTCTGCGCCCCGCCGACGGTGTGGCGGATGCTCATCCAAGCTGATCTGAGTGTGCTGAAGACGCCGCCGAGCAAGGTGGTCGGCGCGGGCGAACCGCTCAATCCCGAAGTGATCGACCAAATCGAAAAAGCTTGGGGCGTCACGATTCGCGACGGTTTCGGGCAGACGGAGAGCAGCGTCCAGATCGCCAACACCCCGGGGCAGGAGGTCGTGCCGGGCTCGATGGGCCGTCCGCTGCCGGGATTCACCGTGGCGCTCGTGGACCCCGTCACCGGCGAGCGGGCACAGGAGGGCGAGATCTGCCTCGACCTCGAGAAGCGGCCCGTCGGGCTGATGGCCGGCTACGCGGATGACGAGGAGCGCTCCGCCGCGGCCTTCGCGAACGGCTTCTACCACACCGGAGACGTCGGCTCGATCGACGATCGCGGCTACATCACCTACGTGGGCCGGACGGACGACGTCTTCAAGGCTTCGGACTACCGGATCTCCCCGTTCGAACTGGAAAGTGTCCTGCTGGAACACGAAGCGGTCGCCGAAGCGGCCGTCGTCCCCGCGCCCGACCCGATCCGGCTCGCGGTGCCGAAGGCGTACGTCGTCCTCACGAACGGACACGAGCCCACGGCCGGCACCGCGCTGTCCATCCTGGCCTTCTGCCGGGAACATTTGGCCCCGTACAAGCGAATCCGGCGGCTGGAGTTCGCCGAGCTGCCGAAGACGATCTCCGGCAAGATCCGGCGGGTCGAACTCCGGGGACGCGAGAACGACGCCGCCGAACGGCCGGCGGGGGAGTTCCGCGAGGAGGACTTCCCGCAACTGAAGGGCTGACCGCCCGGTCCCGAACTCCGAACTCGCGTGCTTGAACACGTAACTCGCGTGCTTGGGGGCGGAACTCGCCCAGCCGGTGTGTTCCGCCTCCAAGCACGCGAGTGACGTCTCCGAACACGCGAGTTACGAGTCTGGGCACGTGTGGGTCGAACGACCCACAGTGCGGTAACCGGAACCGCGTTAGCATCCGGTGCAGTGAATCGTTGACAACCCGTGGGGGTCACGGGTCTCACCTTCCCTGTCTTGAAAGGTGTTCCTGTCATGCGCATTCGTTTCCTCCTGCCGATGCTCGCCCTCGTGGCCGGGCTCGGTACCGCGGTCGCCACTCCGGCGGCCGCCGATCCGGGCCCGGTGACGGCGGGCGAAGTGTCCGTCGCCGACGCCTGTTACTCCTGGGGGCGCACGTTGTCCCAGGGCGCGTCCGGTGAGGACGTCCGGCAGTTGCAGATCCGGGTCGCCGGATATCCCGGTTACGGTGGTGTGCTCGCCATCGACGGCCAGTTCGGCGCGGGCACCAAGGCCGCGGTCACCCGCTTCCAGCAGGCGTACGGGCTGGGCGCGGACGGCATCGCCGGATCGGCCACGTTCACCAAGCTCTACGCGTTGCAGGACGACGACTGCACGCCGGTCAACTTCACCTACGCCGAACTGAACCGGTGCAACTCCGACTGGTCGGGCGGCAACGTGTCAGCGGCGACGGCGAAGGCCAACGCGCTGGTCTCGATGTGGAAGCTGCAGGCGATGCGGCACGCCATGGGCGACCGGCCGATCGACGTCAACGGCGGTTTCCGCAGCGTCGCCTGCAACAACGCCGTCGGCGGGGCGACCAACAGCCGTCACCTCTACGGCGACGCGGTCGACCTCGGGGCGGGCTCGCAGGGCTTCTGCGGGCTGGCGAAGCAGGCCCGCAACCACGGGTTCAGTGAGATCCTCGGCCCGGGCTACCCCGGCCACAACGATCACACGCACGTGGCACACCGGTCCACCCGGTTCTGGTCGGCGTCCTCCTGCGGGATCTGACCTCGTCACTCCCAGCGCCACAACGACGGCGGCCGTCCTCCCTTGGGGAGGGCGGTCGCGTGTTCGGTGGTGCGCCGCAGCCCGGGGACCCGCTCCATGGTCCGGCCGAGATTGGCCGGATAGGGTCGGTCCCCGGTCAGCGCTTCGGTCGCGTCCAGTGCCTGCGCCGTCGTGAAGATCGGACCGAGGAGCCCGGCGGTGAACGCGACGTCCCGCCACAGCCGTTCGGCCAGCATCGGGCGGCAGTCCGCCACGATCCGGTCGTGGTCGAAAGCCAGCGGCGGGACCTCGTCCAGCGGCGCCCACACCACGTTCCCCGGGTCGTCGAGCGCGGGTTTCATGGTGGCCCACAAGGCGATGGAGAGGGTGGGCCCGCGGGGGTCACGGTTCGGCTCGTCGAAGGTGGCGAGCTGTCCCGTCGCCGAGAGCGCGTCCGGCGGCAGCCCGAGTTTGGTGACCACCGCCCGGAGCGCCGCCTCCCGCAACCGCTCGCCGAGCCCGAGCAGCACCCCGGGCAGGGCGAGTTCGCCTTCGAACGGCTCGGCGGCACGCGGCGCGGTTCCCAGCAGGACGGTCCGTGTGCCGGGGTCGAACCGCACCACGAGCACGTCGACGGACACCGGAGTCGACTCGATCACGCGTTGATTGTCGACCTTGCCTCCACGACCCGGTAACCGGCCCTGTCCGGGCCGTAGCCGGCGACGGCTACCGGCAGCCGCGCACCGAACCACGCCGCCGGATCCGGCAGGTCGACGGCGGGGGAGCCGTCACCGGGTACGACCTTCAGCCCGGACGCGTCGAGGTGGGTCACCGCGAACGCGTCCACGCCGTCGCAGGCCGCGATCGCGTAGTCCAGCAGGGCCGCGTCGAGATGGCCAGCCCGCCACGCGCCCTGGAAGTCGCCGGTTTCGTTGTGCGCCTCCGGAAAACGGGCGAGCACGGCGGCGGACTCGGTCGGCAGCGGCCCCGCGCCGTGCCGGGTTAGATAGGTCCGCGTGACACCCAGTACCGCGTGCGGGCGCCCGGCCAGCAAGGCGCGGGCGTTGTGCGGGGTGGTGGTCGACCAGGTCGTATGCGGGTGAAATCCGTGGTGCTGGTCGAGGAGAACCCCCTGCGCTCCCTCGAAGACCAGCCGTCCGGAGTCCGCGAGCCGCCCTGTCTCGCCGCCGTCGGTGATCCGCACCGCGTCCGCGAAATCGCGGTACAGCGCCACCAGTTCGTCCACGGTGTGCGGTGGCGTGGCGAGCGGTGCGTAGAACCGCGCGAGCGCGTCCAGTTTGCGCCGCAACACCGACGGGCTGGCGCAGTCGGCGACCGTGGGCGCTTCCCCCGGCGTCCCGATCACCTCCTGGTTCTCCACCATTTCGCCCGGCGCGGCCCCCGCGAGCAGCGAGTACCAGACGGTCTCGCCGATCCCCTTCCCGCACGAGCCGTGCCGGTTCGCGCCCCGGGCCTCCTCCCTGGCCCGGTTCGCGTGGATGTGGAACGGGGTCGTGAGCAGGGCGCTCCCGTCCACGCTCAGCAGTGAGAGCGGATTCCGGACGCCCACCGCTTCGAGCCGCCGCGCTTCGGCGGCCAGCGCGAACGGCTCGACCAGCACGAACCGCGACAGATGGGTGGGCACGCCGGCGAACGTGCCCGCCCCGAACTGGCTGAAGGTGTGGTGCCGCCCGTCCGCGACGACGTTGTGCGCGGCCTGCGCGCCCCCGTTGAAGCGGACGACGGCGGTGGTGGGCCGGGCGGCGCACAGCGCGTCGACCACGGCGCCCTTGCCTTCGTCGCCGAAGCCGAGCCCGACCACCACCACGTGGCCGTCCAGCGGACTCATCGCAGCACCACGTCACTCGGGCCGTCGGTGTCGGGCACCGCCGAGGTGACGACCGATTTGGTGCCCAGTTTCGCCAGCGCCTTGCCCACAGCCGCGCTCTCGGCGACCGAGCCGACGTCCGCGAGGTCGGCGAGCGCCCGGTCGACGTCGACGACCCGTTCCTCCAGCCCGATGGTGGCCGCGATCAGTTCGCATACCGCGCCGGGATCGTCGAGCTTGAGGAAGTTCTGGCCGAGCAGACCGCTCCAGTGCTCGCCGATCTGCGGGTCGTTGTAGTACGACGACTGGTTCGGCAGCACGAAGTAGACATTCCATTTGCGGGCCAGCTCCCGGTACACCGAGGCCGGGTCGATGTCCTCCCGCACGTCGTCCCCGATCACCCGGCGGATGTGGCGGGCCTCCAGCGCGGGCTTGTTCAGCTCGTCGCCGATGATGAACAGATAGCCCTTGCGGCCGCGGTTCTGCCAAGCGTCGGTGACCACGTGCCTCGCCATGAAGTAGGCGGCCAGCTCGTAGGATTCGCTCTTCTGCCCGCCTCCACCGCCTTCGAGGAAGATCGTGCGCAGCTGCTCGTCCATCCGGTTGTCCGATTCGAACTGGCCGATCTGCAACGGGACCCGGTCGCTGTCGGCGTCGCCGATCGCGCCGAACAGCATCTGCGGATCGGCCAGGTAACCCCGGCGTTTGAGCAGGCCGTGCAGTTTGCCGAGCTTGCCCTGCATGATCCGCGGCACCCGGCGCATCGAGCCGGTGACGTCGAACAGCACCGCGATCGGCGTCGAATCGGTGTGGTCGGCCGAATCCCGGCATTCCCGCACGGCGTTCAGCGGATCGAGCGCGGGCGCGACCTTCCACTCTTTCGCGGGTTTGGAGCGGAGATCGGCGGTGTAGCCGAAATCGTCCTCGCCCTTGGCCGCGCGGAAGGTCCTCGCGGCGGCGTAGGCGTTGTCGTCCCAGTGTCCGTGTCCCATGGTCAGGCTCCTGTCTCGGGGATGGTGAAGGGTCGGAAGGTGCGGGGGCCGTACAGGTCGGCGAGCAGTTCGTCGTACTCGTCGAGCAGATCGGCGGCTTCGGGTCGTTGTGCCGGGATGTCCTGGGTGCACCACGTCGCGAACTCGCGTTGGCGGGTTTCGTTCGGTGCCAGTAGTTCCAGCATCATGCGGTGGAGCATGTGGACGTCCGTCGCCGCGGTCATCGGGAGTCCTCTGTGGACTTCCGATGGGTACTGGACGGAGTTGTCCGTCGCCAGCGGGAGCACACCGTCTTCGACGGCGAAGGACCAGCCTGCGAGGACGATTCCGTGCTGTCCCGGATGGACGAGCACGTTGTCCGCGGTGAGGTGGCCATGGACGACACCCGCGCGGTGCGCGCCCGCCACGGCGCGCAGCAGGCGCCGGTGCATCCAGGCGTAGTCGCGGCCGTCGAGCCCGCCAGGGAAGGCTTTCCCGATATCGGCGAGGGTGACGAAGCCGTCGACGAGCGGATCGAGGACGCTGAACGCGCGGTCGCCCCGCGCCACCGGACCCGAGGTGTCGAGCAGCCGCGGGTAGTAGGGACGCAGCCACCGGTGCCGTTCGGTGAAGCCGTCGAGGGTGCGCAACGCCGCCCACTCGGCGTGGATCAGCGGGTTGAGCGCCGGGTCGCGGACGAGTTTGACCAGATGAGGGCCGGTGGTCCGGTAGGTCGTCGCGACACTGCCCACCGCGTGCGGCTCGGTGAGGGTGTACGCCGAGGTCGCGGTGGTGATCGTCTGGCGCCGGGCGCGTTTCCACTCGTCGTGGAGGTGGTTGAGGGTGGCGGCGGCCCGGTGGGCGCGGTCGTCGCCGGGGTTGCGGTCGGGGTGGAGCACGGCCGCCAGTTCGCGGTAGCGATGGCGGGCGAACAGAGCGGCCGCGTCGACCGTGTTCTCGATCATCGCCACGGCGTCTTCCCTGGTGAGCATAGTTTGAGTCTAGACGACTCTTACTTCGGTCCGCAAGGGGGTGGGTACAAATCCCGTGCCGCTCGGCGGCTGCGGCCAATAGACTGGGCGAGCCGAACAGGGGGTGTTGGTGGTCGTCCGCGAACCGGATCGGAAAGACAGTCAGCGCACGATCGCGAAGATCGTCGTGTTCGCGCTCGGGATCGTCTGGGGAGCCGTCGCGGCCTTCGTCGGACGGTGGACCGTCGAGGGGTTGGCCGGCGTGTACGACGTGCGCGCGGTGATCTCCGAACGGAACTCCACGACCAGCGAAGGACAGCACGGCCCGCGAACCAGCTACGAGGTCCTGGCAATCGGCGAAGACGGCCGCGCGATCGAATTGCCGACACGAGACACGTTCGGCCTCGCCGATCCGGTGGTCGCCCGGCTTTCGTCGGTGACGGACCGGGTTCTGTCCGTGCGCGGGGCCACCGACGTCGTGGAAGCCCACCATCCGTGGGAGAAGATCACGGCGATGTCCCTCGGCTGGGTACTCCTGGTGCTCGCGGCCATCGTGCTGGCCAGGCTGGCGAGACCGGGCATCGCGTGGAAGTCGCTGCCGTTCCTGGCTGGGCTGGCCTTCGCCGCGTTAGTGGTGCTGACGCCGGTCGGGTTCGGCGGGACGGCCTACGGCGAGGTGTCCGACCCTGTCCCGAATTTCTGGGAACTCCGTCGCGACTTATGGGGGCCGCCACCGGTGTTCGCCCGTGGACAGACCGCCGTCTCCGGGGATTCGGCCGTGCGTGTGCTCGACAGCCGGTCCGGGCCGCCTGAGGGAGCCGAGGCGTGGTTGAGTGGATTCCACGTCCTCACCTTGCGGATCGAGGCGTCTCGCTTCGGTGACTCGGCGCTGGAGCTGTCGGCCGACGAACACGGTGAGCCGGAGCGGGTCAAGGACTGCGCCGGCGCTCCCGGCGCTTTCGACGGCACCACGGGTCTCGTCTGTTTCGTGGTCCCGCCCGGATACCGGGCCGAGTACCTCCTCGTCGGCAAACTCGAGCGGGAAGTCCTGCTGAAGCTCCGGTGATCGACGAAAGGACTCCAGTGCCGGAAAACGCGCGGAAACCCGGAGTTCTTACCTCGGCGCTTTCGGCCTTTCTTCCTTTTCTGCTGATCTTCGGTGTCGTCTGGGGCTCCCTCGGTTCCGACATCGGTGAATTGAGCACCGGCGAGGATGTCACGGTCACCGAGATCTCGGGGTGCACCTCGGAGGGATCCGCGGTGAACGGCCAGACCCCCTACTGCTCCGGAAAATGGCGCTTCGCCGACGGTCGTACCGGAGGCGGGCAGATCCTGGGTGAGGAGATCTCGCGGGGTGACACGGTCTTCGCCGGTGACGGATTCGCCTACCGGACGAGATCGCCGTTGATCTGGAAGGTTTCGGCAGGCGGCGCGCTGGGTCTCTTTCTCGTCGGACTGGTGATAGTGGGTGTCGTCCGGTACCGGTTGGACGTTGGCAAGCGGCGTCGCGAGAGCCGAGAGTAAGGCAAAGGGTGGCAGGTTGCGAAAGTGGCTTTCGCAACGTCGGGAGTAGGGTGCGGTAGCGAAGAGGGAGCCGTCATTACCGCCGCTGAAACCCATGGTCGAGATGTGTCGCGAAAGCCACTTTCGCAACGCCTGGGGTCCCGAAAGTGGCTTTCGCGACAGGGGTGCCCCACGGCCGCGAGCGAATCCCCGCGTCCCGGCACCTTTGCCTTACCCCTCAATAGAACGCTCTTTATCACTCACGACCGCCGCGCCGGGTCGCCGCCTTCAACACCGGAGACGCCTACCGCAAGACCCCGATCGTCTGGAGCAATTGAGGCTCAGGAGCGGGTCGCTTCGATCTGGCGCTCGTCCTCGGTCGAGCAACTCGTCACCGGATCGTTCGGCCCGCTCCCGCACGTCCAGGCGCCGATCACCACCGGACCGGGCCCCTGCGGCGAAGCGGCCTCGGCGGGCGTCAGCTTGGTGAAGTAGTCCTTGAGCACCTGAGTCGCTTCGGCGCAGTCGGTCTTCCCGTGTGCGACGACCTTGTTCTTCGCGCCTTGGAGCCCGGCGACCTCGCCGCAGGGCGTCCCGGCGGGCGCCGAGGTGGCGGCGGGGGAGGACGGTGCCGGCGCGGCGGCGGGAGCGGGATCGGCTCCGCAACCGCTCAGCAGGACGACGGCGAAAGCGGCGGGAAGTACGGCGAGGCTCTTCATGGGCCCTTCTTCTCGGGGATGGTTCATTCGACGGGGACGACGGCGGCGAACACGTTCTGATCGCCCTTGCCGCAACTGGTGCCGCCTTGCGCGGCGGGAGCGCCGGAGACGCACAGCCAGCCGTCCACGGTCTCGCTGACGGGTTCGTCGGAGCCCGCGGACTGGCGTCCGGCGATCCTCTGGTGGAACGAGCCGACGATCGCGGTCGCGTCCGCGCAGGAGACCCCGGGCCCGTTGAGCACCTGCAGGGTCAGCCCGCTGGCCGCGGTGACCGTGCCGCACGAACCCTGTACCGGTTCAGCGGGTTTCGGTTTCGTGGTGGGATTCGGGGCAGCGGAGGAACTCGGCGCGGTCTGCGACGGGATCGGCGGGACCGACACGCTGGACACACTCGCGGGGAGCGAGGGCGGTGAGGCCGACATCGCGGTGACAGGCGGTGGCGGATCGTCGCCCGAACAGGCGGCGAGCGTTCCGGCGACGGCGCAGGCCGCGAACAGGCGCCGCCACGTTCCCGTGGTCGTCGAGACGCGCAAGGCGATCCTTTCGTCGGCCGGTCGTGGCCGGCCCATTCTGACCCGGCCGGGCCCGAAGCCGTGGCATTGAGCCACGTTCGATTCGCGGGAGGCTATCGCGCCCCTGGGGCCGCGGTACGCGAGGACCGCTCAATAACTGTCCATTGTGGACGATTAACATGCCGTTCACAGCGCGACAACACCCCACTGTCGTTGCGAACCGATCGGACGAATCCACGCCGGACCCGTTAACGCGCGGCCCCGTTCTGCCGAAAAGAAAGGTAGCGCTCCGGCGTGTCCCAGTCCCCGTCACGAAACTGTGAGAGTGATGAAGACCGACGAACAGACCGACCCCGCGTCACCCCAGGCCACCGCGCCGGCGAGCACGGAGCTGCCACCGACGGCACCGTGCACCGTCGTCTGGTGCGGCGGCCGCCCGTACGTCCTCGAAAGCTCCGCCGGCCACAACCGCTGGGTCGGCACCGACCACCGGGGCAGGCCCGTGGCGCTGACCAGCGCGGACCTGCAACGCCGCGGCTGGACGCACACCCGGGTTTCTTTTTCGGCCGGAGGCCTCGGATGTGCGGAGGCGGGCCGCTGATACGGCTGGTTGAGTGACCGGCTGATGCCGCGGCCCGGCTGCGGAGATCCGAAAGCGCGCTTTGGGAGACGCAGCCTAGGCTGAGCGGGTGAGTACGCCCCCCGAACCGAGCGTGACCAGCGAAGAGCCTTCCCTCTTGCGGCAGGCCCTGAACGTTCCCAACATGCTTTCGATCCTCCGGCTCGCCGGGGTGCCGGTCTTCCTTTGGCTGCTCCTCGGCCCGAAGGAGGACGGCTGGGCGCTCGCGCTGCTCGTGTTCAGCGCGCTCACCGACTGGCTCGACGGCAAACTCGCCCGCTGGCTCAACCAGATGTCCCGGCTCGGCCAGCTGCTCGACCCCGCCGCCGACCGGCTCTACATCCTCGCGACCCTCATCGCGTTCCTGATCCGCGACATCATCCCCTGGTGGCTGGTGGTCCCGCTGATCGTCCGCGAGGCCGTGCTGGGCGTCTGCGTACTGCTGCTCCGGCACCGCGGCTTCGCCCCGCCGGAGGTCACCTACATCGGCAAGGGCGCCACCTTCGTCTTGATGTACGCCTTCCCGTTCCTGCTGCTCACCCAAGGCGGATCCGACATCGCCGCGATCGCCCGGCCGATCGGATACGCCTTCACGGCGTGGGGCGCGGTCCTGTACGTCTATTCAGGCGTGTTGTACGTCGTCCAGACGGTGCGGGCGCTGCGAACGGCCGAACCCGGCGAGTTGCGGGAGGCGGCGGGCGCGTGACCCGGCGGGATGCGAAACTGCGCGCGTCGGTTTCGAGTGAGGGCTTGAGAAAGGGGAGCGGCGTTGTCCACTCCAGAAGAACTGCGGTACACCGAGGAGCACGAGTGGGTCTCCGTGCGCGATGGCGGGCTCGTGCGCGTGGGCATCACGGAGTACGCCCAGGACCAGCTCGGTGACGTGGTGTTCGTCGAACTTCCCGAGGTCGGCAAGCAGGTCGGCTCGGGAGACACGTTCGGCGAGGTCGAGTCGACCAAGAGCGTTTCCGAGCTGTTCGCCCCGCTCGACGGCGAGGTGGTCGCGGTCAACGACGCGGTGACCGAGTCGCCCGAGCTGATCAACAGCGATCCCTACGGCGAGGGCTGGTTGATCGAGCTCCGTCTCGACGACGCGAGCTCGGTGGAATCCCTGCTGGAGGCCGAGGCGTACCAGGCGCTGATCAAGGAATAGCCGCAGGCCGCGGCCCTTCGGGAAGAGTAGGGGGAGCCGCGGGCCGGAGATTCGATCAGGCACGGTACGTTTGACCTCCACACGTTCTTGAGTAGTGGCAACACACATGCGTTAGGAGAGCTCAGGTGAGCACGAACGACGGGCCCGGCGTTCCCCCGGAGCAGTCTCCGGAGCGGACTTCTGTCTTCCGGGCCGACTTCCTGGCCGACGTCGAAGGCACTGAGGCTCCTCCGGCTGCCGAGGCCCCTGTCCAGGGTGTGGACGCGCTGCCCGCGGGTTCCGCCCTGCTGGTCGTCAAGCGGGGCCCGAACGCGGGTTCGCGCTTCCTGCTGGACCGCGACACCACCAGTGCGGGACGGCACCCGGACAGCGACATCTTCCTCGACGACGTCACGGTCTCCCGGCGGCACGCCGAGTTCCGCCGTGAGGGTGGCGAGTTCGTCGTCATCGACGTCGGCAGCCTCAACGGCACCTACGTCAACCGCGAGCCGGTCGACCAGGCCGTCCTCGCCGGTGGCGACGAGGTCCAGATCGGCAAGTTCCGCCTGGTCTTCCTGACCGGCCCGGGTCACGGGGGCCAGGGGGCACGGTGACGGCGGCCGGGCGGCCTGATCGGGATGCGTCGCAGCGCGATGGGTTGAGCATCGGGGCCGTGCTGGCACAGCTGCGCGGCGACTTCCCCGATGTCACCATCTCCAAGATCCGGTTCCTCGAGGCGGAGGGTCTGGTCCAGCCGGGCCGGACCCCGTCGGGGTACCGGCAGTTCGCTCCGGCGGACGTGGAGCGCCTGCGATTCGTCCTGTCCGCCCAGCGGGATCACTACCTCCCGCTGAAGGTCATCAAGGAACAGCTCGACGCGGCGGATCAGGGCGCCGCGCCCTCGGCGGCGCTGCCCAAACCGCCGCGGAAACTCGTTTCACTCGATTCCCCGGGGGAGAACGGCGGACTGCCGTCCCCCGGGGATTTCGAGACCGATCGAGAGATCAGGCTGACCGAGGAAGATCTGCTCCGCCAGGCGGGCATCGACGCCGCCACCCTGGCTGAGCTGCGGCAATACGGTCTCGTCCGCCCAGGTGCGGCGGGGTTCTTCGATCCCGACGCGGTCCTCGTGGCGAAGACCGTGAAAGCGATGACCGAATTCGGTATAGAGCCGAGACATCTGCGTGCCTTCCGGGCCGCGGCCGACCGCGAAGTCGGCCTGCTGGAGCAGATCGTGACCCCGGTGTATCGGCATCGTGACGAGGACGCCCAGGCGAGGGGCGACGAGGTCGTCCGGGAGCTCGCCGCGTTGACCGTGGCGTTGCACACGCTCTTGGTGAAGGCCGGAATACGGGCAGTCACAGGCGGTTGAACGGCTTCAGGGGACCGGGAGCCGTTGTGAGGCCACTTGTCAATGACTGAATGTTCGGCACCCTATGCCGTACCGTGAGAGTTGGTTGGCCACGGGCGAACCGAGAATGTCGGAGACAGCGAGCACAGCGCTCGGAAGACGGGTAGCGTCGGGATTGCCGTCGCTTGATCGTCGAGACAAGCGCTGCAGCCCGTGCGCACGAGAGGGAGGCGAAGCCCGATGAGCGAGATGCGCGTCGTCGGCGTGCGGGTGGAGCTACCCGCGAATCAGCCGATCTTGTTGCTACGGGAAACCGAAGGCGAGCGTTACCTGCCGATCTGGATCGGCTCGGTCGAGGCCACCGCCATCGCCTTGGAGCAGCAGGGAGTCCGCCCGGCCCGCCCGCTCACCCATGACCTGCTCAAGGAGGTCATCGGGGCGCTGGGCCGTGAACTGGAGCAGGTCGTCATCACCGACTTGAAGGAAGGCACGTTCTTCGCGGAACTGGTCTTCGACGGGGACATCCGGGTTTCCGCGCGACCGAGCGATTCGGTGGCGCTGGCGCTGCGGGTGGGGGTCCCGATCCACGCCGTCGACGCGGTGCTGGAGGAAGCGGGCCTCATCATCCCCGACGAGCAGGAGGACGAGGTCGAGAAGTTCCGCGAGTTCCTCGACTCGGTCTCGCCGGAGGACTTCCGCGGCGCGGACACCTGAGCACATCCTGGATCTCGTACGAAGGGGCGGCGCCGGTGGCGCCGCCCCTTCGTCGTACGGCCGCCCTTCATGACATCCCGCCGAGGTGGCTCAGGCCGCGGTCGCCTTGACGAACAGGTCCGCCAGCTCCCGCCCGTACCGCTCCAGGTCCAGCTTCCGGTCCGCCGCGAACTTCGCCGCGACACCGTCGATGGCCTGCGCGATCGACAGCGCCATCACGTCCGGCGCGAACTCGCCGAAAGCGCCTTCCTGCTGTCCCTGCCGCAGCTGGCGTTCGAGCCGGCCGGTCCGGAACTCCTCGACGAGCGGCGCCGACATGAACCAGCCCTCGGCGTCCGAGCCGCTCGAAGCCATCTCGACCATGACCCGCACCAGTTCCGGGTACGAGCCGAGGAACGCGATCTCCGACTCGATGTAACCGCGCAGCAGCCCGGCCCGGTCGGTCGTGCCCTGGATCCGTTCCTCGAGGAACTTGTCCTTCATCCCGGTCGCGGTGGTGACCACGGCCTGCATCAGACCAGCCTTGTTGGTGAAGTGGTACGAGATGATCCGGGTGCTGGACAGCCCGGCGCGCTCCTTGATCTTCGCGAACGACGTCTTGTGGTAGCCGAGGTCGGAGATCGTCGCGATCGTGGCCCCGATGATCTGGGCCCGCCGGGCCGCCTCGGTGACCGAGAGCCCCAGCTCCGCCTGAACCTCTTGCATGGCACTTTGGGTGGAGGGATTTACTTGCATGAGTAAAAATTAACACGATCGAGTAAAAGTGGCAACTGTGCGGCCGAACGGGGGACCGTGCTCGACAAGCCTCAAGAAGAGCTTGAGGCCGACCGCGCGTCGCGTTGACCGGTTTGCCGGACGCGCTTACCGTCAATGAGGGTGAATCGCCAAGGTGTGATTCGGATGTCTGGGGCATTCGTCTTGACGAGGAACTCCGGTGCGGGCTCACGTGGGTCCGCGCGGCTTTGTTCGCCGGCCGCCAGGTCGGGCGAGGGGAGGCATGGCGTGGTCGAGGCTGGTAGCCCTCAAGAGCCGCTCGTTCCGGTCGCTGACGGCGAGCAGGGCGAGCTGTTCCCCGACTCTTCCCTCCCGGACGAACTCGTCGGTTACCGCGGTCCCGCAGCCTGCCAGATCGCCGGGATCACGTACCGGCAGCTCGACTACTGGGCCAGGACGAAGCTGGTCGCGCCGAGTATCCGCACGGCGCACGGTTCCGGTTCGCAGCGGCTCTACTCGTTCAAGGACATCCTCGTCCTGAAGGTCGTGAAGCGGCTGCTGGACACCGGCGTCTCGCTGCAGAACATCCGCGTCGCCGTCGACCACCTGCGCCTGCGCGGTGTCCGCGACCTCGCCAGGGTCACCCTGTTCTCCGACGGCACCACCGTCTACGAGTGCACCTCGCCCGAAGAGATCGTCGATTTACTCCAGGGCGGGCAGGGTGTCTTCGGGATCGCGGTCAGCGGTGCGATGCAGGAGATCAGCGGCACCATCCACGAGTTCCAGGCCGAACGCGCCGACGGCGGCGTGATCGAAACGGTCACGCCGGACGAGCTCACGCAGCGCCGTAACGCACGTCGCACCGGCTGATCATGAAGCTGTGCGGGCGGCAGGGTAGGCTCACTTCCGCGGTCGACGAATCCGCGCGGGAGAGACCGAGCCGATAACCGTTGAGCTCGGCGCCGAAGGAGCAAGTCCTCCCCGGAACCTCTCAGGCACCCTGGACCGCGCGGAAGAGACGCCTCTGGAAAGTGGTTCGCCAGGTCACAGCCTGGCGGCCCCGCCGACGGTGCAAGCCCGGCTCAACACTCGGGCGAAACTCTCAGGCGCTCCCTCGGGGGTACGGACAGAGTGGGGAGGGCCAGGACAATCCGTCCCGGCCCCACCCCCGCGTCTTGGGAGGTCCCCGTTGGAGCCCGTTTCACTGGCCGCTCTCGAATCCGGAACCCCCTTCGCGGGCCGGCACATCGGTCCCGGCACCGAAGAGCTCGCGCGCATCCTCGACGTCGTCGGCGTCGCCTCGCTGGACGAGCTCGCCGAGCGGGCCGTTCCCACGTCACTGCGGGAATCCGCGACACCGCTGGAGCTTCCGCCGCCCGCCACCGAGACCGGCGCGCTCGCCGAACTCCGCGCACTGGCCGCGCGCAACCGGCCGATGGTCCAGATGATCGGCCTCGGCTACCACGACACCGTGACCCCGCCGGTGATCCGCCGGAACGTGCTGGAGAGCCCGGCCTGGTACACCGCGTACACGCCATATCAGCCGGAGATCTCGCAGGGCCGCCTCGAAGCGCTGCTCAACTTCCAGACCATGGTGGCCGATCTGACCGGCCTGCCGATCGCCAACGCGTCGATGCTCGACGAGGCGACCGCCGCGGCGGAGGCGATGACGCTGGTCCGCCGGGCGGGAAAGGCGAAGTCGGCCCGCTTCGTCGTCGACGAGGACACCCTTCCGCAGACGATCGAGGTCCTGCGTACCCGCGCCGAACCGCTCGGCATCGAGCTGGTGACCGCGGATCTGTCCCAAGGCATCACCGGACTGGGGCTCGGCGGCGACTTCTTCGGCGTGCTGCTGTCCTATCCGGGCGCGTCGGGCGTCGTCCGCGAATGGGACCACTCCATCGCCGAGGCCAAGGCACTGGGCGCGGCGGTGGTGATGGCCGCGGATCCGCTGGCACTGACGCTGCTGCGGTCGCCCGGTGAGCTCGGCGCCGACGTCGCGATCGGGTCCACACAGCGATTCGGCGTCCCGATGGGCTTCGGCGGGCCGCACGCGGCGTACCTCGCCGTCCGGAAAGGACTCGAACGGCAGCTGCCCGGCAGGCTGGTCGGGGTGTCGAAGGATGCCGACGGCGCGCCCGCGTACCGGCTCGCGTTGCAGACCCGCGAGCAGCACATCCGCCGCGAGAAGGCGACGAGCAACATCTGCACCGCCCAGGTGCTGCTGGCGGTGATCGCGTCGATGTACGCGGTGTACCACGGTCCCGAAGGCCTGCGCGCCATCGCGAACCGCGCGCACCGGATGGCCACCGTGCTCGCGGCGGGACTCGCCGAAAGCGGTGCCGACGTCGTGCACTGCGAGTTCTTCGACACCGTCATGGTCGCCGTCCCCGGCCGCGCGACCGGGATCGTCGCCACCGCCAGGGAACTCGGGGTCAACCTGCGGCTCGTGGACGCGGACCACGTCGCCATCGCCTGCGACGAAACGACGACCCGTGAGCACCTTTCCCTGGTGTGGAAGGCGTTCGGGGTCGCGGTGTCCGATGTGGACTCACTCGACGCGGACACCGCGGACGGGTTTCCGCCGGATCTGCGCCGCACCAGTGCGTACCTGACGCATCCGGTCTTCCACGCGCACCGCTCGGAGACGGCGCTGCTCCGGTACCTGAGGGCATTGTCCGACAAGGACGTCGCGCTCGACCGCAGCATGATCCCGCTCGGCTCCTGCACGATGAAACTCAATGCCACGGCCGAGATGGAGCCGATCACCTGGCCCGAGTTCGCCGGTCTGCACCCGTTCGCGCCCGCCGAGGACGCGGCAGGGCTGCTCACCGTCGTGAAGGATCTGGAGCGGTGGCTCGCCGGCATCACCGGCTACGACGCGGTCTCCCTGCAACCGAACGCGGGAAGCCAGGGCGAGTTCGCCGGGCTGCTGGCGATCCGCGCCTATCATCGCGAACGCGGGAACGCGGCGCGTGACGTCTGCCTGATCCCGTCCAGCGCGCACGGGACGAACGCGGCCAGCGCGGTCATGGCGGGAATGCGCGTGGTCGTGGTGAAATGCGACGACGAGGGCAACATCGACCTCGGCCACCTCAGGTCCACTGTGGACGAGCACGCGGACGACCTCGCCGCGATCATGATCACCTATCCCTCGACGCACGGTGTCTACGAGGACACCGTCCGCGAGGTCTGCGCGCTGGTGCACGACGCGGGCGGCCAGGTGTACGTCGACGGCGCGAACCTGAACGCGCTCATCGGGGTGGCGCAGTACGGGAAGTTCGGTGCCGACGTCTCCCATCTCAACCTGCACAAGACCTTCTGCATCCCGCACGGTGGCGGCGGACCGGGCATCGGGCCGATCGGCGTCCGCGCGCATCTGGCGCCGTACCTGCCGAACCACCCGCTGCAACCGGAGGCAGGCCCGGCCACCGGTGTGGGCCCGATCAGCGCCGCGCCGTGGGGGAGCGCGTCGATCCTGCCGATCTCCTGGGCCTACGTCCGGATGATGGGCGCCGACGGCCTGCGGCGCGCGACCCTGACGGCGGTCGCGAACGCGAACTACGTCGCCAAACGTCTCGCCGGGCACTATCCGGTGCTGTACTCCGGGCACGAGGGACTCGTGGCGCACGAATGCATCCTCGATCTCCGCGCGATCACCAAACGGACCGGCGTCACGGTCGACGACGTCGCCAAGCGGCTGGCCGACTACGGCCTCCACGCGCCGACGATGTCGTTCCCGGTCGCGGGAACGCTCATGGTCGAGCCCACCGAGAGCGAGGACCTCGGCGAACTCGACCGGTTCTGCGACGCGATGATCGCGATCCGCGGCGAGATCGAGAAGGTCGCCGCGGGGGAGTGGCCGGTGGCCGAAAGCCCGCTGCGCAACGCCCCGCACACCGCACGCTGTCTCGCGGGTGAGTGGGATCGCCCGTACAGCAGGGAGATCGCGGTCTTCCCCGCCGGTTTCACCGCCGCGAAGATCTGGCCTCCGGTGCGGCGGATCGACGGGGCCGCGGGCGACCGCAACCTCGTCTGCTCCTGCCCGCCACCGGAGGCCTTCGCCTGAGCCTTAACCGGGCATCTTGTCGAGAAAGCCCAGCACCTGCTTGATCCGCCCGTCCTCGACGGTGATGACGTCGAAGCCGATCGCGAGCGGCTCTTCGGCGCCTTCCGGCGCGAGGTACCACTGGAACCGCGCGATGTCGTGGTGCGCGTCGGGAGCGGCCGGCAGGCTGAACCTCAGACCGGCGAACTGGGCCTGCGCGCCGGCGATGAAGCCGTCGACACCGTCGTGGCCGGTGACGGCGCCGAGCGGGTCGGTGTAGGTGGTGTCCTCGGTGAACACTTCGGCGATGAGCGCGCGGCGTTCGTCCGCGTCGGTCTCGTTCCACACGGCGATGTACTGCTCGGCGACGCGCTGGATGTCCGACATGGTGTCTCCTCGTTTTCTTGGGGGCTGACCGATGCCACAAGCCTGGCGGCTGAGGGTGGGGCCCGTCGATTACGCGGGAGGTAATGGCGGCCCGTCATCCGTGGCCGTAGGTTCGTGATCGTGACGACCACAGTGACCGTGAGCCGTGCGGGCCGCCCCGTCGGCGAACTCCTCCGCGAATGGCGCGACCGCCGCCGGATCAGCCAGCTGGATCTCGCCATCTCGGCGGACATCTCCACCCGGCACCTGAGCTTCGTGGAGACCGGCCGCTCCAAACCCAGCCGCGACATGGTGCTGCGGCTCGGCGAACATCTGGAGGTGCCCTTGCGGGAACGCAATCAGCTGTTGCTGGCCGCGGGATACGCGCCCGCGTACGCCGAAAGCGGTCTCGGCGCCCCGGAAATGGCGGCGGTCCGCAAGGCGGTCCGGCAGCTGATGACCAGCCACGAGCCGTATCCGGCCGCCGTCGCCGACCGCTGGTGGAATCTGGTCGACGCCAACGCGAGCATCTCGATCATGACCGGCCTGGTCTCGCCCGCCCTGATGACGCCACCGGTCAACGTCCTGCGGGTGACGCTGCATCCGGACGGGATGGCGCCGCATGTGCTGAACCTGGGGGAGTGGCGCGCTCATCTGCTGGGCAGGCTGCGGCGTCAGGTGACCCAGACGGCTGATCCGGTCCTGACCGATCTCCTCGAGGAACTGCTCACCTATCCGTGCGCGGATCCCGTCCCCGAAGTGGAGGTCCCCGGACCGGGCGACATCTTCGTCCCGTTGCGGCTACGGCACGAGGACACCGAACTCACCTTCTTCAGCACGGTCTCCACATTCGGGACACCGTTGGACATCACGGTCGCCGAGCTGGTGATCGAATCCTTCTTCCCCGCCGACGCGGACACGGCGGAGTATCTGCGCGCGTACGCCGCGCGCGGGGTGGAATGATGCGGGGCAAGAAGTCCCGCCGCAGACCCCAGTGAGGATTCCCCTTCCATGGCCGTGCCTTCCGTCGTCCTGAACAACGAGGTAGCCATCCCCCAACTCGGTTTCGGCGTCTGGCAGGTACCCGCCGGCGACACGGCCAAGGTCGTCCGGACCGCCATCGAAGCCGGGTACCGCAGCATCGACACCGCCGCGTCGTATGGGAACGAAGCCGGTGTCGGCGACGCGATCCGCTCCGCCGGTGTGCCGCGCGACGAACTGTTCATCACCACGAAGCTGCCGAATCCGGGCCACGGCTACGACGAGGCGCTCCGGGCGTTCGACGCGAGTCTCGCGGAGCTCGGCCTGGACCACGTCGACCTGTACCTGATCCACTGGCCGATGCCGACCCGCGGGAAGTACGTCGAAACGTGGCGGGCGCTGGAAAAGCTGTACGCGGACGGCCGGACACGGGCCATCGGGGTGTCGAACTTCCACGTCCCGCATCTGCGGCGGCTGTTGGACGAGACCGGGATCGTGCCCGCGGTCAACCAGGTCGAGCTGCACCCCAAGCTCCAGCAGAAGCCACTGCGGGAATTCCACGCCGAGCACGGCATCGTCACCGAGGCGTGGAGCCCGCTCGCGCAGGGGTCGCTGCTCTCGGACCCGACACTGACCGCCCTCGCGGCCAAATACGGCAAGAGCCCGGCGCAGCTGGTGCTGCGCTGGCATCTCCAGCTCGGCACGGTGGCCATCCCGAAATCCGTGACCCCGTCCCGGATCCGCGAGAACTTCGCCGTCTTCGACTTCGAACTGGCCGAGGACGACCTCGCGGCCCTCGCCGAGTTCGACGACGGCACCCGCACCGGCCCCGACCCGGACACGTTCGGCTCGTGAGTGCGGCGTCCGGTCACGCGAGTTACGTGCCTGATCACGCGAGTCACACCTTCGCCCCAGGCCGGGCTGTACCACTCACGAGACTCGAGATACGGGAAAGGCCCCTTCCCGAGCGGTGAAGGGGCCTTTCCCGTAAGTCCGAAGGCTCAGGTGGCCTTGATACCCGCGGCGGCGAAGTCGGCCTGCTGGGCGGGCTGCTGGAGGAATTGCCGGAACGTCTGCGAGGCGCGCATCTGGACCTCGTCGATGTTCTTCCCGGCGAGCCCGACGAGGGGGTAGTCGGCCGAACGCGCCGTGGCGACGGACTGGGCGGGCGAACCGACCAGTTCGGGCTTGGCGGTGTTCAGCTCGGTCACCCAGTAGGTGGACTCGGGGATCCAGGCGGCGGGGAGCCCGCCGATCGCGTCCAGGTTCGTCCGTCCGACGAGGCCGTCGAGCACGGACGCGGAGGACAGCGCGTCGATCTGGATGATCACACAGTGGTCGCGGACCACGGTCGCGGCGTTGTTCCACCGCTCGGCCGCCGCCCGGACCGGCTTCTCGATGCTGGGGGTGACGATGACCCGCATCGGGGTGTCGCCGGCGCTGCAGGCCTTGGCCTGGGCTTCGGCGCGGGTGTTGAGCTCCCCGTCCGCCCAGTTCCAGCCGAAGACGCCGATCGCGACCAGGACCAGGAGGACCAGGCAGGCGATGGGCCACTTGGCGATCCGTCGTCGCGGGGCCTTCTTCCCGACGATCCGGTGCGAACCGGTCGCCTCACCGCGACCCTGCGGCAGCTTCGGGTCGAGGGGATGCGGCACCGGCTCTTCGGCCACGCTGTGTCGCCCCATCGTTGTCCTTTCGAAACGTGCGCGCTCGCGCTGCGTATGCAATCAAACCGTTATCACTCTAACAGGGGAGGATGTTACGGGGAATGCGGCAACTCACAGTTGTTTTCCGCGTGTCGCGGGCGCCTTCTTTAACTCGGTCAGGAGCCGTTGGCAATGCGCTATCAGGTGCTCACGCAGCGGCGCGGCCCGGCGGGCGAAACCGGCCTGCGCGCGGGCGTACTCGGCCCGGCCCTCCGGGGTCTCGATACGCACGGGCGAGTACCCGAACCCCGCCAGGTCGTATGGGCTGGCCCGCATGTCCAGCTCGCGGATGTCCGCCGCCAGTTCGAAGCAGTCCCCGACCAGCTCGGCGGGCACGAACGGGTCGAGTTTGTACGCCCACTTGAACAGGTCCATGTTGGCGTGCAGGCAGCCCGGCTGCTCGAACTCGATCTGGTTCTCCCGCTCCGGCCGCAGCGTGTTGCGCGGCCGGGCGGGTTCGGTGAAGAACCGAAAAGCGTCGAAATGTCCGCACCGGATCTCCAGCGACTCGACGACGCCGTCCGTTCCGGCCGAACCGAGCCGGAGCGGAAGTTGTGAGTGACGAACCTCATCCGCCGATTCCCGGTAAACCATTGCCCATTCGTGAAGTCCGAAACAACTGAGTCTCGGCGAGCGGGACGCCGTCGCGGAAAGCAGTCCGAGGACGAATTCTGCGGTCTTGGCCCGGCCCTCGGTGAAGCCCGCCGGATCGAGCATGACCCCTTCCGGCGTCTCCAGATAGCCCTTGCGCTCCAGGAACCGGCGCGCGGACGCGCCTTCGAGCAGGACACCCGCGCCCGGTTGCCAGCGTTCGACATGCCCGGGCCGGTGCGAGTAATAGGTGAAGAGGAAGTCGAGCACCGGATGCTTCTCACCCCGCGAGCGGCGGCGCTGGTGCGGTGTCGTCCAGCGCCGCATCCGCGTCACGTGGTCGTCTTCCCGAGCCCGCCACACGGGCTCGGGAAGAACGATCGGACCGGTCATGACATGACGTGGGTACCGTCGCGGACAGTTCCCACGTATTCCTCGACGAGGTCCTCCAGCGCGACGACGCCCACGGCGGCCCCCGCCGGGCTCAGCGCCCGTGCCAGGTGACTGCCTTCCTTGCGCATCGCCGAAAGCGCCTCGTCCAGCCGGGCGTCGGCGTGCAGTTCGGTCAGCGCCCGCGTCTTGTCCGACGGCACCACGGTGCTCGGATCTTCGCCCACGAGGTCGAGGATGTCCTTCACGTGGATATAGCCGGTCAGCGTCCCGTCGTCGGTGCACACCGGGAAGCGGGAGAACCCGGTGGAGGACACCGCGCGCTCGACGTCGCCCAGCGTGGGCGAGCAGGGCAGCGTGGTCAGCTGCGCCGTCGGGACCAGGACGTCGGCCACCGTCTTCTCCACCGAAGACAGCGTCTTGCTCAGCCGCTGGTGCTCGGAGTGCTCCAACAGCCCCTCGCGCCGCGACTCGCTGAGCAGTTCGGCGAGTTCGTCGGAGGTGTAGGCGGTTTCGAGCTCGTCCTTCGGCTCGACCTTGAACAGCCGCAGCAGCGAGTTCGCCACGAAGTTCAGCAGCCAGATGAACGGGTTGGCGAGCTTCACCCAGGCCACGTGGACCGGGACCAGCCACAGCGCCAGCCGTTCGGGCTCGGCGATCGCGAGGTTCTTCGGCACCATCTCGCCGACGAGGACGTGCAGGACGGTGATGAACGCCAGCGCGATCGCGAACGAGATCGGGTGCAGCAGCACCTCCGGGATCCCGAACAGTTCGAAGAACCCGGCCAGCTGGTGTGCGATGGCGGGTTCACCGAGCCGCCCCAGCAGCAACGAGCAGATCGTGATGCCGAGCTGCGCGCCCGCGAGCATCAGCGAGACGTTCTTGCTCGCGTTGATGACGATCCGGGCGCGGGTCTTTCCCTGCTCCAGCAAGGCTTCCAGCCTGTCGCGCCGCGAAGAGATCAGCGCGAACTCGGCGCCGACGAAGAACGCGTTGGCCAGCAGCAGGACCACGACGAGGAAGATGTTGAACCAGTCGCTCATCGGGCGGGCTCCTGCTCGGCGGAGGTGGCGGTCCCGCTGACCCGGCGGACTTCGACCTCGGCGATGCGGAGACGGTCCATTTTGGTCACCGTGAGCCGCCAGGCGTCGAGTTCGGTGGCGTCGCCGGGGGAGGGGATCCGGCCGAGCCGCTCGAGGATCAGCCCGGCGATGGTCTCGTAGTCGCCGTCGGGCATCCGGAATCCGGTCTCGTCGGTGACCTCGTCGGCGCGAAGCTGTCCCGAAACGAGCCAGTTGTCGGTGCCGACCTGCTGGGAGGACGGCGCTTCACGCTCGTCGTGCTCGTCGCGGACGTCGCCGATGATCTCCTCGACGACGTCCTCCAGCGTCACCAGCCCCGCGGTGCCGCCGTATTCGTCGACGACGATCGCGAGCTGGAACCGGGAATCACGCAGCCGGTTGAGCAGCGAGTCGCCCGGCAGCGATTCGGGCACCGTCGGGATCGGCCGCATGACCGAACCGATCCGCACCGTGGCGCGCTGGGCGGCCGGGACGGTGAACGCCTGCTTGATGTGCACCGCGCCCTGTACGTCGTCGAGATCCTCGGTGTAGACCGGGAAACGCGAGAAGCCGGTGCGGCTCGAGATCTCGATGAGGTCGGAGATCGTGTCGTCCACGGTCAGCGATTCGAGCTGCACGCGCGGGGTCATCAGCTCGTCGGCCGTCCGCTCGCCGAAGCGCAGGGACTTGTCCAGCAGTTCGGCGGTCGACGTGTCGAGCGTGCCGCTTTCCGCGCTGGAGCGCACGATCGAGCCCAGCTCCTGCGGCGAACGGGCCGAACGCAGTTCCTCCTGCGGCTCGACGCCGAATTTGCGGACGAGGAAGTTGGCGCTGTTGTTCATCAGCGTGATGAGCCAGCGGAACAGCGACGAGAACCGCGAGTGGTACCCCGCGACGGCCCGCGCGGTCTGCAGCGGCCGGGCGATCGCGAGGTTCTTCGGCATCATTTCGCCGAGGATCATCGACAGCGACGTCGCCAGGATCAGCGCGACGGCCAGCGACACGCCGTTCGCCACGCCTTCGGAGAAGCCGACGGCGGTGAACAGCGGGTGCAGCAGGTCACCGATCACCGGTTCCGCGAGATAACCGGTGATCAGGGTGGTGATGGTGATCGCCACCTGCGCGCCGGAGAGCTGGAACGAGAGCGTGCGGTGCGCCTTCTGCACGGTGTGCGCGCGCCGGTCGCCGACCTGGCGGACGTTCGCGTCGACCGTGCTGCGCTCGAGCGCGGTGAGGGAGAACTCGGCTGCGACGGCGAGGCCGGTGCCGACCGTCAGCAGGAGGAACAGGAGAATGCCGAGAACGGCGAGCAGGACTTCCATCATTTCCTGCCGATGGGGTCGGCGGGAAAGTCCGCGGAACAGCCGGGTGTGCCACCCGGCTCGATACTGTCACCAGGTGACTGCGCGTCGCGCACGAAAAGAGTCACTCCTCGATCGAAACCAACGAATACCACCGCTGTACTGCGGCGATAGGACAATCTTAACGCGTTCCCCCGGCAGTGTGGGCGCGGTGCCGCCGCACGCTCTCCTCGACCAGGTCGAGCACCGGACCGAGATCATCACCCGGCTGGCCCATCGCGAGGTGCGAGACGAGTCCCTCGAGGACGAGCTCGAGGTACGCGGTCAGGACATCGACGTCGACGTCATCACGCAGGATCCCGGCGTCGCGCTGGCGCAGCAGGCGGCGTCGGGTGGCGGCGGTCAGCTGATGGGACCGCTCGGCCCAGCGGGCACGGAACTCGGGGTCGGTGCGCAGCCGGCGGGAGACCTCCAGCCGCGTGCCGAGCCAATCGGCGGGATGCTCGCTGCGGTTCGTCAGCAGCTCGCGCATCACCTGGACGAGACCCTGCTCGGCGACGATGTCGGCCATGCGGACCGCGTCGTCCTCGGCCAAGGCGAGGAAGAGGGACTCCTTGTCGCGGAAATGGTGGAAGATCGCACCGCGGGACAGGCCGGTGGCTTCCTCCAACCGCCGGACAGTGGCACCCTCGTAGCCATAACGTGCGAAGCACACGCGGGAGCCGTCGAGGATCTGGCGCCGGCGTGCGTCGAGGTGATCCTGGCTGACCCGTGGCATCCTGGAATCCTGTCACCGGGAACCCGGTTAAGCAATCCGTACGTACGTACTGTGACCAGTTCGCGGGACGTCCGGCCGGCCGGGGAACCGGACGGCCGCGCAACACGTCCGACAACTCGGCCGGATCGGCTGACACGCCGTCCGCCGCTTGGCTACGCTTTGTCCGTCACGGTGCGTGAATGCTGAGGGGAAGGTGCGGGCGTGAACATCATCGAAGACGCCGCGAGCGCGATCAAGGCCGTCTGGGGTGACCTCACCACGCCGAAGGAGCCGACCGTTTACGGCGGTGGCGGCGGTGGTGGCGGCGGGTTCGAGATGAGCCCGGAGGAGCTGAAGACCGTCATCGGGCTGTGGCAGGACGAGCTGAAGAAGGTCTCCAAGGACGGTATGAAGATCCAGGACATCCTCGCCGATCTGATGCCGCCCGGTCAGGACGAAGCCAGCTCCAGCTACGTCGATTCCGGGGTCGACTCGTTGCTCGCCCTGCAGAAGCAGAACGACTCGATGAAAACGTACATCGAGGGCTACATCGAGAAGCTCGAGATCGCCCGCTCGAAGACGATGGCCACCGACCAGGCCAACACCCTGCGCACGACCTGAGGATGCCGAACGTGTTGAGGAATCGCGCCGCCGCAGCGGCGCTCGTGCTCGTTTCCGTCGCGGTAGCGGGCTGCGCAGGGGAGAACCCCGGGACACCGTCGCCCGGTACCGGATCGGCGCCGTCATCGGCTTCGTCGGTAGCGCCCGAGGATCCGAACGTCCCGAAGGTGGCGATTCCGCTGGACGCCTCGGCCTACGCCGGTGACGCCTGCAAGCTGCTTCCGGCTGCCGCCGCCGCGGAACTGGGGTTCACCGAGCCTGGCGAACCCAGTTCCGAGTCGAGCAATCCGAGTTGCGGCTGGTTCATCAAGGGCAAGGCGGACACGCTGCAGATCATTCTCGGCAGCGGCAACCGTGAAAAGGGCATGGGTGGCCTGGCCGGGATGCACAAGGCCAAGGAAGCCGGGCAACTCAGGTTCCTGGAGCCCGGCCCGGAGGTTGACGGCTATCCGACCGTCTATTACGGAATTCAAGACAGGCGGGCGCGCGGCAACTGCGATCTCGCGGTGGGGGTCGCGGACGATCTGACGATCAACACGCTCGCCGGCGGTTATGACAACGAGCAGGATTCCTGTGGGACCGCGCAGAAACTTGCGTCGGCCGTGATCAAGACACTCAAGGGGGCATGAGGGTGGACGGCAAGCAGATCTACGAAAACTTCACTCAGGGCGACACCCGCAATTTGCGCTCCGCGGCCGATGGCGTCGCCGAACTCGCTGATGCCTATGTCGAACGCGGCATGGCCATCAAGTCGCTGCAGACCCGGATGGCGTCCTCCTGGACGGGGTCCGGCGCCGACGCGGCGAACGCCGGCGCCGGCCCGCTTGAGCAGGCTTTCAAAGAGACGGCAGACCCGCTGTTCACCACGAAGGCCTCGGTCACCATGCAGGCCGACAGCTTCGACGATTCGGGATCGTCGGTCGTGCCCGTGCCGCCGAAGCCGGACAAGCCCAATCCCTGGACCACCGGCCTGAAGGGCGCGATTCCGTTCGCCGGGCCGTTCATGGTCAACAACGACATCAAGAACTACCAAGAGGGCGTCGCGAAGCACGAGGCGGCGAACCAGAACAACGTCCGCGTGATGGACCAGTACGACTCGGTCACCAGTAGCACGAGCTCCAGCCTGCCGACCGATTACGGCGTGCTGAAGAACGACGGCGCGAACGTCAGCGTCAAGGTCGATGACGGTCCGCCTCCGATCAAGCCGCCGCCGGTCATCCCGGTGAAGCCCGGCCGGAACGGCGGCGGGGACGACAACGACGGCACCGACACCAGCGGCACGGACGACAACGGCACCAACCAGAACCAGACCAAGCCGGGTAGCGACCAGAACCAGACCAAGCCGGGCTCGACCGATGATCGTCCGGTGAACCCGAGGGACAAGCCCGGCGGCGACACCAACATCACGACGCCGACGCGGAAGCCGGGTACCGGGGACACGACGCTGCCGTCCGGTGGTGGCCGGGGCAAGCCGGGATCGACGACCGAGATCCCGGGCAGGAACCCCGGACGCGGAACCGGTGACTCGGACAACGTCATCGGCCTCCCGAACGGGCCGGGCCAGAACTACAACCCGGGCGGTGGCAACACCGGGCAGAACCCGCCCGGCGGGACCAGCGGACGCAACGTTCCCGGGCCCAACAGCGCGGCGGGCAGGCTCCTCGGTGGCGAGGGCGGCACCGGTGGCCGCGCGGGTGGTCCCGGTGGACCGGGTTCCGGCGGACTCGGCGCGGGCAGGGGCTCCGGCATGGGCGGTCTCGGCGGCCTGGGTGGCGCCGACGTGGCCGGTGGTCGTGGTGGCGCAGGCCGCGGTGGCGGCGGTCAGATGGGCCCGATGGGGGCAGGCGGCAGGCGTGCCGACGGTGACGAGGACGACGAGCACCAGCGTCCCGACTACCTGATCGAGGCCGACCCCGACGCGATCTTCGGCACCGACCAGCGGACCAGTCCGCCGGTCATCGGCGAGTAGCGGATGACCGTCAGAACGGGCCGGGTGGACGTCCCGGTCGAAGCCTTGGCGGTGCTCGCCGAACGCGAACGCGTCGGCGACCTGCACATCACGCTGCGCCCCGAGCCGCGCTGGCTGTCGAGGACGGCCCGCGCGGAGGCGGACCAGCGAGTGCAAGCGGCGTTGGCACAGGCCGGGTTGCTGGATTCGAGCGGCCGCGCGTCGGTCGACTTCCTGGACTGGCTTCCGGTGCTCACGAAACCGGCCATCGAGTACTACGGCTGGGTGAACACCGGAGGCGAGACCTACGGCGTTCTCGCCGCCTCGCTGGGACTGCAAGCGGTCCTGGCGGTGGCGTCCGGCGACTGGGTCGGACTCCAGGAGATCGACCGCCGTCGGCTGCCCGAAACGCTGATCGAGCAGTTGCCGCCCGTTCCCGCGGGCGGCGGCAGGCTTCGCACGGTCCGCGCGTACGAGCTCGAAGAGGCGGCACGGCGCAATCCGGACACGCATTCGCTGCCGCCGGTGATCGCGGACATCGTGAGCCTCGTGCAGCGGCCGGTCGAGGGGAGCGGTGAGCTTTACGTCGGCAAGCGGGACGAGGTCGGCAGGCACGTCGCGGTCGAGGATCCGCTCCACTTCGCCGACACCGACTGGGGCCGGTACCTCAGCTACACGATCGGGCAAGGCAAGGACGCGGTGGTCCACATCGGACCGGCCGGTCCGTCGGAACTGGCCGACGCGCTCCGGCACGTCTCCGGGACCCTGCCCGGCTAGGTCGTATCCACACACCGCTCACTCGCTGTCAGGACCATCGCCGACCGTGTGGATTTTGGTGCGTTGGATGACCAGAAATCCACACGGTCACCGGGAGAGGGAGCAAGGGACCTTTGCTCTCGCCTCCGGGCCGGTCCGCCCGGCCTCGCAGGACACGGCCTAATCACAGGCAAGTACATGAAGGCCCCCTTCCTCGCGCTAGACGCGAGGAAGGGGGCCTTCATGTACTTAAAAGCACGCGCACCCAGGCGCCGTACCCGGCTATTGTGACAGCGCTGTTGTATTTCGGGCGGGGTCTGGGAGGACGAGAAGTGACACGGCTGTATCCGGAAATCGAACCGTATGACCACGGGATGCTCGACGTCGGCGACGGGCACCTCGTGTACTGGGAGGTCTGCGGGAACCCCGACGGCAAACCCGCCGTCACGCTGCACGGCGGGCCGGGGTCAGGCTGCAGCGCCGGTCTGCGCCGCTATTTCGACCCGGCCAAATACCGCGTCGTGCTGTTCGACCAGCGTGGCTGCGGCCGGAGCACGCCGCACGCGGGTGAGCCCGAGGCCGACCTCTCCGCCAACACCACCGACCACCTGCTCGCCGACATGGAGCGGCTCCGCGAGCATCTGGGCATCGAGAAGTGGCTGCTCTTCGGCGGTTCCTGGGGTTCGGTGCTCGCGCTGGTCTACGCCGAGCGGTATCCGGGCCGGGTCTCGGAGATGGTCCTGATGGGCTTGGCCACCGGGCGCCGGAGCGAGACCGATCTGCTCACCCGCGGCCTCGGCGGCGTCTTCCCCGAGGCCTGGGCCAAGTTCCGCGACGGGGTCCCCGAAGAGGATCGCGACGGCGACCTGGCGGCGGCGTACCTCAAGTTGCTGATGGATCCGGATCCGGCGGTGCACCAGAAGGCGGCGGCCGACTGGTGTACCTGGGAGGACGCGATCATCCCGACTTCCCCGCCGTACAAGAGCTTCGAGACGCCGGAGTTCCGGCTGGCGTTCGCGAGACTGGTCACGCACTACTGGAGCCAGGGGTCCTTTTTGGACGAAGGCGTGGTCCTGCGGGAGGCCGGGAAACTGGCCCACATCCCAGCCGTGCTCGCCGAAGGAAGCCTCGACCTGGGCAATCTCATCGGTACCCCGTGGGAACTGGCGCACGCGTGGCCGGGCAGTGAGCTGGTGGTCATCGACGAGGTCGGCCACAGCACCCAGGACGAGCCGATGCGCGAAGTCCTCATCGGCGCGACGGACCGCTTCGCCTCCTGAGCGACGGATCGCGCGTGAAGGCCCCAGCCAAGCGAAGGGGCCTTCACGCGCATTGTCAGGGGATCACCAGGACGGGGGCGGCTTCAGGGGTAGTGGCGGCGTCCGAACGGGTGGTTTCGGCGAGCCGCAGGCCCGTGGTGCGCGGGGCGATCCGGTCGAGGTTCCAGGAACTCAGCAGCAGCGCCACCTTCGCCCGCATCTCGGTCCTCAGCCGCAGGAACGAGTCGGCGGGGTCGGCGCCGACCTCGCCGAGCAGCAGCCACCAGGCCCACGCGGCCGCGCCGGCGTTGGCGACGAAGTCCGGGATCACCGGGATGCCACGGGCCGCCAGGCCGGCCTCGGCGTCGGGTGTGGTCGCCGCGTTGGCCGCCTCGATGACGACCTTCGCCTTGACCAGGCCTTGATTCCCGGCGCGCAGCGCGTAGGAGATCGCCGCCGGGACGAAGATGTCGGCCTCCGTCGACACGATCTCGTCGCGGGGGAGCAGCTGGACGTCGGCGGGGAGCCGGCCGCGGTCGATCTCGCCGTAGGAGTCGCGCAGCTCCAGCAGCGCGGGGATGTCGAGGCCTTCGGGCCGGTACAGCGTCCCGGCGGCGTCGGCGACCGCGACGACGGTCATGCCGGCCTCGTGCAGGTACCAGGCCGCACCGCCGCCCATCGTGCCGATGCCCTGGACGGCGACCGTGGTCTTCGCGACCGGCCACTCCCACGCGTCGGCGACACCCAGACAGGCCTGTGCGACGCCGTAGCCGCCGATCACGTCGCCGAGCAGGAGACCGCCGGGGACCGGGGTGTTCAACCCGGCCTGAACGCGGCGGAGGGTGTGCGCCGGATCGGCCGAACGGCGGATCGCGGCGTGGTACGACTGCTCCAGCCCCAGTTTCGCGAACACCTCGTCGATCAGGTGCTGCGGGACGCCGAGGTCCTCGGCGGTCACCCAGTGGTTGTCGATCCACGGCCGCAGGAACGAGCAGAACCGTTCCAGCACACCGAAAGCGCGTCCGTCCTTCGGATCGAAGTCGATGCCGCCCTTTGCGCCGCCGACCGGCAGGCCGAAGGTCGCGGTCTTGTTCGCCATCCCCCTCGCCAGGTCCTCGACCTCGGACATCGTGCAGCCCGCACGCATCCGCGTCCCGCCGGTCGCGATACCGGAGACCAGGGTGTGCACGACGAGGTAGCCGGTGGCACCGGTGACGGGGTCGGTCCAGATCAGCCTCATCAGCGGTTCGGCGTTCCTCGCGGCCATGCGGCCACCTCCTTCGGGGATTCGGGGTCGTCCTGCGCCACTTCCGAGGGTGCGCCCTTCCGGGCGCGGGCGTCCATTTACCGAATCTGAACGATGACGTGCAGAAAAACTGGTGTAACGCGTCACCCGGCATGCGCGACCGCACCCGATTACGTTGGGCTCATGGAGCTTTCGTTGCACCGCCTGAGGATGCTCCGCGAGCTGAGCAGGCGCGGCACCGTCACGGCGGCCGCTGCTTCGCTGCATTACACCGCTTCGGCGGTGTCGCAGCAGTTGGCGCAGCTGGAGCGGGATGTGGGCGCGAAGCTGTTCGAACGGTTCGGCAGGCGGGTGCAGCTGACGGAACTGGGGTTGCTGCTCACCGAGCACGCCGAGGAGATCCTGGGTTCGGTCGAACGGGCGACGCTGGCGCTGGAAGAGGCGCAGGAGACCGTTTCCGTCCGGCTCATGGCCGGGGTGTGGGCGTCGGTCGCTTCGGGGCTGCTGCCGCACGCGCTGACCGCGCTCGCGGGTGAGCATCCGGGGATCCAGGTCCGGACCCGCGAGCTGGCGCCCGAGGACACCGCCGACGCGGTCCGGGACGGCGAGCTGGACCTGTCGTTCGTGATCGACTACTCCGACGCGCCGATGCCATGGGACGCGGGTCTGGAACGCGCGGTGATCGCGGTCGAGCGGCTGCACGCCGCGGTGCCCGCCGGCGCCGTTCCCACGGGCAGCGCGTCGCTGCTCGAACTGGCCGAACATCCGTGGATCCTCGCCAGCCCGAAGAGCCACTTCGGCCGTGCCGTGCGCACCGCCTGCCATCGCCACGGGTTCGATCCCAAGATCAACCACGAGGTCGAAGAACAGTCCACGGCGATGGCGATGGTCCGCGCCGGACTCGGGGTGACCCTCGTTTCGGATCTCGGGCTCGGCCTCCGGCCGCCGGGGATCGACGTCGTCGCGTTGACCACACCGTTGCTCCGGACGGTTTCGATCGCCTACCGGACGACTTCGAAGCGGCGGCCCGCCTTGCAGCTGGTGATCGAGGCGGTCCGCGACGCGGCCGCGTCGCTGGGGCTGGGCACCGAGCCCGCTTTGCCCTGATTCGTCCCGTCCTGAGAGCTGGGCCGCCGATCCTGCCCGGCGAGAACCCGCCTGATTTTGTCGGACCTCGCGTGTAGCGTCCGAAGTCAAGATTTCTCACTGATCGGACAACCGACTGGACGGCGGAAAGATGACTACTGTTCATGATTTCCCCGAGAAGTCCGGGAGTGCGTCGAACGCGACGGCGAAGGTCCTCTCGGACCGCGCCGAGGGCGAGGCGTATGTGGCTTCCGTGTGCTTCAAGCACGGGCCACCGAGACTTCTCGGCGTGGAGCTGGAATTCACCGTGCACTACGCCGACGAGCCCGCCCGGCCTCTCGACCCCGACGATCTCGCCACCGCGCTCGGCCCGCACACCCCGCGGACACTGAGCCCCGACAGCCCCGCCCTCCCGCTTCCGGCAGGTTCACCGCTGAGCCTCGAGCCCGGATGTCAGGTGGAGATCTCCGCTCAACCACAGACCACGCTGCGCCACCTGGACGCCGTCGTCTCGGCCGATCTGGCCCACCTCGAAACTCTTCTCGCCGCTCGAGGCCTGCGCCTGGGTGACTCCGGGATAGACAGGCATCGCGCCCCTGCCCGCAAACTGGGCACACCGCGCTACGCCGCGATGGAACGCCGCTTCGCCCCCATGGGCACCGGGGGCGCGACGATGATGTGCAGCACCGCCGGCCTGCAGGTCTGCGTGGACACCGGTGAAGCGGGCGATCTTGCCGATCGCTGGGCCGCCGTCCACGCGCTGGGGCCGCCCTTGCTGGCCACCTTCGCCAACTCCCGGGTCCACGCCGGACGCGACACCGGCCATGCGTCCGCGCGCTGGCTGGCCGTGATGGAAACGGAAAACGTCCGCACTCGCTCGGCGGAGCCGACGACGGATCCGGCGGGGGAGTGGGCACGCAGGATCCTGGACACCCCGCTGATGGTCCTGCCCGGCCGCGAAGGCCGCTGGGACGCGCCGGATTCCCTGACGTTCGCCGACTGGATCGACGGACGGGGCGAAGCGGCCCGGCTCGGCAGGCCGACCGAGGACGACCTTGCCTATCACCTGACGACCTTCTTCACCCCGGTCCGTCCACAGGGGTATCTGGAGATCCGCTACCTGGACGCCCAGCCCGCCGCCAAGTGGCTGCATCCGGTGGCGCTGCTGGCCGCACTACTCGCGCGCCCGTCCACAGTGGACAAAGTACTCGAACTGTGCGAACCGGTCACGGGCCGATGGGAGTGCGCGGCCCGGTTCGGCCTGGCCGACCGGGCGATCGCCGCCGTGGCGAGCGAGGTGGTGGACCTCGGCTGTGCCGAACTCGGCATGACCGGTCTGCCGCCGGAGACCATCACAGAGATCAGCGAGGGCGTGCAGTCCCTCGTGCGCGGTTCTAGGAGCCACCAGTCATGAGCGTGGAAAGCACCGAGACCAACCCGCTTCGCGCGCTGAGCCCGCAAGACCTGCGGGCCCACGCGGCCGAGGCG
Source organism: Amycolatopsis sp. lyj-108 (assembly GCF_046549005.1). NCBI lineage: Bacteria > Bacillati > Actinomycetota > Actinomycetes > Pseudonocardiales > Pseudonocardiaceae > Amycolatopsis > Amycolatopsis sp. lyj-108. The sequence goes on along the minus strand of NZ_JAJPWQ010000004.1, from coordinate 415,065 downwards.
CTCACCAGGGCCCGCGAGCGCAGTGTCGCGTTGACGGACGTCGACGACGAGGACCTGGTCCGCCAGCATTCGAAACTGATGTCGCCGCTGGTCTGGGACCTCGCGCACATCGGCAGCCAGGAGGAACTCTGGCTGGTGCGCGACGTCGGCGGCCGCGAAGCGCTCCGGCCCGACATCGACGACATCTACGACGCGTTCCAGCACGCTCGCGCGGATCGTCCGGCACTGCCGCTGCTGGGCCCGGAGGAAGCCCGCAAATACGTCCGCGAGGTCAGGGAGAAGTCCTTCGACATCCTGGAAACCGTTCCACTGCAAGGCAGGCGGCTCACCGAGGACGCCTTCGCCTTCGGCATGATCACCCAGCACGAGCAGCAGCACGACGAGACGATGCTGGCCACGCATCAGCTCCGCAAGGGTGATCCGGTGCTGCACGCGCCCGCCCCGCCGCCGTCGAGGTCCGGGCCGTTGCCCGCGGAGGTCTTCGTGCCCGGTGGCGCTTTCACCATGGGCACCTCCGCCGAGCCGTGGGCGCTGGACAACGAACGTCCGGCGCACGAGGTCGCGGTGGAGGCGTTCTTCATCGACACCACGCCGGTCACCTGCGGGGCGTACGCCGAGTTCCTCGACTCCGGGGGCTACGAAGACCCGAAGTGGTGGAGTGAACAGGGCTGGGCGTACCGCAGCGAGCACGGCATCGACGCGCCTCGCTTCTGGAAGCGGGAACAGGACGGCTGGTGGCGGACGCGGTTCGGCGTCTACGAGAAAGTGACCGCGGCGGAACCCGTCGTCCACGTCTCCTTCCACGAGGCCGAGGCGTACGCCGCCTGGGCCGGACGGCGCCTGCCGACGGAACCGGAGTGGGAGAAGGCCGCCCGGTTCGACCCGGTGACCGGCCGTTCGCGCCGGTTCCCCTGGGGCGACGAGGAACCCGGCCCCGACCACGCCAACCTCGGGCAGCGACACCTGCGGCCCGCGGAGGCGGGCGCGTATCCGGCGGGGGCCTCCCCGCTGGGTGTGCACCAGCTGATCGGTGACGTCTGGGAGTGGACCAGCAGCGGATTCGAGGCATATCCGGGATTCGCCGCGTTCCCGTACAAGGAGTATTCGGAGGTGTTCTTCGGCGGGGACTACCGGATCCTGCGCGGTGGCTCGTTCGGCACGGACGCGGCGGCCATCCGCGGCACGTTCCGCAACTGGGATCACCCGATCCGGCGGCAGATCTTCTCCGGGTTCCGCTGTGCCCGGGACGCACGGCCGAGCGAGGTGGCCTGAGCGGCATGTGCCGTCACCTCGCGTATCTCGGCGAGCCGCGTTCGCCCGCCGAGACGCTCTTTCGCGCCCCTCATTCACTGCTCGTACAGTCCTACGCCCCCGATGACATGCGGGGCGGCGGCTCCGTCAACGCGGACGGGTACGGCCTCGGCTGGTATGCCGAAGGTCCCGAGCCGCTGCGGCTGCGCCGGTCCGCTCCCTTGTGGGCGGACGGGGACCTGCCCGCGCTGGCCGCGTCGGTCCGGTCGCACGCCTTCATGGCCGCGGTCCGCAACGGCACGACGGGGATGCCCGTGGTCGAGGCGGCGAACGCGCCGTTCACCGGCGGCGGCTACCTCTTCAGCCACAACGGGCTGGTGAGGGGCTGGCCGGATTCGATGGCCGAGCTCGCCGCGAAACTGCCGATCACCCGCCTGCTGACCCTGGAGGCGACCACGGATTCGGTACTGCTGTGGGCTTTGCTGCGTGAGCGGCTCGAGGCGGGTGAAGACCCGCTCGCTGCGGTCACATGGCTGACCGGAGTCGTCGAGGAGGCGGGGCCGGGTTCGCGGCTCAACCTCCTGCTGACCGACGGCCGGACGCTCATCGGCACCGCGTGGACGCATTCCCTGTCCTATCTGGACATCGGCGACGGCGTGCTCGTCGCGTCGGAACCGTGTGACGACGAGCCCGGCTGGACTCCCGTTCCCGACCACCACGCCGTCCGGGTGACCGGCGCGGGCGTGGAGATCATCGCCCTTCAAGAAAACGCCGCCCTCGAAGCCGATCGGAGCCCTGAGGCACGATGACCGAAGTCGACCTCGACGTACACCACAGCGAATCGGACATCACCGAGCAGCTGCGCGCGGACGTCCGCGCCGGCCTGGAAGCTGACCAGAAATGGCTGTCGCCCAAATGGTTCTACGACGCGCGCGGCAGCGAACTGTTCGAGAAGATCACCACCCTTCCCGAGTACTACCCGACTCGCAGCGAGCGGGAGGTGCTCGCCGCGCGCGGCGGTGAGATAGCCGAAAGCTCGGGCGCGCACACCCTGGTCGAACTCGGCTCCGGATCGAGTGAGAAGACCAGGCTCCTGCTCGACGCGCTGACGAACCACGGCACCTTGAAGGAGTTCGTCCCGCTCGACGTCTCCGAAACCGCGCTCGCCGAAGCCGCGGAAGCCATCACGGCCGACTACCCGTCCCTCGAAGTCCGTGGCGTGGTCGGCGACTTCACCCGGCATCTCGACCTGCTGCCGGGTGACCGGCCGCGGCTGGTGGTCTTCCTCGGCGGCACGATCGGCAACTTCCTGCCCGCCGATCGCGCCACCTTCCTGCGCTCGGTCCGCGAGGTGCTCGACGAGGGGGAGTGGCTCCTGCTCGGGACGGACCTGGTGAAGGACCGGGAAACACTGGAGCGTGCCTATGACGACGCGGCAGGGGTCACCGCCGAGTTCAACCGCAACATGCTCCACGTGATCAACGACGGCCTCGGCGCGAACTTCGATCCGGCCGCCTTCGACCACGTCTCGTATTGGGACGAGGAGAACGAATGGATCGAAATGCGCCTGCGTGCGCGTGAGCCGCTGACCATCGAGATCCCCGGTGCGGACCTGCGGGTGAAGTTCGCCGAGGGCGAGTACGTGCGTACGGAGATCTCCGCGAAGTTCCGGCGGGAGGGAATCGCCGCGGAACTGGCCGAGGCCGGGTTCTCGGTGGAGAAATGGTGGACGGACTCGGAATCGCGGTTCGGCGTGAGCCTGGCAAGATCAGTCCGTGGCTAACCCTCTCACGTCGCTCGCCCGCGTGCTCGGCACGAAACCGTGGCTGATGGGGCTCGCGGGCGGGATCATCTGGGTGGACAAGAGACTCCACCGCCTCTTCAAGGGGAAGGTGAGCCTGGTCGCGCTGGCCGGGCTCCCTTCCCTGCGGCTGACCACGACCGGGCGCAAGAGCGGGCTGTCCCGCGGCACCAACCTTCTGTACTTCCCGCACGGGGAGGATTTCGTGCTCGTCGGTTCCAATTGGGGGAGGCCGAACGATCCCGCGTGGACACACAATCTGCGTGCGCGTCCGGACGCGGTCGTCGCGCTGGCAGGCAAGGAGATCCCGGTCATGGCCAGGGAACTCCTCGGTGACGAGTACGAAGCGATGTGGAAACTGCTGCTGGACTTCTGGCCCGGTTACTCCATGGAAGCCCACGCCGCTCGCCGTGTGTTACCGATTTTCGAGTTGAAGACAACCACTCGATAGGTTCGTACCATCCTTTCGGCCGGTGACTGGGTTACCGGCTTGTGCGAGGCTCGCTTGGTGTTACGCGCCGTGACGTCGGCGGCGCATGGTGCGACGTGGACCACCACGTCGCCAGCCGAGGGAGGAGTCGTTTTGCCGAGATCCACAAGGAGGCCGGTGCGCGGTTTCGCACTGGTAGGGGCACTCGTGGCCGGCGCCGCGTTGACCGGTGCGTCCGGGACGGCGGTCGCCGCACCGGAAGCCGGGACGCTTGCCGCCCAAGTCGGCGCGACCGCGCCGGTGACCTGGGGTGCCTGCACGGCGGACCAGATCCGCGGTGTTCCCGCCGACCAGGTCAAGTTCTACAGCTGTGCGCGGTATCGCGTGCCGATCGACCACGACAACGCGGCGCTCGGCACCATCGACATCGCGATGCTGAAGCGGGCGGCGAAGACGCCCGACAAGAAGGTCGGTTCGCTGTTCCTCAACCCGGGCGGCCCCGGTGGCTCCGGATTCAGGATGCCGATCGGCGCGGCGAACTACTTCCAGCCGCAGGTGCTCGACCGGTTCGACCTGATCGGGTTCGATCCGCGCGGGGTCGGCGCCAGCAACCCGCTCAAGTGTTTCACCACGCAGGAGGATGCGAACGACGTCTTCGCCGCCCAGATCCCCGTGCCGTTGTCGCGGCAGGAGATCTCCGGCACGCTCGCGTCGTACCGCGACTACGGCCAGTTCTGCAAGAACAACGCCGGCGCGCTGCTGAACCACATGTCCACCAAGGACGTCGTGCGTGACCTCGACAAGATGCGGGCCGCCGTCGGCGACCAGAAGCTGACCTTCGTCGGCTTCTCGTACGGCACCTTGATCGGGTCGACGTACACGTCGATGTTCCCGAAGCAGAGCCGCGCGATCGTCATCGACGGCAACGTCGACCCGGCACTGCGCACCAGCGACGGCGTGCAGTACGACCGCGAGCGCGCTCGCGGGTTCGAGATCGCGCTGGACGCCTTCCTGCGCAAGTGCGCGCAGGTCGGGCCGAAGTGCTCCTTCAGCCCGGGCACGCCGCGGGAGAAGTTCGACGAGATCCGCGACCACCTGCGCCGGCAGCCGATCAAGCTGCCGGACGGGAGCAACTACGACATCAACGCGTTCACCAGCACGGTGGCCGGGGTGCTGTACTCGCCGACGTCGTTCCCGCCGCTGGCCGACGACCTGCAGGCGCTGTACAACGTCGTCCACCCGCCCGCGGCGCAGACGCAGACGGCGCAGGCCGTCGAGCTGAAGGTGCTGCGGTCGGGAGCGAACGGGCGCGCGGACGCGAATCCGGACAGCCCGTACGTCGGCGACGACTCGTACTTCGCCGTGAACTGCTCGGACAAGAAGATCACGATCAAGCAGGAGAAGGTCCCGGAGATCGCCGCGAAGTGGGAGAAGGAATCGCCCACTTTCGGTCGCTACCAGGCGTTCTCGGACGTGGCGGGCTGCCCGGTGTGGCCGGCGAAGAAGCCGGACGTCTACCGCGGCCCGTGGCAGGCCAAGACCGACACCCCGGTCCTGGTCGTCGGCAACTACTACGACCCGGCGACCCAGTACCTGTTCTCGAAGCGGATGGCCGACCAGCTGGGGAACGCCCGGCTGCTCTCGGTCGACGCCTTCGGGCACTGCATCCTGGGCGACTCGCTCGGGGTGGACAAGGTGACGGCCGACTACCTGATCGATCTGAAGGTCCCGGCCAACGGCCAGGTGTTCCAGCCGAACGTCCAGCCGTTCGAAACCACTGCCTGATCCTGGGCTCGTGAACACGAAGGCCACCGTCTCGACGGTGGCCTTCGTGGCGTCCGGGGACCGGTCCCGAACACCCCGGCCTAGGGTTCCGGCGGGGAGGCCGGATCACCCGGACGGGATTCTCGTCCGGGTGACCCGGGTGGGTAACCAGGGCACCGGCTACGGCCAAGGTCGCGGCCGCCGGTGCACCTGGCCCCTGCCGGCTTCAGACGTTGACGCTCGCGTAGACGTCCAAACCGTAATTCGTGGCGTACGCGTTCTCGACGCCGACCAAAAGGTCGACGACCTCGAAATACCGGTCCCAGAACGGCGTCTCACGCAGCGCCTCGATGAGCAGTTGGTACGAGTGGTGGTCGTCGGCCTCCCAGACCCACACGTCGGTCACTCGCGCCGAGTAGAACTCGGTGTCGAAGAACCGGGACCGGACTCCTTTCACCTTGCTCTCGATCGCCGGGAGCACCTCGGTCTTGAAGGCCTCCACCCGTTGCTCGACGGTGAGGCCGAGCCATTCCGGCGTGGTCTTCACCAGCATGAAAGCGGTCACTTCGGACATGGTGGTTCCTCTCGATCAGGCGTAGGCGCCGGCTTCGATGTCCTCGGTGAGGCTCGGTCCGTACGGCGTCCACTTGAGGAGTTCGCGGGTGCGCTCGCTGGACGCGGACATGTCCAGCGCGAAGAACCGGCCGACGAAACCGAAGTGTTCGCCCGCCTTCTCCGGTGCCACGGAAACCACCGGGACGTCGAGCATCCGTCCGACGGCCTCGGCGATTTCCCGTGTCGTGACGGCTTCCTCGGCGACGGCGTGCAGCAGCGAGCCGGTGGGCGCGCCTTCCAGGCCAAGCCGGACGAGCCGGGCCGCGTCGGTGCGGTGCACGGCGGCCCAGGAGGCGGTGCCGTCGCCGAGGTAGCCGGACACGCCTTGCTTGCGGGCGGCCGCGACGAGGGCGGAGACGAAACCGTGGTCGCCCACGCCGTGCACCGATGGTGCGAAGCGGGCACTGATCACCCGCATGCCCTTCTCGGCGTACTCGAGCGCGAGGTTCTCGCTACCGCCCCGATGGGAGCCGGGGCCGATGGCGGGGGAGAGGTCGCTTTCGGTGGTGGGCCTGCCCTTGGCCAGGGTCGAGAGTCCGGCGGCGAGCACGAAAGCCCGGCCTGTTCCGGTCAAAGCATCCGCGAAGGTCTGGACGGCGGCCCGCTCGGCCCGGTTGGACTCGGCGGGGTTGCCCCAGTCGTGTTTGTTCGCCAGGTGGATGACGGCCTCGGCCTCTTCGGCGCCCGCGCGGAGGCCGTCGAGGTCGTCCAGGTCGCCGCGGCGGATCCGCGCGCCCTTCCGCTCCAGTGCGGCCGCGGAAGCCTCCGAGCGGGCGAGGCCGGTGACCTCGTGGCCGGCGTCGAGCAACTCGTCCACGACGGCCGAGCCGATCCAGCCGGTCGCCCCGGTGACGAATACGTGCATGGGAGCACTCCTTTTACTTGGTGTTACGGGAAAGACGGGACTGCAGGACGACGAGCGCCCCGAGGACGAGCACGCTCACACCGATCACCCGGAGGGCCGCGCTCGCGCCGGTGACGAACGCGGAGATCACTTCGGGCGCGCGGCCGGGCGCGGTGACGGCCAGCGCCTGCGCGACGGTGCGCGGATCGTGCTCCGCGTGGATGTCCGGTGGAAGCGCGGCCACGAAGCGTCCGGTGAGAACGGTGCCGATGACGGCGACGCCGAGTGCGCTGCCGAATTCGCGGGTGGTGGCCTGGAGTCCGGCGCCGACACCGGCCTGTGCGGGCGGCAGCGAACCGGAGATCGCGGCGGACAGCGTCGGAAGGGCCAGCGTGACACCGACACCGGTCACCACGAGCCAGGCCGCGTACACCGGGTACGGCGTCGAACTGTCGCTTGTGGACAGTCCAATGAGACCGCAACCGCTGAAGACGAACGCGATGGCGACCGTGGCGTCGACGCCGACGCGCCGGACGAGCCTGCCGACGTGCCGCGCGCCGAGGATGACCGGGACGGTCAGCGGGATGATCCCGAGCCCGGTCAACAGGACCCCGAAACCCTTGCCGTACTGGAGGAAGGACGCGTTGACGTAGAACAGCGCGAACATCCCGAAGAAGATCGTGGTCATGCCGAGACAGGCACTGCGCAGCGCGGGCACCCGGAACAACCGGGGATCGAGCAGCGGGTGCCCGGCCCTCAGTTCGACGACCGTCCACAAGGCGAACAGCAGGACCGCGCCCGCGAATCCGGCCAGGACGATCGGGCTTCCCCAACCCTCTTCGGGCCCTTCGACGATGCCGAGTAACAACGCGACCGACGCGCCGACGAGCAGGACGGCGCCGAGGGGGCTGAGCGGCCGGTCGTGCCGAGGGGACACGGGCGCGATCCGGACGACGAGCGCGGCCAGCACGACGGTGAGCGGGACGACGGCCGCGAACAGCCAGCGCCACGATCCGCCCGCCAGCAGCGCGCCGCCGCCGACGTTCCCCACGACACCGCCGATCCCGGTCATCGACGCCCAGGTCGCGATCGTCACGCCCTTGCGCTCGGCGGGTACGGCGTGCAGCAACACGGCGAGTGTGTTGGGCAGCACCGCGGCGGCCCCGATCCCGGTGACGGCCCGGCCCGCCAGCAGGGTCGGCACGTTTGGCGCGATCGCCGACAGCAGCGCGCCGATCGCGAACAGCGCCAGGCCGGCGAGCAGGACGCCCTTGCGGCCGAAACGATCGCCCGCCGCGCCGCCGGGGATCACGAGACAGGCGAAGAAGACGACGTAGGTGTCGACGATCCAGATCAGCGCCGACGCGGACGGGTGGAGATCGCTCGCGGCCAGCATCGGGACGGCGAGGTTGATGGCGGCGACCATCCCGACCACGAGTACGACACAGGCACACATGGCGGTCAGCAGGCCGCGTCGGTCCGCGGCGGCTTCGGGGGCGTCGCGGAGGTGAAGTCGGAGTGGCATGTCCACGACGCTATGGGCCAGCGCGTTCTTCGTGCCACGCAACTTTGACAAGAAGTAGTTGCGTATGATGCAACTATGGATCAGCTGGACCTCAACCTTTTGCGGGTGTTCGACGCCCTGCTGCGGGAGGGCAGCGTGACGGCGGCCGCCGAACGGCTGCACCTGTCGATCCCGGCGGCGAGCCGGGCGCTGGGCCGGTTGCGGCGGGCGATGGGGGATCCGATCCTGGTGCGCGCTGGCCGCGGGATGGTGCCGACGCCGTTCGCGCTCCGGACCGCCCCGCGGGTGCGGTCGCTGCTCGACGAGGCGTCGGCCCTGATCAGCGCCGACCGTGACCTCGCGATCGCCGACCTCGAACGCACCTTCACCATTCGCATCAACGACGGCGTCGCCGCGACCTTGGTGACGGCGGCCGTCGAGGCGACCGCCGCCGTCGCGCCGGGTGTGGTCCTGCGTTTCGTCGCCGAAGGAAGCGAGAGCACCGAGGCGTTGCGAGACGGATCGGTGGATCTGGACATCGGCGCGGGCGACATCGCGGCGCCCGACATCCATTCGACCCTGCTGTACCAGGAACGCGTGGTCGCGATCGTCCGGGCGGACGGCCCGCTCGGCGGCGTACGTCGTCCGACGCTGGCGCAGCTTTGCCGGTATCCGCACGTTTCCGCTTCGCGGCGAGGAAAGGGCAGGGGACCACTCGACGACGTGCTCGAGGCGGCCGGCCTCCAGCGGCGGGTCGCGGCGGTCGTCCCCACCTCCGCCGTCGCCGCGTTCCTGGTCGCTTCGAGCGACTACATCGGTCTCGCGCCCCAGCGGCTCGCCGAGCAGTACGGCCGGTCACTCGGCATCCGCTGGTTCCCGGTCCCCGCGGACCTGCCGTCGATCGAGGTCTGCCAGCTCTGGCACGCGCGGCTCGACGCCGATCCGGCCCAGCGCTGGCTGCGTGACACGATCCACGCCGCCTTCGGACCGTCCGGTGGTAGAGTCTCGAAGGTTGATCAACACCGATCGAGTACGAAAGCGAGGTGAGCGGCACATGCCGGAAGACAGTTCTGGATCGACCGGAAGTGGTCGCCGTTCACCCGTGCGCGCGGTGCGCTGACCTTCTCCGGTCTCCTTTCCCTGTCTGGCTTTGTGTACGCACGCCAGAAAAGAGCCGGAATCATGAACACCTTCGAAATGCTGCTCAGGGTCGGCACGGGCGTCGGCCTCGGCGCCGTCATCGGCATCGAGCGCCAGTACCGCGCCCGGATGGCCGGACTCCGCACCAACGCCCTCGTCGCCGTCGGCGCGACCCTCTTCGTCCTGTTGTCCGCCCACGGTTTCGGCGGGCTGAACACCAGTGGCGACGCCGACCCGACGCGCGTCGCCGCCCAGATCGTCTCCGGTATCGGTTTCCTCGGTGCCGGGGTGATCCTGCGGGACGGCCTGAACGTGCGCGGGCTCAACACCGCGGCCACCCTGTGGTGCTCGGCGGCCGTCGGATCCCTTGCAGGAGCAGGACTTTACGTCGTCGCGCTCGCCGGGACGGCGGTGATCGTCGGGGTCAACGTGCTGTTGCGCCCGCTCGGTCGCGTCGTCGACCGCCGGCCGGAGCACCGGGACGACGACGTCGTGAGCGGTAAGGACGGTTATTGAGGGGTAGGGCAAAGTTGGGAGGTTGCGAAAGCCACTTTGGCAACGTTCAACGTTGCGAAAGTGGCTTTCGCAACGCCGGGTGCGGGGGTGCGGTAGCGAGGAGGGGGCTTTCGCGGCACGGTCGCCCACGGCCCGCGAGCGAATCCCGCGACCCCGACACCTTTGCGTTACCCCTCAACAGAACCGTCGTTATCGCTCACGAGCAGGCTAGGAACTCCAGCAATATCCCCGAAAACTCGGCGGGTTTCTCCAGATTGATCATATGCGCGACTCCGGGAACGACGAGTTTCCGGGCGTCGCGTGCTTCGCTTTCGATCTGGTCGGAGATGGCGAGGATGTCCGTAGAATCCAGATCGCCCGCCAACGTCAACGTGCGCGGGGTCAGCTCGCCGGTGCGCTCGATGGCCCGCAGTTCGTCCATCAGTGTGAAACCGGAGAGCCCGTGCCGCACGATCGTCTGCGTGTACATCTCCTGACACAGCCTCCGGACCTCCTGATCGATGTCCGCGGGCGCGCGCCGCGGCCCGTCCACCCACATGCGCAGGATGCACTCGATGGCGGCGGGGAGATCACCTCGCGCACCCGCCTCCTCGAGTTTCTTGTTCTGCTCCAAGACGAAAGGATCCTTCATCACCATCGAGCTGAGGCCGGTGGCCACGAGGACGAGGTTCTCGACGAGGTCCGGGTAGGTCAGCGCGAAGTCGACCGCGATCCGCCCGCCGCCGGACAAGCCGACCAGTGACGCGCGGGGAAGCCCCAGCGCGGTCATCAGCTCGCGGAGATCCTCGTAGTGCTTGAACCGCTCTGTCGGCGTGGACGATTCGCCATGTCCGCGAGCGTCGTACCTGATAGCGGTGTGGTGCGGTGCGAGCGCAGCCATTTCGGCGTCCCACATCCGGGAATCGAGGATCCCGCCGTGCAGCAGGATCACCGGATCGCCTTCGCCGCGGATCTCGTACGCCAATTCGCCGTTCTCGACCTGAATTCTCCCCGTGGTCATACCGCACGGTACCGGAGAACGACGAAGGCCCCTTTCCCCGAAGTGCGGGGAAAGGGGCCGACGTGGGAGGTGCTTACGCCTGGGTCATCTTCCGCAGGACGTACTGCAGGATGCCGCCGTTGCGGTAGTAGTCCGCCTCACCAGGGGTGTCGATGCGGACGTCCGCGTCGAACTCCACCTTGGTGCCGTCGGTCTTCGTCGCGGTGACGTGGACCGTGCGCGGGGTCTCGCCGTCGTTCAGCTTCGTGATGCCCGAGATGTCGAACGTCTCGGTGCCGTCGAGGCCGAGCGACGAGGCCGACTCGCCTGCCGGGAACTGCAGCGGGATGACACCCATGCCGATCAGGTTCGACCGGTGGATGCGCTCGAACGACTCGGTGATCACCGCGCGCACACCCAGCAGCGAGGTGCCCTTGGCCGCCCAGTCACGCGACGAACCGGAGCCGTACTCCTTGCCGCCCAGCACGACCAGCGGGATGTTCCGCTCCGCGTAGTTCTGCGCCGCGTCGTAGATGAACGCCTGCGGGGCGTCGTCCTGGGTGAAGTCGCGGGTGTAGCCGCCCTGCACGTCGTCCAGCAGCTGGTTGCGCAGCCGGATGTTCGCGAAGGTGCCGCGGATCATGACCTCGTGGTTACCGCGACGCGAGCCGTAGGAGTTGAAGTCCTTCTTCTCCACGCCGTGCTCGGTCAGGTACTGCGCGGCCGGGGTACCCGGCTTGATCGCACCGGCGGGGGAGATGTGGTCGGTGGTGACCGAGTCGCCGAGCTTCGCCAGCACGCGCGCGCCGGCGATGTCGGTGACCGGGGCCGGCTTCGCCTGCATGCCCTCGAAGTACGGGGGCTTCCGGACGTAGGTGGACTCCGCGTCCCACTCGAAGGTCTTGCCTTCGGGGGTCGGCAGCGACTTCCACCGCTCGCCACCGTCGAAGACGTCGGCGTAGTCCTTGGTGAACATCTCCTGCGTGATCGCGTAGTCGATGGTCTCCTGGATCTCCTTGGCCGCGGGCCAGATGTCCTTCAGGAAGACGTCGTTGCCGTCGGTGTCCTGGCCGAGCGGCTGGTTCTCGAAGTCGAAGTCCATCGTGCCGGCGAGCGCGTAGGCGATGACCAGCGGCGGCGACGCGAGGTAGTTCATCTTCACGTCGGGGTTGATCCGGCCTTCGAAGTTCCGGTTGCCCGAGAGCACCGAAACCGCGGTGAGGTCGTTCTCCTGGATCGCCGCGGAGATCTCGTCCGAGAGCGGGCCCGAGTTGCCGATACACGTGGTGCAGCCGTAGCCGACCAGGTGGTAGCCCAGCTTCTCCAGGTACGGCCAGAGACCGGCCTTGTTGTAGTAGTCGGTGACGACCTGCGAACCCGGCGCCATCGAGGTCTTGACCCACGGCTTGACCGCGAGGCCCTTGTCGACCGCGTTCCTGGCGAGCAGCGCCGCGCCGAGCATGACCGACGGGTTCGAGGTGTTGGTGCAGGAGGTGATCGAGGCGATCACCACGGCGCCGTGGTCGAGGACGAACTCGCCGCGGTCCGACGTGCTGACCTTGACCGGCTTGCTCGGGCGGCCGCTGTGGCCGTTCGCCGCGGACTGGATGTCGACCGCGCCCTCGTCCTTGAACGAGAGGGCCGCCGGGTCGCTGGCCGGGAAGGACTCCTCGACGGCTTCGTCGACGTTGGTGTGCGGGGTGTCCTGCTCGCCGCCGACGTAGTCGTGGATCGACTTGCGGAACGAGTTCTTCGCGTCGGTGAGCTCGATGCGGTCCTGCGGGCGCTTCGGGCCGGCGATCGACGGGACGACCGTCGACAGGTCCAGCTCGATGTACTCGGAGTACTCCGGCTCGTGCGACGGGTCGTGCCAGAGGCCCTGCTCCTTGGCGTAGGCCTCGACGAGCGCGACCTGCTCCTCGGAGCGGCCGGTGAGCTTGAGGTAGCGGACGGTCTCTTCGTCGATCGGGAAGATCGCCGCGGTGGAGCCGAACTCCGGGCTCATGTTGCCGATGGTGGCGCGGTTGGCCAGCGGCACCGCGCCGACGCTCTCGCCGTAGAACTCGACGAACTTGCTGACCACACCGTGCTTGCGCAGCATCTCGGTGATGGTGAGCACGACGTCGGTGGCGGTCACGCCGGTCGGGATCTCGCCGGTGAGCTTGAAGCCCACGACGCGCGGGATGAGCATGGAGACCGGCTGGCCCAGCATGGCGGCCTCGGCCTCGATGCCGCCGACGCCCCAGCCCAGCACGCCGAGGCCGTTGACCATGGTGGTGTGCGAGTCGGTGCCGACGCAGGAGTCGGGGTACGCCTGGCCGTTGCGAGCCATCACCGTGCGCGCGAGGTGCTCGATGTTGACCTGGTGCACGATGCCGGTGCCCGGCGGGACGACCTTGAACTCGTCGAAGGCGCCCTGGCCCCAGCGCAGGAACTGGTAGCGCTCGCGGTTGCGCTCGTACTCGATCTCGACGTTGCGCTCGAAGGCGTCCGCGCGGCCGAAGACGTCGATGATGACGGAGTGGTCGATGACCAGCTCGGCGGGGGCGAGCGGGTTGACCTTGTCCGGGTCGCCGCCGAGGTCGGTGACGGCCTCGCGCATGGTGGCGAGGTCGACGACACAGGGCACGCCGGTGAAGTCCTGCATGATCACGCGGGCGGGCGTGAACTGGATCTCGATCGACGGGTCGGCCTTGGCGTCCCAGTCGCCGAGCGCGCGGATGTGGTCGGCGGTGATGTTCGCGCCGTCCTCGGTCCGCAGCAGGTTCTCGAGCAGGATCTTCAAGCTGTAGGGAAGGCGCTGGGAGCCCTCGACCTTGTTCAGGCGGAACACCTCGTAGGAGGCGTCGCCCACCTTCAGCGTGTCTTTGGCGCCGAAGCTGTCCTTGCTGGCGGGTGCGGTCACTTCTAACTCCAGTGGCGGGTCAGTTCGGTGAGTTCTCCAGGCCGTTCGGGTCGGCCGGGAGCGAGTCTTGCGCACCCCCACCGTAGGTCCGGACGCGGGATGGCACACCTCGTTCGTCTCCTCAAACAGTACGCCCGTCCTTTTTGGGAAGCAAGCCGACACGCGGGTCATGAAGGTCTCACCGACCTGCGGCCGTTCGAGTGACGAAACGTTCGTCTGTTCGTCCCCCGTTGAGGGGAAATGGTGCCTACGGTGTGTAAGTTCCTGGTGGTGCTTCTGGTAATGCTGTGACGGCAGTGGCACAGTGAGTCCATTGTTCAAGATCAGGAGGTGGGCGGATCGTGCGTGGTGAAGCCGGGTCTGGGACGCGTGCCCGCCGTGGCATGACCATCGGCGCGCTCGCCGCCGCGCTGTTGCTCGGGGTGACGGGCACGGGGCTCGCGGTTCCGCCGCCCCCGCCGAACCCCAGCGACTCCGAGATCAACTCCAGCAAGGCCGAGGCCAACGCCAAGGCGGGTGACGTCGGCAGGCTCACGAACCAGCTGGCCCAGGCCGAGTCCAAGCTCGCCCAGCTCAACGACGACGTCGAGCTGAAGATGGAAGAGGCGAACAAGGCGAGGGTCGACGCGGAGACCGCGCAGGACGAAGCCTCGCAGGCCGATCGCGAGGCGCAGTCCGCGCGCACCGAATCCGACGCCGCGCAGGCGACCATCGACAAGGCCCGAACCGACCTCGACAAGTTCGCCGCCGCCAGCTTCCAGCAGGGCAGCACCATCGGCTCGGTGTCGGCGTACCTGACGGCCAACAGCCCGAAGGAACTCCTCGGCCGCGCCCAGATGCTCGACGCGGTCGGCGGCAGCAGGCTCAACGCGCTCGACACGATGAAGCGCGCGCAGACGGACAAGTCCAACAAGGACGCGACCGCGCGCAAGAAGCTGGAGATCGCGCAGGAGCGCAAGCGCGCGGCCGAAGCGGCCAAACACGAGGCCGACAACGCGCAGAGCGCCGCCCAGCACGCGCAGGACAACCAGGCCACGCAGAATCAGAAGCTCGAAGCCGACAAGGCGGGCGTCGAGAAGCAGCTCTTCGAAGCGCAGCAGAAGGTCAGCGGCCTGCAGGGGCAGCGGCAGCGCTACGAGGACTGGAAGGCGCAGAAGGCCCGCGAGGACGAGGAACGCGCTCGTCAGGCCGCTCTCGCCGCATCGAGGCCCAGCCCCGGTCAGGGCGGAGGCGGCCGTCCGACGGGCAGGCCCGTCCAGTCGGCCCCCGCCGGGGCGAGCGTCGAAGCCGTCGTCCGGCGCGCGCTGTCGCAGCTCGGCGTGGTCTACGCCTGGGGCGGTGGCAACACGGCCGGTCCGACCCGCGGCATCCGCGACGGTGGCACGGCCGACCGTTACGGCGACTACAACAAGATCGGTTTCGACTGCTCGGGCCTGATGATCTACGCGTTCGCCGGGGTGAAGTCGCTCCCGCACTACAGCGGCTACCAGTACAACGCCGGGCGGAAAGTGCCGCTCTCGCAAATGCGCCGCGGTGACATGCTCTTCTGGGGCGGCAGCGCGCGAGGCATCCACCACGTCGCGATGTACCTCGGGAACGGGCAGATGGTCGAGGCGCCGCAGTCGGGTCTGCGGGTGCGCATCGCGCCGGTGCGCTACGGCGGCATCATGCCGTACGCGACCCGCTTGATCGGCTGAGCGTGACTCACGCGGGGATCGTGCTGGCTGGCGGCGCCGCGCGTCGCCTGTCCGGTGTGGACAAACCCGCGCTCCCCGTCGGAGGGAAACCGTTGCTGGCCAGGGCGCTGGCCGCGCTCGAGGACGCGGATCCGGTGATCGTCGTCGGCCCGGAACGACCGGGTTTCGGCGACGTCGTCTGGACTCGGGAAGCTTCGCCCGGAACGGGTCCGGTGGCCGCGCTGGCCGCCGGGCTCGCGTTGGTGCGCACGGAGCTCGTCGTGGTGCTGGCCGGTGACCTCGCCGGCGTCCGGAAGTCCACTGTGGATCGGCTGGTGGCCGCACTCGGTGCCGCGTCGGGCGCGGTTCTGGTCGACGGTTCGGGGGAGCGGCAGTGGCTGCTCGGCGCCTGGCGCGCCGAGGCGCTGCGCGCGGCCTTGCCGGAGACGGTGGAGAACGCCTCGCTGCGGCGGACGCTGGGCGGGCTGGACATCGTCGAGGTCCCCGAGGAGCCGGGCGAGAGCGACGACATCGACACGCCGGAGGATCTGGACCGGCTCTCGTAGGTGTGGTCGTGAGGGGTACGGATGGTTCTAACCGTCCTTACCGCTCACGAGGCTTGACCGGCTCGGTACCGGTGAGCCGCCTCGCCGCTGAAGTACCTGAAGGGACCCTCGGTGCACTCGGGCCTTCGCGCGCCAAGTTCGCCGTAGGTCCCCAGGCGTCACCGAGGCCTTCACAGCCGTCATACCGCTGATCGGGTTGGCTACCTTCACGAACGGCTGTGTCACCGACCACTACGGTCACATCCGGACGCAAGAACGCAAGCGGGGAACACAGGAGGCACGAGTGACCGAGCCCGGCTACGCCGATGGCGCGCAGCAGCAGCCCGGAACGCCGGCGCGGGACGCCCAGTTGCTGGAGCGGACCGTGTTCGAGGTCAAGCGGATCATCGTCGGCCAGGACAGGCTGGTCGAACGAATGCTGGTCGGCCTGCTGGCCAGGGGGCACCTCCTGCTCGAAGGTGTTCCCGGCGTCGCGAAGACCCTCGCCGTCGAGACCTTCGCGCGAGTGGTCGGCGGCTCGTTCTCGCGCGTGCAGTTCACCCCGGACCTGGTCCCCGCCGACATCCTCGGCACCCGGATCTACCGGCAGGGCGCCGAGCGGTTCGACGTCGAGCTCGGCCCGGTGGTGGCGAACTTCGTGCTCGCCGATGAGATCAACCGCGCGCCTGCCAAGGTGCAGTCGGCGATGCTCGAGGTGATGGCCGAGCGGCACGTGTCGATCGGCGGCCAGACTCATCCGATGCCCGACCCGTTCCTCGTGCTCGCCACGCAGAACCCGATCGAGAACGAGGGCGTGTACCCGCTGCCCGAGGCGCAGCGTGACCGGTTCCTGTTCAAGATCGTCGTCGAGTACCCGACCGCCGAGGAAGAGCGGGAGATCATCTACCGGATGGGCGTCACCGCGCCCACCCCACAAGAGGTGCTGTCCCCGGGTGAACTGGTCCGCCTGCAGGGCGTGGCCTCGCAGGTGTTCGTGCACCACGCGCTGGTCGACTACGTCGTCCGCCTCGTGCTCACCACCCGTACCCCGAACGACCACGGCCTCGCCGACGTCGCGGGCTGGGTGTCCTATGGCGCCTCGCCGCGTGCCAGCCTCGGCATCATCGCCGCCTCGCGGGCGCTGGCCCTGGTCCGCGGCCGGGACTACGTGCTGCCGCAGGACGTCGTCGACGTCGTTCCCGACGTGCTGCGCCACCGGCTCGTGCTGTCCTACGACGCGCTGGCCGACGGCGTCCCCATCGACCACATCATCACGCGGGTGCTGCAGACCGTGCCGTTGCCGCAGGTCTCGGCCCGCCCGCAGGGCGGCGCCGGGCAGAGCGGCCCGGTCCCGGCCGGCGCACCCGTCAGGTAAGGAACTCGCGTGAAGAACGAGAAGGGCGAACGTCCTTCCTGGGCTCCGCCGGTACTCCGCGGGGAGCGGATGGAGGCGGGCCTGCGCACGCTCGAACTCGACGTGCGCCGCCGTCTCGACGGTCTGCTGCAGGGAAACCATCTCGGCCTGGTGCCGGGGCCCGGTTCGGAACCGGGGGAGGCCCGGCCGTACCAGCCCGGCGACGACGTCCGCCGGATGGACTGGGCGGTCACCGCGCGGACGACGAGCCCGCACATCCGGGAGACCGTCGCCGACCGCGAGCTGGAGACATGGCTGGTGGCGGACGTGTCCGCGAGTCTCGACTTCGGCACGGCGCTGTGCGAGAAGCGAGACCTGGTCGTCTGCGCGACGGCCGCCGTCGCCCACCTGACCGGCGGTGGCGGCAACCGGATCGGCGCGCTCGTCTCCAACGGGGCGGGCAGCATCACGCGCATCCCGGCGCGCGGCGGGCTCCCGCACGCGCGGGGACTGGTCCGCAAGATCGCCGAAACCCCGCGTGCCGAGGAAGGTGTCCGCGGGGATCTCGCCGCGGCGCTGGAGAAACTGCGCCGCCCGCCTCGCCGTCGCGGGCTCGCCGTCGTGATCTCCGACTTCCTCGGTGACATGGAATGGCAGCGTCCGTTGCGCGCGCTCGGCGGGCACCACGACCTCATCGCCATCGAAGTCCTCGACCCGCGCGACATCGACCTGCCCGACGTGGGCACCGTCGTGCTGGCCGACCCGGAGACAGGGAAACAGCGCGAAGTGCACGCTTCGGCCTTGCTGCGTAAGGAATTCGGCGCCGCGGCGCATGCTCACCGGCAGGAGGTCGCTGCCGCGCTGCGCCGGGCCGGTGCCGCGCATCTGGTGCTGCGCACCGATTCGGACTGGATCGCGGACATGGTCCGGTTCGTGGTGGCCCGCAAGCGCCGCTGGTCCGGTGGTGTCGCGTGAGCCTGACCGGATTCGCGTCGCCGTGGTGGTTCCTGCTGCTGCTGGCGGTCGCCGCGGTGGCCGTCGGGTACGTGCTCTCGCAGCGCGCGCGGCGCAAGCGCACCATGCGGTTCGCCAACCTGGAACTGCTGGAGAAGGTCGCGCCGAAGAGCCAGGGATGGGTGCGGCACGTTCCCGCCATCCTGATCGTGCTTTCGCTGCTGGTGCTGACCGTCGCGCTCGCCGGGCCGACGGCCGAGCAGAAGGTGCCGCGCAACCGGGCGACCGTGATGCTGGTGATCGACACCTCGCTGTCGATGGAAGCGACCGACGTCGCCCCGACCCGGTTGAAGGCGGCCCAGGAGTCGGCGCGGTCGTTCGCGCAGAACATGACCCCCGGGGTGAACCTCGGGTTGATCTCCTTCGCGGGGACGGCGACCGTGCTGGTCGCGCCGACCACCGACCGCGGCGGCGTGGTGAAGGCGATCGACAACCTCAAGCTGGCGCAGTCGACGGCCACCGGTGAAGGGATCTTCGCCGCGTTGCAGTCGATCGAAAGCTTCTCGGCGATCGTCGGCGGCGCGGAAGGCCCGCCGCCCGCCCGCATCGTCCTGATGAGTGACGGCAAGCAGACCGTGCCGGACGACCTGTACGCCCCGCGAGGTGGCTACACGGCCGCGCAGGCGGCGAAGCAGGCCCAGGTGCCGATCTCGTCGATCTCGTTCGGGACCACGCACGGCTCCGTCGACATCGACGGCAAACCGCAGGACGTGAAGGTCGACGACGAATCGCTGGAGGAGATCGCCCGGCTTTCGGGCGGCGACTTCTACAAGGCGGCGAGCGCGGACGAACTGAAACGTGTGTACGACGACCTCGGCGAGCAGATCGGATACGAGCTGAAGGACGCCGACGCGAGCAGGCCTTGGGTGATTCTGGGGACGCTGATCTTGATGATCGGGGCGGCGGCTTCACTCTTCCTGGGGCAGCGACTGCCCTGATCTGGCTCCCGAGAGTGCTATGAAAGGTCCTTTCCTTGCAAATTTTGCAAGGAAAGGACCTTTCATAGCATGGGGGAGTGCCTCAGGGGGTCGCGAAGCCGTTCTGCCGCCAAGCCTCGTAGACGGCGATCGCCGCGGTGTTCGACAGGTTCAGTGACCGGCTCGTCGGCAGCATCGGCAGCCGCACCCGGTCGGTCACCTGCGCGGACTCCTGCACGTCCGCGGGCAGCCCCGCCGACTCCGGTCCGAACATCAGCACGTCTCCGGGCTCGTACGCGACGTCTGTGTGCAGCCGTGTCGCCGAAGCGCTGAACGCGTAGACCCGGGCGGGGAGCAGCGCCGCCCACGCGGCGTCGAGATCCGCGTGCACGTGGACGCGCGCGAGGTCGTGGTAGTCGAGCCCGGCACGCCGTAGCTGCTTGTCCTCCAGCGTGAAACCGAGTGGCTCCACCAGGTGGAGTTCGCAGCCGGTGTTCGCGGTCAAGCGGATCGCGTTACCCGTGTTGGGCGGGATTTCCGGGCGGTAGAACAGGATGCGGAACACGAGGGTTGATCGTCTTTCGTTCACGGGCGCTTCGCCTGAGCGCGGCCGGGTGGCCATCAAGCCGGACGAGCATGAGGCCCGCCCGTGACCATCCCACCACAGGAGGGCTTCATGCCTTCGCTCCCTCACCCCCTGTCGCGGCGTCGCTTCCTCGGTTATGGCTCCGCCGGCGCGGCCGCCGTCCTGCTGGGGACCGGTGCCTGGAACGCCGCCGGCGCGATGCCGCTCGCTCGCGGTGCCGGAAACCCGTTCACGCTCGGTGTCGCGTCGGGTGACCCGTTGCCCGGCGGTGTCGTGCTCTGGACCCGGCTCGCGCCGAAGCCCTACGAGGCCGACGGCTTCGGCGGTATGCCGCGGACGCCGGTCCGCGTCGAGTACGAGGTGTCGCTCGACGAGCGCTTCCGCGCCGTGATCCGCCGCGGATCCGTGGTCGCCACGCCCGAACTCGGCCACTCCGTGCACCCCGAGATCCACGGCCTCGCACCGGATCACGAGTACTTCTACCGCTTCCGCACCGGTGACGAGGTCTCGCCGGTCGGCCGCACCCGGACGGCGCCCGTCGCGTGGTCGTCGCCGCGCGAGCTGAACTTCGCGTTCGCGTCGTGCCAGAACTGGGAGGCCGGGCACTTCACCGCGTACGAGCACATGGCGGCCGAGGACCTCGACCTGGTCGTGCACCTGGGCGACTACCTCTACGAAAGCGGCGTCACGGGTGTCGGCCGCGGCACGCCGGTGGGGCCGCAGTTCAAGGGCGAGACCTTCGATCTGGCCCGCTACCGGCTCCAGTACGCGCTCTACAAGTCCGAAGCGCCGCTGATGGCCGCGCACGCCGCCTTCCCGTGGATCCACGTCAACGACGACCACGAGGTGGAGAACAACTGGGCGGGCGACATCTCGCAGATCGACAAGGAACCGGACCAGGACCGCGCGGTCTTCCGCCGTCGGCGCGCCGAGGCGTTCCAGGCGATGTACGAGCACCTGCCGTACCGCATCGCCCAGCTGCCGAAGGGGCCGGACGCACGGCTTCACCGGCGGTTGAGCTACGGCACGCTGGCCGACTTCACCATGCTCGACACCCGCCAGTACCGTGACGACCAGCCGTGCGGTGACGGCCAGTCGGCGAACTGCACCGAGCGGTTCGACCAGGACCGCACGCTGCTCGGCTCGGAACAGCGGGACTGGCTGCTCGACGGCTTCTCCCGATCCCGCGCGCGGTGGCAGATCCTCGGCAACCAGGCGCCGATGGGCCAGACCGACACCGACGCCGGCGAGGCCACGAACGTCTACCTCGACCCGTGGGACGGCTACGTCGCCGACCGCGACCGCGTGCTCGCGGCCGCGCAGGACCGCGGGGTGCGGAACCTGGTGGTCATCACCGGCGACAGGCACCAGAACTACGCGTGGGACCTCAAACGCGACTTCGGCGACCCGGGTTCGCCCACCGTCGCGAGCGAGTTCGTCGGGACGTCGATCACCAGCGGCGGCAACGGCGCCGACATGACACCTGGCGGTGAGAACCTGCTGAAGGCCAACCCGCACATGAAGTTCTTCAACAGCCAGCGCGGATACGTCCGGGTCAACGTCAACCGGCAGCGCTGGCGGAGCGACTTCCGGGTGGTGCCGTTCGTCAACACCCCCGGCGCGCCGATCAGCACGCGGGCCAGCTACGTCGTCGAGGACCGGCGCCCCGGCGTTCAGTCCGCCTGAGCGGGCAGGAGGGCGGCGTACACCTCGCGCACCGACGCGGGTGGCGCCGCCTTCTTGAGCGTCTTCGGGTCGACGAAGACGTAGCGGGTCTTCACTTCCGTGCACAGGTCACCGCCGCGGCTGATCTCGAAGTCGATGATCAGCGACGTCGTGCCGAGGTGGTTGAGGTACACGGCCACGACCAGTTCGTCGTCGTAGCGGCAGGGCGCGCGATAGCGGAGGTTCGACTCGGCGACGACGACGTCGACGCCGCTGTCCAGTGCCGCTTCGTGTGAGCCGAAGAGGGCTTTCTCCACTTCGAACATGGCCATGTCGACGTAGGCGAGGTAGTTCGCGTTGAACACGATGCCCTGTCCGTCGCATTCGTGGTAGCGCACGCGCAGCGGCATTTCGACGATCGGTTTCCGTGGCTCTGTCACGGTTTCCAACTTACGTGAAGGCCTCCTTCCCTCGGTTCGAGGAAGGGGCCCGGCGTCGAGCTCTTATGTCGTGAAGGGCCCCTTTGAGACCTTCATCGTCTCAAAGGGGCCCTTCACGACATCCCCAGGAAACTCACGTGAGCGCCTGACTGGAGTCCTTCACGGACCGAGCCTGAGATCAACCGCAGCGGGAATCCACGCAGGTACCTAAGCCACCCTTGGCCCTAACCGTCCTTACCACTCACGGCCCCTTCTCAGTCGATGAAATCGATATTCGGGTGGCGCGGCGACTCGCCGTCGAACAGGTGCCGGTCGCGGCCCTTCAGGTGCAGATCGAAGAACGCGCCGATGTACTCCCGTTGCGCGGCCAGCGATCGGCGGGGATCGATGGTGCCGATGACCGCCTCACGCTTCTCCGGCGCGACTCGCGAACCGAGCTGCGGCACGACGACCTGAAGATCGCTGTAGGCCATGTGCGTGCTGCCGCCGCGCAGCAGCAGGTCCCGCTTCCAGCCCCGCTGGTTGGCCCAGAAGTCCGCCCAGCTGCGGTCGAAATCGGGCTGCTTGTGCGTGTGCTCCAGCGGCTTCCCGTTCTCGTCGACGCCCTCGGCGCCCATCAGCATGAACGGCCGGTCCAGGCCGCGTTTCGTGACCTCGCCGGGCACGTAGGCACTGCCCGGCGGGTAGCCGAACGCGGTCGCCATCGCGCCGTCCAGGTTGATCCCGGCGTCGATCCGGCGGTCGTGCACCATCGCCTCGCCGGAGGTGAACCCGCCGTAGGAATGCCCGTAGGCACCGACCCGGGACAGGTCGAGTGACCAGCCGAGGCCGCGGGGGAGCTGCCGCTTCTCCGCGTCGGGATTCTCGCCGCGGGCGATCTTCGCGAGCTGGTCGAGGACGAATCGGGTGTCACCGACCCGCGCGTCGAGCGCCTTCTTCATGAATTCGGGGCCCTCGCCCGGCGGCAGGGCCGTTTCGAGCCGCCCGCCGGGGAATTCGACCGCCGCGCTCTCGTAGGTGTGCGAGAGCGAGACGACGACGTAGCCGCGGCTGGCCAGATCGTCGACGATCGCCGAGTACGTCTCCCGAGGCCCGCCGAAACCGGGCGAGAAGAGCGCGACCGGCTTGGGCGCGCCGTGCGCCGCGGGAACGCCGAGCTCGGCCCGCCGCTTTGCCGACTTCCAATCGATGGAGCCCGCCGGGAGATCGAGATAGTCCTTGCTCGCCAGCGTCTGGTCGATGACGCCGCTGATGCCGGGCGTGAGCCACGGCGCGCGCGGTCCGTCGGCGAACCGGTCCGCCGGATAGGTGACGGTGACCATGAGTTCCCGGCGCCGTTCCGGTTTCCACGGATCGGGGCGGGACTGGTCGACGAGGTGGAGGTCGGTGGTGCCGACGTCGTGGTGGCCGGTGAGAGCCGGTGCGGTGAGCTTGGCCTGGTCGGCCGCGACGGCGGGGGCCGCCGTGGCGAGCCCGCCCGCGAGCGCGAGGCCCGCGATCAGCGCCGAACCCCGCACCACCCTGGTGTGTCTCGATGACACTGTCCCATGTAGACCATGTTGCGACGACCGCATGAATTCGCCCACTGCTGGAGTCCTTCCAGATCGGGGCGGCCCGGCGGCCGCCTGCCTCCGACCCTGGCAGCGCGCGAGGTCGGCGCGCATCCCTCTGAAGATGGAGCGCGGGTCACCCGTGCAGGGCACGGTAGGCCGACGCGGCACCAGGATGCAGCGGGACCTTGCCAGTGCCGATCAGCGTCCGGACGTCGAGGAACTGGGTTCCGACGGCGGGCGCCGGGACGAGGTCGGCGGCGTGTCCGGCCAGCACGCGCGCGACGGCGGCCGCGACGTCGTCGGGCAGTGAAGGGGCGGCCAGCAACAGGTTCGCGACGCCGATCGTCCGCAGTTCGCCGACGCCCTGGTAGGCCTGCGCAGGGACGTGGACCTGGTCGTACACCGGGCCGTAGCCCGTCCGTAGCGCCGGCAGCTGGGCGTCGAGGGGGAGCAGGGTGATCGCGGTGGACCGGTTGAGCTCGGTGAGCGCGGGAGTCGGGATCCCGCCGGACCAGAGCAGCGCGTCGACCTCGTGTGCCGCCAACGCGTTGATCGCTTCACCCAGGAGCAGGTTCTTCGCCTTCACCGGCACTTGGGCGCGGGCGAACAGCCGTGAGCTGAACACCGCCACGCCGGAGCCGCTCGCGCCCATCGCCACCGGTCGTCCGGCCAGATCGGCGAGCGACCGCACGCGGCCGTCCGCGCGGACCACGAGCTGGTGGTAGTTCTCGTAGACGCGGCCGATGGCCGAGAAGGCGATCGGGACGGAGAACGGCTCCGCGCCGGTGAAGGCCGCCTCGGCGACGTCGCCGAGGACGAGCCCGAGATCGGCCCGGCCGTCCCGCAGCCGCCGCAGGTTCTCGACGCTGGCCTCGGTGGCGACGGCCGTCGCGCGCAGCCGCGGCTCCGCCCGGTTCAGCTGCTGGGCCAGCAGTTCCGCGAAGGCGAGATAGAAGCCGCCGCTCTCGCCCGCCGAGATGACGACCTCCCGCTCCGGCCCCCGGTAGCCGGCCGTCGAGCAGCCCGCGAGGGTGGCGAGCCCAGCGAGGATCGCCGTACGCCTGGTGACGGTCACGGCTTTTCCCCTGTCGCGAGAGGGAGTTCGACGCGGACTTCGAGTCCGTGCGGTTCGGCTTGGCGCAGTTCGAGTTTCCCGCCCCGGGCGAGCACGTGCTGGTTCGCGATCGAGAGGCCGAGTCCCGTCCCGCGCGGCGCGCCGTCGCCGCCTGCCCGCCAGAACCGTTCGGTCGCCCGTTCACGGTCCTCTGTGGACAGTCCAGGACCGTTGTCGGACACGAAGACCGTGGCGGTCGTGTCACCGGTCTCGTAGCCGGTGGTGATCGTGGCGCCGCGGCCCGCGTAGTGCACCGCGTTGTCCAGCAGGACGTCCAGCACTTGGGCGAGATCGCTTTCCGGGCACCGCACGGGCACCGGCTCGTCGTGGCCTTGCGACGCCGCGAGGCGGACTCCCGCGTCGTCCGCCGAGGGACGCCACGCGTCGACGCGTTCGGCCAGTACGGCCGGGAGATCGCAGGGTTCGTCGCCGGATTCCCCAGCGGCGAGCCGGGTCGCGGCGCTTTCGGCGAGCGCCAGCGCGAGCAACCCGTCGAGCAGGGACTCCAGGCGCTCGACCTCCGCGACCGTCGCC
Organism: Amycolatopsis sp. lyj-108; assembly: GCF_046549005.1. Classification (NCBI taxonomy): domain Bacteria; kingdom Bacillati; phylum Actinomycetota; class Actinomycetes; order Pseudonocardiales; family Pseudonocardiaceae; genus Amycolatopsis; species Amycolatopsis sp. lyj-108. The sequence goes on along the minus strand of NZ_JAJPWQ010000004.1, from coordinate 389,918 downwards.
CGGTAGGCCCGCTGGCCGTCCCCATCGACCTGCGCGGCCAGCGAATCCACCCGCAATCGCAAGGCGGCCATGGGATTGCGCAGCTGATGCGACGCGTCCGCGACGAGCCGCCGCTGCTGCTCGGACGCCTCGACGACGGCGTCGGACATCCGGTTGAACGACGTCGCGAGCGAACGCAGCTCGCGGGGCCCCGCCCGATCGGGAACCTGGGCGCGATGCCCCTCGGTCACCGCCTGCACGCCGGTCTCCAATTCGTGCAGCGGCCGCACCATCCAGCGGGCCAGCAGGACCGCGAGCAGTACGAACAGCGCCGCGACCAGCGCCGCGCCCGCGACGATCGTGGCCCAGCGGGTGGCGACGTCGGCCGCCGCCGCGGTCACCGACGCGCGAAGGACGACCACACCGGCCACCCGCGTCCCGGTGCCCACCGGGCGGGCGAAGTAGACCGGATCCGCCGACCACGGGCTCAGCTGCTCTGGTCCCTTCGCGAGCTGGTTGCGCAGCGCGGCTTCGACGAGTGAGCGGACCACCGGTTCCCCGGCGGTCATCCCGCCGGTTTCGACCAGCGGCCCACCGCGCGCGTCGACCACCACGACGGCCTCGCTGTATAACGACGAATACCGCGCGGCGTCGACCGTCAGCGTGGTCGCGTCCCCGGCGTCGACGGCTTGCTGGGCGAGGACGACGAACCGGTCGACGTCGGCGTTGCGGGCGATCACCAGCTGCTGGGTCCGCTGCGCGGCGGTCGACCCGAACAGCGGGATCGCGAACGCGGCGACCACGGTCAGCGCGAGCGCGACGAGGACGACCAGCAGCCGGGTGCGCACCGGTCAGCCCCGGCCGAGGCGGTAGCCGAAACCCCGGATCGTGGTGAGCAGTCCCGGCCGGTCGAGCTTCGCGCGCAGCTGGGTCAGGTGCACGTCGAGCGAACGGGAGACCGCGAGGTACGCGTCGCCCCAGACCTCGTCCATCAGCTGCTGGCGGCTCACCGCGGTGCCCGGCCGCGCGGCGAGCACGGCCAGGACGGCGAATTCCTTGGCGGTGAGCCCGATGTCGGTCCCGTCGACGAGCACGCGCCGCGCGCCGAGGTCGATCTCGACGTCCTCGACGCGGACGACGCCGTCCTGCGGCGTCGCCGAGACCGCGGCACGCCGGACGACCGCGTCCATCCTCGCCAGCAGTTCGGCAAGGCGGACCGGTTTGGTCAGGTAGTCGTCGGCGCCGAGCCGCAGTCCGCGCACCACGGACCGCTCGTCCCCGCTCGCGGTGAGCACGAGCACCGGCACCGGAGAGACCTGCCGGACCTTCCTGAGCACGTCGAGCCCGTGCATGTCCGGCAGGTTGAGGTCCAGCAGGATCACGTCGGCCGCGCGATGCCGGTGCAGGGCGTCGCTGCCGCGGATCGCGTGGGAGACGGTATGGCCGCGCGATTGCAGGGCTTCGGCGAGCGCGTCGGCGACACCGGCGTCGTCTTCGACGAGCAGCACCCGCACGGCCATACCTTCCCGCCTAGCCTTCTCGGCCGGACACGAGCTCGGGCTCGGGCCGGCTCTTCTTGTCCAGCTCCGAGGTCTTCGAGGTTTCCCGCATTGTGCCGTACACGATCAGCGACACCAGGACACAGCCCGCGACGTAGAAGAAGAACACCGATTCGTGACCGGCGCCCTTCAGCGCCTGCGCGATGAGCTCGGCGGTGCCGCCGAAGATCGCCACGGTGAGCGCGTAGGGGAGACCGACGCCGATGGCGCGGATCTTCGTCGGGAACAGCTCGGCCTTCACGATCGCGTTGATCGAGGTGTAGCCGGTGACGATCACCAGCCCGGCCAGCATCAGCAGGAACGCGAGCACCGGCTCCTTCGTCCCGCCCATCAGCGTCATGATCGGGACGGTCAGCAGCGTGCCGGCGATGCCGAAGAACATCAGCAGCGGACGGCGGCCGATGCGGTCGGAAAGTTTGCCCGCGAACGGCTGCAGGATCGCGGCGACGAGGATCGCGCAGAACAGGATCAGCGTGACCGTCCGGCGCGGGATGCCCGCGGTGTTCTCCATGAACTTCTGGCTGTAGGTGGCGAAGGTGTAGAACGACACCGTGCCGCCGAGGGTGAGGCCGACGACGAGCGCGATCTCCTTGGGATACTTGATGAGCGCGCGCAGCGTGCCCTTGTCGCCCGCCTCCTTGCCGGTGCCGGACGCCTTGGCCTCTTCGAAGCTGGCCGACTCGTCCATCCCGCGGCGCAGGAACATCACCACGACCGCGGCGAGCGCGCCGACGACGAACGCGATCCGCCAGCCCCACGACGTCAGCTGCTGTTCGGTCAGGATGGCCTGCAGCAGCAACTGGAGACCGAGCGCCAGCAACTGGCCGCCGTACAGTGTCACGTACTGGAAGCTGGAGTAGAAGCCGCGTTTGCCCGGAGTGGCCACTTCGGACAGATAGGTCGCGGAGGTCGAATACTCCCCGCCGACCGAGAGCCCTTGGACGAGCCGGGCCACCAGCAGCAGGATCGGTGCGGCGATCCCGATCGAGGCGTAGGTCGGGGTGACCGCGATCATCAGCGACCCCGCCGCCATCAACGTGACGGAAAGCACGAGTGCGCTTCGTCGCCCGAAGCGGTCGGCGAAGCGGCCCAGCATCCAGCCGCCGAGCGGTCGCATGAGGAAACCGACGGCGAAGACCGCCGCGGTGCCGAGGAAGGCCGCCGTCGTGTCCTTGGTGGGGAAGAAGGACTTGGCGAAGTACGTGGTGAAGGCGGCGTAGGCGTACCAGTCGTACCACTCGACCAGGTTGCCGATCGAGCCGCGCAGCACGTTGCCGACGACTCGCCTCTCGCTCACGGGCGGCGAGGATTCGCCGATCCGGGTTGTCATCTTTGACCTCCTGTGTTCCGGCTCACGGTGAACAATCCGTGACCGCCGGGCAAGGTTTCGGCGCGGTTCCTAACATCCGCTTAGGACGGTCGCGGTTACCCGGAGGTAGGGGTGGCGCGGCTCCGGCGGGCGCCGGGCGAGCCGATAACCTCAGTGCCGTCAGCGCGACACGACGAGGCGAGGAGAGCTCTGTGGGACGGTCGGTACTGGTCACCGGCGGCAACCGCGGCATCGGTTTGGCGATCGCGAAGGACCTCGCGGCGCAGGGGCACAAGGTCGCGATCACGCACCGCGGTTCCGGAGCACCCGACGGTCTCTTCGGCGTGCAGGCCGACGTCACCGACGCCGAGCAGATCGACGCCGCCTTCAAGCTCGTCGAGGAGCACCAGGGTCCGGTCGAGGTCCTCGTCGCGAACGCGGGCATGACCGACGACACCCTCCTCATGCGGATGAGCGAGGAGCAGTTCACCCGCGTGGTGGACGCCAACCTCACCGGCGCCTACCGGGTCGCCAAACGCGCCTCGCGCGGCATGCTGCGCGGCAAGTGGGGCCGCTACATCTTCATCTCGTCCGTCGTCGGCCTCACCGGCTCGGCGGGCCAGGTCAACTACGCGGCGAGCAAGGCGGGTCTCGTCGGTCTCGCCCGTTCGCTCGCGCGTGAGCTGGGCTCGCGCAACATCACCTCGAACGTCATCGCGCCGGGCTTCGTCGCCACGGACATGACCGACGAACTCGGCGAGGACCGCAAGAAGGAGATCCTCGCCCAGGTTCCCTCCGGCCGGTACGCCGAGCCGTCGGAGATCGCCGCCGCCGTCCGCTACCTCGCCTCCGAAGAGGCCGGGTACGTCAACGGCGCGGTGCTGCCGGTCGACGGCGGCCTCGGCATGGGCCACTGACGTTCCCGTTTTCCCGTACCGATCGAAACCACCCGGACTGGAGGTCCCGTGCCAGGACTGCTCGAAGGCAAGCGCCTGCTGATCACCGGCGTCATCACCGACGCCTCGCTCGCGTTCCACGCGGCCAAGATCGCGCAGCAGGAGGGCGCGAAGGTCGTGCTCACCGGCTTCGGCAGGCTGTCGCTCGTCGAGCGCATCGCCAAGCGTCTCCCCGAGGAGGCGCCGGTGCTGGAGCTGGACGTCACCAACCAGGAGCACCTCGACTCGCTCGCCGACCGTGTCCGTGAGCACGTCGACGGGCTCGACGGCGTTCTGCACTCGATCGGGTTCGCCCCGCAGTCCTGCCTGGGCGCGCCGTTCCTGGACGCCCCCAGCGAGGACGTGAAGGTGGCCGTCGACGTCTCGGCGTACTCCTTCAAGGCGCTCACGGTCGCGACCCTGCCGCTGCTGTCGCGCGGTTCGTCGATCGTCGGCATGGACTTCGACGCTCGCGTCGCGTGGCCAGCCTACAACTGGATGGGCGTCGCGAAGGCCGCGCTGGAGTCGGTCAACCGGTACCTGGCCCGCGACCTGGGCCCGCAGGGCATCCGGGTCAACCTGGTCAGCGCCGGCCCGATGAAGACCATGGCCGCGAAGTCGATCCCCGGGTTCGCGGATCTGGAGAACGGCTGGGGCGACCGCGCCCCGCTCGGCTGGGACAGCTCCGACCCGGACCCGACGGCGAAGTCCGTCTGCGCCGTGCTGTCGGACTGGCTGCCCGCCACCACCGGCTCGATGATCATGGTCGACGGCGGTCTGCACGCCACCGGCTTCTGAGTTCGTAAGTACATGAAGGCCCCCTTCCTTGCGCCAGGCGCAAGGAAGGGGGCCTTCATGTACTTCAGGGCCGGACGGCGTTGGCGACGTGCCAGGAGTCCTCGAGCAGCAGGTACTTGGTGATCAGGCCGTCGCCGTTCACCTCGAACTCGATGGTGAAGGCCGTCTCGATCACCTTGCCGGTGCTGCGGATCGTCGAGCGGAGGCGGCCGATCGCGACCGCGTGCGGCCCGTCGGCGAGGACGCGTTCGACGTCGAACCGGTCCTTGATGAGCCCTTTGTCGAGCAGTTCGTAGAACTCGCGGATCTCCGCCCGGTTCCGGCGCGGGCCGATCCACGGGACGAGCTCGGTCGCACCGGGGATGTCCCACGCGACGCTGTCGGCGAACAGTTCCGTGGCTCCGTCGGTGTCCCCTGTGGACATTCGGCGGAAGAACTCGGCAAGGGTGGTTCGGGTTCGTTCGGACATGATTCTCCTTACTGGGTAACGGGTTCGCGGAGCAGGCGGGTGTCGTCAGTGCGCTGGACACCGGCGGCGAAGGTGAGTGCGACGACGGTGGCGACGCCGAGGCCGACGCTCACCCAGGCGACGCTGGGATAGCCGAGACCGGCGTCGATCGACTCGCCGCCGAGCCACGGTCCGACGGTGTTGCCGACGTTGAACGCGGCGGTCGTGCTCGCGCCGACGAGCGTGGGCGCGTTGCCCGCCACGGCGAAGGCGCGGACGTTCAACGCGGGATTGACCCCGAATCCGGCGACGCCGAAGAGGAAGACGGCGAAGATCGCGACCGGGGTCGCCGGGCCGGACAGCGCGAGCAGCACGAGGGCGAGCAAGGCGACGGCGAGGCCGCCGTAGAGAGTCGCGAAGGGCCTCGCGTCGGCGAGCCGTCCGCCGACGGTGATACCGATCAGCGCGCCGAGCCCGAACAGGGAAAGCACGCCCGGAACCCAGCTTTCCGGCAGTCCGGCGACTTCGGTGAGCATGGGCGCGAGGTAGCTGAAGGTCGCGAAGATCATCGCCTGTGCGAACGCGATGACGCCGAGTGCCAGCCAGAACCGGCCGCCTCGGTAGAGCCGCAGTTCGGTCGCCACGTCGGTCTTGGCCTCACCGTTCTGCGTCTCCGGGACCAAGGCGAAGACCCCGATCAGCGCGACGACGGTCAGCGCCGTGACCGCCCAGAACGCGGCCCGCCAGCCCGCGTGCTGGCCGAGGAAGGTCCCGGCGGGCACGCCGGCGATGTTCGCGACGGTGAGCCCGCCGACCAGGATGGCCAGCGCGCGGCCGCGGCGCTCGACCGGGACGAGCGCGACGGCGGTGGCCGCCGCGACCGCCCAGAACCCGGCGCAGGCGACGGCGCTGACCACGCGGGTCGCGAAGAGCAGGGCGTATCCCGAACTCAGCGCGCCGACCACGTGCGAGATGCCGAAGACGACGAGCAAGGCCATGAGGGTGGCGCGCCTCGGCACCCGCAGCGTCGCGATCGCGAGCAGGGGAGCGCCGACGACCATGCCGATCGCGAAAGCCGAGATGAGCAGCCCGGCCTCCGGGATGCCGACGTTCAGATCGGCCGCCATCCCGGGCAGCAGGCCGGTGATCATGAACTCGGACGTGCCGAGCGCGAACACGCTCAGTCCGAGTACGCAGACTGCCAAAGGCACGGGGATTCCCTCCAGTTTTGTATTGATCAGTCCAAAATGTGGGCAGCGTTGCGCACGGGGATTTCGTTCCAGGTGTTACTTCGCGGCGATCGCGTCCAGTGCGATGGCGGAGACGGCCTCCATGGCCGCCCGTCCAGCGCCGCGGCGGGACATCAGCCGCAGGCCGGCGACGGTGCTGTGCGCGAACTCGGCGATGGCGCCGGGCTCGCGGTCGCTGTCGACCGTCCCGTCGAGCTGGCCTTCCCTGGCGCAGGCCGAGAGAAGGGTGAGATGCCGTCCGGTGTCGGCGTCGATCCGCGCCTTGATCTCGGGATCGCGATCGCCGAACTCGGCCACCGTGTTGACCACGAGGCAGCCTCGGCCGTGGTTCGCGACTTCCTCGGCGATCGTGTACGAGAACAAGGTGCGGAACCGATCGAGGCCGGTTCCGGACTCCTCCAGCAAGGCCGTCCTGGCCACGATCCCGCGTTCGGCGTAGTGGTCGAGCGCGCGCACGAACAGTTCGTGCTTGCTGGTGAAGGTGTTGTAGATGCTGCTGCGGCCCAAGCCGGTGGCTTCGCAGAGGGCCTGCGTCGACGTGCCCTCGTAGCCGCGAAGCCAGAACGCGTCCATGGCGCGCCCGATCGCGGCGCGCTCGTCGAATTCCTTCGGCCTGGCCATGGGGGCGACCGTACCAGGTTTTGGATCGCTCGGTTCAAAATGGGCCGGGTCAGCGTGCGGGGCGCCACAGCGGCAAGATGACAGGGTGGGTTACGACGCGCTGCTTTGGCTTTCGTTCGGTGGTCCCGAGGGACCTGACGAAGTGATGCCGTTCCTGGAGAACGTCACGCGGGGCCGCGGGGTCCCCCGGGAACGACTGCTCGAGGTCTCCGAGCATTACCAGCACTTCGGCGGGGTCTCGCCGATCAACCGGCTGAACCGGGACGCGATCGCCGCGGTGGAGAAGCAGCTCGCGGCCGCCGGGATCGAGCTGCCCGTCCACTTCGGCAACCGCAACTGGCGGCCGATGGTCGAGGACACCCTCGCCGAGATCACCAAAGCGGGTGCCCGGCGCGTCCTGGTCTTCCCCACGAGCGCGTACGGCGGCTACTCCGCCTGCCGTCAGTACGACGAGGACATCGAGCGCGCCCGTGCGTCGGTCGGCGACGGCGCGCCGGAACTGGTGAAGCTGCGGCAGTTCTTCGACCACCCGCTGTTCATCGCCGCCTTCGCCGACGCAGTTCGCGCTGCGCACGCGAAGCTGGGGAACCAGCCTGGAACCAGGACCGTCTTCTGCGCCCACTCGGTGCCCGAATCCGCCGACACCGCGTCCGGGCCGCCCTCGGAAGGCGGCAGGCGCTACTCGCGTCAGATCGCCGAGGCCGCGCGCCTCGTCGCGGCCGAAGTGGGAATCGAGACCTACGACGTCGTATGGCAGTCGCGCTCCGGTCCGCCGCAGGTGCCGTGGCTGGAGCCGGACATCGTCGACCACATCGACGCGCTGCACGCGGAAGGCGTCACCTCGGTGGTGGTCTGCCCCGTGGGTTTCGTGTCCGACCACCTCGAGGTGATCTGGGACCTCGACAACGAGGCCGCCGAACGGGCGGCGGAGCACGGCATGGGCTTCGCGCGGGCCTTGACGCCGGACACCGACCCGCGTTTCGCCGAGCTCGTCGTGGAACTGATCCGGGAGCACACCGACGGGGCACCCGCGCGGAAGCTGTCGCCCTTCCCGGCGGCCGGGTGCACGGTCAACGGCGCGCCTTGCGCGATCGGGTGCTGTGAGCCCGCGAAGAGGCCCGCACGTCCTTGAAGAGCTCGACCGGCTCGGTACCAGTGACCTTGCCCTCCCGAGGTACATGAAGGTGCGAAGGTCGAGTTTCCTCGGCTGAGTCGAGGGAAGAGGGCCTTCACGGACTCGGGCCTGGCTCCAGCACCGGCGATGTCATGTGATTGACCGGACGATTCGTCCGCCCGAACACGCGTGTCGTCCGTCCAATCACGCGAAACCGCCATCCGCGCACCGGCCCGCGGCCAACCTCGCGTCCAGGCGCCCGTAGGTACCTAAGCCACGGCTGGCCCGAACCGTCATCACCACTGACGAGGTCGATCGTCGTCAGGCGGTGATCCTCGACAGGTGGAGGTCGATCAGGGCGATGGCCTCTTCGCCGGACTGATAGCCGAGCAGCACCGCGTCGCCGAGGCCGGAGACCAGCGCCAGCAGGAGCGCGGCTTCGGTGACCGGGTCGACGGTGGGCACGAGTTCGCCGTCGACCCTGGCGGCGGTGAGCATGGCCGCCAACGCGTCACGGAGCTGCCCGTGGCCGGTCCGGAAGTGGCCGGCGATCTCCGGATCCTTGAGCGCGCGCATCAGGAAGGCGTTGGCGACCAGCGCTTCGTCCCTGGCGGCCTCGTTCAGGGGGAGCAGGGCGATGAGCAAGTCCCGTACGCCGAGTTCTGACGGGGTGGCGATGCGCTCCTCGAGCCCGCTTCGCAAAGTGGTCGTCGCGAAGCGCAGCATGTCGTCTCTCGACGCGAAGTAGTGCTGAACGAACCCTTTCGAGATGCCCGCTTCGGCCGCGACCTCGTTCAGGCTGACCCCTTCGAGCCCCCGGTCGGCCGCGATACGCCGGACGGCCGCGGCGATCTGCTGCCGCCGGTCCTCGTGATCGACTCGTTTGGGCACCCGCTCCTCCTTTGGCAGTCCGATCGGATTGCAAACTTCTCACCAATTGTTTACAATCCGATCGTACCGTAAAAGGAGGGGTGTAGATGAAGGTGGGCGGTTTCGCCTCGTCGGAGGCACGGGCCGAGTACGAGGTCGTCTACGAGCGAGGTCTGGCGGCTTTGCCCGCGGCGGCCGGGATCCACGACGTCGAGACGGCGTTCGGGGTGGCGCGCGTGTACCGGTTCGGGCAGCCGGGTGGAACGCCGATCGTATTGTTGCCCGGTCGTGCCGGGACCGCGGTGATGTGGGAACCCAACCTCGCCGCGTTGCTCCGGCACGGCGAGGTCTACGCGGTCGACCTCATCGGCGAACCCGGCCGCAGTGAACAGACCGCCCCGATCCGGGACGGTGTGGACCAAGCCGCTTGGCTGAGTACGGTGCTCGCGGAGCTCGACCTGGCCGCAGTGCACCTGATCGGGTACTCCTTCGGTGGCTGGCTCGCGGCCAACCTCGCCGCGCGGGCGCCGGAGCGGCTGAGTTCGCTCACCCTGATCGACCCGGTGCTGACTTTCGGCGGGCTGACCGCGGGACTGGTCGTCCGCGCCACGCTCACCGCTATTCCCGGCGTCAGCCGATGGGCCCGGCCGTCGTTCCTGCACTGGATCTCCGGTGGCGCGGAGGTCGACACCACGGATCCGGTCGCGCGGGTGATCGACGAAGGAATGCGGACCTACCGCATCGCCCTGCCGTCACCCAGGTTGATCACCGACGCGCAGTTGCGCTCACTGCGGATGCCCGTGCTGGCCCTGATCGCCGGGCGCAGCGTCATCCACCACCCGGATCGCGCGGCCGCACGGGCTCGCGGGCTTCTGCCGCGGGGCCAGGTCGAACTGTGGCCTTCGGCGACCCACGCCATCGCGGGCGAAGCGGCGGACAAGGTCAACGCGCGGATCCTGGCGTTCCTGGCGGCAGAGGAAACACCGTCGTGACCGGGCACGGCAGGAATCCGACGCTCTCCTTGCTGCTCTGGGATGTCGCGCTCCCGTTGGCCGCGTACTACGGGCTCCGGCTCGCCTGGCAGAGCGAGCAGGTCTCCTTGCTGGCCGGGGCGGTGGTGGCCGCGGCCCGGATCGCCTGGGTCGCCGTCCGCGACCGGTCCTTCGACGGCTTCGCCGCGTTGCTGGCAGGCGTGCTCGGGGTCGGGCTCGTCCTCTCACTGGTCAGCGGTGACGCGAAATTCCTGTTGCTCAAGGAATCCTTCGCCACCGCGACCGCCGCGATCGTGCTGCTGGTGAGCTGCTTCAGCCGTACGCCCATGGTGCTCGTCGCCGTGCGGGCCGGGTCCAGCGCGGCCAAACGCGCCGAGATCGACCGCCTCACGGACGAAGTGCCCGCTTTCCGCCGGGCGTTCACCCGGATGTCGGCGGTGTGGGGAGTGGCGCTGCTGCTGGAGGCCGCGGTCCGCGTGCCGCTGGTCTACACCCTTTCGGCGGACGTGATGAACGTGCTCAGCGTGGTCCTGCTGATCACGGTCATCGGAGGGCTTTCGCTGTGGTCCGTCCGGTATGCCGAGAAGATCCAGAAAAAGCACACCGTGACCACGTGAACGGCTACGGGTGCCTGTCCGCCTGCTCGGCGAACTCCCGCACCGCTTCGTTGATCGCCGCGCACCGCGCGTTGCGGACGGCTTCGGTCAGCGGCCGCAAGGCCTCCGCCCGCCGAAGCGCCGCCGACGCGGAGAGCGCGCCGCCCGGATCGTCGGATTCGGCGATGGCGAGGATCGCCGCGATCTCCTGGGATCGCTGGAGCACCCGCAGTGCCCGGCCGGGCATCCCCGCGGGCCAGGGCGCGTCGGTGGCCGCCCGCAGCCGAGCCGAAAGTTCCGCCCGCACACCCGGCCGTTCGCTGGCGACGTCCAGGGTCTGGAGCGCGCCCGCGCTCGCCCGGATCGCGTCGGTGAGGCCGTGCTCGGCCTCGCCGAGCGGGCGGTACTCGAGGACGCCCGGCGTGGGCACCGAGTACACGGTCCACCGCATGAGACCTTCGGCGATGGCCTCGGGGACGACGCCGTAGCCGAGATCCGGCAACAGGACGGCCTCACCGGTCCGAAGCGCGGCTTCGGTGAACTGCCCGCCGCCGCCCAACCCCCGCACATCGCCGGGTACCGGGAGCAGCAACTGCATGCTCTTGGCGCCCTGCGCGCGCAGGGCGAGCAGCAGCTGGACCGGGGTCGCCGCCCGGTTGAACGCGAGCGGCAGGTCGAACGCCTCGGCGGCCGCCGCGTCCGCGGCGACGAAGTCGTGGGCTTCGCCCCAGACCTGAAGGGCGTCAAGGATGTCGTCGGAGGCGGCGGCTCCGTTCAGCCACGCCGAAGACCAGACCGCGAGGGTCGCACTAGGACGGCACACTGGACTGATTTTAGTCGTGCTTCCGGCGAAACCCGGAAATGGGCGCGTTATCGAGGGGGAGGGCAGGTGAACGTACCCGGAGCTGGAGTTGCTTCACGTCGACAGAGGCCACGGTCGCGACGTAGCGTCGAACGGGTGAACGATGTTCCCGCAAACCTGCCCCGGACCGCCGGGGACCTCCGCGCGGCGGGTCACCTGCCGCGGTCGGTCAAACAAGAACTGCACGACAACCTGCTCGCCAAGCTCCGCGCCGGGGAAGACGCCTGGCCCGGGATCGTCGGGTTCTCGCGCACCGTGCTGCCGCAGCTGGAACGCGCGCTGCTGGCCGGGCACGACGTCGTCCTGCTCGGCGAACGCGGCCAAGGCAAGACCCGGCTGCTGCGCACCCTCGCGGGACTTCTCGACGAATGGACGCCCGTCATCGACGGTGCCGAGCTGGCCGAGCATCCGCTCGACCCGATCACCCCGGAATCGCGCCGTCGCGCCGCCGAACTCGGCGACGCCCTGCCGGTGACCTGGCGCCATCGCGACGAGCGGTACACGGAGAAACTGGCCACACCGGACACTTCGGTCGGTGACCTGATCGGCGACGTCGACCCGGTGAAGGTCGCCGAAGGCCGCAGCCTCGGCGATCCCGAGACCATCCACTTCGGACTCGTCCCGCGTGCCCACCGCGGCATCGTGGCGATCAACGAGCTGCCGGACCTCGCCGAGCGCATCCAGGTCGCGTTGCTGAACGTGATGGAGGAGCGCGACATCCAGGTGCGCGGCTACACCCTGCGCCTGCCGCTGGACGTGCTGCTGGTGTCGACGGCCAACCCGGAGGACTACACCAACCGCGGCCGCATCATCACCCCGCTCAAGGACCGGTTCGGTGCCGAGATCCGGACGCACTACCCGCTCGACGTCGAGTCGGAGATCGCCGTCGTCCGGCAGGAGGCGCATCTGGTCGCCGAGGTCGGCGAGCCGCTGCTGGAGGTGCTGGCCCGGTTCGTGCGGAACCTGCGCGAATCACCGGTGATCGACCAGCGGTCGGGCGTCTCGGCCCGGTTCGCCGTCGCGGCGGCGGAAACGGTCGGCGCGGCGGCGCTGCGCCGGTCCGCGCTGACCGGTGAGGAACCCGCCGTGGCGCGTCCCGTCGACCTCGATGCGGTGCCCGCGGTCCTGCGGGGCAAGCTCGAATTCGAGCCGGGCGAGGAGGGTCGCGAGACCGAGCATCTCGTGCACCTGCTGCGCCGGGCGGTCGCGGAGACGGCCCGTTCGCGGTTCGCCGGTCTGGATCTGCTGCCGCTGGCCGACGCAGTCGAGTCCGGGCACCTGGTCTCCACCGGGGAACGCGTGCCCGGCAAGGACGTCCTCGCCGCGCTGCCGGAACTGCCCGTGCTCCACGACGTCGCCGCGCGCGCCGGCGTCGGCCCTGACGAACCGGCGGGGCGGATCGCGGCCGCGGTCGAACTGGCACTGGAATCCCTGTTCCTGTCGAGGAAACTCGCCAAGGACTCCGACGACGGCACGACCGTCTACGGCCGATGAGCGCCGCCCCGGAGGGCTACTCGTACGGGCCGTGGCACGACGGTCCGGATCCGCTGGCGCCGCCGGCGGATCTGCGGGACGCGCTCGACGAGATCGGCCGCGACGTCATGGCGGGCGCCTCGCCCCGGTCCGCGCTGGAGGAGCTGTTGCGGCGCGGCACCCCGCGCACCGCCGGGCTCGACGAACTGACCAGGCGGCTCTGGCAGCGCCGGTCGGAGATCCAGCGGCGGCACCGGCTGGACGGCACGCTCCAGGAGGTTCAGCGGCTGCTCGACCAGGCGTTGGAGGCCGAACGGCGCGAGCTGTTCCCCGATCCGGACGACGACGCCCGCTTCCGTGAGGCTCAGCTGGACGCGTTGCCGCCGGGGACGGCGGCGGCCGTACGCGAACTCGCCGAGTACGACTGGCGCTCGCGGGAGGGCAGGGAGAACTACGAGAAGATCCGGGACCTGCTCGGCCGTGAGCTGCTGGATTCCCGCTTCGAGGGGATGAAGGAGGCGCTGCGGAACGCCGGACCGGAAGAGGCCGAGCGGGCCAACCGGATGCTCGCCGATCTCAACGACCTGCTGGCCGCGCACGCACAGGGCCGTGAGGACGTCCCGGAGCGGTTCGCGGAGTTCATGCGCGAGCACGGCGAATTCTTCCCGGAGAACCCGAAGAACGTCGAGGAACTGATCGACGTCCTCGCCGCTCGTGCCGCGGCCGCGCAGCGGATGCTCAACTCGATGACCCCGGAGCAGCGAGCCGAACTGGCCGAACTGTCGCAGCAGGCGTTCGGCGATCCCCGGCTCGCGCAACAACTGTCCACTTTGGACGCCCAGCTGCGCGCGCTGCGGCCCGGCGAGGACTGGACGTCTTCGGAACGGTTCCGGGGCGACGATCCCTTGGGCCTCGGAGAGGGTGCCCGCGCGATGTCCGACCTCGCCGAACTGGACGCGCTGGCCGAACAGCTCGGCCAGTCGTATCCCGGCGCGCGGCTGGAGGACATCGACGTCGAGGCTCTCGAACGCCAGCTCGGACCGGACGCCGGCGTTGACGCGCGGCGGCTGTCCGAACTGGAACGCGAGCTCCGGCGGCAAGGCCTCTTCGAACGCGCCCCCGATGGCACGCTTCGCTTGTCTCCCAAGGCTTTGCGGCGACTCGGAGAGACAGCGCTCGCCGACGTCGTGAACGCGCTGCGCGGCAAGATAGGTCAACGGGAGACCGAGTCCGCCGGCGCCGCGGGTGAGCCGACCGGCGCGACCAGGCCGTGGCGGTTCGGGGACACGCAGCCGTGGGATGTCTCCAGGACGGTCCGCAACTCCGTCCTGCGCTCGGTTTCGGTGGGGGCGCGGCAGGTCCGGATGGACGTCTCCGACGTCGAGGTGATCGAGACCGAGCACCGGTCGCGGGCGGCGGTGGCGTTGCTCGTGGACACCTCGTGGTCGATGGTGCAGGAGGGCCGCTGGCTGCCGATGAAGCGGACGGCGCTCGCGCTGCACCAGCTGATCAGCACCCGGTTCCGCAACGACGCCCTCCAGCTGATCACCTTCGGCCGTTACGCGACATCGGTCGAACTGGCCGAACTCGTCGGGCTGGAGGGCGCTTGGGAGCAGGGCACCAACGCCCACCACGCCCTGCTGCTGGCCGGACGGCATCTGCGGCGGCATCCCGACGCGCAGCCGGTGGTCCTGATGGTCACCGACGGTGAGCCGACGGCGCATCTGGAGGCCGACGGTTCGGCGGAGTTCGACTATCCGCCCCAGCCCAGGACGCTGCTCAAGACGTTGTCCGAAGTGGACCGGATGGCGAAGCTGGGCGCGTCGGTGACGGTGTTCCGGCTCGGGGACGACCCGCGCTTGACGGAGTTCGTCGACCTCATCGCCCGCCGCTCGGGCGGCCGCGTCGTCGCTCCGGATCTGGACGGGCTCGGCGCCGCCGTGGTCGGCGACTACCTGCGGGTCAGGAAGCGGTAGTGAGGGGTGGGCCGAGTCGGCTCCGGTACCTACTGGCCTCGGCTGAGCGCGGGACTCGGAACACACCTCTAGCCCAGTAGCCCCACCAGGCACAACGATGGCGCTCGAAGGCCTTCCCCCAGTACATGGAGGCCCCCTTCCTGTACCTAGGCGCAAGGATGGGGTCCTTCATGTACTGGGGAAGGGTGAAGGTCGAGTTTCCTCGGCTGAGCCGAGGGAACGGGGCCTTCACGCGCTGTCGCTGTAGCGCTGAGACTCCAGGTGGTGTTCCTGCCCGCCCCCAGCCTCGGCTCGGGCTGAGCTGAGTCCGGCATGTAGTAGTGAAGGGCCTCTTCCCTACTCTCAGGGTAGGCAAGGAGCCCTTCACGGACCTGCGATCCCGACCCACCCGCCGTAGGTACCTAAACACGCTTCGCTCTAACCCGAATCGCCACTCACGACCACCTGTACCGATCGCGAACTCGGCCGTACGCGACCGAACCGGTCCAGCTCGGCTGCCTGGTGCGGGAGCCGAGGACCAGCGGATTACGTTACTCCGGCCGTGTCCGGCTCCCACCGGACGGGAACGGCGTGGCGGCTCCGCTTACAGTCGGGGTATGCAGACTTGGTCATCGGTCGACGTGCCCCGTATCCCCGGCACCCCCCGTCCGCTGCGGCTCCACGACACGGCGACGGGGCAGATCCGCCCCACGGCGCCCGGGTCGACCGCCCGGATGTACGTCTGCGGCATCACGCCGTACGACGCGACCCATCTGGGACACGCCGCCACGTATCTGACATTCGACCTGGTGAACCGCCTGTGGCGGGACGCCGGGCACGACGTCCACTACGTGCAGAACGTGACGGACATCGACGAACCCCTGTTGGAGCGAGCGGAGCGGGACAAGGACGACTGGGTCGTCCTCGGCATGCGCGAGACGGCGCTGTTCCGTGAGGACATGACCGCGTTGCGGGTGCTGCCGCCGCGGCAGTTCGTCGGGGCCGTCGAGAGCATCCCGGAGATCGTCGAGGTCATCGCCAAGCTGCTGTCGAACGGCAGCGCGTACCGCGCCGACGACGCGGAGTACCCGGACATCTACTTCGCCCACAACGCGACCGGGCACTTCGGGTCCGAGTCGAACTACGACGCCGAGACCATGGCCAAGTTCTTCGCCGAACGCGGCGGCGACCCGGACCGCCCCGGCAAGCAGCATCCGCTCGACGCGTTGCTGTGGCGGATGGCGCGGCCGGGTGAACCGTCGTGGGAGTCCGAACTGGGCGCGGGGCGGCCCGGCTGGCACATCGAGTGCAGCGCGATCGCGGTCAACCGGCTCGGCCTCGGCTTCGACGTCCAGGGCGGCGGCTCGGACCTGATCTTCCCCCACCACGAGTACAGCGCCGCGCACGCGGAAGCCGTCGCGGGGGACCGGCCGTTCGCGCGGCATTACGTGCACGCCGGGATGATCGGTCTCGACGGCGAGAAGATGTCGAAGTCGCGCGGGAACCTCGTGTTCGTCTCGCGGCTGCGTGCCGACAAGGTCGACCCCGGCGTGATCCGGCTCGCGCTGTTCGCCGGGCACTACCGCGAGGACCGGCCGTGGACGGAGCAGTTGCGCACGGACGCCGAAGCGCGCCTCGCCCGTTGGCGCGAGGCCGTCTCCGTCGGCACGGGTCCGTCGGCGGAGGACACCGTCGCGCGACTGCGTGACCACCTCACCGACGACCTCGACACGCCCAAGGCACTCGCGGCCGTCGACGCCTGGGCGGAGCAGGCACTGAACCGGTCCGGCACCGACCCGGCGGCCCCCGGCCTGATCCGGAACGCCGTCGACGCGCTGCTCGGCATCGAGCTCTGAAAACACTGCTGGGGCGGGGAACTTCCCCGCCCCAGCAGTGTGTATAACGCCCTACACGGCGACGCGACCGGCCTCCAGCCGGAGGTGGTCACCGGCCCAATCGCGCCGCAGCCACCGATCATGCGACGCGATGACGACGGCACCCGGCGCGGAATCGAGCGCGGTGAACAACTCCTCGGCCAAGGTGAGCGAGATGTGGTTCGTCGGCTCGTCCAGCAGGAGCACCTCGGGCGGGTCGGCGATCAGCAACGCCAGCGCGAGCCGCCGCCGCTGCCCGACCGACAACGCACCGACCCGGGTCCCGAGATCACGCGGGGCCAGCAATCCCAGGCCACGCAACGGGGGAGCGTCCTCGCCGAGGGCTTCGGCGTAGGTCCGCTGCGCGGTCTTCTCGGGCTCGGCGAACGCGACGTCCTGAGCCAGCATGCCGATCCGCACGCCGCGTCCGGAAAGGACGGTGCCGGAGTCCGGCGTCAGCGAGCCGGCGAGGACGGACAGCAGCGTCGACTTCCCGGCGCCGTTCCCGCCGGTGATCAGCAGCCTCGACGTCGTCGTGACGTCCAGGGTCGCCAGCCGCAGCCGTCCGGCGATCTCGATGTCCCGCACCGAGATGGCCGTCTTGTCCTCGCCGGGTTCGCCGGTCAGGCCGCCCTGGAACCGCAGCGGCGCGGGCGGCTTCCGCACCTGGTCGCGTTCCAGTTCGTCCAGCCGCAGCTGTGCGTTGCGGACCCGGCGTGAGATCTGTTTCTGCACCCTCCCGGTCTTGAAGTCGTAGAGCATCTTGGCGTTGTCGCGCTGCGGCCGGTTGTGCGCGACGGCGCGCGCCGTGACGGCCACCGATTCGCGCAGTTCCTTGAGCTCGTCCTGCTCCTCGGCGTAGCGCTGCTCCCAGCGCGCCCGTTCGGCCCGTTTCTGGTCCAGGTAGTCGGAATACGTGCCGCCGTACCGGGTCGGGCCGCCCAGCGCCGGGTCGAGGTCGACGATGTCGGTGCACACCGCGTCGAGGAACACGCGATCGTGCGACGACAGCACGAGGACACCGGTCAGCGACGCGAGATGCTGTTCCAGGAACTCCATCGCGGCGTCGTCGAGGTGGTTCGTCGGCTCGTCCAGGATGAGCGTGCCCGGCCGCCGGATCAGCAACGCCGCGAGGCCGAGCCTCGACCGTTGCCCGCCCGACAGGGTGCCCAGTTCGCGCGCCGGGTCGATCCCGGCGAGCCCCAGACCAGCGCAGACGACCTCGGCTCGTCGGTCGGCGTCCCAGAGGTCGTGCGCCTGGGCCCATTCCAGGACGGTCCCGTACTCGTCGAGCACGGCAGCGTCGTCTGGATGCCGAGCGAGCGCTTCGGTCAGTTCGTCGAGTCTCGCCGACGCTTGCCTGATTTCGGCGAGCGCGTCGTCGATGACGTCGGAGAACCGCGCGGTCAACGCGAAAGGCAGCTCCTGCAAGAGGAATCCGAGGTCGTCGCCTCGCAGCACCTCGCCGGCGTCGGGCTCTTCGACCCCGGCCAGCAAGCGCAGGAGCGTGGACTTGCCGGCGCCGTTCTCGCCGACCAGGCCGAGCCGCTGCCCGGCCGAAGCCGTCAGGTTCACGCCGTCGAGCACGACGCGGGCACCGTAGGAGTGGACGAGGTCTTTGGCGATCAGGGAAAGAGACATACGACATCACCGTGCTTCTTCGGACATGAGTGATCCCTGCCGGGTCTCGTGGCTTACGGGAGCAGCGCTCGACCGAAGCCGCCTCGGAGCGGGGAAGGTGCGATGTCAGTTGTCCATGATGCGAGCAGTCTAACGCAACCTATGTAGCGTTAGTCAACCCCTCTTTTCGGGGGAGTCGGATCGCAGCCGCGCGGCCTCTTGTTCGGCGAACGCGCGCCCGTCGGTCATGACGCCGAGAAGCGCGGCGAGTTGGCGCCGGTCGAGCCTGCCGAGGCGGTCGCCGAAGAACCGGGCCATGGGGGAGTAGAGGTCGGCGACGTCGTCGAGCCGGTCGGGCAGCGGGCGGATCGCGATCCGGCGGCGGTCCGCGGGGTCGGGGACGCGCTCGACCAGCCGCTGCGCCTCCATCCGGTCGAGCATTCGGGTCACCGCGCCGGTGGTCATGCCGAGTGCTCGCGCCAGCTCGGTCGGCGAGGTTGCGGCGCCACTGATGACCAGCTGGAGTCCGTGCAGCTCGGTGGCGCTGATCCCGAGCCGTTCCGCCATGGCCGTCTGGAACAGGACGGTCGCGCTGACGAACCGGGGGATCTCCAAAGCCGCCGCGGTGGCGAGTTCTCGCTGGTCAGGCATGTGCTTCCCTGAGTCAGTAGTTAATTTGTGCAGTTACTGCTGCGTGCAGTAGCTGTGTCGCCAAGGGTATCCCGGCGTTCGCTTGACATCCTGACGGCCACCTGTGAATCTGAAAGAGAACTTTCGAAAGAAGTCTTTCAGATTGGATCGGGCGATGACCGGGTTGCCGCCGCGCAAGCGGATCGAAGACGTCGAGCTGATGCGGGCGCTGGCGCATCCGCTGCGTTCGGCGCTGGTGGACCACCTCATGGCGGTCGGTCCGCGGACCGCGAGCGAATGCGCGGCGGCCGTCGGGTCGACCGCCTCGAACTGCAGCTGGCATCTCCGTCAGCTCGCCCAGCACGGCCTCGTGGAACGCGTCGAGGGGGAGGACGGCCGCGAGCGGCCGTGGCGGGCATGTCAGGTCGGCATCGAGTTCGGCGACGACCCGGAGCTGCACGGCGCGCAACTGGCGGTCGTGGGCACCACTCTCGCGCGGGAGAAGGAGCTGACCGAGCGTTATCTCGACGCGGCAGACCTGCTCGACAAGGAGTGGCGGGACGCGTCCGGGATCAACAACTACTCGCTGCGGGTGACCGCGGCGGAGCTGGACGAGCTGGTGCGGGGGATCGACGCGCTCGTGCGGCCCTACGTCGGCGCGATCCGCGAAGACGCTCCTGCGGAGGCCCTTCCGGTCCACTTGGGACTGCGGGCGTTCCTTCGCATCGACGCCGAGGGGAAGCCGAGCAGATGAAACCGTTGAGAGAACCCGCCTTCGCGCGGTTGTGGATCGCCGCCTTCTTCTCCGAGACCGCCGAGTGGATGCTGCAGATCGCGTTGCCGGTGTTCGTCTTCCAGGCGACGGGTTCGGCGGCCACCACGGCGTTGAGCATCGTCCTCGGCCTGGTGCCCGCGGTGCTGCTCAGCCCGGTCGCCGGCGTGATCGCGGACCGCTGGAACCGGCGGCTGGTGCTGTGCGTGGTGTGCGCGGGCCAGGCGTTCGTGGCGCTGCCGCTGCTGTTCGTCGCGTCCGGCGGCCCGGTGTACGTGATCTACGCGGTCATGGCCGCGCAAGCTGGGCTGGCTTCGCTGTTCGAGCCCGCCCGCAACGCGCTCGTGCCCGAACTGGTCGCCCCCGAGGAACTGATCGGCGCCAACGGCCTCATGAGCATCAACGGGAGCGTCGCGCGGCTCGCCGGCGGCTGGGCGGGCGGTCTTCTGCTCGGATTCGGCGGCCTGGGCTGGGTCGTGGTGGCCTATCTCGGCGTGCTGGTGATCGGTTCGGCCCTGCTGGCGCGCCCGTTTCCGCGCGTCGCCGCGCCCAAACCGGCAGGACCGCACGAACCGGTGTTCCGAGCCTGGATCGACGGGCTACGCGAGATCGGCCGCGAAGGACGCCTTCGCCTCGCCGGGGTTGTCGTGGTGCTGACGTCACTGGCGCAAGGGATGTTCCTGGTCCTGTTCGTGGTCTTCGTGCTCGACATCCTCGACGGCACCGAAGGCGACGTCGGCCTGCTTCGCGGTGTGCAGGCGCTCGGCGGGCTGGTCGCGGGATTCGCCGTGGCCACCGTCGCCCGCAAGGTCGCGCCCGCCGCCCTGCTCGGCTGGGGTGGACTGGCGCTCGGTCTGCTGTCGGCGGTGATCTGGAACCTGCCCGCACTGACCACGTCGCTGGGTGTCTTCATCGGGCTCTTCGGCCTGGTCGGCGCCCCTGGAGTGCTCGCCGGCTCCGGGCTGCTCTCACTGGTCCAGACGACCGCGTCCCCCGAACGGTCCGGCCGCGTGCTGAGCACCGTCTTCGCAGGCACGGCGGGGTTCACGGCGCTGGGCGCGCTGCTGACGGGCGCGCTGGTGAACGTGCTGGGCACCGGAGTGCTGCTGAACGTCCAGGCGGGTCTGCACACCGTCTCGGCGTTGGTCGTGCTGGGCGTGTCGGCGTCGGGCCGGCCGCGTCGTGACGCGGTTTCGGTGATTCCCCGGTCCGGGTGAAGCTACGGTGGTGGAGTGCCGCATCTCTTCGCCACCAGCGACCTCCACGTCACCCATGAGGGCAACGCCCCGCTCGTCGACGAGGTCGTCCCCCGAACCCCGGACGATTGGCTGCTCGTGGTCGGTGACGTCGCCGAACGCGCCGAATCGGTGATCGGGGTGCTCAAGACCTTGCGTGAACGTTTCGCGAAGGTCGTCTGGGTTCCCGGCAACCACGAGCTGTGGACCACCCAGAAGGATGAATGTCAGCTGCGGGGCCAGGCGCGCTACGAGCATCTGGTCGAGCGCTGCCGCGAGATCGACGTCCTCACCCCGGAGGATCCGTACCCGGTGTGGGAGCACCAGGACAAGCCGCTGACGATCGCCCCGCTGTTCGTGCTGTACGACTACAGCTGGCGGACCCCCGCGGCCGACGGGCTGCCGATGCTGGCCGCCATCGAGCAGGCGCGCGAGGCGGGCGTGCTGTGCACGGACGAGTTCTTCCTGCACCCCGACCCGTACCCCAGCAGGCAGGCCTGGTGCGCCGACCGGGTGAAGATCAGCACGGAACGGCTGGAGGCGATCCCCGAGGACCACGGGACGATCCTCATGTCGCACTGGCCGCTGCACCGCCACCCGACCGAGCCGCTGTACTTCCCGGAGTTCGCGCTGTGGTGCGGGACGACCGAGACCGAGGACTGGCACCTGCGCTTCCGGGCGGAGGTCGCCGTCTATGGGCACCTGCACATCCCGCGCTCCACGGAGGCGGACGGCGTGCGGTTCGAAGAGGTCTCGCTCGGCTATCCGCGGGAGTGGCGCAAGCGGGCGCGGGGTCCGATCCCGCTCCGGCGCATCTTCTGAGCGGTCACCCGGATGCTATGAACGGTCCGTTACTTGCAAATTTTGCCAGTAACGGACCGTTCATAGCGCTTGAGAAGTGCCGCGAGCTCAGCCCCGTCCAGGCCCATCCTGGCCCGGGCGCCGCCGCCGCAGGTACCGCTCGAACTCGGCCGCGATCTTGTCCCCGCTCACGTCGTCCAGCGTGAACTCGGTCTCCGCGTCACCGCGCTCCTCGAGCCCCCGGACGTATTCGCTGATCTCTTCGTCCTCTTCGGCCATCTCGGTGACCGTCCGCTGCCACTCCTCGGCCTGCTCGGGAAGCGCGCCGAGCGGGATCTCGACGTCGAGGACGTCCTCGAGTTTGTGCAGCAGCGCGAGGGTGGCCTTGGGCGACGGCGGGTGCGAAACGTAGTGCGGCACGGCCGCCCAGATCGACACCGCCGGGACGCCCGCCTGCACGCAGTAGTCCTGCAGGACGCCGACGATGCCGGTCGGCCCCTGGTAGTTGTTCAGCTCCAGGCCGAACTGTGAAGCGGTGTCCTTGTCGTACGCCGTCCCGGTGACCGGGACGGGCCGGGTGTGCGCGGTGTCGGCCAGGAGCGCGCCGAGGGTGACGACTGTGGCGACGTCCAGTTGCTGGATGTACTCCAGCAGTTCGGCGCAGAAGGCACGCCAGCGCATGTTCGGTTCGGGCCCCTGGACCAGCACGATGTCCCTGCTGATGCCCTCCGGACGGCACACCGAGAGCCGCGTGGTCGGCCAGTCGACCCTTCGGGTGACGCCGTCCACCATGCGCACGGTCGGTCTGCTGACCTGGAAGTCGTAGTACTCGTCCGGACTCAGCTCGCTCAGCGGGGTCGCATCCCAGTTGAGCTGGAGATGCTCGACCGCCCGGCTGGCCGCGTCCCCTGCGTCGTTCCAACCTTCGAAGGCGACGATCATGATCGGCTTTGGGTCATCCGGTTGGTCGCGGCCGGGCTGCTGGGTCTCGTCGACGGGCTCACTCACCGGACCAGCCTACGACCAGGCGGCCGTGCGCCGTTGGGCATGTCCGGTGGCGTTTCGCGGCGACGAAACGCGCGGAGACGACGCAATACGACATTTCGGGCAGCGACCGCGCCGCCGACGTGAATTCGTCTCGGCTACCGTGGGGCCCGGAAGGTGCATCCGATCGTGAGGGGGAGCCGTGACCGAACCGTCCACACCGGACGGACTCGCCGCCGTGCTGTGGGATATGGACGGCACGCTGGTCGACTCGGAGAAGCTGTGGGACGTCGCGCTCTACGAGGCCGTCGAAACCCTCGGCGGCACACTGACCGAGGAACAGCGCCTGAGTCTCGTCGGGTCCAATATGGACGACACGGCCGCGTTCCTGCTCGAAGTGTGCGCCAAACCCGTCACCCCGGAGTCGATCGCGGAGATGGGGGAGTGGATCCGCGCCCGCACGGCCAACCTCTTCGACGGCCCGCTTCCGTGGCGCCCCGGTGCGCAGGAGCTGCTCGAACTGTTGCGGGCCAACGGCGTTCCGATGGCGCTGGTCACCTCCACCGAACGGTCGCTGACCGAACTCGCGCTCAACACCATCGGCCGCGAGTACTTCGCCGCCACCGTCTGCGGTGACGAGGTCGATGGTCTGAACAAGCCGGACGCCAGGCCGTATCAGCTGGCCACGGAGTTGCTGGGAGTACCGGCTTCCCGGTGCGTCGCGATCGAGGATTCCCCGCCGGGCGCGGCTTCCGCGGCCGCGGCGGGCTGCACGGTGGTGGTGATCCCGAACGACGTCGACGTCGAACCGGGAGAGCGGCGCGTGTTCCGTTCTTCGCTGGTCGGTCTTGACGTGCCCGCGCTGACCGCGCTCCTGCCCTGACCGCCATGTCGCATTTCCGCTAGACCGCGGCCCGTGCGGTCGGTGATGCTGGCCGGGTGCATGAGGATTTCGAGCGCTGCGTCCGCGCTGTCCAGGCGAAGGACGCCCGGTTCGACGGGTGGTTCTTCACGGCCGTCCTGACGACGCGGATCTACTGCCGGGCGAGTTGCCCGGTCGTCCCGCCCAAACCGGAGAACATGACCTTCTATCCGAGCGCGGCCGCCGCGCAGGAGGCCGGATTCCGCGCCTGCAAACGGTGCCGACCGGACGCCAGCCCCGGTTCACCGCGGTGGAACGAGCGCGCGGACCTGGTGGCCAGAGCGATGCGGCTGATCGCCGACGGCGTCGTCGACACCGACGGGGTCAGCGGCTTGGCCGCCCGGCTCGGCTACAGCGTCCGGCAGGTGGAGCGGCATGTGCGTGCCGAACTGGGCGCGGGCCCGCTCAGCCTCGCCCGTGCGCAACGGGCGCAGACGGCGCGCCTGCTGATCGAGACGACCGGCCTGTCGATGATCGACGTCGCCCTCGCGGCGGGGTTCGGCAGCGTCCGCACCTTCAACGACACCGTCCGCGAGGTCTTCGCGTTGTCTCCGACCGAACTGCGGGCCCGGGGCCGCACCGAGCCGTCGACCGCGCCCGGGACGCTGAGCCTCCGCCTGCCGTATCGGAAGCCGCTGTTCCCGGACAACCTCTTCGGCCATTTGGTCGCGACCGGTGTCCCCGGCGTCGAGGAATGGCGAGACGGTGCGTACCGCCGGACGCTGCGGCTCCCGCACGGCCCCGCCATCGTCACCCTCAAACCGGAAGACGGCTACATCGGCTGCCGTCTCACGCTCTCGGACCTGCGTGACCTCTCGACCGCGATCAGCCGATGCCGCCGCCTGCTCGATCTCGACGCCGACCCGGTCGCGGTCGACGAAGCGCTGGCCGCGGACCGGCTGCTCGGGCCGCTCGTGGCCGCCGCACCCGGCAGACGGGTGCCGAGGACGGTCGACGGCGACGAATTCGCCGTCCGGGCCGTGCTGGGCCAGCAGGTGTCCACCGCCGCCGCCCGCACCCACGCCGCCCGGCTGGTCCTCGCGCACGGCGAGCCCGTCGACGATCCGGACGGTGGCCTCACCCACGTGTTCCCGGACGCCACCGCGCTCGCGGAGATCGACCCGGAAAGTCTCGCGATGCCGCAGAGCCGCAAGCGGACCCTGCTCGGCCTCATCGCCGAACTGAACGACGGCGGACTCGACCTCAGCGCGGGAAGCGACTGGCAGCAGGCCCGGGAGAGGCTGCACGCGCTGCCCGGCTTCGGCCCGTGGACCGTCGAGAGCATCGCGATGCGTTCGCTCGGCGACCCGGACGCCTTCCTCCCGACCGACCTCGGCGTCAAGATCGCCGCGAAAGGGCTCGGGCTCGGTCCGGCCGCGTTCGCCGCGCACGCCGAACATTGGCGCCCGTGGCGCGCCTACGCCGTTCAGCACCTCTGGGCGACCGGAGATCACCCGATCAACCGGCTGCCCGCCGCCTGAGTTCGAGGAGCGCCATGCGCACGCACACCGTCATCGACAGCCCGTACGACAAACTGACCCTGGTCGCGGACGGCGAAAGCCTCTGCGGCCTGTACATGGTCCAGCAGCGGCACCGTCCGGTCGAGGAGAGCTTCGGCCATCCGGATCCGGGCTCGCCGATCTTCGTCGACACCGAGAGGCAGCTGAAGGAGTACTTCGCCGGCCAGCGGAAGGACTTCGATCTCCCGCTGAGCTTCGGCGGCACCACGTTCCAGCGGATGGTCTGGGAAGGGCTGCTCGGGATCCCGTATGGCGAGACGGTCTCGTACGGTCAGCTCGCCGACCGGCTCGGCAGGCCCACCGCGTCGCGCGCGGTCGGGCTCGCGAACGGGAAGAACCCGATCAGCATCATCGTGCCGTGTCATCGCGTGATCGGCTCCAACGGCGATCTCACCGGTTACGGCGGCGGGGTCGCACGGAAGCGGCACCTGCTCGACTTCGAACGCGGCGGCTCGGTGCTGTTCTGAAGTGTGACGCGACCGGCACCACACCGGCCCGGGGCAGCGCGACGCGGACGCGGATGGAAGGATCTCCAGACTGTGAAGACCTTCGATGAGCTGTTCGCCGAGCTTGCCGAGCGCGCCCGTACGCGCCCCGACGGTTCCGGCACCGTCGCCGCGCTGGACGCGGGAGTGCACGCCCAGGGCAAGAAGGTGCTCGAAGAGGCGGGCGAAGTGTGGATCGCCGCCGAGCACGAATCCGACGACAGGCTCGCTGAGGAGATTTCACAGCTGCTGTACCGCGTACAGGTGCTCATGCTCGGCCGAGGACTGTCGACAGAGGACGTGTACCGGTACCTGTGACGCGTTCGCGTCCGGAGAACCAAGGAGAGACAATGCTGCGTGTCGCCGTGCCGAACAAGGGAGCCCTCGCCGCCGCCGCGTCGGAGATGCTCGGAGAGGCCGGCTACCGCAAGCGACATGAGGCCCGCGACCTGACCGTGCTGGACACGATCAACGAGGTCGAGTTCTTCTTCTTGCGCCCCAAGGACATCGCGATCTACGTCGGATCCGGCGAGCTGGATCTCGGCATCACAGGCCGCGACCTCGCGCTCGACTCCGGTGCCCCGGTCGAGGAGATCCTCGGCCTCGGCTTCGGCGGCTCCACGTTCCGGTACGCCGCACCCGCGGGCCGGGACTGGAAGGCGCAGGACCTGCAGGGCAAGCGGCTCGCGACGTCGTACCCGCGGCTCGTCCGCGAGAACCTGAAGCAGCACGGGGTCGAGGCGGAGGTCATCCGCCTCGACGGCGCCGTCGAGATCTCGATCCAGCTCGGCGTGGCCGACGCCATCGCGGACGTCGTCGAGTCCGGACGTTCGTTGCGCCAGCACAACCTCGTGGCCTTCGGGGACCCGATCTGCGTGTCCGAGGCGGTGCTGCTGCAGCGCGCGGGCACCGAGCACACCCGGCCCAAGGATCAGCTGAAGGCGCGGTTGCAGGGCGTCGTCTTCGCCCAGCACTACATGATGCTGGACTACGACTGCCCGCGTCCGCTGCTCGCCGCTGCCATCGCGATCACGCCGGGCCTCGAGTCGCCGACCGTCGCGCCGCTGGCGGACGAGGACTGGGTGGCCGTGCGCGCGATGGTGCCGCGCAAGGAGGTCAACCGGATCATGGACGAACTCGCCGAAACCGGCGCCAAGGCCGTCCTGGCTTCGGACATCCGGGCCTGCCGCCTCTGACCCTCACGGTCACAGACGCCATGAAAGGTCCTTTCCTTGCAAATTTCGCAAGGAAAGGACCTTTCATGGCGTTGGTCAGCGGGGCCGGTTCGGCTTCTTGGGCATGAGGTCGTAGAGCTTCTTGCGCGTCCCGTTGTCCTTCGCGCTGCGGGTCACCGACACCTCGGTGATGAAATCCTCGAAGACGAAGTCCTCGTCCGCCGGCACGATCGCCGCGGCCGGATGGTTCCGCAGGTAGCCGTCCAGCGTCTCCGCGATCTCCCGGAACGACAGCGCCTGCAAGGTTTCCGGCGCGTACGTCGTCACGGGCACGCCGTGCGCCGCGGCCTCGTTCATCACGACGCCGAGCGGCACGTGCGACAGCATCGGGATCCCGAAGGTGTACAGCTCCTGCAAAGCCGCCGCCGCGTAGTGCGAGATCGGGCGGCGGTACAGGCCCGGCACGAGGCCGTAGTAGGCGATCGGCGGACGGCCGACGGTCTGTTCGACGTAACGCACCTGGTCCGAAAGCAGGCGCAGCGCGCGGATGCTCGTCCGGTCCGGCTGCACCGGCACGAGGATCCCGTGCGAAGCGGCCAGCGCGTTGTTGGTCAGCACGTCGAGCGCGGGCGGGCAGTCGATGATGACGTGGTCGTAGTTCGCGAACTGGATGACCCTGGCCAGCTGCCAGCCGGGGACGCGGAACTGGTCCAGCCGCCGGATCAGGTCGAACATGCCCGGCGACGTCGGGATGACGTCGAACGCCCCGCCCCGCCCGAGGTTGCTGCGCGGATGCCGGACGGCGAGCTCCTCGATCGGCCCCTTCCACACCTTGGTCAGGGCTTTCGCCAGGCTGGGCATGTTCGGGGCCACCTCGTCCAGCCCGAGGAGTTCGGTGGTCGCGTGGCCCTGTGGGTCGAGGTCGATCAGCAGCACCCGGCGGCCGCGTTCGGCAAGTGCGGCCGCCGCGCCCACGCTGAGTGAGGTCTTGCCGACCCCGCCTTTCTGGTTGACCACCGAGGTGATCTGCATGCCGAAGCGCTCCCTGCGTCTGTTGTTCCGGGAAGGCTATTGGAAACGGGCTCGGAAAGCGCGTCTATCAGCCCGCCTGTCGCGGCCGCACCAGCAACGCCTGTGCTCCAGAAGCGATCGGGCCGGAGGCGTCGTGCAGGGTGGTCGTCGCCGTGCCGATCCCGTTCGGGCCGACCAGCGTCGCCGCGTCGACGCCGATCCAGTCGCCCAGCGGCGGGCGGCGGAGGTGCACCGTCAGCTCCGAGTTGATGAACCACCACTCGCGCGGGTCGAGGAAGTTCGAGATCCCATTGCCGGAGTCCGCCAGGACGAACAGCCGCTGCAGCGCGCTCGGCTTCTCCCCGTCGACGAGGGCGACACGCTGGCGGCCCCAGACGGTCGCCGGCCCGGGTGTGTCCAGCGCGCCGCTGATCCGCCGCCATTCGACGGCGTCGAGGTAGCCGCCGTGCCAGGTTTCCGGCCAGCTCGACGTGGGCAGGCCGTCCGGCGACGGCAGCGGGGGACCTTCGGGAGTGGCCACCGCGGTGGTGTCCGAAGTCGCGATCCGCCACGCCGCGGCACGGGCGACGACTCGCTCGCCGTGGGAGAGCTCGGCTTCCAGCCACTCGACCGACCGGCCCGGTCGCTTCACCGAAGCTCGCACCGAAAGCTCTTTGAGCGGCGCGGGACCGAGGATCTCGACCGTCACTCGCGCCAGCTGGCTCGCGTGCGGCGCGTCGAGCTCTTCGAGCGCGCGGACCAGCAGCGCCGAGGGCGGCCCGAAGTGCTGCGCGTCCGGCGTCCACGGGCCGGCGGTATGCGGGGTCGGGAGGAAGACGCCGTCGCCTGACGGCACATAGAAGGCTTCTGTCACAAAGGCAGCCTAATCCGCACGGTCCAAAACGGACTCTTCACCGGGGTCCGGTTCCGGCCAGCCGGGATACGGCGGGGGAGTGCCGCCGTACTGCGGGCACAGCGCCTGGTGATCGCACCACGCGCAGAGTTTGCTCGGGTTGGGCCGGAAATCGCCGGTCTTGCCCGCTTTGAGGATCGCCTGCCAGATGGCTTCCAGCGTGCGCTCGAAGCGGATCAGCTCGCCCTCGTCGGGCGCGTACGCCAGGGACTGCCCGTCGGTGAGGTACATCAGTTTCAGCTGGCGCGGCACGACACCGCGAAGCCGCCAGAGGACCACGGCGTAGAACTTCATCTGGAACATCGCCTTGGCCTCGCCGATTTCACGGGGCGCGGCGCCGGTCTTGTAGTCGACGACGCGGATCTCGCCGGTCGGCGCCACGTCCAGCCTGTCGACGTAGCCCCGGAGCAGCACCCCGGAGCCCAGCTCGATCTCGACGTGCAGCTCACACGCTTCGGGCTCCAGCCGACGTGGATCTTCGAGGCCGAAGTAGGTGTCGACCAGTTGCTCCGCCGAGGAGAGCCACGAGGTGACGGCCTCGGGATCCTCCTGGTCGAACAGCTCGATCCATTCCGGACGTTCCGCGGAGAGATCCTCCCACGCCGGCGCGAGCAGCTCCTTGGCCTGCGGCGGCGTGCGATCGGCCTGCGGGAGGGAGAACAGCCGCTCCAGCACGGAATGCACCAGCGTGCCGCGGAGCTGGGCCTTCGTCGGGATCTCGGGGAGTCTGTCGACCGCGCGGAAGCGGTAGAGCAGCGGGCACTGTTTGAAGTCGCTGGCACGCGACGGGGACAGGGCCGGCCGACGGCGCGGGACTTCGGCGCCGGGCGGCGGATCGGCGGTGACCGTGTCGGTGTCGGGCATGGGACGAGGGTATCGCCGGGCACCGACAGTTCTCCGACCGCAACGCACCGGAGCGGCATGACCGACACCACCCGGACGGGAAGGGCGGGTTACCGGCACCCCACACCTGGGCATCTACGCTCTCATCCATGGCGGTGACGGGTGAGCAGGGCCCGCCTCGACGAGGCGTGGCACCAGAGGGCGGTCTCCTGCTGTTCCGCGTCTCCGGGATCCCCGTGTTGCTGGCCCCTTCGTGGTGGATCGGCTCCCTGATCATCGTGGTGCTCTACACGCCGTTGGTCGGCAGGCTCTTGCCGGGCGCGACGACCTTGACCTCCTGGCTGCTGGCGGCCGCGTTCGCGGTCCTTCTCGGACTCTCGGTGCTCGCGCACGAACTCGGGCACTGCCTGGTCGCGCTGCGCCTCGGCATCCCGGTCCGGCGGTTGCGCCTGTTCCTGCTCGGCGGACTCTCCGAGGTCGCCAGGACACCCCGCCAGCCGCGGCAGGAAGGGCTCGTAGCCGCCGCGGGACCGGTGGTTTCGTTGCTGCTCGGCGGTTTCTGCGCGCTGCTCATGTTCGCCGTCCCACCGGAAAGCGCGGCATGGCTGCTCATCGCCGAATGCGCCGTCGCGAACTTCGCGGTCGGGATCTTCAACCTCCTTCCCGGGCTCCCGCTCGACGGCGGCAGGCTGGTCCGCGCCGGAGTGTGGGCGGCGACGGGCCACCGGGAGAAGGGCACGCGGGCGGCGGTCGTCGGTGGCGGCGTCGTCGCGGCGGGACTGGTCGTCTGGGCGCTGTGGGGGCTGGCGGCGGGCAGCGAAGACCGCTGGCTCCGGCTCGGCGTCTGCGTCGTGACGGCGTGGTTCGTGATCCTCGGCGCACGAAGCGAACTCGCCGCCGAAACACGTCGAGGCTGGCCCGAAGGCGTGCGGTTGAGCGAACTCGTCCGGCCCGTTCTCCAGCTTCCCGCGGAAAGCCCCGTCTCGGACGCGCTGGCCGCTTCGGCGGGCCGTGGGGTGGTCCTGGTGCGTGCCGACGGCGTCGCGGCCGGGCTGCTCGACGAGACGGCCGCCGCGCAACTGGCCGGGACGTCACCACACGCGCCCGCGGAGATGGCGGCGGAACCGATCCGCGCCGACACGGTGCTGCTTTCCTCGGAGTCGGGGGAGGAGATCGCCGAGCGGGTCCGGGAAACCGCCGCGTGGCAGTTCCTCGTCGTGGACGACGAAGGCAGGCCCGCGGGGGTGCTCCGGCGCGAGGACCTGCGTGCCGCGATGACCCGGAGCCGACCCCCGGCGTAGCGTGGCGCGGCCACCTGCGAGGATCGGTCGTCGATCAGGTTCGCGTGCGTGTGGAGGTTCAGTGTCGGTCCGTGGGCCGTTTCGTATTGGTGACCGGGTTCAGCTGACCGACTCCAAGGGGCGGCACTACACCATGGTCCTCGCCGAGGGGCAGCAGTATCACACCCATCGCGGCGCACTGGCGCACGACGACGTGATCGGGGCGCAGGAGGGTTCGGTCGTCACTTCTGCGGGCGGCAGCCACTATCTGGCGCTTCGCCCGCTGCTTCCGGACTACGTGTTGTCGATGCCGCGTGGCGCGCAGGTGATCTACCCGAAGGACGCCGCGCAGATTGTCATGTGGGGCGACATCTTCCCGCGAGCACGGGTGCTCGAGGCGGGCGCCGGCTCCGGCGCGCTGACCTGTTCGCTGCTGCGGGCGGTCGGTTCGGAAGGCACCGTGCAGTCCTACGAGATCCGGGACGACCACGCCGAACACGCCGAGCGGAACGTCGAAAAGTTCTTCGGCCACAAACCGGACAACTGGTCGCTCACGGTCGCGGACCTGTCGACGCACACCGGCGAGGTCGACCGGGTCGTCCTCGACATGCTGGCGCCCTGGGACCAGCTGGAGACGGTCGCCGCGCATCTCGTGCCCGGCGGCGTACTCACGGTCTATGTGGCGACGGTCACACAGCTTTCGCGGATCACGGAAGCCTTGCGGGACCAGCAGTGCTGGACCGAGCCGGAATCGTTCGAGACACTCATGCGGCCCTGGCACGTCGTGAGCCTCGCGGTGCGGCCGGATCACCGGATGGTCGCGCACACCGCGTTCCTGCTGACGGCGCGCCGTCTGGCCGACGGGACCGTGTCGCCGCGGGTCCACCGCCGCTCCGGCAAGGGCTAGCCGCTCGGGTTGGCCGTTGCTCGTCTGAGGTACATGAAGGGGACCTTCATGTACCTCAGCAAGGCGCGATGCCACAGGTGGCGTGACGGACCAAAGACCCGGCACCGGCGCGATGTCAGGGCACGCACCATTTGCCGTCGCGTTTCTTGAGCGGGAACGGCGTGTCCTTCTGACCGCCCGCGCCCTCGACGTGCACGGTCACGGTCGCGGAGTCGCCTCTCACCGCGGGCGGGTCGGGGACGGTGGCCGAAACCTTGCCCGCCGCCTCCCACTTCCGCTTGAGCTCGGCCAGATCGGCCGAGGACTGCTGGACGCAGGTGAGCTTGCCGAACGCCGTCGCGTCGTGGTTGACGATGGCCGCGGCGATCGCCTTGCCGACGACCTCGACCGCCGCCACGTCCGGATCCACCGGGACCGGACGGGACGAGCTCGGCTGCGGTGAGGGCGTGACGGTGGTCGACGCGGCCGGGTCGGAGCCGGACGGGGCCACCAGCAGCAGCCCCACCACGACCCCGGCCACGACCGCGCCAAAAACCACCGCGGCGGCGGTCAGCTTGTGGCTCACCGTCACCGGTGGGTCACTTCTTGTCGGCCTTGATGTCCTTGAGGCACCACAGTTCCGACTCCTTGGCCGCGGTGATGGTGCCTTCCGCCATCTTGGTGCCCTGGGTCGCGCGGTAACGGCCGGTCGCCCGGTCGCCGCTTTCCTTGGCGGGCTCGGTGATCTCGAGCTTGATGGGGTCGAGCGGCTTGCCCTCGTCCTTGGTGTTCTCGCTGCGGCAGATCAGGTCGAGGAACGCCTTCTTGTCACCCGCGCTGTAAGAGGTCGCCGCACTTTCGAAGACCTCTTGAGGCGTGGCCTTCCCACCGGGCGCCGGACCGGAGCTCTTGGTCGCCGACGTGCTCGGCGAGCTGGACTTGCTCCGGGTCGAGCTCGGCTTCTGCGACGACGAGGCCGGAGCCTCCGACGGGGCAGCGCTGCTGGTGGGCGGCGCGGCGGTCGGGTTGTCGTCACCGGAGTTCAGTGCGATGACGAGGGCGGTGACACCACCGCCGACCAGCACGACCGCGCCGATCGCGATGCCGACGATCAGGCCCGTCTTCTTTTTCTTGGGCGGCTCGCCGCCGTACCCGCCGCCTTCCTGCGGGTACGCGTTGTAGCCGCCCTGCTGCCCGTAGGGATCCGGCTGGCCGAACTGCTGCGTGCCGCCCGGGTATCCCTGCTGGGGCTGTGGTCCGCTCTGCGGATAGCCACCTTGCTGCTGGCCGTACGGGTCCTGGCCGTACTGGCCACCCCCGGGGTATCCCTGCTGCGGCTGGGGGCCGCTCTGCGGGTACCCGCCCTGCTGGCCGTACGGATCTTGTCCGTAGCCGCCGGGCTGTTGCGGCGGGTAAGTCATGGCTGTTGCCCCCTAGCTGTTCTGCGAAAATGCTCAACACGACGCGCCGGTCGACCTCCCCGGCGAACGTCGCCCGATGCTAGCCATCGACCCGGATCGCCGCTCGATTAGGGCCGAACTGATACCGGGAACCCGTTTGCACCCGGACGGCGCCGGGTATTCCGCCGCAGGTCAGGGTAGGTGGACGGATTGTGACCATGGGAGTGTCGGACCCGGCACCGGGATGGCCCCTTGCGCATGGTGAAGGTACGTGCTGCGGGAACGTCCGGAACGCGACGCGCCGATCTTGTGATGCGGAAAGGCCTTTTATTGTCGGTGATCGCCGGTACCGTGGAATGAAAAGCACTCCGAGGAGGTGCCCGATGCATCATGACCTTCCCGGAGGTCGGCGCGAGGAGGCCGACCCTTCAGAAACGACCGGAGCCGAGATCACGTCCGACGAGCAGGCACGTCAAGTTCGCTTCCTCGAGGAGGAAGTCGCCCTGCTGCGCCGGAAGCTCACCGATTCGCCACGTCAGAACCGAGTGCTGGAGCAGCGACTCGCCGAGGCGTCGGAACGAGTGAGCCAACTCACGGAACGCAACACGAAACTGGTCGAGACGCTCCGCGAGGCGCGTGGCCAGTTGCTCGCGTTGCGGGAGGAGGTCGACAGGCTGGCCCAGCCTCCGAGCGGTTACGGCGTGTTCGTGACCGCGTACGAGGACAACACGGTGGATGTGTTCACCGCGGGCCGCAAGATGCGGGTCTCGGTCTCACCCGCGGTCGAGGTGTCATCGCTGCAGCGCGGACAGGCGTTGCGGCTCAACGAGGCGCTCACCGTCGTCGAAGGCGGCGACTTCGAGCGGATCGGCGAGGTCTGCGCGTTGCGCGAGGTGCTGGCCCCGGATGTCGAGGGCGACAGCCTTCGTGCGCTCGTGGTCGGGCACGCGGACGAGGAGCGGGTCGTCCTGCTCTCCGATCCGCTGGCCGAACAGCCCCTCAAGCCGGGCGATTCCCTGCTGGTCGACTCGAAAGCCGGCTATGCCTACGAGCGCGTGCCGAAGGCGGAGGTCGAGGATCTCGTGCTGGAGGAGGTGCCCGACGTCCAATACGAGGACATCGGTGGCCTCACCCGGCAGATCGAGCAGATCCGCGACGCCGTCGAGCTTCCGTTCCTGCACGCGGATCTCTACCAGGAGTACCAGTTGCGCCCGCCGAAGGGCGTGCTGCTCTACGGGCCTCCTGGCTGCGGTAAGACCCTCATCGCGAAGGCGGTGGCCAACTCGCTCGCCAAGAAGGTCGCGGAAGCCCGCGGCGACAAGGCGGACGGGAAGTCCTACTTCCTGAACATCAAGGGTCCGGAGCTGCTGAACAAGTTCGTCGGGGAGACCGAGCGGCATATCCGCCTGATCTTCCAGCGGGCTCGGGAAAAGGCCTCCGAAGGCACCCCGGTGATCGTGTTCTTCGACGAGATGGACTCGATCTTCCGCACCCGCGGTTCGGGCGTGTCCTCCGACGTGGAGACCACGATCGTCCCGCAGCTGCTCTCGGAGATCGACGGTGTCGAGGGCCTGGAGAACGTCATCGTCATCGGCGCCTCCAACCGTGAAGACATGATCGACCCGGCGATCCTGCGGCCGGGCCGGCTCGACGTCAAGATCAAGATCGAGCGTCCGGACGCCGAAGGCGCGAAGGACATCTTCTCCAAGTACCTGTCCGATGGCCTGCCGATCCACGCGGACGACCTCGCCGAGTTCGGCGGGGACCGCAGGGCGACGTTCGACGCGATGATCCAGCACACGGTCGAGCGGATGTACGAGGAGACGGACGAGAACCGGTTCCTCGAGGTCACCTACGCCAACGGTGACAAGGAAGTCCTGTACTTCCGCGACTTCAACTCGGGCGCGATGATCCAGAACATCGTGGACCGGGCGAAGAAGTCGGCGATCAAGTCGGTGCTGGAGACCCAGCAGCCCGGCCTGCGCGTGCAGCACCTGCTGGACGCGATCGTCGACGAGTTCGCGGAGAACGAGGACCTGCCCAACACCACCAACCCGGACGACTGGGCCCGGATCTCCGGCAAGAAGGGCGAGCGGATCGTCTACATCCGCACGCTCGTCACCGGCAAGAACCAGGATTCGGGGCGGGCGATCGACACCGCCACGAACACCGGTCAGTACCTGTAGAGCAAGCCGAAAGGGCCCTTCGCCGCAGCGCATGCGGCGAAGGGCCCTTTCGCGTCACACGGGGACGGGTTCCCGGACCTTCTTGCGCACGCTCAGCCGTCCGTGTGCGGCCAGGATGCCGAGAACGACGAGCAGCGCGCCGACGGGCTGGTTCCACGCCAAGGGTTCGTCGAGGACCAGGACACCGAGGAGCACACCGACGACGGGTGTGAGGTAGGTCACCGCAGACGCGTTCGACGCGCCCCAAGCCGCGATGATCGACGCGTTCCAGGAGTAGGCGAGCCCGGTGCCCAGCGCGCCGAGCGCGATCATGCTGAGGACGATCGGCGTGTCGAGGCGCACCGGCGTCGTCGCGATGAACGGCGCGAGCAGCAGCATCACGACGGCACCGCAACAGACCTGTCCGAGTGCGACGGTCGGCGCGTCGAGGTTCCGCCAGGAGATGAACCGTCGCACGTAGACGAACGAGATCCCGTAACAGGTCGTCGCGCCGAGGCACGCCAGCTGCGCGGTCAGTTCGTGGGAGACGTCGATCCCTTGCCAGACCCCGACGATGGTGAGCACGCCGAGGAAACCGAGGATCAGGCCGGTCGTACGGGCCTTCGTGAACCGTTCCGACGGCAGGGCCGCGGCGGCGATGAGCATGGTGATCAGCGGGGTGGTCGCGTTGAAGATGCTGGCGAGCCCGGACGAGATGTACTGCTCGGCCCAGGAGAACAGCAGGAACGGGATCACGCACAGCAGCACGGAGACCACCGCGAGATGGCCCCAGAGCGCCGGATCACGGGGGAGTGGCTTGCGGCGCCAAGCGGCGATGGCGATCAGGGCCACCGCGCCGAGGCAGATGCGCGAGAGTGCCACCTGAGCGGGCGACAGGCCGGTGAGGCCGATCTTGATGAACAGAAAACTCGCGCCCCACACGATCGCGAGTGCCGCGAACCGGATCGCGATACTGAAACGTCCCAATTGTCCTTCTCCCGAGTTCGCGTCTTCCGGCTCAGTGAATCGGGAATCCACTGTGTACTCCAGCGGTTTTCGGACGATGTGTTCCACGCCTCCGCGTGGCGGTCCCGCGCGCCGAGCGTATAACGACCTATACTTATCGGCCGTGAGCGAATCCGCTGGGCGCCCGCGCGCGCCGATCACCGAGGCCGATGTCCTGGCATGGCTGGAAACGACGGCGGCCGCCGTACGAGCGGGCGAGGTGAGCGCCCCCGAACTCATCGAGATCCTGGGGGAGTTGCGCCGCGCTTCCGCGGCCTGCGCCGACGCCTCCGACTGGGCACTGCTCGCCGCCAGGGAGGAAGGCGCCAGCCTCCGTCAGATCGCGCCCGTCTTCGGCAAGGGTTACGTTCGAGCCCCGGCGGCCCGCCTCGAAAAGCTCCATCGGCAGGCGCAGAACTCGAGCCAGTGGCTCGCGATCCTCCGCCACAAGAACGAAGGAGCCCGGTGACAGCCTCGGAAACCTGCGTCGGCGACCGGATCGCCGTCGGACTGGCGGCGCTCGGCAGGCCCGCGTACATCAACCTCGGCCCGGCCGACGCGCTGCCGCCCGGACGCGAGTTCGAGGCGATGCGCGCGGCGACCTACGACGTACTGGACGACGCGTACCGCGCGGGCGTCCGGTGGATCGATGTCGCCCGTTCGTATGGTTCCTCGGAGGAGTTCCTCGCCGGTTGGCTCGCCGATCGCGCCCCCGCGGACGTGACGGTGTCGAGCAAATGGGGCTACCGCTATGTAGGGGAGTGGAAGCTCGACGCGGAGGTGCACGAGGTCAAGGAGCACACCGCGGCGCGGTTCGGCGAGCAGTGGGCGGAAACCGTTGACCTGCTGGGTAAAGCGGTCTCCCTCTACCAAGTCCACTCGCTCACTGTGGACAGTCCGCTGTTCGGCGACGACCGGTTGATCGGCGCCCTGGCCGAACTCGCCGCCGACGGTGTCCCGGTGGGGTTCTCCACCTCCGGCGCCGCGCAGGCCGACGCGGTCCGCCGGGCGTTCGAGCTGGAGGTCTCCGGAACGCCGGTCTTCAGTGCCGTGCAGTCGACATGGAACCTGCTCGAACCCTCCGTCGGCCCGGCGCTCGCGGAAGCGCACGCCGCCGGGAAACGGGTGCTGGTCAAGGAAACCGTCGCGAACGGACGGTTGGTGGTCGAGCCGCCGCCACCGCTCGCGCGGATCGCGCGGGAGCACGGGGCCGGTCCGGACGCGGTGGCGATCGCGGCCGTGCTGGCGCAGGACTGGCGGCCGGTCGCGGTCATCGGCCCGTCGAGTACCGCCCAGCTCGCGGAGAATCTCCTTGCCACGCAGGTGAAGCCGACCGCGGACGAACTCGCGGAGCTGGCCGCGCTCGCGGAAGAACCGGTCGCCTACTGGCGGCACCGGTCCTGCCTGGGCTGGCATTGAGGGGCTGGACTACTCTCGCGGCAAACGTCTGGCGGGTCACCGGGGAGGCTTGAGGGTGCGTCATCGGCAGGTGCTCGCGGTGGCGACGGTCGCGCTGTTCGGTTTGTCGGGCTGTGCGGACCGCCCCAACGACCTCGACACCTATTACGACGACCCGACACCGACGCCTGCGGTCGAACCCGCGCAACCGTCGGTGAAGCCGCAGGCCGCGCCGGTGCCGCCGTCGTCAACCCGGGCTCCGGTCCCAGCGGCCGTTTCCGCCGCGCTGCTGACGGACGAGGACGTCGTCGAGGAAGAAGTCGTCCCCGGTGAGAGCAAGGTGTCCGGCTGTCTGACCGGACTGACCCGTGGCACGAGCCGCTCGTCGACGTGGTCGTATCCGAGTGGCTCGACGCTGGAGCACCAGGTCACCGAGTACACCGACCGTGACGCCTCGGACGTCGTCGCCCAGGCGGACTGCGAAGGCAAGAAGCTCACGCTGACGAAGCAAGCCGGCGTCGAGATCCAGCGTGCCTGGTGCGAGGGCACGACGTGCACGGTGTTGCTCGCCAAGGGGAAACTGGTCTCCGCCCTCAGCGTGACGGCCGGAACCGAGGCGCGGGCGACGGACGCGGCGAAGCGCATGTTGCCGATCGTCGCGCAGCGCCTCCGTTCAGCCTAGCCGCCTTCTCGCCGGAACCACTCCAGCGCGCCGAGACGGCCGTCCGGGATGAACCGGCTCTCCGGATCGTCGAGCCACGAACGCAACTCGGCCAGTGTCAGCCAACGTCCTTCCACGACTTCGGACGGTTGGTGGACGAAGGGGCCGTCCCAGCGCGTTTCGAACGCGAAGTTGTGGCAGCGGATCGTGTCGTCATCGGTGACATGGACGAAAAGCGGCCGCAGTTCCACTCCGTGCACACCCAGTTCTTCGGCGAGTTCCCGGCGCGCGCACTCCACCGGTGTCTCACCCGCCGCGACGATGCCGCCCGCCCAGCAGTCCCAAGTGGAGGGATAGACGTCCTTCGTGGGAGTGCGCAGGTGCACGTAAACGGAACCTCCGTCACTCGAACGGACCAACACCACGCCCGCCGCGTGCCACAGCCCCTCGGCGCGGACCCGGGACCGGGTGGCCGCTCCCATCGCGGTTCCGTCGAGGTCATAGAGCGCAACGAGTTCGTCACTGCCTGACATGGGGGGCATCGTCGCACGGCCCCGACCCCGTAGGGTGGTGGGTATGCGGCGGATCATGGGAACCGAAGTCGAGTACGGCATCGCGGTGCCGGGCGACGCGACGGCGAACCCGGTACTCACCTCGACCCAGGTCGTGCTGGCCTACGCGGCCGCGGCCGACATCCCGCGGGCCAGGCGGGCACGGTGGGACTACGAGGTGGAATCGCCACTGCGGGACGCCCGCGGGTTCGACCTGACCGGCCCGAGCGGCCCCGGGCACGACCCGGACGTCGAGGACCTCGGCGCGGCGAACGTCATCCTGACCAACGGGGCGCGGCTGTACGTCGACCACGCGCACCCGGAGTACTCGGCGCCCGAGGTGACGAACGCGCGCGACGCGGTCATCTGGGACAAGGCGGGCGAACGGGTCATGGAGGAGGCGGCGCGCAAGGCCGCCACCGTCCCCGGTCAGCCGCCTTTGCAGTTGTACAAGAACAACGTCGACGGCAAGGGCGCGAGCTACGGCACGCACGAGAACTACCTGATGCAGCGCTCGACCCCGTTCACAGCGGTGATCGCGGGGCTGACGCCGTTCTTCGCGTCCCGGCAGGTGATGACCGGTTCGGGACGGGTCGGTGTCGGGCAGCAGAGCGAGGAAGCCGGTTTCCAGCTCTCGCAGCGCTCCGACTACATCGAGGTCGAGGTCGGCCTGGAGACGACGCTCAAACGCGGGATCATCAACACCCGCGACGAGCCGCACGCCGACGCGGACAAGTACCGCCGTCTGCACGTCATCATCGGCGACGCGAACCTGGCCGAGTACTCCACGTACCTCAAGGTCGGCACGACGGCGCTCGTGTTGGACCTGATCGAGGCGGGCATCCGGTTCGACGACCTGAAGCTGGACGAGCCGGTGCGGGCCGTGCACCAGATCAGCCACGACCCGACGTTGAAGGCGAAGGTGTCGCTGGCCAACGGGCGCAAGTACACCGGGCTGGATCTCCAGTTCGCCTATCACGAGATCGCGTCGGCGAACCTGGAGCGCACCGGCGCGGACGAGGCCTCCAAGGAGGTCCTGCGGGTCTGGGGCGAGATCCTGGACGCACTGGCGCGGGACCCCCAGGAATGCGCGGACAGGCTGGACTGGCCGGCGAAGCTGCGGTTGCTCGAGGGCTACCGCGCGCGGGACCAGCTGGCCTGGGGCGCGCCGCGGTTGCGGCTGGTCGACCTGCAGTACTCGGATGTCCGCTTGGACAAGGGCCTGTACAACAGGCTCGTCACCAGGGGCTCGATGAAGCGCCTGGTGACCGAGGAGGAGGTGCTGGAGGCGGTCACGACGCCGCCTTCGGACACCAGGGCCTATTTCCGGGGCCGCGCGCTGGAGAAGTACGCCAGCTCCATCGCCGCGGCGTCGTGGGATTCGGTCATCTTCGACGTCGGCAGGGAATCGCTGGTGCGGATCCCGACGTTGGAGCCGTTGCGGGGCACGAAGGCCCACGTGGGGAAGTTGCTGGACGACTCCGCGACCGCCGAGGAGCTGGTGGAGGCGCTCACCGGTTCGGACTAGCGGGATTTCCTTTCATCGGGGTTAAGCGATCACGGATCCCACGGAATGTCGGGACCGCTGGGTAGGCTAGGAAACATCGGCCACACCGGGAGGCGAGATGGCTCAGGAAAAGATCGAAAAGCACGGCGGCGGCGACTCGGACGAAGAGTTCGAGGACGGCGGTCCGGCGGGTCAGGAACGGCGCGAGAAGCTCGGCGAGGACGTCGACACGATCCTCGACGAGATCGACGACGTGCTCGAGGAGAACGCCGAGGACTTCGTCCGCGCCTACGTGCAAAAGGGCGGCGAGTAACTCGTCTTCCGGCGGCCAGGGCGGCCGCCTGTGCGGAGCCGGTGGATCACACAGATTGGAACTTTGAGCACGTATGGAACACACCTCGGGTAAGTCGGCGCTGCCCGCCGCGTACTTCTCGTCGGCGACCTCGTCGTTCTCGGACTTCCTTCGGGCGCAGGCGCCCGAGCTGCTCCCGGAGCGGCGGGTCTCGGCCGGGGCGGGCGGGCTGGACGCCCCGCACGGGACGACGATCGTCGCGGTCAAGTTCGCGGGTGGGGTGCTGATCGCCGGTGACCGGCGGGCCACGTCGGGCAATCTGATCGCTTCGCGCGACATGGAGAAGGTGCACCTCACCGACGAGTACTCGGCGGTGGGCATCGCGGGCTCGGCCGGGCTCGCGATCGAGATGGTGCGGCTGTACGCGGTCGAACTGGCGCACTACGAGAAGATCGAGGGTGTTTCGCTCTCGCTCGACGGCAAGACGAACAAGCTCGCCGGGCTGGTGAAGTCCAATCTGGAGATGGCGATGGCGGGGCTGGCCGTGCTGCCGTTGTTCGTCGGGTACGACCTCGACGCGGAGGACGCGAAGCACGCGGGCCGGATCGTCTCGTACGACGCGACCGGCGGACGTTACGAGGAGAGCGCTGGCTACCACGCCATCGGCTCGGGATCGCTGTTCGCGAAGGGCTCGCTGAAGAAGCTGTACGACCCGGACGCGGACGTCGAAGCCGCGATCCGGACGGCGGTGGAGGCGCTGTACGACGCGGCGGACGACGACACCGCGACCGGCGGCCCGGATCTGGTACGCCGGATCTTCCCGACGATCGTGACGGTCACCGCGGAGCAGGGTGCGGTGGCGGTGCCGCTCGAGAAGACGACCGCGGTGGCCGAGGCCATCGTGGCCGCACGAGCCGAGCGCGGGCGCTAGCCCTCTCCCTGTCCCCTTCCCGATGAGAGTCCGAAAGAGCGGAGCACCACAGTGACGATGCCGTTGTACGCCTCTCCCGAGCAGCTGATGCGGGAGCGTTCCGAGATCGCGCGCAAGGGCATCGCGCGTGGCCGGAGCGTGGTCGTGCTCAAGTACCGCGGTGGCGTGCTGTTCGTGGCCGAGAACCCCTCGGCGACGTTGCACAAGGTGTCGGAGATCTACGACAGGATCGGTTTCGCGGCCGTGGGCCGCTACAGCGAGTTCGAGAACCTTCGCGTCGCTGGCATCCGGCACGCGGACCTGAAGGGCTACCAGTACGACCGGCGGGATGTCAGCGCGCGTGCGCTGGCGAACGCGTATGCCGCGACGCTGGGCAGCATCTTCACCGAGCAGCTGAAGCCGTTCGAGGTGGAGGTCTGCGTAGCCGAGGTCGGCGCGACCGCGGACGAGGACCAGCTGTACCGGCTGACCTACGACGGTTCGATCTTCGACGAGCCGAAGTTCGTCGTGATGGGCGGTCAGGCCGACACGCTCACCACGAAGCTCAAGGACAGCTACGAGTCGGACATGGAGCTGGAAGCGGCGCTCGGCGTCGCGGTGAAGGCGTTGCGCGCCAACACCCCCACGCCCACGAACGGCGACTC
Source organism: Amycolatopsis sp. lyj-108 (assembly GCF_046549005.1). Classification (NCBI taxonomy): domain Bacteria; kingdom Bacillati; phylum Actinomycetota; class Actinomycetes; order Pseudonocardiales; family Pseudonocardiaceae; genus Amycolatopsis; species Amycolatopsis sp. lyj-108. The sequence continues at coordinate 347,652 of NZ_JAJPWQ010000004.1, read as the reverse complement.
GGACCCGGTGAAGCTCGAGGTCGCCGTGCTGGAGCGGGATCGGCGCGGACGTAAGTTCCGCCGGGTCGCCGGTGCCGCGCTCGACGCGCTTCTGCCCCCCGAGCCGGAAGAGCCCGCGGAGGACGAAGCCGAGGGCGAGTCCAAGAAGGACTGAGTCTCAAGTACCGGAAGGCCCCCTTCCTTTGCGCTGGACGCAAGGAAGGGGGCCTTCCTGTTGCCGAAACGCCGTGAAGGCCTCCTTCCCTACCTTGAGAGTAGGGAAGGAGGCCTTCACGACGTCAGGTCGCGTCGGTCAAGCGACCGGTTCGGCCTCAGGCGGGGCCGTTGCCCCACCACTGGCTGCGGCCACCGGCGATGAAGCTCCACAGCTGGAGCCGCGTGCCGTTGCTGGCCGAGTTGCCCTCCGCGGTCAGGTAACGGCCGCTGCTCGGGTTCTGGAAGCGGACGTAACCCTCGGGGTTGACGGTGCCGCCCCACCACTGGTTCTTGGCACCGGCGATGAAGTCCCAGAGCTGGACGATGGTGCCGTTCTTGTTGATGGTGTTGAGGTCCGCGTCCAGGTAGCGGCCGCTGGCCACGTTCTGGAAGCGGGTGTAACCCTCGGGGTTGTCGGTGATGTAGAACGCCTGGTGGTCCGCGTCGAAGTTGCAGTCCCAGAGCTGCATCCTGGTGCCGTTGCGGTTGATGGTGTTCAGGTCGGCGTCCCAGCACTTGTTCGTGTCGAGCCCGGACGGGATGAGGAACATGTCCGCGTCGGCGATGCCGGCGGCCTGCGTGCGCGCGCCGGTGGAGGTGCGCTTGACCGGGATGAGCTTCATCCCGTGCACGCTGACCGTCTTGAACCCGTCGCCGGTGGGCTGCGGGGCCGCGGTGGCGGCGGGTGCGGTGACCAGGGTCAGGACACCCGCGGCGGCGGCGATGATTCCCGCAAGGCGCTTCATTTTCGTCATTTATTCCCCTTTTGTGGAAAGCGTTTTCTCCCAGTGAGGTGAAGGGAAGGCAGCCGTCGTCAGGCCGCGATGAATCGCAGCCCGAAGGCACAGCCGATGAATCCCCTCGTGGAAGGCTCCGCGTAAACCCCCGAGAAGCGGGCCTTCTCCGAACATCATTCAGGTCTGAACCACGGCCGTCGAGGAGATTTCCGGGAGCGGCAATAGGGCAGTTCAGCGATGTAACGGAATGGCCTGGTTCACGATCACACGGCGACGACTTCGAGCAAGGCGAGGCTATCCGTGCGAATCGAGCTGACGTTGCAGGACCTGACGCGCGTCAGGCTCGCGCCCGAAGCGGATCCCTTGGCCGAGCTGGTTTCCAGTCTTCAGATCCTGCAGCGGCGCGACGCGGGCTCGGCGTTGTTCAACCGGTGGCGGCACCGTGTCCGGCTCGGGCTGGTGGAGTCGGCTTCGGTGCTGCTGTGGTTGTGCCGCCCGTACGCGCCGATTCCGGCGTTTCTCGTTCCGGAAGCCGACGAAGCCGGTTTGGAGGCGGGGCTCGCGGAGATCGCCCGGACCGACTCAGTGGGCTTGAAGTCGGCGTTGCGCGATGTCGCGGTGAACCGGGAGCTGCCCGCCTGGGCGGCGGGATTGCCGGATGGGGACACCGCCGGGCTGCCGAAGCTCGTCCAGGCGATGCAGGACTACTTCGACCTCTCGCTTGCGCCGGGATGGGAAGCGGCGCGGGCCCAGGTGGACGCGGACCGGGGGATGCGTGCGCAGCTGATGCTGAACGAAGGGGTGGACGCGGCGCTGACGAGCCTGCGGCCGCTGGTGCGCTGGTCGTCCCCGGTACTGGAGGTCGGCGACGGGATCGTCGGTTCCTGCGGCGCGGACGGAGCCGGGCTGATGATCTCGCCGACGTATTTCGCGGTGTGCCCGGTGGTCGTCCCGGCGACGGGCCGGGGACCCGTTCGGCTGCTTTACCCGTCGGTGCGGCAGGCGGCCCAGTCGACCGGGTACGGCCGCGACGTACGAAGATCGCCGGACACCGCACTGGCCGACCTGCTCGGGCCGACCAGGGCGGCGACGTTGGCTGTTCTAGCGGTCGGGTGCAGCACGTCGGAGCTGGCCGTCCGGCTCGGCGTGACTCCGTCGGCGGTCAGCAAGCACACCTCCGTGTTGCGGCGCGCGGGGCTGATCACCACCGAACGTGACCGCAACGCGGTGCTGCACTCGCTGACGCCGCTGGGCAGCGCCATGCTGGACGCCTAGAGCCGGTAGATGGTGAGCGCGCTGGGCCGCGACCGGAAGCGGAAGTCGTTGCCGAGCGGACCGACCTCGCCGTCGGTGGCGACGCGGCGATTGCCGTCGAGCAGCCGGACGTGCAGTTCCGGGACGTCGAGTTCCTGGTAGACGTGGCTGGCGTTGAGACTGTTCGTGATCGTGGCGAGGATGAACCGTGCCCGCGAGTACGGCACGTCGGCCCGTAGGTAGCGGACGTCGAGAAGGCCGGTGTCGAGCGCCGGGCGGCGAGAAGGCGCGAGCCCCTTGGGCGAGTAGGTGCCGTTGCCCACGAACAGCAGCCAGATGCTGGTGTGCTTGCCGTTGAGGGTCACTTCGAGCGGTTTCGCGCGCCGGAGGGTGCGGGCGAGCGCGATCGCCGCGGACGGCCACTTCGGATGCCGCTTCTGCAGCCTTTCCCGGATCCGGACCATTTCCGGGTAGCCGCCGAGGCTGGCGGTGTTCACGAAGTAGCGGTGGTCGTCGCCGTCGTTGATCTCGACCTCGCCGAGGTCGACGCCGACGGCGTTGCCCGCTTCGGTGGCGGCGTCCGCGTCGGGCATCGAGCGCATGCCGACGTCGCGGGCGAAGTGGTTGAGGGTGCCGGCCGGGATGAGCGCGAGCGGCAGGTCGTGGTCGGACGCGACGGCGGCCACCGCGGCGACCGTCCCGTCACCGCCGGCGACACCGAGTGCGCGCACGGTGTTGTCGCGGGCGGCGATCTCCTCGCAGAGCTGCTCGCGCAGGTCCCGTTTCGCGTCCGGGTACAGGATGGTGGCCTTGGGCCAGGCGAAGCGGGCTTCCTCGGTCGGGTCCTGGCCGTCGATCCCCGAATGCGGGTTGACCAGGACGAGCATGTCCTCCCCGTCGCGCATCTCCGGCGCTTCGGCGGTGTGCGCGGTGCGGCCGGGGACGTCGGGGTGCAGCGGCCACCAGTGCCGCGTCAGCAGGCCGGCACCGATACCGATGCCGATGCCCACGCCGACGTCGCTGGGCCAGTGGACGCCCGTGTGGACCCGGGAATAGGCCACGGCGGCGGCCAGCGGGACGAGTGCGGCGCCGGTCTTGGGCGATTCCATCGCGACGGCCGTGACGAAGGCCGCCGCCGACGCCGAGTGTCCGGACGGGAACGACGACGAGGTCGGCCGCCGGACGAGGCGCCGGTGCATCGGCACTTCTTCGGCCGCGGGACGGCGGCGGGGGAACAGCGGCTTGCCGATCAGGTTCGCCGCGGCGCTGGCCCCGGCGATGGCCGCCACGCCGCGGAGCGCGCCCCGGCGCGTCGGACCCTTCTTCGCCGCGAGCAGGACCGCGACACACCACCAAAGCTTGGATTTGTCCGCACTTTTGGAGAGCGAGGTGATCACGTCGTCGGCCCGCGTCCTCGGGAGCGCGGCGCTCCGGGCCATCAGCCTCCGGTCAGTCCTTCCGACCTTGCGGAAAGGGCGTTTGAGCTGCTTTAACACGGATTCACCGCTTCCGGGTCGGGACGTCATGCGCGTGATACCCGATCGGGACGTCCCGCACACCTTTCACCGAATGCAACGTACCGACCGCGTGTCGCCGCCCGAACGGCGCACCGTCACCGGGCCCTCACCGCCTACTCTGGTGGAATGCAGCGGCGGATCTTTGGCATCGAGACCGAGTTCGGGGTCACGTGCACCTTTCACGGGCAACGCAGGCTCTCCCCGGACGAAGTGGCGCGTTACCTGTTTCGGCGTGTCGTGTCCTGGGGGCGTTCGTCGAACGTCTTCCTGTCGAACGGCTCGCGGCTCTACCTCGACGTGGGCTCCCACCCGGAGTACGCGACGGCCGAATGCGATGACCTCGTCCAGCTCGTCACCCATGACAAGGCGGGGGAGCGCATCCTCGAGGACCTCCTCGTCGACGCCGAGCGGCGGCTGGCGGACGAGGGCATCGGCGGCGACATCTTCCTGTTCAAGAACAACACCGACTCGGCGGGCAACTCCTACGGCTGCCACGAGAACTACCTCGTGACCCGTGCCGGGGAGTTCTCCCGGATCGCCGACGTGCTGCTGCCGTTCCTGGTGACCCGGCAGCTGATCTGCGGCGCGGGCAAGGTGCTGCAGACGCCGCGCGGCGCGGTGTACTGCCTGTCCCAGCGAGCGGAACACATCTGGGAAGGCGTCTCCAGCGCCACCACGCGCTCGCGGCCGATCATCAACACGCGCGACGAGCCGCACGCCGACGCCGAACGCTACCGGCGCCTGCACGTGATCGTCGGCGACTCGAACATGGCCGAACCGACCACGATGCTCAAGGTCGGCTCGGCGCATCTGGTGCTGGAGATGATCGAGGCGGGTGTCCAGTTCCGCGACTTCACCCTGGACAACCCGATAAGGGCCATCCGCGAGATCAGCCACGACCTCACCGGCCGCCGCCAGGTGCGGCTCGCCGGCGGCCGCGAGGCGTCCGCGCTCGACATCCAGCGCGAGTACCACGCGCGTGCCGTCCAGCACGTCAAGGAAACCGGTTCGTCGCCGCAGTCCGAGCGCGTCGTCGAGCTGTGGGGCCGGGCGCTGGAGGCGGTCGAGCAGCAGGACTTCAGCAAGATCGACACCGAGATCGACTGGGCGATCAAGCACCGGCTGGTCGAGCGCTACCGCAACAAGCACGACCTCGACCTGTCGAGCCCGCGGATCGCTCAGCTCGACCTGGCCTACCACGACATCCGGCGCGGCCGCGGCATCTTCGACCTGCTGCAGCGGAAGGGCCTCGTGCGGCGGGTCACCGACGACGGCGAGATCGAACTGGCCAAGGACACCCCGCCGCAGACCACGCGCGCGAAGCTGCGCGGCGACTTCATCGCCGCCGCGCAGGCCGCCGGGCGTGACTTCACCGTGGACTGGGTGCACCTCAAGCTGAACGACCAGGCCCAGCGGACCGTGCTGTGCAAGGACCCGTTCCGTTCGGTGGACGAACGGGTCGAAAGGCTCATTTCCTCACTCTGATCGACACCCGGCTCAGAGTCGACCGACACGCGATCGTCACTCCAGGTACCGTGGAGGTCGCTGTGGGTTCTGAGCCGGGGAGGGCGAGGATGGACGACGAGCGGTGGGCGTTCGAGGAAGAGCTGGAACAGGACGACGATCCACCGAGGTCGTCCACCGCTGAACCGGTTCCCGAAGCCGACCGGATCGCCGGGCGGGATCAGGACGGTGTCGTCACCGTGGTCGTCTCACCGGATGCGGACGTCTTCGCGGTGGCCCTCTCTCCGGAGTGGAAACGGTCGGTCGACCCACGCGGGCTGCACAGCGCTGTGGCAGCGGCGGCGAACGCCGCCACGATCGCCGCTTTGGCCCGGCAAGTGGACGACGTCGCCCGCAACCCGCCCGCCATGCCGACCTTCGGCGCGACACCCGCGTCCATCGCCGACGAGTCACCCCTCGGCACACAGGACATGCTTCGTCTCGTGGAAGCCGCGACCGCCGAGTTGGCGCAGTTCACTCAGCGGGCCGCCGAGGTCGTCGACCGCCGCATCACCGTCGAGAGCGGTGGTGGCCATGTCCGTGGTTCGGTGACCAACGGGCAGATCGTCGACGTGGAAATCGACCAGTCCTGGGTGGCGCAGGTCCGGACGGGCGAGATCGAGAGCGAACTCCTCGACGTGCTCCGCCGCCTTCGCGGGGCCAGTGCTCCGCCGGGCCTCGCCGACGGCCCGCAAGGGCCCGCGATCGCCGAGATCATGGGCCTGCTCTTCGACCCGCACCGGATGGCGCGCCGCGTCGGTCTCGAACCGTCGATCAGTAAGGAGCAGCCGTAATGGCGGACGACTACGACCTCGCACTGGCGCTGGACGCACTTCGTTCGGACGCGGACCTGTGGGACAGGGCCGCGGACGATCTCGCCGCTCCTCGTGCGGCGATCGATCCGCTGGGTCTGGGACCCGGCGACGTCATGTCGTACGCGGCGGCGAAGGGACTCGACAAGCAGTACAACCAGGCCCGCGCCCTCATCCAGGACATGATCGACCAAGCGGGAAGCAACTTCCGTGCGCTGTCCACCTCCTTGCGCGCGGCCGCCGATCGGTACGCCCACGACGAGGACCAGCACGCGCTCGACATCGATCGCGCCGGCCGCGGCTAGCGACACATCCGAGGGGAATCCACCATGACGGCCGCTGGAGCGAATCCGGTCATCGACCAGTCGATGGAAAAGCTTCGTGAAATCGAAGACAAGATCCGTGAGTTGTTCGACCAGGTGAACAGCGTGATGAGCTGGGTGCCGGACATCCTCTCGGATCTGATCGAACCCGTCCGCCGGGTCATGAACGAGCTCAACCAGAAGGTGACCGAGCTATGGGACGCGACCAAGAAGTTCGTCACGGACCGTGGAGATCCCGCGAAGCTGAGGCAAGTGGCCGCCGAGTGGTCGGATCGGATCGGTAGCGGTATCGGCGAGATCGCCGGCTCGGTATCGTTGGACAAGCTCAAGACGAACATCGAGTGGAGTGGCAAGGCGGCCGAGACATACAAGGTCACGGTGCCCGCTCAGGTCGCGGGGCTGAACTCGCTCAAGGATCTGGGGTTACAGATCCGGAACTCGCTCGTCAACCTCGCCAATGGTCTGGAGAGTTTCTGGATTCAGATATATGGAACCCTTTCGGCTTTGGGTATCGCTGTCGCCGTGGCCATCGTCAGTGCCATCAGCGTTGTCGGCATCCCAGCCGCGGTCGTGATTCTAATCGGCGTGATCGGTGCCGGTATCGCGTCGATCTTCACTACCATCAGCGCGGTGGATTCACTCACCAACAGCATCGGAGTGGAACAAACCGCTATTGAGGACAAGGTGAACTCGCTCGGCGCCACGTGGCCAAGGACCAACACGGAATCGATGTCGCATTCATCGGACTGGAAGCGGCAACCGTGACCTACCCGACCGTGTGGCCGACGGAGCCCTATCGTCCTCTCCCGCCCGCGATGATCGGCACCATTCGCGAAATCGCCACCAGTCTCGGGATCGGAACGGGTGCCGTCGGCCTGGTCATGGTGGTGGTCATCCAGATCGCGGGGCGGATTCTTCCGACGTCGAGTGACGGCGCCAATGTCGTCACCATGGGAATGGCCACTTTCGCGGCCGTCGCGCTGTTGTTGTCGGGTATCGCCATGATGACGGCACGGCCGCTCGTGAGAACCGGCAGCGTGGAGACGAAAGGCGCCATCCTCCTGCGAGGAGTCGAGGCAGGGTTGTGCGGCGGTGCTCTTTTCGCGACGGCGATCTTCTTGATCTTTTATGTTTCCCGTGTCGCCACATCCGGTCAATACGACCCCCAGGACACCATTGAAGTGACGCCTGGCATCGTGATGTACACGCTCCTGCCGGTTCTCGCCCTGATCCTCACGATCGTCAACGCCGTCGTCGCTCACCGGTTGCTCTTCCCGACGGTCGAGAAGGTGCGGAAGCATCTCGAGCGAGAGTCCGGCTGACTCGGGTCTCGCCACGTCGCCGTCGAGCGGACTAGGGTTGCCCGCGCGGTTCTTCGACCGAGGGAGAGGTGCGCCGATGCGCCGATCGTTGCTGGTCCTGCTGGGAGCGGTCGTCCCGTTGGCGTTCACCGGGGTCGCGCAAGCCGCGCCGGAATGTCCCGAGCCGAGGTGGACGGAGACTCCGACGGGTACGGAGTCGCAACTGCGCGGGCTCGCCGCGGTGGACTCGCGTACGGCGTGGGTCAGCGGGAGCGGGGGCACCATCCTGCGCACCACCGACCGCGGTCGCACCTGGAAGCCGGTCGCCCCGGCGGGCACCGAGGCGCTCGACTTCCGTGACATCGAGGCCTTCGACGCCGACCACGCCGTCGCCCTGTCCATCGGGCCCGGCGACGCGTCCCGGATCTATCGCACCGACGACGGCGGCAAGAGCTGGCGACTGTCCTTCCAGAACAGTGACCCGGCCGCCTTCTATGACTGCGTCGCGTTCTTCGACCACCGGCGCGGCCTCGCGATGAGCGATCCGGTGGACGGCAAGTTCCGGTTGCAGTCCACTTCGGACGGCGGGCGGTCCTGGCAGCCCGTGCCATCGGAGGGGATGGTCCCCGCGCTCGACGGCGAGTTCGGGTTCGCCGCCAGCGGCCAGTGCCTCACCACCTCGGGCCCGCGTGACGCCTGGATCGCGACCGGCGGTGGCGCCCGCGCACGGGTCCTGCACTCCGGCGACGGCGGGAAGACCTGGGAGGCCGCGGACACCCCGTTGCCCAGCGGCGCCTCCGCCGGGGTCTTCTCGGTGACGTTCCGCGACCCGCGGCACGGCGTGGCCATCGGCGGCGATTACGCGGCGCCGAACGCGCCGGGGCCGGCGGTCGCGCTGAGCGCGGACAGGGGACGCACGTGGCGGACGCCGTCCGAGGCGCCGGTCGGCTACCGCTCCGGGCTGGCCTGGCTGGGGAACACGGTCATCGCCGTCGGCCCCGGCGGGAGCGATCTGAGCCCGGACGGCGGGCGGCACTGGAAGTCGTTCGACACCGGATCGCTGGACTCGGTCGACTGCGCGCGCGGCGCCTGCTGGGCGAGCGGGGCGAAAGGCAGGGCCGCCCGGCTCGGCGGGGTTTAAGCTCGAAGGATCATGACCGCACAAGCCGAACCCGTCCCGGAGACCACCGAGCATCTCGTCGAGGTGTTGAAGGCGCTCGCCAACCCGATCCGCCTCCAGGTGCTCGGGTGGCTGCGTGAACCGGACCGGCACTTCCCGCCGGAGAACGCGATCGCCGACCAGAACGAGGTCGGCGTCTGCGTCAGTCATCTCCAGGCGAAGCTGGGGCTCGCGCAATCCACCGTGTCCGCGTACATGGCGTTGCTGCAGCGCGCGGGGCTCGTCCGGTCCACACGCGTGGGGAAGTGGACGCACTACCGCCGTGACGAACAGCGGATCGCGCAGCTCGTCGACCTGCTGGGACGCTCCATCTGAGCTCAGGTCGAGTGCAACATATCGAACATCTGCGATACTTCGATATGTTGCACTCGACCTGAGGAGAGACAGATGGAACTGGGGCGTTTCGGGATCTGGACGTTCGACTTCGAAGATCAGCCCGCGAGCATGCTGCGGGATTCGGTGCGGGAACTGGAAGAACTCGGGTGGCCGTCGATCTGGATCCCGGAACGGGACGGGCGGGAAGCCCTGACCCACGCCGGATTCCTGCTCGCGTCCACCGAACGCATGGCCGTGGTCAACGGGATCGCGCGGATCGGCTCCCGCGGTGCGCGCTGGACCCGCGGCGCCGCGCTCCTGCTGGCCGACGCCTATCCGGGCCGGCACGTCCTGGGGCTCGGCTTCGGTGGCGCGCGTCCCGGCGTCAAGCCGCTGGAGGCCATGAACGGCTACCTCGACGAACTCGACACGGTCACGAGCGCCAACCCGTTGCCCGCCGTGCCGATCCGGCGCCTGCTGGCCGCGTACGGGCCGAAGATGCTCGAACTGGCCCGAGACCGGTCCGAGGGTGCGCACACCTATCACGTGCCGGTGTCGCACACCGTCAAGGCGAGGGAAGTGCTGGGGGAGAAGGCCTTCCTCGGCGTCGAGCACGCTGTGCTGTTCGAAACCGACCCTGGCAAGGCGCGCGGGATCGCTCGCGAGCATCTGCACGGCTACCTGACGTCGGAGTACAACGTCGCCAAGTTCCTCCGTCTCGGTTACACGGAAGCCGACCTCGACGGTGGCCGCGGCAGCGACCGGCTCGTCGACGATCTCGTGTTCTGGGGCGACCTCGACACCGTCACCGCGAAACTGCGCGGCCATCTCGACGCGGGCGCCGACCACGTCGGGATCCAGGTCATCGGCGTCGAACCCGGCGAGTCGGCCATGCCGCACTGGCGACGGCTGGCCGAGTCGCTGCTGCCGGGCTAGCGGATCTGCCCGGTCGGGCGGACCACGATCTCGTTGACGTCGACCGAGGGCGGTTGCTCCAGCGCGTAGAGCACCGCCCTCGCGATGTCGTCGGGTTCCAGTTTCGGCTTGGACTTCGAGTCCTCGGGGATCATCGAGGTGTCCACCAGGCCCGGCTGTACGACGGTGACCCGGACGCCGGTGCCGACGGCCTCCTCGCGGATCGATCCGGCGAGCCCGGTCACCGCCCATTTCGTCGCCGAGTAGAGGTTCCCCGGCCGGTGGTAGCGCCCCGCGACCGAACCGGTGAGCACGAGGTGCCCCTTCGATTCCGCCAGCGACGGCAGGGTCGCCCGTGCGGTGAGGGCGGTGCCGTAGACGTTCGTCAGCACCATGTCCCGCCACTGCTCGGGCTCCGCGCCGCCGTCGCCGAAGAACGAGACCACGACGCTTTGCCCCGCGTTGGCGAACACCGCGTCCAGCCCGCCGAAGGTGGACTTCACCGTCTCGACCGCGGAGGACAGCGAACCCCAGTCGGTGACGTCGACCGCGAGCGCGAGGGCGCGATCCTCGCCGAACTCGGCGACGAGGGGGAGCAGCGCCTCGCGGTCGCGGGCGAGCAACGCCAGCCGGAACCCGGCCGCGGCCGCCCGGCGTGCGGTGGCCTCGCCGAGACCGCGGGAGGCGCCGGTGATCAGCAGTACTCGATCGTTCATGCCTCCAAACTAGGCGGCGTGTACGTCTCCCATTCGGGCACCGGTTCGCCGGTGAGGGAAGCTCCGAGCCGGTCGAGATAGAAGTGCCAGCCCTTGGCGATGTCCGAGGTGTCCCAATCCGGCTTGGGCATCCGGTGTACGAAGTCGAGCACCGTTCCGTCGCCGCGCGGTGTCAGCGTCAGCTCCACCCGCCAGGTCGGCTCGTCGGTGTTGTGCAGATCCATGGCCAGCCGTTTCGGCGGATCACATTCACGGATGACGGCGGGCGACGGTTCGGAGCCCTCCTCCGCGGTCATCAGCAGCATGATCGTGTTGCCGACCCCTGTTTCGCCCGTCCACGTGCCGATCCAGCGGGCCGTGCGCTCGGATTCGGTGAGCGCGGACCAGACGTCTTCGATCGGGTCCGGGTACTCACGCCGGAGTTCGAGCCGGGTTTCGTTCTTGTCCATGATGCGAAGATAACCGTAGGCTTAATTAAGCGTCAACTTATTCGTTGGTCAGCACCAGTCGTCCGCGGAGCCCGCCCGTGGCAAGGCGCTCGTGCGCTTTCGCCGCCTCGTCCAAGGGCGACGTGTCCGCGACCCGCAGCGCGAGCGTGCCTTCGTCGACGAGGGCCGCCAGATCGGCCAACGCGGCGCCGTCCGCTCGGATCCAGACGTGCTCGACCCTGATGCCGCGCAAGGGAATCGGAGCCGCTCCGGCCGCGAACACCACGAACCGGCCACGGTTCGCCACGGCGTCCAGGGCTTCGAGCCCGAGCAACGCGGTGTCGAGCGCCGCATCGACACCGCCGGGGATCACCGCGCGCACGCGATCGGCCAGGAAGTCGCCGCGAGGCACGAAAACCTCCGCGCCGAACCCTCGGACCAGTGCCTCGTCGGCGGAACCGGCGACCGCCACCACGCGGAAACCGCGGGCCTTGGCCAAGGTGACCGCGTAGCCGCCGACGGCACCCGCCGCACCGGTCACCAGGACCGTCGCAGCCGATGGCAGGTCGAGCAGATCGAGGGCCTGGACCGCGGTGAGACCGTTCAGCGGCAGCGTCGCGGCCTCTACGAGAGACGCCGTCCGCGGGGCGGCGGCGACCGCGCCCGCGTCGAGCACGACGAACTCGGCGTGCGTGCCGAGCGCCGTCGACGGCCGGTCCCGCAGGCCGATCACGGTGTCGCCCGTGGCGAATCCGGCGACACCGTCGCCCACCGCGTCGATCGTCCCGGCGACATCCCAGCCGATCCCGATCACCTCACGAGGCGGGATGATCCCCGCCTCGGTCAGAAAACCCGAGCGGGTCGCGGCGTCGACCGGGTTGACCCCGGCCGCGGCCACCTTCACCCGTACCTGACCGGTTCCCGGTACGGGCACCGGGATCTCGGTGAACTCAAGGACTTCCGGACCGCCGAACCGGCGGACCACCACTGCGCGCATCATTCTCCTCCAAGGGATCGTTCCCAGCGAACGTATGGGGAGTTACTCTCCATCGGGAAGTACGCACCTCGAGGTGCCCAACCCACGCGGAGGTACGCGCACCGTGGTCACGCGCACGGCACAAGAACGGCGGAACGAGGAGAAACGGGCCTACGACGCCTATCTCGCGGCCTGCCCCGCCCGGAAACTGCTCGACGAGGTCTCGGGTAAGTGGGTGAGCCTCGTCCTCGTCGCCCTCGGAGACGGGCCCCAGCGCTACAGCGACCTCTCCCGCCGGATCGCCGGCGTCAGCCAGAAGATGCTCACGCAGACCCTGCGGACCCTGGAACGCGACGGCCTGCTGACCCGCACGGTCACCGCTTGCGTGCCGGTGCGCGTGGACTACGAACTGACCGAACTCGGCCGGAGCCTCCGGCAACTGCTGGCCGGGATCAAGGACTGGGCCGAGACGCGCTTCGACGAGGTCGAGACCGCCAGGGATCGTTACGACGCGCGATCGGCGGCTGTCACCATCGGGCCGGACGGCGCGGGCTAGGGTAGCCGGGTGTCCACCGCTCGCGCCGAACGTCTGGTCAACCTGGTTCTGGCCCTCCTGTCCACTCGGCAGTACCTCACCGCCGAGCGGATCCGGGGCATCGTGCCCGGGTACGCCGACGCGGCCAGCGACGAGGCGTACTTCCGGATGTTCGAGCGCGACAAGACCGAACTGCGTGAACTCGGCATCCCGCTGGAGACCGGCCGCAATTCCGCGTTCGACGCGATCGACGGTTACCGCATCGCGCGGCGCGACTACGAACTCGGCGAAATCGACCTCGCGCCCGACGAGGCGACCGCGGTCGGCCTCGCCGTCCGGCTCTGGGATTCCCCGGAACTGACCGGTGAGGCCCAAGGCGCGCTGGTGAAGCTCCGCGCGGCGGGCGTCGAGGTCGACGATCACGCCCCGACGGTCGTCGAGCCCCGCGTCCGCGCCGAACCGGCGTTCGGTCCGTTGCTCGCCGCCGTCCAGGCCGGGCAGGCGGTGCGGTTCGAGTACCGCCGCAGCGGTTCGGCCGAACGCAAGATCCGCACCCTCGAACCGTGGGGAGTGGTGTCGTGGCGGGGCCGGTGGTACGTCGTCGGCCACGACAGGGATCGCGGCGCGTCCCGCTGCTTCAGGCTATCGCGCGTGACAGGGAAGGTCGATGCTTTCGGACCGCCCGGCGTCGTCGAGCGTCCGGAAGGGATCAACCTGCTGCGAATGGTCTCGGCCAGCAGCAGTGAGGACCCGTCCGCCGTGACCACGGCCAGTGTCTGGGTCGCTGACGGCAGGGCCGCCGGGGTCCGCCGCCGCGGCCGGGTGGTCGGCCGCAGCGACGCTGGGGGAGAAGAAGGCGACCTCGTGGAGATCGAGCTGTACTACCCCGAATCCGCCGCCGACTGGCTCACCGCCCACGGCCCGGACGTCCTCGTTCTCGAGCCCGAGGTCCTCGCGAAGTCCGTCTTCAGCCGCCTCGAGGCCATCGCGCACGCCGGCGGTGCCCGATGAGCGCCACCGGACGGATGCCGCGGCTGCTCGCGCTCGTGCCGTACCTGCTCGCCAGGCCCGGGATCAAGATCGACGACGCCGCCCACGACTTCGACGTCACGCCCAAGCAGCTGCGCAAGGACCTCGAACTGCTGTGGATGTGCGGGCTGCCCGGCTACGGCCCCGGCGACCTGATCGACCTGTCCTTCGAGGGCGACACGATCGTCGTCACGCACGACGCCGGTATGAACCGCCCGCTGCGGCTCACCGGCGGCGAGGCGACGGCCATGCTCGTCGCGCTGCGGGCGCTGGCCGAGACGCCCGGCGTGGTCGACGCCGACGCGGTCCGCCGCGCCATCGCGAAGATCGAGGTCGCCGCGGGGCAGGCCCAGCCGTCGGGGATCGTCGTCGGCGGGGGAGTGCGGGAAGGCAAGAAGACCGCCGGCACCCGCGAAGCCGTCCGGGCCGCTCTCACCGCGAAGCGCGCGTTGCGGATCCGGTACTACACGGCGTCGAAGGACGCGATCACCGAACGCACCGTCGATCCGATGCGGCTGCTCATCGTGCAGGCGGTCGGCTACCTCGAAGCGTGGTGCCGCCGGGCCGAGGATGTCCGGCTGTTCCGCCTCGACCGTATCGACGAGCTCACCGTGCTCGACGAACCCGCCGTCCCGCCGGCCCACGCGCGGCCCACTGACATTTCCGATGGTGTTTTCCGCCCGCGTCCCGATCAGCAGGAAGCCGTCCTCGTCCTCGACCCCGACACACGCTGGGTAGCCGAGTACTACCCCTGCGAGGAGCTCGACGAGCTCGACGGCGGACGGCTGCGGATCCGGATGCGCTACGCCGACGAGTCCTGGATGGTCCGGCTGATCCTCGGTTTGGGCGGAGACGCACACGTCGAGAGCCCTGCCGCGCTCGGTGAGGCAGTTCGTCGACGCGCGGCCGACGCGCTGGCCCGGGCTCGTCACCTAACGTCAACCTACGAGCAGTAGGGTGACGCCGTGTCGTACCTGCCGAGCATCGCGCTCGCCGTCGCCGGGCTGCTCCTGCTCTTTGTTCTGCTCATCAAATTACGCAGAGTCTTGCGCGTGCTCACCCATACGATGAGCATGGTGGCTACGAACACCCGAAAACGGACAGGGCTCCTTCGCGCCCGGTCGGCCGCGCTTCGCGTGGCGATCGCGGAACGACGTGGGCTCGAAGACCGGTAACATCACACCTGAGAGACTCGAGAAGGAGGCCGCAAACGATGAACGCGCTGCAGCCGTGGCACATCATCATCCTGGTGCTCGTCGTTGTCCTGCTGTTCGGCGCCAAGAGGCTTCCGGACGCCGCGCGGTCCATCGGCAAGTCCATGAAGATCTTCAAGGCCGAGACCAAGGACATGGCCGGAGACAAGGACAAGGCCGCCGAGACCGAAGAGGTCGAGACCAAGCAGCTGCCGCAGGCCACCACGCCCGCGCCCGCCGCGAACGCGGCGGACAAGCAGGTCGCCGACCTCCAGCGTCAGCTCGACGAGCTCAAGAAGCAGCAGGCCGCCACCCCCGCTCCGGCCGAGCAGGCGCAGAAGAACGCCAGCTGAGCCGAGGTCTCGGTAAGCCAGCTTCCAGCCAGCCCAGCGGAGCCTGTTCGCGGATGAGCGCGCCGAAGTCTCGGCGCGCTCATGGTGGACCCTGACGAGAACGGACTGTCCAGTGGCGGATTCCGCCTCCGGTGAGGAGCGCCGCGGCACGAAGCGGCGCAAGCGCAGCCGTCGGAGCAACCCCGACGGCACGATGACGCTCATCGAGCACATCTACGAGTTCCGGCGCCGTCTGGGCTTCGCGCTGCTCGCCATCCTGGCGGGCGGGATCATCGGCTTCCTCTGGTTCCAGACCAGGGTGGGCCCGATCCCGTCGCTCGGCCAGATCATGACCGGCCCGTACTGCGGCATTCCGCACCAGCGCAGGCTCGGTGGTTCCCCGACCGGCCCTTGTCAGCTGCTCCAGACGGTCCCGTTCGAAGCCTTCATGATCCAGCTGAAGGTCGGTATCGCCGCGGGTGCGGTGCTGCTGGCGCCGCTGTGGCTCTACCAGATCTGGGCGTTCATCGCGCCCGGCCTCTACTCGAAGGAGCGCAAGTACGCGCTCACCTTCGTCTTCTTCGCGTCGATCCTCTTCGCCACCGGCGCCGTGCTCGCGTACCTGCTCATCCCGCACGCACTCGAGCTGCTGATGAACTTCGGTGGCGACCAGTTCATCACCGCGCTCACCGGTGACAAGTACATCTCGTTCATCCTGTCGCTGCTGCTGATCTTCGGCGTCAGCTTCGAGCTGCCGCTGTTCGTGGTGATGCTGAACCGCGTCGGCGTCCTGAAGTACCAGATGCTGAAGAAGTGGCGTCGCGGCCTGATCATGGTCGTGTTCGTCTTCGCCGCCTTCGCGACGCCCGGTTCGGACCCCTTCTCGATGATCGCGCTGGCGGGCGCGCTGGTGGTCCTGCTGGAGATGTCGATCCAGATCGCGCGTTTCCACGACCGCAAGCTCGACAAGGAACGCGGCACCGAGGGCTGGGACCAGCTCGACGACGACGAGGCCGCGCCGTTCGACTACACGCCGAGCAAGATCGACGAGGAGCCGTCGGCCGCCACGAACGGCAAGCGCACCAGCACCGACGACGTCACCTGAGCCGGGGATGCACGCGGCACTGGCCGTCCACCCCGCCTCCGGTAACGGGGCCGCGGGACGGCTGATGGAGTCGGTCGCGGCGCGGCTGCGGCCCGTCGTGGACCGGCTCGACGTCCTCGTCGCCGACACGGTCGAGGAATCCCGCGCGCTGATGACCGACTCGCGCGCGGCCGGGCTGGACGTCCTCGTCGTACTCGGCGGCGATGGCGCGGCGCATCAGGGCGTGCAGTTCTGCGCCGAATCCGGTGTCGCCCTCGGGCTCGTGCCCGCGGGCACCGGCAACGATTTCGCCAGGGCACTCGAGATCCCCGAACGGCCGCACGCCGCCGCCGACCTCGCCGCCAGGCGGATCGTGGACGGGAAACGACGGAGGATCGACCTCGGCCGGGCCGGTGGCGAATGGTTCGCCACGGTTCTTTGCTCCGGCTTCGACGCGCTGGTCACCGAACGCGCCAACCGGCTGACCTGGCCTCGCGGCCCGCGCCGCTACGACGTCGCGATCCTGGCCGAACTCGCCGCGTTCCGGCCCCGCCCGGTCGTGCTCCGCACCGACGTCGAGACGATCGAACTCGACGCCGCCATGATCGCCGTCGGCAACACCCCGTACTACGGCGGCGGCATGCCGATCTGCCCCGGCGCGGACCCCGAAGACGGCCTGTTCGACGTCACGGTCGTCGGGAACGCGACCAGGCGCGACCTGATCCGCATGCTGCCCGGTGTCCGCTCCGGGCAGCACTTGGCGCATCCGGCGGTGCGGACCCTCAAGGCCGGTCAGATCCACCTGGCGGGCAGCGATCTGCCCGTCTACGCGGACGGCGAGCCGCTCGGACGACCGCCGATCGACATCACCTGCGTCCCTGGCGCGCTCACCGTCCTCGGATGAGCCCCGCGTAGTCGCCAGCGCGCCACACCTGTCCGCGGAACGTCGCGGCCGACATCAGTTCGCCACGCGGGAAGAACACGCCGCCACAGCGATGGCAGAACCACGCCTGCCGCCAGTACGCGAGCGCGTCGGGGATCCCTCGCCGGATCCGCGCGTTGCGCCGCAGCCTGAGCACGAACAGCACGGCGAACAGCGCGACCAGTGCGAAGGCCCCGAACGGGAAGATCCAGGCGCCGATGGCCGCACCGACGCGGCCGCCCGCGGTCGGAGCGGGGTTGTCGGCGAGCACGTCGGTGGCGAACGCGACGAACACGAACGCGGGGATCAGCATCACCAGCGCGAGCGTCAGGAAGCATCCGCCGCCGCGGAGCACCGGGTACGGGTTGAGCGATGCCGCGGTCGCGGTCACCGACACGCCGGTGTGCGTAGTCGCGGTGTAGACCACGCCGTCGCCCGCCGGGATGGCCGTCATGCCGCCTTGCACCCGGTAGGTGGTCTGGCCGCTCTGGAACACCGCCGGCACGCTCTGCACCTGGTCGACCTGCGCGCATTGCGGGCAAGCGATCTCCATGGCGTCCCCTCTCGATCTCGGATCCGGCCCTTGGATGACACAGGCGCCGCGACCGTTCCCGAGATCGTCACACCGAGTGCGAACTGTCGGTGGGGTATGGAACCCTGACGAAGTGGTCAATAGCCCTCCTCAGACCCCGGCCGAGGCATACGCCGCCTCCCAGCGCCGCGGCCGGTACCCCCAGCTGACCCGCTTCGCGGCGGAATCGTCGTTCGAGTTCGACGACTTCCAGGTCCGCGGCTGCGAGGCGCTCGAAGACGGTCACGGCGTGCTCGTCTGCGCGCCCACCGGCGCCGGGAAGACCGTGGTCGGCGAGTTCGCGGTGCACCTCGCCCTCGCCGAGGGCCGCAAATGCTTCTACACGACCCCCATCAAGGCGTTGTCGAACCAGAAGTACGCCGACCTCGTCGCCCGGCACGGCGCCGACGCCGTCGGCCTGCTGACCGGTGACACCTCGATCAACGGCAACGCGCAGGTCGTGGTCATGACCACCGAGGTCCTGCGCAACATGCTCTACGCCGGGTCCTCGACCATCGGCGAACTCGCGTACGTGGTGATGGACGAGGTCCACTACCTCGCCGACCGGTTCCGCGGCGCGGTCTGGGAAGAGGTCATCCTCCATCTGCCCGAGCACGTCCGCGTCGTCGGCCTGTCGGCCACGGTGAGCAACGCCGAGGAGTTCGGCGAATGGCTCGTCGAGGTCCGCGGTGACACGTCCGTCGTCGTCGACGAGCACCGCCCCGTGCCGCTGTGGCAGCACATGCTGGTCGGCAACCGGCTGCTGGATCTGTTCGCCGGCCAGGAGGAGAACGCGCCGGGCGCCGAACTGCGGATCAACCCCAGCCTGCTTCGCCGCACCGAGGAGATCGGCGGGCGGTTCGCCCCGGCCGGGTTGCGCGGGCCGAGAGGCCGTCGAGGCGGGCCGTCGCGGATGCCGAGGTACCGGCCGCCGTCCCGCACCGACACGGTCGAGCGGCTGGACAACGCCGGCCTGCTGCCCGCCATCGTGTTCATCTTCTCCCGCGCCGGCTGCGATGCCGCTGTCGGCCAGTGCGTGCGGTCGGGCCTGCGGCTCAACGGTCCCGAAGAGGTCGAGAAGGTCCGCCGCATCGTCGCCGAACGCACCAAGGACCTGCCCGAAGGCGACCTCGGCGTCCTCGGCTTCTGGGAATGGCGTGAGGCGCTCGAGCGCGGTATCGCCGGGCACCACGCCGGGCTGCTCCCGGCGTTCAAGGAGACCGTCGAGGAGCTGTTCGTCCAGGGCCTCGTGAAGGTCGTCTTCGCCACCGAGACGCTGGCGCTCGGCATCAACATGCCCGCACGCACCGTGGTGCTGGAGCGGCTCGTGAAGTACAACGGCGAGGCGCACGTCGACCTGACGCCGGGGGAGTACACGCAGCTCACCGGGCGAGCCGGGCGGCGCGGCATCGACGTCGAAGGCCACGCCGTCGTCGCCTGGCAGCCGGGGATCGACCCGAAGCAGGTCGGCGGGCTTGCCTCGACCAGGACGTACCCGCTGCGGTCGTCCTTCCGGCCCGGCTACAACATGGCGGTGAACCTGGTCGCCCAGGTCGGCGCCGAGGCGGCCCGTGACCTGTTGGAACAGTCGTTCGCGCAGTTCCAGGCCGACCGGTCGGTGGTCGGGACGGCGCGGCGGATCGAGCGGAACAAGGAGGCCCTGCGGGGCTACACCTCCGCCATCACCGGCGATTTCGACGAGATGCTGGAGTACGTCGATCTACGCGCGAAGATCTCCGCCAGGGAGAAGGCACTCTCGCGGCAGAACACCTCCGCTCGCCGGGCAGGCACCGCCGAGTCGCTGGAGAAGCTCCGCAAGGGCGACGTCATCGCCGTGCCCGCGGGACGCCGCGCGGGGCTCGCGGTCGTCGTCGACCCGGGGCTCGACCCGATCCGCGAACCGCGGCCCGTCGTGGTCACCGAGGACCGCTGGTCCGGCCCGCTCTCGGTCTCCGACTTCCCGGCGCCGGTGGAGGCGCTGGGGAACATCAAGCTGCCGAAGCACATCGAGCTGCGTTCGCCCAAGACCCGTCGTGACATCGCCGCGAGTCTGCGCAGCGCGGGAATCTCCTTGCCCGGCAGGCAAAAACGCCGCGCCGGGGCCAATGAGGACGGTGAGCTGGCCGCGCTGCGGCGTGCGCTGCGCGCGCATCCTTGCCACGGCCTGGCCGAACGCGAGGCGAACCTGCGCTGGGTCGAGCGGTACCAGCGGCTCACCGCCGAGACCGAGCAACTGGAACGCAAGGTCGCCGCGACCACGCATTCGCTCGCGCGCGCCTTCGACCGCATCCTGCGGCTGCTCGGCGAACGCGGCTACCTCGGCCCCGAGTCGAAGGGCGACGGCGAGAACCGCGTCACCGAACACGGCAAGCGGCTCACCCGCCTCTACAGCGAGTCCGACCTGCTCGCCGCCGAATGCATCCGGCACGACGTGTGGAAGGGCCTCACCCCGCCCGAACTCGCGGCGGTCGTCTCGACGCTGGTCTTCGAGGCGCGCCGGGACACCGCGGGGGAGCCTCGCCTGCCCCTGGGCAAGGTGGTCGACGCCTGGCAGGCGACCACGCGCCTGTGGATGGAGCTCACCGAGGACGAGCGGCGCCACAAGCTGGACCGCACCCGCGAGCCCGACGCCGGTTTCGCCTGGCCCGTCTACCGGTGGGCCCGCGGCGAGTCGCTGGAGAAGGTCCTCACCGCCGCCGAAGCGAACGGGCAGGAGCTGTCCGCGGGTGACTTCGTGCGGTGGTCGCGGCAGGTCATCGACCTGCTGGACCAGATCCGCGACGTCCTCGGGAAGGCGGATCCGGTCGGGGCTGCCGCTTCGGACGCGGTGAAGGCTCTGCGGCGCGGAGTCGTGGCGGCCGGCGGCGCGTGACCTGGGTCGTGAATTCCCGGGTCGGTCCGATGGTGGGGTGAAGGGAGCCTTCGCCGCGTCTGATGCGGCGAAGGACGCCTTCGGCCCTGAGGACCGGTCCCGTGAGGCGACCGTGGCTCAGCACGGTGCGTGGATGGCGGTTTCGCGTGACGGGATGGACGACACGCGTGTTCAGACGGACGACTCGCGGCGGAACCAACCCGCCCGCGCGCGTGTCGTCCGTCGGATCACCGGTGTCGGCCATCCCGTCACGCGAACCCGCCGGTTCGGTACGGCTGGTCGTGAGTGGTATGGACGGTTAGGACCGTCCTCACCACTCACCGGACGTTGGGCCGACCGGCGGAGTGCCCGAGCCGCCGGTGTGAGCACGGTCGCGGCCAGTTGCCCCGACACCACCCGCGAACAGTGGGCAGGGGTGCCAACCTGTGGTTGGATCGCCCACGACGGTCAGTGATCCGGCCGGTCACGATGGCGGAACAGGCGGAGGCGAAACGATGAGCACGCCGTATGGCGGCAACGACCCGCAGCAGCAGCCCCAGTGGGGGCAGCAGCCGGGCTACGGGCAACAGCCGGGCGGCACTCAACCGCCGAGCGGCCCGCAGCAGCAACCGCAGTGGGGCCAGCAGCCGCAGCACGACCCGTCGCAGACCCAGCAGCAACAGCCCCAATGGGGTCAGCAGCCCGCGCCCTACGACCCGGCCCAGCAGCAGCCGGGGTATCCGCAGCAGCCCGGTCACGACCCTTCGCAGACGCAGCAACAGCAGCCTCAGTGGGGTCAGCAGCAATACGGCCAGCAGCAGCCGGGTTATCCGCAGAGCGGGCCCCAGCAGCAGCCGGGCTACCCCCAGAGCGGTCCGCAGCAGCAGCCGCAGTACGGGCAGCAGCCCGGCCAGTACGACTACGGCCAGAGCCAGTTCCAGGGCACCCAGGGCGAGGCGCAGGACAAGCCGAAGTCCAAGAAGGGCCTGTTCATCGGGATCGGCGCGCTCGTGGTGATCATCGCGGCGGTCGGCATCCTCGGGTTCGTCACTCCCGGCTGGTTCAACACCCAGGTCTTCAACAACACGCAGATGCAGACCGACGTGCAGAAGCTGCTCACCGAGACCTACGGG
Source organism: Amycolatopsis sp. lyj-108 (assembly GCF_046549005.1). Lineage (NCBI taxonomy): Bacteria > Bacillati > Actinomycetota > Actinomycetes > Pseudonocardiales > Pseudonocardiaceae > Amycolatopsis > Amycolatopsis sp. lyj-108. The sequence goes on along the minus strand of NZ_JAJPWQ010000004.1, from coordinate 325,830 downwards.
ATCAAGGAGATCAGCGCGGTCACCTGCCCGGCAGGCCAGGAGGTCAAGGACGGGGTGAAGTTCACCTGCACCGCCACGATCGAGGGCAAGCCGCAGGAGGTGCCGATCACCGTGAAGGGTGACACCGGCAACTACGAGGTCTCGCCGCCCGCCGTCACCAAATAAACGACGGGCGCCGGGCACGGTCGTTCCTGCATGATCGGATCATGAGCGACTTTTCCGTGCGGCCGCTGCGGTCCGACGAGGACCGTGCGGCGACCGATCTGTTCCGGCGTGCCTTGCACGTCAAGGAGATGACCGACGAGGAGTGGTCGGCCGCCGACGGGTCCTTCCAGCCGGACCGCGGGTGGGGTGCGTTCGACCCGGAGCTGATCGGCACCGCCCGGTCCTTCGACTCGGAAGTGACGCTGCCCGGCGGCGGCACCACGCCGCTCGCCGCGGTCAGCCTCGTCGGCGTCCGCGCCGACCGCACCCGCCGTGGTGTGCTGACGGCGTTGATGCGCGCCCAGTTCGAGGATTTCGCCGCTCGCGGCATCCCCGCGGCGATGCTGCACGCTTCCGAAGGCGCGATCTACGGACGGTTCGGCTACGGCATCGCGGCCAGGGGCAAGTCGATCGAGATCGACCGGAACCGTGCCCGGTTCCGCCCCGAGGTACCGACGGGCGGACAGATCTCCTTGCTGGACCTGGAAAGCACGATCGAGCAATGGCCGTCGCTCTTCGACGCCCTTCCACGCACACGGCCCGGCATGATCGCGCGGAGCCCGAACCTGTGGCCGGGCTACGTCCGGGAGGTGCGCCGGGCGACCACGCCGATCGCGACCGCCGTGCACCAGGGCCCGGACGGGACCGACGGCTACGTCACCTACACCGTCGAGAGGGCCCACTTCGGGGCACCGGCGCAGCTGAAGATCCAGTCCTTCAACTACGCGAACCCCGACGCGTTCGCCGGGCTGTGGCGTCACCTGCTGTCCGTGGACCTGGTCGACCGCATCACCGCGGAGAAACGGCCGCTCGACGAACCGGTCGAGTTGCTGTTCACGGACCCGCGGCACACCCTCGTGCAGAAGGTCCAGGACGAGGGCTGGCTCCGGCTGGTGGACGTCGCCGCGATGCTCGACGCCCGCACGTATCGGGGCGAGCCGATCGTCATCGAAGTCATCGACCCGCTCCTGGAGCACAACTCCGGTCGTTACCGCCTTTCCGAGGACGGCGCGGTCCGCACCACCGACCCGGCGGATCTCGAACTACACGCCGACACCCTGTCGATGGTGTACCTCGGCGGCTGGCGCCCGTCGGATCTCGCGGCCGCCGGACGTGTCCGCGCCACCGGCGAGACCGCACTGGAGCGGGCGGACCTGCTGTTCGGCACGCGAGTGAATCCCTGGTGCGGTACCTTCTTCTGACGTTGGATGATCACACCGGTGGGGGTGGAGAAGCGTGAGCAGGCGAGCCGTCGCGACGGTCGGTCTGTGTGGTGCCGCTTTCGTCGTACTGGCGGCGTGTTCGGACACCCCGGCACCCGCGCCGGCGACGAAGACCGTCACGGTCCCGCCGACGACGAGCGCCTCTTCGAGCGCGTCCGGCACGTCGGGCGGGTCGTCCTCCACCGTTCCGGGAAGGGTCTTCGACCCGAGGACCATGCAGGCGGACGTGCGGAAGATCCTGACCGAGACCTATCAGGTGAGCGAGGTCGGCGACGTGCTGTGCCCGCCGAACCAGACGGTCAAGGACGGAAGCACGTTCACCTGCACCGTCCAGGTCGGCGGCGAGGGCAAGACCGTCACGATCACCGTCACCGGTGACGACGGCCGCTACGAAGTCGGCGCGCCCGCCTGAAAACCGGTTGGGTTCGCCGGGACCGGACGGCAGGATCTCCCGCTATGAGCGAATTCCCTGTGCGTGCCGTGGCCGAAGGTGAACAACGGGCCTGCCTCGACGTCCTGGCGGAGTCCCTGCACGGCAGGCCCGCCTCGGACGAGGTCTGGGCGAAGATGGCTCCGTCCTGGCCCGCCGCCGGGAAATTCGCCGCGTTCGACGACCACGGCACCCCGGTGGGGATCGCCAGCTCCTTCGATGTCGAGCTCACCGTCCCCGGTGGACAGAAGCTCGTCACGGCGGCCGTCGACGGGATCGGAGTCCGCGCGGACTGGACCCGCCGCGGGATCCTCACCTCGATGATGGCGGTTCAGCTGGAGGACTTCGCGGCACGCGGTGTCCCCCTGGCCGCGCTACACGCTTCGGAAGCCGTGATCTACGGCCGCTTCGGTTACGGCGCGGCCACTTTCGGCAAAGGCGTTTCCGTCGAACGTCCACGCGCCCGGCTCCGTGACGGCGTGGGGCGGGAAGGGGTGGTCAGGTTCGTCACCCCCGCCGAGGCCGTGGAGCGTGTTCCCGCGCTGTACAACGGCTTCGAGGGAACGCGGCCGGGGTTCGTCGCCCGGCCGGCGCACTGGTGGCCTGGCTTCTTCGACCGGGTGGTCACCGGGAACGACGGCTATCGCGTCGCGGTCCACAGTGGACCCGACGGGGACGACGGTTTCGTCGTCTACCAGACCATCGACGTGCGCGACCGGCAGGCGCCGGAACGCGGAGCGATCCTGGAGATCCGGGAACTCCATGCCGCCACGCCGCGGGCTTGGGCGGGACTGTGGCGGTTCCTTCTGTCGATCGACCTGGTTTCGGCCGTCACCGGACGCGGCCGCCCGATGGACGAGCCGATCGCCGGACTGCTCACCGACCCGCGTGCGGTGAACACCATCGAGGTCATCGACGACCTGTGGCTTCGGCTCGTCGACGTCTCCGCCGCGCTGCGGGCACGCACTTACGGTACCGCCGAACCCGTGGTGCTCGAAGTGCTCGACAAGCAGCTTCCGGACAACAGTGGCCGTTACGTGGTCGGCCCGGACGGCGCGGAGCGGACGACCGCCGACGCCGATCTGCGGCTGGACGTCGCCGCCTTGTCGTCGCTGTACCTCGGCCACGGTCTCTTCGGTGATCTGGCGTTGTCGGGCCGTGTCGAGGTGGTGGACGAGGCGGCGGTCGCCCGGGCCGACGCGCTGTTCCACACCGCGCGGCCGCCGTGGTGCGGGACGTTCTTCTAGCTCCCAAGTACATGAAGGCCCCCTTCCTGTACCTAGGCGCAAGGAAGGGGGCCTTCATGTACTTGGCGTCTCTAGCGGCCCCGAGGTCGCGTCGCTAGGCCGGATTGCGACGAGGTTTGATCCGCACCTGCGGCAGTGTGGGTGCGGGCAACCACGCCGTCGTGCCCTGGTAGCCCTCCACCCGGCCGAACCGGTCCGCCTGTGCCTGCCACGCCTCGCGGTACTCGGCGATCTCCTCGTGGCTGCGGCCCACGAAGTTCCACCACATGACGAGTTCCTCGGTGAACGGGGTCCCGCCGAGCAGGAGCACCCTGGCCGGTTCGGTGCCGGAGTTCGTCAACTCCAGCCGTCCGGCGCCGGGCGCGAGGTAGGCGAGTTCGCCGGTGCCCAGTGCGGCTCCGGCGACGGTGACGGAGCCGACGTCCTGCAGGACACCGTGTTCGAAGGCCGGGTCGACGTCGAGGGCCAGCGTCGCTCCGGGCTCCACGGTGAGCTCGGCGCCCAGCAGGGGAGTGAACGCCGGAACCGGCGATGTGGTCCCGGCGAGGCTGCCGAGAAAGACGCGTGCGGTGGCCCCGGGCAGCCGGAGCAACGGCGGCGCGTAGTGGCGGAAATCCCGCGCGGTGTCGCGATGTTCGTCCGGCAGCGCGATCCACAGCTGGACGCCGTGCAGCGTCGCGGTGTCCGATGTGGACACTGTGGACACTGTGGTGACCTCGGAGTGCGCGATACCGTGGCCGGCGGTCATCAGGTTGAGTTCACCCGGCCGGACCATGGCCCGTGTGCCGATGCTGTCGCGATGCTCGATCTCGCCGCTGAACAGCCAGCTCGCGGTCTGCAATCCGGTGTGCGGATGCGGCGCGACGTCCATCCCGCCGGAATCCGACACGTCCTGGGGGCCGTAGTGGTCGGCGAAACACCACGCGCCGATCAGCGATCGCTGCCGTTGCGGAAGTGTCCGGCGGACCCGGATCGCGCGCGGGCCGCCGAGCGGGACGTCGCGCGGGGTCAGCACGGTGACACCCTCGCCCGGCCGCTCCCGGCACAGCAGCTCGGCCGGGTCGGCCTCGGTGTTGCTCACGGCTTGGGGAGCGCGGCCAGCAGGCGCTCCACCGAACGGCCGAGATTCCAGCGCTCCGCCAGTTCCGCGACCTTGTCCGGGTCGGCGGGTTCGGACGGGACGGTGTCCGGGCGGGACTGTTCGACCGGCGCGTCGGCCGCGACCCGGACGACGGTCGGCGCGACCGCGAGGTAGTCGGCGGCGTCGCTCAGCCGCAACCGCGTCTTGAGCGGCACCCGCGAGTCGCCGGCGGTGGACGCCTCGATGAGTTCCTGCAGCGAACCGAACTGGGTGATCAGCTTCGCCGCCGTCTTCTCGCCGATCCCGGCGACACCCGGCAGCCCGTCCGACGGGTCTCCGCGCAGCGCGGCCATGTCGGCGTACCCGGGGCCGGCGTTCGCGGCCGGGATCCCGTACTTCTCGGCGAGTTCGTCGGGGCCGAGGATCTCGGCCTTGTTCCAGCCCTTGCCGACGTAGATGACCACGGTGGACGTCGGTTCGTGCCGGACCAGCTGGAACAGGTCGCGATCACCGGTGATGACCTCGACGGGGGAGTTCTGCTCGCGGATCGCGAGCGCGCCGATGACGTCGTCGGCCTCGTATCCGGCCGCTTCGGCCGTCGCGAGCCCGAAGGCCTCCAGCAGTTCCAGGATGATCGGCACCTGCGGAGTGAGCGTGTCCGGCACCTCTTCGACGTCGCTGCCCTCCGGGATCTCTTCGGCCACCCGGTGCGCCTTGTAGCTGGGCAGCAGATCGGTGCGGAACTTCGGCCGCCAGTCCGCGTCCAGGCAGGCCACCAGCCGTGCGGGGCGCCGGTCGACGAGGATTCGCGCGACGGTGTCGGTGAACCCGCGCACGGCGTTGACCGGCGTCCCGTCGGGGGCGGTCATCGACTCGGGCAGCGCGTAGAACGAGCGGAAGTAGAGGCTCGCGGAATCGAGGAGAGCGAGTGGTCCGGTCACGCGGACAGCCTGCCATGTCCCGGCCCGGATGTCCGTGAAGGACCCGACCCCCAGCCGAGTCCTCCACGGATACCGGTCAAGCCGCGTACGGCCGCACCTGGCGTGCGTCGCGCAGGGCGTTGGCCCACCAGTTCAGCTGATTCAGCAGTGTGGTGGCCGCGATGGAGGCGCCTTCGAAGTCGTCGTGCTCACCGTCCGGGCCGAAGTGGTTCCAGGCGTAAGGGAAGCTGACGGTCTCGCGGATCGTCGCGGCGTGGAGTTCGGCGAAGACCGGGCGCAGGTGCTCCACCGCGCGCAGGCCGCCGGAGATGCCGCCGTAGGAAACGAAGGCGACGGGCTTTCCGTGCCATTCGGGGCCGGTGGCGTCGAGCGCGGTCTTGAGCGGGCCGGGGTAGCTGTGGTTGTACTCGGGAACGATCACGACGACGGCGTCCGCGGCGGCGACGCCGGGGGAGAGATCGCCGGGGGCTTCGGCCAGATCGATGACGGACAGGGTGACGTCGTCGCGCTGTTTGGCGCGGTCGAGGAACCAGTTCGCGACGACGGGAGCGAAGCGGCCCTCGCGGACGCTGCTGATCACGACGGCTAGTTGGTAAGGCGAGTTCGTAGTCATGCCAAGACCGTAAAACCTGCACTTAACTTGAAGTCAAACTCCAGAATCCCGCTCTTGGGCCGACTAAACGCAGAGAACTCTTTGCAAAGAAGTCTCTGCGGTTGTAGCGTGGAAGGCATGGGGAAGAGCGAGAGGTATCTCGCGCGGGTCGACGGCCGTGTTCTGCGGGCGCTGTCGCACCCACTGCGCGTCAAGATCCTGGAGTTGCTGCGAGAGGACGGTCCGGCGACGGCGTCCGGGCTGGCGAAGCGGGTGGGGGAGAGCTCCGGGACCACGAGCTGGCATCTGCGTCAGCTGGCCGAATCCGGGCTGATCGCGGAGGACACCGAACGCGGCAGCAGACGCGACAGGTGGTGGAAGGCGCTGCACGAGGGGGACCGGATGCGCGCCCGGGACTTCATCGACGATCCCGATCTCGCCGGCCCTTTCAATGCCTACGCCCACACGATGGTCGAGCGGCGCTACGCCGCCGAAGCGCAGTTCGTCGCCGAAGTGCGGGACTGGGCCGACGAGTGGATCGACAAGATCACCTTCGACGACTCGCAGCTCTCGCTGACGCCGGACGAGGCCGCCGCGCTGAGCGACGAGATCCTCGAAGTGGTCAACCGCTACCGCCGTCCGGAGAAGGACGGCGACACCCAGGTCCGCGTGCAGTGGGCGGCCTTCCCGAGGAAATCGCGGCCGGAGACGCCATGAGCCGGATGCCACTGGGGGCCTTGATCGTGGCTTCGGGGATCTCCTCGGCCGGGGTGATGATGACGTTGCTCGCGATTCCCTGGTTCGTGCTGCAGAGCACGGGCAGCGGCACCAAGACCGGCCTCGTCACCGCGGCCGAAGTACTCGGCCTGATGGTCGCCGCGTTGCTGGGCGGGCCGATCGTGGACCGGGTCGGCACGCGCCGCGCCAGCGTCGGCGCGGATCTGCTGACCACCGTCACGGTGCTCCTGATCCCGCTCGCGATGGGCACGACCGGGCTCAGCCTGCCCGGATTGATCGTGCTGTCGTTCGTGATGGGTGTTTCCCGAGGGCCCGCCGACACGGCGAAGCAGGTGCTGCTCCCCGGCGTGGCCGAACTCGGCGATGTCCGCGTGAGCAGGGCGGCGAGCGCCGTCGAAGCGGCGATGAGAACCGGCCGGATGGTGGGCGGCCCCGCCGCCGGTGCGCTGATCGCGCTGATCGGGCCGATGCCCGTGCTGTTCGTCGACGCGGGCGCGCTCCTGCTGTCCTCGGCGCTGGTGTTCGCGCTGATCCCGGTCGCGGCCGGTCCGCCGAGACCGCCGTCGGGCGGTTACCTCAAGCAACTGCGCGAAGGCCTCGGGTACGTCAAACGCGACGCGGTATTGCGCGCGGTGGTCGGCATGCTGATGCTCACCAACAGCCTCGACTTCGGGCTGCTCGGTGTCCTTTATCCGGCCTACGGCGACCAGGTCCTGCACAGCACGGCGCTCATCGGCGCCATGATCACCGCGGTCGCGGCGGGTGCGCTGCTCGGTTCGGCGATCTACGGCTGGATCGGCCACCGGTTCTCGCGGCGGACGGCGATCCTCGCCGCCGTCGGAATCGAAGGCGCGCCGAGGTTCGCCTTGCTCGCGCTGGAGCCGACGCCGGTCGTGCTGCTCGCGGGCTTGGCGGTCGCCGGGATCGGGGCGGGCGCGCTCAACCCGATCGTGCTCCCGGTGGTCTACGAACGGGTTCCGGAGGCCGTGCGGGGTCGTGTGCTCAGCCTTCTCGTGGGCGGGGTGCTCGCCGCGATGCCGCTCGGCTCGATGGCGGCAGGGCTGTTGCTCGACGGGATCGGGCTCGTCGGCGCGCTCTCCGTGTTCGGTGGCCTGTACCTGATCGCCGGTACCTTCCCGGCGATCTTCCGGGTTTGGCGCGGGCTCGACGATCCCGCCCCGATCGGGGATGACCGGCCGGTGAACCAAGGGGCGCGGACCGACTAGGCTCGGCGTCATGTCGCGCCGTTCCCTGCACAACCCAGCCCCCGACGCCGCCAGTCTCCGCGCCCGCCTCGACCGGGCCCGCGCCGCCGCGGCCGCCGCGGACACCGACGCCCTGCTGATCGCACCCGGCTCGGACCTGCGCTACCTCATCGGCCAGGCCGGGGGCTCCTTCGAACGGCTGACCACGCTGGTGATCCCGGCCGACGGCGTCCCGGCCCTGGTGCTGCCGAAGCTTGAGGCGCCCGGTTACGCCGACGTCCCCGCCGACGAACTCGGCATCGAGATCGTCACCTGGGTCGACGGTGACAACGCCTACGAGCTGGTCGCCGACAGGCTTGGCAAGCCAGGCCGCGTGGCGGTCAGCGACTTCACCCCGGCGCTGCACGTGCTCGCCTTCCGCGGCGCGCTCGGCGACGCCGAGCAGACGCTGGCCGGGCCGATCGTGCGCGAACTGCGGATGCGCAAGGACGCCGCCGAGATCCAGGCGCTGCGCGACGCGGGCGCGGCGATCGACCGCGTGCACGCCCGCGTGCACGAATGGTTGCGTCCCGGCCGCACCGAGGCCGAGGTCGGCGCCGACATCACCGCCGCGATCGTCGAAGAGGGCCACACGCACGCCGACTTCGTGATCGTCGGCTCGGGCCCCAACGGCGCCAGCCCGCACCACGACGTCTCCGAGCGGGTGATCGAGCGCGGCGACGTCGTCGTGGTCGACATCGGCGGCCCGATCGCCGAGGGCTACAACTCCGACTCCACCCGCACGTACGCGGTCGGTGAGCCGCGCGACGCCGACGTCGCCGAGACGTACGCCGTCCTGCAGCGGGCCCAGCAGGCCGCCGTCGACGCCGTCCGCCCCGGCGTCACCGCCGAGTCGATCGACGCCGCCGCGCGCGACATCATCGCCGAGGCCGGTTACGGCGAGTTCTTCATCCACCGCACCGGCCACGGCATCGGCCTCGACGTGCACGAGGAGCCCTACATCATCAAGGGCAACGCGCTGCCGCTCGAGCCCGGCATGGCCTTCAGCGTCGAGCCCGGCATCTACCAGCCCGGCCGCTGGGGTGCCCGCATCGAGGACATCGTCGTGGTCACCGAAGACGGCGTCGAGCCGGTCAACCAGCGTCCGCACGACTTGATCGTGCTCGACGCATGACCGGTGGTCTGGAGCCGCTGGATCAGGCCATCGTCCAGGAGCTGGCCGCGGACGGACGGCGCAGTTTCACCGATCTGGCCGAGCGGGTCGGCCTGTCGGTGTCGGCGGTGCACCAGCGGGTGCGGCGCCTGGAGCAGCGCGGGGTCATCCTCGGGTACACCGCGCGGCTCGACGGCGAGCAGATCGGCCTCCCGCTCACGGCGCTGATCTCGCTGACCCCGAACGATCCGGCCGCCCCGGACGACTATCCGCAGCGTCTGGAGCACATCAAGGAGATCGAGTCCTGCTACTCGGTCGCCGGGGACGAGTCGTACATCCTCCTGGTCCGGGTGGCGTCGCCGCTCGGCCTGGAGGACCTGCTCCGCCGGATCCGCGAGTCCGCCAAGGTCTCGACGCGGACCACGGTGGTGCTGTCGACGCCGTTCGAGGGCCGCTCTCCCACCCTGTGAAACCGGAAAACGGGTGGGCTTGCGCGGCGCTGGTACGATAAAAGGTATGGCAACACGTAAGGTCACACTCTCACTCGACAGTGGTGCGCTCGAGTTCGCCGAGCGGGCCGCCAAAGCACACGGGATCTCGGTCTCGTCGTGGTTGTCCAAGGCGGCCCGCAGGGAAGCCGTCCGCACCGGATACACCCCGCAGCGCGCCCCGGTCGAACCGTCCGCCGAATCGGACGAGGCCGAGCTGACAGCCGCGGAGAAGGATCTGCGTGCACAGGGGTGAAGTCTGGACGTACCACCCCCCGACCGAACCGGCACGGCAGCGCACCGTCGTACTGCTGTCCTCGGACGGGGTGAACGAATCCGAGCGGCCGTGGCTGCTCGGCACCGAACTGCTGGACCGTGACCCGCAGGACATCCTCGGCGTCGCCGTCGACGCGCGTTATTGGGTCTCCACGCTGAACCTCACGCGCCTGTACCGGCCGTGGTTCGACGAGAAGATCGCGGAGATCGACCAAGAGGTCCAGGAGCGCATCGACATCGCGTTGCGCGCCGCCCTGGACCTCTAGCCGGCTAACGGGCGATCACCTCGGGCGCGGCGTGCAGCTTGCCGTCGGGGCCCGAGAGACACGACGCGTTGCCGTCGCGGGCGGCGAGGAACTCGTTGAGGCAGTTCGCGATCTGCACGTGCCCGTTCGCGTTGGGATGGAACGACTCCTGCAACGCGTGGCTCGCACGGTCCACCTGGCCGAGGTCGCGCAGCTGCAGGGTCAGCCTGCTGAACCACTCGTTCGCCGGGTCGCTGCTGCACGCCTCATGGCCGGCGCCCGCCCGCGAGAGGTCGAGGAACCGCGCGCTGGTCGCCCTCGACGCCCGCTTCAGCCCATCCGCCAGAATGGGGACGCCGTCGCGGCGCATCCACTCCAGGTCCTCCGTGCGGAACGGGCAGCCGTTGAGGCTGCGCAGTGCCTCCGGGATCTGGGGGCCGACGGGCGAGGCGTACGACATCAGCACGAGCTGGTAGTCCGCCGGGACGTAACCGGCCTGCGCCAGCACCTTCTTGACGTCGGCGACGGCATTGGTCACCTTCGGCACCATGGCGTCCACTTTGGACTTCCAGGTGGTGCGAAGCGCCGCGCTGCACGGCGGATTCTGCGGGGAGAACCAGGCCTTGAAGCATTCGTTGACCTGAGCGGAGAACTTCGGCTCGTCGTTCGCGCCGATCGCGATCACCACCGCGGCGACCCGGTGGTCCTTGATCAGGTTCGCCAGCTGCTGCGCCTGTGACGGCTCGGTCCACTGCTTCGCCTCGCCGAGGGCGATCTGCTCCGAGGGCGCCCCCGAACACGCGAGGTTCACCCGCGCGGTGACGTCGGGGATCTTGATCTGCTCGACGAAGGCGTTGGGGGAGCGGTGGCACCAGTTGCCGCCCTGCCCGTTGGTCGTGGGCGTGTAGTCGCCCGCGCCCTCACCGGAAACGGTGCTGTCGCCGATGGAGACGACCGTCAGCGGCCCCGTTCCCGGTGGGCCTTGGCGCGGGGACGGCTGCCCTGGGCGGCTTTCCGACCCGGTAAAGGCAATGAACCCGACGAGAACCACCACGAACGTGAGCGCGAGAGCACCCCACCACCACCGGAAACGTCGCATCGTCACCGGATTCTACGGACACATGGCCCGACAGGGTGATCATGGCGGTGTGGGCCCGGTCTCGTGGGGCCCTCACCGCTCGCGAGACCCCACCCATCGCTGGATCGCGGCGTCGAGCAGCTTCGGTGCGGAATCGGCGAAGTCCCCGGACGCGTCGGCCCAAACGATGACCCCGTCCGGGCGCACGAGCAGACTCGGCAGCGAGGCGTCGGACGCCGGATCCGCCGCGTACGCGACGCTTTCCGGAAACCCGGACACGGCCTCGGCATACCGGCCGTCGGCCGAGCGGTCGACGAGCACGAAGCGGCCGCCGTGGGCGTGGTCGGCCAGCCGGCCCCCGGACTTCAGTTCGACGTCTCCGACGATCGCGCCGACCGGGGCGGTGTCGGCGGTGTCGTTCTCGGTGACGTCGTACCGCTGCATGATCCCGGAGGAGAGCGCGATCATCCGGTTGGTCGCGCCGGGGACGCCGAACAGTTCGTCGCCGACGACCTTCCGCAGTTGCTCGGTCCGTTCGTCGCCGCGCAGGAGGGCCACCTGGGCTCGCGTCCAGTCGAGGACCCACGCGCCGATCGGATGCCGTTCGGTCTGATACGTGTCGAGCAGTCCGGCGGGCGCTGTACCGGTGACGGTCGCGGCGAGTTTCCAGCCGAGGTTCACCGCGTCGCCGAGGCCGAGGTTGAGCCCCTGCGCGCTGAACGGTGAGTGCACGTGCGCCGCGTCTCCGGCGAGGAACACCCTGCCGTGACGGTAGGTCCGCGCCTGGCGCGCGTTGTCCGACCATCGGGTCGCCCGTCCCCGCAGTCCGGTGATCGTGACCGGGACGCCGGTGACGTCGCGCACCGAGTCCTGCAGCTCTTCGAGGGTGACGGGCGCGTTCTTGTCTTCGGGCTGGGGCGCGAACCTGGCGACGAGAACGCGACCCGGCACCGGTCCGTAGGTGTAGATGCCGCGGGGCGTCCAGTTCCAGCCTCGGCGCAGTTCGCTCGCGTCGTCGAAATCCGCGATGGCCTGATAGCCCACCAGTTCCGGGCCGGTGCCCACGAAATCGACGCCGAGCCGTTTGCGGACGACGCTTCGCCCGCCGTCGGCCGCGACGACCCATCCGGCGGTGAAGTCACCCGCGCTGGTCTCGACGATCACGTCGGCGTCGTCGCCGAGGTCCGAACCGGTGCCGCGCAGGTCCCGGACCTCGACGCCGCGGCGGATCTCGACGCCCAGCCGCGCGCAGTGTTCGCCGAGCAGCAGTTCGAGGTCGTGCTGCGGCACCATGATCCCGTTCGCCACCGCCGTATGCGCGGCCAGGACCGGATCGCTCTGGTCGACCAGGTCGTGCCGGAACATGAGCCCCGCGAAATGCCCGAGGACCGGGAATCGGCGGGAGTTCCTGCCCGCCGCGTCCGTCAACTCGCGCACCGTCCGGTTGGAGCGGCCGGCGGTGAAGGCGGTGGCCTCCGCCAGACGACGGCGCTGCACTTCCTCCGCGGCGGGTAGAAGACCTCGCCGGTCGAGGATCTCGGCGCTGGCGACGTTGATCGAACCGGATTTGATCGTCGGATCCGGTTCATCGAGCCGCTCCAGGACGGTCACCCGTACTCCTCGCAAGGCCAGCTCGCTCGCGAGGAACAGGCCGGTGGGCCCTGCTCCGACGACGATCACATCGGTGCGCTCCATGTATCGACTCCAAGGTTTACTCGATAAGCTTACCGAGTAAGCATAGTGAGTAAAGGTAAGGTTGTCACATGGCGAAGCGAGGAGATCGTGGCGGCTCGAAGACGCGGGCGCATATCGCCGCGGTCGCGACGGAACTGTTCGTGGCGCGGGGCTTCGACGACGTCACCGTCGCCGAGATCGCCGCCGCGGCCGGTGTCTCGAAGGTGACGGTGTTCTCGCACTTCGAACGCAAGGAGGACCTCGCGCTCGATCGGCTGCCCGACGCCGTCGGCATCGCCCGGGCCGCGATCCGCGAGCGGCCGGACGACGTCGGTGTCGTCGAAGCGTTCCGCCGCACGACACTCGCACTCGCGGAGGAGCGGCATCCGCTGTCGGGGCTGAGCCAGGCCGGCGAACCGCTCGCGCGCACCGTCGCCGGATCGCGCGCGCTCATTTCCCGGCTGCGCGAATTCGAGCACGAGATCGAGGCGGAGCTCGCCGACGAACTCGAAAGCGATACCCGCTTCACGGGCGACAGTGAACTGGTCGCCGCACTCATCGTCGCCGCCTATCGCACCGTCGCCGTGGCGACGACCCGGCGCCGCCTCGCCGGGGATGACCTCGACGCCGTCGCCACCGCTCATTGCGAGCGGTTGAACACCGCTTTCAACGCCCTGGCCGCGGTTTTGTGAAGCCCGCGGCGGGCCGCGTCGGTGAGGCACCCGATGCGGCCCGCCGTCAGGATCAGCGCTTGCGCCAGATGGAGACCTCCAGGTCGGTGATCTCGTACCGGCGGCCGTCGGCCCGGGTCAGGCTCGGCTCCGTGCTTTCCGACAGCAGCTCGAACGCCTCGCCGAGGACGTTCGCGAGCTCGGCGGCCGACGCCCGCGGGAGTGCCACGAGCAGCAGCCCTCCGGCGCGCAGGAAGTTCTCCGAGCCGACGAGCGGGCGCAGGTAGCCCGCCGCGCCACCGAGCCGGTCGAAGGCGTCCGCCACGACCACGCCGTCGAACGTGCCCAGCGCGGCCGGCGGACGGCCGGACTCGGCGAGCGTGAACGAGACGCTGCCGTCCGGGGTGATCGACGGCCGCCGCGCGTGGAGTTCCCCGCGCCCCGGCACTCGGTAGCCGACATCCCAGCCCTCGGCCAGCCGGTCCGCCGCAGCGACGAACATGGGCCGGTCGTCCAGGCCGACGACCTCGATCGGCCGCTCGGCCAATGAGAACGCCAACCCGCCCGCCGCGGTGGCGAGATCCGCGACGCGGCGCAACTCGACCCCGGCTTCGGCGGCGGCCTGGGTGAACCTCCTGGCCAGCCGATCCGGATAGCCCGCGGTCGTGGCCAGTGGATGCCCGGCCCGGCCGAAGGCCTGTTCGGCGGTGCCGTACTGGCCGAGCAACGCCCGGTCGAGTTCCGCCCGCGCGTCACCGTCCAGAGTGGACTCCGGCGCCACGACCAGCCGGATCCCCGCCTGCTGCAGGAAATGCGGCCGGTAGAAGTGCCGCGCCCAGATGCTGCCCAGCTCGCCGGTACTGATGTACGCGCCACCGACGATCAGCTGATGCTGCCCACCGAAACTGGGTACCGAGAAGTCCTCGTAGTACGGGTGCGGGGTGAAGCCCTCGAGCGGGTTGAAGGTGTCTTCGCTCCAGGTCCACAGGTTGCCGGCGGCGTCGTGCAGGCCCTGCGACGTCGTCGGCGAGTGGTCGACGGGGCCCTCCGAACCCCAGGCCAGACCAAGGTTGATGCCGGCATCGCGCAGCTGTCCGCCGTCGAGCCGCATGACCACGTCGTCCTCGACGCCAGGACGCTCCGGCAGGTCGCGCAGCAGGAAGTATTCCGCTTCGGTCGGCAGCCGGTATTCACGTCCGTCCTTTTCGGACCGCCAGGCGGCGAAGGCCTTGGCCTCGTGGTAATTCACCACCACCGGCCAGTCCCACGGCATGTCGATCTCGTCGAACAGCGTGCGCAGCCGGAACGCGTGCAGCCCGGTCGGGCCGGTCGGCACCCAGAACCGCGGCCACTTGGTGTTGCGGAAGCGGCGCCACGCCTCGCCCTCGGCCGACCACAACTCCGGCCGACGATAACCGCCGTCGGCGACGAACCCGTGGAACTCGCCGTTGCTCACCAGGCAGCGGGCCGCTTCGAAGTCCGGCAGCTCCTGACGGCGTGAGCCGTACGCGCTGTCCCAGCCGTAGGACGGGAAGGACAGCGGCTTGCCCAGCTGAGCCGTGCGCCCGGGCACGGTGACGGTGCCGTTGGCGGGCACGGAACCGGGTTCGGGCTTGCCGGACTCGGTGGTGCGGCGCAGCGGTGACGGCGACGGCCAAGCGGCGGGTCGTTCCACGAGGCTGGAACGCATTTCGCGGACCAGGACCGAACTGGTCTCCAGATGGATGCGATCGTGCTCGATGGACAGCAACAGCGCCCAGGCCTGGTCGTCCATCGTCACCGGCCGCCCGAGGTCGGGGGCGAACGGGGTGGTCTCGATGATGCCGACGACCGTCCGGTACACCTCGGCCCGGTAGTCCTTCACCTCCGAAACCGACGGCCACACCATGTCGTTCTTCGACATGTCGTCCCACGAGTTCTCGTCGACACCCATTTCCAGGACGTGTTCGAGATAGGCGTCGATCGGCGCGTCCAGCAGTCCGGCGACCCGCAACTTGTTGACGTACAGCGCGGTCGTGTGGCCGTAGTAGAAGATCATCGGATGCCGCAGGTTGTGGTCCGGCGGGCGGTAGAACGCCTCCGCGCCTTTCAACCCGGCGAACATCACCTCGTGCAAGGTCCAGGCGTTGTCGAAGTAGTCCAGCACCTCTTCGCGGCTGCATACGGACAGCTCGGGCAACGGCAGCGCGCTGATCTCGCCGGATTCGGCGACACCCGGGCACCGGCCGGGCTCCGGGCGGATCCCGGTGTACCACCACTGTGGATCACGGGCCCCGTTCAACCGTTCGTCGGCGTGCTTTACCGCATTTCTCTCCCAAGGTTCCATGGTGACCGTCGGCGTCATCTGACCTCACTTCGGATCGGGCACTGGGGGCGGGTGCCGAAACCGTCGCATCTCCGAAAAGGTCATTTCCTCTCCTTTCGTGCTTTGAATCGCTTTCCGGAAGAAGTCCGGCGTGGGATCGCAATCGGGGAGATGCCCGTTGATCACGGCGGATGAGAACGTCGGTGTTCCGAATCCCACCGGTTGAGGGGTGAAAGGCTTGTCGACGAAGCCCTGTGTCGTGCTCGTGGACACCTACGAAACGGCCGATCACGGGTTGCCGCAGACCGCCCGGCACATCGCGCCGACGTTCCTGGCGCTGGGCGCCGAATGTGTGCGCGTGCAGAGCGCGCCCGACGCGCCCGGTCAGTACCGGAAGTCCTCACCGACCATGAGCAACTATCGCGAGAACATCGTCCACGACGGCGATCTCGCGAAGACGCTGGACGCGCTGGCCGTGCACGAGCCGGTCGCGGTCGTGGCCGGTGGCGAATACGCGGTCGCCTTCACCGACGAACTCAGCGAGGCGCTGGGCGTTCCGTCGAACGGCACCGCGCTTTCCCTTGCCAGACGAGACAAGTCCGCCATGGGCGAGGCCGTCGCCGCGGCAGGACTGCCCGTCGCACGGCAGCTGCTGACCGCGGACGAGGCCGAACTCGCCGCATGGCACCGGGAGGTGGGCGGGCGGATCGTCGTCAAGCCGAACCGCAGTGCCGGCGGCGACGGAGTGTCCTTTTGCGACACTCCGGAGCGGTCGGCCGGGGCGCTGCGCACGATCACCGGCCGCCAGAACGTGTTCTCCGAGGACAACGACTTCGTCATCGCGCAGGAGTACCTCGCCGGCAGCGAGTACATGGTCAACACGGTGAGCATGGACGGCCTGCACCAGGTGTGCGACATCTGGAAGAGCTCGCGTTTCGCCATCAACGGGGTGTCCGACCTGCTCGGCGCCTGCCAGATCGTGCCGAGACGCGGGCCGGGCCACGACGAACTGGTGAATTACGCGTTCGCCGTACTCGACGCGCTGGGCATCCGGCACGGCGCCGCGCACGTCGAGATCAAGCGGACCCCACAGGGCCCACGGCTGATCGAGGTCGGTTCGCGGCTCTCGGGCGGCGACCTGCCGCATCTGGCGCGGCTCGCGATCGGCGAGTCCCAGCTGGACTGGATGGCCGACGCGGTGCTGCGGCCGGAGCGGTTCCGCGAGCGGTGGGGCGAGGACTACCGGATCCGGCGGCACTACGCCTGGTCCGCGCTGCTCTCACCGGTCGAAGGCACGCTCCGCCGGTACACCGCGCTCGACGAGATCGAGCGGCTGGAGAGCTTCCACGAGATGTTCGTGCTGACCCGGCCGGGGAAGCCGTTGCGCCGCACCATCGACGACACGACGTTCCCGGTGGTCGTCACGTTCATGCACGAGATCGAGGAGTACGTCCTGCGCGACCTCGGCACGCTGCGGTACCTCGACGGCGTCGGCTGCTACGAGCTCGAATCGTGACGGCGCCGGGGTTCTTCCGGACGCGGCTCGGCGGGCTGCCCAAGTCGTTCTGGGTGCTGTGGACGGGAACGCTCGTCAACCGGCTCGGCACGATGGTCCTGCCGTTCTTGGCGCTGTACCTGACCAGTGATCGCGGTCTTTCGGTGGCGACGGCGGGAACGGTGCTGGCGCTGCTCGGTATCGGCCAGGTGTTCTCGCAGCTCATCGGCGGCCTGCTGGCCGACCGTATCGGCAGGCGGGCGACGCTGACCGGCGGCATGCTCGCCACCGGCGCGATCATGCTGGTACTGGGTTACGTCGAGCGCCTCGAACTGATCGCGGTCGCCGCGTTCCTGCTCGGGCTGGCGCTCGACGTGTTCCGCCCGGCCACCCAGTCGATCGTGGCGGATCTGGTGCCCGGCGCCGACCGCACGCGGGCCTTCGGGCTGCTGCTGTGGGCGATCAACCTCGGCTTCTCGATCGCGATGGTGCTGGGCGGCACGATGGCCCGCGCCGGTTTCACGACGCTGTTCTGGGTGGACGCGGCGACGTGCGTGCTGTTCGGCCTGCTGGTCTGGCGGGCGGTTCCGGAGACGCGTGGCGGCGGCCGATCGCGGGAGCCGGGTGGCTTCTCCGTTGTTCTGCGCGACCGGGTCATGGCCGGGCTGATGCTCATTTCGCTGGTGGTCGCGTTCGTGTTCCTGCAGAGCCTGGCCACGTTGCCGCTGGCGATGCGAGAGGACGGGCTTTCGCCCGCGGGGTTCGGCTTGGTGATGGCGGTCAACGGCGTCGTCATCGTGGTCGTGCAACCACTGGTGGGTCACCGGCTGGGCCGTTGGGACCCTTCGCGGGTGCTCACGTTCGGGATCCTGTTGACGGGTTTGGGTTTCGGCGCCACGGCCTTCGCGTCGACGACGCTGGTGTACGCCGCGTGCGCCGTGGTGTGGACCCTCGGCGAGATCGTGATCCAGTCGGTGGGCGTCGCGATCGTGGCGGAGCTCGCCCCACCGCATCTGCGGGGCCGGTACAACGGCGCCTATGGCACGGCGGCGGGTCTCGCCGCGTTCGTCGCCCCGCTCGGCGGCACGCAGCTGCTGGTACTGGGCGCGCCCGTGTTGTGGACGGTTTGCTTCGGACTCTGCCTGGCGGCGGCCGTGGGACAGTGGCTGCTCGGCAACGCGATCCGTCACCGGATGGCCACCGCAGCTGTTCCCGTGGCGGTCGGCTGACCCGGCCTATCCGTCCATTCTGGACGCGAGGATCGCCGCGCCGGGCCCGGAAACCTCGTCGAGCGCCACGACCCTCCCGGCGATCGCCAGCAGGAGCGCCTCGCCGGGACCACGGAGTTCCGGTCCGGATCCGGCCGACCAGTCGAGGTCGGTGGCGACGAGCCGGAGCCCGCCCGCCCGCCGGTTGGCCTTGATCGGCGGGGCATAGCGGGCGAAGGCCAACGCGTGGCGCAGGCGGTCCGGCGGCACCTCGCGGGGAAGCCCCAGCGGCCGCCGGATGTCCTGCTGATGGATGAGCCCGTCGAGCAGCGCCACCCGCCCGCCGAACGCGGCGGTCAGGCCGCGGGGTTCGAGATGGTCCTCGAACCTCGCGATCAGTTCTTCAGGCGTCCGGTCGGGCTTTCGCGCGACGCCGAGCGCGTTGATCCGATCCAGTCGCAGCCTTCCGCGGACGGCCTGGCCGAGGACGTCGCGCAGGCGCAGGGTGTCGTAGTCGACGACATGGGTGACCACCTCCCGGACCGACCACTCCGCACACAGCGTCGGAGCGTCCCACTGCTCTGGGGACAGCGAGCGCAGGAACGCGGCGAAGTCCGCCCGTTCGTCCCGTGCGAGTCGCAGGACGGATTTCACCGGTGGCCTCCTGGGTCACTTGTGGTCGAGCCACCCGCAAACGTAGTAGGCGGTGTCCTCG
The DNA here is from genome assembly GCF_046549005.1 of Amycolatopsis sp. lyj-108. Classification (NCBI taxonomy): domain Bacteria; kingdom Bacillati; phylum Actinomycetota; class Actinomycetes; order Pseudonocardiales; family Pseudonocardiaceae; genus Amycolatopsis; species Amycolatopsis sp. lyj-108. Next base: position 306,861 of record NZ_JAJPWQ010000004.1, on the reverse strand, counting down.
CTCCGCTCGACGTACCAGGAATAGACGACGTCACCGGCGAGTTTGCCGGTGCGTGCGTTCCGCTGGGTGACCGTGGCCTGGACCGTCACGAACTCCTGCCCGGACGGGACCGTGTACGGCAGCATCTGCCAGCGTTCGACGTAGTGCCCGTGGAGTTCGAAACCGAGCAGGGTCGACCGCAGACGGGGACAGGTCCCGCTGCGCAACGCGGTCATGTCGTGATTGGCCAGCCCGTTCATGTAGACCTGGAACACCCTGTCGATCGCGGCGGGCTCGAGACCCGGCGCGGACGAAGAGGTCGGCGCCGGGGACGTCACCGTCAGAGTCTGGGTCTCGACCGGGGAAGCGGAGTCCGAAGTGGGCGTCGCGGGCGAAGGGTCGGAACGCGGTATCGGAAGCCCGGCCCGGCACGCGGAAAGGGCGGTGACGAGGCCGAGCAGGAGCACGCCCGTCCGGACGAGCGAAGTCAGAGGTCTCACGCCGCCGACGCTAGGTTGCTTTCATGAAATTCGGATGAAGGGCTTTCTGACGCGAAGCCGCTCTCGGGACGTGTATCCAGGCAGCGATCTCGCGTGATTGGAGGCGCGACACGGCAGGGCCGGGTCAGCAGGTCGCCAGGAAGTGCCGCAGCACCCGCGTGCCGAACCGCAGTCCTTCCACCGGAACCCGTTCGTCCACACCGTGCGCCATCGCCCGGTAGGGGAAGCCTTCCGGCAGCCACAGCGGGGCGAAGCCGTAGCAGTCGATGCCGAGCGGGCTGAACGCCTTCGCGTCCGTTCCGCCACCCATGCAGTAGGGGACCACGACGGCTTCGGGGTCTTCCGCGCGCAAAGCGCCCGCCATCGCGTCGAACCACGGCGAATCCACCGGCGCCTGGACCGGCGGCTGGTGCGCGACGAACTCGCGGGTGACGCCCTCGCCGAGCATCGCGTCGATCTCGGCGAGCAGTTCCGGTTCGGTGCCGGGGAGGACGCGGACGTCCACCTGCGCCTCGGCTGAAGTCGGGATCACGTTCACCTTGTAACCGGCGTCGAGCATGGTGGGCGTCGTGCTGTTGCGGACGGTCGGCACCACCAGTGCGCCGGCCGGCCCGAGGCGCGCGATCGTTCCGTCCACATCGGACAGATCGACCGGGACGCCGAGCGCCTCCCCGGTGCGTTCCAGGAACGCTCGCGCCGTCGGGGTCAGCCGGATCGGCCAGCGGTGCGCGGCGAGCTTGCCGAGCGCCGTGACCAGCCGGGTGACCGCGTTCTCGTCGTTGGGGCGCGATCCGTGCCCCGCGCGGCCCTTGGCGGTCAGCCGCAGATGCGCGGTGCCGCGTTCGGCCGTCGCCACCGGGTAGAGCCGCACGGTCCGGCCGTCGGCGGCGGGAACGTGGTAGGAGTACCCGCCCGACTCGCTGATCGCGGCCGCGCAGCCGTCGAACAGGTCCCGGTGCGTCGCGGCGAGCCAGTGCGCGCCGTACTCGCCCTTGTCCTCCTCGTCGGCCACGAACGCCAGGACGATGTCACGCCGCGGGCGGACGCCGGTGGCGAGGGCGGCGAGCACCATCGCGCAGAAGTCCTTCATGTCGACGGCGCCGCGGCCCCAGAGGAACCCGTCGCGGACCTCGCCCGAGAACGGGTCCACCGACCAGTCGGCCGCGTCGGCGGGGACGACGTCGAGATGGCCCTGCACGAGGAGCGCCGGCAGGCTCGGGTCGGTGCCGGGGACCCGGGCGATCACGTTCGCGCGCCGGGGCGCGGACTCGATGATCTTCGCGCCGATCCCGAGCCCGGACAGCAGCGTCGCCACGTACTCGGCGGCTTCGCGCTCGCCTTCGGAGTCCCCGTCGCCCCGGTTCGTGGTGTCGAACCGGATCAGCCGCGAGCAGACTTCGACAACATCAATCTCAGCGTTGTCTTCGGAACCCGCGGCCGCGATCACGTCGCCAGGGCGCGGCCCGCGAACGTCCGGCCGGTCAGCGTGGACGACGCCCTGCCGCCGCGATAGCGGGGCCTTCGGCCCGGCGGGTTCGATGTCGAGAGGTCGGTCGTGAACCTCGCTCCGCGATTCCATGTCAGCCATAGATACCCTGCACCGCCCCGGCCGCGATCGCCGTGACGATCTTGAACGCCTTCATCGCTTCGGTCATGTCCGGCGCGTCGAAGCCGACCCGCCGCACCCCGATCTGTTCCACCGTCGGGATCACCGCCGCCGCCTGCGCGAGATGGCTCGCGTCGAACTCGACCTCGATCCGATGCGGGGTGGTGAACCGTTCGACCCGGCCCGCCCGATTCATCGCGTCCGCCGCGGCCGAGGACAGCAGTTCGGCGGTCCTGGCAGGCGGCAGGCAGATCGCGGCGTAGCGGCTGACGCACTCCTTGACCGTGACCAGTTCGGCCTCCGGCGCGTAATCCTGGGCGTCGTCACAGGCCTTGTCGTCGCCGGAGACGACCAGCACCGGGACGCCGTACTCGGCGGCCATCGCGGCGTTGAGCCTGCCTTCGCTGGCGGGGACGTCGTCGAGCCACACGCCGGTGATCTGATTCTCCAGGTACGTGTGGGACAGCACGCCGTCGAAACCGGCGCCGGCGTGGTAGCCGAGGAAGACGACGCCGTCCACGCCGGTGTCGATGCCCTGCATCATCGAGAGCGGTTTGTGCCTGCCGGTGAGCATGCGCGCCCTGCCGTCGAGGTCTTCGAGCAGGAGATTCCGCTGGGACGAATGCGCCTCGTTGACCAGAACGTCGGTGGCGCCGGCGTCGAAGAGGCCCGCGATGGTGGCGTTGACGTCGCCGGTGAACAGGCGCCGGAATCGTTGCCACTGCTCGGTGCCGGGGATGACGTCCTCGGTCCAGGTGACGCCGGTGGCGCCCTCCATGTCCGCCGAGATCATGATGCGCATGCGGGGCAGACTAGCCGAGGTTCTTTGCCCTCGCCGCCGGGATCAGGGCCAAGAACCGGAACGCGGGTAGACCGCCCAGGCGCGTTCCCACGCCGCGTACCGATGCCGGTCGAGCATCAGCCGGACGACCCGGTGCAGCAGGACGAGCGAGCCGACCACCGCGAACCAGAGCCAGAGTCCGACGAGCACGGAATCGAACACGGCCGTCGACGCTGTCCTCGGTGCGGCGGTGAGGTCACCGCGGGCGTCGATCCAGATCGGCACGGCCGTTCCGGCGGGGCTGCCCGGCGTGGCGAGGACACCGCCGGTGTGCCGCACGCCGCGCGAGTCGGTCCAGGTCGCCTCGGTGGTCGGGTCGTCGGTCCCGACGCTCTCGCTGTCGACGATGCGGACGGGTGCGGCCTTCAGCAGGTACGCGGTGGTGGCCTGACGTCCGGCCGAGTCGACGGCGGCCGCGGCGACCTGCCTGCCGTGGTTGGCCGAGCCGGCGGCGGCCGCGACCGGCACGGCGAGCAGCGCCGCGAGGATGACGAGCTTGAGGAGAAGGGCTTCGAATCGGTCGGAGCCACGGGCGAGCGAGTTGTGACCAGGGAAGAGCCGTCGCCTGAACCGGGCGATCGGACCGCTGGACCCGTGCACGAGGAACCCCATTCCCTCAGACCGCGAAAACCTCCATCTTCGATTCTCGGTCACCGGGGCGCCGCTGTCGCGGTATGGGGACACAGACCACTCTGTGAACCCGTACACAACCTTTAATTCGTTTTACCCGTCCGGGTTCCCCGGCTACCGTCTTCGCCATGGGGATTTTCTTCAACCTGTGATTCTCGTCTTCGACGCGGCCCTGGCGTAGAGCCTTCGCTCCGCCGGGCCGCGTCCTTCCGCACGCGCTCTTCTTCCTTCGAGAATCCAGGAGGACGCCCCTATGCGTACCCCGTGTCAAAATCCCGGGACACAACTCGTGCTCTCCGGTGTCACCAAGCGTTTCGACGACCATGTCGTGCTCGATCAGGTCTCCTTCAGTGTCAAACCGGGGGAGAAGGCGGGCGTCATCGGCGACAACGGTTCGGGTAAGTCCACTCTCCTGAGGCTGATCGCCGGCCGCGACCGGGCGGACAACGGCACGGTGACCGTCACCGCGCCCGGAGGTGCCGGCTACCTCCCGCAGACCTTGGAACTGCCCGAAACCGCCACGGTCGGCGACGCGATCGACCTCGCGCTGGCCGACATCCGGGAACTCGAATCCCGGCTCCGCGCGGCCGAGACGTCGCTCGAGACCACCGAAGACCTCGCTGCCTACGGCGATCTCATCACCGCCTACGAAGCCCGCGGCGGTTATGAGGCCGACGCCAGGGTGGAGGTCGCCCTGCACGGGCTCAGGCAGCCGGGCCTCGACCGCGGCCGTGCGCTGGGCAGCCTGTCCGGCGGGCAGCGGTCCCGGCTGGCGCTCGCGGCCACCTTGGCCGCATCGCCCGAACTGCTGTTGCTGGACGAGCCGACCAACGATCTCGACGACGAAGCCGTCGCCTGGCTGGAGAACCATCTCCGCGGGCATCGCGGCAGGATCGTCGCGATCACCCACGACCGGATGTTCCTCAGCCGGGTCACCACCACCATCCTCGAGGTCGACGCCGATCGCCGGACCGTGCACCGGCACGGCAACGGTTACGCGGGTTACCTCGCCGCGAAGGAGGCCGCGCGGGCCCGATGGGTCCGGGAGTACGAGGAGTGGCGGCTGGAGAAAGCCCGCTACGAACGGCTGGCGGACGTCAACATCGACCGGTTCTCGGCGATCCCGCGCAAGGCCCCGGCGGCCTTCAGCGGGGCCGGCGCGTTCCGTGCCCGCTCGCGGGCACACGGGGCGATGAGCCGGATCCGCTCGGCCCGCGAGCGGATCCAGCGGCTCGACGCCGACGCGGTCCCGCCTCCGCCGCAGCCGCTCCGGTTCAGCGCGCGGATCGCCGCGGGGGAGGCGGAAGCCGATCAGTACGTCGTGAAGGTCGACGACGTGTCGGTCGACGGCCGGCTGCCGCGGACGTCGCTCAGCGTGCTGCCCGGCGAACGGATCCTCGTGACCGGACCCAATGGGGCGGGCAAAACGACCCTGATGCGGGTGCTCGCCGGGGAACTGGCGCCGTCGACGGGATCGGCGGAGCGCGCGGGGAGGATCGGGTTCCTGCACCAGAACGGCGGGCTCGCCGGCGACGCCCGAACCGTCCTGGCGGTCTTCGCCGGTGACGGTGACGAGGACGAGGCGGCCGAGAGGTTACTGTCGCTGGGCCTGTTCCGGGCGCCGGATCTGCGCAAGCCGGTGCGGGAACTGTCCGTCGGGCAGCGGCGCAGGCTGGAACTCGCCAGGCTGGTGACGGCCAGGACCGACCTGCTGCTGCTCGACGAGCCGACCAACCACCTCGCCCCGGATCTCGTGGAGGAGATGGAACAGGCGCTCGCGGAGTACTCCGGCGCGCTCGTGGTCGTCACCCACGACCGGCGGATGCGGCGGACCTTCGAGGGCAAGCGGCTCGAGCTGGTCACTTCAGCGGCATGAGCGGTCCGTCCACTTTGGCCGGATTGAGACAGCTGTTCAGTCCGTCCACGAGGGAACAGGTCCCTGGCCCGCGTTTGAGCCGGTAGCCCTGCGGCACGCCCCCCGCCGTCACCAGACCCTGGTACGCGGGAACGGCGTCCGTGGGGCGCCGGGTCAGCGCGGGATCGGTGAGAGCGTCCACTGTGTACAGTCCGAACCGGGCACGGTAGCTGCCCCATTCGTAGTTGTCGGTGAGGCTCCAGTAGTTGTAGCCGATGAGGTTCATCCCGTCGGCCTTCGCCCGCTGGAGCCAGTACACGGTGTCGCGGACGTGATCGCCACGACTGTAGTCCGCGTCGCGGGGTTTGCCGTTGTCGGTCGCCATGCCGTTTTCGACGATGTACAGAGGCAGGCGTGGGAACCGGTCGTGGTAACTGCGCAGCGCGTAGTAGATGCCTTCGGGCTGGAGCTTCACGTCCCAGAACTTGTCGCTGGCGGCGGCGAAGACCGTCCAGTTGTCGATGCTGAGGCCGTAGTAGTAGTCGATCCCGATGAAGTCGAGCTTGTCCTTGACCTGGTCGAGGAAGAACCAGTCGGCCATCCCGTTGACCCCGGTGATGTAGGCCTGGTTGCTGGTGACCTTCGAAGTCGGATCGAGTTCGTGGATCAGGTCGTAGGCCCGCCGGTGCGCCTGGACGACGTTGGACTGCGCCGCGAAGTACCGCGTGGCGTTCAGCGCGCCGACCTTCTGTTCGTTCTTGAGGAAGATGAGCGGCTCGTTGAACGTCACCCAGAGGACGTCCTGACCGGCGTAGCGCTGAACTATCTTCCTGCTGAATCCCAGCCACGCGTCGGCGGTCCGCGTCTCCGCCCAGCCGCCCTGATCGAGCGCCCACCCCGGATAGACCCAGTGGTTGAGCGTGATCATCGGGGTCATGCCCGCGGCCCGGACCTGCCGGAGCACGTCGTCGTAGAAGGCCAGTTCGGTCTCGTCCCACCGGCCAGGCGAGGGTTCGACGCGAGCCCACTCGACACCGAAACGATAGGTGTTGACGCCGAGCCCGGCCGCGAGGCGGATGTCGTCGGCGTAGCGGTGCCGGAAGTCCACGGAGTCGCGGTACTCGTCGACGCCGTCCTTGCCGGCGGAACGGTCCACGAACCGCTTCCAGTTGCTGTCGGGCGCGCTGCCTTCGGACTGGTAGCCCGAAGACGCGACGCCCCAGTAGAAGTCCCGGGACCAGTCGTCATCCTGCGATGCGGACGCGTTCACGGCCGAAAGTGTCGCGCATAGTGAGACGGCGACCACCGAGGACAACACCCGGCGTAACCTTCTCCGATGCTCCGGCCACTTCGTCGATCGTTCACCGGTGTCCGCCATCTTCCGGACGCTAACGTGAGTGAACGGCGTAAACAAGCGGCCGTCCGGGGGCTTCGACGATGACGTTGGGGAGATGATCGACTTGACCGGCAGCACGGTCCGACACGCCGTCTATCTGCCGCCTTTCGGCCCGTTCGGTGAGCCGGGGGTGCTCGTCGACCTCGCCGTGCGCGCGGAAGTGGCGGGCTGGGACGGGTTCTTCCTGTGGGACCACGTGGTCGCGGACACCATGCCCATCGCCGACCCGTGGACGACACTCGGCGCGATCGCGCACGCCACCAGCCGCCTGCTGTTCGGCCCGATGATCACGCCGCCCGCCCGGCGCCGCCCGTGGGTGGTCGCCCGGCACGCGTCGACGATCAGCAGGCTTTCCGGCGGGCGGCTGATCCTCGGCACCGGGCTCGGCTCGGACGAATCCGGTGACTTCAGCCGGTTCGGCGAGCAGACGGACCTCCTGACCCGATCGGCGATGTTCGACGAAGGCCTCGACGTCATCCGCGCGATCTGGTCCGGCAGGCGGTTCGACCACGACGGCGCGCACTACCAGGTCGCCCTCGCCGAGGCGCCGCCCGAGCCGTTCCCGATCCCGATCTGGGTGGCGAGCTCGACCGACAACCCGCGCGTCGTCCGGCGGGCGGCGTTGTGCGACGGGATCTTCCCGAACCCGGAGGACCACACGCCGACCGCCGAAGAGATCGCGGAGACCCACCGCGCGCTCCGCCTCGCCGGACTGGAGCCCGGGCGTCCCTTCGACGTCGCGGTCGCCGGGAACGCGAGCCCGGCGTGGGAGGAACCCATCGAGGTCGATCTGCCCGCGCTCGGGAAGGCCGGGATGACCTGGTGGATGGAGTCACTGATGCATCTGGACCCGCTGGAGCTTTCGCAGAAGATCGTGGACGCCGGTCCGCCTCGGTGGTGACACGGCCGCTCGGTCTCTGATGTCCCACGAAAACTCACGTGAGCGCCTGACCGGAGGCCTTCACGGACCGGGCCTGAGATCAACCGCAGCCGCAATCACGTAGGTACCCGAAGACCTCCTCGGCGCTAACCGTCCTAGCCACTCACGAGACCTGCACCAAGTTCCTCCGGCGCCTACCTGTCCACAGTGGACTGACACTCCGCCTTCCGCCGGATTCCGTTGCTCCGAAAGACTTCACCGCCCTTGTGGTGGCGCGAGCCTTTGGTAGCGTCACCGCGGGCGTCCTGCGAACCAGTGACGCGCGGGGGAGGGGTCGAATGGCCGGCGAGCCGGACGGGCACCACGCGATGCGGTTGGAAACCGGGGTCGTGCTGATCAACGCGCTGACCGGGAACCACGTGCACGGCAGGCCGAAGCCCGCGCTCGGCGGTCGTGATCTGGTTCGTGCGGCCGCCGAAGCGGTCGGTGACACCGGGAACGGCCGCGTCGACCTGTCCAGTGCGGAGAGGCTGCGAAATCTCGCGTCCCGGTTGCGGGAGATCATCGAGTCGCTCTCCAGGCGCGAGCACGACGAGGCGGCCGGGTTGCTCAACCGGATGCTCGCCGACAGCCGGGCGCGTCCGTCGCTGCACCGCCACGGCGACCAGTCGTGGCACCTGCATTTTCACGGCCCCGAAGCCGACCTCGTCCAGCAGTGGACGGCCGGGCTCGCGGTGTCGGTGGCCGCGGCGTTCGGCGAGCACATCCCGCATCGCGTCGGGCTGTGCGCGGCGCCGCGGTGCGATCAGGTGTACATCGACGCGAGCCAGGCGCAGATCAAACGGTTCTGTGGTCTGGCCTGCCAGAACCGGGTGAAGGCCGCCGCGTATCGCGCCCGCCGGTCAGGGGCGTGAGCCGCGCGGCGTCGCGTCGATGTACCACTCGCGGCTGAACGCGAGGCCGAAGAGCGGCGCCGGAAGCCGGGTGATGACCCGCATCAGCGGCGCGAGCCTGCCGGTTCCCTTCACCTGGGTGGAATGCGCGGCGATCGCGGCCTGCTTCTGGCGCGCGAAGCGCCGGACGTCGAAGGTGTGGGTGATCTCGGACCGGGCGCTGTAGGCGCGGAGAAGCACGTCGACGTCGTAGCGGAACGGGATCCGGGACAGGCGCACGATCCGCACCAGGCGCGCGACGGCGTCGCGGGGGATCGTGGCCTCCAGTAGTCGGACGTCGCCGGCGAGTTCCGCCGCGCGCTTGCCGACCTGGTGCACCTTGACGTGGTCGCGGTGGCCGTAGCCGCCGTTGCGGTCGTAGCTCAGCAGCACGGACGCCTTCTCCTCGCGCAGGATCGCCACGAGCCGCGCGGCCGCTTCGTCGGTGCTCGCGCGGACGAAGCGGACCCAGCCCGGCGGGTCCGGGTAGAGGATCGCGCCGTGGCCACTGCCGGCGTATCCGAGGTGTACGACCCGCGCGACGCCGAGCACCGCCGCGCTCGCTTCGAGTTCGGCCCGGCGCGATGGGGCCGGGCCTTTCATGCCGATGGTGGCGACCACGAGTACGACTCGGTGCCCCTCCGCGGCGGCGCGGGCGAGGGTGCCGCCGGTCAGCAGTGCTTCGTCGTCCGGGTGGGCGTGGAAGGCCACGATGGTGGTCACGCTCCGATCATGCCGGAGCTTGTCGAAACAGTGGGTGGTCAAGTCTTGACCGTCCGTCGATCCCGTGGGTAATCTCTCCTTTACTTTCCAATAGTAAGGAAAGTTTCCTATTTAATCCCGCCGCCCTGACCGTCGGCGCGCCAACGACGGCGCCGTCGACGCGAGAGGAGAAGCCGAATGCGTTGGGACAAGATCCGTCTCCGGGTGACGGCCGCACTGGCCGCCGGACTGCTGGCGCCGGTCGCCGCCGCGAGTACCTCGATGGCGACCGAGACCGGCACAGCACCCGCAACGCAGGCAGCCGCCGCGCTGCCGCCGGGCAGCCCGGCGGCGATCAACGGACAGCTGAAGGTCTGCGGTCTCCAGCTCTGCAACTCCGCCGGCAAGCCGATCCAGCTCCGTGGCATGAGCACCCACGGGATCCAGTGGTTCAGTCAGTGCGTGAAGACCGCTTCGCTCGACGCGCTGGCCAACGACTGGAAGGCCGACGTCCTCCGGATCTCGATGTACATCCAGGAAGGCGGCTACGAGACCAACCCGCGCAAGTTCACCGACATGGTGCACGGGTACATCGAGGAAGCCACCAAACGCGGGATGTACGCCCTGGTCGACTGGCATCAGCTCACGCCCGGCGATCCGAACGCGAACCTGAGCCGCGCCAAGACGTTCTTCACCGAGATCGCCCAGCGGCACAAGGACAAGACCAACATCATCTACGACATCGCCAACGAGCCCAACAACGTCAGCTGGGACCGCGTCCGCAGCTACGCGGAGCAGATGATCCCGGTCATCCGCGCCCAGGACTCCGACGGCGTCGTGCTCGTGGGCACCCACGGCTGGGGCTCGCTCGGCATCTCCGACGGCCGCAACGAGACCGACATCATCAACAACCCGGTGCGCGCCACCAACTTCATGTACACGTTCCACTTCTACGCGGCGTCGCACAAAACCGAGTACTTCAACGCGCTGAGCCGGGCCGCGAGCAAGATCCCGCTGTTCGTGACCGAGTTCGGCACCCAGACCGCCAGCGGTGACGGCGGGAACGACTTCACCAACTCCCAGAAGTACCTGGACTTCCTGGCGTCGAAGAAGATCAGCTGGACCAACTGGAACTTCTCCGACGACAGCCGTTCGGGCGCGGTGTTCAAGCCGGGCACCTGCTCGGGCAGCTCGTTCACCGGCACGGCTCCGCTGAAGCCCGCCGGCGTCTGGATCCGGGACCGCATCCGCACCGCGGACAACTTCCCGACCTCCTGATCCCGGCAGCGCGCATGTCAGGAAAGGGGTCGTTCAGGACAAGAAATGTCCTGGACGACCCCTTCCTGACATTTCAGCCGAGCGGTTCGAAGTCCAGCGCGGCGAGGCGGTCCGGGTCGGCGAGGATCTCGATCGCCGCGATCTTCCCGTCCACGACGGTGAAGGCGAAGACCGTGGTCGGGACGCCGTCCTTGGTGACGACCATCCCGGCCGCGCCGTTGACCAGGGCGGGGCGCGGTACCCCACCGGCGCCCGTCGACCGGAACATGAGCGCCTGGCTCGCGACCGTGGCCGCGCCGCGTACGAAACGCGTGGCACCGGCCGGGGCCGCGCCGCCTTCGGCACGGAGGATGACGTCCGGGTCGAGCACCGAGACCAGCGCGTCGAAATCGCCGTCCCGCGCGGCCGCGAAGAACGCGTCGACGACTGCCCGCTGACGGCTCAGGTCCGCGTCCGGGACCGTCGGTGAGCCCTGCAGGCGGCGGCGCGCGCGGCTGGCGAGCTGCCGGGTCGCCGCGGAGGACCGGCCCACGATCGGCGCGATCTCGTCGAACGGCAGGGCGAACATGTCGTGCAGCACGAACGCGAGCCGTTCGGCGGGGTCCAGGGTGTCGAGGACGACCAGGAGCGCCAAGCCGACCGAGTCCGCCAGCAGGGCCTGGTGTTCCGGGTCGATCCCGTCCTCACGGCCGATGATCGGGTCGGGGAGCTGCGCGCCGACCGGGTCTTCGCGCCGTGACTTGCGTGAGCGCAGCATGTCGAGGCAGATCCGGCCGACGACGGTGGTCAGCCAGCCGCCGAGATTGTCCACGTCACCGGACTCCGACCGGCTCAGCCGCAACCAGGCCTCTTGCACGGCGTCGTCCGCTTCGCTGAGCGAACCGAGCATCCGGTACGCCACCGCCCTCAGATGCGTCCGATGCCCCTCGAAGCGTCGTGCCAGCCAGTCGTGTTCGTCCACGGTCCCCATCCTTCATCGATCAGTCGTAACCCTGACGCGTGGGGGAGCGGAGATGTGACAGCCCTTCAGCCGCGGGCGACGGCTCTGATCGCCGGGGCGCGCATCGCCGTCGCCGCCGCGCCCAGGTGCGAACCGAGGGTCAGGGTCACCGCGACGGCGACGATGACGAGATAGGCGCCGATCGTCGCGTCCGGTACGGGACCGCCGGTCCTGGCGACGCTGTAGGGGATCACGGTGACGGCCGCGGCGAGCGAGCCGAACAGCACGCCGACCGCCGCCAGGACGATGCCTTCGGTGCCGACGAGCCGCAGGACCTGCGACGGTGTCGAACCGATGAGCCGCTGTTGACCGAACTCCCGGCGGCGTCCGGCGATCGCGGCCACAACGGTGTTCACCAGCATCACGGCGGCGAACAGCGCGATCATGCCGACGACGACGTAGTTCAGGGTCTCGATACTGCTCGCGATCTCGACCGGTGCGGTGACGGCGGCGTTCTCGATGGCCTGCATGTACAGCGTCCCGGTCGCGATCCCGGTGAACAGGATGATCGGCACCAGCACACCGGCCATTTGGCGGCTTCGGACACGAAGGTGCGCCGCCGTGAGGTGACCGCTGACGCCCGCGCGTCGCAGCGGAGCGGCCAGCACGGCTGCGATCGGGCCGAGCAGCGTGGGGGCCAGGAGTGCCAACCCGATCGCGGCGAGGATCGCGCCCTGGCCGCCGACCGCCATCAGCGCGGGTTCCGTCCCGGTGAACACGGTCATCGTCACCACGCCGAAGCCGAGCCCGGCGGCCAGCACGATCGTGGCGCCGACCACCCGGAGCCGGCTGGTCGGCCGGGTGTCGACGCCCGCCTCGCGGATCGCCTCCACCGCTCCGCGCCGGGTCACCTGTCGCGCGGCGACCGTCCCTGCCACCAGCGCCGCGAGAAGCGTGATGCCGGTGCCCATCGAGACCGCGATCGGGCCGAACCGCGCCTCGAGCCCGGCCGGTACGCGGCCCGTGTCACCGAGCAGCGCGACCAGCCACCGTCCGGCGAAGACCGACGGCACGACGGCCGTGGCCGCGGCGAGGACCGCGACGGCCGCCGCTTCACCGACGATCATCCGGCCGATCTGGGACGGCGTCGCGCCGACACTCTTCAGCAACGCCAGCTCCGGGGCGCGTTGACGGATCAGCAGAGAGAGCGTCGAAAGCGTCGCGAACAGGACGATCACCAGGCTCCAGCCACCGACGACGCTCGCCATGATCAGCAGCGTCTTCGCGGTCTCCGGTCCGGCGGCGGTGCGAGTGTCCAGAAGGGACGCGAACGTCATCAGAATCGTGGCGCCGAAGAACAGCGCGACGAAACTCGCGATGAATCCGGTGGTACGACGGCGGAGCGACGAGAACGCCAGCTTGGTCGCGATCATGTGGAAGGTCCTCCCCAGGCTTTGCCGCCAGGTTAGGGAGACCTGCCGTCACCGGACAGGGGACAGGCCCCCGAGCGCGAGGTAGGGGCGGCCCTACCGCCGCGGGTAGCCGCCGTCGACCTCCTTCACCGGCTTGTGCGGGAACCGGCGTTCGGCGTAGGCCTTCGCGGCCGAACCCTCTCGTACGTACAGCGTCTCCACCTTGTCCTGCAACGGTTTCACCACGGTGCCGAGGAACCCGCGGCGGTCGTCGAGGTACGGTCCGAGCACGTCTTCACCCGCCGGGCAGACGGCCATGCAGTACGCGGCCTTGTAGTTCGGCTTGAACGCAAGGCTCTGCCACATCGACACGTTCTCCGAGTCGGTCACCCTGGACCGGAAGTCGGCGGCGTCCTCGCTGTCGGCCACGGTCTGCGCCCAGTCGGTGAAGCCGCTCATGAACTCGCGATAGTTGTGCGTCGAGCAGGCTAGGAAGTCGAACTCGCCGGTCTTCGAGATCGCCCCGATCGGGCAAGCCGCGACGCACAGCTTGCACTCCAGGCAGGGGTTGTAGTCGAGGGGCTCGCCGTGGCCGGACACCTCGGCGTCGACGAGCAACGTCGCGAGGAGCACGAAGTTGCCGAACTTCGGGTGGATCACGTTGCGGTGCAGCCCCATGGCGCCGAGTCCGGCCGCGACGGCGACGGTCTTGTGCGCGACCACCCAGATCCGGCCGGGATAGTGCTCCATCTCCATCGGGAACGTCGCCGACGGGTTGATCGCGCGGTATCCGGCGTCCTGCAGTGTCCGGACGATCGTGTGCCCGGCCTCGTTGATGATCTCGCCGCCACGGTGGAACTCCTGGTTGGCGACGCTGCGGGCGGGGGAGCGGACGTCGTCGCGGTTCATCCGCACCACGAGCGAGACCAGGGTTTTGGTGCCGGGGAGCGCGCGCAGGACGTGTTCACGTTCGCCCGCAAGATCCGGATGGTCGAGCGGGACGGCCGCCGCGTCGTCGGCACCGGCGGCGAGGCAGATCTCCTTGAGCCAGCCGGCGTCGATCACCGGTGACGGCTTGTCCCGCGGTTTGGCGAGCACCGCCCGTACCGACGGATGGCTCGCCAGTTTCTTGGGAAGCCGGTCGGTCACAACGCCTCCAGGATGGTCGCGTTGGCCTGGCCGCCGCCTTCGCACATCGCCTGCAGGCCGTAGCGGGCGCCGTGGTGGTGCAGCGCGTTGACCAGCGTGCCCATCAGCCGGGTCCCGCTCGCGCCGAGCGGATGCCCCAGTGCGATCGCGCCGCCGTGGACGTTGACCTTGGCCGGGTCGGCCCCGGTCTCCTGCTGCCACGCCAGCACGACACTGGCGAACGCCTCGTTGATCTCGAACAGGTCGATGTCCGCGAGGCGCAGCCCGGCGCGCCGCAGCACCTTCTCCGTCGCCGGGATGACGCCGGTGAGCATGAGCAGCGGGTCGGAGCCGGTGACGGCGAAACTGTGCAGCCGGGCGCGCGGCCGCAGGCCCAGTCTGGCGGCGGTCTCGCTGGAGGTGATGAGCACGGCGGAGGCGCCGTCGTTGATCGGGCTGCTGTTGCCCGCGGTCACCGACCAGTCGATCTGCGGGAATCTTTCGGAGATCCCTTCGTCCTGGAACGCGGGGCGCAGCTTGGCCAGCGTTTCGAGGTCGGTGCCCGGCCGGACGGACTCGTCGGTGGAGACCAGGCCCGACGGGGTTTCGATCGGCACGATCTGGCTCGCGAACCGGCCGAGCGCGTGCGCCCGCGCCGCCTTCCGGTGCGAGGACACCGCGAACTCGTCCATCGCGTCGCGGCTGAGCGACCACTTCGCGGCGATGAGTTCGGCACTGATCCCTTGCGGCACCAGGCCTTCCGGATAACGCTCGGCGACGCCGGGGCCGAGCGGATCGGTGCCGGGCAGCACGTTCGACCACATCGGGACGCGGCTCATGGATTCGACACCGCAGGCGATGACGACGTCGTACGCGCCGGCCATCACGCCCTGCGCGGCGAAGTGCACGGCCTGCTGGCTGCTCCCGCACTGCCGGTCGACGGTGGTCGCGGGCACGGACTCCGGCAGCCCGGCCGCGAGTGCGGCCCACCGCGTGACGTTCTGGGCCTGTTCGCCGACCTGGTCGACCGCGCCGCCGATGACGTCGTCGATCAGCGCCGGGTCGAGGCCGTTGCGCTGGACGAGCGCGCGCACCGTGTGGGCGAGCAACTGGACGGGATGGACCCCGTTCAGGGCGCCACCGGGCTTGCCCTTGCCGATCGGGGTACGGACGGCGTCGACGATGACCGCGTCGTGCACGGTTGCCTCCAGAGTGAGTTGGAATCTCCAACTCACTCTGGCACCGAGTGGGTTGGAAATCAAGACTCACTGGGTTTACGCTGGTCGCATGACCGAAGGACCGAGGGACTGCTCGATCGCCAACGCGATGGAGGTGATCGGGGAGCGCTGGAGCCTGCTCGCGCTGCGCGAGGTGTTCTTCGGGGCGCGGCGGTTCGACCAGATCGTCCGCAACACCGGGGCGAGCCGGGACATCCTGACCGCGCGGCTGCGCAAGCTCGTCGAGGCGGGAATCCTCGAAAAACGGCTCTACGAGGAGCATCCGCCGCGCTACGAGTACGTGCTCACCGAGGCGGGGCACGCGCTCAACCACGTGCTGCTGAACCTCATGGCGTGGGGCGACCGGTACGTCACGGACGGGCCGCCGCCGACGGTGTGGCGCCATTCGTGCGGCGAGGTCCTCGCACCGGAGACCGTCTGCGCGCACTGCCGGGAACCGGTGCGGGAGAAGGACATGACGCTCGTGCGGAGCAGCAGGCGATGACGCGGTTCGGCTGTCCGTGAAGGCCTCCTTGAGGGACGCAGGGTCCTTCAAGGAGGCCTTCACGGACCTTCGCTAACCGCGGTTCCGCCATTCCCGCGCGATCATCCGCATCAGCGCCGGGTAGATGATCAGGTACCGGAACGGCTTGATGAATCCCATGTACACCCGGCCGAACAGGCCGTTGGGTTTGACCAGCACCGCCATCTGACCGCGATACCCGCCCCGCCCGTCTTCGACCCACGCGATGTGCAGGACGCCGTGCATGGTCCCGTTCGCCATTTCGGCGGCGAATTCGTCTTCGAGCCGATACACCGGAGTGAACGGCGACCAGTCTTCGTCCGGCCCGGTCGGTGTGTCGCGGAGGTCTCCCGGCAGTTTGGCGCGGAGTGATCCCACCCGGGTGTCGAGGCCGGAAGTCCGCTTGTCCAGGCCGAACAGTCCGCCGAGTTTCCAGCGCAGCGCCCACAACGCCCGGACGGGCAGTGGCGCCCCGTTCGGGAAATCGCCCGACGAGAACTGCTTCACCAGCTTGGCGAAGTCGTCCGGACCGCCGGGTGTTTCCAGTGCCCAGACGTCTTCGAGGTCGAAGTCCCCGGCGATTTCGTGGATCCGCCAGGAGTGGGTCGTGTGCGCCGTGTTCGCGAGTTTCATGCCGACACCAGTTGGACGATCTCGCGCGGCCGGACTTCGCGGTCGTCGAAGGCGACGTCCACGTCCGCCGAGCCCAGAGCTTGCATCGAGGCCGCCTGTGCCGCCTCGGATTCCCACCGCACGATCGAGACCACGGCGTCTCCGGCGGCGGTCACCCAGCATTCGGCTGCGAGGCAGCCCGGAGTGGAGCGCAGGACGGTGGCGACTCGCTGGACGCGCGAGACGAAATCGTCGTGATGATCGGTGTGCGGGTAGTGCGTGGCCACGAATCCGACAGTCATCGTCGTTGTTCCTCCCAGTGAACTTCCGCCATCTATACGGTAGCGTATATATCGTCGTCGTGGTGCCGGAGTGACGGGAGATACGGTGATCGCATGGCCGCCGAAATCCGGACCCCGCCGAGCGCCTGGATCGACGCGGGACTGCACGCCCTCGCCGCCGGAGGTCCCGGCGCCGTCCGTGTCGAGGCGCTCGCGAAAGCGCTCGGCGTCACGAAAGGCGGGTTCTACGGCCATTTCGCCGATCGGGGCACGCTGCTGGAGGAAATGCTCGTCACCTGGGAGCGGATGAGCACCGACCTGCTGTTCGAGAGCGTCGAGCGCGAAGGCGGCGACGCCAGGGCCAAGATCCGGCGAGCCGGACTGCTCGCCGCGGACCGGCTGCTGCCGATCGACCTCGCGATCAGGGATTGGGCCCGGCGCGACCAGACGGTGGCCGAGCGGCTCCGGCGGGTCGACAACCAGCGGATGGATTACCTGCGTTCCCTCATGCGCGAGATCTTCGCCGACGAGGACGAGGTCGAAGCCCGGTGCCTGCTCGCGTTCTCGCTCCTGATCGGCAAGCACTTCATGGCCGCCGACCACAACGGCCGCACCAGGGACGAGGTCACCGAGCTGGCGGGGGCGTTGCTTCTCGGTGGCAAGCCCGGCCAACACGGCTGAGGGTGTGTCTGAAGCCTCGTCTCGTCCGTGAGCTGCGCTAGGTGTCCGACGATAGGCGGCATGTACCCGGAGATCGAGCCCTACACTTCAGGCCACCTGAACACCGGTGACGGCAACCTCGTGTACTGGGAGGAATGCGGCAACCCTGACGGCAAGCCCGTGGTTTTCCTGCACGGCGGCCCTGGCGGCGGCTGCTCACCGTCGCACCGCCGGCTGTTCGACCCGGCCGCCTATCGGATCGTCCTGTTCGACCAGCGCGGCTGCGGACGGTCGTTGCCGCACGCCTCCGCGTCGGGCGATCTTTCGTTGAACACGACCTGGCATCTCGTCGAGGACATCGAGCGACTGCGGCAGTCGCTGGGCATCTCGCGGTGGCAGGTGTTCGGCGGGTCATGGGGATCGACGTTGGCGCTGGCGTATGCCGAGAAGCACCCTGAACGCGTGTCGGAGTTGGTGCTGCGCGGGGTCTTCACGCTGCGTTCGTCCGAATTGAATTGGTACTACCGGGGTGGCGCGGCGAACGTTTTTCCGGACTTGTGGGAGAAGTTCATGGCGCCGATCGCGGAGCTCGACGGGGATCCCGTCGAGCGGTACGCGAAGCTGCTCGCCGACCCCGACCCCCGGGTGCACGGGCCGGCCGCTGTCGCGTGGAGCACCTGGGAGGCCGCGACGACGACGCTGCTTCCCAGGCCCGAACTGGTGGCGGAATTCGCCTCGCCGGAATTCGCACTGGCGTTCGCGCGGATCGAGAACCACTACTTCGTGAACAACGGGTGGCTCGAAGAAGGACGGCTGATCCGGGACGCCGCCACCTTGAAGGACATACCCGGCGTGATCGTGCAGGGGCGGTACGACCTTGCCACGCCCATGGTCTCCGCGTGGGACCTGCACAAGGCATGGCCGGATTCGGAACTGGTGATCGTGCCGGATGCCGGGCACGTGTACGACGAACCCGGCATCCTGGCCGCGTTGCTGGCGGCGACGGATCGGTTTCGTGACTAGGCCGTTTCCTATTGAGGGGTAAGTCAAACGTGTCGTGGCCGGAGTTGGCGGCTGGGGCGGGACTGGCCGAAGAGACGCCTTCCTGACTGTCCATTAGGGACATTTTCCGAGGTGTCAGTGTCCGAGTTGGGCGAGTTGTGCGGTGTGGCGAGGGGTCGTGAGCGGTAAAGAGGGTTAGAACGCTACTTGCCACTCACGACCCCCATTGCCTCAAGGGGCATATGCCTTAAAGTAGACATTTCGTCGCTGGAAAGCGTCTCTTGTGGACACTCAGAGCGCAGCTGACTCCTGTCGGCCAGTCCGGAACCACGCTTGGGCGCGAAGACCGCGAACTTGGCTTATGAAACGCGCGCTAGGCCGTTTCCTGCAAGTCATGTTCGTGGTCCCCGCGTGGTGACCGTGTGGATATAGGGACACTCAACGTCCCTATATCCACACACCCCTTCCCGTGACACCAAAGGTCCCCCGCTTCCTTTCCGCAGGTCAGCACGCCAGGCGGTACTCACAGGACACGGCCTAGTCGTCGTCCTCTTCGGGCGTCGTCGGGACCTGTTTGCGCGCGACGTAGATGAGCAGCCCGATGATCACCACGGGGCCGACGAAGATGAGGATCTCGTCCCAGCCGCCCTGGTGCATCATCATCACCCGCGCCGCGATGGTCATGAGCCGGACACCAGTGCGATCCCGAGCGCGGTGTAGCCGATCATCAGCGCCAGCATGGGGTACTGGCCCACTTTGACGTAGTTCGCGCGCAGCACGCCGACGGAACGGTCATGCGCCGAGGTTACGGCCAGCACGTGCCCCGCGACGATTCCGGCGATCTGCACCAGCGCGATCACGCCGGTCGAGACGACCGTGTAGTCGATCGCACGGCCGAAGCCCTGCTGCCCGGAGAACACGGCGAACGAGAAGTAATGCGCGACCGTGTAGCCGACCATGATCGGGATCAGCGACGGCGCGAACGCGGGATACGGGTCGAAACCCCGGCGCAGATACGGTCTGGTCAGGCTGATCGCGCCCGCGTAGGCGCCGTACGTGAGCGCGATACAGGCCGCGAGCCCGGCGGTACCCCCGAGGACGCCGGCGTCCAGCGAAGTCCAGAACGGGAGCCGGGTCAGGCCGTCGAACGCCGTCGAGCCGAGCACCACCAGTACCAGCGCGGTCAACCAGGGCGCGGGGGAGACGGTGACCAGCCCGTCCAGCGGATTCCGGACCACTAGCCGTCCGTCGGCGCGCCTGCCGAACGGGGACAAGGCCGCGATCAGGCGCGCGTAGACCTCGAAAGCGTCACCGCGGTCGAACCATCGCGGGCCGTAGACCACGCCGAGAGCAATGTGTATAACGGCATACACGGTGCAGAAAAGGGCGATCGCGCGCGGCGAATCCGAATGCGGGAACACCAGTTCCAGCCAGAGAAACGCCAGGAGGCCGACGATCGCGGGCAGGTAGCCCAGCCGGTCCGGGAGTTCGCGATGCCGCGCGGGGATCAGCGACGCGACCGTCCTCAGTGGATTCAATCGCCGCCAGACCGGGCCGAACAGGAGCGAAAGCGGAACCAGTCCCACCCAGAACCAGACGTAGAACCATGCTGGAGCCGGGTTGTCGGCCGAACTGCCGGGACCGGCCCACGCCATCGCGAGGAAACCCGCGAACAGCACCGCGCCGGCCACGCGTGACGCGACCCGCGAGAACGTGCTGTCGACGAACCGCTGCAGGGGGAGGGGGAGTGCGCGGCCGGCGTCGTCGCCGCGGAGCTTTGGTTCCTTCCAGAACACAGTGAGCGCGAAGAAGGAGACGACGACGGCCGCCGCTCCCGCGTAGAGCGCGAGCCACAGCGGCACCGGCAGATCGGACCGGCCGCCGAGGCCGTGCGCCAGGATCATCCGCTCACCCGGAGCTTGGTCACCGCCGCGCCGCTTCTGTGCAGTTCCACCTCGAAGATCCCGTCGATGTTCGCGGTGAAGGAGACCGTCCCCGGAACCCCGGGGGCCAGCTGTGCGGCCTTGTCGTAACCGTGGACGTGCAGTTCGTCCGCCTGATCGGAGGTGACCTCGAGCGCGACGTTCTCGCCGGTCCGCACCGCGACCTCCTCCGGGCCCGCCGTGCGCTTGCCCTCGGTGATCGAGAACTTCACGGTCCGGGTGCCGGTGCCCGGCGACGGCTCGGAACCGGTCGATCCCGAACAGCCGGTCGCAGCCAGCAGCGCGGCCACGGTGATCCCGCAGATCCCGCCGATCCTCCGCATCGAGGTTCCTCCAAGTCGTACGCCCCGGCTTGCCTGGCCGGAACCATGCCTCTATCGTGTTACCCCAAGGTAACAGTTACTTAGGTTAGCAGGAAGGCGAGAACGGTGTTCATGGCTCAGGAGAGCCCGCCTGCCGGCGGCGCGCAATTCGGGCAGATCGTCATCGCGGGCCTGATGTTCACCGCGGTCTTCCTGCCCTTGGCCCTTTTCGTGCTCCGCGAACGCGCGGGGAAGCGGACCGTCATCGGCCGCGTCGCCGACTGGATGGGTGACTTCAGCGGTCTGCCGCGCTGGGCGGCGCTGCCGATGTTCGTCGCGTTCCTCTCCGGGATGTCGGCGCTGATCGGCGTCTATTGGGACGTGCCGATCCACATGGAGCTCGGCCGTGACGAAGGCCCGCTCGCGAACCCCTCGCACTTCCCGATCTACTTCGGACTGATGGGCATCTTCGCCAGCGGCGTGCTCAGCGCGACACTGGCGACGAAGGACCTGCCCAAGCGCACGTTCAAGATCGGCCCGCACTGGCGGGCGCCGATGGGGTCCATCCAGATGATGGCGACCGGGCTGGTCGGCATCGCGGGATTCCCGCTCGACGACGTCTGGCACCGCCTGTTCGGCCAGGACGTCACCGAATGGGGGCCGACGCACGTCCTGATGATCGGTGGCGGCGTCTGCGTGGTGCTGGGGTTGCAATTGCTGCTCGGCGAAGCGCGACAGGTCGGCGCGACCGGACCGGTCGTGCGTCTGCTCGGCCCGGTGCTCGCCGGTGCCTGGATGATGGGTGCTTCGGCGTTCCTCATGGAGTTCGACCTCGGCGTCCCGCAGTTCCCGATGCTGTCGCAGGTCGTGCTCGTCGGCCTGATCGGCGCCTGGACGCTGACCTACGGGCGGCTGTCCTGGGGACCCGGCGGCGCGCTGATCGTCCTCGCTGTCTTCCTCGCCTCCCGTGCTTCGTTCACCGTCATCCCGCTGTTCGCCGATCTGCATGTGGCCTCATTGCTGCCGTACGTCGCCGAAGCGGTGATCATCGAGGTCGTCGCGCTGGCGATGCGGAGCCGTCAGGGCTACACCTTCGCCGCTGTCGCCGGTCTGCTCGTGGGGACGGCCGGGATGCTCGCCGAGGCGGCGTTCACCCAGTGGCTGATGCCGAACCCTTGGCCGACGGCCCATTTGCCGTTGTTCGTCCTGTTCGGGACCGGCGCCGCACTGGCGGGTGCCTTCATCGGTGTCTGGCAGTACCAGCGGGTGGAGGAGACGGCGACGTTGGTGCCCGCGGCAGGGCCCCGGCACACCGTCGGACTCGTCGGCGCGCTGGGCGCGGTCGCCCTGATGTCGGCCGTCGCCGTCCCGCAGGATCCGGAAGCCGGATTCAGCGCCGACGTCCGGCTGAGCGAAGCCGCGGCCGGGCTGCCGATCTCGAATCCGCACGGCGGTGGCACGCCCCGCTGGGTCGACGCGACCGTCACGATCTCCCGTCCCGACCTCGCCGACGACGCCGTGTGGCTGAACGGTTTCGCTTGGCAGGGCGGCGACTTCTTCACCGCGCCGCTGGAGAAGATCGGCGACGGGGTGTATCGCACGACCCAGCCGCTGCCGGTGTTCGGTCAGTGGAAGACCGGGATCCGTGTGCACGTCCCGAACCGGGTGATGGGGCTCGCCCCGATCTACGCGCCCGCCGACCCGGCCGCGGACGCCCCGGCGATCGACGCGGCGTCCGGTACCCGCCCGTTCATGTCCGAGATCGAGTTCCTGCAACGGGAACGGAAGTCGGAGACGCCCGCCGTGCTGTGGACCGTCGCGTACGTGACCGTCGGGCTCATCTTCGCCGGCATGTGGATGCTGTTCGCGTGGCTCTACGCGGCCGCCGCCACCGCGCGGCGGCGTGAGGTCCCCGTCGGCTGACGCCCCGCAATTCGTCACCTGCTTGCGATGGTTGCGCACGCAAGTACCGCAAGCAGGTGACGAATCGCTTTGCTCGCACTTCGTCGCACGTATCGATTGAGCATCATCGGGCGCAAGCGTTCTGCAAGCACGCTTCCCTTGAATACCCAGGACACTGCACGTGGTGCCGTCTCGCGCGCCGAAACGGTGACTCACCGCAACGTCGACGAGACGTAAAGTAGCTGTCGACCACGCGACGGCATCCGCCGTGCACGATCGGTGTTGGCGAGTCATTGCGCGGTTACCGCGATATGTGGTTACTTTTCCGCCTCGGGGGTTGGGTTACAGCGAGTTTCGATGGGGTGGTCTTCGTGCGCACTGAGCGTTTTCCGAAGCGACTACGCGGTCTTCGCGTAGTCGCGGTCCTTGCCGCTTCGGCGGTCGCGACGGTGCCTTTCGTGCCCGTCGCGGCGGCACAGCAGCAGGGCAAGGTCCTCCGGGTGGCGCTCACGACCGGCATCGACCACCTGAATCCCTTCACCGCCCAGCTGGCGGCGTCGACGCAGGTCGGCCGGTTCAACTACGAGTTCCTCACCCTGCCTTCGGCCGAGGACACCCAGCCCACGGGTGGCATCGCCGAGTCCTGGAAGACCTCGGACGACAAGCTCACCTGGACCTTCGCCATCCGTCAGGGGATGAAGTGGTCCGACGGCAAGCCGATCACCGCGCAGGACCCCGCGTACACCTTCCAGCGAATGCTCGACGACGAGAACGCCCGCACCGCGAACGGCAGCTACGTCACCAACTTCGAGTCGGTTTCTGCGCCGGACGACAAGACGCTCGTCATCAAGACCAAGGCCCCGCAGGCGAGCGTGACCTCACTCGACGTCCCGATCGTGCCCAAGCACATCTGGGAGCCGATCAAGGATCTCAACGCCCCCTCGACCGACGAGATGGCCGTCGTCGGCGTCGGCAGCGGACCGTATCTGCTGACCGAGTACAAGAAGAACGAGTTCGTGAAGTTCAAGGCGAACAAGGACTACTGGCGTGGCGCGCCCAAGGTCGACGAGTTGCAGCTGCTGCAGTTCAAGGACGCCGAGGCCGCGGTCAACGCGCTGAAGCAGGGTGAGGTCGACGTCATCAACCGGCTCACGCCGACGCAGTTCGACGCGCTCAAGGGCGAGAAGAACATCACCACGAACAAGGCGCCGGGCCGCCGGTACAACGAGCTCATCATCAACTTCGGCGTCAAGAACGTCCTCGACCAGCCGATCGGTGACGGGAACCCGATCCTGAAGGATCTCCGCGTCCGCAAGGCGATCGCGCAGGCCGTCGACACCCAGACCATCGTCGAAAAGGTGATGAACGGCTACGGCCAGGCCGGGACCGGTGTCGTGCCGGCGATCTACAAGGCCTACACCTGGACCCCGTCCGACGCCGAAAAGACCAAGTTCGACATCGCCGCCGCGAACGCCACGCTCGACCAGGCGGGCTACGCCAAGGGAGCGGACGGCATCCGCGTCGCCCCCGGCGGCGCGAAGCTGGAGTTCCGCCTCGCCGGCCACGCGAACCGGCCGTTCGACCAGCGTGTCGCGCAGTTCCTCACCGGCTGGCTCAAGGACGCCGGCATCGGCGTCAAGCAGGAACTCGTCTCCGACGACGAACTGGACGACCGCACCACCGCGGGCAACTACGATCTCGCCATCTCCGGCTACGGCACCTCGCCCGACCCGGATTACGCACTGAGCCTGAACACCTGCGCCGGCCGCCCGAACGCGGAGGGCAACGGCGGCAGCTCGGCGACGTTCTTCTGCGACCCGCGCTACGAAGACCTGTACAAGAAGCAGCTGACCGAGTTCGATCCGGCCAAGCGCGCCGAGCTCGTCAAGCAGGCCCAGGCCGTGCTGGCGGGCGAGTACGTCGACGTCGTCCTGGACTACGACAACGTGCTCGAGGCCTACCGCTCGGACAAGTTCGCCTCGTTCACCAAGCAGCCGCAGCCCGACGGCGCGATCCTCGAGCAGTCCGGCTACTGGGGCGTTTACGGCGCCACTCCGGCCGACGCGGCAGCACCGGGCGCGGAGGAAGGCGGCAACACCGGACTGTGGATCGGCATCGGCGCGGTCGTGCTCGTGGTGCTCGTCGGCGGTGGCGTGCTGCTCGGGCGGCGCGGCAAGTCGGCCGACGACCGGGAGTAGAGCTCGTTGACCGAAGCACTCAGTTCCCTCGGCCAGACCCCGGCGCTCGTCGATCCCGACGAGCGCCGGGGCGGGACCGGCACCGCCCGGTTCGTGCTCTCCAAGATCGGCGGCGCGCTGGCGAGCCTCGCGCTCGTCGTCGTGCTGGGATTCTTCCTGTTCCGGACACTGCCCGGCGATCCCGTGCGGTTCATGGTCCGCGACCGGCCGACCGACCCGAAGATGATGGCCGAGCTGCGCGAGCAGATGGGCGTCGACAAGCCGCTGCTGCAACAGTTCTGGGACTACGTCGTCGGCCTGCTCCAGGGCGACATGGGGGTCTCGTACCTGCAGCGGCGCCCGGTCTTCGACATGGTCGGCGAGCGGTTGTGGCCGACGATCCTGCTCGTCGGCAGCGCGACCGTGCTCGCGGTGATGCTCGGCCTGTGGCTCGGCATCCGCGCGGGCTGGCGCCGGGGGAGCAGGTTCGACAAGGTCCAAACAGGACTCGCGCTGACGCTGTGGTCGGTACCGCAGTTCTGGCTCGGGCTCATGTTGCTGGTGGCCAGCAATGGTCTCTTCCCGAGCCGTGGCATGCATTCCCCGGATGTCGCGCCGGGCTTCTTCAGCGAAGGGCTCGACGTTCTCCACCATCTGGTGCTGCCGTGCGTGACCCTGCTGGTGGTGTTCTACGCGCAGTACATGCTGGTCATGCGGTCGTCCCTGATCGGCGAGATGAATTCGGACTACCTCACCACCGCGCGGGCCAAGGGGCTGCGCGACGACCTCGTCCGCAAGCGGCACGCCGTGCCCAACGCCCTGCTGCCGACGGTGACGCTGGTCTTCATGCAGTTCGGGATGGTCGTCTCGGGTGCGGTCTCGGTGGAGGCCGTGTTCAGCTGGCCGGGGCTCGGGCAGCTGCTCTACGAAGCGCTCCGCGGGCCTGATCTGCCTGTCCTGCAAGGAGTCTTCGTCACCCTCGCGGGTGCGGTGGTGCTGATGAACCTGCTCGCGGAGTTGCTCTACCGCGTGCTCGACCCCAGGGTGCGGACGGCATGACCACAGCGGAAAAACCCGGTTCGATCGTCTGGCGCCGCCGCCGTGAGTCGGTGGCGAAGCGCTGGCACGAGTTCACGACGAACAAGGCGGGTGTCTTCGGACTGGCCTTCCTCGGCCTCATCACGCTGCTGGCCATCCTCGCGCCGGTGATCTCGGACGAGTCCGGCCTCGACGTCACCAAGGCCGAAGGCAGTTCGCTGGAACCGCCCAGCGGCGAGTTCTGGCTGGGCACCGACATCGACGGCCGTTCGGTGCTGCTGATGACGTTCTGGGGCGCGCGGATCTCGCTGCTCACCGGCTTCTCGGCGGCATTCCTCTCGGTGCTGATCGGCACCGTCATCGGGATCGCGGCCGCGCATTTCGGCGGCTGGCTGTCCGGGCTGTTGCTGCGGTTCACGGACTTCTTCCTGGTGCTGCCGTCGCTCGTCCTCGCCGTGGCGCTCGCCTCGGTGCTGGATCAGGGCACGATGACGGTGATCATCGCCATCGGCGTCACCGCCTGGCCCAGCACCGCGCGCCTGGTCCGCGCGCAGACCCTGACGATCGAGGGCCGCCCGTACATCGAGCGCGCGAAAGCGCTCGGCGGCGGTCACCTGCACATCGTCGGCAAGCACGTCCTTCCCGGCGTGATGCCGCTCGTGCTGGCCAACACCACGCTCGTCGTGGGCAACGCGGTCATCGCGGACGCGACGCTGGCGTTCCTCGGCGTCGGCAACCCGAACACCGTCTCCTGGGGAGCCATGCTGCAGACCGCCTTGAACAACGGCGCGATCAGCAAGGGCGCCTGGTGGAACCTGCTGCCGCCGGGTATCGCGATCGTCGTGGTCGTTCTCGCCTTCACCCTCGTCGGACGCGCGCTGGAGACCGTGCTGAACCCGCGCCTGAAGGGACAGCACTCATGAGCTCCTTGCTGGAACTGAAGAACCTCGGCGTCACCTACGCCACCGGAAGCGGTGAGGTCGCCGCCGTGCGCGGCGTCAGCCTCGTGCTCGAACCCGGCGACACCCTCGGGGTGGCGGGGGAGTCGGGGTCGGGGAAGTCGACCGTCGCGATGAGCGTCCTGCGGCTGCTCCCGCGGTCGGCGAAGGTCAGCGGAGAGATCCTGCTGGACGGCGAAGACGTCACGGCCATGAAGTGGGGCAGGCTGCGCGCGGTGCGCTGGGCCGAGGCCTCGGTCGTGTTCCAGGGCGCGATGCACGCGCTCAACCCGGTCCGCCGGATCGGCGAGCAGATCGCCGAGCCGATCCGCCTGCACCCGCCCGGCGGCAAGGCGCTGTCGGACGGTGAGATCAACGCCAAGGTCAAGGAACTGCTCGAACAGGTCGACCTGCCGCCCGGCCGCGCCGGGGCGTACCCGCACGAGCTGTCCGGCGGCCAGAAACAGCGCGTCATGATCGCGATGGCGCTGGCCTGCTCGCCGCGGCTGATCATCGCGGACGAGCCGACCACCGCGCTCGACGTCGTCGTCCAGGCACAGGTGCTCGACCTGCTGGGCAGGCTGGTCGCCGAACAGGGGATCGGGCTGATCATGATCAGCCACGACCTGTCGGTGCTCGCCGCGACCTGCCGTCGGATCGCGGTGATGTACGACGGCGAGATCGTCGAGGAACGGCCGAGCGCGGAGCTGATGAGCGCGCCGCGGCACGAGCACAGCAAGGCGCTGGCGGCCGCGTTCCCGACCGTCGGCGACCCGGTGTCGCGGTTCGCGCCCGCCACCAGCACGCCGTTGCCGCCGGAACCGGAACGCGTCGGTGATCAGCCCGCGCTGCTGGAGGCCGAGGACTTGCGCGTCAGCTTCCGCGACCGAACCGGCAAGCGGATCAACGCCGTCGCCGGGGTGAGCCTCCAGGTGCGGAAGGACGAGATCGTCGCACTCGTCGGCCAGTCAGGCTCCGGCAAGACGACACTGGCCAGGACGCTGCTCGGGCTGCAGAAACCCGACTCCGGCGCGGTGCGGTACGCCGGGAAACCGGTCCCGCTCGGCGGCGCCGGGCTCAAGGCCTACCGGCGGCAGGTCCAGCTCGTGCTGCAGGACCCGACGAGCGCGCTGAACCCGAACCACACGGTGTACGAGGCCGTCGCGGAAGGCCCCCGCATCCACGGAATGGCCGCGAACGAGCACGAGCTCGTCATCAAGGCCCTCGAAGCGGCCGAACTGCGGCCCGCGGAGAAGTTCCTCGAACGGCTCCCGCACGAGCTGTCCGGCGGGCAGCGGCAGCGGGTCGTCATCGCGGGTGCGCTCGCGCTGGACCCCGGCGTGATCGTGGCAGACGAACCGGTGGCCTCACTCGACGCGTCGGTGCGAGGGGAGATCCTCGCACTGTTGCTGCGCCTGCGACGTGAGCTGGGTCTCGCCGGGCTCGTGATCACCCACGACCTCGGGCTGGCCTGGAACATCGCCGACCGGGTCGCGGTGATGTATCGCGGGGAACTGGTGGAGGTCGGTACCGTGGAAGAGGTCCTGCTGGACCCGAAACACGACTACACGAAGTCGCTGCTCGCGGCGTTGCCCGGTGGCACCGCCCAGCGTGCGGCGGCCGACCGCTGAGCGAGGGGATTCCCGTGTCCGACGCGGGAAACACCCATTGCCGCGCACACGCACAGGCGCGGTGTGTAACCTCCAATCTCGAAATGGCGACCACGACAGACTCCCCGCAGACGCCCTCGGCCGGTTCCCTCGGCGAGCGGCTCCGGGTGCCTTCCCGGTTCCCGTACCGCACCATCGCGATGGGAACCATAGGCAGCACGCTGCTGATGCTGGCGGCGCTCGGCGCCGGCGGCATCCTCATCCGTGACCCGATCCTGGGGCACGGACCGTTGTCGTGGATCCGGTACGGCCACGGCCGCATCCTCGCCAACGCGATGCTCTACACGGGCTTCGGGCTGATCATCTGGGCGTGGGTCCGGCTCGGCCGCTACGCACTCGCAGGCCGGATCGGTAGCCGTCCGATCGTGATCGCCGCCGCCTGCTGGATGGCGCCTCTGCTGGTCTCGCCGCCGCTGTTCACCCGCGACGTGTTCTCCTACCTCGCGCAGGGCGCTCAGCTTCTCAACGGGCTCGACCCGTACGCCAACGGCCCCGCCGAGCTGGTCGTGCTGCCGGACGTCGTACAGAACGTGCACCCGCTGTGGCAGACCACGCCCGCGCCGTACGGCCCGCTGTTCCTGCTGGTCGCCAAGGGGATCGTCTCGGTCACCGGCAACGACATGATCGCCGGTGTCATCGCGACCCGGCTGGTCCTGATGATCGGCTTGGTCGGGATGCTGTGGTCGCTGCCGAGGCTGGTCAAGCACCTCGGCGGCAAACTGCCGATCACCCTGTGGCTCGCCATCGCCAGCCCGATGACGGTCATCCACCTCGTCGGCGGCCCGCACAACGACCTGCTGATGCTGGGCTTCCTCACCGTCGGCGTGCTGGCCGCGCTGGAGCGCAAACACGTCGTCGCGATCGTCCTGGTCACCGTCGGCATGCTGATCAAACCCACCGCGGCGTGGGCGCTGCCGTTCCTGGTCTGGGTGTGGGCGAACCACCTGCCCGGCGACCGGAAGGTGGTCAACTTCTTCCGCGCGGGCGCCGCGTCGGTCGGGATCTTCCTGCCGGTGTTCGTCGCGGGCACGTGGCTGTCGCTCGGTTCGGTCAACCTCGGCTGGCTGACCGGCCTCAAGGCGCCGACGCTGATCGCGAACTGGATGAACTTCCCGACCGGGATCGGCGAGATCTTCTACTCGCTGGTGAACCTGGTGATCGACGTCGAGGTCTCGCCGTTCGTCACCGTGTTCCGGGCGATCGCGATGGTCGGCCTGTTCGTCTTCGCCGGCCGCCAATGGTGGCTCGCCCGCAACGGCGGCAACCCGGCGATCCACCGGATGGCGATCGTCCTGCTGGCCGGCGCGATCGTCCCGCCGCCCTCGCTGCCGTGGTACCTGACCTGGGGTTTCGTGGTCCTGTCCGCGTTCGAGTGGCGCCGCCGGAACCTCGCGGTCGTCGTCGCGGTGTCGGTGTTCGTGACGCTGGTCTACTACCCGACAGGGGAGCAGGCGCTGTACGACTGGTGGTTCATGGCGGGCGTCGTCGCGGCGAGCGTGTACGCGGCCGCGTCGCTGCTGCGGCCGGATCCGCTGGGCATCGTCTCGGCTTGGCGGGGGAGGCCGGTGGAGCAGTTCCTGCCCGCCGAGGCTCCTCGCTCCTCCTGATTTTCGGTACATGAAGGCCCCCTTCCTTGCGCTAGACGCAAGGAAGGGGGCCTTCATGTACTTGGGCTGCGGACGCGGTCCGCTGTGGCGGCCACCAAAGTGTATAACGACCTATACGGCACGGCGACGGCGTTGTCGCCGCATGGCGGCAACCACGCCGAAAAGAAGGCTCAGGAAGCCCGCCACCCACTCCAGGAGTGGACCAGCGTGCTCACCACGGCATGCGGAGCGGGTTGCGCCTCGTACTGTGGATACTTCTCCCGCAGCAGCCGCACCGGCAGTGCCTGCTCGTCGGGATCGGTCAGTACTCGGGCGACACCGTCTGCCCGGGCCCACCACAGTCCGGTCCAGTGCTCGGCATAGTGGTCGGTCAGGAAGCTGACCACCGGGTTCTCCGCGATGTTCTTCAGCCGCCGCAAGGCCGTGGTGCTCTTCGGCTTGTGATCGATCGCGAACGTGACCGAGTCGCCTTCGACGACGAACGTCACCGGTACCAGATGTGGCACGCCGTCCGAGCCCGTCGTCGCGAGCCTCGCTATCCGCTCGCCTTCGAACCGTGACCGGGCTTCCGCAGGCGTCATCCGCATGCCGTGACGGTACCCAGGCGCTAGCCCGAGCGTCGCACGCGGAGCACGTTGTCCGAACGCGTTCCGTTCTGTCCTTCCGGTCCCGGAAAATCGTGCGTGATCAGGTCTTGCCGCTCCACGGTCCACTCACCGTCGGCCAGCGCCAGCGTTTCGAGGACCTCGGCCGTCGTCGGGAAGTGGGCGTGCTTGTGCGGCGGCTCTTCCATCCACGTCGGCCAGCCCGCGTGGCCGGCGACCACCAGGGTGCCGCCCGGGGTGACGGCCTCGGCGGCGCGGCGGAGTGCCTTGTCCCGCTCGCCGTCCACCTCGACGGGGGAGTGGAAGAACTGCGCGGAAACGAGGTCGAAGCGCCCCTCCGGGAACGACTTCGCCAGGTCGTGACGTTCCCAGACGATGCCTTCGACGCCGGCCTCGGCCGCGTGCCCGGCAGCACGTTCGAGCGCGACCTCCGAGATGTCGACGGCGGTGACGCGCCAACCCTGCCGCGCGAGCCAGATGGCGTCGCCGCCTTCGCCGCAGCCGAGATCGAGTGCAGTGCCCGGCGTGAGCGAGGTGACCTCGTTCACCAGGATCGGGTTCGCCTTACCGCTCCAGACCTGCTCTTTGTCGCGATAGAAGTCTTCCCAGAACTGTTGTGTGGAATCCATGTCCGAAAGATGCCCTTGGTTCGGTCAAACGCGCAAGTTCCGTTGCCGTTATGGCAAGACCTGAAGGGTGCCCGCGTCCGCGTCGAGGGTGGCCCGCGCACCGAGGGGGATGGTCGGCGACGCGGGGACGTGCCCGACGCCGAATTCCCAGGCCGTGGGCACGCCGAGGGGGCCGAGACGGTCGAGCATCAGGGCTCGGATCGCCTCGGGCTCACCGCAGGACTTCCACGAACCCAGCACGAAGCCGCGTACGCCGTCGAGCCAGCCGGAACGGAGCAACTGCGTGAGCATCCGATCGATCCGGTAGAGGCTCTCGGTGACGTCCTCCAGCACCACGATCGCGTCGCGGGCCGAGCCTTGTTCCGGAGCACCGAGGCATGCGGCCAGCAGGGCGAGGTTGCCGCCGACGAGTGTGCCGGTCGCGGTGCCCGGCACGAGCGGTGACGACGTCGGCGACGCGATCGTCCGCACGGAGTCCGGCTCGAACAACGAAAGCCGCAGGTGTTCGGCGGCGACCGCGTCGAACAGCGTGGTCGCGGGCATGGGCGAGAACAGCGTCCCCAGTCCCAAGCGGACGTTCACGGCCAGGTGCAGTGCCGTCACGTCGCTCGACCCGGCGAACATCTTGGGCCCGGCCGTCCGCAGCGCCGCCCAGTCGACGAGGTCGAGCATCCGCTGTGAGCCGTAGCCGCCGCGGGCGGCGAGGACGCAGGTCACCCCGGGGTCCAGCCAGGCGCGGGTGAATTCGGCGGCTCGTGCCTCGTCGGATGCCGACAGGTAGCCGGTGGACGCCGCGCGGACGCACTCGCCGACGTGGACTTCGACGCCCCAACCGCGGAGGACAGGCAGTGCCTTCTCGACCAGATCCGCCGGGACCGGACCCGCCGGGGCGACCAAGGCGATCGTGTCGCCCGGCCGCGTCTTCGCCGGCCTCATCGGCTCAGCCGGAGCTTCGGCACGCCGGGCGTCTCGAAGCCGAAGACCTGACCGTAGAACGACAACTCCGCTTCGAGCGCGGCCACGATCGTCTCCGCCTTCCGGAAACCGTGCTGCTCGCCCTCGAACCTCAGGTAGGCGTGCTCGATGCCGCGCCCCGCCAGCCCGGCCACGAACCGATCCGCCTGCTCCGGCGGGCAGATCTCGTCCTCCAGGCCCTGCAAGAACAACAACGGGCCGGCGAGGGTGCCCGCGTTGTTGATCGGCGACCGGTCCCGGTAACGCTGTGCGCATTCCGGCAGCGGCCCGACCAGGCCGTCGAGGTAGCGGGACTCGAAGTCGTGCGTCTCACCGCCGTCACCGGTCCACTGGCCGAGGTCGAGGATCGGGTACATCACGGTGCCCGCGCGGTAGGTCGTCGTGGTGGTCAGCGAGGCGGCGGAGGTGTACCCACCCGCGCTGCCGCCGCGGATCGCCAGCCTGTCGCCGTCGACGGTGCCTTCGGCGGCGAGAGCTTCGGCGACGGTGACACAGTCCGCGACGTCGACGACGCCCCACTGTTCCCGCAGCCGTTCGCGGTAGGCGCGGCCGTATCCGGTCGAGCCGCCGTAGTTCACCGTGACGACGGCGATCCCGCGGCTGGTGAAGTACGCGATCTCGTAGTCGAGCACCGCGCTGTCCCGGCCGGTCGGTCCGCCGTGCGGGTACACGAACAGCGGCGGACGTTCGCCGTCCGGCGCGGTGAAGTCGGCGTTCGCGGGCAGATAGACGAAGGCAG
Source organism: Amycolatopsis sp. lyj-108 (assembly GCF_046549005.1). NCBI lineage: Bacteria > Bacillati > Actinomycetota > Actinomycetes > Pseudonocardiales > Pseudonocardiaceae > Amycolatopsis > Amycolatopsis sp. lyj-108. Next base: position 273,962 of record NZ_JAJPWQ010000004.1, on the reverse strand, counting down.
GGATCTGGTCGCCGTCGTCGGTCTTGAAGATCCGCTCCACCGGCGTCGACAGGTAGGCGGGCGACGGAGGTTCGGGCGCCGACGCGAGTTCGGTGACCGTCTTGGCGTCGAGATCGACCTTCACGACGGCGCCTTCGCGTGCCGGGCCTGCCGCGACGCCGACCACGTAGCCGTCGTGCACGGCGAAACCGTTGGTGGACCACGCGGTGAGGTCGGCGGCGGCCGCCACCGGGGTCACTTGCCGCGTCGTCTCGTCGAGGACGGCGAGCTTGCCCGAGGCGATGACGGCGAACTTGCCGTCCCCGAGCGGCGTGAACCAGCGGGCGCCGAGTTTCCACTGCGCACCGCCGATCTCCTGCTCCAACGGTGCGAGGTTCGTGATGACGCCGTCGAGTCCGACGCGGTGCAGATTCCACCAGCCGTCCGGGTCGAGCAGGGCCAGCAGGCTGTCCGCCGTCTCCCATTCGACCTGGCAGACGGAGACGTCCGCCGCGCCGGCGAGGACGCGATGGGGCCCGAAGGCCCCGTCCTCGCGGAGTTCGGCGACGCACAGTTCCGTGCCGTCCCAAGGCATCGCGGGATGGTTCCAGCCGATCCACGCCGCATGCGTGCCGTCGGGGGAGAGCTGCGGCGCGGTGAGGAAGTGGTGACTGGCCGTCAACACCCGTTCCGGGCCGCCGTCGAGAGGAACGGCGATGAGGTCGCGGGCGATGTCGACGCGCCGTGGGCCGGTGCTGCGTTCGCGTACCAGCCACACTTCGCCGGTCCGGCCGGGTCGCAGGTCGCTGTAGCGGATCTGGTGCCGGGTGGCCGGTTCCGGGGTGAGCGGAGTCGTCTCGCCGGTGGTCAGGTCGCGGCGGTAGACGCGCTGATCGGCCCAGTGGGTGAAGACCAGGTCGTCGCCGACGACGAGCCAGGGACGGCCGCCGTACTCGTGGACCCGGTTCCGGACGTTCCACGGAGCGGGAAGGACGTCTTCGACCGTGCCGCCGGCGCGGGACCTCACGAGGGTCACGCGGCCGCCCTCACCGGTTCTCGCTTCGGCCCACCACACCTCGTTTCCCGCCGTTCCGAGCCATTGCGCGCTGACTCCCGAGGCCGCGACATCGACGGCCGACAGGGGAGACGTCCAGGTGCCGTAAGGGGCGATCTCAACCACAGGGGAAGACTAGGTTCGTCCCTTTGCCGATGACGGCCCGGGGCGCGGCGGTTTCGCCCTTGGCTGAACCTTGGGGCGGCGGATGCCGATCATGAGGCCGTGGCCTAGGGTCAACGGTGCCATGTCTCGCGTAATCCACGTCTTCCGCCAGCCCGACCGGTTCGTCGCAGGAACCGTCGGTGAGCCCGGCGACCGCACGTTCTACCTCCAGGCGTCCGAGGACGTCCGCACGATCAGTGTGACGATCGAAAAACAGCAGGTCGTGGTCTTGGCCGAAAGGCTCGGCTCGCTGCTGGAAGAGGTCGCCAGCCGGTTCGGCGCGGACGTACCGGACGACGCGCCCGACGAGCTCCTCGACGTCGACCCCCTCACGGTTCCGGTCGAGGAGGAGTTCCGCGTCGGCACCATGGGTCTCGGCTGGGACGCGGAGAGCAGCGCCGTCGTCATCGAACTACTCGCGATGACGGAAGGCGAGGTGGACGAAACGGTCGTTCTGGACGACACCGAAGAAGGTCCGGACGCAGTCCGTGTCTTCCTGAGCCCTGGCGCGGCGCGCGCTTTCGCGGAGCGAGCGGACCGGGTGGTCAACGCCGGCCGCAAGCCGTGCCCGCTGTGCGCCGAGCCGCTCGACCCGGCGGGCCACATCTGCCCGCGGCAGAACGGGTACCGGCGCGACGTCGACGTCCTCGAGGACTGACCGGGTGACGGAGACTTCGCGGGAGCTGGTGACGCGCGGCAAGATCGACGTCGAAGGCAGGCTCGTCGACGCCTCCAACGTCACGCTCTTCTGCACGATCGAACTCGACGGCGTCACCGGCAACGTCGTGTACAAACCGGTGTCCGGTGAGCGGCCGTTGTGGGACTTCCCGGACGGGACACTCGCCGGCCGCGAGGTCGCGACGGCCATGGTCGCCGATGCCTCCGGGCTCGGCGCGATCCCGCCAACGGTGCTGCGCGACGGGCCGTTCGGGCCCGGCATGGTGCAGCTGTGGATCGAGACCACCGACGAGGAACTGGTCGACGTCCGCTCCCCGGACAACCTGCCGGACGACTGGCGCGTCGTGCTGCACGCACACGATCGCGACGGTGAACCCGCGGTGCTCGCGCACGCGGACCGGCAGGGGATGCGGGAACTCGCCCTGCTCGACATCGTGGTCAACAACACCGACCGCAAGGGCGGTCACGTGCTCGCCGGTGCCGACGGCCGGATCTACGGCGTCGACCACGGCATCTGCCTGCACACCGACCCGAAGCTGAGGACGGTGCTCTGGGGCTGGATCGGTGAGCGGCTGACCGAGGCCGAGGTCGGCAGGCTTCGTGGTCTGCGCGAGCGGCTGGACGGCGAACTCGGCGACGCGCTCGGCGAGCACCTCACGGGTTTCGAGATCCGCGCGCTGGCCGAGCGCACCGACCTGCTTCTGGCGGAGGGTGTCTTCCCGGAGCCCGGCGACGACTGGCGCGCCATCCCGTGGCCGCTGTTCTGAAGGTGCTGGACGATCAGGCCCGCGCACGCCTGATCAAGCGATTCGGCGACGACGTCACGGCGTGGTGCGACGAGCTGCCCGTACTCGTGGCGCGGCTGGCGGCGCGGTGGGGGCTCACCGTCGTCGACGCGAAGCCGGGCAACACCGGCCGGACCCTGATCTGTGCGGGGGAAGACGGCGCCAAGAAGGTCCTCAAACTCACCCCGGATCGCGCGATCGCCGAGTCCGAGGCCGCCGCGCTCCGCGCGTGGGACGGCTGTTCGCGGGTCGTGCAGGTGCTCGCCACCGAACTCGCCGACGGGGCGATCCTGCTGGAGGGCATCGATCCCGGCACGCAATTGCTGGAGGCGGGGGCGAACGTGCCGTGGGCGGAGGTCGGTGATCTGCTGACCCAGATCCATGCGGTGACGCCGCCGTCGGGCTTCTCGACGCTGGAAGACCGGGTCGTCTTCATGTACGGCCTCGCCGAGCGAGGGCTGCGCGGATCGGTGGCCGAGTCCACGCTGTCGCTGGAGACGCTCGATCGCGCCCGGCTGCGGGCGCTGGCTCTCGCGACCGATGGGGGAGGGACCGCGATCGTGCACGGCGACCTGCATCCGGGCAACGTCCTCGACGGCGGGCCCGGACGGGGCGCGGTCGCGATCGATCCGCGGCCGAGCGTCGGCGACCCGTTCTTCGATCTGGCCGATTGGGTCACGCTGCCGATGAAAGAAGGCGGCACGCTCGAAGACGGCTTCGACGCGATCGCCCCGCATCTTCCCGGATTCGACGCCGGCCGAGTGCGCGCGTGGTGTGTCGCACTCGCGCCGCTGTTCGTGATGCGCCCGCTCGAACGGGGTGAGCGGACCCCGTTCGTCGAAGCGATGCTGTCATTCTGTCGGTGAAGAGTCCGCGATCGACGTCGGCAGGGCGGCGGATGGCCGCCTGACCGGCGTGGCGGGGAGACGCCGGCCGCGTGCCCCGATAGCGTCGATCGCCGTGCGCTCCCATTCGTACGACGACGTGCTGTCCGGTCCGCGCAAGCGGAAGATCCCCGAGGTGCCCGCCGAACCCGGGCTCGTGGTCGAAGACCCGGCCAGCGGCTACTGCGGTGCCGTGGTGAAGATCGAGTACGGCAACGTCGTCCTCGAAGACCGGCACGGCAAGCACCGCGTGTTCCCGCTGAATCCCGCGGGTTTCCTGCTCGAAGGCAAACCGGTCACGCTGGTGCCCGCCAAGGCCGCACCGAAGACCCCGGCCAGGCGGATCTCCGCGTCCGGGTCGGTCCAGGTCCAAGGGCTCAAGGCCCGGGTCGCCCGCGATTCGCGCATCTGGGTGGAGGGCAAGCACGACGCCGAACTCGTCGAACGGGTCTGGGGACATGACCTGCGGGTCGAGGGCGTGGTGGTGGAACCACTCGATGGTGTGGACGTGCTCGCCGATCGCATCGACGAATTCGGCACCGGGACCGGCCGTCGCCTCGGTGTGCTGGTGGACCATCTGGTCGCCGGCAGCAAGGAATCCCGGATCGTCGACGGAATCCGCGACGAGAACGTGCTGATCACCGGGCATCCGTACATCGACATCTGGGAGGCCGTGAAACCCGCGGTCGTCGGCATCCGCGGCTGGCCGAAGATCCCGCGTGGCACGGAGTGGAAACAGGGTGTCTGCGACGCGCTCGGCTGGGGCGAGCCGTGGGAGGGCTGGCAGCGCGTCCTGGCGGCGGTCGGCAGCTACCGGGATCTGGAAACGCCGCTGATCGGAGCGGTGGAGCGGCTCATCGACTTCGTCTCCGATCCGGGCGAGGAGTCCTGAATGACCGGTTTGCGCGAGGTCACTCAAGGTCACGCGTCGGTCACGTCGGTTTCGCTTCTTCGGTATGAATCGGCGCGATCTGGGAGCATGAACGCATGACAGGCGCTCTCATCTGGCTGATCGCCGGGATCCTCTTGATCATCGCCGAGCTGCTCTCGGGTGACCTGTTCCTGCTCATGGTCGGCGCGGGAGCCCTGTTCGGGGCAGGCTCCGCCGCACTGACCGGGAACCCGTTCATCGACGTCGCGGTGTTCGCCGTCGCCTCGGTCGGGATGCTCGCCCTCGTCCGGCCCGCCCTCAAACGCCGGTTCCTCGCGGGGCCGGACATCAAGACCAACACCGACGCGCTGATCGGCGCGCGAGCGGTAGTAGTGTCCACAGTGGACGTCGAAGCCGGGCAGGTGAAGCTGGCGGGCGACGTCTGGTCGGCCAGGGCCATGACCGAAGGGGAACCGATCGCCCCGGGGACATCGGTGACGGTCGTCGAGATCTCGGGCGCCACGGCGGTCGTCTCCGCCGAGCTGTGAGCCGGACGGCCGAACGGCAAAGGGTTTCTACGTAAGGGGAAGGTAGTTGTCAGAAACAGTGGTGTTCATCGTCGTCGGATTGCTCGCGTTGTTCGTGGTCGTCGTCGTGGTCAAGGCGATCATGGTGGTGCCGCAGGCGCAGTCCGCTGTGATCGAACGGCTGGGCCGGTTCCGGACGGTGGCTTCTCCCGGCCTGACGTTTCTGGTGCCCTTCCTGGACAAGGTGCGGGCGCGGATCGACCTCCGCGAGCAGGTCGTCTCGTTCCCGCCGCAGCCCGTGATCACCGAGGACAACCTGACCGTGTCGATCGACACGGTCGTGTACTTCCAGGTGACCGATTCGCGCGCGGCGGTCTACGAGATCTCGAACTACATCGTCGGTGTCGAGCAGCTGACCACCACGACACTGCGTAACGTCGTCGGTGGCATGAGCCTCGAGCAGACGCTGACCTCGCGTGACTCGATCAACAGCCAGCTTCGCGGGGTGCTCGACGAGGCCACCGGCCGCTGGGGCATCCGCGTCGCCCGGGTCGAGCTGAAGGCGATCGACCCGCCGCCCTCCATCCAGGACTCGATGGAGAAGCAGATGCGTGCCGACCGTGAGAAGCGCGCGATGATCCTGACCGCCGAAGGTCAGCGGGAATCGGCGATCAAGACCGCGGAAGGTCAGAAGCAGAGCCAGATCCTCGCGGCCGAAGGTGCCAAGCAGGCCGCGATCCTTGGCGCGGAGGCCGAGCGGCAGTCGAGGATCCTGCGGGCGCAGGGTGAACGTGCCGCCCGGTACCTTCAGGCGCAGGGTCAGGCGAAGGCCATCGAGAAGGTCTTCGCGGCGATCAAGGCCGGGCGTCCCACGCCCGAGGTCCTGGCGTACCAGTACCTGCAGACCCTGCCGCAGCTGGCGCAGGGTGACGCGAACAAGGTCTGGATGATCCCGAGCGACTACGGCAAGGCCCTGGAAGGCTTCGCCCGCGCGCTCGGCGCCCCCGGCGACGACGGCGTGTTCCGCTACGAACCGCCGAAGGAAGAACCGGTCGAGAAGCCGGACCTGGAGGACGAAGAGGTCCAGGGCTGGTTCGACACCTCCAGCGACCCGAAGGTCGCCGAGGCCGTCGCGGCCGCGGAAGCCGTGGCACGCAAGGAAGTTCCGGCGCTGGGCGTCGCGACACCGCGGCAGGAGCCGCCCGCTCCGCGGCAGGTCGCTCCCGAGCCGGAGGCCGCACCGGAGCCTCAGGTTCCGCCGCCCTCCCGGTTGCCGCAGCCGCAGCCGCCTGCCGGTCCGCAGGGTGGCCCGTACCAGGGGCCGCCGTCGCAGGGGCCGGGCAGCGGCCCGTTCCCGCAGCAGGGTCCGTTCGGTGGGCCGCAGGGCGGTCCGCCGCAGCACTGAGTCAGGTGAAGGAAGAGGGCCGTCCCGGTTTGGGCGGCCCTCTTCGTTTGCGTTAGTGGGTTTCGGCAGTGTGTGAAGGAGGCCTGCACGGACTCGATGACCGCCACATTCGCCCCACAGGCACCAGTGGTCACAGCAGTGGCGCGTGACGGACCCCTTCCCCGGCTCAGCCGAGGAAACTCGACCTTCACACCTTGCCGAGGTACATGAAGGACCCCTTCACTGCGCCAGGCGCAAGGAAGGGGTCCTTCATGTATGTCCAGTCCGCCTCACCAGGAGCGCCACCGACCAGCGGTTATTCGACTTTGCCGGGACCTGGGCTGAGCCGAGTGAACGGGGCCCTCCACGCGCAGCCGCTGCGACTGCTGGTGCCCGCTGAAGGTAGTGAGGGCCTCTTTCCTTACCCTCAGGGTAGGTAAGGAGGCCTTCACGGACTCGTTCCCGATCGACGAAATCCCGATCGTCACTGGACCTCGACCCCGGTCGAGGTTGCAGGGTGACGCCATGGACTCATCGGTTTTCGCGATACAGGGCTTCCTCGACGAGCCGCGCTTGCCTGCGAGCGTCGCCACCACCACGGGCCGAGGGAACCCGGCGCTGGCGATGATGTGGTTCGTGGCCGAGGAGGGCAGGCTGTGGTTCCACACCCCGGTGTCCGACGGCCCGCCGTCTCCGTTCCTGGCCGCGGCTCGCGACGATCGCGAAGTCGCTGTCATGGTCGCGACCTTCGCCCCGCCGGATGATGTCCGTCAGGTGCGGATGACCGGGCCGGCGAGGCTGGAAGCCAAGGACGTGAGCCGGATCCGCCGCATCTACGAGCGCTACGTTCCCGCCTGGTCGCCGTCCTGGGCCGAGCATGCCGCGTCGCCTGACGCGCGGCTGTGGTCGATGTCCCCTGACCGGGGTATGGCCGTGGCCTACCCCGGTCTGGAGAACCGCCCGGTGTTCCGTTGGTCGAACGCGGCGGACGGACCGTTCAGCTCCTGATGAAGTCGAGCGTCCGGTACTCGTCGACCACGGCGGCGAGTTCGGCGATGCGGGCCTGCCCGGCGTCGACGAGTCGTTGCCCGGCGCGTGACCACTGCCCGAGGTCGGAGGACATCGGCGGGATCTCGGCCAGGATCTCCGCGCTTTCGGCGAGGCTGAGCCCGACCCGCTGGGCGGCGACCGCGAGCCGGATCCGGCAGATGGCGTCGATCGTGAACCGGCGCGCGTTGCCGGTGGTGCGTTCGGCGGCGATCACGCGGTAGCGCTCGTAGTAGCGGACGGCGTTGGCCGAGACCCCGGCCTTGCTCGCGACCTCGCTGACGGTCAGCCGGGCTTCCGCCAGGGATTGTGTCGGCGTTGTCATGCTGCGCTCCGTACCGTGATGGATTCCGCCGCCGGAGTGGGCTTGGTCCGCAGCCTGACCACCAGGGCGAGCACCATGACCGCGAGGACACCGACGAGTGTCAGACGATACGCGTCGACGATCTCCCCGGTGAGCGCCGAGCCCGCCGACTGATCGCTCAGCGCGGCGAGACCCTGCCCGGCGGTGGCGGCCGCGATCAGCCCGGTGAACGCCGCGCTCACCGCCGCCGTGCCGACCGCGCTCGCGATGGTGCTGGACAAGGGAAGGATCGCGGAACCGGATGCGAGGTCCGGGCCGCGCAGGTTCCGGCCCGCGCTCACGATGGTGGGCATCATGATCGCCCCCGTGCCCGCCCCTTGGAGCACTCCCAAGATCGCCAACACTGGGTAAGGCGTGTCCGGTGTGAGGACGAGGATGGTCAGGGCGGTCGAGATGATCGCGAGACTCAGTCCGGTCCCGACGACTATCCGCGGGCCGAAGCGTTCCAGAACGCGGGCGGCGAACTGGATGGTGAGGCCCATCCCGATCGTGCTCGGCACCATCATCAGCGCGCTGATCATGGCCGAATCGCCGCGCATCACCTGAATGTAGGCAGGCATCAGCAGCATCGAGCCGAAGTACGGCCCGGCGTACAGGACGAGGACCGCGGCGTTGCGCCCGAACGTCCTGTCGCGCAGCAGCCGGACGTTCAGCAGCGGCGCGTGATGCCTCCACGACCTTCGAAGGAACACGGCCATGAGCGCGAGTCCGGCGGCGACGATCGCCGCCCGGACGTCCATGCCGACCGTCTCTTCGCTGAATCCGTACGCCACCGCGACCACACCGGGGACGAGCAGCAGGCCGCCGGCGAAATCGATCGGAGCGCGTTCCGCCGACGGGGTGTCGGCGGGCACCCAGCGCAACACGCCGGCGACGCCGAGCAGGGCGGGCGGAACGGTGATGAAGAACAGCGCCCGCCACGACAAGCTGTCCAGCAGGAGCCCGCCGAGCATCGGGCCGAGGATCGGCCCGATCAGCAGTGGCAGACCGGTGATCGTGGTCATCCGGCTCCGGCGTTCCGGGGACACCGCGCCGAAACCGATGGTCATCCCCAGTGGATTGATGAGGCCGCCGGCGAGCCCCTGCACCGCCCGTGCGGCGATCAGCCAGCCCAGATCGCCGGCGGCTCCGGCGGCCGCGGACGCCGCCGCGAACACGAGCAGCGCGACCAGGTACACCCGGCGGGCTCCCCAGCGTTGCGCGAAAGTCGCCGCCAGCGGCATCGCCGCGACCATGCCGAGCGCGTACGCGGTCACGATCCACTGGATCGTGGTGAGCGACGCGGAGAAGGTCGTCATGAACCGCGGCAGCGCGACGGCGACGATCGTGGTGTCGAGAACGGCCATCAGCCCGCCGAGCGCGATCACCGCGGCGATGCGCAGTTCTTGTCCGGTCAGGCGGTTCATGCCGCACTCGCCTGAGCCGCGACGCGTCCGGCGCGCAGGGTGCGGGCCCACCAGCCCAGTTCGGTCATCGTCGCGACCAGCGCGCCGCGCTCGCCTTCGGTGCCCTCGTACCCGTTCGGGCCCAGGCGGTTCCAGGGAGCGTTCAGCAGCACCGCGTCGCGGATGGTGGTGGCTCGAAGTTCGGGGAAGATCAGCCGCAGCTGCTCGATCGCGCGGATGCCGCCCGAACCGGCACCGTAGCCGACGAACGCGACGGGTTTGTACGCCCATTCGGAGAAGTGCCAGTCGATCGCGTTCTTCAGCGCAGCCGGGAAACTGTGGTTGTACTCCGGGGTGACGACGAGGTAGGCGTCGGCCACACGCAACCTGTCGCTGATCACCGTCTCGGTGCCGCCGGGTTGCGTTCCCTGCAAGGGCAGATCGATGTCGGCGAGGTCGATGGGGTCGACCTCCAGCCCGTCGATCGCGGCGAGTTCGGTCAGCAGCCAGCCCGTGATGGCGTCGGCGAATCGTTCGTGCCGGACGCTGCCGATGATCACAGCGAGGCGAAGGGGGGACTGGGCGGTGTTTTCCGTGGTCATGCCGAAGACGCTAAAAGCTCGTCCATAGGCGAACTCAAGCTCTTGCGGCGCTGGTCACGAACCCTGGACCTCTATTTAAGTGGAGGTTGTAAGGGAAGGTGTTGCGGTAAGCCTTCGGTCATGTACGACTACGGTGATGACCCGGATGACCTGGCGAAATTGGGACTGCATTGCTTCTGCCTCGGTGCGCGAAGCACGCCGCATCATGTCGTGAGGATGGACGACAACGGCCGTCTGCTTTTCCGCGCACGAATGGGCGTCAGTCGCACGGAACTGCGGGAACTGGGTTTCGAACCGCTGGACAGTCAGATCGCGCTGTTGCAGGCGTACCGCCTCATTTCCGTCGAAGGCGATCGCCTGGTGACCACGTTTCCTGTACTCGGCTCCAAGGAGACGGCCGGATTGCGCGCCCGAACGGCACGGCTCGCCGCCGCGATCGTGCCGGGAATCGCGAACGATGTCTCCGCGCTCACCGATGTCCTGGCGGGTCAGGGGCTGGCGCATTGCGCCTACGGTGTGCTCTTCGGCTACGTGATCGATGGCCTCGTCTGGGATCGCCTCCGGGTGGACGGCTTGCTTCCTTCCACGGAACTGAGTATCGAGCACCCCTACTGGAATGGTGTGTTCTGGGCGGTTCATCCTCCACGTGAGGGTGCGATGGGTACCAACGAAGTCGAGGAAGCCGGAGTCAGGCTGACGATGGTCTGGACGGAGCCGACGGTGCGTGCCTTGAATCGGCTGGCCGAGGCCGAGTCTCTGCGGCGGTCGCTGCGCACGGTTTCCCGTGGCGACCTTCCATGCGAATCCGTCGTGACCGAGGACGGGCAAGAGTGGACGCTCGTCGACGACAACGGGAGGCCGACGATTCCGATCATCGGGCGGCGGGACGCCGATCCTGTTCACGAGATCGGCCTGCGGATCGCGGAGAAGATCGTTTCCGCGCTGCCGCGGGATCTTCGGGAAGTCGGCGTGGTCGTGGCGACCCACGAGTCGATCTGGGATCTGATGTCCGCCCTGGAAGTGGCCGACTTCATCCGGCGACCGCGGGTGTTCGGCGACTCGAAGGCGACGCCTGGCTCTCGTGGCGCGCAGATGTTCCTTTCGGTCGAAGGGGCCGGGATTGACACGTAGGAAATCTCCTACGTATGGTGGCGGCATGAACATCGACCGCGTGCAGTTCCTCACCGTTCCGGTTGCCGATCAGGCCAAGGCGCGCGACTTCTACGTCGGCAAGCTCGGTTTCGACCTGATCGTCGACGTCAGCGGGCCGCACGGCCCGTTCGTCATGGTCGGCCCCAAAGGGGCGGAGACCGGCATCGTCCTTGTCGACCGCGCTGTCGGCGGGATCGACCACGAGACGCGCGTGCATTTCCAGCTGAGTACCGCCGACCTCGATGCCGACATCGCCGAGCTTCGCGCCCAGGGCATCGAGGTCGACGACGCGGAGGAGATGCCGTGGGGTCGCGTGACCTCGTTGAAGGATCCCGACGGCAACGCGATGGGATTGCTCGAACCGTCCGGCTACGGCAACTGGCCGCGCTAGTGCCGGTCAACGATGACGTCTTCGCCGCGCTCGCCAACCCGGCCCGTCGCGAGGTGCTGGGAATCCTTCTCGACGGCCCGCGGGCGGCGGGGGAGATCGCCGAACGCTTCGACATGCGGCGGCCCAGCCTGTCGGAACACCTTCGGGTGCTGCGTGAGGCCGGCCTCGTCCGGGAAGAGCGGCAAGGGCGCAACCGCGTCTACTCTCTCGAGGCCGCTCCGCTGCAAGAGGTCTCCGACTGGCTTTCGCCCTACGAGCGCTACTGGCGCGGCAAGCTGGGCAACCTGCGCGACCTGTTGGACGAGGAGGAGTTCTGAACGACGAGGACCCGACGGCCGTTCATGTCGATCAGTTCCTGGCGCATCCGCCGCGCAAGGTGTGGCGTGCGCTGACCGAACCACAGCTGCTCGAACGCTGGCTCCGGATGCCGAACGACATCAAACCCGTTGTGGGGCACCGGTTCGAACTGCTCGCGGACCCCGTTCCCGCCGCCGGATTCGAAGGCGGCCCGGTCGCCTGCGAGGTACTGGCCGTCGAGCCGGAACGGTTGCTGAGCATCAGCTGGGGTCCGGAGTGGACGGTGACGTGGCGGCTTGAGCCGGAGGGCCGGGGGACCAGGCTGTTCCTCAGTCACGAGGGCTTCGATCCCGACGACGAGTTCCAGCGGATGTCACGCCGGATCATGGGCGGCGGCTGGCGCACCGGGGTTCCGAAGGCACTGGCGCGGGTGCTGGACGAGATGGCGGACTAGAGGTTGCTCGCTGGCGTTCCGGTACCTGCTGGAATCTGACCTCGGCTCGGTGGCTGCGGGTGAGTGGGGAAGATTCGGGACGTTGAACGTCCCGAATCTTCCCCACTCACCCGCAGGGCGCGTTGAACGTCCCGGATCTTCCGTTGATCAAGGTCTGGATCGGGTCGACCTCGCGACGATGGAGGAATCGGGACACTCAACGTCCCGATTCCTCCATCGTCGATTGCGAGACCCGAGTCGCCGGACAGGCTATCGACAGCGGGTCTAGGATCCCCGCTGTGACGGACGAGAAACCGCTCCGAGCCGATGCCCGCCGTAACCGCACACGGGTGTTGGAGGCTGCGGAGCGCGTCTTCACGGCCAAAGGCACCAGTGCGCCGACAGAGGAAGTCGCCCGCGAAGCAGGCGTCGGAGTCGGCACCGTGTTTCGGCACTTTCCGACGAAAGAGGCGCTTCTGGAGGCGGTGCTTTTCGCACGCCTTCACTGCTTCGCCGACGAAGCGGAGGCCACGGTGGCCGCCGACTCACCCGAACCGGGCGCTGCGTTCTTCGGGTTCCTGACCGGCTGGATCGAGATGTCGGGTGCCAAGAACGCCTACTTCGAAGCCCTGTCGGCGGCCGGAGTCAGCGTTCCGTCGGCAGGGTCGGTCATCGGTGTCCGCCTGAAGGACGCGCTCGGCGTACTGCTCAGCCGGGCGCAGGACACCGGCGACGTCCGCAAGGATCTCGGCGTCGACGAACTGATCCCGGTGATCATCGGAACGGCGAAGGCGGCGGAGCATGCCGGACCCGAGTTCCGGACCCGGACGATCTGCATCCTCTTCGACGGGCTACGGCCGCGTCAGGCGTAAGGGTCCATCGCCGGTCGCTTCGGCGCGAGCTCGTCGCCCGAGGATTCGCCACGCAGCCTGCGCTTGATCCACGGGACAGCGTGCTCCTTTCCCCACTGGAGGTTCTCGGTGCGCCGCGCCTGCGGGCTCAGCAGCGGGCGCGGTCCGAGTTCGGCGGCGGCCAGCTTGTGCGGTTCGCCGAGCGCGTCGAGGACTGCGATGGCGATCTCGTTGTGCCCCAACGAGTTCAGATGCAGGCGGTCCGGTGCCCACAGTCGCCGGTCCCGCAGTTGCCGCATCGCCCACATGTCCACCAGTAGCGCCCCGTGCCGCGCGGCGATACCGCGGACGTGCTCGTTGTAGATCGCGACGCGGCCGCGGATCCTGCGGAACAACGCGTCTTCGACCCCGTCGACACCGGTGAAGAGGACGACCCGCGCACCCGTGGCCACGACCTTGCCGACAGCGATGTCGTAGTCGTCGATGAGGGCGTCGATGTCGACCTTCGGCCGCATCAGGTCGTTGCCGCCGGCGTACAGCGTCACGACGTCCGGGTTCAGCGCGAGCGCCGGGTCGAGCTGTTCGGCGAGGACCTGCCCGAGGAGTTTGCCGCGGATCGCGAGGTTGGCGTAGCGGAAGTCCTGGTGGTTGGCCGCGAGCGTGGCGGCGACGCGGTCTGCCCAGCCGCGGACGCCGTTGGGCGACGACGGGTCCTCGTCGCCGACACCCTCGGTGAAGGAGTCCCCGAGACAAACTAAGCGGTTGGTCATCGCGCGGGACACGAGGCGGTCTCCTCGAATGGTGATGGCATACCCGGATGTTACCCAGACGGGCGCGCTGGGCCGGGCGCACCCTGCACTAGTTGACAAGTCTCATAGGTGAGCTGTCTACTAGTGGCATGGTTCTCTCCCGCCTCATCCTGGGGTTACTCGCCCTCGCGCCCATGACCGGCTACGACCTCAAACGCCATTTCGACTCGACGGTCGGGCACTTCTGGGCGGCGGACAAGGCGCAGATCTATCGCACCCTCGCCCAACTCGTCACCGACGGGCTCGCCGATGTCGAGAAGGTGGCCGGTTCCGGAGCGCCGGACCGGCAGGAACATCACATCACCGCCGCAGGGCGGACGGCTCTCGCCGACTGGCTGGCGAGTGAGCCCGAGCGGCACGTCGAGCGCGACCCGTTCCTCGCGCGGGTGTTCTTCGGCGCGGACCTCGGCGACGACGCATTCCGCGCGCTCTTGGCGGGGCATCGCGAGGCGACCCGAGCCAGGCTGGAGCGGTTCGAACGGACGCGGGCCGAGTCGTCGGCGTCCGACCGCGCGGCCCGGCTGCGACTGTCCACGTTGGACAACGGGATCGCGCATCTGCGCGTCGAACTGGCCTGGCTCGACGCTGTCGAGGAGGAGCTCGCGTGAGCGCGTTCCCCGAAGTGCACTTCGCCGGGACGGACGCGACAAAGCGGCCTTTGGTGCTGTTGCACGGCGGCAACGCCGCGAACTGGATGTGGGAGCCGCAGCTGTCCGCGTTCGATGACCGCACCGTGCTCACGCCGGATCTGCCTGGCTTCGGCGAGCGGGTCGGCGAGGACTGGCCGGGACTGGACGCGGTGGCGGACGACGTCGTCGCGAGGGTGTCCGGTCACGGGGTAGCCGGTCCCTTCGATCTCGTCGGGCTTTCCCTCGGAGCCCTCACGGCGTTGCGTGTGCTGGCGCGGCATCCGGACCGGGTGGGTTCGGCGTTCCTGACCAGCGCGCCGCTCGTGCCCGCCGGTTTCGGGTTGCGCCTGTACTGCAAGATGCAGCTGGCCTTGCTGCGGACCCGTTGGTTCTGGCGTGCTCAAGCCGCGGTCTTCGGACTCCCAAAAGATTCACGCGCGCGGTATGTCGAGCACGGTCTTTCGGTGAGCCGGGAGACCGAGTCCGCGATGGTCGCCGAAGTGTGCGCGGGTGGGATGCCCGCGGAAGTAAGCCGCTATCGGGGGCCCTTGCTCGCGATCGCGGGGGAGAAGGATTCCGCGGCGGTGCGGCGATCCCTGTCGGACATCGCGCGAGTCGCGCCACAGACATGTTCCCGGGTGGCGCCGGGGATGCACCACATCTGGAATGTGGAGGACACGGAACTGTTCAACGGTGTTCTGCGCACGTGGCTCGAGGGAGCCGTCGATCCGCGTCTCGAGGGCTGATCGCCGGGACCAGCGCGGTCCCTTTTGCCTGCCGAAGCCCAGCGGTATGGTCAGGCGAAAGCGACCTCGGCGGGAGCTAATTTGCTGGACATCATCGGTCTGAGTGAAATCGACGTCGAGGTCTACGACGCGTTCGCCGGAACCGGTTCGATGACCGTCGCCGAAATCCGGCGGCGAACCGGGTTGCCCGAGCAGCGGCTGCTCCCGATTCTGCGCTCACTGACCGAAAAAGGGTTGCTCACCGGGCTGCCCGGCCCGGTGAAGGCGTATTCGGCGGTGCGACCGGAGATCGCGCTGGAGGCGATGCTCCGGCAGAAGGAGCGGGAACTCGCGAGTGCGCGGCTGGTCGCGGACCGGTTGCGCGAGCGGTACCGGGCGACGGCCGGCGAACGGCCGGTCGACCTCATCGAGGTGGTCCACGGGAACGCGCTCATCGCCGACCGGGCCGATCAGCTGCTGCGCTCGGCTGAGCAGGAGGTCGCTTTCGTCAACAAGCCGCCTTACGCGCAACCGCCGAGTGTGCTGCATCCCGCCGAACGTGACCTTCTCAACCGGGGTGTGCGGTTCCGTGGGGTCTACGAGCGCAGTGCGCTGGAACTGCACGATCTGTCGTCCGACATCGAGGCGGGTCTCGCCCTCGGCGAAGAGGCCCGCGTGGTCACCGCCGCCCCGCTGAAGATGATCGTGGTCGACCGGCGACTCGGACTGGTGCCGCTGCGTTCCGATCTCCCCGAGGTCGGCACGGCACTGGTGATCCACCCGTGCGCGCTGCTCGACGCGCTCAGCGCGGTCTTCGCTTTCCTATGGCAGACCGGGCTTCCGCTGCACATGCCCGGTTCCGTCGAGCAGGCGGACGTCGCGCCGTCCGACGACGCCCGCCTGCTCGCGCTGCTCACCACCGGCCTGCCCGACCGGAGCATCGCCAAGCAGCTCGGCATGAGCTACCGGACATTCCAGCGACGCCTCCGCGACCTCATGACCGCACTCGGCGCGACCACCCGCTTCCAAGCCGGGCTTCAGGTCGCCACCCGGGGCTGGGTCACCTTGCCGGTGACCCGGCCCACGCGTGCGGACGACGTCACCGAAGGCGCGGGTTCGCCTTCGCCACGTCCGTGAGCGCGTAGGCCCGCTGGACCGTCTGCGTCACGGTGTTGCCGGACCCGTCTCGTGCGTCCGAGCGCAGCCAGACGAACCCGTCGGTCGCCGCGAGCCGCGGATGGGACACCGTCACCGACCACAGCCCGTTCCCGTTCGGCCGGACGCTCGCCGCCGTCCAGGTGCGCCCGCCGTCCGTCGACGCCGAGACCCGCAGCTGCGTCACCGGCCCGCCGCCACGCGCGCCGCTGTGCGACCCGGCGAGCACGTCGAAGGTGAACGGGCGCCCTGCCGGTGCACGGCCGCCGAGATCCAGCGGCAGCCGGTGGTCCAGCTGGATGAGCGGCTGGAAGGAACACGCGCTGCCCGATTCGTAACAGGTGAACCCGAGTGGTGACGCGGCCTCGGACCGCGCCGAGGCGAACGTCCACGACGTGTCGGTCCGCGGGGCGTTCTGGAACAGCACTCCGCTCGGGGCACCGACCTGCGCCTGGCCGGGCATCACGTCGGTCACGTCCAGCCGGTACGTGGCGGGAGACGGCGCGAGCCGGAACACCGGGAGAAGGGCGAGTGGATCGTCCACATTGGATCGCGGGATCTCTTTCCCGTCCTTGGACAACCGCACCGTGGTCGCCGCGAAGTACCGCGCGTTCTCGTACGGATTCGTGTAGTGCCCGCCCGAACCCGCACCGGTTGCGCCGTCCATCCACTGCGCCCCGGGGACGAAGAGGTCGGGATCCGTGCCGCCGCGGCACATCGAGCACAGCACCGCCCAGCCACGGGCCGTCGCCGGGTAGCGAGCCGGATGGTCGGACGGTAGTTCGACCGACCCGCCGCGCAGCGGTGCGCGGAACCAGCTCTCGTCCGGCCTCGACCGCTCGCCCGCGCGGTAGATGTTCTGCGCGTTCATGGACAGCGCGGCGCGACGGCCCGCGGTGTCGGTGCCGGACAGGGTGACCACCCGTTTCCAGACCAGCCGATCGTCCGCCGGGCCGGTGTACTCGGTCCACGCGCCCGGCGCCGGGATCTTCGTGCCCTGCACCACTTGCGTCTTCCACAGCCCGGTGGGGAAGGCGTACCAGTTCTTCTGCGCGCTCAGCCCCGGTTTTTCGGCTTGGTAGGCGGTTTTCGTGGCGACCAAGGACTTCTGATCGACACGCCGGACGAGCTCCTTCGGCACACCGTTGGCGTCGAGGTGGCTGAGGTTGTACATCGCGTCCGGAGCCGCGCGCACCAGCAACCGCACCGAAACCGCGCCGGCGGTCCGCAGCGCCTCGCCTTCGTCCCAGCCGAGGGACAAGGTCGGCACCACCGAACTGCTGAGCCCCGGAACACTCAACGAACCCGGCGAACCGGCGTAAGGGATCATGGCGGCCCCACCCGCGGCGGCCACCGCGCGTGCCGCGTTCGCGATGCCGGTGGAGACGTCGCCCACCGGGTTCGGCGACCCGGCTTGGACCGGGATCCGCACGAGGACGGCCTTCCCCCGCACGTCGAGACCGGCGAGATCACCCGCACCGCCGAACACGACCGGCAGCGTTCGGTCACCGGGTGACTTCGCCGTGAGCGTCGGCACGTCGTACGCGGGATTCAGCACGGGCGAGCCGCCGCCGACGACCCGCATTTCGACCGCGGTCTGGGACAGCGTCGCGCTGTCCTGCAACGAAATCGCGCCTGCCGAGGTGGCCGCGGCAGGGGTCACGCGGACGTCCCAACCCGCGCCGACGGTCAGCCCGGCTTCGCCGACGTAGCCGTTCACGCCCGCTCCGCCGGGGATCACGCGCCGCAGCATCACCGTGCGGTCCCGCAGGTCGGTGGGTGTGGGGGTGACCAGCCCCGCCGGGACGGCGCTCGCCGCGTTCAGCGTGATCTCGGCCGGGGCCAGGACGGAGACCTGCGTCGCGCTCATCGCCGACCAGCGACGGACCGCCAGCCCGCGCTCCATCACCCAGCCGAGCGCCGAATAGCGTCCGGCGGGCACGAGCACCCGGCCGACCCCGTCGACCAGGCCGACCTGCTGGCTGACCTGGTCGAGGAAGGGGTCATTGCGGTTACCCGCACCGGCCGCGTCGTCGATCAGCTGGGCCGACGCGAGCTGAGCCGGGCCACCCGCCGAATCCCGTACCCGGATCGTCACCGGGAACAGCTCGGCCGCGTTGTAGGTGCTCACGGACGTCCGCACGGTGGTGGCCCCGTCCGCGGTCGTGGCCACCACGGCGCCGCCGTAGACGCCGGCCACCCCCTGGCTCGGGTCCACGGCGAGGTCGACGGTGGTGGTGGACTTCGGCGGGACGGACAGGTTCGGTTTCGCCAGGCGCATCCCGGTTCCGGGCTGCGTGCCGCTGTCCCATGGGTGCACGGTCAGTTTCAGGTTCAGTGCCAGCGGCTGGTCCCCGGCGTTGGTGTAGGACAGCTGCCGTACGACCTGAGCCGTGCCGGTGATCTTCCGCTCGTTACGGCCGAAGCTCGCGACGGCGGTTCCGGTCGCCTTCTGCGAGACCGCACGTGCGACGTCGAGGAGACCGGATCCCTGCTCGTACCAGCGAAGGCCGACGTCCTTGGCGGTGGTGACGAGCGTGTTCTTCAGTTCCCGCCAGGTGAGCCCTGGTTGCTGCTGCAGCAGGATCGCCGCGGCACCCGCGACGTGCGGCGTCGCCATCGAAGTGCCCGACGACGCGGTGTAGGAGTCGTCCACCGGCTCACCCATCGCCGTGCCCGCGGCCCGGGCGGCGACGATCCCGACGCCCGGTGCGGTGATCTCCGGCTTGACGGCGGCGTCCCGCAGCCGCGGCCCGCGGCTGCTGAACCACGCGATCGAGTTGTCCCTGTCGACCGCCCCGACCGTGAGCGCGGACGTCGCGGCCCCCGGTGTGGTGACGGTCCGGTCGCCAGGCCCGGAGTTCCCGGCCGCGACCACGAACAGCGTGCCGGACTTCGCCGACAGCGTGTCGACCTGCTCGCTCAACGGGTCGGCCCCGTCGCTGACGCCGGCACCGAGGCTGAGGTTCACGATCTTCGCGCCCTGCGCGACGGCCCAGTCGATCCCGGCCATGACCTGTGCGGTGTCACCCTCGCCCGAGGCGTCGAAAACCTTGGCCACCACCAGCTTCGCGTCCGGCGCCACGCCCTTGTACCGGCCGCCCGACGCCGCGCCGGTGCCGGCGATGATCGACGCGCAGTGGGTGCCATGGCCATGGCGGTCCACGGCGTCACCTTCTCCGCTGAAATCCGCCGAGGCGATCGTCTTGCCCGCCAGGTCTGGATGGTTCTCGTCGATCCCGGTGTCCACCACCGCGACCGTGGTCCCCTTCCCGGTCCACCCACCGCTCCAGGCCGACGGCGCACCGACCTGCCCGGTGCTCTTGTCCAGCGCCACCCGGACCTTCCTGTCGAGGCGAACCTGCGAAATCCCTTGGTTCAGCACGGGTTTTCCGCCTGGATCGAACGCGACGAGCGAGCGCCAGAATTCGGCCGTCCCCGCTTTCTTGACCTGCACTCCCACCGCGTTGGCCGTGACGAGCGGGGTGCGTCGCTGGGTCTGTGGAAGAGCTTTCGCCTTCGCGTCCAGCGACTGCGCGGGCAGACCCGATCGGTCGCCGTAGCGCACGATGACGGGGATCGTGGCGCTCGCCGCGTCGTCACGCCGGTCGCCGACGAGCGCGGTCACGTTGAACAGGTCCCGGCTCAGCAATCCCTTACCGACGAACGGAAGCGTGTCCGACGGATACACCATCAGACCTTCGGCCGTGCTCGTGATCTGGAACGCCGGGGCCGGCCGGTCCGGCCGCACCGCCGGTTCGACCTGTGCGCTGCCGTGTCCGGCACCGTCCCGCTCGTAGGTCACCACGTCGCCGGTGAGCAACGTGACGCGATGGACGTCCGGCCGCCCGGCGACGGGAGCGGGTCCGGACAGGGCGGCGGTCGCGGCGGTCGCGGTCACCGGTAGTGGGGAAAGAGCGACCAGAGCGGAGGCCGCCAAAATCGCCGATGGGTGCCGTGGGCGTCTCGTCACGTGAGGGGAACGGGGAAGCATCGAGCCTCACTCTCCTCGGATATCACGAAGCGGCCGTGGTCACGGCCGCCGCGAAAAGGGATTTCCCAGAGGATGAGGCAGGAGTTCTCAGATGAACACAACTCTCGGTGGCGGTATGTCGCCGTTGGCGAGATACCGCCATGGAAGGGGCCCGGACCGCCGACGGCGGCCCGGGCCCGGGCGAAACGGGTCGGTACTACAAGCCTTACAGACCCGGGGAGCGCAGCTGCAGCGAGAAGTCCTGCCGGTTGTTGTCGGTGTCGGTGCTCAGGATGTTGCGGGTGTTCGCCGCGTTGAGCGAATCGGTGACGGTGCTCTCCGGAGTCGCGGCCTGGCCTTCACGTGCGGCCATGACCGCGTTGCTGAAGGCGACACCGTCGATCTTCGCGCCGGCCAGGTTCTGGACCGAGACGCCACCGAGGGTCGGGATGCCCTCGGTGCCGGTCAACGTGAACGGAATGACGTACGTCTGGTCGCCGATGGTGCCGGAGAAGTTCTGTCCGACCAGCACGGCGTACTGGCCGGGGTTGCCCTTCGGCTGCAGGATCGTGCCCGCCGGCAGGACGATCGTGTCGACCACGACGTTCGACGGCGAGTAGATGCGGATCACGTGGCCACTCACGTCCTGCGGCTGGTTCGAGACGTTGCGCAGCTCGACGTACTCGTCGAGCAGACCGTTCACGCCGCGCGTCGAAACCTCGTTGACGACCACCGTGGACGAGACGAGCGGCGCGGCCTCGGTTCCCTCACTCTCGCCTGCCGCGTTCGCGACACCGCCGGCCATACCCATCGCCAGCATCGCGAATACCGCCGAAGCACCCAGAATTCGTCGCATGAGAAATTCCTTTCAACTGGATTTCGGGGAATCTGTTCGCCTGACCGGAACGATTTCGTCCGGCGGCGACCAGATAAGTATCCGAGAACGGGTGCGTCTTCGGAAAGGGGCCAGTTTTCCGGTACTTTCCCGTCAGCCGATAATTTTCCGCCGCTGTCTTCTGGCGACCGCGGCGGCGAGTTCCAGCTCCCGGCTGGGCGTGCCCAATACGTCGCTGAGCCGCTCTCGCCAATACGGGCCGGGGATGCGTTTCCCTCGCTCCCAGCGGGAGATCTCCTCTCGCGTCACGCTTTCGTTGCCGGAGCGGATATGCAACTTCGCGACCAGGTCGCACTGTGACCAGCCTTTCGCGATTCGTTGTTCGGCGAGTAGTTCGCACAGGGGGGTCACGACCGAACCTTTCTGATCTCAGGGGAGTGGCCGTACGCAGCCGAAGTCGGCCTTGTTGTCGTCGGTGTCGCGGCTGACGGCGTCCCTTGCCTGAGCGGAACCGGGACAGGCGACGGCGGCCTGGTTCTCGCGGCACGGCGACGACGGCGCCCATCCGACGCTGTCGACCCGGGCTCCGCGCCGGTCCAGCAGCATCTCGCCGTCCCCGACGATCGCCTCGACGACCATCCGCTGCACGGTCCCGCTGAAACCCTGTCCGGTGATGAGGAAATGGTCACCGGCGGGGATCTCGCTCCCAGCGGGCATGGTGGCCAGCTCGACGGGCACGGCTCCGCCTGTGCACGCCTGAACGGACCAGCCGCCGATGTCGAGCGTGACGGTGCCGGTGTTGTGCAGGGCGATGTAGCCCGCCGGGCCGCCGAGCACCTCATGGATCTTGACCGACGAGGCCCGGACGGTATCCGGGGCGAGGGTTCCGGCGAGCGTGAGGAGCACGAACGGGAAGCCTGGCTTCGTCATGACTGCAACGCTAGAAAAACGATCTCGGCGGCGCAGGAGACGGTGGGTACCGAACCTGCTCCGGTCGCGGTACTTCCGGTACGCCGCCCACCCGGCCGGCCTAGGGCATGGCCTAGCCGCGGTACCCGGCCAGCCGGTCCGCGGCGTGCGATCCGCCTTGGTGCGGAGTGGTCTCCAGCCGTGGCAGCGGGGTGCCGCCCGGCCGGAATCGCAGTGCCCGGAACAGGTCGCGCCTGCTGCCGAAGCCCAGCTTCTGCAGGATCCTGCTGACGTAGTTCTTCACCGTCTGCGTCGCGAGGTGCAGTTCTTCGGCGATCTCGTCGTTCGACCACCGGTAGAGAATCAGCGCGAGGATGTCCTCCTCCCGCCTGGTCATCAGGCTCGCGTACCGCACGGCTTCGGTGACCGGCCGCGGGGTTCCACCGGCCTGCACACACACCCGCTGCCCGGCGAGGGTGGAGCGTACCGCCGACATCACCTGGCCGCCGCTGGCCGACTTGTGCACGAAGCTGTCCGCACCCGCGTTCAGCGCCATGGCGATGGCCGAAGGCGAGGCGTCACCGGCGAAGACCAGGACGGCCGCGCGCTCGAAGTGTTCCTTGACGAACCGGCAGATCGCGGTCCCGACGGGCTCGCCCCAGATCGACAGCTCCGTGATGACCATGTCGGGGTGGCTCTTTTCGCACTGCGACAAGGCTTCCGGCTCGCTCGCGGCTTCGGTCACCGCTCCCACCCCTGCCGAATCCCGCAACAGCCTGCTGAGCGCGTATCTGATGAGGGGCTGATCGTCTACTACGAGCGTGGTGACGCGGTTCATGGTTCCCCTTGGGGTATTGACGGACGCCCGGGGTGGCCCCGGGCCGTGCGGTCGGTCCGGGCCGGGTCGTCCCGGCGGCGCCCGCATGCGCCAAGAACACGTTCGGCCGCTCGGGCGATCCGTCGAACCGACCGCCGCGGCGACGTCGGTAGTCATTTTTCGCCGAATCCTCTTTCGTCGCGGTCCGGCATGGATCTTCCCGCTTCTCCACGCGGGTGAGGACCAGCAATCGGGTGACAAGAGGGAAAGTCGTCGCATGAGATGGCCGGATTTGGGCCGGACGGCGGATCGGGGATACAAATTCCCCACGCGTCGCACGGGACACGTCAAAGGCCGGATCCTGTTGTGCCGCCGAGGTCCCTTGGGGAAGGATGATCCGACGGATTCGTCTTCATCCGGTTCTCGCCCGTCCATCGTATTGGTTCGGTGCGTTTCGTTGAAAGACTTCGTCGGAGAATCGTATTTCCCGGATCCCGGTGATGCGCGTATTCACCGCGTAGGCCTTGTCGCCGAGGACGTATGTATTCGAGACGTGTCCCAGTGGCAGGGTCGAGCCGCTTGACCGTGCCCCTGGGGCACGGTGTCCACTGCGGGGGATGTCTTGGAGCACACGGGAGCCGGCGGAACCGGCAGGCACGACGTTGAAGACCGTCCGCTACTACCACCGGATCGGGTTGCTCGACGACCGTCGCAGCTGGTGGACCTGCCACCGGGCTACGACGGGAACGTCGAGGGCATGCCGGAGGAGGAGCGATCGCTGATGATGGTCAAGAAGCTCAAACGACGGTGGCAGCTCTCCAGGGTCAGGTCCGGGGACGGATCCGCGCTGGCCGAGTACCGCCGGTGGCAGCTCTTCTCCCGTTCGCTGTTCTACCTCGATCACGAAGCACACGTCTACGCGGTCGACGTCCGGTATCTCGCCGACGCCAAAACCCGGAAGCAGCACGAAGACGCGGACGGGAAAAGCCCCGCGGCGCTGTATCGGGACGGCGTCCAGCTCTTCCGGTCCAACCTGCCCGCGGCGTTCCCCGTGCCGGGCGGCGTCATCGAAGTCGCCACCAGCGCGGTCGGGCTGAAGCGCATGCACTTCGTCCCCGAGCACGGCGACGAGCGAGCACTGCGGCCTCACCCTCGTTCGCAGGAAGGACTGCGGGCGAGGTTCGGGCGGCGGTTCCCCCGGACCAGTGCCGCGATCGGCGCGGTCTCGCTCGTGATCCTGCTGATCGCGCTCGTTTTCGGCCTGCTCCAGGGCGCGGAGGCCGTCACCAAGATCCCCGTCGTCGCCGAACACGTCGGGACTTTCACTTCGCCGCTGGTGCTGCCGAAATGGGCGAAAATCGCGCTCACGGTGGCGGGATTCCTCTCCGCCCTCGAACGCGCGCTGAGGCTCCGGTACAACCGGTTGATCGACTCCGTCACCTCTTGAGGTGGTGAGGGGGTTCGACGTTCCGGCGCGCGGGTACTCGGGGAGATCCACAAGATCCCGAGCGCGAGGAGGATGCCGCATGCGGCGGACGGACCTGGAGACCGTGGACGTGCTGGGTGTCGCGTTCCCCAAACCGTCGCGGACGCTGGGGCGGGTCGCCCGGGGGCTGGCCGGGCTGGCGCTTCTTCCGCTGGAGGGGATCCCGGGACGCGGTCCGCGGCGGGCGGTCTGGTCGCGTCCCGGCAGGCTCTACATCGAGACGCACGGCGTGAAGGGACCGGACGGCGCCCGCGTCGCCCGGCGGGTGGAACGGGCCTTGGCGGAGATCCCCGGCGTGCGCTGGGCGCAGGTGAACGCGCCGACGTCCCGGGTGGTCGTCGCGATCGGAGAGCCGGGACCCCGGCGCCTGGAGCTGATCCGCGCGGTCGAACGAGCCGAGGCGGAGCCTGCTTCCGAGGCCGAGCGGGTCGAAGAGGACGAACTGCACCATCCGGCGGACGGCACCACGGCGACCCGGCTGCCGTCCACCCTCGCCGCGGACGCCGCGGGACTGATGCTGTCGGTGGCTTCGAAGATCATGCCGTGGGCTCCGTTGCCGACGGAGGTCGCGGCGCTGGCGTCACTCGTCGACCTGCACCCGCGGTTGCGTGCCTTGGCGGACCGGAAGCTGCGCGGACGGGAGCGGGCGGATTCGGCCACGTCCATCGGTGCGGCGCTGGTCCACGGTCTCGCTGCCCGCAGCGAGGGAACGGTGCTGGACATCATGGTCCGCGGCACCCAATGGCGGGAGGCCAAGGCACACCAGCGGGCCTGGTGCGAGGCCGAGTCCAAGCTGGTCGGGCAGCGCGAGCACGCCGGTGCCGAATCGGTGGTGAGCGAACGGCCGTGGCCGCTACCGGAAAGCGCCGCCGATCGGCACGCGCGCCGGTCCATCGCCGCCGGGGCCACGGCCGCCGCGGCGGCCCTGCCGTTCGTCGGGCCGAGGCGCGCCGCCGCGGTCGGGATCTCCGCGTTGCCCAAGGCCCCATCCAACGGCGCGGCCGCCTTTGCCGCCCAGCTGGGCCAGGTTCTCGCCAGGCGCGGCGCGCTGGTGATGGACCGGTCCGTGCTGCGTGGGCTCGACCTCATCGACACGATCGTCATCGACACCACGGCGCTCGGCGCGGGGGCGAACGTACTCAGCGATCTGGTCCCGTTGCCCGGTGGCGACCCGGTGGACCTGACGGCCGCCGCCTTCGCCCTGTTCGACCCGGAGAAACCCGAGGTGGTCCGGCGGGACGGCGAATGGACGCTCGGCCCGGTCGAAGACCTGGACGGTGGCGAGGGATTCCCCGAACGACAGCGGATGCTGGACCAGGGCGCGCATCGGGTGCTGGGCCTGGTCCGTGACGGGCAGCCTGCCGGGCTGCTTGCCGTCGCGCAGGAGGTCTCACCCGACGTGGACGCGTTGGCTTCCGCGGCCGGGGCCGCTGGGCTGCGGGTGGTCCAGACCGACGATGGTGTCGCGCTCGACGCAGTTCGCGAACTCCAGGCGTGCGGCCGTGTGGTCATGCTGGTCTCCGACGATCGCCGGGCGCTGGGGGCGTCCGACTGCGGAGTCGGCGTGCACGAGGACGGGAACCCGCCGCCGTGGGGCGCACACGTCCTGATCGGCCGCGACGTCGGCACGGCCCTCCTGCTCGTCGAGGCGATCACCGCCGCCAAGGCGGTCGTCCGCGACTCGACGATGCTCGCGACCGCGGCCGGCGGAATCGGGGGTGTGACCGCGCTCGGTGCCCGGCGGAGGCCCGCCGCGAGCGGCCTTCGCGCGGTGAACGCCGGGGCGCTCATGGCTTTCGGCGACGGGATCTGGCGTGCTCGGACTCTCACCGGCGAGTGGAAGGAGCCTTCCTCAGGCCGCGTCGCGCCGCCGTGGCATTTGATGCCGGCGGACCTCGTGCTCGACCGGCTCGGCTCGGGCCCGCGTGGTCTGGAAGAGCGCGAGGCCCGGCGGCGGGCGCCCGCCGGTCGTGCGGGCGGCGAAGGCAACGCCGGCACGAGCATCGCGAAGGCGTTCATGGCCGAGCTCGCCAACCCGCTGACCCCGGTACTGGCCGGTGGCGCGGCGGTTTCGGCCGCGGTGGGCTCTCCGGTCGACGCCGCGCTGGTCGCCGGGATCGTCGGGGTGTCCGCGTTGATCGGCAGCGTGCAGCAGGTGCACACCGATCGCGCGCTGGCCGGGCTCTTCGAACGGTCCGCGACGGTGACCACCGTCGTACGCGACGGTGCCGAGCGGCAGATCGTCGCCGACGCGCTGGTGCGGGGTGACGTCGTGTCGCTGCGATCCGGCGACGTCGTGCCCGCGGACTGCCGGGTGCTCGAAACGACCGGCGCGGAACTCGACGAGTCTTCGCTGACGGGGGAGTCGCTGCCGGTGGCGAAGACTCCGGCGCCGGTCGTGGCCGCCGAACTCGCCGAGCGGGCATCGATGCTGTACGAAGGCACCACGGTCGCCGCCGGCAAGGTGTCCGCCGTCGTCGTGGCGACCGGCGACGAAACCGAGGTCGGACGGGGGATGGCCGCCGCACGAGGCACCGCCCCCGAAACCGGTGTCGAAGCACGGCTCGCGTCGCTCACCAAACAGGCCCTGCCCGTCGCGGTCGGCTCGGCGGCCGCCGTCGCGGGCGCCGGACTCGTCCGTGGCGTACCGCTGCGGCAAAGTGTCGGGGCGGCGGTGAACCTCGCGGTCGCGTCGGTGCCGGAAGGCCTGCCGTTCCTGGTGAACGCGGCACAACTGGCGGCCGCCCGCCGACTCGCCGAACACGGCGCACTCGTCCGCAATCCGCGCACCATCGAAGCGCTCGGACGGGTCGACGTCCTCTGTTTCGACAAGACCGGCACCCTCACCGAAGGCAAGCTCAGCGTCAGCCGGATCGACGACGGCAGGACCACCGCGGCGGTGCGGCGACTGCGGAAGAGTCACCAGGCGGTGCTGGCCGCGGCCGTCCGCGCGACGCCTCGGGCGGAGAACCCGGAGGATCTGCCGCACCATACGGATCAAGCCGTGCTCGAAGGCGGCATCACCGCGGGCGTGGACGCCGGTGGCTGGGAGAAGTCGGGCGCCGTCCCGTTCGAGCCGTCACGGGGATTCCACGCGACGAACGGGAAAATCGGCAAGCGGTACCTCATGTGCGTCAAGGGTGCACCGGAGACAGTCCTTCCCCGGTGCACCCGGCACGGCGATCGGCCGATGGGGTCCGGCGTCCGGAGCAGGCTGGAGAAGCGGGTGGGACGCCTGGCCGCCGCCGGGCACCGCGTCCTCGCCGTCGCCGAGAAGGCCGTGTCCACAAAGGACCTTTCCGAGGACGACGTCGACGAACTCCGGCTTCTCGGCTTCATCGCCTTGGCGGATCCGGTGCGTGACAGTGCCGCACCGGCGGCGGAACGGTTGCGCGAGGCCGGAGTGCGCACGGTGATGATCACCGGCGATCATCCGGCCACCGGCGAGGCCGTCTCCGAGGAGATCACCGGCCGCAACGGCGACACGAAGGTGCTCACCGGCGCGAGGATCGAGGAACTCGCCGACGAGGAGCTCGATCGGGAACTCGCCGACGTCGACGTGATCGCCCGGTGCAGCCCGGCGCAGAAGGTCCGGATCATCCAGGCATATCAGCGAGGCGGCCGGGTCGTCGCGATGACCGGCGACGGCGCGAACGACGCGCCCGCCATCCGGCTCGCCGACGTCGGGATCGCGCTCGGACAACGGGGCACGGCCGCGGCGAGGGCGGCCGCGGACCTCGTGGTGACCGACGACCGGCTGGAGACGATCGTCGCCGCGTTGGTGGAAGGCCGGGCGATGTGGGCGTCGGTCCGCGAGGCACTCGGCATCCTGCTCGGCGGCAACCTGGGGGAGATCGCCTTCACCGTGCTCGGCTCGATCGTCACCGGACGCTCGCCGCTCACCGCTCGCCAGTTACTGCTGATGAACCTGCTCACCGACCTGGCGCCCGCGCTGGCGATCGCGTTGAGCAGGCCGGACGGCGAGACCGTGCCGGAACTGCTGCGCGAGGGGCCCAGCGCGTCACTCGGGAACGCTCTCCGGCGCGATATCACCACACGCGCGGTGACCACGACACTCGGGGCATCCGTCGCGTGGACCCTCGCGAGGGTGACCGGCAGGCAACGGCGGGCGAGCACGATCGCGCTCGTCTCCCTGATCGGCACCCAGCTCGGGCAGACGCTGGCCGTCGGCGGCCGGGACGGCACCGTCCTCGCCGCGGGGCTTGGCTCCGCCGTACTGCTGGCGATCCTGGTCCAGACCCCCGGGGTCAGCCAGTTCTTCGGCTGCACGCCGCTCGGGCCGGTCGGCTGGGGGATCGCACTCGGCAGCGCCGGAGCGGCGAGCGTCGGCGGCCTGCTGCTCGGGCAGCGAGGCGTCGAAACGTAGCGAGATTGGCCTCTGCGGGCTTTCGAAGATCGTCTTACGGCCTAGCGACCGCAGCGGTCCACGCGCTTCCACGGCCACTCCGCGGCGAGCCAGTGCGCGACGGCGTCGGCGAGTGCCGCGTCGAGCTCCGCCTTGTCGGACCGAACCCAGGACTGCACCGTGACGTCCCACTCTTCGACGGCCGTGGGATACAGGTAGACGCAGCCGATGACGTCACCGTCGTCCGGGCTGAGGACGGTGAAGGTGAAACCGGTGCGGCGTGCGAAATCGTCGGCGTGACGGCGTAGATCGACGAGGTTCTCCTCGAGGGTCATGCCTTCCTGTGGCGGCCAGTTCCCGTCGGGATACCCGGGTGCGGCGCGAATCTGCTCGATGCTCGACATCCAGGCGGCATGGTCGGCCGCGTTGTGCTGTGGCCCCAGCGGTTCCAGGCGGAACCGGTCGGTGACGAGCGAGGTCGGCGGGATGAAACCTCTCGGCACGAACTCCTCGGCGGTCATGCCAGGGACCGTAGTGACCAGCCGGGTTTCCCTCAACGGGAATTCCAGGGCAGCAGCTGGGCCCGGGCGATGCGGATCAGGTCGGAGCGGCGGGTCCGGCCGAGTTTGTCCCGGATGTTCTCCAGATGGCGGTTCACGGTACGCACGGCGATGCGCAGCTGCGTGGCGATCTCCCGGTTGTCGTAGCCGTTCGCGAGGCAGCGCAGCACATCGCGTTCCCGGGTGGTGAGCGGCCGGGCGTCCCGGTGCAGCTCGCCGATCAGATGCGCCGCGAGTTCGGCGGGGAGCACCGGCCCGGTGAGCACGGCGGCGACCGCGTCGGTCAGCTCGGCCGAGGTGGCGGCCTTGCCGACGCAGCCGTGCGCGCCCGCCTGGATCGCGGCCAGCAACTCCTCCGGGCCCGCCTGGGAGAGCACGAGAACGCGCACTTCGGGCCGACGCTGCCGCAGGTGGCGGATCAAACTGACGCCGCGGCCGGTGGGTTCTTCGGGGTGGGGTCGCAGACTCAGATCGACCAGTGCGACGTCGGGCCGCACCTGATCGGCCATCCGGCACGCCGTCGGCACGTCGGCCGCCTCGGCCACCACGATCGCCCTGCCGTCGCGCTCCAGTCCATTTCGGACACCGTCGCGGGTGATCGGGTGGTCCTCCACGATGAGCACGCGGATCCGGGTCTCACGCATGGTCGTTTCCCTTCGGGATACGTAGCTCCACCTCGGTGCCGTGGCCGGGACTGCTGCGGATGCGGACGCCGCCCGCCATCCGGTGCACTCTGGCCTTCACCGAGAGCCGCAGGCCGAGCCCGCTCGTGTCCTGGTCGGGCGGGAACCCGACACCGTCGTCGCGGACGGTGACCGTGATATCGCCGCCGTCGGGCAGCACGGTGAGCCAAACGTGGTGCGCCCGCGCGTGTTTGACCACATTGGTCAGCAGTTCGGCCACCGCGGCGGAGATCTCGGTGGCCATACCCGCGGGCAGCAGGAACGGGCCCGCGGTGATGAGCCGGACCGCGACGTCGTCGTGGCGCTCGGCGAGTTCGGCCAGCCGGGCGCGCAGCGACACGACGTCGGTCGGCAGTGGATCGGGTTCGGCGGCGCCCAGGCCCCGCAGGGCCGACTCCTGCCGGGCGATCCCCTCCGCGACGGTGGCCCACGCCGGCCCGGCTTCCCGGATGTTCGCGCGCAGCCGGGCGAGTTCCTGCAACACGTCGTCGTGGATCTGGGCGGCGATCCGCTGCCGCTCGGCCATCCGCGCCGCTCGCAGCCCGGCACGGTTCGCCCGTTCGTACAGTGCGTCGAGCTGGCGGGCGGCCGCCCCGATCGTGCCGCCGAGCAAGACGTAAGAGAGTCCTCCGCCGATCATGGCCAGCACCTGGAGGAAGGAAAGCCTGTCGAGCGCGACTTCGTTGGCGGCATAGGCGAACGGCAGGGACAAGCCGAGGATCAGCCCGGCCGTACACCCGCCGCGCGGTCCGTAGACGGCTCCGCAGGCCGCGACCGCCGCGGCCGGATACGCGCCCATGAAGGACGGGTGCTCGGTCAGCAGCGCGTGCGGAGGATGGATGTGGCCGTACGCCACCGTCAGGGCGATGGCCACCGCCACGTCCATCGCGAGCACCGGCCGCATCCGCCGGATTCCGGCCATCGTGAGCCAGACCGTCCAGCAACCGGTCGCGAGAAGCGCGATCCCCGCTTCGACGGGCCGCTGGATCTGCCCGCTGATCAACGCCACGATCAGCATCCAGCCGAACGCCAGCCAGCGCAGGGCGAGCACCAGCAGGATCGGCGTCGGATGTCTCGGGCCCTCCGGCATCTACGGCACTCTGACGATCACTGGGGGCGAGAACCTCGTGCAGGTCGAGCGGCGCACGAAATGCTTCTCGCATGCTTGGACCTCCACCAGATAGGTGGTCGCCGCGGTCAGGCCGCGCACGGTGAGTTCGTAACCTGCGACTTCGCGTTCGACGCGTGACCGCGTCGGGTCGTTTTCCGGCCACCAGGCCACGTTGAACGCGTCAGCGGTCTGATACCGCCAGCTCAGCCGGATACCCGAACCTGCCGCGGAGGCCGTCGTGATGCAGGGCCAGTCGAGGACTTCGCAGGGGCCGCCGGATTCGCGGGCAACGGACCGACGCTGTCCAAAGTGGACTCGCGGTGTTCCGCCGACGGGCAGCACGATCGCGCCGCCGCGGAAATTCACGTAGCAGACCGAATGATCCGCCGACTCGTCGATCGGTTCACCGAGCCGCCCCGACGGCCCGCCCTCGGCGGCCCAAACGGTGAAGATGGCCATCGGCATCACCGTGAGACGGTCGGAGCGCGGGCCGTAGATCACGTAGTCGGGCCCGAACCTGACTCCCCGGTTCGGCGCGTTCCACGGGGTGTAGCGCACGCCGCCGGAGCTACTGCGGGTGTCACCGGCGGGGCAACCCGTCCCGACTTGGCCGTCGTTGTGCCGCAACCAATCGCGGACCGGAGCGTCGACGACGAACGGAGGACAAAAGCGGCCTTCGGGGTGCTGGTGGGCGACGGCCACGACGACCACGCCCGCCGCGAGTCCGACCGAAAGCAACAGGCCCGAGGTGCGGATCGCCAGAGCCCGGGTGGACGGCCCCTCGGGTCGCGGGCCGGGTGCCAAAGCAACCAGCATCCTGGCGACGCGTGCTTGCCTGATGGCCCAAGCCGCGGCCGGCGGCAAACAGACCACGAGCGCGCCGTTGAACGCGACGAACGGATCCGCTCCCACCCATTCGCCCGCCAGCGCCAAAAGGTACAAGATCGCGAGGACGGTCGCGCCCGCGATTCGCACTCGGCGCCACCAACGTGGCGCGGTGAGCCAATGACGTGCCCAACCCAGCGCGACGGCCCAGATCTCCGGATCGGGGAAGCGGTTTCCCTTGCGCGCCTGCCGGATCACCGCCCGGCGTGTCCGGAAACCGAGCTGCCACCAGACGACCTGTGCCCCCAGGATCTCGGCGAGGTCGCCGTGCCCCGTGCTGGACCCCCCGGTCGAGACCACAAATGGAGTCTACTGGTTCGTCGGCCCGGTCACACTAGCCCGCATGGCCGCAGAATCGATGGGCATTCTCACCCACGGCCGAATGGGCGAATTCGGAGCTTACCCGGTCGGCGGTGCCAGGAGCAGGATCGGTGCCAGACCTGGCCGACGTTTCGGCTGAATACCCCAGGAGCTGCTCCATGAAACGCGAACTCGGCATTGTCGTGGTGATGGTCGTCGTACTCGGAATCGTGACGGGAGTGGCGCCCGCGCAAGCCGCGCAGAACTGGCGGTGCACGATCAACGGCAGCTTCAGTGACAGCGTCGCGCCTTACTCGACCCATTGGCGGGTCGGTTCCCGCCCGGTCGGCTCGGGCAGGATCGTGTACTGGCTGCACGAGAAAGTGGTGAACGGCCAGTACCGCTTCGATGCGGCCGATCGTGCCCGCTGTGATCCGCCTTCGCCGTTGCTCTTCCCGGTGGTCGGCATGCAGCCGCAGGCGCTGGCCGGACAGCCGGCTTGCACATCACCGGGAGCGTACTCGGAGATCAAGAACGGGAAGATCGCCACGTATCACCTCGTCGGTCAGATCCGCAGCCAGGTCGGCAATTTGATTCCGACTCCGTACACATTCCGGTTCTGGCATGGGGAAGTCCAGCAGCAACCGGGCGTGTGGACCTGGGAGGACAGCCTTCTCGCTCAATGCTGAAACGAATGGAAGGGAATCAGGTGACGAGCCGATTATCGCGAATACGCGGAAAGAGACGCACGGCGGCGATGGCCGCGATCGGGATCATTCTGCTGCCGATGGCGGCGCACGCGGACACACCCCCGACGCTGATGGCGGGCGGGGACTTCGGTGTCATCGCGCGCACGCCCGCCGGAGCCGTCCAGCAGGCGACCGGCTCGTTCGACAACGGCACGGTCAAGAACGTGACGAGCGTGACGTCCTCCGTCGCGGCCAACACACCGCCGGAGACCAAGGACGCCTACACGCTCCAGCTCAACACCAACGAATTCAGGACCCCGCTGTGCGCGGGCAAACCGCAGTGCTGGGGCTGGATGCAGTTCGTGTTCGCCAATAACGGAAGCGGCGGTGAGCTGTACATCAAGTACTGGCTGCGGTCGCTCGGCGCGCCATGCCCGGCGGGCTGGCAGTCCAAGCCGGCCGACAGTTGTTACAAGAAGAGCGCCGGGACGCCCACACCGAACATGCCACTCGTGACCAGCAGCATGCCGAGGTACAAGCTGACCGGCAGCGCGAACGGGCCCCAGGACGCGGCCGTGTTCACCGTCGACGGGGGCGTCGTCGCCGTGGCGACCGCCCGCGAACTCGTGATCGGGACGCAGTGGCAGGACGTCGAGTTCAACGTGTACGGCTACGACGACGAATCCACCGCCGTGTTCAACGGCAATGCCGAGTTCAACACCCGCACGCAGATCGAATACGGCGGCACGGCCAAACCCCTGTGCATCTCCACCGGCTTCAGTAAGGAGGCCAACAACCTCTCGTTCGTGGCACCTCCGCCGCTGCCGACCGGAACCAAGCCCGCGGTGGTCTTCCGTCAGAAGAAGCTCGCCCCCGGAGTGCTCGGCGCGGAGACACCATGTGCCTCGGCCGTGGCCATCGGTGACACCCACGAAGTCACGTTCGCCGGGCTGGCCTATGACTTCCAGGCTTCGGGCGACTTCGTCGAGGCACAGGCCGGCAGTGAGTTCGAGGTGCAGACCCGCAAGGTGTCCGGTGCTCCGTCGTGGCCGAACACCTCGGTCAACCGATCGGTCGCGACGAGGATGGGCACCACACAGGTCGCGCTGTGCGACGGAACGCGCCTCGTGGTGGACGGCCAGCCGACCGAGCTGGCGTCCGGCGGATCCCTGTCGCTGCCGGCCGGGGTGGACATCAAACGCGCCGCGAACGTGTACACGGTGAGGGACAAGGCCGGGAACAGCATCCACGTCACCGCGAACACCGGCTATACGGACTTGGCGGTCGCCCTCGGCACCTGGCCGACCAGGGTGCGTGGCCTGCTCGGCAACCCGGACGACAGCCCCACGCTGCTGGAGGCCAAGGACGGCACGCGGTTCCGCACCCCGATCGCGTTCGCAGATCTCTACACGTTCGGCAACAGCTGGCGGGTCGCGTCCACCGCGTCCCTGCTCCGGCCCTGCGCCCAGGTGGCCCCGGGTAACCCGACGGCACCGTTCTTCGCGAGCAACCTCGCTTACTCGGTCCGCGTCCAGTCCGAGACCATCTGCCGTCAGGCCGGCGTCCTGAGGCCCCTTTGGCTGGAGTCCTGCACCCTGGACGTCGCCGTGCTCGGCCCGCGGGCCGCGGCCGTCCACGCCGACCGGCAACAGGACGTCATCGACGGCAACCCGCCCCGCCGTCCACCGTGCTCACCCGCGGGCTGCTGAGCCGCCGGACCGAACTCGCGTGATTGGAGGGCGAACTCTCGCGCCGGGTGTCATCCGTCCCGAGACACGCAAGATCCGACTCCAAGCACGCGTGTGACGTCAACGGGACAGGGGCCGTGAGGGCCTCCTTGCCTACCTTGAAGGTAGGGAAGGAGGCCCTCACGGCGTTGGGCCGGGTCAACGCAGCTTGTCGACCGACGCGATCCGTTCCCAGTGGGCGCCGAGGGTGTTGAGCAACGCGGCCATGTCGATGTCGCCGTCGGTGCCGTCGCCGTCGAGGAGCGCCTTGTCGAGCCTGCGGGCGCGTCGGTTGACTTGACTCAAGACGGACTTGCCCTCGTCGGTGAGCGAGAGCAGTTTGCGGCGCGCGTCGTGCGGGGATTCGATGCGCTGGATGAGGCCCCGCCGCTCGAGCCTGCGGCACAGATCGGCCATCGTCGAGGTGTCGAGCGCGACGGCGCCGGCCAGTGAGCTCTGGTCGCTCCCGGGGTAGGCGCGGACCGCGGACAGGACCGCGAACTGCGGACCGGTCAGGACCGGATCCACGTGCCGGTTCCACGCGGCGAGGTACGCCTGGTACAGCCGGCGGGCGCCGTAGCCGGGGGCCGCCAGCAGGTCGGAGGGTGGCGCGGGAGTGACGGCCGGCGTGTCTTCCCTGCGCCGGCCCGTACGCGCCGGTTCACCCATCGTCGTTCTCCCTCGTCTGTTTCACCCGCTGTCCGGGCCCCCGGGTAATCCTACGTGTCCGGACGGTCGCTCACGGCCATCCCTCGCCGAAGCCTGTCCTCCGTGAGCCCTTGCGTATCCGGATAGTACGTGTTCGGATGAGTGTCGGTCCCAATGCGTTGCGGGAGCACGAATCCAGGCGCAACTCTTGCGCATCCGGATAATACGTGCTCGGATTAATGTGGAGGTGGTCAACGATGGATCAGAACCTGTTCAACGACATCTGCCTGCGCCAGCTGACTTTCTCGGGGGTGCACGAGGGTGAGACCGTGGTGGTGCTGACCCGCGGCGGTGAGCGGGCGGAGTACGCCGACGCTTTCCTGTGGGCCGCCCAGCAGCTGGGTGCCTCGGCCTACCACATGCGGTTGCCCTCGCCGGTCAGCGCCGCGGGCGCCTGGGCCGTGGGGGATTCGGGCCTCGGGAACATCCCGCTCGCGGTCGAGGCGCTCAAGAGCGTGGACATGGTGGTCGACTGCACGTTCCTGTTGTTCAGCAAGGAACAGTTCGCCATCCAGGACGCGGGCACCCGCATCCTCACGGCGGTCGAGCCGCCCGAGCTGCTGGCCCGGCTCATGCCGACGAAGGAACTGCGGGAGCGGGTGGAGATCGGGGCCGAGCTGCTCGCCAAGGCGGGCACCATGCGGATCACCAGTCCGGCGGGTACCGATGTCACCTATCAGCTGGGCGTTTACCCGACGCTGTCCGAGTACGGCTACACCGACACCCCCGGCCGCTGGGACCACTGGCCGGCGGCGTTCGTGTTCACCGGCGGCGCCGACGACGGCGTCGACGGGAAGATCGTGCTGTCACCGGGAGATGTCCTGCTGCCGTTCAACACCTACGTACAGACGCCGGTGGAAATCACCATCGAGCAGGGTTTCATCCGGGACATCCGCGGCGGCGCCGGATCGACCGGGCTGGACGCAGACCTGCTGCGGTCCTACATCGAAAGCTTCGAAGACCCCCGCGGCTACGGCATGAGTCACGTCGGCTGGGGGCTCGACGAGCGTGCGCACTGGCACGGCCTGACCCAGTTCCCCGGCGGAATGGGTATGGAACTGCGCAGCTTCTACGGCAACGTGATGTTCTCCATCGGCCCCAACAACGAGCTCGGCGGCCCGAACGACACCCCATGCCACTTCGACATCCCGATGCGCGGCAATTCCCTGTACCTGGACGACGAACTGATCGTCGACAACGGCGAGCTGACCGTTTCCGAGATGCGTCCGGCGGGTCGTCGATGAGCGACCACCACATCGGGATGATCGTCCCCAGCTCGAACCTCACGATGGAGACCGAGCTGCCGAGGATGCTGCGTGCCAGGGAAGAGGCCGAGCCGGGGGACCGGTTCGTCTTCCATTCCGCGCGGGCCAGGATGAAGCACGTCGAACCGGAACAGCTGCGGGCGATGAACGCGCAGGCGGGCCGGGCGGCCGCCGAATTGGCTGACGCCCGGCCGGACGTGGTGGCCACCGCGTGCCTGGTGGCGATCATGGCCCAGGGGCCCGGCTACCACTGCACCGCCGAGGCCGACATCGAGCGCGTGCTGCGCGACGAGGGTTCCGAGGCGCCGGTCGTGTCCAGTGCCGGTGCGTTGCTGTCGGGTATCCGTGCGCTGGGTGCCCGCAAGGTCGCGATCATCACGCCGTATCTGAAGCCGCTCACCCAGGCGGTGGTGGACTACATCGAGGACGCGGGGATCGAGGTGGCCGACGCGCTGTCGCTCGAGGTGTCGGACAACCTCGCCGTGGCACGGCTGGATCCGGCCGGGTTGCGGGAGCACCACCGGAGGCTGAATCTGTCCGATGTGGACGCGCTGGTGCTCTCGGCCTGTGTCCAGATGCCGTCGCTGTCCGCGGTCCAGCCGGTGGAGGACGAAATCGGGATCCCGGTCCTGTCGGCGGCGACCGCCACGACGTTCCGGATCCTGTCCGAACTCGGGGTCGAGCCCCGGGTGCCGGGCGCCGGGCGGTTGCTCAGCGGCGCCGGGGAATTGACGAAGACGGGAGGCGGGCAT
Source organism: Amycolatopsis sp. lyj-108 (assembly GCF_046549005.1). Lineage (NCBI taxonomy): Bacteria > Bacillati > Actinomycetota > Actinomycetes > Pseudonocardiales > Pseudonocardiaceae > Amycolatopsis > Amycolatopsis sp. lyj-108. Next base: position 236,729 of record NZ_JAJPWQ010000004.1, on the reverse strand, counting down.
GGCCGCGAGTCAGTCGTTTGAGGTCATCGTCGTCGGCGGCGGCCTCGGCGGGCTGTGCGCCGCGCTGTCCCTGCGGCAGCGAGGACTTCGGGTCACCGTGGTCGAGGCGGCGCCGGCACTCGGTGAGATCGGCGCGGGGATCCAGACCGCGCCGAACGCGAGCCGGATCCTCATCGGGCTCGGCCTGCGTGCCCGGCTGGAACGGGTGCGGACCGAGCCGCAGGACCAGGTCCGCCGTCGCTGGGCCGACGGGAGCATCATCGCCCAGCTGCCGCTCGGCGGACGCGTGATCGACCAGTACGGCGCCCCGTACTGGCACTACCACCGCGCCGATCTGCACGGAGTCCTGCTGGACGCCTGCCTGGATCCGGAGGTCCCCGGTCCGGTGGTGCGGGTGGCGACCGGTGCGCGAGTGACCGACCTGGACCGCAGTGAACCGGAGCGGCCCGCTGTGCTCACCGCCGACGGGCGACGGTTCGCCGGCGACGTGGTGATCGGCGCCGACGGCATCCGGTCGGCGGTGCGTGATCTCGCCGGATTCGACGACACCCTGGAGTTCTCCGGCGAGATGGCGTACCGCGCCCTGATCTCCGGAGACCTGATCGCACAGGACCCCACTACCCGGTTCCTGGTCGACCGCTACCACTCCACGATCTGGTACGGCCCGAACAAGCATCTGGTGCACTACATGATCCGCGGCGGCCAGTACCTCAACGTGGTCGCGATCGTGCCGTGCACCGAGCCGGTCGCCAGGGACTGGAGCGGTCCGGCCACCGCCGCCGAACTCGCCGCCGAATACCGCGACTGGGACGACCGGGTCCCGGCCATGCTGGCCAAGGCGAAGGACGAGGACGTCTCGGTGTGGGCGATGTACCGTCGTCGCCGTGATCCCGTCTGGGTCGACGGCCGGATCGCCCTGCTCGGCGACGCCTGCCACGCGATGCTGCCCTACCAGGCACAAGGCGCGTCCCAGGCCATGGAGGACGCCGCGGTGCTCGCGGAGGAGCTCGGGCGGGTCACCCGCGACGGGATCGACGGCGCCCTGATGCGGTACGTGGACCGGCGCGCCAAGCACGCGGGCATGGTGCAGGACGCGTCACTGCAGAACATGGACTTCTACCACCTGCCCGACGGTCCCGAGCAGCGCGAGCGGGATGAGAAGCTGCGCCGGTTCGACGGCGAATCCGACGTCTCCTACGACTGGCTGTGGAACGGCAGCCCGCTCACCGATCCCGACACCGAGTCCATCCATTACCAGTTCGCCCGCTGAGGAGCGGACTGGCCGGCGCGACGGAGCCATTCATGCGCACTGGAGATCAGATCGTCCAGGACCTGCCCTGGCGTTGGAGCGTGCAAGGAAAGATCTTCCTCATCGGTGGCCTCGGCTACATGTTCGACGCCTGGGACGTGGCGTTGAACGGATTCCTCACCCCGCTGGTCGGGGCGGAATTCGGGTTGTCCGCCGGCCAGAAAGGACTGGTGGCGACGGCCAATCTGATCGGCATGGCCGTCGGCGCGGTCATCTGGGGCACGGTGGCGGACCGCATCGGCCGGAAGCGGGCGTTCAGCGTGACGCTCCTGCTGTTCGCGCTGTTCTCCGTGCTCGGCGCGCTCTCGCCGAACGTGGAGTCGTTCCTGCTGCTGCGTTTCCTGGCGGGCATCGGACTCGGCGGATGTATCCCGGTGGACTACGCGATCGTCAGCGAGTTCTCTCCACGACGCCATCGCGGCCGGGTGCTTTCGGCGATGGACGGCTGGTGGCCGATCGGCACCACGCTGGCCGCCGTCACCGCGACCTTGCTGGTCCCGGTTTCCGGGAACTGGCGCTGGATGCTGGTGCTGATGATCCTGCCCGCGCTGCTGCTGTTCTGGGTGCGGCGCGGTATCCCGGAATCACCGCTGTACCTGGTGCGCAAGGGACGCGAAGCGGAGGCACGCACGGTCATCGACGATCTCGTCCGCCGAACGGGAGCGGCCCCTGAGCCCTACTCGATCCCGCCCGCGGTAGTGGAGGACACCCGCGGTGGCGCGCTCGCGGCGGCGTTCGATCAGCTTCGCCGGGTGTGGGCGTTCAACCCGCGGATCACCGGTGTCGCGTGGTCGTTGTTCATCACCGTCATGCTGGTGTACTACGCCGCGCTCAGCTGGATGCCGTCCATCCTGCGGGCACAGGGTTTCGGGGAGATCGCCGCCTTCGCCTCGACCGCGCTCATGAACGCGACCGGCATCGTCGGCGTCGCGATCGCCGTGCTCCTCGTCGACAAGGTCGGCCGCAAACGGATCATCATGGTCGCCGGGCCGGTCACGGCGCTGTCACTGGTCGTGTTCTCGCTGCTGCTGGACACCCCGGCCGCGGCGGTCGTGGCGATCGGCGCGTTCGGCCTGTTCGCCCTGGTGGTCATCCCGGTGATGTACGCCTACGTCTCCGAGCTCTACCCGACCGAACTCCGTGCCTCCGGCTTCGGCTGGGCGTCTTCGTCGAGCCGGGCGATCACCGGCTTCGCGCCGTTGCTGTTCGGCAGCGTCCTGTGGCCGGTGCTCGGCTTGCCCCTGACCTTTACCGTGCTGGGGCTGCTCGTGGTCGCGGCGGTCGTGTTCATGATGATGGGCGCGCCGGAGACCCGGGGGCGCGAACTCGACCGGATCGTCGACCCGGCGGAGCCCGCGACCGGTACGACCTCGGCTCCGGCTCCGTGAAGCCCGCCGCGTTCCGCTACCACCGGGCGCACGACGTCTCCGACGCCGTCGGCCTGCTCGGCGAGCTCGCCGCGGCGGGCGAGGATCCGAAGCTGATCGCCGGTGGACAGAGCCTGATGCCGATGATGAACTTCCGGCTCGCCCGGCCGACGGCTCTGGTCGACCTCGGCCCGCTGCGCCGGGATCCGACACTGAGTTCCTTCAGCCATACGGATTCTGGGCTCACCATCGGGGCGATGGTCACCCATCGGACGGTGGAGGTCGCCGCGCTCGGACCGGACTTCGCCGTGCTGTCCCGTGCCATGCGGTGGGTGGGGCATCTGCCGATCCGCTCCCGCGGCACGGTGGCGGGCAGCATCGTGCACGGCGACGCCACCGCGGAATGGTGTCTGCTCGCCCTGCTGCTCGACGCGGTGATCGTCGCCGAAGGCCCGGGCGGCCGCCGCGAGATCCCGGCGGGGGAGATGTTCCACGGCTTCTACAGCACGGCCATCGAACCGGACGAGGTGGTGACGGCCGTGCGCTTCACCCGTCCGGCGCCCCGGGCCGCGCTGACCGAATTCGCCCGCCGCCACGGCGATTTCGCGATCGTCGACGCCGCGGTCAGCCTGGACGCGGGCCCCGGCGATCGTGCTCCGCTGGCCGGTGGACGCGTGGTGCTCGGCGGCGTGGCCCCGGCGCCCGTCCGGGTTCCCGAGGCCGAGTCCTTGCTCGCCGGAGGTGTTCCCGGGCCGGAGCTGTTCGCCGCGTGCGGGGAGGCCGCGGCGGCGGCCATCGACCCTCCCGATGACGCGGCGGGCAGCGGTACCTACCGCCGACGGCTGGCGCGAACCCTCGTCGCCAAGGCCTTGGGCCAGGCGTGGGAGAAAGGAGCGACGCGATGACTCCACGATTCGACGGGCGGAACGGTCGCTGGGTCGGGGCCTCGGTGCCGCGACGCGAAGACCCCCGTTTCCTGAGCGGCCGGGGTCGGTTCGTCGACGACATCCAGCTGACCGGGATGCTGCACGCGGCCTTCGTCCGCTCGACGGTCGCGCACGGCACGATCTCCGGGATCGACCTGTCGGCCACCCTGGCGGTCGACGGCGTCGTGGCTGCCTACACGGCGCGGGATCTCGATCTCGGTGACATCGTCGCGCTGCTCGACCGCCCGCCCGAGGAGTTCTCGCCGACCGCGATGCCGATCCTCGCCAGGGAGAAGGTCCGGTTCACCGGCGAGCCGGTGGCACTGGTCATCGCGCGTGATCCGTACAGCGCCGAGGACGGCGTCGAGGCCGCGATCGTGAGCTACGAGCCGCTCGGCGCGATCATCTCGGAGGAGTCGGCTTTCGCCGAAGGAGCGCCGCTCGTGCACGAGGAGGCGCCGGGCAACGTGCTGCTCGACGTGTCCATGTTCGACACTCCCGGTGTCGACGCGGCGTTCGAGGCGGCCCGTGCGGACGGCGGTTGCGTGGTCGAGGTCGTCACGAAGAGCGGGCGCCAGAACGCGCTCCCGCTCGAAACACGCGGAGTGGTCGCGTCCTGGGACGATCACGACGACCAGCTGCTCGTGCAGATGTGTACCCAGGTGCCGCACCAGGTGCGCACGGCGATGGCCCGCTCGCTGCGGGTCACCGAGCGCACCGTGCGGGTGACCGTTCCCGACATGGGCGGCGGCTTCGGGCAGAAATGCGTGGTCGGCCGGGAGGAGATCGCGGTCGCGGCGGTGGCACGACGGCTGAACCGGCCGGTGAAGTGGATCGAGGACCGCCGGGAGGCGCTCACGGCCGGCTTCCTGGCACGGGAGCAGCGCTACCGCACCTTGGCGGCGTTCGACGGAGACGGCCGCATCACCGCGCTGGACGTCGACGTCGTCTGCGACATGGGTGCGTACTCCTGCTATCCGTTCACGGCGGGGATCGAGCCGCTGATGGCGTCTGCCGAGATGCCGAGCGTGTACCAGGTGCCCGAGTACCGGGTCCGCGCCCGCGCCATCACCAGCAACAAGGCGCCGACGGCGCCCTATCGCGGCGTCAGCCGCCCGCAGTACGTGATGGCGATCGAACGGGTCATGGAACGCGCGGCACGGGAACTCGGCCTCGACCCCGTCGAGATCCGGCGGCGCAACGTGATCACCCAGTTCCCGTACACCGGCGTCAACGGCATCACCTACGACCCCGGCACCTATCGCGAGTCGCTGGAACTGGCCGAAGTCACTCTCCGCGACGAGGGTTGGTACGAGACCCGGGACCGTGCCGCCGCTGAGGGGAGGCACATCGGCATCGGCTACTGCTGCTTCTCGGAGCGGACCGGCTACGGATCCGGTGCCTTCGCCAAACGGAAAATGGCCGTGGTCCCCGGCTTCGACATCTCCGAAATCCGCATGGACACCACTGGATCCGTCGTCGTCACCAGCGGCACCATGAACCACGGCCAGTCCCACGAGACGACGCTGGCGCAGATCGTGGCCGACCGGCTGGGGCTGCATCTCGACCAGGTCAAACTGCGCCAGGGTGACACCGAGCGCATCGCCTACGGATGGGGGACTTTCGCTTCCCGTTCGGTGACGATCGGTGGCTCGGCGGTGTCCCTCGCGGCCGGGAAGCTCGGCGAGCTGTTGTGCAAGATCGCCGCGCACCTGCTCGAAACGAGTCCCGACAACGTCCGCCTCGACGGCGACGGTGGCGTCGTCCAGATCGACCACCCGGAGCGGCGCGCGTCGTTCGAGGAGATCGCCGACGTGGCGTACCTGCGCAGTCACCTGCTGCCCAAGGACGTCGAACCGACGCTGACGGCCACGGCGAGCTTCGACGTGCCCGGCGACGGGACCTTCTCCAACGCCACCCACGCCGTGGTCGTCGAGGCCGATCCGGGCACCGGGCAGATCAAGATCCTGCGCTACGCGTGCGTCGAGGACTGCGGGGTCGTGATCCATCCGCAGGTCGTCGACGGGCAATGCCGCGGCGGGATCGCACAGGGCATCGCCGGCGCGCTGTTCGAGGAGGTCACCTATGCCGGCAACGGCGAACCGTCGGCCGCCAGCTTCATCGACTACCTCGTCCCGACCGCGACGGAGATCCCCGACATCACCGTCACACACCTCGAAACACCTTGCGCCTTCACAGAAAGCGGTGCGAAGGGCGCGGGCGAAGGCGGCACCATCGGCGCGCCGGCCGCCGTGCTGAACGCGATCAACGACGCGCTGCGCCATACGGGGATCGAACTCGACACGACCCCCGTCCATCCGCAGACCGTGCTCGCCGCGCTCGAAACGCGGATCCCCGAGGAAATGAGCGTCCCATCATGACCGACCGGCACCTGATCGTCCTGAACGTCAACGGCGACGAGCACGAAACCCTCGTCGAGCCGCGCAAGACCCTGCTCGACGTCCTGCGCCACGACCTCGGGCTCACCGGCACCCACGTCGGCTGCGAGCACGGAGTGTGCGGCGCCTGCACCGTTCTCGTCGACGGCGAACCGGTGCGGGCCTGCCTGATGTTCGCCGTCCAAGCGGAAACCGCCGAGATCCGCACGGTCGAATCACTGAGCCACGACGGCGAACTCTCCGACCTGCAACGGTCTTTCAGCGAGCACCACGGCCTGCAGTGCGGCTTCTGCACACCCGGATTCCTCATGCTGGCCGAAGGATTCCTCGCCCAGCGGCCGGACGCCGGCCGCGAGGAGATCCGCGAGGCCGTGTCGGCGAACCTGTGCCGCTGCACCGGTTACCAGACGATCGTGGACGCGGTCGAGGCGACCGCGACCCGTCGGTGCCACGCCAAGGAAAAGGAGGCGACAGCGTGATCCTGGAAAACCAGCTGTCCGTACCGGCCGGACCCGATGCGGTCTTCGCCTTGATCAACGACGTCGAGCGGGTGGCGGGTTGCCTCCCGGGCGCGACCCTCGACGGGCGGCAGGACGACGCCTATCTCGGCCGCGTCAAGGTCAAGGTCGGCCCGATCACCGCCGCGTACTCCGGCACCGTGCGCTTCACCGACGTCACCGAGGCCGACCGCACTCTGCGGTTGCTGGCCAGGGGAGCGGACGCCCACGGCAACGGCGACGCCGAAGCCGACGTCACGCTGACCGTGCGCGAGGCACCCGGCGGCGCCACCATCGAGTTGCGCACCGACCTGTCGATCCGCGGCAAACTCGCCCAGTTCGGCAAGGGCGCGATCGGCGCCGTGTCCACCCGGCTGCTCGACCAGTTCGCCCGCAACCTCGCCGACCAGTTGCGGCAGCCTGCCTCGGGGGAGCCCGCGCCGGTGGCGAAATCCGTTCCCGCGCAAGGCGGTGAGGCGCTCGACGGGCTGGCCATGCTGGTTCCCGACAACGTCAAGCGCTACGGCGCGATCGCGGCCGCCGCGGCGCTCGGGCTGTTCCAGGGCTGGCTGCTCGGCCGGATCCGCACTCAGGACAAACTGATCAAGGAGTTGCAGCGTGCCCGTCGATGAACACCTCGACAGCGTGTACGACCGAGCCGGTTTCGGCGCGAGCGTGCCCCGCGGATCCCGTCCGGCGCTGGTCGTGGTCGACCTGACCCGTGGATTCACCGAACCCGGCTTCCCGTCCGGAGCGGACCTCACCGCCGAAGTGACCGCGACCGCCGCCCTCGTGGCCACGGCCTGGCGGCAGGACGTGCCGGTGATCTACACGGCGATCAGTTACACGCCCGCCGAGGCGGACGGCGACGCCATCGCCTGGCTCCGGAAAGCACCCGGGATGCGAGCCCTGCGCGAAGGAAGCGAAGCCATCGCTCTCGACCCTCGCCTCGAACAGCGCGAGGGCGACCATTTCGTCTTGAAGAAGGGCGCCTCGGCGTTCCACGGAACCGCGCTGGCCGCTCTCCTCACGAGTCTGGGCGCGGACACCGTCGTCGTTTGCGGCGCCACCACGTCGGGCTGCGTCCGCGCGACCGCCGTCGACGCCGTCCAGTCCGGCTTCAACACCCTCGTCGTCCGGGAAGCCTGCGGTGACCGCGCCCAGGGACCGCACGACGCCGCACTGTTCGACCTCCAGGCCAAATACGCCGACGTCGTCAGCGTCGAAGATGCGGTGGCTTACCTCGGAAAGGCGCCACTTCGAACGCTCGGCCAGCCCGCGCTGGCCGACCTCGGCAGCGTTTCCGCGACCAGCCGCTGGGTGCGGTCGGGTCCGGTCCGGCTGCACGTGCTCGACTACGGTCCCGCCGACGGTGTCCCGGTGCTCGTGCTGCCCGGGATCACCAGTCCGGCCGTCACGATGGATTTCGTGGCGCGGGAACTCACCGATCTCGTACGCCCGCTCGTACTCGACGTCCGCGGCCGCGGCCTGTCCGACGACGCGCCGGATCCCCTGCACGGCTACGACCTGGCGAGCTACGCCGCGGACGTCGACGCGGTCGTGGCCGGGTTGGAACTGCGCGACCCGATCCTGCTCGGGCACTCCATGGGCGCGCGGATCGCCGCACGGGCCGCCGCCGTCGGCCGTTCCCGGCTTCGCGGCACCGTTCTCATCGACCCTCCGCTGAGCGGCCCCGGACGGGAGCCGTACCCCACCACCCTCGACGCCTTCCTCGGGCAACTCGCCCAGGCCCGCCGGGGGACCGACGCCGACGAGGTGGCCCGGTCCTGGCCACGATGGCCGCGCCGGGAACAGGAGTTGCGTGCCCGCTGGCTGTCGTCGTGTTCCCGTGACGCGATCGCCGCCACCCACGCCGGTTTCGAATCGGAGGACTTCTTCACCGACTGGCCGGAGGTGCCCGCTCCGACGTTCTTTCTGTACGGCGGCGAGAGCCCGGTCGTCACCGCCGCCGGTGTGGCCGAAGCCGCTGAGTGCAACCCTTCGGCCGGGCTCGTCGAGATTCCGGAAGCCGGGCACATGGTCTTCTGGGACCAGCCCGAGGCTGCTCTCGCCGCGCTGCGGGAAGTGCTGCGAAAGCTCCTCTGAGACTCGATCAGCGGTTCGTTTGGGTGTCCTTGCCGCCTGAGTACATGAAGGGGTCCTTCATGTACTCAGGCAACCGCAGCCGGAATCCGCGTCGTACCTAAGTCGCCCTTGGCTCTGATCCTCCTAATCACTCACGACCGGGCACCTGCTTTGTCTTCCCGGGTTCTCTCCTTGACAGCTTCCAGCGTCGTTCATACATTCATACACGCGTTGTCAATGTGTATGAATGACGCTGGGAGTTGGTCCGCATGCGACTGGGCAAGACCGCCGTCGTCCTCGGTGGCAGCGCCGCCGGCCTCTGCACCGCGGGCGCGCTCGCCCCGTACTTCGACGAGGTGCTGGTGCTCGAACGCGACGAGCTTCCGGCCGAGGCCGAACATCGGCGCGGGGTACCGCAGAGCAAGCATCCGCATTTCCTGCTGAACTCCGGCCGCCGCGCGATCGGCGAGCTGTTCCCCGGATTCGAAGACGACCTCATCGCCGCCGGCGGACTGCATCTGATGCCGTCCATGGACGCCGCCTATCTCGACGGGAAGGGCTGGTCGGCGCGGAAACGCAGCGCGATGACGATGATCTACGGCTCGCGGATCCTCATCGAACGCGTGCTGCGCGACAAGGTCCGGGCCTTGGCGAACGTCGTGATCCGCGAAGGCGTCGCGGTCAACGGATTGGCCACGCGGGCGGGTGCCGTCACCGGGGTCGCGTTCTCCACCCGCGACGGCGAGGAGCACGTCGACGCCGACTTCGTGGTGGACTCGATGGGGCGCGGTTCCTCCGTCAGCGCTTGGCTGGTGGCGGCGGGCTGGCCCGAACCCGATGTGCGGACCCTCGACGCCAAGGTCACCTACACCTCGCGCTGGTACGACCTGCCCTCACCCGAGGACCGGCCCCCGTCCTGGTGGTGGCGGCATCTGGTGATCATGCCGACCCCCGACAAGGGCACGCATCCGGCCGAACACGAGTTCCTGGTGAACTTCTTCCCGATCGAGGGCAACCGCGTCATCGCGTGCATGGGCTCGTGGGGGCTCGAAATGCCGCGCACCACGGAGGCGTTCGTCGAGTCGGCCCGCCGGGTGCGGGCGCCGTTGTTCGCGGCCGCGATGGAGCGGTCCACCCCGACGTCCGAGGTGCATCTGACCCGCTCGACGGGGAACAAGTGGCGCCGTTACGACCGGCTCCGCACCCCGCCGGAACGCCTCGCGTTCGTCGGCGACTCGATCTGCGCGTTCAACCCGTTCTACGCGCAAGGCATCAGTTCCGCCGCCGGTTCGGCGCTGCTGCTGCGCGAGCACCTCGCGCGCGCCGGCCGCCTCGACCCGCAATTCTCCGCGCGTTTCCTTGCCGCGCAACGAAAGCTGCTCAACGTGCCGTGGAGTCTGGCGATGGCGAGGGATCAGGGCTACGCCTGCGCGGTGGGCACGGAAAAGGCGGGGGAGTGGAAGCGCCGCCTGCTCGAGGCGGTGTCCGGCCCGGCGTTCAGGCTCATCGTCGGCGCCGCCCGCGAGGACGACGTGGTCGACGAGCACTTCGCGAAGGTGTTCAACCTCGACGAGTCCTTGAAGGACATGATGACGAACCCGCGCGTGCTCGCGGGGCTCGTGCGCTACCGGGTCCGGGCCGCGCTCGGACGGCACCGGGTTCCCTTCGACTTCGACGCCCGGGCCGAGCCACCGGTCACGGACTACTCGCCGGAAGGCGCCACCGAGCCCGCCGTCTCCCGATGAACGCCGTATGCGGGCCGGACGCGGAAGCCGTCACCCGCGGACTCGGCTTCGACTGCCACGACGTTTCACCCTGGCTGTCGATCCGCCCGCCGTGGGCGGCGGCCCATTGGACGATGCCGCTGCTGGAACTGCTCGTCCTCGGCGGCGCCGTGTTCGCGTTGGTGCACGCGATTCGCCGTCACCGTCAGGGTGATTCGACCAACCTGGCGCTGTGGTGCGCTTCCCTGGTCTACCTCTTCGTCATCGAACCGCCGCTGTACTTCCCGGAGTGGTTCGGGCTCGAGCGGCAGTACGGATTCATCTTCGCCCACAACCGGTTCGCCGTTCAGTTCATGTGGGACCGGCTGCCGCTGTACATCGTGGCGTTCTATCCGATGATCAGCCAGCTCGCCTACGAACTCGTCCGCTCGCTCGGGATCTTCCGCGCCAAGGGCGCGCTGATCGGATCGGTGGCGGTCGCCTTCGCCTGTCAGGTGTTCTACGAGGTCTTCGATCATCTCGGCCCGCAGCTGACGTGGTGGGCCTGGAACGGGAACAACCGGATCGTCAATCACCCCGCGCTGGATTCGGTCCCCATGAACAGCATGCTGCTCTTCGCCTCCGTTTCGATGGGCGCCATGACCTATCTGGTGGTGCGGCTGGCAGGCGGTTCGCGACGCGGGTGGTCGCTCGCGGCACGCATCGCCGTGGCCGGTGTCCTCACGCCGCCGAGTATGGCGATCGCCGGCCTCCCGTCGAGCGTCTTCAGCGGGAACGTGACCGCGCAGGCCTGGGTGCTCGGCGTCGAGCTGGCGTTGCTGTGGTTCGCGGGCATCTGGATCTTCGTCCGGCACCGGGGTCCCGGCGAGCCGTTGACCGCCTTCACCCGGTTCTATCCCGCCGTCTACCTGGGCGGCATGGCCGTTTTCTGGCTCGGCGCCTTGCCCGGCTACCTGTCCGCGGAGAACGGCGTCACCGAAGACGGCACCCCGGTCGGGAACGGTCCGTACACACTGGCCTGCTTCGTGGCCGCTGGTCTGCTGCTGGCCGCGCTGTACCGCGTGCGGCGCAGGGCACCTGCCACCGTCTGAGATTCTCCGTTCGGGGAAGATGGGACGTATGGGGCACCACGGATGGCGGGGCAACCCGCCCGGAACCGAGCGCGAGGCTCGCCGCCGGATCGTCGACGCGGCGACGGCCTGCATCGACCGGGTCGGTCTCGCCAAGACCAGCCTCTCCGACGTCGCCGCCGAAGCGGGCGTGACCCGGCAGACCGTCTACCGCTACTTCCCGAGCCTCGCCGACATCCTCAGCGCGGTCGCGCTGGACCGGGTCGAGGAGTTCGCCGGGCGGATGGAACGGCATCTGGCCTCGTTCGGCAGCGCCGCCGAGGTCGCGGTGGAATCCGTGGTGTTCGGCGTCCGCGCGGTCCCTGACGAGCCGTACCTCGGACTGCTCTTGAAAGCGGGCGAGGCCGACGTCTTCACCGTCGCGGTCACTTCTTCGCAGTCCTTCGCGCTCGGCGCGCGGATCCTCCGGAACGTGCCCGTCGACTGGGCCGCGGTGGGCGTCACGACCGACGCGGACTTCGAGGGGCTCGCCGAAATGCTGATGCGGCTGTTCCTCTCGTTCCTGCAGTACCCGTCCACGCCGGCCCACACCGACGAGCAGTTGCGCACCCTCGTCCGCCGGTGGATCGGCCCCGCGCTGACCGCACGGCCGTGACAAACGAACGCTGGCCGTGACGCCGGGCCGAATCGGACGGTGGCGGCGTGAGCCGCGAGCGTTACCGCGGCCGGACGCCGGCGAGGACGGCGTCCAGGCTCGGAAGCCAGCGCTGCCGGGGATCCGGTGCCGAGAGCCATTCCGCGTGGGCTTCGGCGCGGCCCGAGTCGACGGGCAAGGGGAGCAGTGACCCCCAGGCGAGCACCTCGACGTGCGGTGGCAGGGAGATCCGAGGTGGGATCAGTCCGTCGGATTCGGCGAGGATGGCCACACGCGGGCCTTGCTGGGTCAGCACCGCCATGGCGGGGCCCTCGCAGCCGGTCTCGGCGAGCCGGGTGAGGACCTGGGCGCCGTTGATCTTGGGCAGGGTCACCGCGCAGATCCCGTTCTCCAGCACCAGGAACGGCTGCGTGCCACGCCATTTCAGCGACCAGCCGAAGAGACGGCTGTAGAAGGCGTCGCCCCGGGGGCGGATCGACTCCACTGACGAGCGGGACTCGATCGGAAGCACTTGGTGGTCCAGCGACATCGTCGGCGCCTTCCGGACGGAGGAGGGACACGATGGCCCCGGGATCACCGTCAGCCTAACGGCACTCAGTGCCACTAGCAAGTGGCTGCTACCGTCCCGCTATGACCGATTCGCCGCGCCGAGCGCCGGTGACCAGGGCCGGGGCGACTCCCGCGGGCCGTCGCAGGCTGCGCCGCGCGCTCGCCGCCTCGGCCGTGGACCTGTTCGTGGCCAAGGGCTACGAGGCCACCACGGTGGACGAGATCGCGGCCGCCGCCGGGGTGGGCCGCCGGACGTTCTTCCGGTACTTCGACGCCAAGGACGACGTGCTCTTCGCGAACCACGACGAGATCGTGGCCGAGATGGAGGAGACCTTCGCCGCCGCGGATCCCGGCCGTGACCCGGTGGAGGTCGCCTGTGCCGCCGTCGGCCTGGTCCTTGACTCCTACGCCGCGGAACTCGACGTCTCGCTCAAACGGTTCACCCTGACGCGGACGGTGCCTTCGTTGCGGGACAAGGAGGTCGCGACCGTCGACCGCTACCAGCGGGTGCTCGCCCGCTACCTGCGGGCGCGGTTCACCGAGCAGGGCGACGAAACAGCGAGCCTGCGGGCGGCCGTGGCCGCCGCGGCGATCGCGGCCGCCAACAACCACGTGCTCCGGCGCTGGTTGCGCAGTGGCGGGCAGGACGACATCGCGGCCAGCGCGGCGGAGGCCTTCGCGCTGGTCATCGACGCGTTCAGGGCCGAACCCGCCGCGGCGGACGGCGCCGAAAAGACGGTGGTGGCCGTGCTGACCACGGCGGCACCGCTGCACACCGTCATCGCCAAGGTGAACGCCGCTTTAAACGAGCCCTAGCCGGTTCTGGCACTCAGTGCCATGAGGCGATCCGAAGGTAGGGTGACGTCTGATGATCACCCGACAGCGCCTGCGGGCGTGGTGGGATGCCCTGCGCTACACGGCATTCGCCGGAACCGACGCCCCGCCGAAGCGTTCGGCGGGGTTGCGCTGGCTGCGTACGCTGGCGATCGTCGGATGCGGACTCTGGGCGGGTTTCGTCACGTTCTCGACCGTCTCGGTGTCGCCGCCCGCGAAGACGTTCAACGTGATCATCACCGTGCTGCCCTGCCTGCTCGCGGTGCGTTCGCCGCTGTGGGGATGGCGCACGCTGATCGTCGGCGTCGTGAGCACCCCGCTGACCTTGCCCGGCATCGCCGCCACCTGGGGCTGGCCGTGGGCGCCGGGCTTCGCGCTCACGGCGGCGCTCGTCTTCTACCTGGTGGGGGAGAGCAACGATCAAGCGGAGCTGACCTGGGCGGGGCTCATCTCGTTCGGCGCCGCCACGCCCTTCCTGGGTGATTGGCGTGACGCGGCACTGCTCGTCCTGCTGGGCGGGATCGCGTTCTTCCTCGGCAACACGGTCCGGCAGCGCAGGCTCGCCGAAGAGGAACGCGTGGCACAACAGGAACGCAGGCTCGCCGAGGAGGCACGGGCGGCCCTGCTGGAAGAACGGGCCGGTATCGCGCGGGAACTGCACGACGTGGTCGCGCACCACATGTCCGTACTCGCGGTGCGTGCGGACTCGGCGCGGTTCCGGTTCGCCGATCCGGCCAAAGCCGGTCGCGAAGCCGAGATCTGGCAGGAGTTCGCCGACCTCGCCGGAACCGCCCGTGAAGGGCTGACCGAGCTGCGCAGGCTGCTCGGCGTGCTCCGGTCCGAGGATCACGCCCTGCCGACTTCGCCGCAGCCAGGGCTGGGCAAGGTGGTCGAACTCGTGGAAGGGGTGAAGGCCGCCGGCACCGCGTGCGAACTCCAGCTGCGGGGTGATCTCGACGCCGTCCCGGTCGGGGTCGCGTTGTCGGTGTTCCGGATCGTGCAGGAAGCCCTCAGCAACGCGATCCAGCACGCGCCCGGGGCGCCGATCTCGGTCGAACTCGCGGCTGGGCCGGGCTCCGTCCGGCTGCGCATCGAGAACGGGCCCAGCGACGGTCCGAAAAGGACGGAACAGACCGGCAGCGGACACGGTTTGGTCGGCATGCGGGAGCGGGCGGCTATGCTCGCGGCTGATCTTGAGGCGGGGGAGCGACCGGACGGCGGTTTCCTCGTCGCGCTGACCGTTCCGCTCGATCGTGAGGGGCATCCGCAACCGTGATCTCGGTGGTCATCGCCGACGACCAGACCATGGTCAGGCAGAGTTTCCGCGCGGTGCTCGACGCGCAGCCCGATCTGCGTGTGGTGGGGGAGGCCGCGGACGGGACCACCGCCGTCGCGCTGTGCGCCGAACTCGAACCGGACGTCGTGCTGATGGACGTGCGCATGCCAGAACTCGACGGGATCGAGGCGACCCGGCGGATCGTCGCGGGGCGGAAAGAGGTCCGCGTACTGATCCTCACCACCTTCGACATCGACGAATACGTGTTCGGCGGGCTGCGGGCGGGCGCCAGCGGCTTCCTGCTGAAGGACTCCCCGCTGGACGACCTGGTCACCGCGGTCAGGGTGGTGTCCGCCGGCAACGCGTTGTTCGCGCCGGCGATCACCAGGCGTTTGATCGGCGAGTTCACTCGCACCCACGCCTCGGCGCACGCGGGTCACGCCCTCGTGGCCGAGCTGACCGCGCGTGAGACGGAAGTGCTCCGGCTGGTCGCCCGCGGCCTCTCCAACACGGAGATCGCCGAAGCGCTGGTGATCGCGGAGCAGACGGCGAAGTCCCATGTCAGCCGGGTTTTCGCCAAACTCGGGGTGCGTGATCGCGCGCAAGCGGTCATGGTCGCGTACGAGGCGGGGCTCGTCGTGCCGGGAGCCACGCCCTGATACCGGAGTAGGGGTAGGTGCCAAAGCGGGTACCGGGGTAGTGGCGCCAAGACGGTTCCCCGGGGCGATGTTTCCCGTCGTGGTTCCGGAGATCGTTTCCCCATGGAGTGGTCAAGAGGGCGACGCGTCGACCCGGCACTGATCGTCGTCGGCGGAGCGATGACCGTATGCGCCTTGGTGGCGCTCGGCTGGTGGATCACGGATCTGCCGCTCGGCGTCGATTCGGCGGTGTACCGGGCGGGCGGGTTCGCCGTGGTGGAAGGGGAAAGTCTCTATTCACCACTGCGGGCGCTTCCCGAATGGGCGCCGGAGCTGCCGTTCACCTATCCGCCGTTCGCCGCGCTCCTGTTCACCTCGCTGACCGCGTTGCCCACCCAGCTGTGCTGGGGCCTGCTGGCATTGGCGGCCGCGCCGTCGCTCTACTTCGCGCTCCGGCCGTTCGCCGACCGGGCCCACCTGCCGCTTCTGCTGCTCGGCGCCTTCGCGCTCCAGCCAGTGTGGCAGACCATCGGCCTCGGCCAGGTCAACCTCGTGCTGATGGCCGCCGTGGTGACGGACCTGGTCCTCCTGCGTGATTCGCGCTGGCGCGGGATCACGATCGGGTTCGTCGCGGCCGTCAAACTGATCCCGCTGATCTTCATCGCCCATCTCCTGGTGGTGCGGCGTACCGCCGACGCGGCACGCGCGCTGGCGGCCTTTCTCGGCGCGACGGCGTTCGCGATGGTCGTCCTGCCTGCCGACTCCGTTCACTTCTGGACTTCGGCGATCTTCAACGACCATTTCGCCGAGATGAAGGGCTGGGTGGGAAACCAGTCATGGCAGGGATTCGTCGCGCGGACCGGCCAGGAAGGACGGACGGCCACGGTGCTGATCGTGCTTTGCGGCGTGGCGTTCGCGGCGGTGTCGATGTGGCTCGTGCACCGCCTCCACCGAGCGGGTGACGACCGAGCCGCGGTGCTGGTGACGGCGGGTTGCTCCCTGCTGATCAGCCCGATCTCGTGGACCCACCACTGGGTCTGGGTGGTGCCCGCGATCGGCTTCCTCGCCGCCCGGGGACGCCGCGGGGTGGCGCTGATGGTCGCCGTCCTGTTCACCGGATGGACGGTCGCCGTGGTTCCAGGTGGCGGGGGAGCGGAGCGCGACTGGAACCTCGCGGAGGCCTTGATCGGCAACGCCTATCTGATCTGCCTTCTCCTCGCGGGACTCACCCGCCTACCCCGACGTATAACGCTATATACGCCGGGGCGACGCCCATCATTCGTCCGCGTCTCGAACGTTTTCTCGCCCTTCGCGCGTATAGAACAGAAGAAACGCCAAGATGCCCGCGATCCCAGCGACAACGCAGACGCTGTCGGCGACATCGGTGCCGAAGGCCGTCACGATCGGGCCGGAACCGACGACGATGCCGAGGGTTTGCCCGGCGACGACCACGAAGCCGCCGACGAGGAACGCGAAGAGGCAGACGCGGGTCGCGGCCAGCAGAATCCGATACACGGTGATCACGCTCCAGGGAGCCACAGCAGCCCGACGGCCATGAGGACGCCGAACAGCAGGGTGGGCAACAGGTAGTAGAGGACGACCGGCACGAAGATCCGGACCGGGTTGATCTCGGCGATGCCGGCCGCGACGTAAAGCGGTGCGGCGCCCGGTGGTGAGCATCCCTCCGAGGAGGCCCACACGAGGATCGCGGCGAAGGCGACGTGCGGAGGGATGCCGGCGGCGGTCAGCGCGGCGAACGCCACCGGGCCCACGGCGGCGACCGTGGACGTCGTGTTGAGCGGTCCGGCGACGACCACGATGACGACGCCGACCACGATGGCGGCCACCAGCGGGGAGACCCCGGTGAGCCCTTCCAGGTAGGGCTTGAGCTGATCGTCCAGGCCGAGTGTCTTCAGCACGTTCGACGCGGCGAACGCCGAGATCATCGTGACGCCGACCAGACCGAGCTTCGGCCCGACCGCCCCGAAGAGATCCCACCACTGCGCCCGCCCCTTCGGCAGCAGTTTCCGTTCGACGAGCAGGCCGACCAGCAGCATGACGATCGGCAGCCAGATGAGCAGCGGGATCGCGTCCGGGGCGTCGATGCCGATGCGAGCCGAGACGAAGTCCGCGGTCGGCGGGGCGGTGAGCAGGATCGGGACGGCGATCGAGCCGAGGACGACCAGTGACGGCCAACCGACCTTGAACGACGCCCGCAGCGGATGGATGTCCTGTGGCTCCATCGCTTGCACACCACGGCGTTTCACGATGACGTAGGCCATGATCAGCCGCATCCCCACCATCCACACGCCGGTGACGAAGATCGTCGGGACGATGTCGCCCGCGCTGAGCACCGGCAGCACGGTCGGGGCGGCGAGGAGGATGAAGAACGCGCCGCTGAAGGGGAAAGTGGCGCCGACACCGGCGTTTCCGGACAGGACCAGTGCGGCGGTCTCGCCACTGGCCTTGGACCGTTTCATCCAGGGGATGGTGATCGACCCGACCGTGGCGACGATCGCGGCGCCGTTGTGGGCGACCGCGCCGAACAGTCCGGAAGCGACAGTCGCCGCGTAGGCCGAACCACCTCGGCGGCGGCCGAGGAACGAGCTGAGGATGTCGACCATCCGCTGCACCAGCCCGGTCCTGGTGAGCAGTTCGCTGACGAAGACGAACGCCAGCGCGGCGAAGGTGATCTCGGACTTGAGGCCGTCGAGGAGGCTTTCCCAGGCGACGGCGAAGAAGTCCGTACCCGCGAAGGCGGCGGTGACCAGGAAACCGACGACCATCGCTTCGCCGATGTTGCGTTTGAAGATCGCGTTCCACACGACGATGGCGGCGATGAACGCGACCAGCGCCAGGATCGCGTTCACGCGCGGATCCGGGATGTGTCGCCGGTGACGAGGCCTGCGTCGTGGTAAGCGGTCATCGCCTCGGCGCTCGCGAGGAATCGCAGCAGGTCCGCGGCTTCGGACGGGGCCGCATGGCCGAGTGCGGCCGAGAGTTCGCTGTAGTGCTGGGCCCCGTCCGGAAGCGGTCCGACGATGCGGGCCTGCGGGACGAACTTCAGCTCACTGAGCTGCTGGACCGCGAGATCGGCGCGACCGTCGGTCACGGCGAGCGCGGTGAATCCCTTATCCACGATGGTGGCCCGAGCGTTCACTTCGTCGGCGATGCCCAGGTCTTCGAGCAGCCGGGCGAAGTAGATGCCACTCGCGCCGCTGCGGGAGTACGCGACGGATCGCGCGGAAGTGAGGGCCGTGCGAAGGGCGTCGACCGTGCCGATGTCGGGGTTGTCGAGTTCCGGCGCGGTCGCGATGCCGATCCCGCTTTTCGCCAGTACGACGCGGGATTCGGCGGTGACCGCGCCGAGCGCCTCGAGTTCGGCGAAGGCGCCGGAGACGGCGATCACGACCTCCGGTTTGGCGCCCTCCTTGATCTTCTCGACCAGGATGGTGGTGGGGTCGTACGTGACGTCGACGTCGACGCCGTGCTTCTTCGTGAACGCGTGCAGCAGCACGTCGTCGAGCGCCTTCTTGACGGAGAGGGCGGTGAAGAGGCTGATCATGGGGTGTCCCTTCGGGCGGGTGGGGAGTGGAGGGCGTCGCGCTGACGGTCGGTCAGCGGCCGGGGCGGACGGCCTCGCAGGAGCAGGAAGATCTCCGCGGTGTGCTCGAGTTCTTCGAGCGTGTCCAAGGCGGTGTCGAGGTTCGTCCCGGCGACGACCGGGCCGTGGTTGGCGAGCAGCAGCGCCGGATGGTCGACGGCGGCGCGAGCGATCGGCTCGGCGACGCCGCGGTCGCCCGGCGGGTGGTAGGGGAGCAGCGGGAGGCGGCCGACCCGCATCGCGAAGTACGCGGTCAGTGGCGGGATGGCGTCGTCCGGGTCGAGACCGTCCAGGCACGAGACGGCGGCGGAATGGGGCGAGTGGGTGTGCACGACCGCGTTGTCGGAAGGACGCTGCCGGAGCACGATCGCGTGGAAGAAGGCTTCCTTCGACGGTGGCGGTCCGGCGAGGTGGTTTCCGTCGGCGTCGACGACGGACAGATCTCCCGGTCGCACCGTGCCGAGGCAGGCCCCGGTGGGCGTGACGAGGATCTGCTCGCCGTGGCGCACGGAGATGTTGCCTGTGCGGCCGTGGGTGAGACCCCGGTCGTAGAGGGATCGCGCCGCGGCGATGACGCGTTCGCGGTGGAGCCGGTCGGCACTCATGAGCCGGACGCCGCCGCGAGGAGGTCCGGATCGCCGAAGTTGCCCGACTTGAGCAGCAGGGCGGGCCGGTCGTCGCCCACGGGATGGATCCACGGCACGCCGGGTGCGGCTTCCGCCCCGATGACGCCGCCGTGGACGTCGAGTGCGGTGACGATCGCGCCGGAGGTCTCGCCGCCGGCCGCCACGAGCCGGCGTACACCGCGTTGGACGAGCCCGACGGCGATGAGCCCGGTCGCCCTCTCCAGGATTTCGGCGGATCTCACCACGCCCAGTTCTTGGTGGGTGCGCTTGAGATCCGCCGGGCTCGACGACGAGTAGACGAGCGGTCCGGGTGCGGTCTGGGAGTCGTACCAAGCGAGCGCTTCGGCCGCGAGGGCGTCCGGATCCGGTGTCGCCACCGGGTCGAGCCGGTACGCGGGCCGGCCGAGACTCGTCATGACGGCGACCTGTTCGAGCGTTCGTGCCGAGCAGCTTCCGGACAGGACGGCCGCCGGGCCGGTCGGGGTGGGCGCCTCGGCGACCGGAGGAGCGCTGGAGGCTCGTGCGGCGGCGAGTCCGGCCGCGAGACCTGCCGCTCCCGCGACGAGGGGCGAGTTCACCGCGACCCGGCCCAGCAGCCGCAGATCGTCTTCGGTGAGCGCGTCGACGAGCACGTAGCCGGTCTCGCTCTGGATCGCCGCGCGCACGGCGGTTTCCCCGCGCCGGACGACGTCGTGCGTGATCAGGGTGACCGGGGTATCGGTCTGCGCCCGCAGCAGCCGGGGTAGATGCGAGTCCGTCATCGGGGTCGCGGGATGGTCGCGCATGGGTGATTCCGCGAGCAGGGTGTCGCCGACGAAGAGATGGCCCTGGTACTGCGTGCGCCCGTGCTCCGGTGAGCTCGGGGTCATCACGACACCGCCGGGCGGCGACGCCTGCGACAGCGCGTCGAGCACCGGGCCGATGTTGCCGCGCGGCGTCGAGTCGAAAGTGGAGCAGTATTTGAAGTAGATCTGCTCCGCCTGCCGGTTTCGCAGCCACCGCACCGCTTCCAAGGACGCCGCAACCGCTTCGCCTGCCGGGATCGCGCGGCTCTTGAGGGCGATCACGATCGCGTCGTGCGGTGGTGTCGCCTCGTCTTCGGGTGGTACGCCGAAGAACAGCAGGGTGCGTAGTCCGCCCCGGCGGAAGGCCGCGGCGGCGTCGGTCGCGCCGGTGAAGTCGTCGGCGATCGCGCCGAGCGTGCCGGTCATTCCCCGATCACCGCCTTCAGTCTCGCCGCGGCGCTGCGAGGCCCGGACACGACGGGTACGCCGAGTGCGGCTGACAGCTCTTCCGCGGCGGGGGCGAGGGAGTACTGGGCGAGCAGGACGAGATCCCATCCGACTGCTCGCGCCCGGCACGTTTCGACAAGCCTGTCCGGCGCGAGCACTCCGCAGACCTCGACGGTGATCCCCTTGTCGCGTGCCGCCTGCTCGAAACGCGCCGTGGAGTCGCTCAGCGCCGAGGCCAGCGAGGCGACCACGAGGATCCGGGTGTGACCGCTGGATAGTGCGTCGTCGAAGGCCGCTTCGTCGGGCGCGAGAAGCGGGACCGGCGCGTCGACCTGCTTCGCGACCTCGCCGTAGAGCGAGCACGTGAGCAGCACGCCGTCGGCGCCGCCGGTGACCGCGTAGTCGATGAGGCGGCGCATCCGGTCGTCCAAAGCGGACGTGCGGCCGTCTTCCCCGACGTCGGCCAGCAGCCGGTCGTCGAGGATGTTCCATGGCTGTGCCCGCGGGAACCCGGCCGCCAGCGCGTTCACCGCCGGCGGGATCGCGGCGGGTGTGGCGCTGATCAACGCGATACGTGGGCTCATCGGATCTGCTCCTCGATCCAGTTCAGACCTGCTTCGGTGCTGGTAGCGGGCTTGTACTCGCAGCCGATCCAGCCGTCGTAGCCCTCGGACTGCAGGGTGTCGAAGACGTCGGCCCAGGGAATGCCGCCGGTACCGGGTTCGCTCCGGCCGGGTGAGTCGGCGATCTGCAGGTGGGCGGCGCGGGGCAGGAATTCTCGCAGCGCCGTGACGACGTCCTTCTCGTCGATGGAGGCGTGGTAGACGTCGAAGAGCAGAGACAAGTGGGGTTCGTCGATCGCGTCGGCCACCGCTGCCGCGTGTGCCTGGTCGTCGAGGACGAAGCCCGGAGCGTCCTGTTCGTTCTGTGCCTCCAGCAGTAGCCGGATGCCGCTGCCGCGAGCTTGATCCGCCGCCCAGGCGATGTTCGCGACGTACTGGGCGAAGGCACGATCACGAGAGACGCCGGCAGGCCGGATCCCGGCGGGCAAGTGCAGGAAGGTGCTGCCCAAGGCCACGGCGTACTCGAGGCCGAGTTCCACTCCTGCGCGGAATTCGGCCGCACGGCCGGGCAGGCAGGCGTAACCGAGCCGTTCGGGAGAGCCGGGTTCGCCGGTGGGGGAGTTTATGAGGATCTGGGTCAGTCCCGCGTCGGCGAGGCGGCGGATGAGCGCGGCGGCGGGGAAGGCGTACGGCGAGGCGTACTCGACGGCGGTGAAACCGGCGGCCGCGGCCGCGTCGAAGCGCTGTTCGAAGGGGAGTTCCGTGAACAGCCACTTGAGGTTGGCGTCGAGCTGGAGTCCATTGTGGAGGATCATCGGCGGTATCCGGGGTTGACGAGGTTGCCGGGAGTGCGTCCCCGCAGGACGTCGATCACCTGCTGCGTGGCCATCAGGCTGGAGCGGGACCGGGCCTGTTCCGTCGCCGCGCCGATATGGGCGGTGACCAGGACGTTGTCGAGCCGGCGCAGCCTGCTGTCGAGTGGCAAGGGCTCCTCCGTGAGCACGTCCAGGGCCGCGCCCGCCAGCGCGCCGTTCTCCAGCGCGTCGGCGAGGGCTGCCTCGTCCACCACTTCTCCGCGTGCCGTGTTGATCAGGAAAGCCCCGGGTTTCACCTTCCGTAGCGCGGACGCGTCGATCAGGTGACGGGTGGAGTCGTCGAGGAAGATGTGCAGGCTGAGGAAGTCGGCCTCCGCCAGTACTTTGTCGAAGGTGCGGGCTTCGACGCCGGTCTCCGCCAGGAAGTCCCGGTCCGGGTACGGATCGTGGGCGACGACCCGCATTCCGAGCGCCAGCCCCAGCCGGGCGACGGTCTTGCCGATCGAACCCAGCCCGATCAGGCCGAGCACGGCGCCGTCGAGTTCCCGTCCGCTGCGCTGCTCCCAGCGACCTTCCCGGACGCTCGCGATGTTCTGCGGGATCAGCCGTGCGCAGTTGAGCATGAGCGCCAGGACGTGTTCGGCGACGGAGCGGCGGTTCGCGCCCGGGGTGTAGGTGACGGCCACGCCATGGCGGGTCGCCGCGTCGAGGTCGATGTTGTCGTAACCGACACCGCAGCGGCCGAAAACCTTGAGCCTGGGCGCGGCCTCGATGACGGCGGCGGGGAAGGCGTCGGTGCCCGCGACGATCCCGTCGGCCTCACGGACGAGGTCGGCCAGGGGAGTGCCGGTGGCCTCGCGCTGCGCAGGGGTGGTGAAGACGGTGTCGAAACCCGCGTCCGAGAGCAGCTTGTCGACCTCGCCGCCGGGCTTCAGATACGAGGTCGTCACGAGTACGCGCATGGTCATCCGGTTCGTTTCTCCTGTTCGAAGCTGCCTGATGGAAATACTATAGGATTCGTGTCAATACTATAGCCAGGCAAGATCGAACCGATCCGGCGTGCGGGATATCGTGATGCGACTAAGGAGGGACCTATGACTTCCCCGCGGAGGTCCGGACGACAGCCGCTCGCCGACCGGATGTACGAGGTGCTGCTGGGGCAGTTCACCGACGGCCGATGGTCCGCGGGCGAGCCGGTCAACATCGGCGCGCTGTCACGGGAACTCGACGTCAGTCAGACGCCGCTGCGGGAAGCGCTGGCGCGGCTGGAACACACCGGGCTCGTCCGCCGCGAGGCACTCAAGGGCTACCGGGTCGCCCCGCTGCTCACCGAGTTCGAGCTGGTCAAGCTGATGGACGCGCGGCTGGTCCTCGAACCCGCGCTCGCCTACGAGGCCGCCCGCCGGACGACGCCCGAGTTCCTCGAAGAGGTCTTGGAGAGCGTCGACAACCTCGCACGGGCGGCCACCTCGCCGGACACCGCGGCCTTCAGTGCGTACTGGACCATCGACGAACGATTCCACCTGCTCATCGCCGCCCAGGCGGACAATCCGTTCCTGGAGAAGGCGTACCGGTCGCTCGGGGGACAGGTGCAGCGGTTCAGGTTCTTCGCGAAGCTCGGGTCCGCCAGGGGAGCGCCCGGGCTGGCGGCGGAGGAGCATCGCGCCGTGTACGACGCCCTGGTGGCGGGGGAGCCCGACGAGACGGCCGCTCGGATACGCCGGCACATCGAGAACGCCAAGCAGCGCGTCCTGGAAGACCGGAAGTCGGTCGAGGCGGCGGAACTCCCGACCGTTCGCTGACCTTTCTTCAAGTGTATAACGGCCTATACGTTGGGGCTGGCTTCAAAAATCATCAGCTCCATCAGAAAACACGGCTAGGACGTGGGTGGGCCGAGAAAGAAAGTCCGGATGTCGGCGGCCAAGAGGTCCGGTACTTCCATCGCGGCGAAGTGCCCGCCGCGCTCGAACTCCGACCAGTGCCGGATGTCGTACAGCCGCTCGGCCAGTGGTCGCACCGACTGCGTGATGTCGTGTGGGAACACCGCCACGCCGAGCGGGACCGGGCACGGCTCGGTGCCGCGCGCGGCCTCGTGGTGCAGTCGCGCGGAGGAGGCCGCGGTCGCGGTCAGCCAGTACAGGGAGATGTCGGTGAGCATCCGGTCGTCGCTGACCGGCGAGCGGGGATCCGTCCACTGCGCGAAACGCTCGGCGATCCAGGCCAGCTGGCCGACCGGCGAATCGGTCAGCGCGTAGCCGATGGTCTGCGGGGTCGCGGCCTGCAGTGCCTGATACGGCGGCCGGTTCGCCATCAGCCGCCGGACCTTGTCCAGCCGGGCTTCGTCCTTTTCGGACAGTTCGACAGCGGCGTCCGGCCGGGTCGGCAGGTAGTTGACGTGTACGCCGACGACCTGTTCGGGGGCCACCGTGCCGAGTGCGATCGAGATGCCCGAGCCGAAGTCGCCGCCCTGTGCGCCGTAGCGCTCGTAGCCGAGCCTGCGCATCAGCTCGGCCCAAGCTCGCGCGATCCGGGTGAGGTCCCAGCCGCGTTCGTGGGTCGGGCCGGAGAATCCGTAGCCGGGGATGGACGGGATGACCAGGTGGAAGTCGTGTGACAGCGGCTCGATCACGTCGAGGAACTCCAGGAACGAACCGGGCCAGCCGTGGGTGAGGATCAGCGCGAGGGCGTCCGGGTTCGCGGACCGGACGTGGACGAAGTGGATGTTCTGGTCTTCGATCTCGGTGGTGAAGTGCGGAAGCTCGTTGAGCTCGGCTTCGTGCGCGCGCCAGTCGTAACCGGTGCGCCAGTGCTCGGCCAGTTCCTTGAGGCGGGCCAGTGGAAAGCCGTAGTCCGAGCCGGCGTCGGTGATCTCGTTGGGCCAGCGGGTGCGGGACAGGCGGTCGTGGAGATCGTCGAGGTCGGCCTGGGGGATGTCGATGCGGAAGGGCTTGATCACGGTCTTGGCTCCCGGAGAGTCATTCGCCGCCTAAACGTTCAGGCGACTAACGTTTGGTCTCCGAACGATACTGCAATCGTTCGGGCTCCCAACGATTGGTTAGACTCGTCACATGGAGAACTCGTCCGGAGAGCCGCCTGCCCGATGGCGCGGTCTGCCCAGCTGGCTGCTCACGCAGACCGCGAACCACGCCCATCGCCTGGTGACCGACGGGTTCTCCGCCGTCGACGCCCGGGGCTACCACTACCGCGTGCTGGCGACGCTGGAGGAGTACGGGCCCGCCAGTCAGGCGACACTGGGCCGTCGCAGTGGGATCCACGTCAGCGAGATGGTCGCCACGATCAACGAACTCGCCGAACGCGAACTGGTCGAGCGTGCCCCCGATCCCGCCGATCGGCGGCGCAACGTCATCTCGTTGACCACCGCGGGGAAGCGGCAGTTGCGGAGGCTGGAGAAACAGCTGGCCGAGCGCCAGGACGAACTGCTGGAACCGCTGTCACCCGGCGAGCGGAAGCAGTTCAGCGAGTTGCTGTCGAAGCTGCTGGATCACCATGATCGGCGAACCGGCGAGGCCTCGTGAGTGGAGATTCGGGTTAGAGCGAACCGTGTTCTAGGTGCCTACGTCGGGCGGGCCGGGATCGCAAGTCCGTGAAGGCCTCCTTCCCTACCCTGAGAGTAGGGAAGGGGCCCCTTATGGCATGCGGGCCTCAGCTCGGGCCCGAGCCGAGGCTGGGGGCGGGCAGGAACACCACCTGGAGTCTCAGCGCTACAGCGACAGCGCGTGAAGGTCGAGTACATGAAGGACCCCATCCTTGCGCCTAGGTACAGGAAGGGGTCCTTCATGTACTTCAGGCAGCACGCACGACCACCTTGCCGCCCAGGAGTCCTTCACGGGCCCGTGCGCCTCAGGAGAAACCCTGGGCAGACGCGAGAAAGGCCTGGCGAGCGTCGGAAGTGCTGTGCTGGGGCCAAAGGGCCTGAAGCGGGACGTGGACCGCTGGTTCCAGCCGCAGGACGCATACGGCGCCGCCGGCCGCCGGTCCGGGCGGCGCGGTCACGAAGGCGACGCCGTCGGTGTCGAGTACGGCGGTGACCGGTGGTGTTCCCTGGATGGGGTTGCGGTGCACGCGTGGCTCGAATCCCGCGTCACGGCAGAGATTGACGAGTAGATCGGTGTACCCGGAGCGGCCTGGATGTCCCCAGACGGTGATCTCCTCGTCGGCGAGGTCGCTCAGCTGGAGCTCCTCGCGTCCGGCGAACCGGTGGCCGGCCGCGACGGCGACGTTGAGCGGCTGCCGGATCAGGGTGGTGCCGACGAGGCCGTGCGCGAGGGTCAGGGCGCGGCCGAGGCCGAGATCGAGTTGTCCGCCGAGTAGTTGCGAGACGAGTTCGTCGGGATAGCGCTGGTTGACGTCGATGATCAGCCGGGGGTCGGGCTGGTGCTTCCGGAGCAGGGCGGTGACCTCGTCGCCGGTGACGGCGGGGGTGTGGCCGACGCGGAGTCGTTCCGGTTCGCTCCGGCCGATGCGCCGGGCGCGCTGGACGGCGGAGTCGGCGATGCCGTGCAGGAGGTGGGCGTCGGCGATGAGTGCCTGTCCGGCGGGGAGGACGGTGACGCCGGTGGCGCTCCGCTCGAGCAGGGGGACGCCGACTTCCCGCTCGAGCGTGCGCACCGAGGTCGACAGCGCCTGCTGGCTCAGGTGCAGCCGGGTCGCCGCGCGGGTGAAGCTGCCTTCTTCGGCGACGGCGATGAGGTGGTTCAGCTTGTACAGGTCCAGGCCCACCCCGGGGTTCCCCTTCGTGTTCGGTCTGCGGCGTCTCGGTCAGCGTAGGGGTCAGCGGGTGGTGTAGCCGCCGTTCGGGAACATCGTCTGGCCCGTGAACCAGCCGCCGTCGGTGGCAAGGAACCGGATGATCGGCACGATGTCCTCGATCTTCGTGAGGCGTCCGCCCATGGCCTGCGACTTGTGGAACTCGACCCGTTCGGGCGTTTCCTGCGGGTAGAAGAACGGGGTGTCCATCGGGCCGGGGGCGACGACGTTGACCGAGATGCCGCGGTCGGCGAACTCCTTGGCGGCGGCCCTGGTGAAGTGCTCCAGCGGCGCTTTGCCGCCGGCGTAGGTGGAGTAGCCGTCGGTGAAGGCAGCCAGCAGTGAGGTGCCGAGGCTGATGATCTTGCCGTTGTCGGAGAGACGTCGTCCGGCTTCCTGGATGAAGAAGTAGGCGGCTTTCGCGTTGACCGCGAACATGCGGTCGTACTCCTCCTCGGTGGTTTCGAGGATCGGTTTGCGCAGGACCATGCCGGTGGTGTTGACCGCGATGTCGGCGCGGCCGAAGTTGTCGATCGCGGTGTCGAAGAGGCGGCGGACGTCGGCGACCCTGGTCAGGTCGCCTTGGACGGCGACGGCTTCGGCGCCTGTGCCGCGGACGGCTTCGACGGTCTTCTCGGCGTCGGCCGCGGAGGTGTCGCCGTGGTAGTGGACGACGACCTTGGCGCCGGCCTCACCGAGGGTGGTGGAGAGGAGTCCGCCGAGGTTCTTCGCGCCGCCGGCGATGATCGCGACCGTGTCGTTGAGGTTCTGTTCGTTCATGGTTCCGACCGTAGGAGCCGTGGGCGGGGGCTGGGAAACACAAGATCGAGGTGGGCCCACAAGCCTGGCTTGTGGCCTTCCCCACCTGCTTTCGAGCTGTGAATCTTCGGGATCGAACGGCGAAATGACCTCACATTGTGGACACTCTGATCGTGCTTCGAGAAGTCGACGACCTTGATCAACCCGCCGTTCCCGAGACGGCGCCCCGGCAGGGGCGTCCGGCGCGTGTGTTCGAGAGAGTTCTCGACAGACTGGCTTGGTCGCCTTATCCAAGGGCGATCGCGCTGTATCTGGTGATCCGCACGGCGAGTGTCCAGTTGCTGGATCTGCTGGCCTCCCGGCGTGGGGCGACGCTGACCGATCGGCTGACCGCGTGGGACGGTCAGTGGTACCTGCGGCTGGCGGTGCACGGGTACGCGGATCTGCCGGGGACGCTGGACGCGGCGCGGCAGCCGTATTCGGACGCTCCGATGGCGTTCTTCCCGCTGTATCCGAAGCTGGTCGGCGCGGTGATGTGGCTCGGGCCCGATGTCGTGACCGCGGCGCTGACGGTGTCGGTGATCGCCGGTCTCGTGCTGGCGTGCGGGCTGATCCGGATCGGGCGGGCGGTGTCGCCGGATCGGGGTGACCGGACCGGGTTGCTGCTGGTGGCGTTGTGGGCCGGGGCGCCGATGGCGATCGTGTTCTCGATGGCTTACACGGAGGCGGTGTTCTGCGCGTTCGCGGTGTGGGCGCTGGTGGGGGTGCTGGAGCGGCGCTGGATGCTGGCCGGGTTGTGTGCTTTCGGGGCCGGGTTGTCCCGGTCGACGGCGGTGGTGCTGGTCGCGGTGGTCGTGGTGGCGGCGTTGATCGCGGTCTTCCGGCGCACGGAGAAGCGCTGGGGGGCGTTGGCGGGTGCGGTGGTCGCGCCGTTGGGGGTCGTGGGTTACCTGGGGTTCGTCGCGTACCGGACGGGTAGTTGGACCGGCTGGCAGGACATCGAGTTGCGGGGCTGGAACACCGAGTTCGATTTCGGGGCGGAGACGGCGGATTCGGTGCTGGCGCGGTTGACCGGGGACGAGTCGGTGTTCAGCACGCTGACGGTGTTGTTGCTGCTGGGAGCGGTGGCGTTGGCCGTGGTGGCGGCGTTGATCCGGGTGCCGTGGCCGTTGACGCTGTACGGCGTCGGGGTGCTGTTGCTGGCGATCGGGACGCGGGGGCTGCCGGACGCGAAGATCCGGTTCATCCTGCCTGCTTTCCCGGTGCTGATCCCGATCGCGATCGGGTTGTCGAAGCGGCGGACGGTGACGGCGGTGGCGGCCGCGGCGGCGTGGGTGGTCCTGGGCGCGTGGTTCTCGGCGCATGCCCTGACGGCCTGGCGGTACGCGATCTAGACCGGACTCGCGTGATCGGAAGCCGAACTCTCGCGGGTGGCGTCTAGCCGGCCTGCCGGGTGCGGTGGTCGGCGACGTGGACCCTGGTGGCGCAGCGGGTCGAGCAGAAGCGGCGTCGGCCGTTGCGGGAGACGTCGACGTAGACGGTTTCGCAGCCTTCGCGTGAGCAGACACCGAAGCGGTCCGGGGCGTCGCAGACGAGGTGTGCGAGCCCGCCCGCGGTGTAGGCCCGGACCCGGGAGACGGTGCCGGCGTGCGCGTCGACGTAGTGCAGGTGGGGGGCTTTGCCGTCGTGGGTGGAGATGTAGGGCTTGGACGCGGAGTCGTGGAGCAGCGCGTTGACCAGGTCGACGCGTGTGGCCGGGGCGGCTTCGAAGACGTGCCGGAGTCTCTGGGTCCAGGTGATGATCTCGGTCGATTCGTGTTCCTGTACGGCGGGGACGGTCATGCGGTCTTTGAAGATCGCGGTGAGGGTGGCTGGTCCGGCGGCGTCGCCGAGATTGACCAGTTCGGCGGCGATCTGCGCCGCCGCTCCGCCGTAAGGGTTGAAGTGCATTGACTCATTACAGCACGATCGGGGTATGGAAGCGAACATGTGCCCGCGGTGCGGGTGGCCGCTGGCGGAACTGCCGGGAAGCGTGCGGAACACCCAGCGGGTGTCTCAAGGCAGGCTGGAGTACGTCCGGTGTCTGTGCGGGAGCTGGCTCACGCGGGTCGACGGTGTCGTGATCGGGGCGACGAAGTCCCAGCTGGGGCAGGCTCAGCTCTGACGGTGGCGCGCGTCGGCGAGCAGTTGCGCGAGCGCGTGCACGGGGGAGGTCTCCAGCTTGTGCCGGTGCGCGTCGTAGCGGTCGCGGGTGGTGCGGATGTCGGCGTGGCCCAGCAGATCCTGGACCTTCTGCACCGGGACGTCGTTGGCCAGCAGCAGGGTGCCGGTGGTGCGCCGCGCGGTGTGCGGGGAGATGGTGTTCGCTTCGGCGAGTCCGGCGGCGCGGGCCTGTGCCCGCAGGAGGAACCAGACGTCCCGTTGCGCCAACGGTTTTCCGCCGGGTTTGGTGCTGTCGTAGCGGTGGGGCATGGTCGCGAGCAGCGGCCCGGTCAGCTCGTCGGGACGGACTCCGGCGCGGGCGGCGCGCAGGTCGAGGTAGCGGTGCAGCGGGTGCAGGGCGGCGGGTACGAGCGGGACGAAGTCGCGATGGCCGCCCTTGGCGGTGTAGCGCAGGATCGTGTGCCCGGCGTCGGTGTCGAGGTCGCGCACGGTCGCGGTGGTCAGGCCCGAGACACGCAGGCCGGTGTAGAACAGGATCGCGACGACGGCGGCGTCGCGCCAGGACGCTTCGGTGTCGTTGGTGCGGGCTCGGTTCTCCATGTGGTTCAGCAGTTTCGCCGTCGACTCGCCGCCGAGGGCCGGTAGCGGCGGGGTCTTGCCGGTCTTGGGCCGGTTGACCGCGGAGACCGGGTTGCGGTCGGCGATGTCGTTGGACTGCAGGTACCGGTACCAGCTGGAGATGCCGGCGAGGGTGCGCGCGACGGTGGAGTCGGCGGCGGGCCGGGGCAGACCGTCCCTGCCGGTGACGGTGAGGGTGTTCTTCCAGGCGTCGACGTCGGCGCGGCGGGCCGTCAGCGGGTCGAGCCCGGTGCGGGCGCACCAGCCGAGCCAGGCGGAGAGGTCGGCGTAGTAGGCGCGGCGGGTGTGGTCGGTCTTGTCGGTCTCGAGCCAGAGCGTGGTGATGTGCCGGATCGCGTACCGGTCGAGCGGGTCGGCGGGCGGGAGCGCGGGAAGCAGCGCGACGGCTTCGGCGAGGATCTGTCGCCGGTTCTCGGCCCTGGTCTCCGGCAGCCGGGCCGTCGGTGCTTCCGGCGCGGTGGGCACGAGTTCGGCGGACATCGTGATCATCCTAGCCGAAGTCGGTCGTCGGCGACCCGTCTCGTTCCGCTATTGACAGGGTCGTAATCGGCGCCATATTTTTCTTTTCGTCACGTCGATGACCACTGGGGATTGGGGGAACCACAATGAAGGCCGTTCGTTTCTTCACGCGTTCGATGCTGCGCAGCATTCGCAGTAAGGAGTCGGGCTGGGTGATCTACTACATGGATTACTGAGTCTGAATGTTTTCGGTTGCGGCGGCGGTCTCGGGGCCGTCGCCGCAACCGTCTTGTTCTGGGGGAATCATGCATACGGTCGCCGAGGGCGTTCCTGGTGGTTTACTGGCCGATCCGTTGCGGCATCTCCTGACGTGGGATCGGGCGGGGAAACCGCCGGTGGTCCTGTTCGAACCGGGTCGTCATCTCGTCTCCGACGCGGAGATCGTCCGTACGGTCCTCGCGAGCACGACCGAGCCTTTCGAGGCCCGTGCCGCCACGCTGGGCGCGGTCGCGGACTGGATCCCGGGTTCGGAGAAGAGCCGTCCGGTGAACGCCGCCATCGCGCGGGAACTGGACGGCGTGCTGCGTTCGCTGCCCAAGGAGCACATCGCCGAGGAGTTGCGGGCATCGATGGGTGGCGAGCCTTGGCCGTCGGCGGTCTCGGACCTGTACCTGCGGTTGTTCGGTGATCGGCTGCTGCCGGATCTGTCGCCGTCCGCTCGCAAGGCGCTGCACCGTGCGCTGTCGTTCTCGAACCGGCGTGACCGGGACAAGTCCGCCGTTCTCGCGCTTCGCCGCCGGATCGCGCACAGCCGGGCGGAGGCCGCGCTCTACCGGTGGGCGTCGGATCGGGACGGCGACACGGGTTTCCAGAAGGCCGTCCACGACGCGGTCAAGTCGATGGACGAGGTCGCGCTCGTGCTGCACGGCCTGATCGGGGCGCTCTGCCGGGCGACCGCGATGGTCCTGTCCTGGTGTGTGCTGCTCGACAGCGGCTGGCGGCTCGGGATACCCACCGGTGCGACGTTGACCAGGGGAGAACCGCGCGATCCGGTGGAGAACCGGGTGCGCGAGGCGTTGCGGCTGTGGCCGACGGCCTGGCTGATGTCCCGGAAGGTCACCAGCCCGGTCGAGGTCGGCGGAGTGCCGTTGTCGCCCGGTGAGCGGCTCTATCTGTGCACTTTCCTCCTGCACCGTGATCCACGGGTGTGGAATGACGCCGACGAGTATCTGCCCGCGCGCTGGGAAAATCCGCCAGACGGGTATAAAGCGGTCTATCTTCCCTATGGCTTCGGGGCGGCCGCGTGCGTCGGTTCGCGTTTCGTGAACCAGGCAACGGCACGGGTCCTGGAATGCTGGGATGAATTGCCGGCCGCGAAAATCGAGCTGTGGAAAGAGAATCCGGTGATGGGGCCGATTCTGGCCCCGCCGGAATTCCGATTCGCCGCCGCTCAGGTGTAGTAGCCCTCCACGGGGACGCGGGCCTCGTCGTACAACGCCGGGCCTTCGAGCCGGACGGGCGGCGCGGTGGACGGCGGCTTGAGCGCGGTGACCTGGTCGCCGGAAAGGGCGAACACGACCCGGCCGAGGCCGGAGCGTTCGATGGCGCCCTGGCACATCCCGCACGGCTGGCAACTGGTGTACATCGTGGTCGCCGCGGCGGCCGCGGGGTCGAGTTCGCGCGCGGCCCAGACGGCGAGTTTCAGCTCCGGGTGCAGGCTGATGTCCGATTGCGACACCGAGGTGTTGTGGTCCTCGGCGAGCACCGTGCCGTCGGGGCCGACGAGCAGCGAGCCGAAGGGCGGGTCGCCGTCCGTGCGGGATTTCGCGGCCAGTTCGATGGCGCGGCGGAGGAACTTCTCGTCTTCTTCGGTCATGGTCGGTCCTGTTCGGTTCGGTAGCGGCCCAGTTCCCAGTGTGCGGCCACGGTCGCCAGCGCCTGCCAGGCGGCTTCCGGGCGGAGTGTCTCCTCGGGGTCACCGGAGAACGGGTCGAGGACGACCGTCTCGGCACCGAGGTGGCGTAGCCGGTCGAGGTCGTCGACGATCTGCTCGATCGTGCCTTCCCCGGCGAGGCGGCCGGGTCCGGTGACCGGACGGCCGGTGATGTTCAACAGGATCCGCGGGGTGAACGCGGGGACGGGCCGGTTCTGCGCGTCGGCGATGGTCTTGACCCTGGTGAGCGCTTCGGTGAGCCAGGGGAGGGTTGCCCGCAGCGGATGCCAGGCGTCCCCGACCCGGACGGCGCGGCGGATCCCGGCGTCGCTGTTGCCGCCGACCCAGATCGGGATGTCACCGGCGCGGTAGTCGGCGTCGTCGGCCCAGGCCTTCCGGACGGCGTCGAGATGGCCGTCGGTCAGCCGTCCTCGTTTCTCGAACGGGACGTCGAGCGCTTCGAACTCCTGACGGGCCCAGCCGGACGCGACGCCGAGCACGAGCCGTCCGCCGCTGAGCTGGTTCAGGTTCGCGGCCATGCGGGCGATCAGCAGCGGATGCCGGTACGGGACGATGAGCACGGTGGTGCCCAGCCGGATTTCGTTCGTCACGCCGGCGAGCCAGGACAGCGTCGTGAACGGTTCGTAGAACGGCGCCGGATACTGCTCGGCGACGTCGGGGGTGATGGCGACGTGATCGGACACCACGAGCAGGTCGTAGCCGAGGCCTTCGACCGTGGTGGCCCAGCCGCGGAGGATCCCGGGGTCGGTCCCCGGTCCGAAATTCGGGACGTTGACACCTATTCGCACAGGTCAAGGCTATCGGCGGGGCGAGTAACCCGGGAAGAGATCTTTCCCGGCGTACGGGCACTTCCGCCGTGGATCTGCCGGTATTCTGCCCCGATGGCCGAGACTCTCGACGCGACCGACTGGGCGATCCTGGTGGAGCTCCAGAACGACGGGCGGCTTCCGCTCACCGAGCTGGGGAAGCGGGTCAGCTTGAGCGCGTCGGCGACGACGGAGCGGGTGAAGCGGCTGGAGTCGGCCGGGGTGATCACCGGCTATCGCGCCGAGGTCGACCTGGAGAAGGCCGGGTATGTGGTGCTCGCGGTGGTGCGGCTGAAGTATCCGGGCAGCAAGCACGCGCCGTTGCACAAGCTCCTGGCGGAGCGGACCGAGATCCTCGAATGCCTCCGCACGACCGGTGACGACTGCTATTCGCTGAAGATCGCGGCGCCGTCGATGGGACGGCTGGAGGAGATCGTCAACGAGCTCGCGCTGTTCGGGAGCACGAACACCAACATCGTCTACAACCAGACGTTGCGTTACCGGGGTCCGCAGGGCCCGTGACCGGGCCCCGCGGACGTCGCTAAAGCCCTTCGCCGAACCACCGGCGCAAGGCCGTGAGCAGCTCTTCCTGGTCTTCGCCCGCCCACGCCACGTGCCCGTCCGGCCGCAGCAGCACCGCCGGTACCTCGAGTTCCTCGCTGACGTCGACGACGTGGTCGACCCGGTCCGCCCAGTCCCGCACCGAGAGCGCACCGGTCTGGTCGAGCAGCAGGCCGCGACCGCCACGGGTCAGCCCGTAGAGATGTCCCTGCTTGAGGTCAAGATCCCGCATCCGGCGGCCGAGAAGCTCGTGCCCTTCGCCGAAGTCGTAGCGGATCGCGGTCGCGGTGATCTTCTCGGTCAGGAACAGGCTCACGTCCTCGAACTCCATCAGTTCCGTCAGCAGCCGCCGGACGGCCTGGGAACCCGGATCGAGCGACATCAGCTGCATCTGCGCGCGGGTGTTGTCCAGTACCGCGGCGGCCACCGGGTGCCGTTCGGCGTGATAGGTGTCCAGCAGGCCTTCCGGTGCCCAGCCGTTGACCGCGGCGGCCAGTTTCCAGCCGAGGTTGAACGCGTCCTGGACACCGAGGTTGAGCCCCTGCCCGCCGACCGGCGGGTGGATGTGCGCCGCGTCGCCCGCGAGGAACGCCCGCCCTGCCCGGTAGCGCTCGGCCAGCCGGGTGGCGTCGCCGAAGCGGGAGAGCCAGCGCGGCGAGTGCACGCCGAAGTCGCTGCCGGCGACGGCCTTGAGCTGTCGTTTGACCTCGTCGAAGGTCGGCGGGATCCGGGGATCCTCGGCCAGCCCTTCGGCGGGCACGCCCACCCGGTACACCCCGTCGCCGATGGGGGAGAGACCGAACCGCAACTGGGTCTTGCGGACCTCGGTCATCACAGCGAGCACCGTTTCCCAGTCCTCGGTCAGTTCCATCTCGCCCAGCAGCGTCTCGGCGGTGGCGGGCTCGCCGGGGAAGTCGATGCCGAGCAGCTTGCGCACCGTGCTCCGGCCGCCGTCGCAGCCGACGAGGTAGCGCGAGCGCAGTGACGTCCC
Source organism: Amycolatopsis sp. lyj-108 (assembly GCF_046549005.1). NCBI lineage: Bacteria > Bacillati > Actinomycetota > Actinomycetes > Pseudonocardiales > Pseudonocardiaceae > Amycolatopsis > Amycolatopsis sp. lyj-108. Next base: position 201,461 of record NZ_JAJPWQ010000004.1, on the reverse strand, counting down.
GTCGGAGAGCTCGACGTCCACGCCGTCCTCGTCCTGGCTCAGGCCGACCAGTTCCCGGCCGCGCCGCAGGTCGACGCCCACCTCGATGGCGTACTCGGTCAGCAGGCGGTCGGTGACGGTCTGCGGAATGCCGAGGATGTAGGCGTGGGCGCTGTCCAGCGGCGGCGCCGGCTTCAGGATGCCCGCGAAGGAGCCGCCGACCGGGTACTTCGTGCCGTGTTCGAGGAAGCGCTCCAGCAGGCCCCGCTGGTCCATCAGCTCGATGCTGCGTGCGTGCAGGCCCATGGAGCGGACGACCTTGGTCTGTTCCGCGTCCTTCTCCACGACGACCACATGGACGCCGTGCAGTCGCAGTTCGGCGCCCAGCATCATGCCGGTCGGTCCGCCGCCCGCGATGATCACGTCGATCAAGAGTTCCCCCGATTGTCGAGCTCGTGGTGTCCGGCGGGAGATTCTGCGGCACGACAGGGGTCTTGCCGCAAGCCCCCGGGTGCGCTATACGTTAGAAGTGGCAGGGAGCGTCGTTCTCCCTGCTTTCGTCATTTCAGTCCGCAGTGGACGGACAAACCCCCGTTGGAAGCAGTCTGGTTCGCCGTGGCCGTGTCGAACGCGTTCGTTACGAACATGTTCGCTATAGTGGTCGCATGGCACCCGAGAAGAGCCGCCGGGAACGACCGGCCAAACCCGCGCTGACCCGCGCCGGCATCGTCGCCGCCGCGGTCGCGATCCTGCGAGAGGAAGGACTCCGGAAGGTCACGATGCGCCGCCTGGCGCAGGAACTCGACACCGGCGCGGCCTCGCTCTACGTCTACGTCCGCAACACCGCCGAGCTGCACGCGGCGATCCTGGACGAACTCCTCGGCACGATCGCCCCGCCGCCGCCGGAAGGCGACTGGCGCGACCGGCTTGAACAGCTGCTCACCGGCTACACCGCGACCCTGCTCGAGTACCCCGGCCTCGCCCTGTCCGCACTGGTGGCCCGCCCGAGCGGCGAGAACTACCTCCGCCTGGTCGAAAACCTGCTCGCCCTCCTCGCCGAGGGCGACGTGCCGGCCGAGCGGCGCGCGTGGGGGATCGACATCCTCCTCCAGCACGCGACGGCGACCGCGGCCGAGCACGCCGAGCAGGACTCGCCGGACGACTGGGACGCGCTGGCCCGTGCCGTACGGGACGCCGACGAGACCACCCATCCCCAGATCGCGGCGCACGCGGCCGACCTGCTCACCGGACAGCCCGAACAGCGGATGTCGTGGGGATTGCGGGTGCTGATCACCGGAATCACGCACACCGGCCTGCCATCCGAAAGGAACCTGACATGACCACGCACCACCCCATCGCGATCATCGGCGCCGGCCTCGGCGGCCTCACCCTCGCCCGCGTCCTGCACGTCAACGGCATCGAGTCCGCGGTCTTCGACCTGGACGCGTCGCCGTCCGCGCGGGCGCAGGGCGGAATGCTCGACATCCACGTGGAATCCGGACAGTCGGCGCTCCGGGCCGCCGGACTCCACGACGAATTCCGCGCGCTCGTGCATCCCGGTGGCGAGGCCCTGCGCATCCTCGACCGGCACGCGGTCGTGCACCGCGAGGAAACCGACGACGGCGACGGCGGACGCCCCGAAGTCGCCCGCGGCGACCTGCGCGACCTGCTCCTCGGATCCCTGCCCGAAGGCACCGTGCGCTGGGGCGCCAAGGTCACCGGCGCACGCGCGCACGACAACGGCGGACACGAGGTCACCCTGGCCGACGGCACGACATTCACCACGGATCTGCTGATCGGCGCCGACGGCGCGTGGTCCAAGGTCCGCCCCCTGGTCTCGGCCGCCGAGCCTGCCTACGAGGGCATCTCCTTCGTCGAAGTGCACCTGAACGACGCCGAGAACCGCCACCCCGCGAGCGCCGCGCTCGTCGGAAGCGGCATGTTCTTCGCACTCGGCGAAGCCAAAGGATTCCTGGCGCATCACGACACCACCGGCAGCCTGCACGTCTACGTCGCCGTGAAGACCGACGAGGACTGGATCTCCACTGTCGACTTCAGCGACACCACCTCCGCGAAAGCCGCCGTGCTGGACCACTTCGACGGCTGGGACGCGGGCCTGCGAGCGCTGATCACCGACGCCGACGGGGAACTGACCCCACGGCCGATCCACGCGCTGCCCGTCGGCCACCGCTGGGATCGCGTCCCCGGCGTCACTCTTCTCGGGGACGCCGCCCACCTGATGTCGCCGTTCGCCGGCGAAGGCGCCAACCTGGCGATGCTCGACGGCGCCGAACTCGGCCTGGCACTCGCAGCTCACCCCGGCGACGCCGAAGCCGCTCTCAGCGCATACGAGACGGCGCTGTTCCCGCGCAGCGAGGCCTCCGCGGCCGAATCCGCCGAAAGCCTTGTCCTGTGCTTCGCCGAAGACTCCCCGAAGCCCTTGCTGGAACGGTTCGCGTCCTACCGTTGAGGCAACCATCGCGCGGCGCCGGGCGTGAACCCGGCAGACGAGCTAGGGGGAACAGTGGCGAAGGGCGCACTCAGCTTCGAAGAGATCGCGGTGACGAGGAGGTGGCTGGCGAAACGCGGTGTCGAGGTGGTGACACCGTCGTGGCTGCTCGCCGCCCGGGTCGGCCCCCGCCTCAGCCGGACTGTTCCCGGCCGGTTCCGCTGGCTTGCCGCCGCGCTGGCGGTGGGTGTCCTGCTGTGCATCGCCTACGGGTTCTTCGACTTTCGTGACGGCGAGGCACCGGTCAGTGTCTACTTCTGCTTCGTCGGTGGCGCCCTGCAGGTCGCGCTCTGGTGGTCGTACCTGCGCCGCGAACGGGAGCTGGGCCCGCTGCCGGTGATGGATCAACGGTCCGGGCGACGGCCGCCGGTCCTCGGGATCCTCGGCGGCTGGTACGCGTCCTCGTTCGTGATCACTTTCGGCGGCGGCGTCGCTCTCGCCCTCGCGGTCTACCTGAGCACCCCGGCGAAGGCGAAGGCATACGCGACGGGCTGGCTCCTCGCGCTCGGCTGGGCCGCCCTGTGCTGCTCGGTGATCCTCCTCAGCGCACTGCGGCGGCCCGTCCACGCCGAAGACAGGGCTTCGATGGCCGTCGACACCGAGCTGCGTGTCATGGACAGCCAGTACGCGATACCCGGCGTCTACGCGGTGGTCGTCCTGTACGACCCGCTTCTCGGCGACGGGCCTCCCGCCGGGTTCACCGGCTGGCTGATCGCCTACGCCGTACTCGGCATCGGGACGACGTTGCTCGGTTTCCGGCAGCATCACCGCCGTCCCGCGTTGCCGCCCGGTAACTACGAAACCCCGGTCGGCTGCGAGCGCCTGGCGTAGGCGCGGGCGGCGCGGGCCCTGTCACCGCAGCGCACGGAACACCACTGACGCCGTCCATTGCGCAGGAAGAACCGGGTGCACGGCGGCGACCCGCAGGCGGCGATCCGCTCGGCGTCCGGCCCGGTCAGCAGGTCCGCGGCGTTGGCGGCGAGCGTCGCCAACGCGTGCTCGACGATCTGGGTGACCGGATGCGACGCCGTGCGGTGCAACCCCCGCACGGGGTCCCAGCGCAGAAGTTCCGCGGTCGGGGCCTTGCTCAGCGCGTCGTTGACGGCGTCGAGTGCGCTTTGCGGAGCCGGATCCGCGCAGGACCTCGCCGCGAGCAGCACCCGGACCTGTTCACGCAACGACCGGACCAGGCCCGCGCACATCTCCCGCAGACCGGCGTCGACCGGGGCGAGCCCGTGCGCGGCCAGCCAGTCCGTCGCGGCGGCCGGAGTGCCGAGGAGGTCGGTGAACTGGCCGCCGGGCAGCGCGATGGTGGTGTTGGCGAGTGCCAGCGCGACGTACTGCTCGGCGCCCGGGGCAGGGGGAAGGGCAGCGGTGTCGTCCACGTTCTCATGGTAGGCGCTAGGTTCAACCATGAGGAATCCTCACGGAATTAGTTGCACTCTTCCGTGAGAGCTGACTAAGGTCGATCACGGAAAGAACAATACCTATCCGTGAGGTGGAAGATGACCCAGATCAGCGAACAGCTTTCCGTCCAGGTCATCGGCGGGCCGACCGCGCTGATCGAGTACGGCGGCCTGCGGTTCCTGACCGACCCGACCTTCGACGAGCCCGGCGACTACGCGAGGCCCGACGGGAGGCCCGGCCTCACCAAGACCGCCCCGGCCTCGGTGAAACCCGCGGACCTCGGCCACGTCGACGCCGTCCTGCTCTCCCACGACGAGCATCCCGACAACCTCGACAATTCCGGTCGTCGATTCTTGGCCGACGTGCCACTGACCCTCACCACGCCCAGCGGTGCGAGCAGGCTGGGCGGCACCGCGAAAGGGCTGGCGACCTGGGAGGCCGTCGAACTCGGATCCGTGACCGTGACCGCCGCGCCCGCGCTCCACGGACCGGAAGGCGCGGAGATGATCACCGGCGACGTCGTCGGCTTCGTGCTCACCGGCCAGGGCCTGCCGACGGTCTACGTCAGCGGCGACAACGCCTCGCTCGACGTCGTCCGGCAGGTCGCCGACCGGTTCGGCCCGGTCGACACCGCCGTGCTCTTCGCCGGTGCCCCGCGACTGAAGCCGGTCTTCGACGGCGCACTGCTCGTCCTCGACAGCGCACTGGCCGCGGAGGCGACGCGGATCCTCGGTGCCCGCACGGTCGTACCCGTGCACATCGACAGCTGGGGCCACTTCACCGAAGACCGCGAAGACCTGGTGGCCGCGTTCACCGCCGCCGGTCTGGCCGATCGGCTGCGGTGATCCATCGCCGGTGTGGCGGCACGTGATCGAAAACGTGGCTACGTTCGAAAGGGCATGCAGACAAGAAAAGGGAGCATCGCCATTTCCGCCACCACACTCAGCATCCCCACGCCGGACGGTCAGTCCGACGCCTTCGCCGCATACCCAGACGAAGGCGGAACGCATCCGGGCGTCCTCCTGTACCCGGACGCCTTCGGGCCACGGCCCGTCCTCTGGGACATGGCCCGCGAACTGGCCGGACACGGCTACTACGTACTCGTCCCCAACGTCTTCTACCGGCACCGCCCGGCACCGGTGTTCGACCTTCCCGAGCGGATCACCGCCGAAGACCGGCCGGCGCTCTTCGGCCAGATCATGCCCCTCATCGAGGCGCACACCACCGAACACGCCCTGAGTGACGCCGGCGCCTACGTCGGCTTCCTCACCGCACAGCCCGAGGTGAGCGCCGGACCGATCGCCACGATCGGCTACTGCATGGGCGCCGTCCTCGCGATGCGCACCGCGACAGCCCACCCCGACAAGGTCGCCGCCGTCGCCGGATTCCACCCCGGCGCCCTCGTCACCGACCAACCCGACAGCGCGCATCGACAGATCCCGAACCTCACCGCGCAAGTCCACCTCGGCCTCGCCGAGAACGACATGACACCCGAAGCCATCACCGAGATCAGCCACGCGTTCGACGCCGCCGGTGTCGGCTACAGCTGCGAGATCTATCCAGGCACTGTCCACGGCTTCACCATGTCCGACACCGACGCTTATGACCCGGCCGGATCGAAGCGCCACTGGGAACGGCTGCTGCCGCTTCTCGCTAGCGCGCTGACCTAGACGGCGCCCGGCACCTGCTTTGGTAACGCGAATCTGACGTGCTGAGTCATCGGGTTCCCAATGTCGCATTGGAGACGCTCAGCGTCCCTAATGCGACATTGGGGACATCGGACCGGCGATGCGCCTTTTCGAATTCCGATAGCCCCGCCTGTGCCATATTGGGCCATATGCCGATCAGTCCCGAAAGCCTTGCGGAAACCGACTACGACGCCTTCGCCGAAGCGTATGCGGCCGAGAACGAGACCAGTCTCATGAACGCCTACTACACGCGGCCGGCGATCCTGGAGCTGGCCGGAAACGTGACAGGCAGGCGAATTCTCGACGCGGGCTGTGGAGCGGGCCCGCTGTTCGAGGCACTGCGCGACCGGGGCGCGATCGTGGCCGGCTTCGACTCCAGCGCGAAAATGGTGGAGCTGGCCCGAAAGCGGCTGGGCGCGGACGCCGCTCTTCAGGTCGCCGACGCGGGTAGCCCGCTACCGTATCCCGACGCCGCGTTCGACGACGTCATCGCCGCTCTGGTGCTGCATTACCTGGAAGACTGGGCCGCGCCGCTGGCCGAGATCCGGCGCGTGCTGAAGCCCGGCGGCCGGCTGATCATGGCCGTCAACCATCCCACCATCTTCAAACTGGTCCACCCCGAAGCCGACTACTTCAAAACCGTCCAGTGGTCCGAGGAGTACACCTTCAGCGGCCAGAAAGCCGTGCTGACGTTCTGGCACCGGCCACTGCACGCGATGACCGACGCCTTCACCGCGGCAGGATTCCGGACGACGGTCGTCAGCGAGCCCTACCCGGCACCGGGCGCTCACGAGCGTTTTCCCGAGGAACTCGCGGGCAAGACCGCGTTCATCGGCTTCCTGTTCTTCGCCCTCGAAGCCGTATGACAGGACGTGGCCTGTCCGGCTCACCGGACAGGCCACGTCGTCTTTCTCAGCTCAACACTGCTTCGTGGCACCGCCGTCGCTGAGGTACGCGTCGGCGAACCAGCCCGCGGTCTGCGTGCCCGCGATACGTCCCCACGTCCAGGTGTGTTTCCCGCCGGCCTCACCGCCGGCCGTCCAGCAGTGGTAGTAGATCAACGTGCCCTTGCCGACCTGTCCCGGCGCGGCACAGCTGGTGTGCGGACCGGTCCGGTAACGCAGGTCCGTCTTCGCCCTGCCCTCGCCGCTGTCCTTGTTCGAATGCGAATGACTGCAGCTCATCGTCTGGACCGGTTCGGTCTGCATGCCCGCGGGCGCTGCCCCCGCCACGCCGCCGGCGCCGAGCAGTGTCGCCGCGGCGACGCCCGGCAGTACGAGCAAGGTTTTCCGAAGCAAGTTCCTCATGATGTCCCCTCGAAACGGTCGGTTATCCGTCCGTCCGAACGTATGGGCCGGGGGAACACGGCTCCAGACCTTTTCGCTCTGCCGAAAAGGTATCGCTGACCAGGCAAAACGCTCTCAGTTGGCCGCTGGGCGCCTAACTCGTCCCTCCTGGTGTCTTCCGGTCGGCCTCCTTCGCATCCCGGCGGGGCCGTTCGCGCCGTCATTCGATCCCACTTCCGGAGTACTCAGTCATAAGGGGCATTATCACGGTGCCTCAATCTGAGCTCAGTTTCGCGCATGGCGATCGCGAAACTAGTTACGCGTATCGCGTAAACGGGCAAAACGGACTAGCGATCCCGTGAATACGAGCGAAAGATGAGGATGATGAGGAGGGACAACGTCGGCGGGTGCCGCGGCCGTCAGTTGGCGCTCATCGTCCTGCTCGCCCTTGTCCCGGCGTGCGGGCCGGAGGGGGATGCGATCGATCCGCCCGTCGTCGCGGCGCCGTTTCCCTTGCTCGGGTCTGCGAGCGACTTCTACGTCGACGAGGACAACCCGGCCGCTGTCTGGGCGCGCTCGGCGCCGCCCGGTCCCGAAGCCGACGTCATTCGCGACCAGATCGCCTCACGTCCGGCCGCTCAGGTCGTTCGCGCACCAGGCCAGGTGAAACAGACCGTCGCCCGGGCTGCCGGCACCAACACGATGCCGATCCTCCTGGTCGACCCGAAGCAGGCGGAAGCGTGCGGGACGGGCCACCGCGCGTGGCTCGACGGGATCGCGGCCGCTATCGGGGAGGCGCCCGCCTTGGTGGTGGTCCGAGTGGACGAGGGGTGTTCGACCGCGGCCGCGAAGATCCTCGGCGCGCTCGCTCGGACCATCGTCCTTCTCGATGTCTCCGACTCGTCCTCCGCGGCGGTCGCCTCGGAGAAGATCGCCTCGGCGGGGCGAGACGTGGACGGATTCGCGGTCAACGTTCGCGGCTACGCCGACGAGACCACCGCGAACGCGAACGCGAGCGCCATCCGCCACCACCTACTGGCCGCCACAGGCAGGAACGACTACCTCATGGTGGCCGACAGCAGCCGCGGCGGAGCACCGACCTCCGGGGACTGCAATCCGGCCGACGCCCGTGTGGGACAGAACCAGGTCCTGAGGCCCGAGCGCGACAAGCTGCACCTGCTCTGGCTCACCACTCCAGGCGTTTCCGACGGACCGTGCGGAGAGGCTCCCGCCAGTCGTGCCGGCGAGTTCGTCCCGGCACTCGCCCACGCGCTCGCGAAGCGCCCCTGATCTCGGCCGGGTCAGGGAAGGACTTTGCCGAGCTTGTCCAGGCCCTCGGTGATTCCATCTTCGACGCGCCGGTACGTGTCGGCTCCGGTGACCAGGCTGTCCGCGATACCGCCCACCGTTTCCACGCCCACCGTCAGCCGATCGCCGGCCGCGGTGAGGTGCTTGGTCATCGTGTCGCTGAAGGTGGCCGCGGCGGGAACGTCGCCGAGCAGACGTGACACCACTTGCAGCCGCGACACGGCGCCGGCCGCGCCGCTCAAGGTGGACGTCGCCCCGTCCAGGACACCCGCGGCGCCGACCAGCGAGTCGGGGTCGGTTTCGTACCCGGCGTCACCGGGGGAGAGCGCGCCGTCCGGGTCGAGGCCCAGCTCGTCCAGGGAGATCCTCGTCAGCTCGGGCTCGTCCCACTTCTCGCCCGGGTTCTTCTGGTAGCCGTAGGCGCCGGATTCGTGTGCCAGCACGATCTCACCGTCGATCTCGACGGCTTCCTCGACACCGTGCGAGTCATAGCCGTCGTCGTTGCCCGGCTCGCCGCCCTTCAGCTCGAGCTCTTCGCGATCGTTGAAGTCGTACCACTCCGGCGTCCGGTCCTGCCGGTAGAACTTGCCGCTGTGCCCGTCGGAGGAGGAGAAGATGAACTCGTCGTCGCGCACCACGACACCCTGGACGTTGTTCGGTGTCTCGATCGGCTCTCCGGCCTTGTCCGGCTCGGGTGAGCCGTTCTTGCCGACGGGGATTTCGTAGAGCCTGTTGTTCTTGTAGTCGCCCACGAAAAGCTTGCCTTGGGCGTAGGTGACATAGCTGTGTGCGGGCGTCGGAACCACGTCGATGGCGTTGACCGGTTTGCCGCTGTCCTGCGCGGCGTCGAGTTCGGCCTTGTCGTAGACGTACACGTGTTCGTTGGACGACACCCAGACGTGTTCGCCGTCCGTCGCGACGCCGCCGGTGTGCGTGGGCGCGCCTACCTCTCCGTTGCCGTCGAGATAGACGTTCCCCGCTTCCTGGCCCGTCTCGTAGTCGACGTAGGTCAACCTGCTCGGTGTCAGCCCCGGACCGAGCGGGGTGTCGCCGGACCCGTCTCCGTCGCCGTCGTGATACGAGCCGACGAGCAGGTTCTTGCCGTCGTAGGCCAATCCCTGGGAGGTCCACGGCTGCCCGGGGTTGACGCCGCTGATGTCGGCATTGCCGTCGCTGTCCCAGCCGTCGCCTGTCGTGGCCGCCAGCGCGTTCAGCTTGCCTTCGTAGGTCTGCTGCGCGGCGGTCAGAGCGTGAACGGTCTTCATCGCGATCTCCGGTGCTTCGAGGAGATCGCTCAGGCCGAGCTTCCGCCACGGCGCGATGGCCGTCTCCGCCGAGTTTCGCAGCGCGGAGTACGCCTGCGCGGCGCCTTTGACAGCCGCCTCCGCGGTGCTGAGCTGGGCGTACACCTCGGCGAGGTTTCGCGAGGACTCCTTCGCCTTGCCGACGAACTCCGCCGACGCCGTACCGCGCCAGGACCGCGCCGCTCGCAGAGCGCCGTCGGAGATCCCGTTCGCGACGGTCTGCAGCGACTTCTTCGCGTCGGCGATGGTGGCGCCGACCTCGGCGATGCCTGCCGCGTCGCCCGAGGTGAGCTTGGCGTAGAGCGGTTCGGGATCCAGGAACGGCATCGGCTTCTCCTCGGGCAACCCCTGGTCAGGGTGGGTCGTGCGCGTTCAGACGCCGCCAGGCGGACACCGGTTCCCGCGCATCACCCACCCCGCCACCGCTCAGGACAGCATGCCGCCGTCCACCCGCAGGACCGTGCCGGTCACGTAGGAGGCGCGGTCACTCAGCAGCCACGCCGCGGCCTGGGCGATCTCCTCGGGTTCGGCCACCCGGCCCAGCGGAGTGCTCGCGTTGAGCCGGTCGAGGATGCCCGGCGAGCTCTCGACCCACTCGTTGAACATCTCGGTCATCGTCGTGCCGGGTGCGACGGCGTTGATCCGGATCCCCTCCGGGCCGTAGGTGGCGGCCGCCGAGGCGGTGAGGCTGTTGACGCCGCGTTTCATCGCGCCGTACGCGGGGAGCTCCGGGTTGGCCATGAGGCTGCCGACACTGGTGTTGTTGACGATGGCCCCGGTCTTCGCGGTGGCACGGATCGCCTCGATCTCGGCGGCCATCGCCAGCCACGGGCCCTTGAGGTTGACCGCGTAGATGCGGTCGAAGTCGGCTTCGGTGACCTGGTCCATCGGGCCGGGTGGCACGTTCGTCGCGCCGTTGTTGAAGGCGACGTCGAGCTTGCCGTGCAGTTCCACGGCGCGGTCGACGGCCGCGCGGACGCTGGAGGCGTCGCCGAGGTCGCACACCACGTGGTCCGCGACGCCGCCCTCCGCGCGGATCTCCTCGGCTACGGCCTTGAGCTGGGACTCCGTGCGGGCGGCGAGCACGACCCGCGCGCCCTCCCTGGCGAACAGCCGTGCGGCGGCGGCGCCGATACCGCGGCCGGCACCGGTGAGGAAGGCGACCTTGCCGTCCAGCAGGCCCGAAAAAGTTGTCGTCGTGGTCATGGCACCGAGACTTCACCCGCTCTCGACGGCTATCCAGGCATCGGCGGTACCTGGCTCGCGTACCGGCATCGTCCACACTGGAGTGGTGGACAGAGGACAACTGGCGGACTTCCTGCGCAGCAGGCGCGAGCGGATCGCCCCCGCCGACGTCGGCCTTCCCGCCGGGCCGCGCCGCCGCACGCCGGGCCTGCGTCGCGAGGAGGTGGCGCAGCTGGCGTTCATCTCGACCGAGTACTACACGCGGCTGGAGCAGGCCCGCGGTCCCCGGCCGTCTCGTGAGGTGCTGGCCGGGCTGACCAGGGCGCTACGGCTGTCGGACGCGGAACGCGATCACCTGCACCACCTGGCAGGCGCGCCGCCGGGGCCACCGCCCGGCCCGTCCAGGGAGGTCCGGCCGAGCATTCTCGCGCTGTTGCAGCGTCTTCCGCAGGCGGCGGCGATCGTGCTCTCGGCGACCTACGACGTGCTCGCCTGGAACGATCTCGCCGCGGCCCTGATGGAGGACTTCTCCGCCCTGCCACGGCGTGACCGCAACCTTCTGCGCCGCGCGTTCCTAGGGCCCCGGCCGGAAGGGAGACGGCTTTACGGGGTGTCCGACGCCGACGAGTTCTCGGCGAGCGCGGTCCGGAACCTCCGGGCCACCGCCGGCCGCTACCCCGACGATCCCGAGGTCACCGCGCTGATCCGGGAACTCCTCGACGGCAGCGAGGAATTCGCCCGGTTGTGGGCCGCGCACGACGTCTGTGCCGTGCCGACCCTGTGCAAGACCTTCCGGCATCCGGTGGTGGGCCCGGTCAGCGTGAACTGCGACGTCCTCGACATCAGCGACCGCGATCAGCAGGTCCTGATCTACACCGCCGACCCCGGTACGCCGTCGGAGAACGCGTTGCGGCTGCTATCGGTCGTCGGGACGCAGCGGATGGACGCCCCGCTCTGAGCGCTTTGTAGGTTCCCTCGATACCAGTGGATCGATCCTCAGTGCGATCGCCAGCGCGAACCGGCCCGCCGGATCGTCGATCGTGCCGCCGAACAGCGTCCGCAACTGCCGGATGCGATACCGGACGGTCTGGACGTGGACGTGCAGTTCGACACCGATCGCCTGGGGCTGGTCCGGCCGCGCGAGCCACGCCGCGAGGGTCGCGGTGAGCCGTTGCCTCGCCGGTTCGGGCAGACCGGCCAGCGGGGCGAGGACCTCCTTCGAGAATTCGGCGGCGAGTTCGGGATCGGCGGTCAGCAGCAGGTCGATGCGGTGATCGGTGGTGTGGACGAGGGGGTCGCCGCCGAGGGCGCCGGTGCGGGTCAGCCGCCACAACGCGCTCGCCCGGCGGGCGCTGAGCGCGGCCGAGTGGAGCGGCACGACCGGCCCCACCCCGGCCTGGTCTTCGCCGAGCAGGTCCCGCAACCGGCCGAGATACCACTCGAGCCGGTCGGCGGGCATGACCACGGCGGTCAGGTCGTGGTGACGGCCGATCAGCACCCGTCCCGGCATCCGGTCCAGCAGTTGCGGGGCGGCATCAGCGCTGGTGACGGCGACGACGAGACGGCTGGGCAGTATCCACGCGGCCTGGCTCGCGGCGTCGTCGAGCACCTCCCTGGCGGCGGCCGGTTCGGCGAGGAGGAGACCGAGGAGCCGGTCCCGACGCGCCTGCCCGGCCCGCGCCGCCTGTGACCGCGCTTCGGCGTACCCGTCGGCGGCCGCGGCCGAGAGTTCCGCGATGAAGGCGAAAAGCGCCTCGCCGAGTTCGACGATCGCCTGGGTCGGCAGGTCCACGGCCGGTGCCGCCGAGGTGAGCTGCCGCCAGACCCCCAGCGCCGCCGACTGGTAGAAGCCGAGCATCTCCTCGAGGCTGCGGCCGGCGGTGTGCTGGGCCCGGCCCTGCGCCCGGTAGACCTGGCGGTCGGTGGTGATGTCGGGATGGCCGATCTCGCTGAAGAAGGCGTGCAGGGCGACGTCGAGGGTGACTTGGAGGTTCGCCGCCGTCCGGTCGTCCAGCGGGGTGCGCAGCCCGGCGCGGACCTGATCCATCGCGGCGGACGCGATCGCGGCGGTGTCCGGCTCCAGCCGGGTCAGCACCGAAGCGTCCAGCCTGCGCCATGGCTGTGCCGACGCCTTCGTCATAGAGGGAACCTACAAAACTCCGATCAGGAACGCGCGCCTCCGTTCTAGTGGTCTTCCTCTGTTCAGCGGACGCTGACCAGCAGCATTCGACGACGCATGCAGGAGGCGGCAGTGACACGTACGCGCTGGGGAAGACTCGCCCGGATCGCCGCGGTGGCGGGCACCGCACTGACCCTCGTCGGAATCGGGACACCGGCACTCGCCGCGGCGGAACGCCAGGTGTACGTCGCGATGGGCGACTCGTTCTCGGCGGGCTCCGTGGTCCTGCCACAGTCCGATCTGCTCACCTGCGCCCGGTCCGCGATCAACTACGCCGGTCTGCTGGCGAAGCAGATCGACGTCGACGAACTCCGTGACGTCACCTGCGGCGCCGCGACCACGACCCATTTCACCAACCCGCAGAAGGGCATCATCTCCGGCACCAACCCGCCGCAGTACGACGCGCTCTCGGCCGACACGACACTGGTGACCGTCGGGATCGGCGGCAACGACATCGGGCTGGTCGGGCTCGCGACGTCGTGCGTGAACCTGCTTCCCGTGGGCGCCTCGTGCAAGGCCGCCAACACCACGGGCGGGGTGGACAAGTACGCGACCAAGATCGACGCCTTCGCCGCGACCTACGGCACGGTCATCGAGCAGATCCGCCAGCGCGCGCCGCGGGCCGAGATCGTCATGGTCGGCTACCCGACCGGGATCAAATCCGGCGGCTGCTGGCCGCTGGTCCCGGTCCTGCCGCAGGACGCCGACTACATCCAGGCCAACATCGACCGGCTCAACGCGCGGATGGCCGAGCAGTCCGCCGCGCACGGCGCGAAGTACGTCGACATCCGGACGCCGAGCATCGGTCACGACGCGTGCCAGCCGATCGGCGTCAAATGGATCGAAGGGCTCATCCCTTCGGTGGTGAACAACAGCTTCGCCCCGCTGCACCCGAACGCCGCCGGACTCGCGGCCGTGGTGCCGAGCATTCGCAAGGTGCTGTAGCCGCCGCCGACGCTAGGAAAGGACCTTTCCTTGCAAATTTTGCAAGGAAAGGTCCTTTCCTAGCGCTCCGGGGGGGGGGGGGGGAGGGTGATCAGGCGGTCGGCGCCCAGTACAGGAGCCGGTTCGGGGAACCGGAGCCCGGGTTGGTCACCTTGCCGGGAGTCGCCGCGTTGATCAGCGCGGTGGCCACCTGCGCGGGGGTGGCGGTCTTGTTGTTCTGCAGGAAGCGGGCCGCGACGCCGACCACGTGCGGGGTCGCCATCGAAGTGCCGCTGATCGTGCTGGTCGCGGTGTCGCTGGTGTGCCACGACGACGTGATGCCGGTACCCGGCGCGAAGATGTCCACCAGGCTGCCGTAGTTGGAGGAGTTGGCGCGCGCGTCGGTGTTGGTCGCCGAGCCGACGGTGATCGCCTGGGTCACGCGGGCGGGGGAGAAGCCCGAGGCGTCCGAGTTGGAATTCCCGGCGGCCACGCCGTAGGTGACGCCCGCGGCGATCGACCGGCGGACGGCGTCGTCGAGGGTGGTGGAGGCGCCGCCGCCGAGGCTCATGTTGGCCGCGGCGGGTTTGACGTGGTTCTTGGTGACCCAGTCGATGCCCGCGATGACGCCGGCGGTGGTGCCGCTGCCGGAGTTGTTGAGCACGCGGACGCCGTAGACCCTGGCGGCCTTGGCGATGCCGTACTGCGAACCGGCGATGGTGCCGGCGACGTGGGTGCCGTGACCGTTGCCGTCCTGCGCGACGGCGTCGTTGTCGACGAAGTCGTAGCCGTTGCGGGCGCGGCCGCCGAAGGTCTGGTGGCTGATCCGCACGCCGGTGTCGATGACGTAGACGTTCACGCCCGCGCCGGTGCTGGTGTAGCTGTATTTTTTGTCGAGGGGGAGGTTGCGCTGGTCGACGCGGTCGAGTCCCCAGGACGGCGGGTTGGTCTGGGTCGCGTCCGCGCGGACGACCTGGTTCTGCTCGACGGACGCCACCGAGGGGTCGGCGGCGAGCCGCTTGGCCTGCCGCTCCGACAGCGTCGCGGAGAAACCGTTGAGCGAGCTGCTGTAGACCTGCTCCACCTTCGCGCCGAAGCGGTTCGCCAGCGCGCCCACGACGCCGGTGTCCTTGAGGGTGACGATGTAGCTGTTCGGGATCGCTTCGGCGGATCCGGCGGCGAGGATCTGTCCTTCGGCGGCTTGCGCGGGAGCGGCGGTCACGCTGATCGCCACCGCGACCGCGCTCGCCATTCCGGCACGGGACAGCCAACGCGCTTGTCTCGTCTCTCGCATGTTCGTCCTGTCGTTCGCAGGGGACCGGCCGGTCAAGACCACAGCGGCGGAAACGGTCCAGCTCGACCGCATGGGACGGCACCTGCCGAAGCCCACGAAAATCGAGGTTATTGAGCGCTTGACAGGCCCGATATCGACTGAACGGGGCAGCACCCCACCTTCGTCTGGCGGCCATTTGCGGCGGGTGCCCTGCACGGAAAGTGCATCTCGGCCCCGCCGTACCCTGGGATGGAACACCCTGCCGAGCATCTGGAGTCCGAACCACCGTGCCAGCCCTTTCCAGCCTGCGAGCCGACTGCGAGAACTGCTTCGGCCTGTGCTGTGTCGTCCCGGCCTTCGCGGCGTCGGCCGACTTCGCGATCACCAAACCGGCGGGACAGGCGTGCCCGAACCTGCGTGAGGATTCCCGGTGCGGCATCCACGACAAGCTCCGCAAGAAGGGCTTCACCGGCTGTACGGTCTACGACTGCTTCGGCGCGGGCCAGAAGGTCTCCCAGGTCACCTTCGACGGCGAGGACTGGCGGAAAGCGCCGAAGACGGCGAGGACGATGTTCGCGGTCTTCCCGGTCGTGCGGGATCTGCAGGAACTGCTCTACTACCTCACCGAGGCGGCCTCCCTGCCGACGTCCGCGCCGATCCGTGACGACCTGGCCGAGATGATCGACCGGACGGAGCGGATGACGCTGGAGACGCCCGGGGTGCTGCGGACACTGGACGTCCAGACGCATCGGGGCGCGGTGAACGGACTGCTGGTGCGCGCGAGCGAACTCGCCCGCGCCGAGGCGCCGGGCAAGAAGAAGGACCGGCGCGGTGCCGACCTCATCGGTGCGAAGCTCAAGGGCGCGAACCTGCGTGGCGCGCTGCTGCGCGGCGCGTACCTGATCGGCGCGGACCTGCGGGGAGCCGATCTCCGGCAGGCCGACGTCACCGGGGCGGACCTGCGCGACGCCGACATCCGCGGCGCGGACTTCCGCGACACCCTCTTCCTCATCCAGTCCCAACTGGACGCGGCGAAGGGCGACTCAACGACGAAGCTGCCGGAGTCGCTCTTCCACCCCGCGCACTGGTGACCTCGCGTTTCGTCATCTGGATGCGACGCGAACTACCGCATCCAGATGACGAAACGCGAAGGGGACAAAGTGCGCATCGGGTGAGCGGTTTGCCTGCGAGACTGGGCCCATGCGTGCCGATCGCCTGGTGGCCACCCTCCTGCTGATGCAGGCCCGTGGCCGCGTCACGGCTTCCGAACTGGCGGACGAGCTCGAAATCTCGGTCGCCACCGCCCGGCGTGACCTCGAAGCGCTGTCCGCGGCGGGCGTGCCGGTGTATCCGCAACCCGGCCGGGGCGGCGGCTGGTCGCTGATCGGCGGCGCGCGGACCGACCTCAGTGGACTGTCCGCGTCGGAGGCGCAGGCGTTGTTCCTGCTCGCCGGTCCGGCCGCGTCGATCTCGCCCGAGGTCAAATCCGCGCTGCGGAAGCTGGTCCGGGCCCTGCCCGACACTTTCCGCGCCGACGCGCAGGCCGCCGCGGACGCGGTCGTCATCGACCCGTCTCGGTGGGGTGAGCGCGAGAAGGAACGGCCCGAACTGCTCACCGTGCTGCAGGCCGGGATCGTCCGGCGCCGCAAAGTCCGGTTCGGCTACGCGAAAAAAGGTGCGGAACCGGTCGAGCGGGTCGTCGATCCGTGGGGGCTCGTGGACAAGGACGACATCTGGTACCTCATCGCCGGCACCGAGAAGGGCCAGCGCACCTTCCGCGTCGACCGCATCTCCGCCGCCGAGGTCAGCGATCTGCCTGCCGGGCGCCCGGACGACTTCGAACTTTCCCGCGCATGGGAGCAAATCGTCGACCGGGTCGAGCAACGGCGTTCGGGGCTGGACGCGACCGTGCTCATCGCCGAGCGGCATCTGCCGATCCTCCAGGACCACTTCGGACGGCAGGCCCGCGTCGAGGAGACGCTCGACGACGGGCGCGTGCGGGTGACGGTGTCGGCGCCGGTGGCGTGGATGATCGCCCAGCAGCTCGCGGGCTGGGGCTCGATGATCGAAGTGCTGGGCCCGCCGTCGGTCCAGGAGGAACTCGCTCGGATCGGCGCGGAACTGGTCGAGCGCTACGCCGCCCCGGTGCGGTAACCCTGCGGGCTGACACCGTGTTCGCGTTTGAACGCGGCGCTGAGCGCGAACGAACTGCCATAGCCGACCTGCCGGGCTACCGCGCCGATCGTGACGTCGGGGTGCTGGCGCAGGAGATCCGCGGCGAGCGCGATCCGCCAGCTCGCGAGGTAGGTCATCGGCGGTTCGCCCACGGCGGCGGTGAACCGGCGGGCGAACGCGGCCCGGGAGACTCCGGTGTCGGCGGCGAGACTCGCCACGGTCCACGGCTCGGAAGGCTTGTGCTGCAACAGTTTCAGCGCCCGCCCGACGACGGGATCGCTGTGCGCGCGATACCAGGCGGGCGCTGCGGCGCCGGGCCGGTCGAACCAGGTCCGCAGCGCGGCGACCAGGAGCAGGTCGAGCACCCGGTCCAGGACGGCTTCCTGACCGGGCGTGTCCTTGACGATCTCCCCGGCGAGCAGCGGCACGAGCGGGTTGTCCCACTCCTCGTCCCGCACGACCAGCAAGGACGGCAGCGCGTTGAGGAGCCGTTTGCTGATCTCGCCTTCCAGCGGATAAGTGCCGGTGAGCAGCACGACAGGACCGTCCGGGTCGCTGCCCCAGGTGCGGACGCCGAGATCGGACAGCCCGGTGAGGTGCTGTCCGTCCGGGGTCAGGCATTCCTGCCCCGGCAGGATCATCGCCTGCGGCAGCGTCGCCGGGTCGTCCGCGACGAGATACGGGTCCGGGCCACGGGCGATGGCGACGTCGCCGGTGCCGAGGCGGACGGCGTCGCCGTGATCGGGAACGACCCAGGAGTCGCCGCGAACCTGCGCCATCACCGTCAGCGGCGCCTCGTCCTCGACGCGCAGCGACCACGGCGGGGTCATGACCGACTTCAGCAGGAAAGCGCCGCGGGCACGAGGTCCGTCGAGCAGACCAGCGAGGGGATCCATGCCGAGAAGTGTAGACGATGAAACATGGAAGAGAGCCTTTGAACTATGTTCCGTCTCATCCTGAGCCGCTTGACTAAGGGCATGACAGAGACGAAGAACAACGAGACGGTCCTGGTCCTCGGCGCTACCGGCAAGACCGGGAGCCGCGTCGCGCAGCAGCTGACCGAGCGGGGGATCGAGGTCCGGAAGGCCTCGCGGCCGACCTTCGACTGGGATGACCGATCGACCTGGACCGCGGCGGTCACCGGAATCGGCGCGGCCTACCTCACCTACTACCCCGACCTCGCCTTCCCCGGTGCCGCCGAGGCGATCCGCGACTTCTCGAAGCTGGCCGTGGACCACGGCGTCCGGCGGCTGGTCCTGCTGTCCGGCCGTGGCGAAGAGGAAGCCGTGGTCAGCGAACAGGGTGTGCGCGACTCCGGTGCCGAGTGGACGGTCGTGCGGTCCAGCTGGTTCGCACAGAACTTCAGCGAGCACTTCCTGCTGGAACCGGTGCTCGCCGGCGAGATCGTGCTCCCCGCGGGCCAGGTGACCGAACCGTTCATCGACGTCGAGGACATCGTCGACGTCGTCGTGGCGGCGCTGACCACCGACGGGCACAGCGGCCGGGTGTACGAGCTGACCGGGCCCCGGTTGCTCGGTTTCGCGGACGCGGCGGCGGAAATCGGCAAGGCTTCGGGGCGAGAGGTCCAGTACATTCCGGTTTCCGCCGCGGAGTTCGCCGCGGGAGCGGCCGAACAGGGCGTGCCGGAGGAGGAGATCGGAGGCCTGACCGACCTGTTCACCCGAGTCCTCGACGGCCGCAACGAGTCACTCACCGGTGACGTCGAGAAGGTGCTGGGCAGGCCCGCGAGGGACTTCTCCGACTACGCCGCGAAAGCCGCGGCCACCGGGATCTGGAATCGATGAGACGAGCGGGAATCGGAAGGGAGGCGACAGGAATGGCGACGCTGAGCGAGATCGTCCTGATCGCGGCCGTCATCACGGCGGGGTTGATCGCGGGTTTGTTCTACGCCTACACGTGCTCGGTGATGCCGGGGCTGGCGCGGGCCGACGCCCGGACGTACGTGACCGGGATGCGGGAGATCAACGTCGCGATCCTCAACGGCTGGTTCGCGCTGAGTTTCGGCGGCGCGCCGCTGCTCGCCGCGGTGGCGGCGGCGCTGCACTTCCGGTCGGAACTGCGGTCCGCGCTGCCATGGATCATCGCGGGATTCGTCCTGCTGCTGGTGATGCTGATCGTGACCATGGCGGTCAACGTGCCGCTGAACAACGCGCTCGAAGCCGGTTTCGACGGCGACAACACCGACTTCGAGGCGTTGCGGGCCAAGTTCGAGGGTGTCTGGGAACGCTGGAACCTGGTCCGGACCTTGGCCGCGATCGGTGGCTTCGGTGCTCTGGTCGGCGGGCTTATCGTGCACGTCCGCGCCTGATCCGCCTCGCGGCGCGCTATGAACGGTCCTTTACTTGCAAAATTTGCAAGTAAAGGACCGTTCATAGCAGCGTTTCGGCCCGGGTGTCGGGGTCCTGGAGGGGACGCGGTGGGCCAGAGTGGTCGTAAGTGGCAAACCGCGGTCACTCACTACCCGGCCACGTATCCGGCACCCTTATGTGAAGGGGTCCTTCGCAGCGCAGCAGGGCCGCCCTCAGACGCCGAGGACGTGCCGGAGCAGCGGAGCGAACGCGGCGGCCTCGGCGGCGAAACCACCGTGGTCACCGGGGAAGTAGGCCGGTTCCACCCCGAGACGGCCGGCGGCGAGCACCGCGGCCTCGTGTGCGGGCTGCCCGGCGGATTCCTTGCCGACACCGACGACGATCCGGGTCCCCGACGCCTTCAGCGCCGCGTAGTCCGGCGTGAAGTCGCCGATCATCTTCATCAGGTGCACGACGAAGAACTCCATGTTCTTCCGCATCTCCGGCGGGAGAACCTCTCCGTCGGCCTCGAACCCGGCATCGGCCATGAACTTCCCCATCGCTGCCTCGATGCCGTGCTCGCGGTGGATGCGCAGCAGCTCGTCGGTGGTGACGCCGGGCTGCTCGTCCAGCAGTCCCGTGAGCGGCGGTTCGTGCGCCACGAGCGTACGCACCCGACCTGGATGGCGGGTGACGAGTTCGAACGCCTGCATGCAACCGCCGCTGGACGCGAAGATCGCCGCGGGTTCCTCGCTCACGCTGTCGAGCAGGCGCAGCGCGTCGTCGGCGTGGACCTCGATCCGCTGCTCCTCGCCGGGATCGTCGAGGATGCTGCGGGAGATCCCGCGCGGGTCGTAGGTGATCACCGTGTAGTGCTCGGCGAGCAGGACGGCGATCGGCGCGAACATGGCGGAATCCGCGGCACCACCGGGAATGCACAGCAGCGCGGGGCCGCTGCCGGTGACGGTGTGGTGGAGCCGGGCGCCGGGGACGTCGAGAACGGCCATGAGGTGGCCCCTTCCTCTTTCGGGACTTGTCACCCCACCGACGAATGGCGTCGCCGGGGACAGACAACCCGGAGTCAGGAGATTTCGGCGAGTTTCCCCGAGAGATAGGCGCGCTCGGCGTCGGTGGCGGCGAGCGCGAGCGCCTCGCGGTAGGCGACGGCGGCCTCCCCGAACCGGTCCAGACGCCGGAGGAGATCCGCGCGGGTCGCGGGAAGCAGGTGGTAACCAGGGAGACTGCCGGTGAGCTTCTCGACCAGTTCGAGGCCGGCCTCCGGACCTTCGGCCATCGCGACGGCCACCGCCCGGTTGAGCTCGACGACCGGCGAGGGCACGAAACGCGTCAGTTCCCGGTAGAGGCCCGCGATCTGCGCCCAGTCGGTGTCGGAGGCGCGGGCCGCCGTCGCGTGACAGGCGGCGATGGCGGCCTGGATCTGGTACTGCCCCGGGATGCTGCGGCGGAGCGCGGTTTCCAGCAGTTCGGTGCCCTCGGCGATCTCGGCGGAGTTCCAGCGGCCGCGGTCCTGGTCTTCGAGCGAGACGAGAGTGCCTGCACTGTCGACCCGCGTGGCCCGGCGGGCATCGTGCAGGAGCAGCAAGGCCAGCAGGCCGAGGACCTCCGGCTCGCCGGGCATCAGACCGGCGAGGAGCCGCGCGAGCCGAATCGCCTCCGCGGACAGGTCGGGCCGCAGCAGATCGGTGCCGGCGCTGGCCGAGTAGCCCTCGTTGAACAGCAGGTACAGCATCCCCAGCACCGCGGCCGTGCGTTCGGGCAGCAGTTCCGCGGGCGGGACCCGGTACGGGATGCCCGCGGTGCGGATCTTCCGTTTCACCCGGACCAGGCGCTGCGACATCGTCGCCTCGGACACGAGGAAGGCGCGGGCGATCTCGGCGGTGCTGAGCCCGGCCAGGGTCCGCAACGCGAGCGCGACCTGGCCCTCCATCGGCAGCGCCGGGTGGCAGCAGGTGAAGATCAGCCGGAGCCTGTCGTCGTGGACGCCGCTCTCGTCCCATTCCGGCTCCGGGGGCGCGTTCAGTTCGGCGGCTTCCCGCAGTTTCTCCACGCCGACCGCCTCTCGCCGGATCCGGTCGGTGGCTCGGTTACGCGCCGCCGTGGTGAGCCAGGCGCCGGGTTTCGCCGGGACACCGTCGCGGGGCCAGGTGCGCAACGCGAGCGCGAACGCCTCCTGGACACATTCCTCGGCCAGATCCCAGTCGCCGGTGACCCGGATCAGGGTGGCGATCACCTGCCCCGACTCATCACGGAACGCCCGGGTGATCGCGGCGCCGAGGTCGGTGGTCACCGGAGCAGCCCTTCCAGCAGCGGAACGACCTTCTCCGGCGGCGGGTACGCGGTCACCTCGTCCCGCAACCGCGCGGCCGTGTCCCGATAGGACGGCTCCCGCAGCACCGTGGTCACGGCGTCGCGGATGTCCTCCGGCGTCGCGGCGATGACGTCGAGGACCGTGCCGAGCCCGAGTTCGGCGACACGGTCGGCGTTGTGGGGCTGGTCGGCGCCCATCGGCAGCACCACCATCGGGAGCCCGTGGGCGATCGCGCCCAGCAGGCTGCCCGAGCCGCCGTGGGTGAGCGCCGCGTCGCAGTACGGGAGGACGTCGTCCTGCGGCAGGTACTTCGCGAGGTGGATGTGCTCCGGCTGGCGGCCGAACTCGGCGGGGTCGATGAGGTTCCCGACGGTCACCACACACGTCGCCTCGACCTCCCGCAGCCCGGCCAGCGCCCGGGCGAACAGGTCGCCGGATTCGGTGTTGAAGATCGTGCCGAGG
The DNA here is from genome assembly GCF_046549005.1 of Amycolatopsis sp. lyj-108. Lineage (NCBI taxonomy): Bacteria > Bacillati > Actinomycetota > Actinomycetes > Pseudonocardiales > Pseudonocardiaceae > Amycolatopsis > Amycolatopsis sp. lyj-108. Next base: position 179,144 of record NZ_JAJPWQ010000004.1, on the reverse strand, counting down.
GTGAAGTAGAGCGCCGGGCGGCCCCCGACGTGCCAGTCCGGCGCCGGACCACGACCGGGTACGGGACTGTGGAAGGGCTGTGCGGTCGGCGGGAGCGGGAACCGGGGATCGCGGAAGCTCGCGGGGAACGGTGAGAGCACGAGATGGCGATAGGCCATTTCGAGGTTCCGCTGCGGGGAAAGCCCGTGGGCGGCCCGGACCTCGTTGAGCGCGTCGTCGACCAGGTCGGGGCGGATGAGGACGCCCGCCGCCATGACCAGGACGGTCGCGTGCGGGAGACCGAGCTTCTCGGCGGCGATCATCGCACCGTGATCGGCTTCGTCGCAGACGAGCAGATCCGGTGCCCAGTCCGCGCAGAGCGCCAGGACGTCGGCCGCACGCAGGGGTGCGGCGCGGCGGACGAAACCGTCGCGCAGGTCGGCGTCCTCACGGTCCCTGTCGACGGGGAGCAACGGGCGACGGGAGCCGTCGCTGCCGAAGTCCGGGCCCGACGGGAACGCGGTGAAACCGGCCGCCTCGACGATCGGGACCATCAAAGGCTCGCCGGTGAACACGATTGTGTGGCCCGCGTCGGCGAGCGCGCGGGCGATCGGCAGGAGCGGCCGGAAGTGACCGTTGCCGCCCACGAAGGTGAACAGGACACGCATGCGGTCGACCCTAATCGGCGGGACCAACGGTTTTCCCGGCGTTGCCTCGCTTCCCGCCCGGCGGGGCAGCGCTACCCTGCTGCGGTGATCGATACGGACGCCGACGAGGTCCGGCTGTGCGCGCTGGAAGGCTGCGAGAACCCTCTGCCCCCGCCCGCGGTGGACGCCGAAGGGAAACGCAAGGGCGGCAGGCCCTCCGCCTACTGCAGTAAGACGCACGCCGACGCCGCGTCGCGCGCCCGGCGGGCGGCCGCGGTGGCGAGCGTGGCCGACCCGCTGCTCGAGGTCCGCCGGATCGCCGACGAGTTCACCCCTGCCGCGGCGTCGCTCGTGGAACTGCTGGACGCGATGCGCTCGCGGTTCGACAACGCCGCCGAGGCGGCCCTGGGGCGGGTCACCGAAGCCGAAACCGACGCGGCCACGGCCCGCCGCGAGGCCGAAGACGCGCAGCAGGCGGCGGCGAAGGCCGACACGGCGCGCGCGACCGCGCTGGCCGCGTCCCGGGACGACAAGATGGCGAAGGCCAAAGCGGAACGCGCCGCCGAACAGGCCCTGAAGGACGCGGAGGAGACCCGCCAGCGTTCGTGGACCGAGGTCGCCGCCCACGAACGTGCCCGGGGCGCCGCGGAAGCCGCGACCGTGGCGGCCGAACGCGCCCGCGACGCGCTGGTCTCCGATCTCCGGACGCTGCGCGAGGACTTCACGGCCGTGCGGGCGGAGAAAACCCGGCTGACAGCCGAGCTCGGCGAGCGGGACACGGCGCTGGCGCGGGCGGTGGCCGAACTCGAATCCTTGCTGGACCGGCTCGACGAGGCGAAGGCCAGGGCGACGGTGTCCGAAAAGGACTGTGCCGCCGCACGCGAGGAATCCGCCGCTCTGCGTGGAGATCTGGACCGCGTCCGCGCCGAGCTCGCTCAGGAGCACACGGCCCGCAGCCTCGCCGAAGCCCGGGCGGCGGCGCTGGCCGAGGAACTGGAGCGCGCACAGGCCCGTGCCGCCGCGGATCAGACGCGGTACGACGACGTCGTCCGTCAGCTGGCCGAGCTCGCCCGGCCTCCGGTCGTCGAAGAAGCGGCCGCTCCTTCGCGCGAATCGCCTGTGGAGGCGTCCGAGCTCAAGTAGAGTCCGCTACCTATCCAGGGTTGGGGGCCACGGGCTGTGAGCGGATACGAGGTCGAGATCGGTCAGCTGCGGACTGCGGCCAAGGCAGCGGGATCCGCCGCGGACCAGGCCAGAGCCGTGGAACCGGGCAGCGGCCTGGACGCGATCGCGACGGCATTGCCAGGGGGCGAGGCCGCGAAGAACGCGCCCACGCTGGCGTCGACGTTCACCGACCGCGCGAAGGGATGGGCCGGCGAGATCGACCGCTGGAGCGAATCGATCACGACGGCCGCGAACACGTACTCCGAGAACGAGAAGTCCGCGGAGGAGGCTTTCGGGGGATGACGGTCGGCTACGACGACGTCCGCAAATGGGACGCAGATGCGCTCGAGGCGACGGCCACCAACCTGAGTGGGCGGCGGGACAAACTCATCGGCCTGCAGGACGAACTCGACGACGCCAGGAAACTACCCGATTGGCACGGCCCCGCCGGTGAACGCGCACGCGGTTCGCTGGGCGATACGCGGAACAAGGCCGAGATCCTGATCGCTGGACTGTCCGCCGTCGAAAACGCCCTGCAGACCGCGTCGGACGAGGTGTCCGCGCTCAAGACCAGGGTCGCCAACAACGACTCCCTCGCCGGCACCTACCAGTTCCGCATCGCCGCCGACGGCGCGATCGTGGACGACAAACCCGCCGACCCGCCGCCGAAGTCCCGGTTCGAGGCCGAAGAGTACGCCGAGGCCCGACGGCACCGCGAAACCATCAAGAAGCAGCTGGAGCAGGAAACCAAGGCGATCCTCACGGCGGCGAACAACATCGACGCCGCCCTCGCCAGGGTGATGCGGCTCGCGCAGGACGGCGAGATCAGCGACCACGGAGCGACGACCCTGGCCGGCGCAAAAAAGGGCGGGGAGATCGACGCCAAAGTGGTCGAGATGGAGCAGTCCCTGCGCGAAGCAGGTCTGCTGAGCGGGCCGCCCGCGTCCGGCCACTACCGGCAGTGGCTCGAGAACGCCGTACGCCGGGGCGTCTCGATCGACACCATCAAGAAGATCGCCGACGAGCACGACATCACGCCCGAGGACTTCAAGGTCCTCGACGGCATGGAAGAGATCCGCGAGGACGAGGACGGCGACGGGACCTTCAAGTCGTACTTCCTGATGCCGACCGACATCTCCGGGGACGACGCCGCCAAGGCGGTGCGGATGACCTACATCATGAACGCGGGCACCGACTACGGCACCGAAGGCGAGAAGACCGACTTCGCGCCGACCCCGTATGGATCCGAGGAACTGCGGCGGATCACCGACCGGCAACGGGAGAACTCCTGGAGCTACGACGACGTGGGCTTCGTGCACGGCAACGGCGGACGGCTGGCGACCACCCCGAACGGCATGATGATGGGCCTCGGCGGGAACCTCATCCAGGACCAGTTCAGTCAGCAAGGCGGAACCGCCTGGGGCGACACGTTCATGCTGAACATCGACGACCCGAAGGATCCGGCGCAGCAACTCCGAGAGGTCGCGAAGTCGGGCCACGCCTGGTACGAGGGCGACAACGGCGCGTCCCAGGGTTCGCTCGACTTGGACCGGTTGCTGCACCACGAGGAGCGCCACTCCCAGCAATGGGCGCGCGAAGGCTATGCCGGCTTCCTCGCCTCCTACGCGTGGGAGAAGGTCACCGGTGGCAACGAAACCGAGGAAGACGCGGGACTCACCGATGGCGGATATCACTAGGGGTTCGCGCGTCGCCTGCGCCGCCATGCTCATGCTGGCGGTGACCGCGGCGTGCGACACCAAGGCACAGTTCGCGCCGTCACTGCCGCCGGAGGCCGGGCTCCGCGTCGACGACGGTGTCCTGAAACTGTGGACGGGCACCCCGTGTGAGGGTGTCACCGGCCTGAGGCTGACGTTCGACTCCGGCACCCAGGCGAGCACGGAACAGATGTGGGCCGCGCCGCGGCCGGGAGTGCGGGTCGAGCACCTGGACCTGCTGAAAGCCGCCGGGGAATCTGTCCCGGACACCGGTGGCCCGCTCCAGGTGCGGACGCCGCTGCCCGCGGGGTACGACTGGACCAAGGCGGGCTCGGTCAGCGTCGCCGTCGACGGCCCGAAAGCGAACGGCGCCAAGGCCGACGTCGCCCAGGTGCTGCGCGAGTCGGCCCAGCATCCGTCCGGGAGCTACCTGTTCGGCCGGAGCGGCTGGATGGACGCGGCCGACGTCCAACGTGAGAACGGAAAGTCGTTCCTGACCGTCTGCACTCCCGACCCGAAGTGACGTTGCGAACATGGGCACGCAGGAAAGTACATCGCGGACAGTGCTCCGACGCTTCGTGCTCGGCGCGTTCGCCTGCGTCGCCGCGGTGATCGTGCTGCTCGTCGGCCGTGCGGTGCTCAGCGCGACCGGCTTGGCCTCCGATCCGCATGGCTACGGGATGTTCGCGGGAATCCTGTTCACGGCGGTCCTGACCCCGGTCGCGCTGGGACTGTGGCTGCTGTACCGGTCGCTGCGACGACGTGGCAAGTGAGCTCGGCCCGGCAGGTCCGAGCCGAGGGAGTGACCTTCACGCGCTCAGGACGGCAGTTCGGTCCCTGAGGTGCCGGAGCCGCCGTTCACCAGCTGCTCGACCCCGTCCAAGATCCGCGCCAGCCCGAACCGGAAGGTGTGCAGCGGCGCGCTCGCCGCACCGTGTGTCTCCCCGGCCGCCTGCCCGATCCGCGCCGCGAGCGGGAACAGCCCGGCGTCGGCTTCGGGGATCTCCGCCAGTACGGGCGCGCTGGCCGTCCACCACTCCATGTCGGTCAGCCCGGATCGCCGTACGAGACTCGCCGATTCGACCGAGCCGCGCGCGATGCCCTGGACGAATCCGTTGACCATCGCCACCACGGCGTCCATCTCCAGGTCGGTGAGCCCGATCGCGTCGACGGCCTTCAGTTCGCGTTCGTGTTTGGCGAAGGTGTGCGGGCCGAGGGGGAGACGGCCGGTGGTGAGCTGGAGCATCCACGGATGCCGGTGGTACAGCTCCCAGGCGTCCTCGGCGAGGATCGTCATCGTGACCCGCCAGTCGTGGCTCTCCGGCGGATCGGTCAGTTCGCCGTGGACCCGGTCGATCATCAGGTCGAGCAGTTCGGCGCGGCCGGGGATGTAGGTGTAGATCGTCATGGGGGAGACGCCGAGCCTCTCCGCGCCCCGGCGTACCGAGAGCGCGGTGATGCCCTCGGTGTCGGCGAGTTCGATCGCGGTGGTGACGATCTCGTCGACGGTGAGCTTCGGTTTGGGGCCGCGACGGGGCTTCTCGCGCACACCCCAGAGCAGTTCGATGGTCCGCCGTGGATCGCCCGTGCCGGTGTGGTCCGCGTCTGTCATCACGTTCTCTCTACGGTGTACAGAGTTGTGTTATCCTGAACTGTACACCGTACAGAGATTGGGGTTGAGTGGCGTCTCACGACGGTTTCGGCAGTGTTGTTTTCGAACCGAAGAATCCCCCTCGGACCAGCGGATTCGTCTTCTGGAACGCCGATGGGAACATGTCGGGGGCAGGGGAGGTGACAGTCGCCCTCCCCGAGATCGTCACGGTGCCGTGCGTTCGGCTCCCGATGGCCGAGGCGCTCCCCGCGCTGCTGCGGCTTCGTGAGAGCGACGATCCCTCCGCGCGCTTTTGGAGCACAGCGGCCACGGCGGCGTTGAAGCTCGCCGAGGCAGGCAGGCTGCTTCCCGGGCTCACGGAGTCCGATGTGGACGCCTGGCGCGCGGGCCCGCTGGAACCCGCCGACGCCGCCTGGCTGCGCGAGCTGTCCGAAGCGATGCCGGCGCGGGCACGAGCGATCCCGGGCGAGGGAAATCTGCTCCCCGCGCGGTATCCGTTGCTGCGCGCGTTCCTCGACGCCGTGGCCGACACCCTTCCCCGCACGGCCGCGGCCGCGCAGGCGGCGGGCGTCAAGGCGTTCGCCGCCGCACCCTCGCACCGTCTCCCGCAGCTGCGGGACTGGGCGGCCGAGGTCGCGGCCGGGCTGGACTCCGGGGTCCGGGTCTCGGTGCGGATCGAGGCACCGGGCGACGACTTCACGACCGGCCGCTTCAGCGGGGTCGTCCAGGTGCACAGCCTCGCCGACCCCGGCGTCCTGATCGACGCCGCCGCGCTCTGGTCGGGTGACGACCGGTTCGGTCCGCGGGCGCGGATCGACGTCATGCTGACTCTGCGCCGCGCCGCGCAACTGTGGCCACCGCTGGAACCCCTGCTCGGCGCCGCGGTGCCCGATGAGGTCGTGCTCGGCGACACCGACATCACCGAACTGCTCACCACGGCCGCGCCCCTGCTGGCCACGGCGGGTATCGAGGTGCACTGGCCCGCCGGTCTCGTCCGCGATCTGAGCGCGAAGGCCGTCGTCGGCGGCGGTGCCGCGCCGCCGGACGACCTGCCGTCCTTCTTCGCCGGGGGAACGCTGCTGCAGTTCGACTGGCAGCTCGCGCTCGGTGGCGCGCTGCTCACCGCGGCCGAGATGGACGCGCTGGCCGAGGCACACCGTCCCGTCGTGCGGCTGCGTGATCAGTGGGTGCTGGTCGATCCGGCGCTGGCGGCGAAGGCACGGGAGCGTGCCCTGAAACCGCTGACACCGATCGACGCGCTCGGCGCCGCCTTGAGCGGGACGGCCGAGGTCGACGGTGAACGCGTGGACGTCCTCACCGACGGCTGGCTCGCCGCGTTGCGGGAGCGGCTGCTCGCGCCGCCCGAACCGCAGGCACCGCCGCGAGGCCTGGCCGCGACTTTGCGCGACTACCAGATGCGCGGCCTGCAGTGGCTCACCGCGATGACGTCGATCGGGCTCGGCGGCTGTCTCGCCGACGACATGGGGCTCGGCAAGACGATCACGCTGATCTCGCTCCACCTGCATCGCGCGGACGGCCCGACGCTGGTCGTCTGCCCGGCCTCGCTGCTGGGGAACTGGGAACGCGAGATCACCCGGTTCGCCCCCGGCGTCCCGGTGCGCCGGTTCCACGGCACCGAACGCTCGCTCGACGAACTCGGGAACGGCTTCGTGCTCACGACCTACGGCACCCTGCGCGTCGACCCGGAACCCCTTGGCGGTGTCCAGTGGGGATTGCTGGTCGCCGACGAGGCCCAGCACGTCAAGAATCACCGCTCCGGCACGGCGAAGGCGTTGCGGACGCTGACGTCGTCGGCGCGGGTGGCGCTGACGGGCACACCGGTGGAGAACAACCTCTCCGAACTGTGGGCGATCCTGGACTGGACGACGCCGGGGCTGCTCGGCACCATGGCCGATTTCCGCCGTGTGTGGGCGAAACCGGTCGAGTCCGGAAAGGACCCCGAGGCCGCGGAGCGGCTGTCCCGGCTGGTCCGCCCGTTCCTGTTGCGTCGCCGCAAATCCGATCCGGGGATCGCGCCGGAGCTGCCTGCCAAGACCGAGACCGACCGGCCGGTGACGCTCACGGCCGAGCAGGCGGCCCTGTACGAGGCGACGGTGCGCGAACTGATGGCCGACATCGCCGGCAGCGAGGGCATCGCGCGCCGCGGCCGGATCGTCAAGCTGCTCACCGGGCTCAAGCAGATCTGCAACCACCCCGCGCAGTACCTCAAGGAACCGTCCGACGCGGTGCTGGACGGCCGGTCGGGCAAGCTCGAACTGCTCGACGAACTGCTGGGCACGATCCTCGCCGAGGACGGCGCGGTGCTGGTGTTCACGCAGTACGTGGCGATGGCGCGGCTGCTGGAACGTCATCTCGCGCAGCGCGGGATCGGCACGCAGCTGCTGCACGGCGGCACACCGGTGCCCAAACGCGAGGATCTCGTGCGCCGGTTCCAGGCCGGTGAGGTGCCAGTGTTCCTGCTGTCGCTCAAGGCTGCGGGGACCGGGCTCAACCTCACCCGCGCCGATCACGTCGTGCACTACGACCGCTGGTGGAATCCCGCGGTGGAGGATCAGGCGACCGACCGCGCGTACCGGATCGGGCAGACCAGGCCGGTGCAGGTGCACCGGCTCATCGCCGAGGGCACGGTCGAGGACCGGATCGCGGCGATGCTGCGGGAGAAACGCGCGCTCGCCGACGCGGTGCTCGCCGGCGGCGAGGCCGCCCTGACCGAATTGACCGACGCGGAACTGGCCGATCTGGTCGAGTTGAGGAGTCGCCGATGAGTACGCCCGACGATCGCGTCCGCGGCTTCCCCGCCTTCGGGCGGCAGGGCGGCCACGGCCAGTTCGCCCGCTCGTGGTGGGGCCGCGCGTGGATCAACGCGATGGAGGACACCGCGCTGGACCTGCGGCAGCTCAAACAAGGTCGCAAGTACGCCGCGGGGGGCCGGGTCGGCCCGATCACGGTCAGCCCCGGCCGGATCGCCGCCGTGGTCGACGACCAGGAAGGCCAGTACCGCACCGAGGTCCGCCTCGCGGAACTGACCGAGGACGAATGGGACCGGTTCCTCGACCGGGTCGCCTCCCGTGCCGGGCATCTCGCCGCGCTGCTGGACCGGGACATGCCGCACGACCTCGTCGAGGCCGCCGACGACGCCGGGGTGCATCTCCTGCCCGGCATCGGCGACCTGGACCCGGACTGCGACTGCCCCGGCTGGGAGCTGCCGTGCCGCCATGCCGCGGCGCTGTCGTTCCAGGCATCGTGGCTGCTCGACGCGGATCCCTTCGTGCTGCTGCTGATGCGCGGCAAGGGGGAGCGGGAACTGCTCGACGAGCTCCAGCGGCGCAACGCTCCCCGGTTCGTGCGAACCGGGGACGACGGCGTCCCGGCCGAGCAGGCCTACGCCGACGAGCCGGGACCGTTGCCGGACCTCGCCGCGTTCGTTCCCGCCGGAGGCCCGACCGTGCCCGGCGCGCCCGATATCCCGTCGGAGACCTTCGCCTTGCTGGTCGCCAACGCGGGACAGGCGGCTGGTGCGCTGCTGACGTCACAGCCGAAGCTCACCCGCAAACAGGACGCCGTCCGCCTCGCCGCCACTCGTCCGGAGGTCGCCGACAGGCTGCGCCCGGCCGAGAACGGTGCGGACTTCGACCGCGCGGTGCTCGCCTGGCGGCACGGCGGCCGGGCCGGGCTCGAGGTGCTGGAGACCGCGTGGACACCGCCGTCGCAGGCGATGGGCCGCGCGCGGGCCGCGTTCACCGAGGTGGTGGACGATCCCGGCCAGGGCCTGGACGTCGAACGCAACCACTGCACCGTCCACGGGACCGGGGTGCAGGTGCGGCTGGGCAAGGACGGGCTCTGGTACCCGTACCGGGATCAGTGGCCCGCCGGGCCGCCCGAAGCCGATCCGGGCGCGTTGTTCGCCGCACTGCTCGGCTGATCCCACTGCCGTCCTCGCCGCAGCTCGGCCAGCTGCGGCGAGGACAGGTGGAGGATCCGGTACCGGACCTCGTCCGACTCCGGAGCCTCGCCGGCCCACAGGCTGTAGCGGACCACCTGCCAGGTTCGCGGATCGACGGCGAGCGCGCCCGAATGCGCGCCGTCCTGTCGTAGATGCTCGCGAAGCCCATCGAGAGCTTCGCCGAGGAAGGCGACCGGGTCGGTCTCCGCGGGGATCGTCACGACGTCCTTTCCCGCCGCGACCGGAGGAGTGCCGAACGCGGGCCCTTCCTCGAAGCCGAGCACGGTCCAGTGCTGCACGGCGGGACGCCCGAACGATTCGACGATGCCGCTGAACGGGCCGCCGAACAGGAACGCGTTCATCCCGGCCTCGTCGTGCCACAGGTAGAACGGCGAGTACTGGTTCAGCGTCGAGCCGTCGACGCCGCGTTCACGGATCCCGTAGACCTTCAGCCCGAGACCGCCGAAGTCGTCCAGCAGATGCCCGCGCGTGGCGACGCGCTCGTGGATGATGCCCATGTCGTAGTCGGCTGGGAGGGTGATTTCGTACTGCATCGCATGCATGCCGTACATACTAGTAGGTACAGGGAGATTGATGTTCGACGTCGAGGAACGCGCCCGAGTGCGTGACGAACTGATCGCCGCGGCCCACCGTGACGTGGACATCGTCGGCGCCGCGCTTGTCGGATCGACTGCTCGCGGCGTCGAGGACCGCTGGTCGGACCTCGATCTCGTCCTCCAGCTCACCGACGACGTGGACGAGCCCGCGGTCGTCGCGCGGTGGACTCGATTGCTCGACGACAGGTTCGGGGTCGCCGACACTCTCGACGTGATCTCGCGCGAGGGCGTGCGCTATCGGGTGTTCCTGCTCGACTCGTCGCTCCAGGTGGACCTGTCGTTCTGGCCCCGCGATCAGTTCCGCGCCACGGAGGACGGCTTCCGGCTCGTCTTCGGCCGGGCCAACGACCCGACGAGCTCGTCAGGTCCCAGCAGTGCGCAGGCGATCGGTATGGCCTGGCTCTATGCGATCCACGCCCGCTCGGCGATCGCCCGCGGGCGATCATGGCAGGCCGTCATGATGCTCGACGAGCTTCGCGACCAGATCATCACCTTGCTGTGCCTGCGGTACGGCTTGACTCCCTGGCATGGCCGGGAGGTCGACCGCTTGCCCGCTCACGCGCTGGAGGCGTTGAGTGCCGGCCGGGCGACGTCGGTCGGCTTGACGGAACTCGAACGGTCTCGGCAGGTCCTGGTTCGGCACTATCTGACCGTCGTCGAACATCACGATGCCGCGCGTGCGGTCGCCCTTCGTCGCGCGCTCGAAGAGCCCGTCACCTCTTGCTGAGCCGGATGATCCCCTCGCCACCCTGCACCGCGACGACGGCGATCACCTGCCGGTTGATCTGATGGACCATCCCCGGGGGTCCGGACACCGCCCCGCCCATCCCGCCGGAGGCGGGGGCTAGACCCACCTTTCCGGCCTGGACCGCGACCGAAAGCGGACCGGCGCCGCCGTCGTTGGGGATCTGGTCACCGGTCCGCACCAGGACCTCGCACTCCCCGTCGGAGCAGGCCTTCAGATCCCGCCCGTCCGCTGCGACGAACGGCGTGCCGGACGGAGCCGCCGCCTCCATCACCGGCCCGCTCCCGGCGGGAGGATTCGAACTCGCCGCGGCGAAGATCGGCGTCGGCTCGGCCGTCGCGCAACCGGAGGCGAGCAGCACCACGGGGACCAGGAACAGGCATCTTCGGCGATCGACCATGACCTGCGAACGTAGCCGACGTGCGAGCGTATGGATGCACCCGAATTCCGCAATCCTGCGGCTGTTCGCAGTGCTCGGCGCCGGTCCGACCGGCGGAACCGACCGGACCGGCGCAGCACGTGGTCATGCGGGCACCGAGAGTCCGGAACCTCGGCGAGCAGTGAAGGCTCCGGCTGCGGTTGATGCCAGGCCGGTCCGTGAAGGCCCTTCCCTCGGCTCAGCCGAGGAAACTCGATCTTCACACCTTCCCCAGTACATGAAGGACCCCTTCACTGCGCCTAGCGCAAGGAAGGGGTCCTTCATGTACCTCGGGCGGGCTTCGACTGGCCCTACCGTCAGGGTAGGGAAGGAGGCCCTCACGGACCTCTCCGCTCTCAGCCGCTCAGACCTCGGCGCGGGCGATGATCGCCTTGGTGTCCACACCGGACGGAAGCGTCCCGAACGCGACACCCCAGTCACCGCCCAGCCGCGACGCGCAGAACGCGTCGGCCACCGCCGGCGTCCCGTGCCGCACCAGCAGCGACCCCTGAAGGATCAACGCCATCGACTCGACCAGCCGCCGCGCCCGGTACTCGATGTCCGACAGGTCGGACAGTTCCTTGCGCAGCCTGCCCACCGCGTCGTCCAGCCGCGCGTCGGCGCCGGACGCCTGCTCGACCTCCGCGAAGTACGCCGCCACCGACTCCGGCTGCTTCGCCATCGCCCGCAACGTGTCCAGCGCCGCGACGTTGCCCGAACCCTCCCAGATCGACATGAGCGGAGCCTCGCGGTAGAGCCGCGGCATCCCCGATTCCTCGACGTACCCGTTCCCGCCCAGGCATTCCAACGCCTCCACCGCGTGCGACGGACCGCGTTTGCACACCCAGTACTTCGTCACCGCCAGCCCCAGCCGGCGGAACGCCTGTTCGTGCTCGTCGTCGGGCCGGTCGGTGGCCGACGCCAGCCGCATCCCGACCGTCGTCGCCGCCTCGGACTCCACGATCAGGTCCGCCAGCACGTTGCCCATCAGCGGCTGGTCCACCAGATTCGCCCCGAAAGCGTGGCGATGCCGAGCGTGGTGGACGGCCCGCACGGCGCCATATCGCATCCCCGACGCGCTCCCGACGGCGCAGTCGAGCCGGGTGTTGTTCACCATCTCGATGATGGTGCGCACCCCGCGGCCCTCCTCGCCGACGAGCCAGCCGATCGCGTCGTCGTACTCGATCTCCGACGATGCGTTGGAGCGGTTGCCCAGCTTGTCCTTCAGCCGCTGCAACCGGATCCCGTTGCGCGTGCCGTCCGGCAGGACACGGGGGAGCAGGAAGCACGACAGGCCACCCGGTGCCTGGGCCAGCGTCAGGAACATGTCCGACATCGGCGCCGAGGTGAACCACTTGTGCCCGACGATCACATAGCCGCCATCACCGAGCGGCCGCGCCGTGGTGGTGTTCGCCCGGACGTCGGAGCCGCCCTGTTTCTCCGTCATCGACATCCCGGCGATGAGCCCGCGCTTCGAGCTCGGCTCACGCAGCCCGAAGTCGTACTCCGTCGCCGCCAGCAACGGCTCGTACCGCTCGGAGAGCTCGGGATTGAACCGCAATGCCGGAACCGCCGCGTACGTCATCGAAATCGGGCACGTGTGCCCCGCGTCGACCTGACCCCAGACGTACATCTTCGCCGCCCGCGCCGCGTGCGCGCCCGGCCGGGAATCCCGCCACGGCGCCGCGTGCAGCCCATGCGACACCGCGACGTCCATCAGCTCGTGCCAGTAGGGATGGAACTCGACCTCGTCGATCCGGTTCCCGACCCGGTCGTGCGTGCGCAGCACCGGCTCGTTCTCGTTGACCAGCCTGCCCCACTCCTGCGCCTGCTCGCTCCCGGCCAGCCTGCCGAGGGCGTGTACCTCGGCCACCGCCCAGCCCGCGTCCGCCCGCTCCAGCCCCTCCAGCAAGGCCGGATCGGCGGCGACGTCGTACTCCGCCAGCGGCGGCACCTGATTGGTGACCTCATGAGTGCTCGGCATCGGAACCTCCCAAGGAACGCAGGACGAAAGTGCGCAGCCCGGACACCTCGTCCGCACTGCCGGTGGTCAACGGGCCGATCAGCACCTCGGCGGCCGCCCCGACGAGCGCCGCCGCGGTGACCTCCGCGTCCTGTGCGGGCAGCACCCCGGAGCGGACGCCATCGGCCACGTGCTGGGCCACGATGTCGCGGAAAGCGCGCCGGAACACCAGCCGCTCGGCCTCGATCGGCGCGTCGACGGGCTCGGCCAGCAGCGCGTACGCCATCCGCGGGGTCTTCAACGCCCGGCTCGCGAAGGTGTCGAAGACCGCCACGACCCGCTCGGCGGGCGTGCCCGGCCGCTCCGACACCGCGCGCACCGCCTCGACCTCACGCGTGACGACCTTGCGGAACAACTCCACGACCAGCGCGGCCTTGGTGGGGAAGTGGCGGTACACGCTGCCGACCGCCACCCCCGCCCGTTCCGCGACCGCTGACACGGAGCAGCCCGCGTACCCACGCTCGGCCAGCTGCTCCATGGCGGCGGCGAGGACGGCGTCGCGCTGGGCGTCCAGTCGCTCCTGGACCTTCGGTGTACGGCGATACGGCACTCAAGAAGTGAAGCACCGATTCACACCTTCAGTCAATGCACCTTGGCGAGCTCGTCGACGGCCTTGGCGATGCCCTTCTTGTCATAAGCGCTGATGGGCATCGTCGCCGCATGTGCATGACGAACCTTGCCGTCCCGGTCGATCAGCACGCTGCCCGACTGCTGCAGCATCTTCTTCGACAGCCCGAAGGCCTCATGCGGTGTGGCACCCCGGCCGGTGACCACCCGCAGCGACAACCCCCGCTTCGTCCGCCACGCCTTGGCCTCCTCCCGCCCCTCCGGGACGGCGATCAAGACACGCACATCGGCGGCCGCGAAGTCGGCGGCCCGCCCCACGAGATCCTTCACATGGCTGTTGCAGACCGGGCAAGTGGTCGAGCGCATGAAGTACAGCAGCACGTTCTCCTTGCCGCGGAACTCCGAAAGCCGGACAACCTGCCCGGTGGTGTCCTCCAAGGCGAGGTCAGGGGCCACGGAACCGATTTCGAGCATGAAAACTCCTCAAAGAAGGTCAGGAAACGGGGTTGTCGAGAACCGAACGGACCGTCGCCCGCGCACGGTGCAGCCGGGACTTCATCGCGGCCGTGCTCAACCCGAGCGCGTCGGCGACCGCCCGGCCCGGATGGCCCTGAATGTCACGCATGATCAGGACGCGACGCTGATCGGCGGGCAACCCGGCGATCGCCGCGGCCACCCGCTGCGCCTCCAGCCGATCCAACGCGTCGTCCTCCGCCGAGACCACCGCGACGGAACCCGCCAGATCGTCACCGCGCAACGCCCGGCGGGCCCGGCGGAGACACTCGTTGCGCACGATCCGGAACATCCACGACGCGAGCGCACCGGTGGCCCGCAGCGTGCCGATCTTGCGATACAGGATGATCAGCGCCTCCTGCGCCGAATCCTCCGCATCCTCCGGCGAAGCACACAACGACCGCGCGAAACGCTGCACATGCGGATGGGAACCCGAGACCAAGGCGGCGATGGCGGACTCGTCCCCACCCTGCGCCGCCACGATCAAGGACTCCCTCGGCCACTCGGCCTCCACGACAACCTCCTCCCGCGCCGAGCTTGTCCCGGCCCCTACAAGAGCCGCGACCCCCGCAAAAGGATTCAGCGACCTCCACGTGACGCCGCTCACCTCAGCAGGCGCACCACGAACCCACATCACCCGATGGCATGATCGCCGCTATGACATGGACCGCCCCTGAGGTCACCCGCCCGTCCGGCGACACCGCCGCCGACGAGCGAGTCCTCCTGCCCTCCCTGCTGGCCTGGCACCGCGGCACCTTCCTCCACAAACTCGCCGGCCTCACCGGGGAACAACTCGCCACGGCGTCGGTCCCGCCGTCCAACCTCACCCTCCTCGGCCTCATCCGCCACCTCGCCAAGGTCGAACGCATCTGGTTCCGCCTGCGCTACGCCGCACAGGACATCGAACCCCTCTATGACCCCGCCCTCGGCAAGGACCACGACTTCGAAGTCCTCGACGCCGCCAAAGCCGAAGAGGCGTACGACATCCTCCTCGACGAGATCCGCCTGGCCGACGAAGCCGCCGCCGGAGGATCCCTCGACGACACCTTCGACGTCGGCGGGAACCCGTTCTCGCTCCGCATGCTCTACGTCCACATGATCGGCGAGTACGCCCGCCACAACGGCCACGCCGACCTCATCCGCGAACGCGTCGACGGTCACAAGGGAGCCTGACCATGGACTACGGATTCATCGGCGCGGGCGAGATCACCGCCGCGATCGTCGAAGGCCTCAGCAAGGACATCGCCGACCCGCCTTCGATCTTCCTCTCACCCCGCAGCCGCAGCGTCGGCCAAGAACTCTCGGCCCGCTTCGCCAACGTCGAAGTCCGCGACAGCAACCAAGACGTCGTCGACAGCGCCACCACGATCGTCCTCGCCGTACGCCCGCCGATCGCCGAAGAAGTCCTCCGAGACCTCACCTTCCAGCCCGGTCACGTCCTGATCAGCGCACTCGCCGGCGTCCCCCTCGACCGGCTGCGCGACTGGGCCGCCCCCGCGGGCGAAGTCGTCCGGAGCATCCCGCTGCCCCCGGCCGCCCGCCGCCAAAGCCTCACCGCGATGTACCCCGACAACCCCCGGGCACGGGCGCTCTTCGACAGCATCGGTGGCAGTGTCGTCCCCTCGGCGGAGAAGGACCTCGACGTCTTCAGCGGCGCCACGGCCACCTTCGCCGCTCACCTCGACTACCTCGGCACCATCGCCGCCTGGATGACCGACCAGGGCATCGAGGACACCACGGCGACCGCCTTCACCAGCCACATCTTCGGCCAGCTCGGCCACTCCCTGCTCCAGCAGAGCGGCGACCTCGAAACCCTTACCGGGAAACACATGACCCCCGGCGGGCTCAACGAGCAATTCCTCACCGACCTGCGCACCAACGGCGTCCCCGACACCGTCCGGCACGCCCTCGACGGCATCCTCACCAGACTGCGAGACAAGTGACCGTCATCGACAAGCTTCGGAAAGCCGGATGCGTCTTCGCCGAAGACGAAGCCCGCCTCCTCACCGAAGAAGCCCGCACCCCGGCCGAACTCGACACCATGGTCCAACGCCGCGTCGACGGCGAACCACTCGAAGTCATCCTCGGCTGGGCCGGATTCCACGGCCTCCGCATCGCCGTCGAACCCGGCGTCTTCGTGCCACGCCAACGATCGGAACTCCTCGTCCGCCACGCCGTCACCCTCGCCGGACCAGGAGCGGTCGTCCTCGACCTCTGCTGCGGCACCGGAGCACTCGGCGCCGCCATCGCCGCCGAACTCGGCGAAATCCATCTCTACGCGGCCGACATCGAACCCGCCGCCGTCCGCTGCGCCCGCGCCAACATCGCCGAGGCCGGGGGAGAGGTCTTCGAAGGCGACCTCTACACACCACTGCCCGCGTCGCTACGAGGTCGCGTCGACATCTTGGTCGTCAACGCCCCGTACGTCCCCACCGACGCCATCGCTTTGATGCCACCCGAAGCCCGCGACCACGAACCCCGCGTCGCACTCGACGGCGGGCACGACGGCGTCGACGTCCACCGCCGCGTCGCCGCCGAAGCTCCACAATGGCTCGCACCAGGCGGGCACCTGCTGATCGAAACCGGCGAAAGTCAGGCCGCGAACACCGCGGAAGCCATGGCGCACAACGGATTGATCCCCGAGGTGATCACCGACGACGAGCTGTACGCGACGATTGTTGTCGGGGCAAAGCGATAGGGTCGCCGCCGTGACCGACTACCTCCACACCACCCGCACCGCCTACGACACGGTCGCGGCCGACTACGCCGAACTCCTCCGCGACCACCTCGCCGGATCCACCTGGGATCGCGCCATGCTCGGCGCGTACGCCGAACTCGTCAAGGCCGACGGCGGCGGACGCGTCGCCGAGGTCGGCTGCGGCCCCGGCCGCATCACCCAGTACCTCCACGAACTGGGCCTCGACATCCACGGCGTCGACCTCTCGCCGGAGATGGTCGCCGTCGCCCGCAAGTGGTACCCGCACTTGGACTTCCAGACCGGGGAGATGCCTGGTTTGTCCTTTGAGGACGGTGCACTGGCAGGTGTCGTCGCCTGGTACTCGATCATCCACACACCACGGGAGCGCCTGCCGGAGATCTTCGCCGACTTCCACCGGATCCTCGCCACCGGCGGCCATCTGCTGGTCGCCTTCCAGGTAGGCGACGAAATCCGCCACATCGAGCACGCGTACGGGCATGACATCTCCTGTGACGCGTACCGGCTGGCACCGGAGAAGATCGCCGAACAGCTGGGGGATGCCGGGTTCAGCGTGCTCTCCACCCTCGTCCGCGAACCGTCCGAGGAATTCGAGAGCACCCCACAGGCCTACCTGATCGCCCGCAAGCAGTAGGTCAAGGCCGCCGGGCCTCGACGAGCCAGGCCGCCGAGCCGTAGAAAACGCCTCGGTCGGCCTGGTGCTCGGCGAGATCGGCCCGTAACGCCTCGACAGCTCCCGCGCGCGTCGTCTCGTCCAGATCGTTCAACCGCCCGCCGTGCTGCTCGACGATGAACTCGGCCGCGTCGTCGACGTCCTCACCGAAGTACATCGGCTTGTGCACCGCGGTGCACCGCACGTCGGCGTACCCGGCGGAGGCCAGCAACCCTCCGATCTCGACGGGGTCGCTGAGCGCGAGATCCGAGGTCGGCACCTCACGCCCGGCCGCAAAGATCGTCCGGAACGTGGTGATCCATTCGTTGAGCCGCAACGGCTGCCACGTCAGCAGGACCAGACGGCCACCAGACCGGGTCGCCCTCGCCAGATTCGAGAACGCGGCCAGGGGAGAACCGAAGAACATCGATCCATGCCTGCTGATCACCACATCGAAACCCGCCCCCGCGAACGGATGGACCTGCGCGTCCACCTGCTCGAAAGCGACGTTGACAAGGCCTTCCTCCACGGCGAGCCGACGAGCGACGCCGAGCATCTCGCTGGATAGGTCCACACCCAGCGCGGAACCGGCGGTCGCCAGCCGCGCCGCGTCCCGCGTCGTCTGACCCGCACCGCAGCCGACGTCGAGAACGTTGTCAGCAGGCCCGATACCGGCCGCGGCGAAGAACGTGTCGCGATAAGCGGCGACACCATCGTTGAACCGCTGCGCGCGCTTCGCCCAGAGCGAGCCGTCATCACCGTCCCACGCCTTCAACATCCGCTCGTTGGACGGATCGACACGCACAGCGGTGCTCTCGGACATCGCGGTAACCCCCAGATTCGACTTTCCGGGGACGACCTTAGCGCGACGCCATCAGCGGAACGCGGCGATGTTCCGGGCGGTCCAGTCGGCGAACGACCGCGGATCACGGCCGAGCACCCGTCGCACATCCGGGCTCACCCGCAGCTCGGCCGCACTCGGCGAACCGATGATGTCCAGCGTGTCGTCCGCGAGCTCCGCCGGCATGCTCCGGGCCATACCCGCCTTGGCCTCCTCCCGGGTGAGCTCCTGAAACCGCACCGGCTCGCCCAGGGCGCCGGCGAGGACCTCCGCCTGCTCGCGCGGCGAGATCACCTCCGGGCCGGTCAATTCGTACACGCCACCGAGATGCCGGTCATCCACCAGACAAGCGGCGGCGACCTCCGCGATATCCGCCGGGTCGATGATCGGCAGCCCCGTGTCACCGAACGGCGCGGCGACCACCTGATGCGAACGGACCGACTCCGCCCACCACAAGGCGTTGGAGGCGAAACCACCCGGCCGCAAGATCGCCCAGTCCAAACCGGAGCCCCGCACCACGTCCTCCAGTTCGCGCATCGCGATCCGCGTCGTACCGAACGGCCTGGTCGCCACACCCTGCGAAGAGAGCAGAACAACCCTGCGAACCCCGGCGGCCGCCGCCTGGCCGACGATGTCGGCAGGGTTGGCCTCGGCGGCATGCAAGTCGCCGGAAAGCAGCAGGAACAAGGACTTCGCCCCGTCCAACGCTTGCTCGAGCCCGGCAGGCTCGGCAAGGTCCGCCACCACATGCCGCCCGCCCCGCGGAGCCTCGGCAGCATGCCGCGACACCGCCGTCACCTGCTGACCCGCCTCGACCAACGCCTGAGTCAACGGACGGCCGATGTTTCCCGTAGCCCCGGTCACCACGATCATGAACAGCTCCTTCGCTCGATCTTGTTGTGATCACGACGCTAGGAGAGTGGCTTACTTTTGGTAAGGGCATACCTTGAGGTAAGCTCCTGCCATGACAGGAGGCGTGCAGTTCACACCGGCCGACACCAAGCCGCGGTATGAGGTGTTTCACACCGACTGCCCGGCCCGCGAGGTGGTCGACCACGTGACCAGCCGATGGGGGATCTGGGTACTGATCTCCTTGCAGGTCAACGACCTCAGGTTCTACGAGCTACGCGAAAGCATCCGGGGGATCAGCGAGAAGATGCTCGCCCAATCCCTGCGCGCACTCGTTCAAGACGGCCTGATCTGGCGAAAGGTCGAACCCACGACACCACCCCAGGTCACCTACGGACTGACCGACTTCGGCCGGGACCTCGGCGAGCCGTTAGGGGAGCTGTTCGACCGGATCACCCGACGACTGGGGCCACGCGAGGCGGAATAGCGCCGGATGCCTGTCGATCAGGTTTGCCGCAGACTGATGTTGACCATCCAGGTGATCCCGAACTTGTCCACGAGCGCGCCGGCCTCGTCACCCCATACCTGTTTCTCCAGAGGCATGGTCACGGTGCCGCCGACGGACAACTTCTCGAAATGGCCACGGAGTTCGCCGTCGCCACCGAGGTAGACCGCGACGTTGTTGCCAGGGGAGTGAGGCACGTCCTCGACCTGACCATCAACGTCACATGCCATCAGCGTGTATCCGTGCGGGGTGTCGAGCTGCGCGTGCATGACCTTGTCGGCGTTGGGTGAGCCCGGCGCACCGAAATCCGCGATCGTGCCGATCTCCAGCTTGCCGCCGAGTACCTCCCGGTAGAACTCCATCGCCTGCCGTGCGTTCCCGTTGTACCTGATGTACGGGTTGAGTCGAGACACCATCTGAATTCGATCGTCCTTCGTGTAGGTGAACAGCGCCGGTTTGAACCGCGAGCATTCCACCGGATACACGACATCCTGTGTCAGGTATTCGCACTGGTGATCAGGCAGACGCCCAGTAGGCCAGCCAAGCGTCCAACGCCGGACCAGGCGGGTTGAGCCGACGAGCCCGGGCCACGTTCTCCTCGTCGTCAGGAACGACCTCGACCAAAACCAGCACGTCCGCTCGAGCCACACCGACACCGAACAGCCCTTCATCATCCAACCTGCGCAGCGCTGTCTCCATCGCACGAAGCCGGAGATCGAACTCCGCGTCGGACGCATCGTCGTCGGCGATGTCGAACACCTCCGGCCGGGCGGCGAACATCTCGCGGACCGGCTTCAGGTATTCCTCGCCCACAATCGAAAACGGCGAATCGGCGTAGGAGTAGCGGACGTCGTCGGCGTCCGCTCGCTGCGCCAGCGCCTCGCGCGACCACGCCGACAGCGCCGGACCGAATGCCTCGCCGGGCGTGGTCAGCGTGACGTAGTAGAAGGTGTGGCCGGGGCTGTCGCGGAACAGGTCCGTGACAACCGCACGAGCTGCCGTGGTCAACGCGTCCGCAAGGTCGGCTTCGGTCGGAATCATGAGGCATCGAACCACACCGACGCGCGTCAGGTGGCCATCTGTTCGCCGAGGCGGCGGGCAGGTTCGGCTAGTTCGTTGTCGGGGACGTCGAGGTAGCCGCGGCCCGGCTCGAAGACGGCCGTCTGCTGCTGGTCGTAGGGCACGCCGGCTGCCGAGGGACAGGACATAGAGGCGTTCAGTGGGGAGCAGGTCGGTGAGTGCGCGGCCCGCGCGATGCACGACCGCCTGGAGGGCAAGGTATTCGCAGCCGAAACAAGCACGTCGGACTGCCAGGCGAACGTGTGGTCACCAGTCTCGTCTACCAGAGCGGATCGCCTTGCGGTCAGACCAGCCACTGACCGGACTGCATCAGGGTCCTGTCGCCGAGCTCGGCGAAGGAGCGCCATGCTTGCAACCGGGTCGGGGCGAGCTGAAGGTAGACGAATCCGGGTGTATGCCGCGGGTCAGGACCGCCCCGCAGCAGTGAAGCGAACGGGTCGGCGATGGCCGGATCAATCGCGTCGGGTTCGATGACGTTCATCGTGCCGTCGATCATGACCACGTCGTATGGATGGCCGATGGCCGCTCGTGCTCGTGCGGTGGCGGCCCACGTTGGTCACCGTCCGGCTGTTCGCGAAGGTTGCGAACGTGAGCACCTCGCCGTTGTGGTGGAACAGGAGCGGGACGAGGTGTGAACCGCCGGCATCACCCGTGGCCAACCATGCGGTGGTTTCCGAATGCAGCAGTTTGAGCACATCGCTCTTACGTTGCAACGGTTCCCTTGGGGACGACATCGTGTCGCCGACTGTGCTCGATGCAGCCATCAGCGGTCCCCGGTCAGCAGCTGGGCGTAGCGAGCGAGGTACAGCGGCCAGCCGGCGTCGCCTCCGACGCCGTCACTGACGGCTTTCCAGCTCGGTCCGTGGCGATCCAGTTTGCGGTGTTCGAGTTCCAGGCGCGTACGCTGCGCGGCTTCGGCGATGAAGCGGACCTCGACCTCACTTGTGTGCTCAGGGTCGCGTTCAACCTGCCATTGGGGGCTGATGTCCCAGCTGAAGACGACGCGATGCGGGGGATCGTAGGCGAGTATTCGGGCCCAGCGGCATTCGCTGCCGTCGACCCCGCGGTCGAAGATGTGCCCACCGACGTGGGGTTCGAACACCGTCTCGACGATCTCGACCTGAAGCAGATTGTGCTCGGGCGGCTTGAAGTCGCCGAATCGCTCGGTGAAAACGGTGAAGGCTCGTTCGATCGGGGCGTTCACGACGACCTCCTTGCGGACCACCGTGCTCGTTGCCTGGGTCATCGCTGATCTCCTTCGGGTTGTTCGACGACGTCCTTGTAGCCGGCCAGCGCGCGGCTCCAAAAAGTGTCGAGCTGATCGCGTAACGCGCCCATGGTGGCCGCATTGAGCTGGTAGATGCGCTTGGTGCCGGCGGGGCGGTCGGTGACCAACCCCGCGCCTTTGAGGGCCTTGAGATGCTGGGACACCGCTGGCCGGCTGATCGGAAGCTGGTCGGCGAGTTCACGGACGGACCGTGGCCGCTCGGCCAGGCACTCGATGATCGCGCGCCGACTCGGATCCCCGAACGCGTTCCACGCGGCATCTGTGACTCGGTAAGTCTCCACGAACCGTAAGTCTAGACTTACGGAGCACCGGCGACAACACCGAGGATGAGCGGTCTTAAAGGCGGGGCGTGGCGGATCCAGGGTCGCGCAGCGAGTTCAGGGCGCTTGCGGGTGAACCGGTGGTCCGCCGAGCGCGAAGGCGAAACTCGGTCGGACTGGGCGACGACCTCAGCGATGCGGAGCGCGGTAAAGCCGTAGGGCAGGGCGGGCTAGCGGTTCCGCACAGCCAGATGGCAGTTACTTGACATAATGTACATTATCGGCACTTTGGCTGACCTGCAGAACAAGGGTCGAGAGGGGTCTCCGGTGGGAGCCGAAAGGGCCCTTCGCTACATGTCATGCAGCGAAAGCTCCCTTCGCCGCGTCGGATGAGGGCACGGCTCCCTTCAGCTCTCCCTGAACCCGGGTGGCCCTTGATCCTCCGAGGCAACCCAGAGCACCCCCGGAGGCGCAAAACGGATGCCCGATCACCCGGCCTCAATACGTCACTGTGACGAATCAATCCGGACGTCTTGGGTCGATGTTGATCAATGGAGGCGCCACCTGGGGTCATCTCGCCAGCCTCGCCGCCTCGGCGGCCAGTCCGAGGTCTCCCGAGGCTCCGAGTGTCATGAGTGAAGCTTCGGGCGGAAATCGGTCAGGGAAGTCCTGCGCCGAACGTCCAGAGAGCGGCGAGCGAACCGAGATCCCCCGCGAGTGGTTTCCGGACCCGTCACTCCGTTTCATGCATAATCACTATTATGCATGAAACGGAATATAACCCAGTGTAAGACTGTCGGTGCCATGCGGTACAAGATGCTCATGAGGGTTTCCGAGGCACAGCAAGCCTTTTTCGCCGCACGTCGTCCCCGTAAGGATTCTCCTCACACCACCGACGCCTACCGCCGCGACCTCGCCGGCATCACCGCTCTTCTGCTCCGCGAGCTCGGCCGCTCCCCTGACGAACTCACCGTCGAGATGCTCACCGCTCAGGCGCTCCGCAACGCCTTCGGTGCCTTCGCGGACACTCACGCGAAGAGTTCGGTGCTGCGCGCGTGGTCGACCTGGAACCAGTTCCTCACCTTCTGCGTGTCCGACGGGCTGCTCTCGGGCAATCCCATGGGCGCGGTCGCGCGCCCGAAGGCACCTCCGTTGACGCCGAAACCGTTGCGGGGCGAGGAAACCCCGGAGCAGTTGCTCGCGGCCGCCGCCGATGGTTCGCGCCGCACGCGGGATCCGTGGCCGGAGCGGGACGTCCTGGTGATCGCGCTCGGGCTGGTCGCCGGGCTGCGTGCCGCGGAGATGCGGGCGCTGACCGCGCGGTCGCTGGTCGGCCGTCAGGGCGAGATGCGGCTACACGTCCACGGCAAGGGAAGCCGTGACCGGTCGATCCCGGTCCAGCCGATCATGGAGAAGATCATCGAGGAGTACCTGGCTTCGTGCCGCCGTCGCTTCCCGCAGCAGCGGTTCGGGCCCTCCACTCCCCTCCTCCGGGATCGTGCCGGCGAGCCGATCGGCCGCGGCGCGCTCGAGTACCTGGTCAAGTCGTGCTACCGGTGGGCGGGCCTGCACGACCGTGTGCCGGTCGGGGCGAATCTCCACGCGTTGCGGCACACCTTCGCCACCCGGCTGGCCGAGGACGGCGCGACCGCGTCGGAGATCATGGCGCTGCTGGGGCACGCGAGCCTGGCGACCAGCCAGAACTACATCGAGGCGACCGGTCGTGAGCAGCGGGCGGCGGCCGCGAGCAACCGGACGTACCGGGCGTTGGACGGGATCGTGTAGCTCAGCGGAGCTGTTCGAGGTCCTTGGCCGCCTGGGCGATTTCGCCGGCGAGGCCGCGGAGTTCGGCGACGGACGCGCCGTCGTCGGCCGCGGTGACGACGTCTTCGGCGGCGCAGCGGAGTTGGAAGAGCCTGTCCTGCAGGGTGGCGATCTCGGTGTCGGAGAGGACGACGGCGTCTTCGGGGAGGCCGCTGCGCTGGAGGGCGGTGCGGCGTTCGTAGGCCCGCTGGCGGCAGGATTGCCCGCAGTAGCGGCGGCGCCTGCCGACGTTGCCGCCTTGTTCGAGCCGTCGGCCGCACCATCCGCAGTGTTTGGGTGCTCCCGCGCGACGTAACTCGGACACCTCTTCGGCGGACGTCTTCGGGTGTTCGGCGACTTCCCTCACGGATCAGACCCTAGCTGGCCATCCGACGATCATGCCGAGGCCACGGCCGAAGTGCACACTAGTGGGGTGCCGACCTTGTTTCCGTACCTCGCCGATCCGCTCCCGCGTGCCTTCGCCCATCGGGGCTGGCATCTCGGTGACCTGGAAGGACTGGAGAACTCGCTGCCGGCGTTCCAGCAGGCGGTGGCCGAGGGGTTTCGCTATCTCGAGACGGATGTGCACGCGACGTCGGACGGTGTGGTGGTCGTGCATCACGATGCCGCGCTGGACCGGACGACCGATGGCGCGGGGTTGATCTCCCGGCAGACGTGGGCGCAGTTGCGGAACGTCAAGGTCGGCGGTCGCGCGCCGTTGTCGCGGCTGGAGGACGTCCTCGAGGAGTTGCCGGAGGCGCGGTTCAACATCGATGTGAAGTCGAACGAGGCGGTGGCGCCCTTCGTGCGGGCGATCGAGCGGACCGGCGCCTACGACCGGGTCGCGGCCGCGTCGTTCTCCGACGCGCGGCTCGCGCGGATCCGGAAGCTGGCGGGGCCGAAGCTGGTGACGGCGATGGGGCCGCGTTCGGTGGCGGTGATGTGGGTGAACGGGTTTTTGCCGCTGGTCTCACTGCGGGCGTTGTCGCGGGGTGCGATGGCGCAGGTGCCGGTGCGGCAGGGGCGGTTGAAGGTGGTGGACCGGGCGTTCCTGCGGCAGGCGACGCGTGGGGGTTTCGAGGTGCACACGTGGACCGTGGACGATCCGGCGGAGATGCGGCTGCTGCTGGATTTGGGGGTGCACGGGATCGTGACGGACCGGCCGGATCTGCTGCGTGAGGTGCTTCGGGAACGCGGCGCTTGGCCCTCCTGACGACCCCGCAATTCGTCATCTACTTGCGTTCACCGGCGAGCGCAAGTAGATGACGAATTGCGGATGGGGTGGCGTTACCGGGGTGGTTTGCCGTTCCAGGCGGCGTCCCAGGTCTTGGGTCCGAGGCGGCCCGAGTCGTTGATGCCGTTGGCTCGCTGGAGGGCGAGGACTGCTTCGCGGGTTTTGTCGTAGTAGCAGCCTGTGCCGGTGAAGCCGTAGCCGAAGGCGTTCATGCGGAGCTGGAACTGCTTGAGCGGGGCGGCGCAGTCTCCGTAGGCGTAGACGACGCCGGGCCAGGCGGGTTGGGGGCCGCCGGGCGGAGCGGGCGGGGTCGGCTTCGGTTTGGGCGGAGGTGGCGGGGCGGGCTGTCCTCCCCCGCCGATGTAGGCGGAGTCGTCGTAGGACGGGACGCGTTTGCTGCGGCCGTCGCCGTCGTTGCGGAAGCCGAGTTTGCCGGCGCATTCCCAGGGTTGCCAGCCGCGCATGCGGTACAGGTAGAGGGCCCGGTAGTCCTGTTCGCGGGGGCTGGCCTGGTCGGGGCGTCCCTGGCCGCCGACGCTGCGCCAGGTGGGCAGGTCGAACTGGTAGGCGCCGTAGTAACCGTTGCCGGTGTTGATGTTGTAGCGGCCGCTCGATTCACACATGCGGAGCTTGGCCCAGTGGGAGCCGTGGGGGTCCGCGGCGGCGGATCCGGTGGTGGCGATCTGCAGGCCCGTGACGGCGAGGGCGAGCAGGAGCGTTCTCGCCACTACGCGGTGTGCTGTGCGAAGGCGATGGGTCCTCATGAGCGGAACAGTAAGTACAGGACACATGCTTCACAAGAGTCACAGCTCGCACTCCAGCCTCACATGAAACACACAAGGATCGTGGCAGCGACACGCCGACGATGGTCGTGGAGGTTGCCGGGAAGGGTTCGTCTCGCGTCGAAACGAACACGGTCCCGGCTTGTGCCGGACAGGTGGGCTCGATGACCAGTAGTCTCCCGCTGACCTCGACATTCTCGACTTCAGGAGCAGTGCATGACGGTGGCCGTGACCCGTGAACGCAAGCGGGTATGGCGGGCTTGGTACCTCTACGACTGGGCCAATTCGCCGTTCTATTCGTCGGTCATCACCGTCTTCGGAGCGCTCTATTTGAGCGATGTCGCGTCCGCGGATGCCAAGGCGAATTTCACCCTTAACGGGGACAGGGCGTGCACCGATTCGAGTGGAGCTTCGAGCACGCTGCAGAACTGCGACGTCTCGTTGTTCGGGCTGTATTTCCCGGCGGGCTCGCTGTGGGGCTATCTGCTGTCGATCGCGACGGTGACGCAGGTGCTGGTGCTGCCGATCGCCGGCGCGATCGCGGACCGGAGCAGGCACAAGCGGCGGATCCTCGGCGGGTTCGCGTTCCTTGGCGCGGTGGCGTCGGCGCTGATGTTCTTCATCTCGGGGACGAACTGGGAGGTCGGGGTCTGGACGTTCATCCTGGCCAACATCGGTTACGGCGGTGCGCTGGTCGTCTATTACTCGTTCCTGGTGGACATCGCGGAGCCTGATGAGCGGGACGCGGTGTCGTCGAAGGGGTGGGCGTTCGGGTATCTCGGCGGTGGTCTGGCGCTGGCGCTGCAGCTGGGGTTCTTCATGGGGCATGACTTCTTCGGGGTGAGCGAACATCTGGCGATCCAGATCTGCTTCCTGACGTCGGGGATCTGGTGGGCGGTGTTCACGGTCCCCGCGGTGCGCGCACTCCCCCGGACTCATGTGCCGAAGTCCGCGGAGCGGGGGCTGTCGGTGCTGACGGCCGGGTTCAAGGAGCTGAAGCAGACGATCAAGGAGGCGCGGGCCTATCCCCTGACGCTGGCGTTCCTCGGCAGCTACCTGGTCTTCACCGACGGGATCACGACGGTGGTGGCGGTATCGGCGCAGTACGGCAAGGACGAGCTGAAGTACAGCACGCAGGTGCTGATCGTCACGATCCTGGTGATCCAGTTCCTGGCGTACGCAGGGGCGATGATCCACGGTGCGATCGCGGCGCGGATCGGGGCGAAGAAGACGATTCTGGGCAGTCTGGTGGCCTGGGTGGTCGTGTTGTGCTTCGCGTTCTTCATCGAGGCCGGTCAGCCGTTGCAGTTCTACGCGGTGGCGGTCGGGATCGGGCTGGTGCTCGGTGGAACGAACGCGTTGTCGCGGTCGTTGTTCGGGCAGATGATCCCCGAGGGGAAGGACGCGCAGTACTTCTCGCTGTACGTGGTGGGTGAGCGCGGGACGTCGTGGCTCGGTCCCCTGTTGTTCGCCGCGGTCGGGCAGATCACCGGTTCGTTCCGGTGGGCGATCATCGCTTTGGTGATCTTCTTCGTGCTCGGTTTCGTGTTCGTGTGGCTGGTGCCGGTGCGCCGTGCGATCGAGGCGGCGGGCAACCGGCCACCGGCGGTGCTGTGACGGCGGAGCGTGCCGATAGGGTCGAGCGTCGTGACCGTACTGAAGGAGAGTGGCCCGGATCCCACGGACGCGTTGTCGTCGGTGCCGGTGGCGGGTTCACGGCGGGGTGTGCCGGTCGTCGGGAAGTTGAAGTTCTGTTACGGGCCGATGGACTGCGGGAAGTCGACGCTGGCGTTGCAGATCGACCACAACCACGCGCGGCAGGGTCGTCGCGGGATGGTGCTGGTGCGCCACGACCGGTCCGGTGAACCGCAGATCACCAGCCGGATCGGGTTGACGCGCAAGGCGATCGAGGTCGGGAATGAGACCGATCTGCGGTTGCTGGTGCGTGAGCAGTGGGCGGCTGGGCGGCACGTGGACTACTTGATCGTCGACGAGGCGCAGTTCTTGTCGCCCGATCAGGTGGATCAGCTGGCTGAACTGGCCGATGACGTCCAGATCGACGTGTACTGCTTCGGGATCGCGACGGATTTCCGGAGCATGTTGTTCCCGGGGGCCGCGCGGTTGTTCGAGCTGGCGGACGAGTTGCAGCCCGTTCAGGTCGAGGTGCTGTGCTGGTGCGGGCAGACGGGGCGGTTCAACGCGAGGGTGTCCGACGGCGAGGTGTTGCGGGCCGGGGACACTGTCGTGGTGGCGGATACCGAGCAGTTGGTCGTTGAAACTTCATCGGCATCACCGTCTGAGGGCGAACCGAACACGGTCCGTTATCAGGTATTGTGCCGTCGGCACTTTCGACTGGGCGACCTGGGGCCGACCTCGGCCCAACACGGTCAGTTACGGTTGACGTGACAGGCGTACTACTAGCCCATCTGGGGGATATCCGCACCAAGATGGCCGTATTGACGTCACGCCAGAGCGCGAAACCACTCCTACTAGGAGAAGCTGTTGCCACCGGGTGACACAGCTCATCGTGAGCAAGGACATGCTGTTCAGGGAATCCTCTGGCCCTCATTGTCGTTGCATAGGGTGAGCATCACCCTGGCTCCACCCGGAGCTGACTGAAAGGACCCCCATCATGGCCGACCGTGTTCTCCGTGGAAGCCGGCTGGGAGCGGTCAGCTACGAGACCGACCGCAACCACGACCTCGCGCCCCGCCGCACCGTGCGCTACGCCTGCCCCAAGAACCACGAGTTCGAGGTGCCCTTCTCCGACGACGCCGAGATCCCCTCGGTGTGGGAGTGCAGGTTGCACGGCAGCGAGTCCGAGATCGTGGACGGCGGGCAGCCGGAGCAGAAGAAGGTCAAGCCCCCGAGGACGCACTGGGACATGCTCCTGGAGCGTCGTTCGATCCCGGAGCTCGAAGATCTGCTCAACGAACGTCTCGCCGAGCTGAAGGGACGCAGGACCACCCGGTCCGCCTGACGCACGGCACAAGTAGCTAGCCCCACCACGAATCGGCGAAGCCCCCGCGACCTCCCTCCGCGGGGGCTTCGCCGTGTCTCGGGGATGTCAGGAAAGGGTCGTTCAGGACGAAAAACGTCAGGAACGACCCTTTCCTGACATCTGGCGGGCGATCAGGCGGGGGCCAGCCCGGGGACGACGGGCGCCAAGGCGTCGCGAAGCCGCCGCAGGTGCTCGGGCGGTGATTCGAGCAGCGGGAGCCGGACCGTGGCGTGCGGGATGACGCCGAGGTCGGCCAGTGCCGCCTTGGCCATGATCGCTCCTTGCGAGGTACGCATGATCGCGTCCGTCAGGGGAAGCAGCGCGTCGTTGAGTGCCCGCGCGGTGTCGAGGTCTCCCCCGCGTACAGCGCCGATGAGTTCGGCGTTGCGGTCGGCGGCGACGTTGCCCACGACGCTGACCAGGCCGGTGGCTCCGGCGGCGAGGTAGGGCAGGTTGAGTTCGTCGATGCCGCAGTAGTAGGCCAGCGGGCTGCGCGCCATGACGGACATCGCCTCGAACAGGTCGCCCTTGGCGTCCTTCACGGCCCGGATCCGGGGATGGCGGGCGAGTTCGATCAGGGTGGCCGCCTCCAGGGCGGTTCCGGTGCGGGCCGGTACGTCGTAGAGCATCACGGGCAGGTCGGTGGCGTCGGCCACCGTTCGGCAGTGCGCCACGATTCCGGCCTGCGTTGGTTTGGAGTAGTAGGGGCAGACGAGCAGGAGCGCGTCGGCTCCGGCCGCCTCGGCTTCCTTCGCGCGTCGGATGCAGGCGGTGGTGTCGTAGGTGCCGACGCCGGCGATCACGCGTGCCCGGTTTCCGGCGAGGGTCGCCACGGTGTGGACGAGCCGGGTGGCTTCGGTGTCGGTGAGGGTGGGTGCTTCGCCGGTGGTCCCGCCGACGATGATGCCGTCGCAGCCGGTGGCGAGCAGGTGGTCGACCAGGCCGGTGAGGCCGGGTTCGTTGAGCGCACCGCCGGGTTCCATCGGGGTGACCATGGCGACGAGGTTGGAGCCGAAGAGCGATTCGGTCATGGAAACGATCCTGTCGACACCGATACCTGCGGTCCAGCGATGCTTTGTGATCGGTATTGCGTAGCCTGACTTCATGATCGAGGTCGGGGCCCTGCGGGCGCTGCGGTCGGTGGCCGCGCTGGGGACGTTGGCGCGAGCGGCGGACGAACTGGGCTTCACCGCGTCGGCGGTGTCGCAGCAGATCAAGCGGCTGGAGCGCCAGATCGGGATGCCCGTTCTCGCTCCGGCTGGACGCGGAGTCGTGCTCACTCCGGCAGGGCAGGCTGTCGTGGACTCCTCTCTGCAGGTGTTCCAGGCGCTGGAGCGCTGCGCGGAGGCCGCGCAGTCAGTGGCGGAGGGTGCGCCTCGCGGCGTCTTGCGGGTGGCCGCGTTCTCGACGGGTATCCGCGGGCTCCTCGCCCCCGTTCACCCGCGACTGCTGGATCGTTACCCCGATCTCCGGCTGCACATCAGCGAGCAGGATCCCGACCAGGCCCTGCATTCGGTCGAGGCCGGGACGGCTGATCTCGCGCTCCTCCACGACGCCGACGGCCTGCCCGTCCCGCTGTCCCCTGCCTTGTCCCGGCGGTTGGTGCACACCGACCTCGGTGACGTCGTCATGGCCAAGACCCACCCGCTCGCGCGCGCCGAGCCGCCACTGGACGGAGCCGACCTTGCCGGGCACGCGTGGGTGACCAGCCCGCCCGGCACGGTCTGCCACCAGTGGTTCCGGCGCCTGTTCGCCGGTCTGGCCGGGGAGCCCGACGTGCGGCATCTGGTCGACGACTTCTCCACGCAGCTGTCGCTGGTCGCCTCGGGTGAGGTCGTCGCGCTGATCCCGCGCCTGGCGCGCCCGCCCTTGAGTGAAGGGCTGGTCGCCCGGCCGTTGCGGCGCCCGCCGACGCGCGAGGTGCACGCGGCGTGGCGCCGCAG
Organism: Amycolatopsis sp. lyj-108; assembly: GCF_046549005.1. Taxonomy (NCBI): domain Bacteria; kingdom Bacillati; phylum Actinomycetota; class Actinomycetes; order Pseudonocardiales; family Pseudonocardiaceae; genus Amycolatopsis; species Amycolatopsis sp. lyj-108. The sequence goes on along the minus strand of NZ_JAJPWQ010000004.1, from coordinate 148,226 downwards.
CGCCGAGGCCAGCCCCGCGATCAGGGCTGTGCTCGCGGAACTCCCGTCAGCTGGGGAACATGCTGGTCACGTTGACGAAGGTGCCGGTGATCCCCATCGCATCGTCGGAGGCGAGGAACGCCAGGGTGGCGGCGACCTCGGCGAGCCGCGGTGAACGTTTGGTCATCCGGGCTTCGGTGAGGCCGTTGAGGACGTTCTCCATCATCTCCGGGCTCGCGGGCAGCTGGTTGTTCACCGCGGAGAGCTTCTCGGGGGTGAAGGTCTCCGGGATCCCCGCGACCCAGATGCCGAGCGCGCGGACACCGTGCGGCCCGATCTCGACGGCGAGATTGCGGATGTAGGTGTCGAGCGCGGCGTCGATCGAACCGGTCGCGCCCATCATCGGGCTGCCTTGGGCGGAGCCGCTGTCGAGGGCGAGGACCACGCCGGAGCCCTGCGTGATCATGTGCCGGGCGGCCGCTCGGGCGGTGATGAAGTTGGTCGTGACGCCCGTGGTGATCGGGCGGACGAAGTCCTCGACCGACATTTCCGCGAGCGGGATGCCCTGGACGTCGCCGCGTGGGACGAGGTTGAGGGAGATGTCGAGGCTGCCGGCCTCCGCCACGACGGACGCGGCGTGCGCGTCGACCGCGGTCTCGTCCATGGCGTCGACGACGGCGACTTCGGCCAGTCCCCCGGCCTCCTTGATCTCGTCGGCGACCTTCGTCAGCGCCGGTTCGTGGCGGCCGGTGAGGAAGACACGGGCGCCGCGCGCGGCGAACTCCTTGGCGACACCGCCGCCGATCGATCCGCCGGCGCCGTAGATGACCGCGTTCTTGTTCTGGAGGCTCATGAGGGTGTTCCTTCCGCTTGATCGGGTTCGACCGTTGAGACGCGGAAGGGGCGTGGATCTCATCGGTGCTCAGGTGATCGTCAGCGGCAACCCGAACGCGGGGAACAAATGCGGTTCGAAAGCGGTGATCTCCGCGACCTTCCCGTCCTCGATCCGCAGCACGTCGAGCACCTGTGCGCGGTAGATCCGGGTGCCTGGCCGCCGGACGTAGCCGGCCGCGGCGGGGAGGCGGTTGGCGATGGCAGGGAGGTGTTTCCATTCGCCGAAGTACGTCGGTGACGCGGGGTCGAAGGACTCGGCGACGAAGTCGAGGAAGACGTCGCGGCCGGAGAACCACAGCGGGTTCGGCGGCATCGTGACCAGCACGTCCTCCCTCAGCAGCTCGGCCATGACCCGGCTGTCGCCGCTGCCGGTGGCGGCGGCCATGTAGCGCCGCAGGATCGTTTGCTCCTCCTCGGTCGGCTGGACCGTCCGCGCCCAGTCGGTGCGGCGTTCCGGCAGGCGTTCGCGCAGGGTGGGACGGGCGCGCTGGAGTGCGCTGGTGACCGATGCGACGGTGGTTTCCAGCAGGTCGGCGGTCTCCGCGGCCTTCCAGCCGAGGACGTCGTTGAGGATCACCACGGCCCGCTGCTTCGGCGGGAGATGCTGGATGGCGGCGAGGAAGACCAGTTCCATCGTTTCCCTGGTCTCCGCGATCTCAGCGGCGTTGTCCGGGAAGGGTTGCAGCCAGGGCAGGAACTGGGGCGGTTCGCCTTGCTGGTCGACGCCGGGCAGCGGGTCGTACGGGCGCGGGACCCGTTTGTTGCGCCGCAGGAAATCCAGGCAGGTGTTGGTGGCGATGCGGTAGAGCCAGGCACGGAAACTCGACCGGCCTTCGAAGCCTTCGCGGCCGCGCCAGGCGCGTAGGAACGTCTCCTGGACCAGATCCTCCGCGTCGTCGTAGGACCCCACCATGCGGTAGCAGTGCACGCGCAACTCTCGTTGGTGCTGCTCGATCCTCCCGGCGAAGGCGACCTCGTCCACGGTTTCCGTCACGGGCGCCTGCGTGACGTTTTCGTCTTCGGCCCGCAACGCCAGTTGAGCGATGCGTCGCAGCCTTCCGACGTCGGAGGTGAGCGAGGTGAGATCGGTGAGGAACACCTCCGGCGGCTGAGGTGCCAGCCGGTTCGCGACGCGGCCGACCTCGGCGATGAGGGCTTCCACGTCGGGGGCGGGGTCGTGCCGTGACCGGTAGGCCCGCTGGCGGCACGCGGCCGAGCAGTAGACGGCCACGCGCCCGCGCGAACCCGCCTTCGGTGGCAGCGGCCCTCCGCACATCCCGCAGACCTTCCCGGTCACGGCTCACCTTCCCCCAGAAACGTCACACGCGGTCGAGTTACGCATTATGCGGCTTGGTAGCCCGGGATGTCCTCGACACGGTGATACACCGCCAGTCCGCGGGAGAGCGCGATGGCGACGTCCTGGTCGGCGCCGGTGGATTCCCCTGGCAGGCGCAGGACGGCGTCGCAGTGGTGCAGCAGCCTGTCGGCCGTCGGGTACATGACCTCCTTGGCGATCGGGTCCGCGACGGTCTTCCCGCCCGCGCCGCGCAGCACCGGGAGCGCGACCCACTCGCCGATCATCGGCACGTGCCCGCTGCGGAAGATCGGCCACGCGGCCTCTTCGAGCCGGGCGAGGTTGCGGGCGAGGAGTTCGGGGTCGTCGCCCGTTCCGGAGCGGAACGGACCGGCGATGAGGATCATCAGAGGTTTGCTCATGAACCGGAGCCTAATGTGCAACAATCGGCAAGAACAAGGAGGAACATGCACATGTTGGCTGCGCAACGTCGAGACCTGCTGCTCGAACGCTTGAAGACCGAAGGCCGGATCGTGGCCAAGGACCTTGCCGCCGAACTCGGCATATCAGAGGACAGTATCCGCCGTGACCTGCGGGAACTCGCCGACGCCGGGCTCTGTCAGCGGGTCTACGGCGGTGCCTTGCCGGTCTCCCCCGCCACCGCGGACTACGCGACTCGCATGGCGGTCAGCGTCGCGGGCAAGGAACGGATCGCGAAACGTGCAGCAGCGTTGATCCGGCTGGGATCGACCGCCATCCTCGACGGCGGGACCACCGCGCTCGCGCTGGCGAAGGCGCTCCCCGTCGACCTCGAAGCGACGATCGTCACCCACAGCCCCACGGTCGCGGCCGCGCTCGTCACGCACCCGAAGGTCGAGGTGTTCCTGATCGGCGGACGGCTCTTCAAACACTCGGCCGTCACCTGCGGAGCGACCGCGGCGGAAGCGGCGATGAACGTCAACGCCGATCTGTTCTTCCTCGGCGTCACCGGCGTGCATCCGGAGACCGGGCTCACCACCGGCGACTCGGACGAGGCCGCGATGAAACGCACCCTCGCCAAACGGGCCGCCGACACCTATGTGCTGGCCAGTTCGGAGAAGATCGGCGCGGCCTCGCCGTTCACCGTGCTTCCCCTTTCCGACGTCGCGGGCGTGATCACCGACGCGGCGCCGGACGAACCGACGGTGAAGGAGCTGGGGCGGCTCGGGGTGAGCGTGCTGGGGGTCAGCCCTTCTTGACCAGCCCGCGAAGCTGCTGCCAGCGACGCTTGATCCCCCACAAACCGACCAGGAGGATCGCCTCTCGCACGACCGAACCGCTCATCTTCGACTGACCGACCTCACGCTCGGTGAAGGTGATCGGCACCTCGACGACCTCGAACCCGGCCAGCTTCGTCCGGAACGCCAGGTCGATCTGGAAGCAGTAGCCGCGCGAGGCGATCTCGTCGAGCGCGAGCTTCTCCAGCACCGTGCGGCGGTACGCGCGGAAGCCGGCGGTGATGTCGTTGATCTTCATGCCGAGCGCGACCTTCGCGTAGAAGTTCGCCACCCAGGACAGCGCCTTGCGCCGGAACGGCCAGTTAACCGTGCTGCCGCCGGGAACGTAGCGGGAGCCGATGGACAGGTCCGCGTCCTCGAGGGCAGCGAGCACCCGGGGCAGATCTTCCGGCGCGTGCGAGCCGTCGGCGTCCATCTCGACGATGGTGGCGTAGTCACGGGCGAGACCCCAGCGGAACCCGGCGACGTACGCGGCGCCCAGTCCGGCCTTCTCGGTCCGGTGCATGACCTGGATCCGCTCGTCGGCCTTCGCGAGTTCGTCGGCCACGTCACCGGTCCCGTCCGGGCTGCCGTCGTCGACGACGAGGGCGTGCACGTCCGGGAGTGCTTCGAGCAGACGTTCCAGGATCGGGCCGATGTTCTCCCGCTCGTTGTACGTCGGGACCACCACCAGCACCGGGTCGATTCCCTGGGCCCCCCGCGGCGCCTGCGCCATCCGCTTTTCCTCCGTGTTCCGGCGGGTCAGCCCGCCGCTTCCCTCGTTGCCTTGGCGGCGCTCGCGCGCCGGGTGCGGAAACGGAGCACGTACCCGCCGGTAACCCCGGCGATCGCCAGAGCCAGCAGCCCGTACTCCGTCGTCACACCGAGTCGATCCGACAGCGTAGTCTGCTGCCTCAACGGCACGCGCCCCACCAGGGAGTCTGCGGTGAACAGGCTGGTAGAGGCCGTGATCGAACCGTCGGGAGCGACAATCGCGCTCACTCCGCTGGTCGCGGAAACGATCACCGCGCGCCCATGCTCGACCGCCCGCAGCCGCGACATCGCCAGCTGCTGGTAGCTCATCTCCCCCGGCCCGTACCAGGCGTTGTTGGTCGGCACGACGAGCAGTTCCGCGCCATCGGCGACGGACTCTCGCGCCGGGTAGTCGAACGCCGTTTCGTAACAGATGAAGACGCCGACCTTCGTGCCCGCAACGGACAGGGCGGCGTTGGCACCGTCACCCGGTGTCATGTTCGCCACGCTGTCGACGAACGGTGTCACCAGCTCCGCGAGCTCACGGGCCGGGACGTACTCGCCGAACGGGACGAGTTGCTGTTTGGCGTAGCGCTGGCCCGGGCCGGTGGCCGGATCCCAGACGAGCGCGGAGTTCTGCGCGCTCCCGTCGGGCAGCCGGACCAGCGCGCCGATGATCGCCTGCGTGCCGTAGTCACGGACCATCTGGTCGACGCCGGCGTCACCGGAGCGCATGGCCATCGCGGTCTCCGGCCAGACCAGCAGATCGAGCTTGGTGTTGGTCGCCTTGAGCTTTTCGAGCAGCCGGGCGCTCTCGGCGAGGTGGTTGTTCCGGAGTTCGTCGCGGCGGCCTTCCAGTGCCAGGCCGATGTCAGGGGCGTTGCCCTGCACCGTGGCGACGGTGAGTTCGCCGTCCTGCGCCTCGGTGCCGATCGTCGGCCACACCGCGAGACCGGCCACCACCGGCACCAAGATCAGCGCCGACGTGGCCATCAGGGAACGTCGCGGATCCACGCCCTTCAGTCGCAGGCACAGCGCCGCCAGCCCGAAGCCGGTCAGCACGACGGCGAGCCCGACCAGCGGAGCGCCGCCGATCGAGGCCAGCGAGACGAAAGCACCCTCAGGCTGGCTGAACGCCACCCGGCCCCACGGGAATCCGCCGAAGGGGAACCACGTCCGCGGTGTCTCCAGCGCGATGATCACCAGCGCCGCCCACAACGGCCCGAGCGGCAGCCGCCACACCACGGTGGCGAAAGCCCCGCCGAAGCCGAGATACACCGAAAGCGCCATCGCCAGCCCGAGCCACGGCCACGGCCCGAAGCCAGGACCGAGGAAATCCAGCAGCCACGTCAGCAACGGCAGGAAGAACGCCACCCCGAACACGAACGCGTAGCCGAACGCGCCACGGAACCGGCGTCCGTGCACCACCAACGCGAAGCCGGTGAACGCCAGCGGCGCAAGCCACCACAGCGGACGCGGCGCGAAACTCAGGTACAAGGTGAAACCCGACGCCGCGGCGACGAGGAAACGCACGAGCCAGGCGCGGGAGAACCGCTTCCGGGGCGCCGTTTCGGGGTCCGGATCGGTCACGGTCGTGGACACTCCTGAACCCTAGGCCGTCCGGGTGAACAGATCGTGGATGACCTGCCCGTCGCGGACCGTGCGCAGGCACCGGGGCAGTGTCGCGCCTTCCGCCAGGTTCGGCAACGGCGGTACACCCGCCCGCGGATCGGTCGACCAGCGCTGTACCCGCGAGTCCGGGGTCGCGACCACCAGGTCCTCGGCGTCCCAGATCGCGTAGTGCGCGGGAGCACCCGGGACCAGGCTGCCGGTGACGCCGTCGTTGACCCCGGCGGCGCGGTGCCCCGCACGGGTGTGGGCGGTGAAGGACGCGCGAGCGGACAAGCCCGAGCCCGGTGTGCGGTGATAGGTCCCGGCGCGGACCGTGGCCCACGGGTCGACCGGCGTGACGGGGGCGTCGGAGCCGAACGCGAGCAGGAGCCCTTCGGCGGCCATCGCGGCGAAGGGATTGAGCTTCGGGGCCCGTTCCGCGCCGAGACGGTCGGTGTACATGCCGTGGGTGCCGCCCCATTCGGCGTCGAACTGCGGCTGGACCGAGGCGACCACACCCCAGCCCGCGAGCGCCTTCGCCTGGTCGACGTCGATCATCTCGACGTGTTCGAGCCGGTGGTGCCTGGCGGCGAGCGCTCGGCGGCCGACAGTCTTCTCCGCGAGCCGGAATCCTTCGACGACCTCGGCGACGGCGGCGTCGCCGATGACGTGGAAACCGGCCTGGAGTTCGGCTTCGGTGCAGGCGCTGAGGTGTTCGGCGATGGCGGGGGCGTCGAGGTAGAGCGTCCCGGAGGTGCCGGGCGCGTCGGCGTACGGCTCGTGCAGGGCGGCGGTGCGGGAGCCGAGCGCGCCGTCGACGAACAGGTCGCCCGCGACGCCCCTGGCACCGAGTGCGCGGGCGGTGTCGACGCCGCCGCGTTCACCCCAGTAGCCGACGACCTCCGGCAGTCCCGGTCCGGAGGCGAGCGCGAGCAGGTCGGTGAGGTCTTCGGCGCCGGAGATGTCCGGGCCCGCGCATTCGTGGACGCTGACGACTCCCCGTGCGGCCGCTTCGGCGAGGAAAGCGCGCTGGGCCTCACGGCGCTGCCCCGGCGTGATCGCCTCGCGCATCGCGGCACGCACGAGATGGTGGGCTTCGCGGGTCAGAGGTCCATCGGCAGACCAGCCCGGCGCCTCGTGCACACCGGCGGCGAGCGAGACAAGGGCGCTGGAGACGAGCGCGGAGTGGACGTCGACCCGGCTGAGGTACACCGGAGTCCCGTTCGACGCCTCGTCGATCTCCGCGCGACTGGGCAGCCTGCCGTCGGTCCAGCGGGATTCGTCCCATCCGTGCGCGACCAGGACCTGACCGGGCCGGACCGCGTCGCGGACCGCGGCCAGCAGTTCACCGGCACCGCGGATCCCCGCGAGGTTCAGCCCGGTGAGGTGCAGGCCGGTTGCGGTGGCGTGGACGTGCGCGTCGACGAAGGCCGGGGCGACGAAGGCGCCGTCGAGGTCGACCACCTCGGCGTCGGGATGCAGTGCCTTGGCCGGTCCGTCCTGTCCCACCCAGACGACGGTGCCGTCGGTGATCGCCATGGCCGTGGCGTCGGGAGCCGAAGGGCTGTAGATGCGCCCGCCGAGCAGGAGTGTGGTTCGCGCGTTCGTCACCCTCCCGAGTTTGCAGCGTCCGGACGACCACGTGACCGGCGGGTCGGCATGATTTCGACACACCACGCAGGACAGGAATATTTACGTCTTCCGAACGATGTGACAGGATAATTTCACGCGTTTCCGACGACGAGGAGTACAAGTGACTGCGATCCAGCAACCGACCTCGCCGGTGGCCGCCTATGATCAGCCCTACGACTACACCCGAGTCGAGCTGATCGAACCCGACTGGCGCCGCTTCCCCGGCTGGCACGACGTGACCGAGGCAGAGTGGCGTGACGCGCAGTGGCAGCGGGTGCACTGCATCCGCAACGCCAAGCAACTGCGCGCCCTCATGGGTGACCTGCTAGAGGAGCGCTTCTACGAGGACATGCTCGCCGACCAGCGCGAGATGGCCACGATGTCGATGCTGCTGCCGCCGCAGATGATCAACACCATGGCGCCCAACGCGGGCACCGACCCGGCGAAGGTGACCGAGGCCTGGTACGCCGACCCGATCCGCCGCTACATGCTCCCGGTGCGCAGCGACCGCGACACCGAGTGGCCGAGCCACCCGCACTCCGAACGGGACTCACTGCACGAGGCGGAGATGTGGGTCGTGGAGGGGCTGACGCACCGTTACCCCACCAAGGTCCTCGCCGAGATGATCTCCACCTGCCCCCAGTACTGCGGGCACTGCACCCGGATGGACCTCGTCGGGAACTCCACCGAGCAGGTCGAGAAGCACAAGCTCTCGCTCAAACCGGTCGACCGCCAGGACGCGATGATCGACTACCTGAAGAAGACCCCCGGCGTGCGTGACGTCGTGGTCTCCGGCGGTGACGTCGCCAACGTGCCGTGGCCGCAGCTGGAGTCGTTCCTGATGCGGCTGATGGACATCGACACCGTCCGCGACATCCGGCTCGCCACCAAGGCACTCGCCGCCCTGCCGCAGCACTGGATCCAGCCGAAGGTCGTCGAAGGTCTCGAGCGCGTCGCCGGCACCGCTCAGCGCCGCGGCGTCAACCTCGCGATCCACACCCACGTCAACCACGCCCAGTCGGTGACCCCGCTGGTCGCCGAAGCCGCCAGGACCGCGCTCGACGTCGGCGTCCGCGACGTGCGCAACCAAGGCGTGCTGATGAAGGGCGTCAACGCGACCCCGGCCGAACTGCTCGACCTGTGCTTCGCGCTCCAAGGCGAGGCGAACATCCTGCCGTACTACTTCTACATGTGCGACATGATCCCCAACGCCGAGCACTGGCGGGTCTCCGTGCACGAGGCACAGGAACTGCAGCACGCCATCATGGGGTATCTGCCGGGTTACGCGACGCCGCGGATCGTCTGCGACGTGCCTTATGTCGGGAAGCGGTGGGTCCACCAGCTGGCGGAGTACGACCGCGAGCTCGGGATTTCCTACTGGACCAAGAACTACCGCACCGGGATCGAGCGCGAAGACCCCGAGGCCTTGCAGCGCAAGTACCCGTACTACGACCCGATCTCGACGCTGCCCGAAGCCGGCCAGCGCTGGTGGCGCGACCAGCCGCGCTAACTACTACGAGTACGCACCTGATTCTGTGATACGGGAAGTCCAGTTCGGAAAGCCGGTTAATACCGGTTGCGACTGGTCCTGAAGCGGCCCGGGTGCGGCCCAGAGATAGGACACCGAGCCGCCCTGGGCCGCACCTTCGCACGCTGCCGGACAGTACGAGCCCGCCCGCCGTCGGCATCCAGTTCGCATTCTGGCGCAACTGGCCGCCAAGTCGTTCCTGAAGTCGCGGACTGGCAGCCCGGAAACGCTCGCGGCGGCGCGGTCTTCAGTATTCGACCGGCCGAAGTGGTACCGCGATCGCAATACTCGACCGTCGATGATGCGAAATCCGCAAATCCTTCTGGTTCACGGCCGGGGCCGGGCGAACCGCGATATTCCTCCAAAGATGTACTTGCGCGTAATTCCTCACTCGCCGTTCGACATCGCGAGTACGCTTGGCCGCCATGTTCACAGTGGCAGCGTCCAATCTCAAGGAATACTTCGCCGCGGATCCCGCCAGGGAAGCAGACCTTCGGGCGGTTGACCGCATCGTCCGGGACGCGGCGCCGGAGCTGAAACGGGAGTTCTTCGGCGGCACCGGCGCGGGAAGGCCCGGCATGGGAATGAGCCTGATCGGCTACGGGAAGTTCCAATATCAGGTCAAGTCCTCTTCCGAGCCCATCGACTGGCCGGTCATCGGACTGGCACTGCAGAAGAACTACCTCAGTCTTTACGTCGCCGCCGTGCGAAACGACCGATACCTCGTCGAAGACTACGCGGGCAAACTCGGCAAGGTCAGCCTCGGCCAGAACTGTGTCCGCTTCAAGAAGGCCGATGACCTGGACGAGTCGGGTCTCGGCACGCTCCTCCACCACGTCCAGGACGGTCTCGCCACCGGCGAACTGGAACTGCGCTACGGCCGCGTCAAAGCGTCCTGATCCGCTACGGCGCGGTGGAAAGCGCTGCGGAAGAACACCAGACCGGGCAGGCGTCGGTCGCGGCGGGTCGCGTCGAGAACACGGCTGAGGAAGATCGAGTGATCGCCACCCTCGTAGGTCTCGGCCACCTCGCATTCCAGCCAGGCAAGAGCGCCGCTCAACAACGGCGCTCCGGTGTACGGGCCAGGGCACCAGTCGACCCGGTCGAACTGAGCCGCCCCCTCAGGGCGACGCTTGTCGGCGAAGTACCTGGCCAACTGTTCCTGCCCTCGGCCGAGCACCGACACGCCCAGCCTGCCGGTCGAAGCGATCGCGTCGTGCATCCGCGCGGTGCGGGCGACGCAGCACAACACCAGCGGCGGGTCGAGGGACACCGACGTGACCGAGTTGGCGGTCATCCCGTGCGGCCGCTCACCGGCGACCGTCAGCACCGTGACACCGGTCGCGAACTCGGCGAGCACGTCTCGCAGCGGGGTTCCGGCCGGTGTGGCGGGATGCCGCGCCGGAACTCTCTCGTCGCTGGCCACCTGGTCTCCCATCTCCAGTGCCGTCGCAGGTCAGCGTGCCGCCGAAAGGTCGAGCGCACCACCTTCGTCCGTGCGCAGCGCCGCACGGGAAGCCGTCACCATCGGGTGAACCGGCCGCGCGTTCTTGACCCTGCCCTTGGGGTAGGCATCAGTGTCGCTCGTGACCGGGCGAACAGCGTCCGCGCAGACAGGGAGACCCCCCATGACCGAGATTCTCGAGCGCGACGTACCCGAACAGTTCGTGCTCACCGAGCAGCGGACCGTCGCGGCGGCCGACGTGAAAGAGTGGCTCACCGAGGCGATGGACCGGCAGTTCGGCATCGCCAAGGCGATCAACGGGCTGACCGGGCACTGGTTCGTCGTCTACCACGGCCAGTTCACCGACGAGACGCCGGAGATCCCCGTCGAGATCTGCGGTCCCGTCGCCCCGGATGAGGCAGGCGACCTGGCGACGCGGGTCGAGCCGGCACACCGCGAGGCGTACCTGCGGCTGAAGAAACACCAGTTCACCGACCCCTCGGAGATCGCGAACGCGTTCGCCACGGTGGCACAGTGGGTCGCGAAGCAGGGATATACCATCTCCGACGCGCCCCGCGAGGTGTACTTCACCGATCTCATGGCCGCTACCGACGACGAAGACGTCTGTGACATCGCCTTCCCCATTCGATGACCGCGTCCGTCCGCTCACCTGTATTACGCTCGATGGCGTGGACGCCCTGCTGAAGATCGGCGTGTTCGCACGCCGGTCACGCCTGTCGCTGAAGGCGCTGCGCCTGTACGACCGGCTCGGCCTGCTCACACCGAGGCATGTCGACGCGCAGACCGGCTATCGGTGGTACGAGGAAAGCCAGTTGGAAACCGCGAGGCTCGTGGGCACGCTGCGACGCCTGGACATCCCCCTCTCCACCATCGCGGAGATCATCTCGGCGCCGTCGCCGCACGCTGCCGAGATGATCACTCGGTACTGGCAGACGATCGAACGCGACATGTCCGTCCGTCGCGAACTCGTCAGTCACCTGCTCGGCACGATGCGCGGGGACACACCCGACACCACCGCCGTCGCCGTACGGGACGTGCTGCCACAGCAGGTCCTGACCGAACAGCGGCATACGACCGTCGACACACTCTCCTGCTGGCTCGGCGGCGCGTTCGGCAGACTGCACAAGGCCGCCGCGGATCTCGGCGGACCCGCCGGCCACCCGTTCGCCGTCTACTACGGCGACGTCTCCGAGGACAGCGACGGGCCGGTCGAGGTCTGCGTGCCGATCTCCCTCGACGTGACACCCGTCGCCAAGTTCGCCGTCCGTCACGAGCCCGCGCACCGCGAGGCGTACCTGCGCCTGCGTCGCGCCCAGGTGGAATTCCCGCAGATCCTGTCCGCATACGACCTCGTCACGCACTGGATCTCGCAGCGGGAGCTGAACATGACCGGCGCCCCTCGCGAGGTGTACTTCGCCGACTTCGCCTCGGCCGAGCCGGACGACCAGGTGTGCGACGTCGCCATCCCCGTCGGCTGAGGCCCTCCGGAAAAACAGGCATACCACAATGTGGATCTGCCGCCCGCTTTCGCGCTGCTGAACACTGAAAGCACTGACCGAGCCGGGTCCTGTGTGGACAACAGCGATTCACGCCGAAGGTGGATAACAGTGGCGGCACCCGAGACGAACCGTTTGGCGGTGGCCGCCGGACGAAACCGGGAGCAGATCCGGTACCGGTGTGTCGGGATCGGCATCGGCCCGGCCAATCTGAGCCTCGCCTCGCTGCTGCACGGCCGTCCCGACATCTCGAATCTGTTCCTCGAACGCGAGCCGGAGTTCGGCTGGCATGACGGGCAACTGTTCCACGGCGCCACGCTGCAGGTGTCGCTCCTCAAGGATCTCGTCACCCTCGCCGACCCGGCCAACGAGTTCTCGTTCCTGGCGTACCTGCACGACCAGGGCCGCATCTACCACTTCGCCAACGCTCAGTTCGACGCCATTCCACGGCAGGAGTACCGCAACTATCTGGAATGGGCGAGCAAGCGGAACAAGAACCTGCTTTTCGGTGAACGAGTGCGGTCGGTCGAGTTCGACGGCCTGTTCCGGATACGGACCGACCATCGGACGTTCACGGCGGAGAACATCGCCGTCGGTATCGGACAGCGCCCGTGGCTGCCCGCCTGCACCACCGGCAAACTCGGCGAGACCCAGTTCCACGTCAGCGATTTCCTCACCACCGCGGGTGACCTCAGCGGCAAGCGGGTCGCCGTCGTCGGCGGCGGGCAGTCCGGGGCGGAAGCGGTACTCGATCTGATCAGCCGGGTCGAACGCCCGGTCGCCAACGTGACCTGGCTGTCGCGGCGGCCGAACTACCTCCCGCTGGACGACTCGCCGTTCACCAACGACTACTACATGCCTTGCCATTCGGACTACTTCGCCGGGTTGGACCCCGCAACGCGGGCGGAGTTCAACCGCCGCCAGGTCCTCTCCAGCGACGGCATCTCGATGTCGACCCTGCGCCAGCTGTATCAGCAGTTCTATCTGCACCGGTTCGTCTACGGACACGAGGGCCTGGTGTCGCTCTACCCGAACCGGGAGGTGGTCGACGTCGCCGGGCGGCCCGGCGAGTGGGAGCTGACCTGCCGTCACAACGCCCACGCCGGAACGCTCGAACGCGTGCGGGCGGACGTCGTGGTCTGGGCGACCGGCTACCGGCCCTCCCGGATGGACTTCCTGACACCGCTGGAAAGCAGGCTGGAACGGGAGAACGAGGAATACCGCATCGACCGCAGCTTCGCCGTCCGGTGGGACGGACCGAGGGACCGGAACATCTTCGTGCAGAACGCGACGCGGCAGCAGCGCGGGCTCGCCGACCCGAACCTGAGCCTGCTCGCGTGGCGCTGCCGACGCATCATCGACCGGTTGCGCGAGGTCGACTCCGATGACCAGCTTCCGTCGTTCCTCGAGTGGTCCGCCCAGCGGCCGGTCGACGGCCAGGAGAGGACCTGACGATGCACGGAACCGTCGACGTCGCGGTGGTGGGCGGCGGAATCGTCGGCTGCCTCGTCGCGAGGGAGATCGTGACGAGGCAGCCGAGTTCCACGGTAGTGGTGCTCGACCGCGACGCCATCGGATCCGGTGCCACGCGGCGGTCCGCCGGCGTGCACTTCCCGCGCGGGGCGACACCGCGCGTTCAGGCGATGACCGAATACAGCCAGGACTACTACCGGCGGCTCCGCGCGGAGTTACCGGGTTCCCCCATCCGCTCGGTCGACGCCTACGTGGTGTCCTCCGGCGCCACGCCTCCGGCCGGTTACCTCGCCGGAGCGGAACTGCGCCGGGTCGACGCGGTCCCGGGCCGGTCGGTGACCCTCCCGCCGGGCGCCACGGTGTGGCGATGCCGGGGTTGCCAGCACGCCGATGTACCCGCCCTCGCCCAGCTCCTGGCCCGATCCCTGCGGCCACAGGTCGGCATCGGCGAAGGGCTGCGAGTCACCGGTGTGGAGCCCTGCTCGACCCATGTCGCGCTGCGGCTGGCAAGTGGCGACACCCTGACGGCGGGCAGAGTCGTGCTCTGTCCGGGCCCCTGGCTAGGCGACCCGGCTTGGCGAACCCTCGTACCCACGGTGGGCGCCAGGGTGAAACGGGTGGTCGCCCTGCATCTGGACCACCCGGTCTCCCGGCGGCACAGCCTCGTGGTGTTCGACCGGGAGGACGCCTTCCTGCTCCCGCTGCCCCGCCGGGCGCACTGGTTGTTCAGCTACACCTGCCCGGAATGGGATGTCGATCCCGACGCGCCGCCGGAGGGCCTCTCGGCCGGGCACAGACGCGAGGCGGAGACCGTGCTGAACCGCTATCTGCCCAGAGCCGCCCTCAGGTCGGGCAGGGTGTTCTGTGACGCCTACAGCGACAGCGGCGAGCCGCAGGTTCGCACCCTTGACGACACCGGTCGCGTGGTGTTCGCCGGCGCCGCGAACGGCGCGGGCTACCGGCTGGCGCCGGCTATCGCCCGAGAGACCGCCGATCTTCTGGAAGTCCCCGTCGGTTCGAGGAGCCTGTGGTGATTCTTGACAAGTACTCCGACGCCGAACTGCATCCGGCGTTCGGCATCGACATGAGCGTGATCGACTGGAGCGCCGTCGGCGCGGGATGGGCACGGGTGCGCCCCGGCACCAGCTCGGCCCCACACCAGCACGACGAGATCGAGATGTTCGTCGTGCTCGAAGGCTCTGGCGAGCTGTTCGTGAACGGAGTCACCCATCCCATCGGGCCGGGGACCGTTGCCTTGTTCGAGCCCTTCGAGACCCACGTCGTGGAGAACACCGGCGAAACCGACCTCGTCTTCGCCGACGTGTACTGGCGGGATTTCGCACGCGCGACCCTCGCGGCGGAATCGCCGACGAGGCTTCGGGGGCGACCGCTACTGGTGTTCTCCACTCCGCCCACACCCAACGGTGACCTGCACCTCGGGCATCTTTCCGGCCCGTACCTCGGTGCCGACGTCTTCGTCCGGTTCCAGCGGATGAACGGTGCGGACGCATGGCATCTCACCGGCAGCGACGACTTCCAGAGCTACGTCGCGGCGTACGCGCGGGAAGCCGGCGAGTCACCCGCCACCACCGCCGCGCGGTTCAGCGCGGAGATCCGCGAGACGCTGGCGCTGATGGACATCGAACCGGATCAGTTCACTGTCCCGCGTACCGCGCCGCGGTATGCGGAGGGGCTGCGCGAGTTCTTCTCCCGGCTCACGGCGTCGGGAGAGGTCCGCCCGACGCCCGGAACCGCGCTGTTCGACGGTGCTACCGGTGAGTACCTGCACGAAGGAGACGTCAGCGGCACGTGTCCCGCTTGCGGGCAGCCGACCGGGGGGAACCTGTGCGAGGAGTGCGGTGAGCCCAACGCGTGCGTCGATTTGCTGCAGCCACGGTCGGCACTGTCCCCGGAACCGCCGCGACGGGCGGAGACCGTCCGGCATTCCCTGCCTCTGCACGACTTCCGGGCGACGGTCGCGGACCACCACGCGCTCGGCCGGGTTCCGGCACGGTTGCGTGAACTGGCCGACCGCCTCTTCGCCCGCCCCAGGCTCGACGTCAGCCTCACCCATCCCACCGGCTGGGGTGTGTCACCTGCCGCGCCGGACATCGGTGAGCAGGCCATCTGGGCCTGGCCGGAGATGGCCTACGGTTTCCTGTACGGAATCGAAGCGCTGGGACGCCGGTCGGCGAAGAACTGGCGGTGGGATCAGCCTCGGCACGACTGGAAGATCGTCCACTTCTTCGGCTTCGACAACAGCTTCTACCACGCGGTGCTGTACCCCGCGCTCTACCGGCTCGCGTTTCCCGATTGGCGGCCCGACATCGACTACCACGTCAACGAGTTCTACTTGCTGGAGAAGGACAAGTTCTCGACCAGCAGGCGTCATGCGATCTGGGGCAAGGAGATCCTCTCCGCTGAAAGCGTCGACGCGGTGCGATACTTCCTCGCCTCGACCCGTCCCGAAGGGCGGAGGACCAGCTTCAGCCGGAGCAAGTTCGGGGACGTGCTGAGCACCGTCCTGATCGGACAATGGCAGAGCTGGCTGCGTGACCTCGGCGCCCGGGTCGACGAGCGGTACGGCGGCCACGCTCCGGACACCGGTACCTGGACACCCGAGCACACGGCCTTCCTCGCCGATCTGGAGAACAGGCTCCGGGCGCTGACCGGCAGTCTCGGCCCGGACGGCTTCTCCCTCAACCAGGCCGCCCGTGGCCTGACCGCGCTGGTTCAGGACGCCCGCGCGTTCGCCGGACGAGAGGAACCCGGCAGCCGGCTGCCGGGCTGGAGCGATCAGGCCCGTACCGCTATCGCGCTGGAACTGGCGGCCGCGCGGTTGCTCGCCGGTTGCGCCGCGCCGGTGATGCCCCGCTTCGCCCATCGTCTGGCGGGCGCACTGGGGCTGACGCCACCGGAACGCTGGCCGTCGGCCGTGGAACTGCTCTCCCCCGGGGCCCGCGTCGACCTCGCCGGGCGCGTCTTCTTCGCCGAGGAGGCGGACGAGTGAGCGAGTCACTGCTGGACCGCCTCGCCACCGACCGTGCCCGCAGCGATCGTCACATCACCTTCACCCGCTTCGGCGGGTCGGAATCGCTTGATCTCAGCCGGCTTCAGGAGCTGGCCGGACACGTGGCCGGCGGGCTGGCCGAACTCGGTGTCGTCCGAGGAGACCGCATCGGGATCCACGGGAGCAACAGCCTCGAATGGGTGCTGCTGGACCTCGCCGCGCTCCGGCTCGGTGTCGTCACCGCGGGACTGGAACCGGAGAAGTTCAGGGTTGATCCCGCGCTTCTCTCGCGCTACAGCCTGCGTCTGCTGTTCACCGACACACCGGTGGACGCGCCCGGTGTCCACGACATGGCCGAGGTACGCCGATGGATGGACGCCGGGACCACGCCGTCACCCGTGAGCCACCGGCCCGGCGACGTGACGACGATCAAGTTCACCTCGGGCAGCACCGGCGAGCCGAAGGGACTGGCCGCGACGGTAGGCAGCATCGAAAGCTCGCTGCGCGCGGTTCAGCAGCTGTTCTCCCACGGACCGGACGACCACCTGTTCGTCTTCCTGCCGCTGTCCTTGCTCCAGCAACGGTACTGGATCTACTCGGCTCTGCTGCACGGCCACGACGTCACGATCAGCACGCACAACGCGGCGTTCGCCACGCTACGGCGCGCCGCGCCGAGCGTGGTCATGGGAATCCCGGCCTTCTACGAGGTGATGCGGCGCCGGATCGAGTCGCTGGCCGCCAGGATCTCGCCCGCAGACCCCGCCGCGGCTCTCCCCATCGCCGCGCAACGGTTCTTCGGCCCCCGAATCCGGTATCTGTGGACCGGCTCCGCCCCTGCCGGCCCGGCGACCTTGCGCTTTTTCAGCGACGTGGGCCTGCCCATCTTCGAGGGCTACGGCTTGAACGAGACCTGCATCGTCACCAAGAACCACCCCGGGGCCTGGCGGATCGGCAGTGTCGGAAAGGTCGTGCCCGGCAAGGAGGTCCTGATCGACGCCGAAGGGGTGATCAGCGTCCGCGGTGACCACCCGGTGAACACAAGGTACGAGTACGGACCGCCCGGCGCCTCGGAGGAGGTGTTCGGTACCGACGGCACCGTCCGCACCGGTGACCTCGGCTATTTCGACGGCGACGGTTTCCTTTACATCCGCGGCCGCGCCGACGACGTCATCGTGCTCGACAACGCCCGCAAGATCGTCGTGCGGCCCATCGAGGAACGGCTGCGGGAATGCCCCGCGGTCGACGAGTGCGTCATCTTCTGCCCCTCCCGGACTTACCTGGTCGCCGTGGTTTCGGCCGTCGGCCGTCCGCCCGACCTCGACGCGATCACGGATTGGGTGACGCGGACGAACGCCACGGTCGAACGGGATGAACGGATCGCCAAGATCGTGCTCGCCCGCGAGCGGTTCAGCGTGGCGAACGGCCAGTTGACCGCGCAACTCAAACCGAGGCGTGCGGCGATCCTCGCCGCTCACGAGAACGAGGTGAACGACAGAACGGGCGTTACCAGGGCACCATGAGCGGAACGGACTCGGCGGATTCGAAAGGAACGGCATGAGCTGGCTGGAACTGGCGGCTACGACCCTGGACAACGAGTACGTACTCCTGCGGCCGATCGTGGCCGAGGATCGGGCCGCGGTGCGGTCCATCGCGATGGACCCGGACATCTGGCGCTTCTTCGTCTCCCGCGTCGAGACCGATGCCGACTTCGAAGCCTTCTTCGACGCCACGCTCGCCGACCACACCAACGGCACACGGGTCGTCTACCTGGTCACCGACAAACGTGGCGGTCGCGCCGCGGGCAGCATGAGCTACGGCAATCTGGCCGAACGCGACGGCAGGCTGGAGATCGGGTGGTCGTGGCTCGGCCGTGATTTCCGCGGCAAGGGGATGAACCGGTGGGCGAAGTACTTGCTGCTCCAACACGCCTTCGAACGCCTGGGGGCGGAACGGGTCGAGTTCAAAACCGACCGGCTCAACGTGCAGGCACGTAGCGCGCTGCGCAACATCGGTGCCCGCGAAGAAGGCACGCTGCGCAGCTTCAACCCGATGCCCGGAGGACGACGCCGGGACGCCGTGTTCTTCAGCGTCCTGCGCGCCGAGTGGCCGCGGATCAAGGAACAGCTCGAACGGCAGCCGAAGATCACTCCCGGATGACCCGCGTACCGGACGTTCCGTTCGTCCGCGTCGAGGGCGATGCCCGTACCCGGGGACGTGCGCATGGAACGGCTCGCGCGACCGCTTTGCGGGCTTTCCTCGACGATGATCTCTGCCGTCTCAACCGGATACTGTGGCGGCCCGTGTCGCCGGCCACGCTCGGTCCCACGATCGACGCCTACCGGACGGCGATCGCCGCCGCGGTGCCGGAGCTTGCCGACGAGATCGACGGATTGGCGGAAGGGGCGGGCCTGAGCCGTCGGGAGGCGGTACTGCTGCAGGCACGGCGCGAGATACTGGGCTACCGTAGGGTGCCCGCTCACGGCGACTGCACCGCCTACGCGCGGGTGGGGCACGGCACCCCGGTACTGGCGCAGACGGTCGATCTCAATGGCGATCTCGCAGACCAGATCGCCGTCCTCGAGGTGGCGCGCGACGGTTCGCCCGGCCGCGCCCTCGTGCTCAGCTTCGGTGGTCAGCTCGGCTACCTCGGCCTGAACGACGCCGGGCTGGCGATCGGCATCAACCTGATCGTGGGAGGGACCTGGAAACCGGGAGTACCGCCCTATCTCGCGGTCCGGTACCTCCTCGACCACGCCCGTGACGTGAAGGAGGGCGTCGAGCTGCTTCAGACCCTGCCACTGGCCAGTTCACGCAACCTCGTGCTCTGCGACCGGTCCCGCGCGGCATGGGTCGAGCTGGTGGACGGCCGGATACGGACCGTCTCCGCACCGGCTATCGCGCATACGAACCACATCCTGCACCCGGATTTGACGGCTCAGGACGAGGTGAACCGGTTCGCTCGCCGCTCTTCGGTACGGCGGCTCGAAGCTTGCGTCACGGGCCTCGCCGGGCTGCGCGCGAACGCGAGCGCCGCGGAGCACTTCGCGCTGCTGTCGGCGCCGCCCGTGTACGTCGCCGCGAACGGCGACATCCGTCACGAGCACACGGTGGCCACGGTGGTCCTGTTTCCCGCTCGCGGTGAGCTGCACCTACGACCGGGGGGTCAGGTAGACGGTCCGACCAGGGTCTTCACTCTCAGGTGAAGGTGAACTGGCTGAAGGACGGCGCCGCACGAGGGTTCCTTTGGAGTACATGAAGGCCCCCTTCCTGTACCTAGGCGCAAGGAAGGGGGCCTTCATGTACCTGGGAACGGCGTGAAGCAGGCGAGGGGCGTCACGGTTGTCTCGGTGTCACCAGGACGTGCCTCGGAGGGTAGTGAAGGCTCCTTCACCACCCTCAGCGTCAGGGTCTCGGCAAAGTCGCATATCCGCTGGTCAGTGGGTGCCGGCTGGCAGAGGTGGGCTCGCCACCGTGGCCTGGCACCTTCTCGGCTGTCCACAGGGGACACTTCCGGGGTTCACCGTGCCCGATTCGGGCGCTTTGCGCAGGGCCGTGGATTCGGCGAGGGACCCTGACGTTGCGAAAGCCACTTTCGCAACCTGCCACCGTTGCCTTACCCCTCTATAAACCCCCAAATCACTCACGACCCCTCTCAAATATCGTACATATACACATCAAACGGATATCCAACTGTCGAATAGTGTCCTTTGTGGACATTCAGAGGCCCGCCTCTTTCGGGACATCCCACGTCCCCACGGTGGCTTTCGCGACCCGCCCGACCTCACGACACCTTCGCCTCACCCCTCAAGAGAACCTTCTTGGCTCTAGCGGCGACATCGGGAACAGTGCCGAGCGCCGAACGGGGAGACACGGTCTAGACAGCCGCCTCGACGAGGTAGCTACGGGGCAAGTCGCGCAGCGTCTCCGGCGCCACGGAGGCGGGCCACCGCCCATAATCGGCCGCCGGAGCACCCGGTTCGACGACCTCGTCCACCAGCCAGCCGCAGTTCTGGACGAACCCGCCGGGCCGGTCCGTGCCGAAGCGCCACGGGCTGCCCGCCGCCTCCAGTTTCCCCAGAAACGGCTTCAGGTAGGGGAAGCGGAAGATTCCGGTGCCGATGAGGTCGGCCGCGAACAGACTGCCGGGTGCGGACAGCTCGGCGGTGCGCGCGACCACGTTCCTGGCCAGCGACTCGGGGAGGTAGAACAGCAGCCCCTCGGCGAACCAGATCGTCGGCCGGGCCGGATCGAAACCGTTGTCGGACAAAGCGCCAACCCAGTCGTCGGTGAGGTTCACCGGCACCCGGCGACACTCGCAGCGAGCTTCCGCGCCGATCATCGACAGGCGGGATTCCTTGTAGGACAGCAAGTCCGCCTGGTCCACTTCGAACACGACGGCCGTTTCGGGCCAGTCCAGCCGGTACGCCCTGGTGTCCAGACCCGCGCCAAGACCTACGACCTGGCACCCCGGCTTGGCTGACCGCAGAAGAAACTCGTCGAACCAGCGGGTCCGGATCGCAAGGAATGGGTTGCCGTCGTCGGCCGCGTGCGACGGGTGGAAGTGGGACAGCAGGGCGACGCCTTCCTGGCCGGCGAGCGTCGCCGCGAACGGATCGTCGAAGAGTCTGTCGTCGCGACGACTCTCCCGTGCCCGCGCGGCGGCCGTCCACAGTGCTGTCTTGGCGACTTCGGCGAAGGATTCGCGCTCGTCGGACAGGTCAGCGGTCATGGTCCTACGTCCCCTCAGTGATCGTCGAGAAGGCCGGCTTTGATGGCGTTGACCGCGGCGGTCGTCCGGTTCGGCGAGTCGAGCTTCAACATGATGCTGCCCACGAGCCGTTTCGCGCCGTGGCTCGAGATGGTCAGGCGCCGGGCGATCTGCTTGTTGCTCAGCCCCTTCACCAGCAGGGAGAGCGCTTCGGTCTCACGGCTGGTCAGCTTCACCGCGCGCATCCGCTGACGCGAGGTGGGGTCGTCCGCCCTGAACAGCAACTCCCGGGCGAGCCGCGAAGGCATCGGCAGTTCGCCGAGCGCGCACCGGCGCAGGCCGTCGCCGAGTGTCTCGGCGGACAGGTCCTGCTGGGACAGGAAGCCGTCCACCGGAACCGAGGTGGGCAGAACCGGACCGGTGACCGACATCTCGTCGATCACCACGAGGATCTTCGTCTTCGCGGCGAACGCGCCCGCGACGCTGTCCAGCCACCGCGCGTCGGCCGAGGCGACGATGACGAAGTCCAGTACCGGCAGCGCGGCCAGCCCGTCGATGTCCTCCCGGCTGCCGCACCGGTGAACCGTCCCGACACCGGGTACGGACCTCAACACGATTTCCAGCCCGTGCCGCAGGACCTCGTTGCCGGACAGGAGTGCGATGCTGAACATGCCGGCGTCCTCGGCGACCGGAACGGTATGCGTCATGGCTGTGCCCCTTCCCCTCGTCGCGGCTCGTGCCGCTGCGGCCGGAACAACGCCGCTTCTCATTGATAGCAGCGGGTTTCGGCGCCCGGCCCGGCAGAATCACTGACCGGCCATGCCAAATGTGCGGCAGCGGTCCGCCGTCCGCGACGGCACGACCGTGCCAAACCGCACGTCAGGGCTGCCCCGACTCGATCCGGCTCGCCCTGCGGACCACGACCACCACCGCCACTACGACGGTGATTCCCGCCAGGTTGGCCAACGCCACCGTGCGGTAGAAGGCGACCGGGTCGTGCACCGCGGCAACGACCAGCGCACTGGCGACCACGATGACCACGTAATAGAAGATGTTCAACAACACCGCGACCAGCCCGGAACCGATCTGTTCCATGATGTTCAGCGAGGACAGGACCGGCCCCTGCAGGACATAGGTCAGCCCGATCGTGCCAAGGTACAGCGCGGTCTGGTGGGACACCTCGGGCACGTCGGACATCAGCGAACCCAGCGGTCCGCTCGCCGCCCACACCGCGACGCCGAGCACGACGTAGGTCCCGATCGCGATCTCCAGGCCGGCGCGGAGCGTTCCGGGCAGCCACTCGGCCTTGCCTGCCCCCCGTTGCTGGTTGAGCACGATGGCCGTCGCCGAGCCAAGGACGATACCGGGCATCAATACCAGGATCTGCAGGCTCGACGCGCCGGAGTAGGCCGAGACCACCGTAGGATCGAAAACCCCGAGCACCCGCAGCAGCACGAGGTTGGAGCCGAACAGGATGACCTGAGTGGTCGCCACCGGCAGACCGACCTGCCGCAGATGCCGGACGGCGTCCGGTTGCCACGGTTTCGGCTGCCCCGGCCGCCATAGACCGGTGCGGCGCAGGAAGAACAGGCCGAGCGCCAGTCCGACGACCGACGACAGCGCGATCGACAGCGGAACACTGCTCGCGCCCATTCCGGCGCCGATGCCCAGTGCCCACACCCCGCCGAACTGAACACCCGCTCCCACCAGCATCACCGCCGCGCTGTGCCGCGCGTGGCCGAACCCGCGCAGGCTGGACGCGCAGAGGACCACGCCGACGTAGGTCAGCTCGGCCAGCGCCATCCAACGGACGAAGGAAACGAAGTGGTCGTGGGACGACGGCGGCACCAGCAGCGCGTCGGCGAGCAACGGCGCGACAAGCGCCAGCACGACGATGAGGGCCGAGATGAACGCCAGCCACATCCGGCTGAAACTCAGCGCCATCGGCACCACGTCCTGAGGCCGTCCCCTGCCGCGGTTGATGGCCGCGGCGACCTGATTGCTGATGTCGAACGCGATGAACAACGCGAGGAACAGGCTCGCCACGGGCATGTACAGCGCACGCACGTAGAGCGCGTCCCCGTCCATCCTGCCCAGCAACGCCTGGACGCCGACCACCACCAGCAGACCGATGACCTCGGCCAGCACCATGGGAACGGCCAGCCGCGCGAGCGCGGCGCGGATCGAACGGCGGTCCGGCCCCGGCACCGCCCACGGCGGCGGGCCGCCACCGGGAGGCGGACCACCCGCCGGATCCGGCGGTCCGCCGCCCGGACCGGATGGCATGGGTGGAGCCGCCTCTCCTGGGCCGCCGTGCTTGTTCGGCTGAGTCATGATGTCCTCCCTCGGGTGAGCTGGTGGTGGACGGCGAGCTTCTGCACGTCGCCCGAGCCCTCCATGAACTCGACGCCGCGCGCGTCCCTGGCGAACTTGTCGAGCAACGGGTGATCGAGCCGGGCGCCGGGACCGAAGAATCCGAGCGCCGCGAGGGTGACGTCCTCGGCCAGCCGGGTGGAGCGCACTTTCGCCGCCGAGGCCAGGTGGCCCTGCGCCGGATTCGCGTCGACGGTGACGGCCGCGTGCCGCACGAGCCGTCGCGCCGCGTCGATCCGCAGCCCGAGCTCTTCCCAGCGAGTGCGCTCGTCGCCCCGCAGGACCCGGCGGTGCGCCCGCACGTAGTCGTGGGCGGCCCGCGCCACACCGATCCCCATCGCCGCGACCACGGGACGGAGCCGGTCGAACGTCCGGGTCCAGCCCAGCATGCCGCGACGGACCGCCGAGAGCTGCCGTCCGAGCAGACGCTCCGACGGCAGCCGGACGGAGCGCAGCGTGAGTTCGCTCAGCCCCGCCGCGCATAACCCGAGGGTCGGCAACGCGACCGGGGAGTACCCGGCGTCTTCGGCGTCGACGAGCACCGCGCGGATGCCGAGCGGGCCCGGATCCGACCGGGCGAAGACCACGCCGACCCCGGCGCGGCAGGCGTTGCCGATGTACTTCTTCACGCCGTCGAGCAGATAACCGTCGCCGTCACGACGCAGACGGGTTTCGAGACTGGTGGCCGCCGAACCGCCACCCGGTTCGGTGAGCGCGAAGAACGTCCAGGTCGGCCGGGACGCCAGCCTGCCGAAGAAGCTCTCCTGCTGCTGTTCGTCACCCAGCAGCGCGACCAGCGGTCCCGCCATCGGCGCGCCGGGCGCCGCCATCAGCGCCCCGAGATCACCGCAGGCCAGTTCCTCGACGAGCACCACCTGCTCCAGCAGGCTGTCCCCGGTGAACCGGTGCGACCCGACGACCAGTGGCGCGGGACGGAACCGCGGCGGGCTCTGGAACAATCCGACGTGGTCCATCGCGGGCAGGCCGAGCGACTCCACGATCCGGTCGGGCTCGCGTTCGAGCCGCAGGGCGACGGCACGCAGATCACCCGCCCAACCACGGGCGTGCGTTCGCAGCGCGAGCAGACGGTCATCCAGTTCGGTCATCCGCGTTCCCCGGTGCTCTCCGTGCCGAGCCAGACATCGGCGATCAGCTGGGACACGTAGGCCACCCGCCCCGGCCCGTCGCTGAGGAAGCCGCTGGCCGCCAGCAGCCGCGACAGGAGGCGGTCTGCGTCGGTGATCCGGCGGTGCACCCGGCGCAGGGTCGGCGGATCGAGGCCGGGCGCACCGAGTACGGCCTCGATTTCGAACTGCTCGATCAGGGCGTCCGCCAGTTGACCGGCGACCAGCTGCCGGTCGAGAAGGCTGCCTTCGCCGCTGGCACGCTCCCCCAGGTACGCGACGCACCGGTCGGTGAGCTGTTCGGACGCCCCCAGCCGCAGCCAGGCGAGTCCGGTCAACCACGTCGCGTCGTCGACGGCCGGGCGGGGATCGCGCTCTCCGACGGCGAGGCCCTCGGCGGCGAGTAATTCCCTTGACGTCGCGGGCAGGTCGTCCTCGGGTGGTTCGCCTTCCCCTCGCCGGACGAGGACATGCCCACCCGGCCCCGCTGGGGGCCCGCCCGGGAACGACTCCAGCAGCACGTCGAATCCAGCGCCGATGCTCTCGCCCCGCGTCACCGCCCGGCAGCGCGTCCACCGCAGGGCGATCGCTCGCGGGGGTGTCTCGATCGAGCAGGTTCCCAGATAGCGCAGTGCCGGGTCGTATTCGGCCAGCACCACCCGGCGTCCCGCGTCCCAGTCGCCGAGCCGATCGACCAGTGCGGCCCAGACGCCCGTGCACGGTCTGCCGGGTTCGGCCACCACCAGATCGACGCCCGGCCGTTCGACGCCGACCGCGGGTCCCGCCACGAGTGCCGCGGGCCGGCTGCCGGCCAGCAGTGCGGTCACCGACGCGATCGCCTCATCGCGCCCGAGGTCGGCCTGGCAACGGATCGCCGGGCCGCCGCCGTCCGCGTGACGGCTCAGCACCAGTGCGACCACGGCGTCGTGAGTGGGCCTCACCTCGCGCGGGGCAGGCTGATCGTCGTCCATCAAGGTGGTCTGGTCCAGGATCAGCACAAGTGCGCGATTGAACCCGTCCGCGGTCGCGTAGTCGGCCACGATCCGGAGCGCGGTGAAAGCGGCCGCGGCACCCTGATCCGACACCGCCAGCACCAGCGGGTCGCCAGGCAGCGCGTCGGCGGCGAAGCACGCGGGCCAGCCCGGTTCGGCGTCGGGCGTACTGTGCGCGAGCACGACGAGGTCGAACGGCTCGTCCAGTGGTGCCAGATCCGCCAGCACACCGCCGATCATGTCGGTGAAGGTGTTGCGGCGGACGCGGGTGAAGTAGTCGTCCCGATGCCGCAGGCCGTACAGCGCTGCCAGATCGGCGAAGTACTGGATCAGGCCCGGATCGTAGGGGCGGCCCTCGCCGAAGACGCGGCTCGCGGCCCGTTCCAGCCGCAACGGTACTTGTCTGCCGGACTCCGGTGCGATCGGCGCCACCGCCGGTGAAGTCGCCAGGTACATCGGTCACACACTCGCCTGCTTGGCCACGTAGGTGGCCAGGGTGCCGACGGTTTCCAGATACCGCTGCTCCAGCGTTTCGGCGTCGAATTGGAAGTCCAGCAGCTCCTCGAGCTGCATCAGCAGTTCCAACGTGTTGACCGAGTCGAGGCCGAGTTCCTCGAACAGGCGTGTCTCCTCGGACATGGTCGCCGGCTCCCGCCGGCTCATCGTCGCCAGCAGACCGATGGCCGTTTCGACGATCTTGCCGCGTTCGACGCTGTGCGACTCCATGGTTGTTGCCTCCAGCCTGCCGTTCTTCTCTGGGTGGGTGGTGCAGTCGGTCGTCCTCGTGGCTCAATGCCGGAAGACCATCGCGGCGAAGGTCGCTCCGAGACCGACCGACGTCATCACGTAGTGGGCTCCCCGGCGGAGACGCCCGCCTTCGATCGCCGTCCGGTAGTTGATGAACGAGTCGGCGCAGAAGCAGTGCCCCAGCTCGGGCAGGTTGTCCAGCAGGATCCGGTCCCTCGGCAGACCGATCGACTTCGCCACCCGGAGCCACGACATCTGGTTGACGTTGTGCGGCAGCACGAGGTCCACATCGGACACTTCCAGTCCTGCCCTGTCCACCGCCGCGAGGATCACCTCCGCGAGCGCGGGGGCGTAGAGCCGATCGAAGGTCGCCATCAGTTCCGGAGAAAGAAAGGGACCGGTGTGGTACTCGCCGTGGGTCCTGGTCGCGTAACCGATCAACCGGTCCCGCTCGCCGCTCGCGGTGACCAGGACGGCCGCCATCCCTTCGCCCATGATCGCGGAGTCCGCGATCAGCTGCGCGGAAGGCGTGAACGCCTTTTCCCCCAACAGGATCAGCGCCAGCGCGTCCGGGTCGCCGTCCGCGGCGAGGAGCTTGCCGCAGAGGTCGACGGCGAGCAGTCCGGACGCGCAGGCGTGCTGGGTGAGGGAGAAGGCGATCGCGTGGTCGAGACCGAGCGCCTCGCGAACTTCGTGCAACGGGTTGCGGGGATAGGGCGCGGCGAGCTGAATCGTCTTGGCCTGCACGAGGTACCGCACGTGGTTCTCCCTGCCGCGCAACGCGTCGAGCCCTTCCACGGCGGCGAGCATCAGCTCGGTGATCGACTCCGACGGTGCGAGCCGTAGCCGGGAGAATCCGTAGAACCTGTGGTACAGCTTGATTTGCGCCGGGCTGAGGCCTACATCGGCGAGGTACGGGGTGATCGACGTGACCTCCTCCGGCAGATGCACCGATACCGCCGCCAACGCCGTCATCCGTCCTCCTCGCTTGCTGATGTCCTCACGTTCCCAGACCCCCGCCGACCTCGGTAATGCGCGAACGGGCGGGCCACTGAGCGGTACGAACGGCTACCGCTGATCGGGTGTCCTCATCCGGAGGCGTCGAGAACCACCTTGAAGGCCTCGCGCCGGTCGAACAGGTGATAGGCCTCGGCGGCGGCGGAAAGCGGCATGCGGTGCGACACGAGGGCGGCCGGGTCGAGCCGGTCCGCCCGGACGAGCGCCAACACCTGGTCCCGGTATCGGATCGGGTCTCCGACAACGAATCTCACCGTGAGTTCCCTGGCGAAAGCCGTGCCCGCGGGGAATGGCAGATCCGGTGCGTGGTGCGCGCCAACGACGGCGATCGTGGCGCACGGGCGGGCGGCGCGCACGGCCGCGGCCAGCGCGGCATCGGTCCCGACCGCCTCGACCACCGCCGGTGCGCCATCCGGCGCACCGGCGCGAGCGAGCGCCGCGCTGAGTCCGGCGGGCGACGACGCGGTGAACCCGAGCCGGTTCGCGCGTTCCCGGCGTTCCTGGTCGAGGTCGGTCACGACGACCCGAGCGGCGCCGGCGGCGATGGCGCACATGGCCGCGCACAGCCCGACCGGCCCGCCGCCCACCACCGCGACGACCTGTCCCGGCAGCATCGCGGTGGCCTGGATCGCGGCGTATCCCGTGGACAGGATGTCACCGGCGAACAGTGCTTCCTCGTCGGTGAGATCGTCGGGTACGGCGGCCAGGACGACGTCCGCGTACGGGACACGCACGTACTCCGCCTGGCCACCGGGCAGGGCGGCACCGACCACGGTCGAGTAGCCGAACAGGGTCACCAGCTCACACTGGTAATGCTCGCCACGCGCGCACCGTTCGCACCGTCCACATGCGACAATGTCCGAGGCGACGACCCTTTGCCCCACATGTAAAGAGACCCCCGATCCGGCCTCGACCAGCGTGCCGGTGAACTCGTGTCCAAGTACCGTGCCAGACTCGAACCCCGGAATCTCACCTCGGTACGGGTGCAGGTCGGTACCGCAGATCGCCGTCTTGGTGACCCGGACGACCGCGTCCCGAGGTCCTCGCACCGTCGGCATCGGCAGGTCCGGTTCCACCCGGACGTCTCCCGGCCCGTGGTACACCACGCCCCTCATCCGGACACCCCCGTTCCGGCCGGGACGATCCGCCAGTCCTTCGGTTCGAGCTCCACCTCCGCCGTGGCGCCCGTCCGCCAGCTCAGGACCACTCGCGCCGGTTCGGCGCCGTGGTTGACGACCAGCGCGGCCCCGCCTGGATCGGCTCTGGCGGGCACCACCTCCACCTCCGGCAGCGTGCAGTCGACGTCGGGGAGGACACCGGCGAACTCGGCGATCCGACGGTAGAACCGCTCACCTCCCCAGGCATCGAGACGTCCCGGCCGGTCGAGCTGCCGTTCCACCGGCGCGCCACAGAACAGCATCCGCCCCGGCCCGACGGCGTTGACGAACACCGCGGGGCTGCCGTCTCCGTAGAACCCGACCGGGTCGGCCGTGGTCGGCACGACGTCCGAGGCGGTCTCCTTCTCCCAGTCCAACGCCCACTCGCCCGTGCCCCAGCGCAACGACTCCCGCCCGTCCGCGCACCGGCGGAAGTCCTGAAGCCGCACGCCGGCCACCGCGTCGCCGGGGAAACCGTGCAGATGGTCACCCAGCGAGTAATAGACACTGCCGCCGTCCGCGAGGCACGCACCGAGCCGCTCGATGTCCACCGCGCCGACCCTCGTCACGGAGGGGCACACCACCAGCCGGTAGCCGTCGATCGGACCGGACACGACGTCGAAGTCGAGATGCGCGCGTTTGAGCAGGAGGTACGCGTAGAACGACGCGACGGTTCCCGAATCCGGGTCCAGATATGAGCCCCGTCCGGCGCGGACGGCCTCCGGGAGGTACAGCGCGATGGACGCGGTACCTCCGCGAGAGAAGCCCGCCAGCTCCGTCGCCGACGCCGCTACCCGGCTCAGCCGGGCGAGCGCGGGCTTCGGGCTGCCGTCGATCCGGCGCAGCCCGGTGTGGCGCTCGCCAGGGCGCTGGTCGTAGGGCTCGGTGGCCGAGGTGAGATCCTGCCAGCACCACACGGCGAGCCCGGCGGCGCCGTTGGCGAGCGCCGCCGCCGCGGCCGCGCCAAGGTACCGGGCCGCGACCTCGTCGCTCACCCCGTAACCACCCAGTTCGTCGACGTAAGGCAGGCCGTACGCCCCCGCGAACCGCGCGAGGAAGGGCACCAGCGAAGTCGCCTTGTACGACATGGTCGACTCGATGGATCCTGGCGCCCAGGTCGGGAATCCGTGGACAGCGATGAGATCCAGGCCTCCCGCGTTGTCCACTCCGAACGGCGAGCCGCCGAAAACACCCGTGGCGTCGTTGGCCTGAGTCACCAGCACGCCTGGCAGTTCACGTCGCAACGTCGATGCCAGTAGCAAGTGCCACCCGGCGACATCCGTGCGGGACAGCGCCGCGGCCGCGGCGGGCTCGACGTTGGACACCTCGTCGCCGAGGTCGACGGCGAGCACGTTGCCAAGGCCGCGTAGCGACCCGGCGACCCGTTTCGCGAACTCGACCTGCCGTTCGAGCATGCCCTTGTCCAGCCAGAGATCCCTGCCCCGCCGCCACGGCAGATCCAGCCGCTGCCCGTTCATCCAGATCGTCAGCAGGGACAGCACGCACACCAGCCCCGCTTCTCCGGCGAACCGCACCGCGTCACGCAGCCGTTCGAACGACTCGTCGCGGTAAACGCCGGGCTCGGGCTCGAAGTCGCGCCAGAAGACGAACAGGCGCACGGTGTCGAAGCCGTCCGCGGCCATCCGGACGAAGTCGGACCGCAGCGCGTGCGGATCCCAGTCCGTCCAAATGCGACAGCCCGCCACCGAGGGGTGATAGTTGACCCCGACCGGGACGAAGTCCTCGCCGTCGCGCAGCAATCGGCCCGCACGCACGGTGAACCCGGTCATGGCTCGGTCCGGGTGCGCTCGGCGAGGTACCACTCGAAGGTGCGGCGCAACCCTTCGTCCAGGCTCACCCGCGGTCGGTATCCCACGGCGTCGCGCAGCCTGCCGAGGTCGGGCAGCCGCCGCTCGGGCGACCCTGCCGGTGCCGGGTGAATGTCGAGTGCCGGCCGGTAACCAGCGAGCGTGACG
Source organism: Amycolatopsis sp. lyj-108 (assembly GCF_046549005.1). Taxonomy (NCBI): domain Bacteria; kingdom Bacillati; phylum Actinomycetota; class Actinomycetes; order Pseudonocardiales; family Pseudonocardiaceae; genus Amycolatopsis; species Amycolatopsis sp. lyj-108. The sequence goes on along the minus strand of NZ_JAJPWQ010000004.1, from coordinate 117,741 downwards.
ACCTTGTCGGCGAGCCGGTCGATCCGGATCTCCTCCCGGTCGTTCCCGATGTTCACGACCATCGGGTCGGCATCGGGGAGCCGGGTGAGCGCTACGGTCGCGTCGATCGCGTCCTCGATGTAGCAGAACGCGCGGGCCTGTGTACCGCCGTAGACGGGGAACGGATCGAGCCTCCCGAGCGCGCGTGCGACGAACTGGGGGATCACGTGTTCGTCTCCCATCCGCGGGCCGTAGATGTTGTGGTACCGCCCGATCCGCACGCGCGACAGACCGCTCTGCCGGAACAGGGATTCCGCGACCACCTTGCTCAGCGCGTACGAAGCGCGCGGGGCGGCGGGAGCCGCGAGTGCGAACGGTCCGTCCTCCTTCGTCGGGTACGCCGTCAGGCCGAGGCCGGCGGCGCCGTCGGCGACCTCACTGGTGGAGCTGAGGAACAACGCTCCCGGCGGGTACCGGTGACACCACTCCAGTACGTTCAGCGCCGAGCGGAGGTTGACGTCGAGCACCAATGCCGCGTTCTGGCTGACCCTGGCCACCCCGACGACCGCCGCGAGGTGGTAGACGGCGTCGAATCCGTCGTCGGGCGGGTCGAACGGCAACGGTTCCCGGAGGTCGTGCTCGAACAGCGCGACGTGCTCGCCGAGTTCGCGGAAGTTCTCGTCCTGCCGTCCACGGGAGAAGTCGTCCACGAGGGTGACTTCGCTGCCCCCGCTGACGAGGTGCCGGGCCAGGTGCAGCCCGACGAACCCGGCGCCGCCGGTGATCATGACCCGTTCAGCGCCCATTGCCCAGCCTCCGGTAGTTCACGTCCGGAAGAGCGCCGAGCTCGTCTTCGAGCACGCCCCAGATGTCGACGACGGTGGCCGACGGACGCATCCGCGCCCGCACCGCTTCGGCGGTGATCTCCCGCGTGTAGCGGGGGTGGTCGACAAGGACCATCAGGGCGTCGGCGTCGGCCATCCCCTCGTCGAGTGACGCGGGGGTGAGGCCGATCCGCGCGGTCGGCTCGGCGCCGACCACGTAGTCGTGGCCCGCCAGCTCCGCCACCCGGCCCCCGAGCAGCCGGACGACATCGATCGCGGCCGAACCACGCACATCGTCGGTCTCCGGGTGGCCCTTGTAGGCGACGCCGCACACCAGGACTTTCGCGTCCTTGACCGAACGCCCCGCCGTGGCCAGCGCCGCGAGCACGTGCTGCACCGCCGCCCGCGGGACCCGCTCGTTCACCTCACGGGCGGCGGCGACCATCGGCGGGTGGTAACCGGCTTCCTCGGCCGAATGCGCCAGCAGGTACGGATCCTTGGTCAGGCAGCTGCCTCCGACATATCCCGGACGACACAGATCCGGCCGCGGATACCGCAGGTTCGCCGACGCGATGACCTCACTGGCGTCGACCCCGAGTGCCTCCGCGATCAACGCGACCTCGTTGCCGAAACCGTAGATGAGATCGGTATGCGCGTTGCAGACGAGCTTCACCAGCTCTGCGGCTTCCGGGCTGGACACCGGAACCTGATCCGGAGCGACCGGCGCGTACAACTCCTTCGCCCTGGCGAGGGACCGCTCGTCGATCGCGCCAATGACCTGGGGCAGTTCTGACAGCTCCGCCATCGCGCGCCCCTGGATCGTGCGTTCCGGGCAGAACGCGAGCAGCGGATCGACACCCCGGTCCCGCAGCCGGGCACGCACCAGCTTCCGAGTGGTGCCCACCGGCACGGTGCTGCGGACGACCACCAGTGTGTCGTCGTCCAACCGTGGCGCGATGTCGTCGACGGCGGCGCGCAGATGGGCCAGATTCGGCCGCTTCGTCTCCGGGTCCACGGCGGTGCCGACGCAGATCACCACCGCGTCCGGCCATGACGGCGGCTGCGCCGCGACCGTGAACCGCTCCCCCAGCTGTTCCCTCAGCAGCTCGGCCACCCCCGGCTCGTGGAACCGCGGACGGCCGGCGGCCAGCGACGATCTGACCTCGGGGTCCGTCTCCACCCCGACCACCGTCCTGCCCTGTCGCGCGAACGACAGTGCCAGTGGCAGTCCGACGTACCCCAAGCCGATCACGGCGATCGGGCCGCTGCCCGGAGAGGCTCCTGGATGATTCATGTGACTCCCTCGCTCTCGTCGTCGCGGACGGCGCCGAGCGCCTCCCGTAGTCGCCGCGCGTCGACCTTCCCCATCGCCGTCCGCGGTACGCGCTCCAGCACCACCAGGCGGTGGGGTGTCTCGTAAGGCAGCAATCCGAGTTCGCGGCAGGACGCCAACACGTCCCCCTTGGTCGTGCCCGGCGCGAGCACCACCGCGGCGTGCAGGCGTTGCTCACCGGTCCTGTCGTCGGTGTCGCCGTAGACCGCGACATCCCGCACACCCGGCGTCCCACCGAGGAATCGTTCGATCCGTCGCGGGTTGACCTTTCTCCCGCCCACGTTGACGAACGTCGTCTTGCGGCCGGTGAGGAACAGGTGGCCGTCCTCGATGCGACCCGTGTCACCGGTGTCGTAGAAGCCGTCTTCGACGCGGACCGCGCCGGTCGCGCCCGCGTAGCCCTCGTACAGGGTCGGAGTTCGCACCAGCACCCTTCCCGCTTCGTCGACCAGCAGTTCCGTTCCCGGCGGCGCGGTGCCCACCGAACCGGCGGGCCACACCGTCGCCGACGCCGGATGGCAGGCGATCAACCCCGTCTCAGTACTGCCGTAAACCTGGCGCACGGGACATCCCAGACGGCGTCGCGCACCGTTCGCCAGCTCGTCGGTGAGCGGTGCGCCGGACGACAACGCCACTCTCAGCGCACGCTCCGCCGCGGGCAGCGCCGGGATCAGCAACCGGTAGGCCAGCGGCGTGGCCAGCAGTGCCGTGGCACCACCGTCGAGCGCCTCGACCACCCTGCGAACGGTGAACCGGGGCAACGTCCACACATCCGCCCCGGACACCAAGGACGCGAGCAGTCCGCCGATCAGACCGAACGAATGCGCGACGGGGACGGCGACGACGACTGAGTCGTCCGCGGTCAGCTCGAAGGTCCGCCGGTAGGTCAACGCACCTGACAACACGTTGCGAAGCGGCTGGCGGGCCAGCTTCGGTTCACCGGTCGACCCGGACGTCAGCTGCAACACCTCGCCGTCCGGTGCGCCGAACCCGGCGGTGCCCGGCGGTGCCGCCTCCGCACGCCAGGCCCGGTGTGGCCGCTCCGGTACACCGACCACAGTGGACGCGCCGATCCGGTGCACCACCGAACGAGGGTCGTCCACTGTGGACGACTGTGATTCCAGCACCACGACGTCCACTCCCGACGTCATCAGGCCGAACAGCGTGGCGACGCTGTCGGCGTCGCCGTTGGCCACCACGACGACCGGCCCGCCGGGAAGCCCGGTCGCGCGTCGCTCGACCTGGGCGACCGCGTGGTCGAGTTCCGCCCAGGTGGTGTGGTCCCAGCCGGTCGCGGTGGCGACCCGCAAGGCGGTCCGGTCCGGCACCCGCTCCCGGTTCCATTTCAGCCTCGCCCGCAGCACCGCGCGTACCGGCGTCGCCGCCCTTTCAGTCCACATAGGACGTGATCACCGACGCCAGCGCCGCGGGCGAGGCGTCGTCGAAGATCGCGAGCAGCAACTGGGCCTGGAAGATGTCCGACGCCTCCTCTCCGGCCGGACCGTGTTCCGAAGCCAGCCGCTGGAGCACCTCCACCGCCCGGACGGAATCGCCTCCGCAGGCGAAGAAGTCGTCGCCGCCGTCCAGTGGTTCACGGGTCAACACCTCGCCCATCACCCTGCCGATGGCCGGCACCAGGTCGATCGCCTGATCGTGCATCTCATCCCCTTCTCGTCGTGGTCGAGCGTGTGTTGTCTCTCAGCGCGGAGACCGCCCGGTGTTCCAGTTCGCCTGCCTCGGGCAAGAGCCCCGAGAGCCCGAACACGCCGTGGAACAAGCCGTCGACCCGGTGCAGGGTGACCGGGACGGCGGCGTCGGCCAGTCGTCGCGCGTAGGCTTCGCCCTCGGCGCGCAGGGGGTCGTGCTCGACGGTCAGGACCAGCGCCGGCGGCAGGCCGCTCAGGTCTGGGGCACGCAGCGGTGACGCGTAGGGCTGTCCTCCGTCGGCGGGGTCGGCGAGGTACTGCTCGATGAACCAGGTCATCTGGCGGCGCGTCAGGTGAAATCCCCGGGCATGCTCGGTCCTCGGTGCGAAGCAGTCGGTCACCGGGTAGACGAGCAGCTGGAAGCGAATGGACGGTCCGCCCTGGTCCCGCGCCATCAGGCAGGCGACGGTGGCGAGAGTGCCGCCCGCGCTGTCTCCCGCGACTGCGAGCCGGTCCGGAGCGGCGCCGTAGGCCGCCGCGTTCTCCGACGCCCAGCGCACCGCGCGGTAGGCGTCCTCGACCGCGGCGGGGAACGGATGCTCGGGAGCGCGCCGGTAGTGCACCGCGATCACGACGGCCGGTGTCCTCGCCGCGATCATCCGGCACACGCCGTCGTGGGTGTCGAGGTCGCACAGCACGAACCCGCCTCCGTGGAAGTACGCGACCACCGGCAGGTCACCTCCGGTGCCGGGATCTCGCGGCCGGTAGACGCGTACCGAGAGACCGCCGTCGAGGTCGACGTCCTCGACGGACGCGACGGACGGGCCGGGCGGGAACCGGGCTTCGGCGTGGATGCGGCGCGCCTGTGCGGCGTCGGTGACGGTGCCGCCGACGTCCGGGTGAGCCGCGGCCATCATCGACATCACCGCCGCCGTGTATGCCTTGAGCACCAACGCGTCACCTCCGCGAGGACGAGCGATCCACGAACACCGTCGGTTCACGGTCGCAACAGGACGGACGCTGGACAAGCGGCCCTGGAGCGCGCGAAACACCTGGCCGGCCGGGCAGGTCACAAGGACACCTTCCCGATCGCGGAGTTCCCGGTCAGGCTGGAAACGGCCGGTGCAGTCGAGTGGCGGGAGCGGTCGATGACGTTTCAACCGGGGCGCGGTGCCGCCACCGACCTGATCGCCGTGGAGGATCCCGCGACCGGTTCCGTCTTCGCCGAGATCGCGGCGACCTCGCCGTCGGAACTCGGCGGGGTCGTCACCGCCGCCTCGGCCGCCCAACCGCACTGGGCGCGAAGTCCGTCGGATTCCCGCCGGGCCGCCCTGCGGGACTGTGGTGCGTCGATCGCGGCCTGCCGGGAGGAACTGGCCACCCTGCTCACCAGGGAACAGGGCAAACCCTTGCGATCGGCCTACGTCGAGGTCGACCTCGCGGCAGGCTGGTTCGACCACACCGCCGCACTCTCACTCGAACCGGAAACAGTCGCCGATGGGGGAAGCCGGATCACCGTCGAGCACGTTCCGCACGGGGTGGTCGCCGCGATCGCGCCGTCGAACTTCCCGCTCATCCTGGCGGTGACGAAACTGGCCCCCGCGCTGCTGGCCGGGAACACGGTGGTGCTCAAACCGTCCCCGCTGACACCGCTGGCGACCACGCGGATGGCGGAGCTGCTCTCCGAGGTGCTGCCGCGGGGTGTCTGTGCGGCGGTGACCGGCGGGGGTCGACTGGGTGCCGCCCTGTGCGAGCACCCGGACGTCCGGTTGATCTCCTTCACCGGCTCGGTCGAGACCGGTACGGCGATCGCGTGTTCCGCCGCCGCCCGGCTCGCCAGGGTCGTGCTGGAACTGGGTGGCAACGACGCCGCGATCGTGCTTCCCGGAGCCGACATCGCCACGACCGCCGAGCGGCTCTACGCGAGCGCCATGACCAACAGCGGTCAGTTCTGCGCCGCGGTGAAAAGAGTCTACGTCCCAGCAGCCGATCGGCCGGCGTTCATCGAAGCCTTTGCCGCACAAGCGAAAGCTACCGTGGTCGGGGCGGGAACCGACCCAGCGACCGACCTCGGCCCGGTGGTGAGCGAACCCCAGCTGACCAGATTGCACGGCTTCGTGACCGAGGCGGCCCACGCGGGCGCCGAGATCGTCACCGGTGGCGTCGCCCTCGATCGCCCCGGCCATTTCTATCCGCCGACGATCGTGACGAACCTGCCGCCGGGCACCCGGCTCGAGAAAGACGAACAATTCGGTCCCGTGCTCCCGGTCATCGCCTACTCCTCAGTGGACGAAGCCGTCGACAGGGCCAACGCGACGAAGTTCGGCCTCGGCGGTTCGGTATGGGGCGACCAAGAGACCGCTCGCCTGGTCGCCGCCGGGCTCGACTGTGGAACAGCCTGGGTCAACACCCATGGTGACCTCCGGCCGGATGTGCCCTTCGGCGGCGTCCGGCAGTCGGGAATGGGTGTCGAGTACGGCTACTGGGGTCTGGTGGAGTACACCCACCCGAGAGTCCTGCACCTACGCGGCTGACATGGACGGTTTCACCGCGGCCGGGGCAGGGCGGTGTCCAGCACGTCGGCGACGAGTTCGACGTCAGCGTCGGACATGCGGCTGTGCAAGGGAAGTGAGAGCAGACGAGGTGCGATCCTCTCGGTGATCGGCAACGCCCTGCTCGCCACGGAGCGGTAACGGGTGAACCGGTGGGTCGGCGGGTAGTGCACCGACGTCTGGATCCGGGCCGCGGACAGGGTGTCCCGTACATCGTCCCGCGAGCTGCCCGGCGGTAGCAGGACCGCCATCAGGTGGTGAGCGCTGTCGTCGTCGCGTCCGTCGAATGGGATCACCAGGCCCGGGATCCTCCGCAACCGGTCACGGTAGACCGCCACCAGCTCCCGGCGGCGTGCTCGATCCCGGTCGAGCCGTCCGAGCTGGATCCGGCCGAGCGCCGAGGAGATCTCGGTGGGACGGTAGTTGAGCCCGACGCCGTCGACGTCGTAGTCGGCTTGCCCGGTCTGCGCGCGCTGCCAGGTCGACCGGGTCAAGTGGTGTGAGCGCAGCAGCCTGATCTCATCGAGTAGCGATCGGTCGGCCGTCACCACCATCCCACCCTCGCCGGTGGTGACGTTCTTGGTGGCGAAGAAGCTGAAACAACCCACGTCGCCCACCGTACCGAGCATCCGGTCGCCGGTACGGACGACGGGAGCGTGCGCCGCGTCCTCGATCAACCGGATACCACGCTGCGCGGTGATCTCCCGCAGCGCGGCGAGATCGGCGGAGTAACCGCCGTAGTGCATCGCGACGACCGCCTTCGTGTGGTCCGTGAGCAGAGCAGCCACGTCGGCAGGGTCGACGGTGAGGTCGGCCTCGGAGCGCACGTCGGCGAAAACCGGTGTCGCGCCGTGGAGTGTGGCGACCGCCGCGGCCGCGACGAAACTCAGCGCGGGCAGCACGATCTCGTCACCGGGTCCCAGCTCCAGGCCGAGGACCGCGAGGTGCAGTGCCGCTGTCCCGCTGCTGACCGCCACGGCGTCGGGGACACCGAGCCGCTCGGCGAAGTCGTGTTCGAACTCGCGGGTCACCGCGCCGGCGGAGAGCCAGCGGGAGCGCAGCACGGCGGTGACAGCCTCGATCTCCGGTTCGCCGATCGTGTTGTCCGCCAAGGTAACCCGCCACGGCGGCGGCATGTCGTTCATCCGGTCCTCCCGATCGCCGATCCGTAGCCGCCCTCGACCGCGGCCGCTACCTTGTCCCAGCCGAACTCGCGGCCGGCCCGCAGCAGTGCGGCTTGTCCCATGGCCGCGAGCCCCTTCTCGTCGCGCAGGGCGTCGATCAGGGTCGTGGCCAGACCGGACGGTCCCGGTCCGGCGACCAGACCGTCCACACCGGGCCGGAGCACGTCATCCACCCCAGGGAAGTCGCCGCTCACCACCGGTCTGCCGCAGGTCCACGCCTCGACGAAGACCAGTGGGAAGACATCGGCCACGGTGGGGAGGCACAGCAGGTCGCAGGCCGCCAGTGCGTCGTGCTTCGTCTGCTCGTCCACCATGCCGAGATCGAGCAGCCGAGGTGCTGCGTTGGCAAGGAACGCCGCTTCGGCGTCGGCGTCGGCGTTCGAGCCGATGAAGGCGAACCACGTGTCCGGCAGGCGTTCCCACACCGGCCCGGTCGCGGCCAGCAGGCGCCGATACCCCTTGGAGGCAGTACGCCGTCCGGCGAAGAGCACCATCCGACCGTCCACTCCGTACCGGCGCCGGAAGCCGCTCGCGTCCGGGGTGCCGACGAGATCGGCGGCGTGCGGGATCGCCCGGATCCGCCACGGCGGCACTCCGTATCCGGTGAGGACGGTGTTCTCGGTGTCGTTGAGGGTGAACAGGACGTCCGCCCGGCGGCACAGCGCCGCCGCGGTTTCAGGCTCGGGCCACACCTGGACGGCCGACGCGGGCGTGAGTGCGAACGTGGCCCGATAGCGGTCCGCCAGCTCCGCGGCCGCCTCCACCCAGGCGGGCAGGGCGAGGTCGAAGGCATGCACCACCGACGGCCGCCACCCCGGTAATGCGCGGCGCAAGTCGGCTTCACTGCCGAACACCGGCACAGCCCGTGGGCGGTGCTCACCGGTCGCGCCGACGCTGTCGGTGAGCACCGCTACCCGTCGACCGGGCCGGGCCAGCCGCTCCAGCGTCCGCCACGCCATCCGCTCGGCGCCGGCGAAGTCCCGTCCGTAGCCGCCGAACACCACAAGAACGTCCGGGAGACTCGTCACGCTCGTGCCTCCTTCCGCTGGTGACCCCCGCCGTCGACGAGAAGGCCGATGTCCCGCACAGCGGCGAGTTCGTCGACCGCGACGTGCTCGGTAGCCCCCGGGGGGCCGGGCTCGAGGTAGCGGCGGGGTTCGGACTGAAAGGCCTTCTTCGCCTCCTCATACCGCGCCGGCGTGCCGATGTCGTGCCACGACCCGGCGAAGCCGTAGCCGTGTACGGGCTCGCCGTGGCCGATCAGGTTGTTGATCAGCGTGGGCATATCCGCGGGCCCTTCCGGGATATGGTCCAGGGCCGACGGGCTGACGACGTAGATCCCTGATGACACGTTCAGGCCGAAAGTCGGCTTCTCCATGACTTCGATGACGCGATCCTCTTCGAGGCGCACCAGTCCGACGCCCGCCGTGAACCGGCGGCGCAGGAAGGCGACCGTGAGCACACTGCCGGTGCGTTCGTGCGCACGGTGCAGGTCCGCGAAGTCGAGAGTGGTCAGGATGTCGCCGTTCATGACGACGGCAGGACCGGTCCATCCCAGCGTCAGCCGGAGCGGAGCGGCAGTGCCCAGCGGCCGCTCGTCGACGCTGTAGTCGACGGACAGGCCCAGTCGCGCACCGTCCCCGATCTCGGCGCGGATCTGCTCGCCCAGATGTGAGACGCACAGGGTCACCCGGTCGAACCCGAACGCGCGGAGTCGGCGCAGGATGATCTCCAGCACGCTGTGGCCGCCCAGTTCGAGCAACGCCTTCGGCCGGGTTCTGGTGTACGGGAGCAAGCGGGATCCCTTGCCGCCCACCAAGACAATCGCATGCAACGGCGTCACCCCGGTAGTCGAGAAGAGTCATGATCTTCTGTTGGTTCCAAGCTATCGAGCGCGAGTGGCACGGGTAAGGTGCGAAGGTGCGCCTCCCTGCCCTGACCGAATGTCCGCGGGCCGTCTGATCACTATTCTCAAGTACATGAACGGCCCCTTGCTTGCGCCTAGCGCAAGCAAGGGGCCCTTCATGTACTTGTGGCACGGCAAGGCGCCAGTCACGACCCCACACTCAGCGAATCGAGAGACCCGGACCTAAGCGCCGAAGCCCAGGATTACCGGGTTCGCGAAGACGGAACCGTTGGTGATACTTCCGAAGCGCAACGAGCAAGCGACCGCCGTGCAGTCGACCGTGCCCGCGGGTTTGCCCTCCACCGGATCGACGCCATCGTAAGAGGCGCGCACGGTGACCGGCGTGGTGAACCCGCCACCGGCGTTCGCGGTCACGATCACCCGGTCGGCGAAGTCACAGCTGACCGCCGGCCAGTCGCCCGGACCGCATTGCATGACGCCGATCTGTTCCCCTGCGGGGAATCCGGTGCCCGCCGCCGTGACGGACTGGCCGTTCTGCAGACCAGACGAGGGCGTCACGGTGGCGCCGGGAGCCGCCGCGGCGGCCGGAAGGGCGCCGAGTACTGCGACACCGGAACCGGTGGCGATGATCAGTGCGATCTTTCGGACAACACCGGTTCTCTGCGAAGACATGATCTAGTACCTCCGATTGACAAGGAAGAGGGACAGCCGGAATTCGGCATGAATCCGGCGGGGGATATCTGTGTGGGAATGGTGCGAGCAAGTCCGGAACCGGACCTGCCATCGACGCTAACCAGATCAGCGACGGTCGGTCAAGCACTTACCATCCGGACAATCGGTTGGCTGTCCACATTGCGCAACTACCGAGAGGCCGGGGCCAGTAGCCCCCATTGGCCGGCGAGCGCGATCGCCTCCTGCCGGTTGCGGGCGCCCATCCGGCGGTACACCGTCGACAACCGGCGGAAGACCTCCCGCTGCGAATACCCCTCGGCACGGGCCAATTGCACGACCGAGCCACCGCCGGCGAGCACGCGAAGCCACTGGACCTCCTGTGGTCGCAGGCCGGTGCCCTGTGGCCGGTCCTGCGCCGACTTCGCGAGCGCACGTGCGGTCGGAGTGGGCAGGACCGTCCGGCCCGCCATCGCGGCACGGACCACCGCGAGGATGTCGCCGGGCGCGGAATCCCAGCTGACCGCCGCGTGCGCACCGGACCGCAGCGCGGTGGCGTACACCGAGTGCGCCGAGGAGGAGAGGACCGCCACGAGCACGAGACTGGTGAACTCTTCGCTCAGCTCCTGCAGCCGATCGACGTCCTCGTGCCCGCGCAGCGTGACCACCGCGGCCGCGACCTCGCGTTGGCGCAACCACGCTGACGGCCGCACCGGGGTCGCCACCTCGAATCCATCGCCGGTGAGTATCGCCTCCAGGCCGGCCCCGAACGCCGGGACTCGATCGATAACCACAATGATCGGGTCTGGCATGTCCTCTCCCCCATTCCTCGCCCACGCGCCGAGTGGGACCGTAGGACCGCAGCCGTGCCCTGATGTCGGTTTTCGGCAGGCGACTTCCGGCCTTTCGTCCGCCCAAGCGGGCAGTGGCCGGTAGGTCCTTATCCCAGCCGACACTATCCCCGGCGTGATCGCCGCCGCGCCATCTCACTCCGGTATTGCTCAGACAAGCGCAAATACGAATGGCTAATGACAATGAGAATCCAGCCACACTCCTTCCATGGTGGTTAAGTATCACGGAAACGGACCATACTGCGCCTCTGACGCGTTGACGATGATGATCCAGCCGCACAGTCCAGGGCCCGCGGCACTGGAGGTACTGGGCGGATCGCCGTTCGGGCTGAGTATTCAAAGCGCGGGAATGGTCGAACAGGACCTTCCTTTTTTCTGCGCCAAGGACTGGCTCCCGCCGGACGGCATTCGCACCTCACTCGAGCTTCTCGGATGGACCTTCGACCAACAGGGGGGCTCGCGCGACGAAGCGATGGGCATCCTGCGGCACGCGACCCCTGCGCATCCGGTTCTCGCCGGCCCGGTCGAGATGGGACTGCTTCCGCATCACCCCGGGCTCGGGCAGCCCATCGGGGCCGACCACCACGTGGTGGTCTTCGGCGTCGAGGGCGATTTGATCCTCATGCACGATCCTCACGGGTACCCGTTCGCCACCGTGCCGACCGAGGCGTTCCTGACCGCGTGGGCCGCAGACACGGTCGGCTACCCGGTGCAGCCCTACACCACCCGCACGAACTTCCGCAGGGAGCGCGAGGTCGACCTCGTCTCGGCGCTGCGCGAATCCATTCCCCGGGCGATCGAGCTTCTCGACGGGCCGGACTCCGCCGCCAGCGCGGAGCGACTGGCCGAGATGGTCGAGTCGGGACTGGGCCGCATGCAGCACAAGTACCTGGTGGAGTACCAGATCAGCGGCGGGGCGATGCGGCTGTCGGACGCGGCCGTCCTGTTCGGCTCGATCGGCTGCACCGCCGCGGCCCGCGTCATGGAGCGCCAGGCGCGCTTGATCGGTTCGCTCCAATTCCCGCTCGTGACAGGTGACACCAAGACGGCCGCGGAGACCCTCCGCGTGCTGGGCCGGACCTATACCGAACTTCGACTGGCGCTGCTGCAGACCGCCGGAATCACCTACGGCGTGCCGGACTGACACCGGGCGGAGCCGGACGTCCTGCCGGATAACGAATCCGTGTCTGGTTCGGAATTCGCGCGGTGCGACTGTTACGAAAGATGGGTGATGCCAAACGGCTGTGGTCACTCACATGTACCACTCGCCAAATTGCCTACTGCTTTCACGGACCGCCACCGCCCTTCGACGTTGCTTACCTAAGCGCATGAAGCTAAAGCCCCCTACGACGGACGGTACTGTGTGATCAAGGTGCGATTCTCTGGGGGGAACCATGGCGAAAACAGTGACCAGCCGTCGAACATGTGGGCGACATGCCCTCAGGTTCGGCGGGCAGCTTCCGCGGCCGTTTAGAACACCGTGACGGAGCGTCATTGATCGGTTCGCAGCCGGCTTCGACGGGTCTCGGACGCGGTCTCCACGTGCCCGCAGCAGCCGGGATACGCGCACCGCCAAAGCCTCGCATTCGGCTTGAAGTATGCGGATAAACCATCTTCGGAGGAGGGACGTTGGTGGAACAGGAAATCGAACAGGGTATAAATCGTGCTATTTTACTCATGCAACAGAGACTTTCCGAAAAGATCACGATCGGCGACATGGCCGACGCCGCGATGTACAGCAAGTTCCACTTCTCAAGAATGTTTCACAGAATCACCGGAATCTCACCGGGCCGGTTTCTCTCGGCGCTGAGACTGGAGCACGCCAAGCAACTGCTCATGTCGACCGACCTCACCACAATGGAGATCAGCCACCGGGTCGGCTACGCCAGCGTCGGCACGTTCGGTAACCGCTTCACCAGTTGTGTCGGTCTGCCGCCCAGTGTCTACCGCCAATACGGCGGCCTGCCCTGCCGGACGGGGTTGCGATTCGGCAGGCACGGCCCCGCTTCACGCAAGCAGACCGCCGTGGTCTGCGGACGTCTGCTGTCGCCCCGGACGGATACGATCGGTCCGGCGTTCGTCGGACTGTTCCCTGATCCCCTGCCAGAAGGAAGCCCCGCCGGGTGCGCCATTCTCTCGCGACCGGGCCCTTTCATTCTCGAACAGGTGCCGGCCGGAACGTGGTACCTTCTCGCCCGCTGCGCGACGATGGAGACTTCCGCCGACAGCATGGCCGGCGTGCCGTCGATCGGGGTGCACGGCCCGTTCACCGTCCACCCCGGCAGTGTCCAGCGGATCGACGTGCACCTGCGCCCGAGGCGCATCGCCGACCCCCCCGCGTTGCTGGCCATACTCGACCGTGTCCCCGCGACATCCCAGCACGATGCCGGCTGACTCCGGTGCCGAAGGCCGGGGATCCGTGTGATCCTGGCCTTCGGCACGGGAGTTCCGCTTCAGAATGCCTTCGCGCCGGTTTGTTCGGTCGGCCGGGTACCGGGAGCACGGCCGGAACGCCGCAGTGAGCCCCGCACCACGCGAGCGACCACCGAGGGGCGCATCAACGCGGTCGGCGGCTCGATCAGGCCCGCCACTCGCATGAACGCGTGGGTGATCCGCCCATCCGTGGTCGCGGCCGTCTGAAGCTTGCCCATGTAGGCGTTCATCATCCGCACCTGGGCGGTGCGCTTGCCTTCCACCTCGGGCCAACTGAGGTCGCCCCCGGCCGCGATCGCCCACGGCGCGTCGATGACCTCCGCGATACGCCGGAAGAACCGGCCCGCTTCCGGTACCCGCCCCTCGCGCAACTGATCACGCAACACGACGGCCTCCAGCGCGGCGACCGTCATCCCCTGGCCGTACACCGGATTGAAGCTGCACACGGCATCGCCCAGTACCAGTACCCCTGCGGGAAAGCGGCTCAACCGCTCGTACCGGCGACGGACGCTGGCGGGAAAACGGATCGTGACCGGCTCGGCGACCGGCGGGGTCGTGCCGACGGCGTCGTGGATGGCCGGTACCGGCAACGAACGCGTATAGGCCAAGAAGCCTTCCAGACCGGCGTCCGGACAGTCGCCCACCATTCCGGTCAGGGACAGGATGTGCCGGTCCCCGCCCACTCTGCCGAAGAACGCGCCACGTGGACTGCCCGGCGTCGCCAGCGGAATCAGCGAGAGGCTCCCGGTCAATGGCCGGTCAGGCAAGTCGAACTCGCAGGTGGTGTAGGAGAGCCCGATCTTCACCTGCTCTTGTTCCGGCCTTGCGTACCCGAGTTCCTCGAGCCATACCGGCATCCTGGAGCCGCGGCCGGTGCAGTCCACCGTGAGGTCCGCCTCCAGCACTTCCTCGTCCGAAGCGGCGCCATGCCGTCGCACGCGGGCACCGGTGATCCGTCCGCCGTCCGGGGTCGTCCGGACGCCGACGATGTCGCACCGTTCGACGAACTCGACCTCCGGCAGTGCGGCGACCCTGGCCCGGACCCAGCGCTCGAGAAACGGCCTCGCCACCGACGCCACGACGAGCCCCGTCGTCGCGGGCCGCCACGTCCTGCCCTCGAAGAACCAATGCATCTCGCCCATGTCGACCATCGGGATGCCGTCGGCGCGCAGTTCCTCGGTCATCCCGGGGAACAACGCCTCCAAGGTCTGCTGTCCCTTCGCCAGGAGCGCGTGGGCGTGCGCACCCTGCGGTACACCGCGGCGCGCGTCCTCGACCTCGGTCACCTCGTCCCGGTCGATGATCGTCACCCGCTCGTACTCCTCGGCGAGGACCCGTGCGGTGACCAGCCCCGCCATGCTCGCGCCCAGCACCACCGCTCGCCGTCCCACTCGATCGCCCATGGCGCTCTCCTTCTCGTGCTTGGTTCACGCGGTTCCGGCAGCACAGTTCTGGTAGACGGCGATCTGCCACCGGCCGTCGTGTTTGACGACCACCCAGGTCGCGCGAATGGCTCGCTCCGGTGTCACCTTCCGGTCGCCCGGTGCGAGCACTCCTCCGTTGTTGACGAAGACCACGACGTTGGGGGACAACACCTTCACCTCGATCGGCGCCCCGGTCACCCGGGTGCCGAAGTAGGGAACGGCGAACGCGCTCGCCATGAAGAACCGGATTTGAGCGCGTCCGTGCACGTAGACACCGGGCAGGATCATGCTCCCGTCGGGAGCGAACGCCTCGGCGAATGCCTGTGCGTCGTGCGCGGCCCACGCGTCGACGACGCGCTGGATGCTGCTTTGCGCCGCCATCCGTTCCGGTTCCGGCAGGACGGCGGCACTGGCCACAGTGGACTGTTCGTCGCTTTCGGACATGAATGCTCCCCTGATCGGCGGCTGATCTTTGCCCGCGCCCGGCACCATCGCATCGTCACATCCACCGGATCGGGTCACCACCTCGCTTGTTGCGCTGCGGGGAATCGAGATTCCTTATGAGAGAGCCGTTTCCGAAAGGGCATTCCGCGAGGTCTAACTCTTCGCCGCGACGGAGCACGATGAGCCCGATGGGCCGAGGGCCCCGACCATCCAGGGAGGACAAGAGTGGACACCATCCACAGGCCGACGACCACGCAGCTCGTCGAACGGGCCGCGAACCTGGTACCGCTGCTGAGGGAACAGGCGACGTCCGCCGAGCAGGACCGGCGTCTGTCCGATGCGGTCATCGACGCGCTCACCGACGCCGGCGTGTACCGCATGCGGGTCCCCGCCCGCTACGGGGGCTGGGAATGCGACGCCCGCACGATGGTCGACGTCGCCACGGAACTCGGCCGCGGGGACGGTTCGGCGTCGTGGGTCACCGCCGTCTCCTGGATCACGACGTGGATGGCAGGCCTCTTCCCTGACGAGACACAGGACGAGGTCTTCGCGGACGGAGACGTCCGTGTCTGCGGCACGCTCAGTCCCACCGGGACGGCGGTACCGGTCGACGGCGGGCTGCTGCTGAACGGCAAGTGGAGCTTCATCAGCGGCGCCCTGCACGCCCGATGGCAGGTCGCCATCGCGATGTCGCCGACCCCCGACGGCGCGCAACAGCCGGTCATGGCCATGGTTCCGCTGTCGGACCTGACCATCGTCGACGACTGGCACACCAGCGGGCTCGGCGCGAGTGGCAGCGTCACGACGGTCGCGCAAGACGTGCACGTGCCCTACGCCAGGGTGCTTCCCCTCGCCGCCGCGCTGGTGGAGCAATACGGCTCCAAGCTCAACGCCACGTCCCCGATCTTTCGCGCGCCGTTGCTGCCGACGGCGTCGGTCTCGTCGGCAGGCACCGTCCTCGGCCTTGCCAAATCGGCCATGGAGCACTTCCTGCTCCGGCTGCCCGGCCGCGGGATCACCTACACGAACTACAGCAGCCAGCGCGAAGCACCGCTCACGCACCGGCAGGTCGCCCAGGCCGCGCTCAAGATCGACGCCGCGGAGTTCCATGTCCACCGGTTGGCGGCACTGGTCGATCACAAGAGCGCCGTTGACGAACCGTGGTCACCCGACGAGCGGGTCCGCGCCCGCGCCGACATGGGCCAGGCCTGCCTGCTGGCCAAGGAGGCGGTCGACATCCTCGACTCCGCCAGCGGGGGCTCGTCGATCTACCTCTCGGTGCCCATCCAGCGGATGGCACGCGACGTCCATGCCATCAACCAGCACGCCCTCATGCACCCGGACACGAACCTCGAACTGTACGGCCGGGTGCTGTGCGGGCTCGAACCGAACACGCGCTACCTCTAGGAGACCTCGTGCGAGCAGCGGTCATTCCCGGCGTGAACGAGAAGTGGGAAGTGCGTGACGTGCCGACACCGGCGCCGGGGCCCGGCGAGGTACTGGTGGAGGTCCGCGCCTGCGGGATCTGCTACAACGACATCCTGGCCACTAGCGGTGCCATCCCCTTTCCCGCCACGGATCCGGCGATCCCCGGCCATGAGGTGGCGGGCGTCGTCGTCGAGGTCGGCGCGGGCGTGACCAGTAGGCGGACCGGTGACCGCGTCGGTGTCACCTGGGTCCAGGCCACCTGCGGGCGCTGTGCACACTGCCGGTCTCATCGGCCGGTTGGCGGGCAGGCGGCGCTGAACTGCACCGCCCCTTCGATGACCGGGTTCACCGTCCCCGGCGGTCAGGCGCAGTACCTGGTGGCGGCGGCGGAGGCGACCGTGCTCATCCCGGACGGTCTGCCCGACGAACTCGCCGCGCCCATGCTCTGCGCCGGTTACACGGCCTGGAGTGCCTTCCGGGCGGCCGAGCCGCGTCCGCACGACCGCGTCGCCGTGCTCGGCATCGGCGGAGTCGGCCACCTCGCCCTCCAGTTCGCCAAGGCGTCCGGCGCGGAGACCATCGCGGTCACCCGGTCACCGGACAAGCACGACCTCGCCAGGGCACTCGGCGCCGACATCGTGGTCGCCGACGGTGAAGAGCTGCGCGACGTGGGAGGAGCCGACATCGTCCTGGTGACGGGAACCTCGTATGCCGCGGCCACGGACTGCCTGCACGGGCTGCGCGCCGACGGCCGGATGGTGCTCGCCGGCATCGACCCGGCAGGCGGCTTGACGATTCCGCCGAATCTGTGGCCACCGTTCTTCGCCCAGCGCCACAAGCTGATCGGGGCCACGCACAACGGTCTTCACCTGCTGAGCGAAGCACTCGACCTCGCGGCATCGAGGGCGGTGGTCCCGCAGGTGGAGACCTTCCAGCTCAACGAGATCAGCCACGCGGTCGACCGGGTCGCTTCGAGCACGGTCCGGTTCCGGGCGGTGATCACGCCCTGACGTGACGCCGTCGGGGACGAACAGCCCCTTTACAGCAGCACTTTCGGATCCACCGAGCACCGAGGAGAGATGTCCATGCCCACCACGAAACAGGCGTTCAGCGGGATGTCGGTGAACGACCTGCAGAAGGCCCAGCAGTTCTACGGCGGGACACTCGGGTTCGAAGTGACGAAGAAGTTCGGCCAGCTGCACGTTCACCTCCCCGGCGGGCACAAGGTGCTCATCTACCGCAAGCCGGACCACCGGCCCGCCACCTACACGGCGCTGTACCTGCCGGTCAGCGACGTCGACGAGGCGGTGGACGAGCTGACCGCACGGGGCGTCGTCTTCGAGCGCTACACCAAACCTCGTACCGACGAGAAGGGGATCTTCCGGGGCAGGGGGCCGGACATCGCCTGGTTCACCGACCCGGACGGCAACGTGATCGCCGTCGTCGAGGAGAGGTGACCACGGAATGCCCGCCGCCGGACAGGTCACCCGGCGGGGTGCGCGATACCGCGTCGTCGCCGGGTCGACCGGTCTGCTGGCGGTCCTGGTCACCCTGACCGTCCCGTTCCTCCCGGTTTCCCAGGCAACGACCACGGTGACTTGGCCGACCGCGTACGGCACGCGCGCGGTGAACGCCCCGTTGACGAGCTACTCCCCGACGCGGCTGGACGCCACGATCGGCTGTGCCACGGCGAGAGCCTTGGACAGCCGGATGAGCGGCCCCGGCACTCTGCTGTCCACCACGCCACCGGCCTCGCCTCTCGGCGCCATCGCCGGACTCGCACTGAGCGTCGACAACGGCCTCTTGATCGTGCGGCCGCGAGGCGAGCCCCAGACGTTCGTGCCGCTGCCCGGCGGCGACTGCGACATCACTGTCACCGCGACCGCTGCCGCGACGCTTACCTCGATCGGCGGCTCGCCGGTCGCGGTCGTCTCCGGGGACCACCGTCCTCAGCTGACCGGGATCTACTCCGACATCGACGGCGCACAGGACGGCGTCCGGGGCCTGTCCGTTCGCGCGGAGGTGGACAACCGGTTCGACACGAGCCCCTCACCGATGAAGCTCATCGCGATCGCGCTCGCGATCACCCTGACCGGCTGCGCGGTCCTCGCCCTGCGAGGAATCGACGGCCGGGGACGCCGGCCGTCCCGCCACAGGCGGCGCCCGGGGAAAGCCGACCTCGTTGTCACGGCGGCGCTGACGGCGTGGTGGGTGATCGGGACGCGTACCCCCGACGACGGCTACATCCTGACCATGGTGCGCGATCGCGTGAACGCGGGCTACCTGCCCAACTTCTACCGATGGTTCGGCGCACCGGACTCGTTCTTCGGCTGGTTCTACGAGGGCTACGCCCTTCTGACGCGGCTGTCCGAGGCAGGTCCGGTACTCCGGCTGCCGTCACTCATCATGGGCGTCGGGACCTGGCTGGTCATCGATCACGTCCTGCTGCCGCGGCTGGGTGCGCGGACGCGAGGCGGAGCATCGCGGTGGGCCTGCGCGGCCATGTTCCTGGCGTTCTGGCTGCCGTACAACGACGGCTTGCGTGCCGAGCCGGTGATCTTGTTCTTCACCGCGCTGGTCTACGGGGCGGTCGAGCGCGCCATCGCCACCCGCAGGCCCCTTCCGGTCGCTCTCGCCGCGTTGTGCGCGGGACCGGCGCTGGCGGCGAGCCCCACCGGCCTGCTCGCCACACTGCCCTTCCTGGTCGGAGCCCGTCCGCTGCTGCGTCTGGTGCGGGAACGAGTGCGGGTGCGCGGGTTCGTGGCGGTCGCTCCGCCGATCGCCGCCGCGGCGACCGTGATCGGCACCGTGGTGTTCTGGGACCAGAGCTGGCGTTCGCTCGCCGACGCCACCAGGCTGCATTTCGACCTCGGCCCGGCATTCGGCTGGTACGAGGATCATCTGCGCTACGCCGACCTGCTCAGCGACTCCGTGGCCGGTTCCGTCGCTTACCGGCTGCCGGTCTTGCTCACGATCGTCTCGCTCGTGGTGTGCGCGGTGCTGCTGATCCGGCGCCGTCGGCTCGCCGGCTTGGCGACGGCGCCGTTGCGCAGACTGCTGGGTCTCACGGTCGGTACCTTCGCCGTTCTCGCGCTGGCCCCGACCAAGATCTCGCACCAGTTCGGGATCCTCGCCCTCGCCGGCCCCCTGCTCGCCGCCGCGATGACCAGGACGTGGGCTCCCCCGGTGACTCGGACCCGTCGCGACGCCGCTCTGGTCGCGACCGCGGTCTTGCTGGCTGCCGCGCTGGCGCTGTCCGGACCGAACACCGCCTGGTACGTGTCGGGCTGGGGTTTCCCGTTGGCAGACGGCGCACCGGCGGTGGGCCCGATCCCGCTGCGGACCGTCGCCGTGATCCTGGCCTGCGCAGCCGCCGCCGTCGTGGTCGTCGAACACCTTCGGGGCAGGCCCTCGGCCGCCCGCACCCGTTCCCGGACGGCGCCGGCCCTGCTCGTCTCGACCACCATGGTGCTGGCCCATTTCACCTCGGCCGGTGTCGCGATCGGTCGGCAGCACGACAGTTACAGCCCCGGGGCGGACAACTTCGAACGCCTCGTCGGCAGGGGCGGATGCGGTCTGGCCGACGACGTCCTCGTCGAAACCGATCCGTCTATCGGAAGCCTGACCCCCGCGGACGGCGAGCAGGCCCGAGCGCCGTGGGCCGACGCCGGCGGTGGGCTGGCGGGAACGCCGTGGTACGCGCTGCCCGCCACGGCGTCGAACGGTGAACTCCCGGTCGTCCTGCCGATCCCGGCCGGGAACACCGGCGACCTCACCGTGGAATTCGGCCACCGGGGGCCCGGTGGGCCGAGCGTCACCCGGCGCTCTGTCGCGGCGGGCATCCCGGAAGTGCGGGTCCCCGTCGATGGCGACGCCGTCGGGGCGGACCGGATCCGGTTCCTCGCCCCGGCCGCCTCGATCACCGGGGCGAACGGCGTGCCCAGAGTCCCTCGGGTACGCACGTTGACCGAAGTCGTCGCGGACGCGCCCACGTACATCGACTGGCCCGCCGCGTTCCCCTTCCCGTGCCTCGACGTCATCGGACCGCGGAGCGGGATCGGCAGGCTGCCGCGCTTTCGGATCGACGGCGACGCCACCTTCCGGTACTCCGGGTGGTCGTGCGCGGAAAAGGGTGGTCCGGCCGGCTGGCTCGACGTCGTCGGCGGACGGCGGACGCTCACCACCTACCTGCGCGGCCGTCCCACCACCGACTGGGGGCAACTGCAGGTCATCGAGCCGTACGCGCCGGAGGCACTTCCCTCGGACGCGGCGGTCAGCACCGCTCCCTCGCGCACCGTGCCGGGGACCTGGTCCCCCGGACCGCTGCCCCGCACCGTCACACCGCCGCCTGGTCCGTCCACTTCGGATGGTCCGGACGGGTTCCTGTGCTTCGGATGACGAACACCAACGCCTGGAGGGATCTTGTACGACTATGTGATCGTCGGCGCGGGTTCGGCGGGCTGCGTCCTGGCGAACCGGTTGAGTGAGGACCCCGGCGTCGAGGTCTGCCTGCTGGAGGCCGGGCCTGCCGACACCAACGAGAACATCCATACCCCGTACGCCTTCGTAAAACTCTTCCGTACCGCGCTCGACTGGGACTACGACAGCCACGACGAGCGGCACTGCGGCAACCGCCGGATCTACCTGCCCCGCGGGCGAGTACTCGGCGGGACGAGTTCGATGAACGCGATGGTCTATATCCGCGGACACCGCTCCGACTACGACGGCTGGCGGCAGCCGGGCTGGAGCTACCCCGAACTCCTGCCCTATTTCAAGCGGTCGGAGGACAACGAACGCGGCGCTGGCGCCTACCACGGAACGGGTGGTCCGCTGGCCGTGTCCGAGAGCAGGTCACGCAATCCCATGACGACCGCGTTCGTCGAGGCGGCCACGGAGACCGGGTACGCGGCCAACGCGGACTTCAACGGTGCCGAGCAGGACGGGTTCGGCCATTACCAGGTGACCCAACGCGAAGGCCGCCGCTGCAGTACCGCCGCCGGATTTCTGCGCCCCGTGTCGGATCGTCCCAATCTCACCGTGCTGACCGACCTTCAGGTGCACCGCGTGGTGCTCGAGAACGGGAGAGCGTGTGGCGTGGAAGGTGAGCGGTTCGGCGAGCAGGTGTCCTTTCGGGCCGAACGGGAGGTGATCCTCTCGGCGGGGGCCTACAACTCACCCCAGTTGCTCATGCTGTCCGGGGTCGGACCCGCCGATCTTCTCACCGGACTGGGTATCGGGGTGCTGGTCGACCAGCCGGAGGTGGGGGCGAACCTGCAGGACCATCCCCAGGTGAACCTGAACTTCGCGCATACCGAACCGGTCAGCCTGCTGGTCACCGCCGAGCCGCGTCACGTGGCGGAGTTCGAACGCTCCGGAACGGGGCCGTTGACGTCCAACGGTCCCGAGGCGGGCGGGTTCATCCGGACACGCGACGGCCTGGCCGCACCGGACGTCCAGTTCCACGCGGCGCCGATGATGTTCCTCGCGGGCGGGCTCGGAGCGCCGACCGGGCACGCACTGTCCTACGGCGCTTGCGTTCTCGCGCCGCGCAGCCGCGGCAGCGTCCGCATCGTGTCACCAGATCCGACCGCCAAACCGCGCATCATCCACGACTACTACGCCGAGCCCGAAGACCTCGACGTCGCGGTGGCGGGCCTGCGGGCCGGGCTGGCGATCGCCCGTGGATCGGCGCTGCGGAGGTACACCACGAGACTGCTCGACCCACCGGAGTCCGACTACGACGACGACCTGCGCGACCATGCCCGCCGGCACACCCAGACGCTGTTCCACCCCGCCGGAACCTGTGCGATGGGCACGGTACTCGACGCCGGACTACGCGTGCGAGGAGTGGACGGCCTGCGCGTGGTGGACGCCTCGGTGATGCCGCGGCTCGTGCGCGGCAACACCAACGCGCCCACCATCGCCATCGCGGAGAAGGCCGCGGATCTGATCCGCGGCCGGGAACCGCTGCCTGCGGAGGAACCCCTA
Organism: Amycolatopsis sp. lyj-108; assembly: GCF_046549005.1. Taxonomy (NCBI): domain Bacteria; kingdom Bacillati; phylum Actinomycetota; class Actinomycetes; order Pseudonocardiales; family Pseudonocardiaceae; genus Amycolatopsis; species Amycolatopsis sp. lyj-108. The sequence goes on along the minus strand of NZ_JAJPWQ010000004.1, from coordinate 95,119 downwards.
CACCCGTAGGCGGCGCTCAGCGTAGGCGGGAGAAGAAGCGGCGAACGTCGGCGACGAACTCGTCCGGCTGCTCGAGTGCCGGGAAGTGCCCGCCTCGTTCGAACTCCGACCAGTGGACGATCGTGGGCAGGTCCCGTTCGGCGAGGCGACGGATCGGGGGCAGGATGTCTTCGCCGAACACCGCGACGCCCACCGGTGTGGTAATCAGCGCACTCTCCTGGCCGACGCCACGCAGGTCGGCGGCACTCTCGTAGTAGTGGTGTGCCGAAGAGCCCGCCGTCGCCGTCAGCCAGTAGATCGTGGCGGCGGTGAGCAGGATGTCCGGATCGAGCGGCTGTTCGCCGGTCCAGTCGTGGTACCGCTCCGCGATCCAAGCCAGCTGCCCCACCGGTGAGTCGGTCAGTGCGTAGGCCAGGGTCTGCGGCTTGGTGGACTGCAACTTCATGTACCCGGACAGTTCCTCGTCGAACCGCTTCAGCCTACCGAGCCGTTCCCTGTCCACAGCGGACAGATCGGCCAGCTCGCCGGGGGCACCCGAGGGAAAGGTCAGCAGCATGGTCAGGTGGATACCCACCGGATCCACGGACCGCAGCTTGCCCAATTCGAGGGAGATCACCGAACCGGCGTCACCCCCGTGCGCGCCGTACCGGTCGTAGCCGAGCTCGCGCATGAGCTCGGCCCATGCCCCCGCCACCCTGCGGGCGTTCCAACCGGCGTCCTCGGTGCGGCCCGAGAACCCGAAGCCGGGGATGGATGGCACGACCACGTGGAACGCGTCCGCGGCCTCACCACCGTATGCGCGGGGATCGGTCAGCCGCGGGATCACCTCCGCGAACTCGGCGACCGAACCCGGCCAGCCGTGGGTGAGCACCAGTGGAAGCGCGTCGGTTTCGGGTGAGCGCACGTGGAGGAAGTGGACCTGGGCGCCGTCGATGGTCGTGACGTACTGGTCGAACTCGTTCAGCCGCCGCTCCACGGCACGCCAGTCGAACCCGGTCCGCCAGTAATCGGCGAGATCGCGGAGATAGTCCAGCGGGACCCCGCGTTCCCAGCCGGCGTCCGCGATTTCGGAGGGCCACCTCGTATCCGCGATCCTGCGTCCCATTTCGTCGAGCTCGTCTTGGGCAACAGCGATCTGAAAAGGACGCATTGTTCTCGCCTCGACTCCGGTCGGGAAGGGACACCGCATTCCGGTTCCCCTGCTCGCAGTCACGCTAAGGCGGACCGTGGCGGAATTCCGTGTGCGAACGTGCTGTGCCGGATGACGAAGCATTCTGCGAGCTGGTGGGCCGCCGCCGGATTGCTAACGTCGACTGTGCCCCGGAAGGTCAGCGGAATCCGCGCATTCGCAGTTCCACGACGAAGATCGGAGTATGCAGTGACGATTTCCAGCCCAACGGGAACGGCGCGGATGACAGCGGACGCGCTCGAGGCACTCGACCGGCGTCACCTCATCCATCCGCACCAGCGCGACTCCCGCTCCGAACGACACGTGATCGTGCGCGGCGAAGGCTGTCTCGTCTGGGACGCGCGCGGCACCGAGCTGCTCGACGCGACCGGAGGCGCGAACTGGCTGTGCCAGGTCGGCCACGGTCGCCGGGAGATCGCGGACGCCGCCGCCGAGCAGCTCGCGCGGCTGGAGTACTTCACGAGCTTCGACGTGTACTCCAACGACAAGTCCATCCTGCTGGCCGCTCGCCTGGCCGAGCTGGCTCCCGCCGGCCTCGACCGGGTCTTCTTCACCAACGGCGGCTCGGAGGGCGTCGACACGGCGATCAAGGCCGCACGGCTCTTTCACCACCGGCGAGGCGAGCCCGAACGCACTTGGCTCCTCGCCCGGCGGATGGGGTACCACGGCGCCACCTACGGCAGCGGCACGGCGACCGGCTTCGACGGTATGCAGCACGCCGTCGGCCCGAACCTCCCGCACGTGGAGAAGCTCACGCCGCCGCATCCGTACCGTGCCGAGTTCTACGACGGCCAGGACCCGACGGACTTCCTCGTCGCCGAACTGCGGCAGACGATCGAGCGTATCGGCGCGCATCGGATCGCCGCGATGATCGGGGAGCCCGTCATGGCGGGCGGCGGCGTGATCACCCCGCCGCCGGACTACTGGCCCGCGGTGCGCGAGGTCCTCGACGAACACCGGATCCTGCTCATCGCCGACGAGGTGGTCACCGCGTTCGGCCGCACCGGAAGCTGGTTCGACTCGGAACGGCGCGGGATGCGGCCCGACCTCGTCGTCACGGCCAAGGGACTCACCAGCGGCTATGTCCCGCTCGGCGCTGTGCTGCTCGGCGACCGGATCGCCGACGCACTGACCGGAGGCGACGGTTTCTTCCACGGGCACACGTACTTCGGCCACGCCGTCGCCTGCGCCGTCGGACTCGCCAACCTCGACCTGATCGAGCGGGAAGGCCTGCTGGTCAACGCGACTCGGATCGGCGACTGGTTCCGCGAAGGGCTGGCGGCCGCGGCGGACCTGCCTGTCGTCGGTGACGTGCGGGTCGAGGGTGCGACCGCCGGCATCGAGCTGGTCTCCGACCGGGACACCCGGGAGCCGATCATGGCCGCCGAGGTGGCCGCCGAGATCCGCGAGGCGCATCAGGTGGTGGTCCGCGACTACGGCAACACCATCGTGCTCTCCCCGCCGCTCGTGCTCGACGAGGAGCAGGCGGCACGGACGACGGGGGCCGCGACCGAGGTCCTGTCCCGGCTCGCCCCCGACGGACAGATCACCGGCGGGCACTGAGGCCCTATCGATCAGCACCGGGAGGATCGCGTGCCCACCTTCACCGGTTCGTGCGAAGGCTCCTGTTCACGCCGAAGCTCGCCGACGTGACGTTCGCCGGACGGGGATTCCCCGTCGGGACACCGAAACGACGGCTGGAAGCTATTCCTCAAGCCGTCGTCTGCGGATTCGAGTGGGCAGACGCACGCGTGCCCTTCTCGCGTACATCGGCATCGGGTTCGCGATGGCACGGCTTCCCCGGCCACTGTGGAAGAAGGTGCTGCCCGACCTCGCTCCCGGCCCGTTCCACCCCACGATGAGCTGGCTCGCCGTGGACGGCTACGGCTTCGATCTCGCCTAGTTCCACACGCGACGGTGGGTCGACCGGCAGGAGTCCGTCACGGCCTATCCGTGGCAGGGCTGTCCGCGCTATTTCCCTCGTGCCTTCGACCAGGGGCTCGGCCGGGCGCTCTGGTTCATCCACAACGGAGACGCGTCGAACACCGCCGTGGCCGTGAACCGGTTCGCCGAGTCCCGGCGCACCGACCTGTGGAGCGGTCCGGGCATGCGCCTTCGCTGGCGCTCGGTTCGGTCTTCGCCACCAGTGCGCGGGCCATGGCCGGGTACCTGCCGTCACACACCACCGAGACCGGCGCCGAGCTGACCGGACTGTCCTCCACCGAAGCCGTCGAACTCGCGATGCGGACCGCGGTCTCCTCCGAGGACGACGGGAGTTCCTCGGCGTACGAACTGTGGCGGGAACGTATCCGCGGAAAGTTCGCCGAAACCGCCTGAACGGTCCAGGAAAGGCGCCACGCACAGAGCATCGGCGGACATAGAAAACCCGGCTGCGGTACTGCGACGATCGTATACGGCCAACCCTGAAACAACAAACCGAGGAGCGAGCCGTTTTGAGCAGCCATTGGCGAACGTTGAGGCGTCGCATACTCACCCCCGACAGCGCGCAGTCGACCATGGCGGTACGCGGTTTCGAAGTAAAGAACGAAACCGGCAAAGAACTGCTCGAAACAATCGGCTCCACCTTTCTCGACGGCTATGGGACCGCGGTCGAGGCGAGGTCGACCACCGCCGCCGAATATCGGCTCCAAAGCGTTCCGGAACGTTTCCGGGGCTTCGCCTACGAAGGCGCGGCGATGGGTTTCGCCGTGCTGGACGCGCTGCCGCCGCGTGGACGCCGGGTGACCAGGTTCTTGGCGGGACGCGGCACGGAGCATCTCTACATGGCCTACATCGGCGTCGGCTGGGCCTTGGCCCGGCTCCCGCGCCTGCGCTGGCCATCGATCGAGGCACTCGACCCGCTCCTGCGCTGGCTCCTCCTTGACGGCTACGGCTTCCACCAGGCGTACTTCCACACCCGCGAGTACGTCCACGAGCAGTACCGGGACAACCGGTTCGCCTGGCCCGACGCTCCCCTGCCCTACGCGCAGCGGGTGATCGACCAGGGAATCGGCCGGGCGCTCTGGTTCGTCGCGGGCACTGACCCCGAGGTCGCCGGGCGGCTGATCGACGCCTATCCAGGCAGCAGGCACGCCGACCTGTACAGCGGAGCGGGCCTGGCGGCCACCTATGCCGGCGGAGTGTCCACAGAGGAACTCCGTCTGTTCTTCGAACGAGCCGGGAAACACCAGCCCGATGTCGCACAGGGCAGCGCCTTCGCGGCCGAGGCACGGCTGCGTGCCGGGTTGCGTGTCCCGCACACCGGTCTCGCCACCGAGGTGTTCTGCGGCAGGACGCCCGAGGAGGCGGCCGAAGTCTGCCGCCGGACCAGACCCATCGACACCGGCACGCACGACGGCGTGCCTGCTTTCGAGGTCTGGCGACGGCGTATCGCCGACGAGTTCGTCCTCACGGGAAGGTCTTGAAACGTGACTACGGAACCAAGCCGGGTTCGGCGGCAGCTCCCCGGCATCATCGCGGTCGTCCTGATGGTGCTCGGTTACCTCGTCGTACGGCTGCCCTCCACCGACGCGGCGGAAGGTGACCGCCTCGCGGCCAGGTACGCCTTCACCCCGATGTCGATCGCGCTCCCCGCCGCGCCACGACAGCAGAACATCCGCACGGTCAACAAGGACTACGAACACATCCGCGCGTGGATCTCCTCGGTCGGCGCCGCCGTCGCGATGAACGACCTCGACGGCGATGGACTGGCCAACGACCTGTGCCTCGTGGACCCGAGGTCCGATCAGGTCATCGTGACACCGACGCCGGGCGCGGGCGGCGACCGGTACGCGCCGTTCGCGCTGAACCCGTCCGCCTTGCCGATGAACGACGTGATGGCCCCGATGGGTTGTGTGCCCGCGGACTTCAACGAAGACGGCCGGATGGATCTGCTCGCTTACTACTGGGGACGTACGGCGATCCTGTACCTGGCCGCGTCCGAGACGCCGGCGCTGTCGGCGAACACCTACCGCGCCACCGAACTGGTGCCGGGCCCGAACTCCACGAGCGGCCGGTACACCGGTCCACAGTGGAACACCAACTCCGCCACGGTCGGCGACTTCGACGGCGACGGACACGACGACCTGTTCATCGGGAACTATTTTCCCGACAGCCCGATTCTCGACGGGTCCGCCGACGGCGGTGTCGAGATGAACCGATCGATGTCCCACGCCGATAACGGCGGGGACAAACTGCTGTTCCGCTGGACCGGCGCCACGTCCGGCGCGTCGCCGTCCGCGCGGTACGAGAAGGCCCCCCGCGACGTCTTTCCCGAGGAAGCACGCAACGGCTGGACGCTGGCGTCGAGCGCGACCGACCTCGACGGCGATCTGCTGCCCGAACTGTACGTTGCCAACGACTTCGGGCCGGATCGGCTGCTGTACAACCGATCCACGCCGGGACACTTCGTGTTCAGCTCGGTGAGCGGGCCCAGGACACCCGGCGTGCCGAAGTCCAAGCGCCTTGGCGACGACTCGTTCAAAGGTATGGGAGTCGACTTCGGTGACCTCGACGGAAACGGCCTGAACGACGCGTTCGTCAGCAACATCACCACGTCGTTCGGTATCCAGGAGAGCAACTTCCAGTTCATGGCGACGGCGCAGGACAAAGAGGACCTCCGCGCGCGGCTGAGCGCCGGTGAAGCCCCCTATGACGACCGCAGTGCGCAGGCCGGAACGGCGTGGACGGGCTGGGGCTGGGACACGAAGATCGACGACTTCGACAACAGTGGCGTGCCCGCCATCGCGCAGGCGACCGGGTTCGTCAAGGGCGGGATGAACCGGTGGCCGCAGCTGCAGGAGCTCGCCACCGCCAACGACGCGTTGCTGGACAACCCCTATTGGTGGCCCAACGTCCGCAGCGGCGACGACCTCGCGGGCGACCAGGCTCTGCGGTTCTTCGCGAAGGGAGCCGACGGCCGGTACACCGACATCGCGGACCGGCTGGGACTCGCGGTTCCGGTACCCACCCGCGGGATCGCCACCGGTGACGCCGACGGCGACGGCAGGCTCGACCTGGCCATCGCCCGGCAGTGGGACGCGCCGGTCTTCTACCGCAACACCGGTCCCGCCACCAACGCGTTCCTGCGTCTCCGGCTCCACCACGAACCGTCCGTGACCTCTGCCGCCCCGCCGTCGGCGGGCTCACCGGTGATCGGCGCCCAGGTCACCGTCACGACAGCTGACGGGCGGCGCCTGATCGGCCGCGTCGACGGCGGCAGCGGGCATTCCGGCAAGCGCAGCCACGACGTCCACATCGGACTCGGCGAGACCGGCGCCGAGCCGGTCGCCGTGACGCTTCAGTGGCGCGACCGGTCCGGGCAGGTACGGAAGACGGACCTACGGCTCGGTCCGGGCACCCACACATTCGAACTCGGTTCGCAGGCGAAGGAGAAGTGATCCGATGACGGACACGACGACCGAGAAACAGTCCGCCGTCCCACGGCACGATCCCAAGGTGGTCGTCGCACTGCGCCGCTTCGCCATCTCGATCACCGTCTTCAACGTCCTCGGCTACACCGTGCTCGGATTCGAGCAGCCCTGGTCCTGGCCGCTGATCGCCCTGCTCACCGCGTACGCCACCGAGATCGCCCTCGAACTCGTCTCCGCCCGGACCGACCGGCGCGCTCCTCGGTTCCTCGGCCACGGGGGCAAGGGGCTGCTGGAGTTCCTCTATCCCGCCCACATCACCGGGCTCGCGCTGAACATGCTGACCTATGTCAACGACCAGGTCCTCGTGATGATGTTCGGCGTCTTCGTCGCGGTCAGCGCGAAGTGGGTGCTGCGGGCACCGGTACGGGGCCGTCTCCGGCATTACATGAATCCGTCCAACCTCGGCATTTCGGTCATTCTCCTGCTGTTCCCCTGGGCCAGCATCTCGCCGCCTTACCACTTCACCGAGCGGGTGGACAGCTGGATCGGCTGGCTGATCGTCGCCGTCATCCTGGCTTCGGGCACGATGCTCAACGCGAAGCTGACCGGCCGGATGTGGCTCATCGGCGCCTGGCTCGTGGTGTTCGTCCTGCAAGCCGTCGTCCGCGGATGGCTGTTCGACACCTCGATCTCGGCGGCGCTCGGAATGATGACCGGGGTCGCTTTCGTCCTGTTCACCAACTACATGGTCACCGACCCTGGCACCTCGCCGTCCAGTCCCGGGGCGCAGGTGGCGTTCGGCGCCGGCGTCGCGCTGCTTTACGGGTTCTTCATGATCTCGCAAATCGCCTACGGACTGTTCTTCGCGACGACCGCGGTCTGCCTGATCCGCGGTCTGTTCCTGTGGTCGCTGCACCTGGTCCACACGGCGGCCGAGCAGCGAGCCGCCGAACTCGCAGTGCGACGGCCAGGACATCACGACGGCGGGGTCGCCAAGCCTCCGATCGCGACCGAAGGTGCGCGAACGTGACGAGCGCCCGCCGTCCACCGGGACCGCCGTGGACGGCAACACCACGACTTCTCGGGCAGTTGTTCACAGACCGGCTGGAGCTGATCGGGTCGGCGACGTCGACCTACGGTGACGCGGTGAGGATCGCCATCGGCCCGAAGGCGCTCTATGTCTTCAACCATCCGGATCACGTCAAGCACGTCCTCGCCGACAACAACACCAACTACCACAAGGGAATCGGCCTCGCGGAGGCCCGGAGGACACTCGGCGACGGCTTGCTGACCAGCGACGGCGAACTGTGGAGCAAGCAGCGCCGGACCGTCGCACCGGCGTTCTCGACGAAACGGATCGCGCGGCAGGCCGCGGTCGTCGCCGAGGAGGGCAGGGCGCTGGTCGACCGGTTGCTCGCCAGACACGGCCATGGGCCGGTGGACCTGGTCGGCGAGATGACCCGGCTGACCCTCGGGGTGCTGGGCAGATCCCTGCTCGACGCGGATCTTGACGCGTTCGGTTCGATCCGGCACTCGTTCGAGTCCGTTCAGGACCAGGCAATGTTCGAAGCGGTGACACTGGGGCTCGTGCCCCGGTGGCTGCCGCTGCCGATCCACCGGCGGTTCCGGCGTTCCCGCCGCGAACTGCGCCAGGTGGCCGACGAGCTGATCGCCCGGCGACGGTCCGCACCAGTGCCCGGTGCGGACGACGTGCTGAGCAGATTGGTCGCCTCCGCCGACGGTGAGGCCGGTCTGCGGCAGGCCCGTGACGAGCTGATCACGCTGCTGCTGGCCGGGCACGAGACGACGGCCAGCACCTTGAGCTGGACCATGACGCTGCTCGACCGGCATCCCGAAGTCGCGGACCGGATACACCAGGAGGCCGTCGACGTGCTCGGCGACCGTCCACCGGAGTACGAGGACCTGCACCGGCTGACGTACACGTCCATGGTCGTCGAAGAGGTCCTCCGGCTCTATCCACCGGTTTGGCTGCTGCCGAGGATCGCGGTGTACGACGACGAGGTGGCCGGGTACTCGGTGCCCGCCGGCTCGGATGTCGTGGTCTGCACCTACACGCTGCACCGGCATCCCGAGTTCTGGCCGGAGCCCGACCGGTTCGCCCCGGAGCGTTTCGCGCCACAGGGGGCGAGCGGGCGGCCACGCTATTCCTACATCCCGTTCGGTGCGGGCCCGCGCTTCTGCGTCGGCAACTCCCTCGGTGTTCTCGAGTCGGTCTTCGTGGTGGCGATGATCGCCAGGGAGCTACGGCTGTCGACTCTCCCCGGCGCCCGGTTGGTCCCGGAGCCGATGCTTTCGCTGCGTGTGCGGGGCGGGCTGTCGATGACGGTGCACCCGGTCTGAGCCGCGGCCGTGTGCGTTACAGCGGTATGTTGCCGTGTTTGCGCCGTGGACGCGGCTTGCGCTTGCCGCGCAGCATGACCAGGCCACGCGCGATCGCGGCCCTGGTCGTCGCCGGATCGATGATGTCGTCGACCAGGCCGCGTTCGGCGGCGTAGCGCGAGTGCAAGAACCGCTCGGCATAGTCCTCGGCCAGCAGCCGGGCACGGTCCGGATCACCGGCCGGTTTCTCCTTGGCGTACAGGACGTTCACCGCGGCTTCCGCGCCCATCACGGCGATCTGGTTGGTCGGCCAGGCCAGGGAAAGGTCGGAGCCCACCGACCGGGAATCCATGACGATGTAGGCACCGCCGTAGGCTTTGCGCAGCACGACCTGGATCCTCGGTACCGTCGCCTCGCAGTAGGCGTAAAGCAGTTGTGCGCCGTGCCGGATGACGCCCTCGTGTTCCTGTTCGGTGCCGGGCAGGAACCCCGGCACGTCCACCAGGGTGACCAGCGGGATCCCGAACGCGTCACAGAACCGGACGAACCGGGCCGCCTTCTGCGCCGCCCGCCGGTCCAGCACGCCGGCCAGCACCATCGGCTGGTTCCCCACCACTCCGACGACTTCGCCGTCCACGCGGGCGAGTGCGCATACCACGTTGCGTGCCCAATCCTCGTGCACCTCGAAGAACTCGCCGTCGTCGACGAGTTCGCCGATCACCGCCTTCATGTCGTAGGGCCGATTCGGCTCGGCAGGCACGATCTCGGCCAACCGGGGCCGCACGTCACGGGACGCGCCGCGGACGGCCGTCACCGGTGTGGGTTCCATGTTGTTGGACGGCAACAGCGACACCAGGTAGCGGACGTCGGCAAGGCAGGCGCCTTCGTCGGCGTGCACGACCGTGGCGACTCCGGAACGTTCACCGTGGACAGTCGCGCCGCCGAGCTCCTCGTGACTGACCCGCTCACCGCTGACCGCTTCCACCACGTCCGGCCCGGTGAGGTAGAGGCGGGCGGTATCGCGCACCATGAAGGTGAAGTCGGCCAGTGCGGGCGAATAGGCCGCGCCTCCGGCCGACGGCCCGAGCACGACACTGATCTGCGGGATCATGCCGGACGCCGCGACCTGTCTGCGGAAGATCCCGCCGTACCCGTCGAGTGCCTGCACGCCCTCCTGGATCCGTGCGCCCCCGCTGTCGACCAGTCCGATGATCGGGCTTCCGGTCTCCGTCGCGAGGTCGAGCACCTTCTGGATCTTGGCCGCGTGTGCCGCTCCGAGCGATCCGCCGAAAACGGTGAAGTCCTGGGCGTACACGAAGACCCGCCGCCCTTCGATGGTGCCGGAACCGATGATCACGCCGTCGGTGAACGGCCGTCTCTCGTCGAGCTTCGGCCCCCGGCTCTGGTGGCGGCGGTGGATTTCGAGTTCGGTGAACGAGTCCTCGTCGAGCAGCATGGCCAGCCGTTCGCGCGCGAGGTGCTTGCCGAGGTCGCGCTGGCGCCGGACGGCCACGCGATCACCGGCCACGATCGCGCGCTTCAGCTCCGCGTTCTCCGCGGTCAGCTCACGCAGCGAACGGGGCGGCACCTCGTCCGTCACCCACGCCTCGCGGAATACGGTGCGAGTGCCCGACGCAGCGCGTCAGGCACCTGGGCGGGCACGGTCGCGGTGTTGGGTCCCCGCATGCAAGCGATCCGCTGGCGGCCGCGGGCGACGAGAAGTTCTCCGTCCGGCCGCAGCGCGACGTAGTCGAAGCTGAACTCGATCTGGGTCCGGGTCAGCTCTTCGAGCCGCATCCGCACGGACAGCTCGTCGAAGGCGGTGATCTCCGCGAGGAACTCGCATTCGACCTTGAGGGTGAACAACTTGAGGTCTGCCCGCAGTTCTCCGAGGACGGACGGGGCGCGCTCCTTGAGGAACATCTCCCGACATCGCCCCTGCCAACGCAAGTAGTTCACGTAGTAGACGTTGCCGACCAGGTTCGTCTCCTCGAAACCGACCGTGTGCCGGATCTCGTAGTAGTCCGTCACTTCCGCCCTACCTCCCCGCCAGTACCGCGAACACGGCCCGTTCCCGGGCGCCCGCCACTTCGGTGACCCAGGTCGCGATGCGGACATCGCCCGCGGACAACGTCGTCCAGCCGTCGGCGTGAACCGCGTCGACAACGAGTTCCGAGGTCGTCATACCCGCCTTGCGCAGGCATTCCAGGGCGCTCCACAGTCGAGTACCCGCCACCCCGGCGGACTCGCCGCCTTCGCTCGCGAGCCGGCGTCCCAGCTCCAGAAGCCCGCCGCCGAGCAAGTTCGCCCACTCCTGTTCAGGCCGTTCGGTCACCTGCTGGACGTCGCAGCCGAGGCGCGGAGCCCCGGTGACGACCAGGGTCAGTCCCGCCCCATGGGACGCCGACAGTCCGGTCCCGAGGACCTCGGGCTTACCGTCCGGCCGATGGGTGACCTCCACCTCGTGGCCCAGCGCCCGGCTCGCCGCGAGGGTTGTCCGCGCGCGGCGGGCGGTGACGGAATCGTCGCCGGAGCCGTCGTCCGGTTCGACGACGATCACCCGGCCAGGGCCGAGCAGCCGCTCGACGCTGCGTTCCAGATACGGCCCGAGCAGTGACGGCACCCACGGGCGCGCGCCGTCTCCCCTTCGGACGGCACGCAGCCGTAATCCCGCCCAGCGCTCGACGAGTACGTCGGTTTCGCCGTACACGTCGAGGTCGTAGACGTAGGTGTCCCCGTCTTGTGACCGTTCCCGCGCGTCCAACACCACGTGCCCGGACTCTTGTGCTTCGCGTGTGGACAGCCAAAGCCGGTCGATTCCCTGTGGCAACAGGGTCGCGTCGGGTACGCAGCACTGGATCGCGTGCATCATGACGTCGCGGGTGCCGGGATCGGCCAGTACCAGTTCCTGTGGCAGGAACGAGCCGAACCAGTTCGACACCTGCCCGGCGGCGACCTCCGCCACCGCGTGCCGTGCCGCCACCTTGCGATAACGCGTCAGCCGCCGGAACCGCTCGCCCTGGAACAAGACCCCACCGTAGAGATCGGCGGGGTCCACCGGAACTGGTGGCAGACCGGTCTCTTCGCCCCGTACCCGCGGCAGGTCCGGCCGGGGAAAGCGCAGCCGGGCCCGGAAGTGGTCCGTCTTGAAGCCTGTGTCCTCCGACCGGATCGAGACGTCCACAGTGGACGAGTCGCGGGCGAGCGCGGCGATGCGGACGGTGGTCGTGCCGCTGGTACCGACCACGATGGGACGAGCGAACTCCACGTCCTCCAGGCAAGGCGGCCCGGCCGACCCGGTCAACGCGGCGGCGACCTGGGTCATCGCCTCCATCCCGAGTACCGCGGGGAACAACCCGTTCCCGTCGAGCAGGTGGTCGTCGAGGTAGGGATCACTGTCCGGTCCGAGCGTCGCCTCGGTGACCAGTTCGACCGCCGGGTAGTGCACGAGTATTCGATCGGTGAACCGCCGCAACGGCGGTTCGGCCTGTTCGAAGCCGAGCGTCGGCAGCCCGCCCGCACGGCCGGTGACGACCAGCGCGGACCGCGGGACCGGATCGACCAGCAGCCGCCGGAACACCTCGACGCCGTCGTCGACGGAGATCGGCGCGATACCGTCGCGTTTGAGCGCCTCGACGACGCCGAGCTTCTCCCCCATTCCCCCGCCGGACCACACCGACCACTCCAGCGCGAGGACCCTGACCTGAGGATGTTCGCGGCCGAAGTCCAGCGCCAGCCCGGTCAGCCAGTCGTTCGCCGTCGCGTAATGCGCCTCGCCGCGCAGGCCGGCTCTGCCGATGACGCTGCCGAACGTGACCAGCAGCTTCAGCTTGCCAGGATCGAGTGCGCCGAGCACCGCACACAGCCCGTCGACCTTCGGCCCCAGTGTCGCGCGGAACCGTTCCGCGGTGAGCCCGGTCAGCATCACCGGTTCGTTGCGCCCGGCGCCGTGCAGCAGTCCCGTGATCTCGCCCAGTTCGGTGGTCAGCCGCTGGATCGCCTGGTGGACCTGCTCCGGCGAGGTGACGTCGGCGCGTTCGTAGTGGCACCGGACGCCGGCGATGGCCATCCGCCGCAGGTTCCCGGACAGCTCAGGGTCGGTCGCGGGGTCACCACGCCCCACGATCGCCAAGGCCACGTCGTGGTCTTTCGCCATGGCCAACGCGCATTCCGCGGTGATGCCCTTTCCGCCCCCGGTCACGAGCAGGACGTCGCCCGGTCCCAGAGGCGGGCTCGCCGAACCGGCGCCGACGACGCCGGACAGCACGGGAACCGTGCGGGTGCCGTCGGTGTTGTACCGCACTTCGGTGAACCCGGTGGTCGAAGCCACTTCAGCCACCACCGTGGCCACTGTCTCGCTTCCTGGTGGCGTGACATCGGGAAGTTCGACGATCGTGGTCGGGCTGGCAGGTTGTTCCAAGTGAAGGCACTTCGCCAGCCCCGCCGCACCCCGACCATGCTGCACAACGACGAACCGGGTCGTTTCCGCGGCGAGCACGGCCTTCGCGGCGGCGAGGTATAGGTCGACCTGTACCTCGCCGGCGGCGGGCAGGCACAGCAGAACGCCGTCGCCAAGCTGCGCGGCGACCAGAGCCGCGCGCAGGGGCTCCGCTAGTGGACTGTCCGAGGAAGCGAAAACCGTCCAGCCGCCAGGGCCGCGACCATGAATGACAGTGTCGGGACGAGGAGCCTCGACGTGACGCACCTCGAACGCTCGTACCCACGGGCCGACGCCGGCCACCTCGTCCGCCTGCCGACCGTGCCCTTCGGCGTCGGTCGCCGCGAGGTCGTCGATCAGCTCCGCGAGCTCGCCCAGCCTGGCGGTGGCGACACCGGGAACGCCGTCCAGCGGCGGGCGGCCCAGCGATCGCGTGACGTCGTTGACGAGCTGCCCGACGGTGATGGAACTCAGATGGAGGTCGTCCAGCGGATGTGTTTCGGCGGTCACGATCTCCAGCGGAAGCTCGACGCGTTCGGCGGCGAGCTTCCGCAGCAAGTCCAGCGTGCCGCCCTGGCTGGATTCGCCGTCGGACGGCACCGCCGATGAGGGCGGGAGGCCCGGCGCCACCGGCTCGATGGCGATCGACGGCGCCTGCTCGCACGGGCTCGCCAAGAACACCGGGTCCCGGTCGAGCGGGAACGGCCGAACCACGCGGCCCGCGAACAGGGCGGGTACCTCGACCGGTGCGCCGAGCACGTATGCCGCACCGATCACCCGCAGCAGTGGCGCGAGCGACCGGCCGTCCGAATCAGTCGGCAGCACCGGCGTCTCCGGCGCGATCTGTTTCACGAGTCCGGTGAGGACCTGCCCTGGACCGACTTCGACCACGAGATCGCAACCGGCGACGGCCTTGCGCGCGGCCTCGTCGAACCGCACGGGCAGCACCACCTGGTCCCGCAGCAGCACACGCAAGTCGGTGTCGGCGGACAGGAGCTCGCCGGTGACGGTAGAGACGACCGGCCGGTCGAGCTTCCCGAACCGCACCTCGGCGAGCTGCCGGGCCAGCGCTCGGGCCGCCGGCTCGACCGCGGGCGAGTGGAACGCGTGCGAGACCCTGATGGCGATCGCCGTCACCCCTGCGGCGCGGGCACGAGCGCAGACCAGCGCCACCCCCGCCGAAGGACCGGAAACGACCGTCTGCTCAGGTCCGTTGTAACCGGCGATGACCGTGCCCGATCCCGCCATGAGCCGTTCGGTGCGGTCGGGTGTGGTCGCCAGACCGGCCATCGCTCCGTCACCTTCGCTCGCGTCGGCCATCACCCTGCCCCGCAGGGTGGCGAGGTCGAGGACCGTCCGCGCCCCTACCGAGCCGCCCCAAGACAACGCGGTCAATTCGCCGAGACTGTGCCCCGCGGCGACCTCGGCCTCGATTCCGAGCTCGCGCAGCACCTCCATCGTCGCCAGCGAACCGGCGACGATGCGAGGTTGCGCCACCTCGGTGGCCACCTGGTCGCCGTTCTCGGGCAGCGCCGCGTCCGCCATGATTCGCCGGGCCGACGCGAACCGCCGGGCGATGGCTCCCCTGCCGTCCCTCCCGGACCCCTGGCCGGGGAACAGATACGCGATGCGCGGCGCGCGCGTTCCGTCGTCGAGGAAGACGTCGTCCTCGATCACCCTGCGCCGGTCGTCGAGCCGGTCACGCAGCCGGGCCAGCGCTCGCGCGGCGTCCTGTGGTCCGCTCGCGACGACGGCGGCCCGCAGGCGACGTCCGGACAGACCGGCGGCAAGGGTGCCCGCGACGTCGGCGAGTTCACCCTCCGCCCATCGCATGGCCTGGGCGGCCAGCCGGTCAACGCGGGCGCGCAGCTCGGCTTGGTCGTCGGCGTCGAACAGCAGCAGCTCGGCGTCCTGCCTGCCGTCCACCATGGCTCGGGTGCGTACGTCGACCTCGCCGCGCCGGTGCACGCTGGGCCCCTGTTCGAGGGAGACGTGCGAGTTGATGCCTCCGAAACCCATCGCCGACACCCCTGCGCGCATCGGGACGTTCTCCGGCCAGGGCCGGGCTTCGACCGGTACGTACACGCCGGCTTCGGCCTCCAACAGCAACGGATGCGGATCGCGATGCCCGGTCGCGGGAGGGATCACCTGGTGGTGGATGGCCAGCGAAGCCTTGATCAACCCGGCGACACCGGCCGCGGCCTTCGTATGTCCGATGTTGCCCTTGATCGTGCCGAGCGCCGCCGGCCGGGTGGCCGGACCGGCCGCGCGGTGGGCACCGGAGAGAACCTCGATCTCCGTCGCGTCACCGACGGCGGTACCGGTGCCGTGCCCTTCGAAGAGGGAGACCGTCTCGGTTCCGTAGCCGGCACGTTCGTAGGCCCGGGAAAGCGCGAGCCGATGCCCGGCCGCTTCGGGCCGGGTGAGCCCGCCTTTACCGTCCGATGAGACACCCCACCCGGTGAGCGAGGCGTAGATCCGCCGTCCTTCCGCGACCGCTTCGCGTTCACGCATCAGCACGACGATCCCGCAGCCCTCGCCGGGCCAGAACCCGTTCGAGCCCCGGTCGTAGACGACCATCTCGCCGGTGGCCAGCGCGCCGGTCTTGGCGAAGCCGATCACCTCGAACGGGTCGATGGACAGGTCGACGCCACCGACGAGCGCGACGTCGAGGTCTCCGGCGGCAAGCGCGTTCGCGGCGGTCACGACGGACAGCAAGGACGACGAGCACGCCCCGTCGACGACGAAACCGCCGCCTGCCAGGTCGAAGTGATTGCAGATCCGTCCGGCGATGGTGTTGGCCAGTCCTCCCGCGAGGGAGTCCTCGTCGATCTCCGGGAACGGCGC
This sequence comes from Amycolatopsis sp. lyj-108, assembly GCF_046549005.1. Lineage (NCBI taxonomy): Bacteria > Bacillati > Actinomycetota > Actinomycetes > Pseudonocardiales > Pseudonocardiaceae > Amycolatopsis > Amycolatopsis sp. lyj-108. Next base: position 78,933 of record NZ_JAJPWQ010000004.1, on the reverse strand, counting down.
CTTGTAGCCGGCTTCGAGCTTGTGCAGGAACGTGGCGACGGCACCGCCGTCCCAGCCGTCGGCCGACAGCGCCGCGGCCACCGTGCGGCGTACGTAGGGCCATCGCAGCCGAAGCACGTTCGCACGGGAGAACTCCCCGGTGAGGCTGTTGCCCAGTATCACGCCGGTCGTGGACCGGGGCAGGCCTGCCCCGTCGGGGAAGCCTGCGTCCTCCAGCGCCCGTGCCGCCACGTCGAGTGCGAGCCAGTGGGTCAGATCGGTCGAGCGGAAGGTGCTGCCGGCGACCCGGTATCGCACGCGGTCGAACTCGAAGTCACGCAACACGGCCGCTCGGCGGGCGTAGTGGCGGTCCGGCGCGGCGGGATCGGCGGCCCAGTAGTCGTTCGGGTCGAGCCGTTCCGGTGGGATCTCGCGGAACGCCCGCCTGCCACCCAGGACGTTCTCCCAGAACTCGGTGGGCGAACCGGCGTCGGGATAGGTCAGGCCGATGCCCACTATCGAGATTCTTTCCCCACTCATCCTGTCCGCACTCCTCTGGTGGTCCCGGCTCAACTCGGCCGGCCGCTGAACTGACCGGGCTCGCGTCCTGGGCCGGCCGGCCCGCGGTAGGCCTGTGCGATGTCGAGCCAGTGGTCCGCGTCGGCGCCGGAGGCGACCAGTTCCAGGTCGTCCCGGTGTCGGCGCCTCGTGACCAGGAGGCAGAAGTCCTCCACGGGGCCGGTGATCCGCTGGCCGGTCTCGTCGGGACCGAACTCCCATACTGCGCCGGACGGGGCGATCAGCTCGAAGTGGAATCCGGACTCCGGCGGTGTCAGCCCGCGTGCCTGGTAGCCGAACTCCCAGGTACGCACACCGAATCCGGCCAGATACCGGAGCCGGTCGGTCCGCCGCCGCCGGATGCCGAGGGTGTCGGCGATGTCCTGCCCGTGGCCGAAGAGCTCCATCATCCCCGCGCAGGCGAGTACGTCCGGCGGCAGCGGGTCGACCAGCCATGGCACGGTCCGGCCGTGTGGAACCGTCGCCAGTGCGCGGATCGCGGTGTCCCGTTCGGACCGCCACCGGGCGGACAACTCCTCGACGGTGTGTCCGGCATAGTCGGCGAGGGCGGCGTTCACCGTTGCGGAGAAGCCCCCGTTGAGCTTCGCTGTCGCCGCCTGGAACGCCGCGGTATCCGCGGCGGCGAGTCCGGCGAGCCGGAAGACGAACGACACGTGCGCGACCTGGTCCCGGATCGTCCAGCCGGGCGCCGGCGTCGGCAGCAGCCAACTCTGTTCGGGCAGCCCGGCTACGAGCTCGTCGAACTCGGCGGCGTCCGCGATGAGTCCCTTGATGATCGGGCCGGCGTTCTTCGGTATCTCGGTCATTCCCGCGATCCCTCCGGCCTCGTGGCGGTCATCCATTCCCCGGTGCGTCGGGCCGCCGTCAGTGCGACCCAGGAGGTGAGGCTCAGCAAGGCCTCGTCCCCGGGAGCGTCCCGCCGGTACTCCTCGACCACGTCGTCGTCGATCCGGTACGACGCGAGTGCCGTGAGCAGGGCCAGCTTTCCGGCGGCGCGATCGGCCGGTGGCAGCTCGGCGACGACGGGGTCCATCCAGCCGCGACCCGGCCCAGGTGGCCCGCCTGTCCAGCCGTCGAGTACTTCCCGTACCGCGGGCGGCACCGCCGGATCAGCCGCTCGCTCGATCTCCGCCGAGGGGCCGTCAAGTCCAGCACCAGTGAGCAACGCTGCTCGAAGTCGAGCGCGACAAACGCCGGGACGGTCTCGTCGAGCGTCCAGCCGTTCGCGACCGCACGTTCCTCCGCATGGCGGTTGAGGGCCGGTACGAGGAACTCCAGGCCCGCGGTCACCCCGGTGGCGGGTGTGCACAGCAACGTCAGCGCTCCCGCGGCCACCGCACCCGGTGTCGCTGACACTCCGGCGATCGCCCGGTCGCCGGGTGACCGCTTCGCTCCAGGCAGGATCGTGTCGGCGAACGCCTCCAGGATCATCGTCTGCTCGTCTTCGCTCACCCCGTCGCCTGGCATGAAGTTCCTTCCGCCGAGAGTGCCGCCGATCAACGCGTCAACAGCACATCAGTCCGTCTCGGACGGCGACACCTTCGTTGTTGCCTTGGGCTTCGCGCTTCCCCTCCCGATCACGCTGTCGGCAACCTGGAAGAGCAATTTGGCCGCATTCCCCGACGCCGGCATGGCGGAATTGCCATGCCGGCGTCAGCAGCCGGAAAACAGCTTTCGAATGCGGTCAGATTTCTCTGGCGCCGATCCGCGCGAAATAGCTCTCGTTCAGCTGGATTACCTGAACGTAGTTCCCGTCCGGATCTTCGAACGTGCAGAACAGGCCGTCCTCCCGTTCCTCCAGCTCACTGACCACCGGCGCACCTGCCGCCCGAAGCCGGTCCGCCAACGTCTTCGCGTCGTCGGTGTCGAAGGTGAGCAGGACGCGGCCGGGCTCCGCGGTCCGGGTGGCCACGTCGTCCCGGCCGTCTACGAGCAGACCGATACTGCCCAGCTGGAGCCAGCCTTCGACCGGTTCACGCCCGAACACGCGCTCGTAGAAACCACGCAGCGACAAGGGATCGGCGCTGCCGAGCAGGACACTCGTGCCCCGCAGCGCCGGGACCGCCGATGCCGGCGTCGAGGCTCCGACGGGCTGGCCGAGCGATAGCATGTTGCCCTCGCTGTCGCGAAAGAACGCTCCCCGTTCTCCCGCCCCGCGGCTCGGATAGTTGTCGTCGAGGTCGATGATCCCGTTTACCGTGCGGAAGCCCGGAAAATCGTACTCCTCGAATTCGACACCCCGCGCGCGCAACTCGGCGACCTCCGCCTCGATATCGTCGACCTCGAACGCCAACTGAGTGAAAGAACCCTCGGAGGCACCCCTGGAAGCGAACAGGCAGAACACCGTCGGTCCGCAGCGATAGCGCAGACCGCCGGGGCGTTCGTCAACGGCTTCCAAACCGAGCTTCTCCGCATACCAGACCCTCGCGCGATCAAGATCCTTCGCAGGCAGCCTTGTCTCCACGACCGCGTCCGACAGAGCCATTCGATCTCCTCACCTGGTCCCTTTATCCGCTTTCACAAAGGGTAGCCGCAAAGTCGGCTGGGTGACGCGACACCGCACACGCGTGCTCAGACCCGGGATCTCGCGTGTTCAGACTTCGCACACCCGAGCCACGTCCCCAAGCACGCGAGTCACGACTTCACGACCGGCCGCCAAGGTCACAGCCGCCCCACTGTCACCAGGGATCACATCCGGCAGGTAGCGAAAGCCTCCTTCACTACCGTCAGAGTAGGAAAAGAGGCCCTCACTACCAGGAGAACGCCCACGCAGGAGCGACACTGCCCCCGCGCCACGACACATTTGCCTTACCCCTCAATAAGGCACCCGGAGCCTGGAGCGGTTCTTCTTGCTCGACGACGGAGACCGCAGGCTGATCGGCAAACGCCGAGGGCCCACTCGGGTTCGCCCCTGAAGGTCTGCACGGTCTACGACGCGACGCGAGCCGAGGCCTGGTTCCGGAAGGCGGCGTCTCCTACTGGACCAAAAACTACCGCACCGGGATGGAACACGAAGACCCCGAGGCCTTGCAGCGCAAGTACCCGTACTACGACCCGATCCTCCACGGTTCCCCAAGCCGGCCTCTGGAAGGCCCGAGGGGCGTTCAAGCTCGGGTGCGAGCTTCGAACGCCCCACTCTCCTGCGCTGGTCAGCTCGTGGCGTCGATCAGGTTCCGGATCTCGGCGATGCCCCTTGCCACCCGGTACGGCGACTCCGTGCCCACGGAGATGCGGATGTGCCGGTCGCACGACTCACCGTAGGCGATGCCCGCCACCACGCTGACCGCGCTTTCCCGCAGCAGCCGGGTGGCGAACTCCATCGAGTCCAAAGTGGACCTGCCGAGGGAGGCGAAGAGGTAGAACGTCGCCGAGCCGGGCAGGGTCTCGATGCCGATGTCCGCGAGCTGGCCCGCGACCTCGCGGCGCAGGTCCACGACACGGCGGATCTGCGGACGGGTGATGTCCAGGATGTCGTCGAAGTGTTCGGCGAGATACCAGGACAGGATCGTCGGCGCGCAGGTGATCAGGTGCTGGTTGATCTTCAGCACTTGGTCGATCAGCGTGCGATGCGCGATGACGTAGCCGACACGCCAGCCGGAAACCCCGTAGTTCTTGGACATCGAGTTGACCGTGACGGTGTGCCGCAGCTCCGGATCGAACGAGCCGCACGCCCGGAACGGGGTCTCCGACGGCACGAACTCGTGGTACGCCTCGTCGGCGATCACCACCAGGCCCCGCGCGTCCGCCAGATCGTGCACGAACTCCAGCTCGGCGTCGGTGTGCACCCGGCCGGACGGGTTGTTCGGGTTGTTGATCACGATGGCCCTGGTGCGCGGCGTGACGTAACGGCCGAAGTCGAACACACTCACGTCGTGCGGCACCAGCACCGGAACGCCGCGGCAGAGCCGCACCTGCTCGGGATAGCTCAGCCAGAACGGCTCCGGGACGATCACCTCGTCCCCCGGCTCGAGCAGCGCCAGAAACACCATGTAGATCGCCACCTTCGAGCCGGCGGTGACGACGATCTCGGTATCCGGGTCGACCGGGAGGTCGAAGTCGGCCCAGTACCCGGCCAGCCGCTGCCGCAGCTCCGGCAGCCCACGGGAGTGCGAGTAGTGATGCAGGCCGTGCCCGGCCAGGTCGTCGAACCGGGGCAGCGGCAGGTCGAAGAACGCCTCGCCGAGCGAGAGCGTGATGATGTCCTGCCCGGCCGCGCTCAGCTCGTAGACCAGGTTGTTGTACTTGATGGACAGCGCCTGCGCCGCATTGTCCACAAGGGACGACGGGCGGATCGGCGACGCGGTTCGGACAGTGGACACTGGACTCGCTCCCCTACACGATCCTCGTCTGTCCGGTACCCCAGACGACGTTCTTCACGGTGGTCAGCGCGGTCAGCCCGATCGGACCGCGGATATGCAGTTTCTGCGTGGACACGCCGATCTCGACGCCGTAGCCGAACTCGCCGCCGTCGGAGTAACGGGTCGAGGTGTTCACGAACACGCTGCCGGAGTCCACCTCTCGGGCGAACCGGCGGGCCACGTCGATGTCCCGTGCCACGATCGCCTCGGCGTTGGAGGTGCCCCACCGGTCGATATGCGCGATCGCCGCGCCCACGTCCGGCACCACCCGCACGGCCAGCACCAGGTCGAGGTACTCGGTGCCCCAGTCCTCTTCGCGCGCGGCCACCGCCTTGGGCCAGACCTCGCGGACGGTCGCGTCACCGCGGATCTCCACACCCGCGGCCGACAGCTCGTCGAGTACGTCGGGCAGCCAGTCCTGGGCGAGTTCCTCGTGTACCAGCAGAGTTTCCATGGCGTTGCACACGCTGGGCCGGGAGGTCTTGGCATTGACCGTGACCGCCGTGGCCATCTCCAGGTCCGCCGACCGGTCGATGTAGACGTGGCAGTTGCCCGCGCCGTCGATCACCGTGGGCACGGTGGCGTTGCGCTCGACGGACTCGATCAGCTCCGGCCCACCGCGTGGCACCAGCAGGTCGACGAACTCCTTGGCGCGCATCAGTTCCCGAGCGGCGTCATGAGACGGGTCGGTGAGCAGTTGGACCGCACCGGATGGCACCTCGTCGTGCCGGGCGATCGCGCTGTCCAGTGCGGCCATGATCGCCGTGTTCGTCGCCATGGCCATCGAGGAGCCGCGCAGTACGGCGCAGTTGCCCGACTTCAGGCAGAGCGCGGCGACTTCGGCGGTGACATTGGGCCGTGCCTCGTAGATCACCGCGACCACCCCGATCGGCTCGCGGACCCGCTCGATCAGCAGGCCGTTGGGCCTTGTCCAGCCCTCGACCACCTGGCCGACCGGATCGGGCAGGTCGGCGATGGTCCGGATGGCCGAGACCAGACCCGCCATCCGCCGCTCGGTCAGGGTCAAGCGATCGACCAGCGTGGCCGAGACGCCGTTGTCGCGGGCGGCGGCGACGTCCGTCTCGTTGGCCGTGACGATCCGGTCCCGGTGCTCCTCGATCGCGACGGCCATGTCCAGCAGCAGCGCGTTCTTGCGCGCGGTGGTCAGCCCTTTGATCTCGGTCCACGCCTCGGCCGCGGCGCGGCAGACGTCGGTCACTGACATGGCAGGTCCTCCATGATCGGTACGTAGTCGCCACCGTCGACGACGGGTGCGGTCGGCGGGCGGCCGGGCTCGACGGCGCGGCTCAGCGGGCCACGGGCGAGTGGCCGCCCGTGCTGGTCACAGATGTCGACCACGTCGCCGGGCGCGACGGTGCCGTGGACGGCGGCGACGTGGTGGTGGCACACGGTTTCACCGCGGACGACGACCTCCCGGCCCGCCGGGGTGCAGTGCAGCGCCCCGACCGGCGGGGTCCGGAACGCGCGCCAGAGCGTTCCGATGCCGGGAGTCGCGCCGGTGACCGCGCGCGGGTGGAACACCGTGCCCGCGGGACGGCCACAGTGCGCGGCGACCAGTACGTCGGGATCCGCGCTCTCCGCGATGACCGTGCGTACGCCGCTGAACGTGGCGATCCAGCACGCGCCGAGCTTCATCACCATCCCGCCGGTGCCGCCGTCTCCGATCGCGCCGCCGGCCTGCCGTTCGGTCTCGGCCGTCAGCACCGGCACCTCCTCGATGTGCCGGGCGCCGGGGGCCAGCTTCGGGTTGCTGTCGTAGAGACCGGGCACGTTGGTCAGCAACAGCAGCAGCTCGGCCTGGAGGTAGCCGCCGAGCAGCGCGGCGAGCACGTCGTTGTTGCGCACGCCGAGCGCGTCGTTCTCGTTGACCACTGGCACCATGCCCAGCGCCAGCATGGTGTGCAAGGTGTGCCCGACGCCTCCGCTCCGCTCGTCTTCGACCAGGTCGGGCGGGGTGAGCAGCAGCTGCCCGGTCTGCACGCCGCGTTCGGCGAACGCGGCCTCGACGGCCGAGTACAGCCGAGACTGGCCGAGCGCGGCGGACACCTGCAACGCCGCCGGATCGTCCATGGCCAGCGCGGGATGCCTGCCGCGGCCGATCGCGATGGCACCGGAAGCGAGCAGCACCGGGTGCAGGCCCGCGATGAGTCCTCTGTGGACGATCTCGCACAGCCTGTCGAGTTTGAGCGCGTCCAGCCTGCCGTCCGTGAGCAGCGAGGACGTGCCTATCTTGAGCACCACCCGGCCCCCCGGCGGCGCCAGGTCCTCGGTCGGCGGCGCGGTGACGGGCAAGCTGTTGGTCGACATGCGGCAGATGCTCACCGCCGTCGATGTACCGCCGATGTGCTCGCGATACGCCGCCGGTGTTCCGCACGGTTGCATCACCGGAACATCGGCGGTACATCGGATCCGGCGACGCTCTCGGCATGACAGCAGAACTCCAGCTGGCCGACACGGCGACACTCCACCTCACCGAGTCCCAGAAGGGACTGCTGGTGGTGGACAGCCTGGTGCCGACGAAGCAGATCTACAACCAGGTCATCCAGTTCGACCTCGATCCGGCCAAATGCGCCGGCCCGCTGGCCGAGACGGTGACCCGGGCGCTGGTCGCCCTGGTCACCGTTCAGCCGGCGCTGCGCCAGGTGTTCCGGCTGCATCCGGAGATGCACGCCGTGCTGCGGCCTCCGCCCACCGCGGACGAGTTGCCACTGGAGTCGATCTCCGTGCCGCCCGCCGAGTACGCCGCCACACTCGCTGCGCTGGGCAGGGACATCGGCCGCGCGCCGTTCGATCTGACGACCGGACCGGTGCACCGGTTCGGTTTCGTGCGCGCCACCGACGACAGTGCCGCGGCGATCCTGATCTGCGGCCACCATCTGGTCGGCGACGGGGTTTCCATGGGCCCGATCGTGCGCGACCTCGACCGCGCCCTGGCGGGCCCGATGGACGTGGAGACGCTGCGGGTGAGCCGGGAAGCCGCGCTGGTGAAGGAACTCAACGCGCAGAACCGGGCCGCGGGTTCGGCGCGGACGGCCGAACAGGTCACCACCTGGGCCGAACGGCTGCGCGAGGTCCCGCCGCTCGTGCTGTACCCGCGACCCGACCGTCCACACCGGACGGAGTTCGCCGGACAGCGGATCTCGTGGACCCTCGGCGAAACCGAGTCGGAGCGGTTCCAGGCCACCTGTAAACGGCTCGGGGTCAGCCCGTTCGTGGTGTTCTCCGCGGTGTACGGCACGGTGCTGGCGCGGCACGGCGGCGTGACGCGGGTGCTGATCGGCAGCCCGTTCACCGCGCGGCGCACGATCGGCTCGTACGACCTGTGCGGGTTCTTCGTCAACACGTTGCCGGTCACCGTCGACGTGGACTGGACGCGCACCGTCGACGAACACCTCGACAAGACCGTCCGTGCCGCGGTGGACCACTGCCGCTCCGCGGTGGACGTCCCGTTCAACCAGCTGGTGGCGCAGGTGCAGCCGGACCGGCCGAGCGACCGCAACCCCCTCTTCTCCTGCATGCTCGCCATGCAGGACACGTTCGACCCGGCGACCGGGACCGGCGCGGTGGTCGGCGCGTACGAGCCGGGCAACGGCACCGCCAAGTTCGACCTGTGGCTGGGTGCCACCCTGGTCGACGGCCGGTGGCTGCTCGAACTGGAGTACGACAGCGAGCTGATCCCGCCCGCGGTCGCCGACGGGCTGCTGAACTCGATGCGGACCGCCCTGCGCCGGACGGTGGCCGACGGCACGCTCACCCTCGCCGAACTGTTCGACGACGCCTCGGCCGTGCGAAGCCGGCGCCACGACGGGTATCCGGCGCAGGTGCCGTCGCCGACCCTGTACGAGTGGTTCGCCGAGACCGCACGCCGGACTCCGGACGCCGTCGCGGTCACCGAACCCGGCCGCACACTCACCTACGCCGAGCTTTCCCGTACCGCCGAGCGCATCGCCTCAGGGCTCGCCGATCGTGGGGTCGGCCAGGGAGACGTCGTCGGGCTGCGGCTGGATTCCCTCAACGAGACCGTCACGTCGATACTGGCGATCCTGCGGCGTGGCGCGACCTACCTGCCGCTGGAGTCGAGCCTTCCCGCCGACCGGTTGTCGTACATGGTGCGGCAGTCCCGCTGCCGGGTGGTGATCGGCTCCGGTGTCACCCTGCACGGGGTCGAGGTCGCTCCGGCCGCCGCATTCGAGTCCGATGTGGAAACCGCGGCCGTCGCGACGGCGGACTCTCCGGTCTACGTGATGTTCACGTCCGGCTCGACCGGGCTGCCCAAGGGCGTGCTCATGGGCCACCGGCCGCTGCTCAATCTCGCCGCCTGGCAGATCTCCGCGCTGGACATGACCGCGGACAGCCGGTTCCTGCAGTACGCGCCCGCCGGATTCGACGTGTCGTTCCAGGAGATCCTGCCCACGCTGCTGGCCGGGGCGACCGTGGTGTCGCGGGAGCCCGCCGACCGGCGCGACTTCCCCGAGCTGGTGCGCCGGGTCGCCGACACCGAGGTGACCCATCTCTACCTTCCGGTGGCGGCGCTACGCCCGTTCGTGCAGTCCGTGCGGACGCACCTGCCGTCGCTGCGATACCTGTGCGTGTCGGGCGAGCAGTTGCTGGTTGACGAGGAGATCCGCGGGTTCTTCACCGACCATCCACAGTGCACACTGGTCAACCATTACGGGCCGACCGAGACCAACGCCGCGACCACCTGGCGGCTGACCGCGGCCGACCCGCCGTGGTCACGCCACGTCCCGATCGGCTTGCCGCTGCCGAACGTGACCGCGTACGTCGTCGACGAAACCGGTCATCTCGCGCCGGCGGGGGTCCCCGGCGAGCTGCTGCTCGGCGGCCACTCGCCCGCGGAGGGCTACGTCAACGACCCGGAGCGCACCGCCGAACGGTTCCTGCCCGACGGTTTCACCCCGGGCGAAACGGCCTATCACACCGGCGATCACGTGGTGCGCGACGAAAACGGTGCGCTGATCTTCCTCGGCAGGAACGACTCCCAGGTGAAGATCCGCGGCTATCGGGTGGAGCTCGGCGAGCTGGAAGCCGTGGCGACCGGGTTGCCGGACGTACGTCAGGCGGTGGCCGCGGTGCGCGGTGACGGAATCGATCGCCGCCCATTGCTCTTCCTGCTACCGGAGCCCGGCGCCGCGCCGGACCACGAACAGGTCCGGGCCGCACTCACCGAGCGGCTGCCGTCGTACATGGCACCCGCGGAGATCGTCGACATCGAGTCCGTGCCGACTTCCCGCAGCGGCAAGACCGACCGTGCCGCGCTGGTGGCGCTGGCCGAACAGCTCAGCGCCCAGCGAGCGGTGGAGCCCGCACCCGCCGCCGAGTACGCCGACGACCTCGAGCGGGAGCTGGCAGACATCTGGGCCGAGGTGCTCGGCGTACCCCAGGTCGAGCGGGACCGCCCGGTGCTGGAGTACGGCGCGCACTCGCTGAACATCTTCACCGTCGTGGGCCAGGTGCAGGAGCGGTACGGAGTGGCCGTGCAGCTGGTCGAATTCTTCCGCTCGCCGACCGTGGCGACGCTGGCAGCGCTGGTCCGGCAATGAACGAGCCCGTACGCGAAGAGCCGCCGAGCAGGCTGGTCACTCTGGTACGCCGCAAGGATCGACCGGTATGCGTGATGCTGCCCGGCGCGGGCGGCGGGCTGAACCCGTACTTGCGACTGGCTTCCCACCTCGGCCGTCACTACAGCGTGTACGCCGTGCGTGCGGCCGGGCTGGTACCGGGGGAACCGCCGGAGGACAGCATCGCGGCGATGGCCGAGTCCGCCCTGTCGGCGCTCGGCGACCGCTCCCCGGCGCTGGTGTTCGGCTGGTCGCTGGGCGGCACCGTCGGCTGGGAGATGTGCGTGCGGCTGGCCGATCGGGGGTCGCGGCCGGATCTGGTGATCGTGGACAGTTCGCCGCTGCCCCGCCACGCCTCGGCCGAGGACGACGAACGGATCAGGAAGCTCATCGTGGGAGGCCTCGGCCCCCGGCCGGACGAACACACCGTCGCCAGGGTGGAGCGCACCTTCCGGGCACAGGCGCACGCGCTCGCCGGGTATGCCGCCGAACGCGAGTATCCCGGGCGGGCGCTGCTGCTGATGTGCAGGGACGCCGACGACGGCATCTCCGGCCGGACCGTCGCGCTGCGACGATGGTGTGAGCTCGCACCGGATCTGCGGACCGCGACCCTGGACGCGGGCCACTACGACGTGTTCGAACCGCGGCACCTGGACCGGCTCACCGGTGAGGTCGACGCGTTCCTCGGCCTGGAGCGGGAATCGTGACCTCCTTGGCCGAGACGTACGACCGGCTCTGGTCGCCGCTGCTGGAGACGGTGCGCGCGGACGCGCTGGACTGCCTGCAGGCCAACCTCGCCGTGCTGGCCGACCGGCACGGCGGGGCGGGCGCGCACCTGTCGCTCGGAGCCCCGCTGCGATTCGATCTCGAGCCGGGGCCGCGGGTGGCCGCCTCATTGCCCTACCGGCTGGCCGCCGCGCACGAGACGCTGGGCCTGCGGGTGGAGCGACGCTGGGACGGGATCGACGGCGCCCGGCTGCGTGCGCTGGCCGACGAAGCCGGCCCGCTGTACGTGATCGCCGACGCGCACGGCCTGACGTGGACGCCGTACGCCGGCCGCCGCCACACCGAGCACACGTTCCTTCTGTCCACATCGGACACGGTGGTCGACGCCTATTACGACGAGACGCCGTGGGGTCCGTGCCGTCCCGGCGTGTGGCGGCTCTCCTCCGGCGAACTGGACGCCATGCTGCCCACGGCCACCGCCTTGCGGTTCACCGCCGAACCGGTCACCGAGCAGCCCGACGTCCTCGCGGCCAACGCCAGGGCGATGGCCGACGCGGTCCCCGCCATCGACGCCTATCTCGCGGCGGACCACGGCGACGGCCTGGTGCTCGACATCTGGCTGCTGGGCCGCTCGCGCCTGCTTCACAGTGCCTGGCTCGCCCGGCACGACCGGCCGAGCCCCGAGGTCGACGAGCACGCCAAGGCTTGGCTCACCCTCGCCTCGAAAAGCTATGTGGCCTCGCGCCGATCCCGTACCGGCGCGCCTGGTACCGCCGTGCTCGACGACCTCGGCCGCCTGCTCCACGGAGACGTCACCATCGCGGCCCGGCTCGCCGCCCGCGCCGCGGTGTTCGCCGCGATCCAGGACGTGCTGCGGATCGATGAGCCCACCGTGCGCGCCGCCACCACCCTGCGCGAGCTCCCCAACTACAACTCCTTCGGGCTGGTCGACATCATCGAACGGGTCGAGACACGGCTGGCGGTGGTACTCGGCGATGAAGACCTGACCCCTCAGGCGTTGCAGGACATCGACTCGCTGTGCGCGACCTTCGCGCGACGAGTTGCGGGGTGACTGAGCCGGACTTCCCACCGCAACCAGGTGCCGAAACGCCAGGCCCAGGGACGTAACTCGCGTGATCAGAAGCGTAACTCGCGTGATCAGAGACGGACCGCCTCCGAACACGCGAGTTACGTCCCCAAGCACGCGAGTTACGTGCTCAATCACGCGAGTTACGTCCCCAAGCACCAGCGCAGCTCGGCACAAGGTCGTGAGGGCCTCCTTCCCTACCCTGAAGGTAGTGAAGGAGGCCCTCACGGACTTCCGAGCGGGTAACGAGCGGGGCGGGGAACGCAATTAGGTGCCGAAACGCGGAGGTCACCGCGCGGCGTCGGTCACCTCCGCGGCGAGGCGGCGACGGTCGATCTTGCCGCTCGCGTTGACGGGCAGGACGTCGACGTGGTGCACGGCGGCCGGGACCATGTACTCGGGGAGGCGGCGAGCGATGGCGGCGGTCAGTTCGCCCGCGTCGACAGGGTCGCCGGTGTGCAGCGCATGCAGCACGGTCTGCCCGCGCGACGGCACGGCGATCACCACGGCGTCCCGCACTCCCGGATGCTTCCGCAGCACGGCCTCGATCTCGCCCAGTTCGATACGGTAACCGCGGATCTTGACCTGATCGTCCAACCGTCCGATGTGGACGAGTTCGCCGTGTTCCCGCCGGACCCGGTCTCCGGTGCGGTACCAATCGCCGTCGCGCGGCGCGCCATCGGCCACGACGAACGACGTCTCGCCGCGGAAGAACCGGCCGTGGTCGTCGGCGGGGTCGAGGTAGCCGTCGAAGCGCTGTCCGCCGCGGACGCACAGCTCGCCGTCCTCGCCCGCGCGGCCGTCCTCGGTGACCAGCACCGCGTCGAGCGCGTCGTGCACCCGGCCGATCGGCACGGTGCCGTTCGAGGTGTCCGGCCACGACCCGGGATCGGCGGGCAGCCGGTACGCGGTGACCGTGACGGTGAGCTCGGTGGGACCGTAGGCGTTCTCCAGCACGCTGTTCGGCGCCGCGGCGGCCCAGGCCCTTGCCTGATCCACGGTCAGCTGTTCGCCGGCGAAAACGCTCCAGCGCAGCTCCGGCATCGCGCCGGGGCGCAGCCCGCGCAGCCGACCGGCGAGCGAGACCACTGACGGCACCGAGTACCAGTGGGTGATCCGCTTGCCGGTGACGAACCGGGCCGGGGTGAGCACCTCCGCGTCGGAGGGCACCACCAGGGTCGCCCCGGTGCTCCACGCGACGAACAGGTCGAACACCGAGGGGTCGAAGGTCAGGTCGAAGGTCTGGGAGAGCCGGCAGCCGGGCGCGACCGCGTAACGCTCGACGCAGTGCGCCAGGTAGCCCGCCACGTTGCGGTGCCGGATCGGCACGCCCTTGGGGGTTCCGGTCGAGCCGGACGTGAACAGCAGGTACGCCACGGCGTCGGGATCGCCTTCGTAGGGCGGGTTCCACGGCTCGGGCAGCCGCTCGGGCCAATCGCCGAGCAGGGGCAGCGCGACGGCGCCCGTGCCGTCCACCACCTCCGCCGCGCCCGCCTCGTCGACCACGACCACGTCCACCCCGGCCGCCGCGCAGATCGTCCGGTTGCGGTCGGCCGGGAACTTCGGGTTGAGCGGGACGACGACCGCACCGAGCCGTAGCGCCGCGAGATAACCGGCGTAGGTGGCGAGGCTGCGGGCGGCCAGCAGCCCGACCGCGTGCGGGCGCCTTCCCGCCGCCCGCACCAGCCCGGCCGCCAGCCTGTCCACGAGCAGCCGGAGTTCGCTGTAACTCAGCGCGTCCTCACGGACCTCGATGGCCGTCGCATCAGGGCATCTCCGGACGGTGTCGAGGAACCAGCCGTACATCGTCCCTTGTGGATCGATCACTTGCCGCCACTTTCCCCGGCCGGGGTGTCGACCTCGGCGATCGCGGCAGCCGTGATCACCCGCAGGAAGGGGTAGATCATCAGCAGGCAGACGACCGCGAAGACCCCGAACGCGACCTGAAAGCCGAACAGCTCCGCGAGACCGCCCGCGATCGCCGCAGACACCGGGAGCATGCCCCAGGACAGCAGCCTGCTCGCCGCGCTGAACCGGCCCAGCAGCTCGTTGGGCACCAGAGACTGGCTGATCACCCGGGAGTTCACCGTCCACATCGTCCCGCCGACGCCCGCGAAGAACGCGGCGACACCGACCGGCCAGACACTGGCGGGCGCGCCGGGCACCACCGCGGGTACCCCGACCAGCAGCACCGTGCCGATGATGTCGACGAACATCGCCCAGCGTCTGCCGATCAACCGGTTGACCGGGCCGACCAGGACCGTGCCGAGCACTCCACCGGCGCCGAGGCTGGTCAGCAGGAATCCGTACTGCGCGGGCGTGAGACCGAGTGGCCCGCCGACCGCGTACGCCGGGATGAGCGCGTACCACGCGGCCCAGCAGCCCGCCATACCCGTGATCAGCGCGGCCATAGTCCGCAGCAACCGGTGCTGCCACAGGAACGACAGACCTTCGCGGATCTCCACCCTTGCCGGACGGCGCTCCTTGGCCTGCTTCACCGCGAAGTCGCCGACCAGCATGGTCAGCAGCACCGCGCCGAACAGGTACACCGCGCCGCTCGCGCCCAGCGCCACGGCGAATCCGGCGGCGACGAGGAATCCGCCGATCGGCGCGCCCACGAAACTGAACGTGACGTATTCGGTCGCGGTGAGCCGCGCGTTCAGCGACTGCCATCGGCTCTTCGGCGTCACCGTCGGGATGATCGACATCGCGGACAGCTGCGCGACCACCTCGGCGACACCCAGTACCAGTGCCACGGCGAGGATCAGCGGCAGGTTGACGAAGCCCACCGCGACCGCGGTGAGCATCACCGCCATCGCGGCCATCCTGGCGAATTCGGCCCCCACCATCAGCGAGCGCCGGTTCTTGCGGTCCACCAGCACACCGATGTGCAGTGCGGTGATCAGCCACGGCAGGGTCAGCATGATCGCCACCGCGGCGATCAACGCCGGTGAATCGGTGACCGTGGTGGCCAGCAACGGAAGCGCCACCCGCATCACGGCGTCCGCGGTGTTGGTCGTCCCGGTGAACGAGATCAGCAGCCACTCGTTGCGCCGCTGCGACGGCCGGGGCTCGATCGCGACGGCGGGAACGGTCGAGGGTCGCTCGGACACAGCTCCTCCAAGTTCACACTGATTGTGTTGCGGTGGCGCGAAGTCGCACGATTTCGCCGGCGATCTCCGCGATCACCGGGGCTCGGAGGATGCCGTAGTGGTCGGCCTCGACCCGGACCAGGCGCGGCGGTGCGGTGAACTGCGTCGCCCACTGGTCCACCTGGTGCTCGGCCAGCTCCGCCCGGACGAGCAGCGCGGGAGCCGCGAGCGGCCGTTCGTTGAGGTACGAGCCGACCGCATCGGTGTGCCGGTTGAACGTCGTCCAGCGCTCGAGGAGCATCGGCACCGACACCGGTTGCCCGCTCGCCGTGGCCAGCCGGGCGGCCAGCACCCGCATCGCCAGCTCGGGATCCCCCGGCGTGGTCCGGGCAGGCGTGCCGTCGAGGGTCGCGCCGAACGTCGCGGCCATGTTCTCGGAGAAGACCTCGTACACCACGGCGTCCCGCACCTCGGGGGCGATGCCGTGCCGGACCGGTGGTGTCGAGTCGAGCAGCACCACCGGCGGCGGGGCGCCCCGGCCGGTCGCCGCCATCTCGAACGCGATCTGCCCGCCCATCGACCAGCCACCGAGCAGATGGGGGCGCAGCTCCTCGGCATCGAGATCGGCGCGGAACTTCGCCGCCATCGCCGGTATCGAGTCCAGCGGCGTGCGTTCCTGCGACGCCGTGACCAGCCAGTCCGGCGGAAGTTCGGCCACCAGCTCGTGGTAGTCCCGCACGCTGCCGCCCGCGCCGGGCAGCAGATGCAGATGCGGGCCACCGCCTTCCCGCAGGACGACCAGAGTGCTGCCGTCGTCGGCGCCGGAGCCGCCGTCGAGCTGCTCGGCCGCCCGCCGCGGGGTCGGCTCGGTGAGCCACCCGGTGATGTCCAGCGTCACGCCGCTTTCGGACTCGATGGCCGAGGCGAACTGGACGACCTTGAGCGACCGGCCACCGGTGGCGAAGAAGTCTTCATCCGCTCCGGTCGGCGGAGTGCCGAGCACCTCCGTCCAGACCCTGCGGACCTGGTCGAGCGCCGCGGACTCAGGCATCTCCGTGGTGTCCGGTTCGGCCGTCGTGATGGTGTGTTCCAGATAGGCGGGCGCGGTCCTGGAGCCGACCTCGATGGTGCCCACCGGCAGCTCCGGATCCAGGCCACCCTCCGCGAGGACCCGGTCGATGTCCTGGAACA
This sequence comes from Amycolatopsis sp. lyj-108, assembly GCF_046549005.1. Classification (NCBI taxonomy): domain Bacteria; kingdom Bacillati; phylum Actinomycetota; class Actinomycetes; order Pseudonocardiales; family Pseudonocardiaceae; genus Amycolatopsis; species Amycolatopsis sp. lyj-108. The sequence continues at coordinate 62,321 of NZ_JAJPWQ010000004.1, read as the reverse complement.
GGCGCCGCGCCGTCGAGTGGTCGAACCGGCCGACGTTGTACTCGGACTCGACGACGTACTCGCCCTCGACGTCGAACACCCCGAACCCGAGGTCGGTGCGGGCGGCTCGGTTCGGCGCGCGTTGCAGCTTCAGCGAGACGTCGCCGAGACGCAGCCCGACACCGATCGATCCGTACCAGGTGACCAGGAGCGGGATCGCGTCCCGCAGCCTGGCCTGCGCCGATTCGGTGAGTGCGCCGTACACCAGGGAGAACGGCACGGTCTGATGGGCGAGGCTGTCCCACATGCCGTCACGGACCTGCTCGACCACGGTGCCGAACGAGTCGCCGTCCTCGATGACGGTCCTGGTCACCAGGACGTTGGCCAGATACCCGACCAGCGCCTGGTCCTGTGGCGTCATACGGTTGGCGCTGACCAGGCCCGTGCACACCTCCGGTCCGGCGCCGCCACGGGCGAGCACCGTCTGGAACGCGGCGAACAGCACGCTGAACGGTGTGGTGAAGTACCGCTTCGCGAGTTCGCCGATGCCGTCGACGGCCTCCTTGCTGAAGACGAACCGCACCATCCCGCCCTTGTTGCCGGTTCCGGTGTAGGTGTGCCGGTCGGCGACCAGGGTCGTGGTCACCGCGCCGTCGAGCTTCTCTCGCCAGTACTTCAGGCTCGCGTCCCAGCGGCCGTCGGTGCGGGCCGCGTTCGAGGCGAGGATGTGCTCCCGGAACGACACCGGGGGCTCGGCGCCGAAATCCGGCTCCTCACCCGCGACAGCCGCCGCGTACGCCTTGGCGAAGTCGTCCATCAGCAGCTGCATCCCCCATCCGTCGACGAGAGCGTGGTGGACGGTGACCAGCAACTCGTGCTGATCTCCGACGGTCACCGCCACCAGCCGTGCCGCCGGCGCGACGTCCAGCGCGAGCGGCCGCTCCTGGATCTCCCCCGCGATCGACCTGAGCAGGGGCTCCACCGGCACGGAGCCGGGATCCTCGATCGCGATCCACTGCGGTTCGACGTCGACATGGTCCACAATGGACACCATGATCGCGCCGTCACGGTGGTGCAGGCTCGCGCGCATCGCCTCGTAGCGGTCCACCACGGCCTGCCAGGCGACCCGCAGGGCGTCGAAGTCCAGCGGCCGGTCGGCCTTCAGCGGCCAGGTCTGGTTGTAGACGGACTTGTTCCTGGCCCTCTGATGGATCCACCACAGCATCTCCATGAGGGCACTGGCCGGGAACATGCCGGTGTCCGTCGCGACGGGAGCGTTCAACGGGAATTCCTTTCCGGTGTTCAGCGGACGATCGGCAGGATCTCTTCGGTCAACCCTTTGCGATCGACCTTCCCGTTGGCGGCCAACGGGATGCTGTCGCGCTGGTGGTAACCCCTCGGGCGCATGTAGACCGGGAGGTCCTCGAGCAGGCGGACGAACTCCTTCTCGTCAACGGGATCGCCCGCGTAGACGGCGTGCAGGTCCACCTCGCCGTCGGCGGCGGCGAGCGCCACCACGACCACCTCGGCGATCGACGGATGCCGTCGCAGCGCCGACTCGATCTCGCCCAGTTCGACCCGGTTGCCCCGGACCTTGATCTGGTCGTCGACGCGGCCGAGATGGACCAGCTCACCGCTCTCGCGGCGCACCCGGTCACCGGTGCGGTACCAATGCCCGGGGGTCAGCGGCTCGGCACCGTCGTAGACCGTGCCCTGCTCGCCATCGAAAGCCAGGAAGCGCCCGGCGTTGTCGTCGGAGTCCAGGTAGCCGGGGAAGCGCTGCGGGCCGCGCACGCACAGCTCGCCGTCCTCGCATTCCCGGAGTTCCTCGTCGAGCAGGACATAGTCCAGATGCGGGAAGAGCTCACCGATCGGCATGGAACGGTTCGAGGTGACCGGCCAGTCGGCGCGCGCGGCAGGCACCTCGTATCCGGTGCAGATGACGGTCAGTTCCGTCGGCCCGTAGCAGTTGTGGATGGTCGCGTTGGGTGCGGCGGCCCGCCACACCTCGACCTGTTCGAGGTTCAGCGGTTCGCCGCCGAACATCCCCCGGCGCAGGTTGGGCATACTGCCCGGGGCGAGGGCCCGCAGCCTGCGTGCGAACGAGATGATCGACGGCACCGAAAGCCAGTGCGTGAGCCGCTTCTCGTTGACGAAGCGCACCGGCGCGAACACTTCGCTGTGCTGCGGGACGCACAACGTCGCGCCGGTCCCCCAGGTGGCGAAGAGCTCGACGATCGAACCGTCGAAGAAAAGCTCGAAGGTCTGTGAAACCCGGCAGTCGTCGGTGAAGCCGAACCGGCGGATGTTGTCCTCCAGCAACGAGGACACACATTCGTGCGTCACCGGCACGCCTTTCGGGCTCCCCGTCGAGCCGGAGGTGTAGATGATGTAGGCGACGTCCCCGTCGCCGGAACCGATCTCGGGCAGCGGCTCGTCGCCGTCCAACAGGCCACGCCACCGGTCACCGGTCAGGTCGACGATCGGGATACCCGACTGCCGCGGGTACTCCGGCAGCTGCTTGGCGGAAGTGTCGTCGACGATCGTCACGTCCAGGCCCGCGTCCTTGGTGATCGCCAGGTTCCTCGCGACCGGCGCGCCCTGGTTGAGCGGCACCACGGCCGCGCCGACCCGCTGGATCGCCAGGTAGCCCACGTAGCTCGCGAGGCTGCGCGAGGTCAGCAGGCCGACCCGGTCCGGTCGTCTGCCCGCGGCCGACACCAGGCGCACCGCCATCCGCTCGACGGCGGCCCGCAGTTCGTCGTAGGTCAACGTGAGCTCGGCGACCTCGATCGCCGTCGAGGAACCGTGAACCGCCACCGAATCGTCGAACCAGTCGAAGAGTCTGCGGGTCGTCATCGCCCGCCCCCGTCCTGGCCGGCGGCGGCCAGATCGGCCAGCCAGCGCTTCAGATCGGCGACCGTGTGCAGATCGACCAGCCGGGTGGCGTCGATCTCAGCGTCGTCGTCACCCGCCACGTCGACCGCGAGACGCAGCAAGGCCAGCGATTCCAGCCCCGCGTCGAGCAAGGGCGTCGAGTCGTCGAAGGTGAAGGTCGCATATCGCGTGATGATGGCGTCGAAATCGACAATCGTGTCACTCATGGGCATTTCTCCATGGAGCCGGGGCTTCGTCACCGAGACCATCGCCGCCGCGGTTGTTCTCTCGATGTACTCGGGTTCTACGGCCGTTGTTGCCTTCACTTCACCTGACGGCCGGACTTCCAGACGTCGGTCACGTGGGCCGGATCGGCGAGGACGTCGATGTCCAGCACCGGGTCCGCGTCCAGCAGGAGCACGTCCGCGTCGTAGCCGGCCAGCAGCTGCCCGGAGCGCGGCGCCTGCGGTCCGAGGGTGGCGGGTGCGGTGGCCGTGGCCATCTCGATCGCCTCCAGCGGGGTGGCACCGCTCTTCACCATCAGCGAAAGCTCGATACCGCCCTTCCCCCATTGGGTCGGCCGATCGGGGCCGGTCATGGCGAGGTCGGTGCCCAGCGCGATGGTGACACCCGCCTCGCGGGCCAAGGCGATCGCGTCGAGATGCCGCCCGGCCACCTCTTCCAGCTTTCGCTTGGCGTAGGCGGGAAGCAGATCGCTGGTGAGCAGCAGGTGCATGATCGTGCGGGTGGGCACCAGGATCGCGCCGGTCTCGCGCATCGCCGCGGCGGCTTCCTCGTCGAGATAGGTGCCGTGCTCGATGGTGTGCACACCCGCCTTCAGCGCGGCCATGATGCCCGCCTTGCCGTGGCAGTGCGCCGCGACCACCCGCTCGGCCTGTCCCGCCACCTCGACGATCGCGGCCAGTTCGGCGTCGGTGAACTGCTGATGGTGCGGATGGTCCACTTCGGACAGAACCCCGCCGGAGGCGAACACCTTGATCAGCTTCGCGTTGTTGCGCAGCTGCTCACGGGCGGCCCGCGCGCACTCGGCGGGTCCGTCGGCAAGCCGCAGCTCGCCGCCGAGGTGGCCGAAGTCGTTGATCCACGAGACAGGGAAGCCGTGCACGTCGCCGTGTCCACCGGTGGTCGACAAGGCCGTGCCCGCGCTGTAGATCGTCGGTCCCTCGATGGTGCCCTCGGCGACCGCGCGGACCAAGTGGATGCCGAGACCGCCGACCTCGCGGATGGAGGTGAAGCCCGAGTCGAGGCAGGCCCGCAGGTCCGACACACACCGAGCCGACCGCAAGGCGATCGGCTCGTGCATCAGATCGTGCAGGTCCGCGCTGCGCAGGCCCATGAAATGCCCGTGACAGTCCCACATTCCGGGCATCACGGTATGCCCGCGGGTGACGTCGGCGCCGGGTGTGGCCGGCGCCTCGTCACGCGGACCGGCGTAGCGGATCCGGTCGCCCTCGACGATCACGACACCGTCCGTGATCGGCGTGCCGCGTCCGGGAATCAGTTGGGAGGCTTCGATGCGTTGCTGCATGCGGGCCAGAGAAGCAGACCGCGGCCGGTCCGGTCACGCGGCGACGATTGCGCACCGCGGATCGCCGCTCGCGGAAATATGATCGTCAGGCACGGGTGAAGGTCATGATCCAGTTGACCTCCCAGCTCTCACCGTCGTCGATCGAGAAGGCCTGTTCCCAGCGGGCCGAATTCTCGGTGACGTCCGACCAGATGAACCGGACCCGCACGGGCGTTTCACCCTCGGTGTCCTCGCCGTAGAAGACGCCGCGCCCGTCGGTGAACTCGCCGATGACAGGCGGGAAGAGCCGTCCGACGTCGCTGCTCGACCAGTTCAGCGACCACTTCCGGGCCACTGGGTCGAACAACCGCAGGGTCAGTCCCCGCACACCGTCGGGAAAAACGATTTCGTCGACATTCGCCTTTCCTTCGAAAAGGCTCCAACTCTTCGCGGGTGCCGTGAATTCCACCCAATCGTCGCTACCGGCAAGCCGCTTTGTCAGACGGCGGTTGAGGACATTCCACGAGCCTACGAGGAAATCGAATTCGCCCATGCCGAAACGGTATCACGCGATCAGGAGGCATCCGTGCCCGTCGAAGACGCCGATGCCCCGCGGCGAAGGCTTGTCGGGCCTTCGCCGCGGGGCGGGTCTTGCGTTCGCGGTCCCCCTCCCGGTGACTGTGTGGATTTCTGGTCATCCAACGCACCAAAATCCACACAGTCAGCCCGCCGGGAACGCGACACCAAAGGTCCCCCGCTCTCTTTCCGCAGGTCAGCACGCCAAGCGATACTCACAGGACACGGCCTAGCCGTGCAGGGATACCGGCAGCGAGACGAGGCCGTGCATGATCGTGCTGGTCTTCCACCGGAGCTGCTCCGGTCCCGCCGCCAGCGCGAGGTCGGGGAACCGTTCCAGCAACCCGCCGATGCCGATCTCCACCTGCAGACGGCCCAGGGGTGCGCCCGCGCAGTAGTGGATGCCATGACCGAAGGCGAGGTGACTGCCGAGCCCGCGGGTGATGTCCAGGCTGTCCGCGTGCTCGAACTTCTCCGCGTCGCGGTTCGCCGAACCCAGTGCCACCACCACGATCTCGCCGGCGGGAATGGTGACACCGTCCAGCGCGATGTCCTCGGTGGTGAAGCGGAACGTCGCCAGGCTGACCGAACCCTCGTACCGCAGCAGTTCCTCGACCGCGGCGGGAAGCAACGCCGGATCCGCCCGTAGCCTGGCGAGCTGGTCCGGATGGCGGAGCAAGGCGTACACCCCGTTGCCGAGCATGCTCAACGTGGTGTCGTGCCCGGCCACCACGAGCAGGAAGACCATCGCCACCAGCTCGTCCTTGCTGAGTCTGTCCCCCTCCTCGGTGGCCAGTACCAGCGCGCTGAACATGTCGTCGCCGGGATCGGCGAGTTTCGCGTCGATCAGGTCCTCGGTGAAACTGGCCACCGCCGCCGACGCCGTGGCTACCTCGTCCGGCGTGTGGTTCGCCCCGACGAGCGTGTTCGTCCAGGCACGGAAGACCTCGCGATTCTCGGGCGGCACGCCGAGCAGTTCGGCGAGGACCGTGATGGTCAGCGGGGCGGCCAGATCCTCGATCAGTTCCGCCTCCCGCGCGCCGGCCATCCGGTCGAGCAGTTCCTCGGTGATCTCCTCGATCCGCGGCCGCAGGAGCTTCACCCGGCGTTCGGTGAAGGCCTTGCCGACCAGTCTTCGCAATCTGACATGGTTCGGCGGATCGCTGTTGAGCATGTGCGCGGCCAGCTCGTCGTCGACCGCCGCGGGGGTATTGTCCGGCGACTCGGCGTGCCGGGCGAACAGCTCGTTGACCCGCCGTCCGTCCTTGCTGATCCGCGGATCGGCAAGCAGGGCGCGGGCGTCGCGGTAGCGGGTCACCATCCACACCTTGATGCCGTGTGGCATCAGCACTTCCCGGGGCGGGCCCGCTTCCCGCAACCGCGCGTACAACGTGTAGGAATCCTGGACGAAGTCGGCCGAGAGCCTTTCGACCTTCGTCGTTCGACGGCTTTGCATCAACATCCTCCACGCGTCCGGCGGGCCGGACACGGTGTCTTGGTCGAGCCACGGTCATTCGAGGGGCGCCAGTACCTCACCGGTCGCCACGTCCACGACGCGGATCGCCTCCCGTGGACAGGAGTCGGCCGCGGCGAGCACCTCCTCGTCGGCACCGATCTCGACGTCGACCGGCTGTGACCTGTCGTCGACGATCCGGAACCGGTGCGGAAGGTCTCCCACGCACACCCCGGAACCTATGCAGCGGTCCTGGTCCACGAGGATCCGCCAGCGGCGACCGCTCTCGGTCATGTCAGTCTCCTTGGAATCGAACGGCGCCTTCGAGCGCTCAACTGCCACTCCGGAACCAGTTGAACGAGGGAGCCGATCGTTCACGGGAACGTCTTGTGGCGCAAGGTGTTCTCTCGCTTGAGCGGGTTGTGAGTGGTAGTCAGGGTTAGAACGAGAAGAGGTCAAACTTGTCGTGTTCGTGGGCGGGGCCGGTGGTGGGCTGAAGGCTCCCTTCACTGCGTCTGATGCGGTGAAAGGAGCCTTCAGCTCCGGTCAGGTCCGAGGCAGAACCGTACTCACGAGTCAGTTCGAGAGGGGATCTCCTTTGTTGCGAAGACTTTGTGCCGCCCTGTGCGTCTCCACCCTGGTCGCCGGTTCGACGGCGGGCGCTCCGGCCGCGATCGCGGCACCCGCGGCCGCCGTCGAAGCCCGCGGCGGTGATGATCTGCCCGGCCCCGACGACGTGAAACGCAGGAAGCTGCGGCAGCAGGGGATCGCGGATGTGCTGAAGGGCAAGGAAGTCGCCGAGCGACGCGGCGCGAGCACCGTGGTCAGGACGGGCGGCCCCGTCGACGAGTACGTCGAGCTGGCCAGGGAATCGACCGACCGGATCTTCGTCGTACTCGCCGAGTTCGGCGACCAGCGGCATCCGTCCTACCCCGACGTCGACACCGATCCGGCCATCCCGGGCCCGGTCCGCTTCGACGGCCCGCGGCACAACCAGATCCCCGAGCCCGACCGGCGAACGAACAACACCACCATCTGGCAGCCGGACTACGACCGCCGCCATTACCAGGAGCTGTATTTCTCCACCGCTCCCGGTGCCGACTCGCTCGCCGCCTATTACCGGAAGCAGTCCTCAGGCAGATACTCGGTCGAGGGTATGGTCACCGACTGGACCACGGTGCCGTTCAACGAGGCCCGCTACGGACGGTCGAACGGTTTCCCGTGCGCCGGCGTCGTCTGCGCCAACTCCTTCGACCTGGTGACCGACGCCGTCAACGCCTGGTACGGCGGGGAACTCGCCGCCGGCCGGACACCGGCGCAGATCCGTGCGCAGCTCGCGACGTTCGACGTCTGGGATCGCGACGACTTCGACCGCGACGGCGACTTCAACGAACCGGACGGCTACCTCGACCACTTCCAGATCGTGCACTCCGGCGCCGACCAGGCCGACGCGGATCCCCTCCGCGGCGAGGACGCGATCTACAGCCACAGCGCCTACGCGTTCGCCAACACCACCGCCGGCCCGGACGGAAACCAGCGAGGCGGCACCCAGATAGGTGACAGCGGTATCTGGGTCGGCAACTACACCGTCCAGCCGGAGAACGGCGGTATCAGCGTGTTCTGCCGCGAGTTCGCGCACGACCTCGGCCTGCCCGACCTGTACGACACCAACGGTGGCGCGAACAACGTGAGCTGGTGGTCGCCGATGGCGCAGCAGCGCGTGTCCGGGCCCGGCGAGGTCATCGGCACCCGCATCAACGACCTGGACGCGTGGTCCAAGCTGCAGCTCGGCTGGCTGGACTACGAGGTCGTGGTGGCAGGCCAGACCCGCACCCTCGACCTCGGCCCGCACGAGTACAACTCGGCGAAGGCCCAGGCCGTCGTGGTCGTGCTGCCGGACAAGCCGAAGACGTTCCACCATGGACAGCCGTTCGCCGGTCCGAACCAGTGGTGGAGTACCAGGGGCAACAACCTGTCCACCACGATGACCCGTCCGCTCGACCTGACCGGCAAGACCTCGGCGTCACTGACACTCAAGGCCCGCTACGACATCCAGCCGGACTTCGACTTCCTCTACACGCAGGTGTCGACCGACGGCGGCGTCACGTGGACCGCGGTGGACGGCCTCGCCGCCGGCGTGCCGTTCCAGCGGGACTTCAGTGGGCTGCCGGCACTGTCGAGCACCACGGGAGGGAACTGGATCGACGTCAACGTGCCGCTCGACTCGATCGCGGGCAAGAAGGCCCTGCTCCGGTTCCAGTATCGGACCGACGGCGCTTTGGCACGGAGCGGGTTCTTCGCCGACGACATCACGATCACCGCGGACGGTGCGCCGTTGCTGACCGACGGAGCGGAGAACGGCGCGAACGGCTGGGCGCTCGACGGTTTCCGGACGGCGGCCGCCACCGAGACCCGCCTGTTCGACAACTTCTACCTCGCGTCGAACCGCACCTATGAGTCCTACGGCCGATATCTGCGCACGGGCCCCTACAACTTCGGATTCCCGGACAGACCCGCTTTCGTCGAGCATTTCCCGTATCAGAACGGATTGGTGGTGTCCTATTGGGACACGTCCGAAATGGACAACAACACCAGTGAGCACCTCGGCTCCGGGCTGATCCTCCCGATCGACGCGCATCCCGCGCCGATCTACAACATCGAAGGCGTGCCTTGGCGGTCCAGGATCGCCGGTTACGACATGCCGTTCTCGCTCCGCAAGGCGGATTCGTTCACCCTGCATGTCAACGGAAAGCCCAGCTACGTCCGCGGGCGGAACGCCGTGCCGCTGTTCGACGACACCGGGACGTTCCTGTTCCCCGACCAGCCGAACGCCGGAGTGATCCTCCCGGCGACCGGAACCACTATCCGGGTGCTGTCGCAGAGCGGTACGTCGATGCGGGTCCGCGTCGGGCACAAGTAGGGCGTGAAACTACCCCGCCGCTGCACAGGCCGCGTGCGGGTTGACCACTCGCAGCGGCGAGGGCGGGTGGCGTTCGAGCAGGGACTCGGGCCGGACGGGCCGGCGCACGAGCTCACCACCGCAGTTGGGGCAGACGCCGCCGAAGCGCCCTTCGGTGCACGCAGGACAGAAGGTGCACTCGAAGGTGCAGATGCGCGCGTCCGCTGCGGGCGGCAAATCTCGATCGCAACACTCGCAATTGGGTCTGAGCTCGAGCATGGCGCGAACTCTACCTGAGGCCGCTGTTCAGCTGAGCGATATCGGAACCGGACGAGATCCGTGAGACTCGGCCGCCGAGAGGTTACTGGAGGTTCAGTGCAGACCGATCAGAGCATGGACGACTCGAACGAGGGCAGAATCTCCCGTCGCGGCTTTCTGGGGCGGACCGCGACGGCGTCGGCGGTGCTGGCGGTCGGCGGGCAGCTCGCCGATCCTGAGGCGGCGGACGCCGGGGGAAGCGGCCTCGTCGACGTGGAGTTGCGGGTCAACGAGCGCGTGGAGCGGCTGCGGCTGGATCCACGGGTGACGTTGCTCGACGCGGTGCGTGACGAATTGCGGCTGACCGGCACGAAGAAGGGTTGCGACCGCGGTCAGTGCGGAGCGTGCACAGTGCACGTCGATGGACGGCGGGTGCTGTCCTGTCTGACCTTGGCGGGCTCCGTGACCGGAAAGCGGGTCACCACCATCGAGGGGCTGGCGCGGGGCGGCGAACTGCATCCCGTGCAGCAGGCGTTCCTCGATCACGACGGTTTCCAGTGCGGCTTCTGCACTTCCGGCCAGATCATGTCGGCGGTCGCCGTGCTCCGGGAAGGGCGTCCTCGCTCGGCCGAGCAGGTTCGGGAGCTCATGTCCGGCAACATCTGTCGCTGCGGCGCGTACGACGGCATCGTCGACGCGGTCCGGGCCGCGGGAGCGGCGGACTGATGCGGCCGTACGACTTCGCGATCACGCACAGCGTGGCCGAGGCGCTCGACCGCGCCGCCGCGACGGACTCGGCCTACCTGGCGGGCGGCACGACGCTGGTGGACCTGATGAAGCTCGAAGTGCTGACGCCGAGCCGGGTGGTGGACATCAACCGCTTGCCGCTGACCGGTGTGTGGACGGATCGGCATCGCCTGCACATCGCGGCCTTGGAGCGGATGAGCGACGTGGCCACGCATCCGGTGGTGACTTCGCGGTATCCGATGCTCTCCGAGGCGCTGCTCGCCGGAGCGTCGCCGCAGCTGCGGAATATGGCCAGCATCGGCGGGAATATGTTGCAACGCAGCAGATGCGGCTACTTCCGCGACACCTCGACGCCGTGCAACAAGCGGACGCCCGGCACCGGTTGCCCGGCGATCAAGGGCGCCAACCGAGCGCACGCCGTCCTGGGGACCAGTGACTCCTGTGTTTCCACCCATCCGAGCGATCTCGCGGTGGCCCTCGTGGCGCTGGACGCCTCGGTGCGGCTGACCGGCCGGGACGGTTCCCGAGACGTCCGGCTCGCCGAGTTCTACCGGCTGCCGGGCACCACCCCGCACCTCGAGAACGACCTACGACCAGGTGAACTGGTGACCGAGGTGACGGTGCCCCTGCTCGGCTGGGCGAACCGGTCGACCTACGTGAAAGTGCGGGACAGGTCCTCCTACGAGTTCGCGCTCGCCTCGGCAGCGGCGGCGGTGCTGGTCCGCGGCGGTGTCGTACGTGACGTGCGGCTCGCGGCGGGCGGGGTCGGCACCCGGCCATGGCGCTTGGCCGCGGTGGAGGACGCCTTGCGCGGCAAGCCACTGCGGCTCGACGTCGTCGAGAAGGCCGCCGCGCTGGCCACCGAAGGAGCCCGGCCGTTGGCCCACAACGGGTTCAAGGTGCCGCTGCTGCGACGCACCATCATCCGTGCCCTGATGAAGCTGGCGGACCGGACATGACCTCACTCTCCCGTGTCGAAGGACGGCTCAAGGTCACCGGGGCCGCCCGGTACTCCGCCGATTACCCGGTCGATGGCCTCGTCAACGGCTACCTGCTGCTCAGCACGGTGGGACGCGGCACGATCCGTGCCTTCGACGCGACCGCCGCGCTTCGCTCCCCTGGTGTGCTCGCCGTCTACAGTCACGCGAACCCGCTGCCCCTGTTCGGCGGTGCCGAATCCGGCATCGGCTACAACTGGCTTCCGTTGCGGGACGACCAGGTTCGCCACCACGGGCAGATCATCGGGCTGGTCGTCGCCGAAACCTTCGAGCAAGCCCGCGACGCCGCCGCCCTGGTCCGCGTCGACTACGCCGCCGTCCCGGCACGGACGTCGTTGCGAGACGGGATGCCCGGCGCCACCCAGCCGGACGACGTCAACGGCGAACCGGCGCAGCTCGACCTCCTCGCCGACGGCGTCGCGTCCATCGACGAAGCCCTCGGCGCGAGCCCGGTGGTCGTCACCGCCACCTACACCCAGCCGATCGAGTACCACAGCGCGATGGAGCCGCACGCCGCCATCGCGGTGTGGCGCGACGGCTACCTCACCCTTTACAGCGGAGCACAGGCTCCGCAGCTGTTCGCCGGGACGATCGCGGCCACGATCGGCGTGGATCCTTCCCGGGTACACCTGCTCAGTCCGCACGTCGGCGGCGGATTCGGCAACAAGATCCTCACCTGGGGGCACCCCGTGCTCGCCGCGGCCGCGGCCAAGGCACTCGGCCGCCCGGTGCGGATCGTGCTCACCAGGGAGCAGACCTTCGGCGTCACCGGCCACCGCTCGGCGATGTCCCAGACGGTCTCCCTCGGCGCCGACCGCGGCGGGCGCCTCGCCGCCGTCAAGCACGACGCCTACGCCAGTCTGTCGAGCGGCGGCGACGGTTTCCTCTACGAGGCGGCGCCGCACACCACGTCGCGGTACTTCTACGCCTCCCCCAACATCCATGTCGGACAACGCCTGGTGACGCTGGATGTCCCGCCCCAGACACCGATGCGGGCACCCGGGCCGGAAGCCGGCTCGTTCGCGCTGGAAACCGCCATGGACGAACTGGCGGTACGGCTCGGCCTCGACCCGGTCGAGTTACGCATGCGCAACTACGCCACCACCTACCCGGGACGTGGCGTGCCTTGGTCCGGCAAGCATCTCGACGAGTGCTACCGCGTCGGCGCCGAGGCGTTCGGCTGGTCCCGGCGTGCCGCGGTGCCCAGGTCGGTCGTCGACGGCGAATGGCTGGTCGGCACCGGGATGGCGACCGCGGCCTATCCGGCCTCGCGGTACCGCACCACGGGAAAGGTCCGGCTCCAGGCCGACGGCACCGCGGCGGTGTCCACCGCGACGTCAGATCTGGGCACCGGGATGTGGACGGTGCTGGCGATGGTCGGTGCCGACGCGCTCGGCATCCCGGTGGGCCGCGTCCGTTCCGCTCTCGGCGATTCCGCGCTGGCCGACAACCCCGGCGCGTTCGCCTCCGCGGGTACGGCGAGCTCCGCGCCGGCCGTCCACGCGGCGGCCCTGGCCGCGACGCGCGCGCTTCTCGAACTCGCCGTGACACACGAACGCTCCCCCTTCCACGGTCTGAGCCGGGACCAGGTCCGCTACGAACGCGGTGACGTCGTGGGGCCCAGGCGGCGAATCGCGTTCGGCACCCTGCTCGGCGTCGTCAATCTCGCCGGGATCGACGCGACGGAGACCACGGCGCTGGGGCCAGAGCGCGAGCGGTTCGCCTTCACCTCGTTCGGCGCGCACTTCTGCGAAATCGCGGTCAACCGGTGGACCGGAGAACCCCGTCTGCGCCGCGTGACGACGGTCATCGACGCCGGTGCCATCGTCAACGAGAAGACCGCGCGCGGCCAGATCACCGGCGGCGTGATCTTCGGCATCGGCCAGGCCCTCCTGGAGAACACGCACGTCGAACCGGACACCGGCCGCATCGCCAACGCGAACCTCGCCGACTACGCCCTTCCGGTGAGCACCGACGTCCCACCGATCGACGTTCGCTTCCTCAGCCACCCCGACACCGTCTTCAACCCACTCGGCGTTCGCGGGATCGGCGAGCTGGGCACCGTCGGTATCGCCGCCGCCATCGGCAACGCCGTCCACCACGCCACCGGGCGCCGCGTCCGCGACCTCCCCATCACCCTCGACAAACTGATGGAGACTTGACCTGTCGGATGCCTTAGGGTTCTTCGCGTGACGGACGTTGTCGAGCTACGGCAGTACACGCTTCACCCGGGACAGCGCGAGGTGCTGATCGAGCTGTTCGACCGGGAGTTCGTCGAGACCCAGGAAGCCACCGGGATGCGCGTCCTGGGGCAGTTCCGGGATCTCGACCGCCCGGATCATTTCGTGTGGCTGCGAAGCTTCCCCGGAATGCCGGCCAGGCTTCAGGCCCTGACGAGCTTCTACACCGGTCCGGCGTGGAAGGCGAACGCGGCGGCGGCCAACGCCACCATGATCGACTCGGACGACGTCCTGCTGCTGCGGCCGGTCCGGCAGGGAGCGCTGGCAGGCCTCGACCCCGCGATGCGGGACGCGCCCGCCTCGTCGTTGGTCACGGCCACGATCTACCACCTGCCGTCGCCACCGGAGGAGCAGGACGTCCGGTTCTTCGACGAAACCGTCCTTCCGCTGCTGGCGAAGGCCGGAGCGACTCCGCTTGCCTTGCTGCGGACGGAATACGCGGAGAACGACTTCAAGGGGCTGCCGGTCCGCGCGGGCGAGCACGTCCTCGTCGTACTCGCCTCGTTCTCCGGGCAGGACGCCTACGCCGAGCACACCGAGCGGCTGGCCGGACTCCCCGAGTGGCGTGACGACGTGCAACCCCGCCTGCCGGACTCCGTCGAACGGCTGATGCTGACCCCCACCGACCGGTCGATGCTGCGCTGATCGTCACCGCAACGCGGAGGACAGCCGATTGACCAGCCTTGGCAGCTCGGTGCCCGGCGCACGGGCGGCGAGCGCGCGCAACGTCAGGCATTCCTCGCGATACCACGCGAGCCCGGCGCCGCGGTTCGCCGCGAGCCGGGAAAGCTGGTCACGCACCGCGCCCTCGTAGTACCCGACGATGCGGTGCGTCGACGTGCGCTCCTCGTCGGCTGTGACGTACTCGTCGGTGGCGAACAGCCGCACCAGCCCCGGAACCCGGTACCGGTCCATCCGCACCGTCTCGATGAGCCCGGCGTCGACCAGCCGTTCCGCCGCCGATTCGGCCAAGGCGACGGGGAGGTCGAGCGCGGCCGCGAGGGCAGCCGTCGAGACGACCGGCAGGTCCAGCACTCCGAGCTGGCCGAGGGCGCACGTCGCGAACGGATCGGCGACGCGGCTCAGCAACCGGACACCTGCCCGCAAGCCGTCACGGACGCTGAGCCCGTCGCAGGTCAGCGCGTCCAGCCGGCGCACCGGATCGGCCAGCCGCGCGGCGAACTCGCCGACCGTCCATTCCGGACGCCGCGCGAGCCTGGTGGCGGCGATGCGCAGAGCGAGCGGCAAATGGTCGCAGAGTTCGGCGAGCCGGACGGTGGCGGCGAGGTCGGTGTCCACCCGGGGAGCCCCGGCGTAGCGGCGGATCAGTGCCGTCGCGGCCGTCGTCGGGAGCCTGCCGAGTCGTAGCAGGCCCGATCCGTCCACCGCGGTGGAGGCCGGACGGCTCGTCAGGATCACCGCGCAGCCCGGCGCGGCGGGCAGCAATCGCCGGATCTGTTCGGAGTCGGCGACATCGTCGAGCACGATGATCACCCGACGGTCGGCCAAGGCAGAGCGCAGCAGTGCGGCGGCTCCCTCCTCGTCCGGTGGGATGTCCGCGACCGGTACGCCCAGCGCCGCGAGCAGCCGTCCGATCGCGTCGACCGGCGGCGTCGGGCCGTGTGTCGCGGACGCCCCGAGATTTAGATGCACCTGACCGTCCGGAAAGGACCTGGCCACCCGATGGGCGGCGTGTACCGCCAAGGCGGTCTTGCCGACGCCCGCCATGCCGTGCACGGCGCAGTGCTGCTCTCCGCCGGTCAGCCGGGCGGTGATCCACGACAGCTCGCGTTCCCGGCCGATGAAGGCGGGCACGTCGGGAGGCAGAGTGCGCGGCACGGCGAGCCGCGGGACCGCGGTCGCCGGCGTGGTGCGACGCGGCGCCTCCAGCAGCAGCGGGTCGTCCCGCAGAATCCGGCCCTGCAGTTCCCGCAACGGTTTGCTCGGCTCGACACCGAGTTCGTCGACCAGCAGCCTGCGCAGATCCCGGTACGCGCCAAGGGCTTCCGCCTGCTGCCCGGACCGGTAGAGCGCGACCATCAGATGTGCGTGCAGCCGCTCGCGCAGCGGGAACTGCGAGACCATCAGCTTCAGTTCGGGCAGCAGCGCCTCGTGCCCGCCGAGCCCGATCTCGGCCTCGATCCGCGCCTCGACCACCGCCACGCGCGCCTCCTCGAGCCGCGCGGACTCGGCGAGGACGGAGGGGACCATCGCCACGTCCGCCATCGGCGTCCCGCGCCACATCCCGAGCCCTTCGGTCAGCGCCGCGACCGCCGAGGACAGGTCGCCCTCGGCAAGGCTCTTCCGGCCCGCCACGACCAGCCCCTCGTATTCGTCGACATCGGTCGCGCCTGCCGGAAGCACGAGCCGATAACCGGGTGCCCTGGTGCTCAGCATCCGCCCTCCCGGATCGCCGAGGCCGTTGCGCAACCGCCAGACGTACCCGGCCAGCAGGCCGGCGGCACTCGGCGGCGGCCGCTCGCCCCACAGCTCCGCCATGAGCTGATCCGCCGACACCGCGCGGTTGGCGTTGATCAGCAGGACGGCCAGCAGGGCCCGTTGCTTCGGGGCACCGATCGAGACCCACTGCCCGCCGTCGAAGAATTCGAGCGGGCCGAGGAACCGGAACCTGACCGGTGACGCGTTCGATTCGCCGTTAATTGACGTCCACCATTCTCCGGTGCTCTACTCACCCTTCGGCGAATACCGAAGGTGAGGTGCAGGATGGATAACGCTAAACCATGGTTGCTGGAGATTCGACTGTTCAAGGTAAAGCCGGGCAGCCGAGAGGAATTCGATCGCATAAGCCGCGAGGGCACCATTCCGTTGATGCGGCGGCTGGGTATCACGGTCCTGGCGCACGGCCCGTCACTGAACAACGAAAACGGCTATTTCCTGCTGCGCGCCTTTTCTTCCGAGCAGGAACGGGTCGAGCGATCCCAGTCGGTCTACGCCACGGACGAATGGCTGGCGGAGTACGACGGCCCGGTCACCGCGATGATCGAGGACTATGACACCTCGGTCTTCGCGGCGGATCCGGCCGAACTCGGCCGCCTCATCCGATAGGGCGGGCCGCCCCGTTCAGCAGGAGCGCCTCGGCGAGGCAGACCCGGGTGAACTCGCCGAGGTGCAGGCTCTCGTTCGGGCCGTGTGCCCGGGTATGCGGATCCTCGACGCCGGTCACTACGATCTCGGCGTCCGGGAACTCCGCCTGGAACGTCGAAACGGCCGGGATCGAGCCGCCGACTCCGATCTCCACCGGCGCGATCCCGTCCCATGCGGCGCGGATAGCGGACCGGGCTGTTTCGTAGTGCGGCCCGGTGGTGTCGATGACGCACGGTGCGCCACCACCGTCCAGGTCGACCGAGATCGCGGCACCCCAAGGACAGTAGGCCTCGAGGTGGTCACGGAGTGCGGCGAAGGCCTTGACCGGGTCGTCACCCGGGGCCAGCCGGGCGCTGATCTTCGCCCGCGCCACCGGAGCCAGCGCATTGCCCGACTCGAGAACCGACGGCGCGTCGATACCGAGAACCGACAGCGACGGCTTGGTCCACAACCGGTCCGCCATCGAACCGGTGCCGGTGAACCGGACGCCGTCGACCATCCCCGCCTCGGCGCGCACCCGATCGGCCGAAAGCTCCAGTGTGGACTCGCGGCCGGTCTCAAGCCCTTCCACGGCGACGTCGCCCGCTTCGTCGTGCAGCGTTGCCAGCAGCCGGACGAGCGCGGTCAACGCGTCCGGGACCGCTCCCCCGAACATTCCACTGTGGACGGCGGCGTGCAGGGTGCGCACCTCGGCCACACAGTTGACGATTCCGCGTAACGAGGTGGTCAGCGCGGGAACGCCGATGTCCCAGTTGGCCGAATCGGTGATCACGATCAGGTCGGAGCGCAGCTTGTCGTGGTGCAGCCGGAGCAGGTCGGAGAGCGAAGCCGAGCCGTACTCCTCCTCGCCCTCGACGAACACCACCACCCCGACCGGCAGAGCGTCACCGAGTGCCCGCAACGCCACGACATGCGCCATCAGCCCGGCCTTGTCGTCCGCCGCGCCGCGTCCGTAAAGCCGGCCGTCGCGCTCCACCGGCTCGAACGGGTCGCTGTCCCACAACGCTTCGTCCCCCGGTGGCTGGACGTCGTGGTGCGCGTACAGCAGCACGGTCGGCGCGCCGGGCGGCGCGGGCCTGCGGCCGATGACGGCCGGACGGCCACCGGCACGGACGATCTCGGTGTCCAGCCCGCAGCCGCGCACCAAGGCCGCCACCGCCTCCGCGGAACGGTCCACCTGTGCGTGATCGAATTCGGGAAAGGCGATACCGGGAATGCGGACCAGATTTTCCAGATCGGCACGCGCACGGGGCATTTCCCGTTCGACGGCCGTCCTCAATTCGGCTTCCTTTGGGTCCTTGGTCGTCATGAATCGGATCGTACGGCGCGACCGACGGAAAAGGAGCCGGTCAACCGCGCGTGAAATCGAACGCCGCGGCGTTACGCTCGGCCCATGCTGCTCGGAATCGACCACATCGGACTCGTGACCGAAGAACCCTCGGCACTCGGCCCCGCCATGACCGCGCTCGGAATGTCCAAACTGGACAGTGGAATCGCCGCCGGATATCGCGTGGCGTGCGAGTTCTGGCAGCCGACGGGGCGAGAGGGGCAACCTCTGATCGAACTGGTCTCCCCGGCAGGCCCCGGCTCGGCGCTCGACGGCCACCTCACCCGCTTCGGGCCCGGACTGCATCACATCGCCATCGAGGTGGACGACCTCGAGCCGGAGCTGAACCGGCTGCGCGAAGCCGGGTTCACGATGGTCGACCGCGAGCCCTGCGCCGGTGCCCGGCCGGGGATGCTGGTCGCCTTCACGTACCTGGCGAGGCCCGCCGGACTGCTGC
This sequence comes from Amycolatopsis sp. lyj-108, assembly GCF_046549005.1. Classification (NCBI taxonomy): domain Bacteria; kingdom Bacillati; phylum Actinomycetota; class Actinomycetes; order Pseudonocardiales; family Pseudonocardiaceae; genus Amycolatopsis; species Amycolatopsis sp. lyj-108. The sequence goes on along the minus strand of NZ_JAJPWQ010000004.1, from coordinate 43,877 downwards.
TGGAGCTGGTCCAGTACTCGCGGGCTCGGCACCTTCCCGCCGAAAGTCCGTGAGGGCCTCCTTCCCTACCCTGAAAGTAGGGAAGGAGGCCCTCACGAACACCACTGTCCGCCACAACCCCTCAGGAAACTCGAATCGCCGCCCATGACCGCCTCCACCGCCGTTGCGAAAGCCACTTTCGCAACCTTGAACGTTGCGAAAGTGGCTTTCGCAACATCCCTCCCCCGCCAGCCCGTGGGCTCGCCTCGCGCCACGTCTGTGGAGCCCGGTCATCGCACCAAGGCGGCCGCCGCCACCCGGCTCGCCGCGACCACGATCTTGGCGGCGCCGCCCGACCCGCCGGTGAAGGTGAACACCCCTGGGCCTGCCTCGCGTAGTTCGAGGCCCGGCGGGTCGTGGTAGCAGTCGGACGACGCGGTGGTCCGATGTGGACCGTGAGCGGCCGGTGGATGGCCCAGCAGGCGGCGGGCCTCGTCCGCGACCCGCTCGGCGAGCGCGGTGTCCGGCCGCGGACAGGAGGGGTCGACGTCCCAGCGGTCGCTCGGCAGGCCGAGCAGGAACCCCGCGTCACCCGCCGGGCGGCCCCACATCCCGGTGTCCTCCCGGACGAACGCGCCCAGCCGGGCGGGCCGACCCTCGTACACGGTGTACTGGATCTGTTTGACGCGCATCCCGCCAGTGGGCAGCCCGCTCGCCGCCAGCAAGGCGGGCGTCCACGGGCCGGCGGCGAGCACGACCGCGTCGTATCCCGCGGTCGTGCCGTCGGCCAGCCGCAGGGTCGGACCCGGACCCACGGTGGTCACCGGGAGCCGCCGGACGGTCGCGCCGCGGTCGGTGAGCCAGCCCAGCACGGCGGACCGCAATCCGGCGGGCGACAGGTAGCCCGCGTGCCGTTCGACGACCGCGGTCACCCCGGTGGGCAGGCCGCGGAACGGATACCGGCCTGCCAGCTCGGGGCCGGTGAGCAAGGTCGCCGAGCCGGGCAGCACCTCTTCGAGCACCCGGAGCGGCTCGGTCACGTCGGCTCCGGCGGGCAGCAGGTACACCGCTCCGAACTCCTGGTAGTCCGACGCCGTCCGCAACGCGGGGTCTTCGCGCAGTTCCGCGAGACTGCGCGCGGCCAGCAGGCACTCCGGCGCGGTCCGCTCGAAACCGCGGACCAGGCCGCCGGACACACTGGTCGCGTCGCCGTCGGCCGTTCGGGTGGTGTACAGGTCGACCGCGATCCGCGGCACCGACCGCAGTAGCCGCCAGGCGAGCATCGTGCCCGCGACGCCGCCACCGGCGATTCCCACGCGCACGGCGACTCAATCGGAGGCGTCGGACCGGGCGGCCACCGCACGGCGCAGGTCGTCGGTGAAGTCCGCGACCCGTCTGCGAAGCGGCAGCTCGACGTCGGCACGGACCAGCAGCTCATCGGCCAGCCGCAGGGTCTCGGGCGAGGCGGCGTAACGCGGGTAAAGGAACCGCACGAGCACGTCCAGCACGAGGTCACCATGCAGCCTGGCGGCCGCCGGCATCTCGGCGAAGAACCGCGGGACGTACTCCGCGGTCAGCTCTGCCTGCTCCGGTTGCCAGAATCCCTCGGCCAGGGCCCAAAGGCCGTAGCTCGAAACCTCGGTGTCGCCGGTGATCGCCTCCCATGCCGCGCTCTTGGCCGCCGGATCCGGTCTGGCCGCACGGCATTTCGCCGCGAACTGCTCGCCCCGGGTGCTGGGATCCGCCCGGTGCGCCGCGGCGATCTCGTCCTCGGAAAGCCCGCCGAGCACGGCAAGCCGGTATCTGGTCCGCCAGGCCAGATCCGCGTCGAGCACGAGCCCGGCGGGCAGCCGGGTACCGTCCAACCAGCCGCGAAGCTCGACGGTGTCGGCGCTGAACTCGATGAGCCCCCGGCACAGACACAGCCAGATCTCGTCGGATGGCGAGACCTCGGCCATGCGGTCGCGAATCGCGCCGGCGATGGCGGCGAGTGCGGCGGGCCGCAGCGCCGGGTGAAGAAAGCGGTCGGCGACGTCGACGCGGGCCTGTTCGAGCACCTCGACGACGATGGACGGTTCCGGCTCCACGGCGAGCATCCCGGTCACCAGGTCGAGGTGGTCTGCGGCCGGGTAGGCGCCGTCCTGCACCGCCAGGAGCAGCGCGCACCACACCATGGCGCGGTTGACCGGGGACAACCGGGGAAGGAACTCGGGCAGCGCGGCGCGGGAAAGGTCGTCGAAGCGGATCTTCGCGTAGGTCAGGTCGCCATCGTTGAGCAGCACGAACTTCGGCGCCGGACGGCCGACCAGCTGCGGCAGCTCGGTCCGTGGGCCGTCTATCGCGACCCGCACCGTCGTGGACTCGTCGCCGTAGCAGCCCACATCCAGTGTGTGCGGCCGCGGCACCGGGTGGCCGGCCGGGACGTCCTGGCGCACGGCGGCCGCCGTGATCACCCCGTCGGTCACCGTGATCTCCGGGGTGACCGTGCTGACATCGCAGGTGGAGAACCACAACCGGGCCCATTCGGTCAGATCGGTTCCGGTGGCCTCGCTCAGCGCGGCGAGGAAGTCGGAGAACGTCGCCGTGCCGTACGCGTGGCGGGTGAAGTAGACGCGCAGGCCCTCGCGCAGGGCCGGGGTGCCGACGCGGGCGGCCAGCTGCCGCAGCACCGAAGAGCCCTTGAAATAGGAGATCCGGTCCAGTTCGAGCAACACCGTCCGCACGTCCGGCCCGGCGAGGCTCACCGGATGGGTCGACGGCCGCTGGTCGGCGACGTAGGCCTGGGCCTTGCGCCGCACGGCGAACGTGGTCAACGGCCCGGAGAACCTCGTCACGTCGCTGGTGACCCGGTGGGCCATGTAGTCGGCGAAGGCCTGACCGAGCCAGAGGTCGTCCCACCAGGTGTTGGTGACCAGTCCGGCGAGCCACATCAGGGACAGGCCGTGCGCGATGACCACGGCCCTGGTCTCCCGTTCGCTCGCCGGCACGGCGGAGCCGAACAGGTACAGCTCGCGCAGCAGCACGCAACCGGGGTGGTCGAGCGAGAGCACGCTGAACTCCGGGACGAAGACCTGGTCGAACTTGCCGAACGGATAAGGCACACCGAACATCCGCCCGTACTCGTCGAGGCATTGCCCGGTGATCTCGAAGACCTCGTCGATGTCGTCCTTGAGCCCGTCGGCCAACGAGGCCCGGCAGTGCAGGCCCAGCGGCACTCCGTCGTGCTCGACGTGGAAGGACTCGTACGGACCGACCGCCAGCGTGGTGAGGTAGGTCGCCAGTGGCGCGGTCTCGGCGAGTCGCCAGCGTCCCGCGCCGAGCCTGGTCGCCGGCGCGTTGCCGAGCACCTGCCAGTCGTCGTCGGGAACGGTGACGGTGAAGGTGAACGGCGCCTTGAGATCCGGCTGGTCGAAGCAGGCGAAGATCCGGGGCGCGTTGTCGATGAACACGAAGGCGTACAGGTAGACCCGGCCGTCCGCGGGATCGGTGTACCGATGCAGGCCTTCGCACTCCCGTGAGTAGGCCATGTCGGCGACCACGACGATCTCGTTCTCGCCGGTGAGGCCGGTGAGGCCGGTGAGCGTGAGCCGTCCGTCCTCGAGCGCGCCGACGTCCAGTTCACGCCCGTTGAGGGTCGCCGAGCGCAGCGCGCGGGGGCGCACGTCGAGGAATGTGCCGTCAGCTCCGGACCGCGCGTCGAAAACGATTCTCGTCGTCGATCGGAATATCTCGTCCCCCAGTGTCAGATCGAGATCGACCCGATACGAACGTACCCGCAGCAATGCGCCGCGCCCCTGCGCTTCGGCCTGCGTGAGACTGGGCATTTCCACGACCCTCCAAATAGCTGTATCGCCGCCTCCGAACAGCTCAGGCGGCCGCCGGTCGGACAATCTTCCAAGCCGCCGAATAGCGTATTCGACGCTCAACCGCGTCCTGTGAAGCAGTTGAACGGGCAGCGCGGACCGCCCGATGGTTCCGTCTGCGGCCCCTTGGCGCACTGGAACTCGCTTGAACACCTAGTTAGTGGTCGATCGACGACCTACCCTCTGACCAGGAGACGGGGAGGGCAACAGTGATGACGCAGTTCATGAGTTGAACGACGCCTGGTTCAATGGGGACATTTTAATGGGGGACGCGGTCGGCGACGGTTTTGCATCCTCGTGCTGCCGCATAAATCGTAATTCAGGTCTGAGGCGAGGACGCCCGAAAACAGTGAAGAGTGGATAGTCGGTAATCGGGGCGGGCGCCAGGACTCATTCAGGGTAAGTCGCAGGTTTGCCATCCACAACCCGACGGGGGTGCCCATTGACCGGGCAAGCTGACCACGGCGCCAGCCAGGGGTATTCGGCTGATTCGAAAGAACCGGACGAACCGTTGACCGGGTATCCGAAGGCGGACCAGGTCACCAGCGCCGTTCCGTTGGCCGCGTTGAGACCGGCGGACTCGCCGCGGTTGATCGGTGAGGACGCCGAGCACATCCGGGTGCTGGCCGAGCCGGATCGCGCGCTGCCGCCGATCCTGGTCCACCGCTCGACCATGCGGATCATCGACGGGATGCACCGGCTCGGCGCGGCCCGCCTGCGCGGCCAGAACACCATCGACGTGGTCTTCTTCGACGGCAGTGAGGAAGACGCGTTCGTACTGGCGGTCAAGGCCAACGTCGCGCACGGCCTGCCGTTGTCCTACGCGGACCGCGAGGCCGCGGTCGCCCGCATCGTCATCTCCCACCCCGACTGGTCCGATCGCGCCATCGCCGCGGCCGCCGGACTCGGACCCCGCACCGTCGCCACGGTCCGCGGCCGGATCGACGGGCTTCCGCAAGGAACGGCACGACTCGGCCGCGACGGGAAGGTCCGCCCGCTGGACAGCACCGACGGACGTCGCGTCGCGAGCCGGCTGATCGCGGCCTTTCCGGACGCGTCACTGCGCTCGATCGCACGCGCGGCGGGTATCGCCCCGGCCACCGTTCGTGACGTGCGCGAGCGGATCCAGCGTGGCGAGGACCCGGTGCCACCGCGCCGGCCACGCGCCGTCCGGGACGGCCACACCGAACGCCGCGAGACCAGCCAGCCCGCTCACGACCACACCGAACGTCTCTCGACGACGGAGCGCAACGCGGTCCTTCGGAACCTCGAGCGCGATCCGTCCCTGCGCTTCGCCCAGACCGGTACCCGGACGCTGCGCTGGCTCGTCCACCGGGTGATCGCCGAGGAGGAGTGGCGTGAACTGGTCGACACGGTCCCCCCGCACAGCGTGTACGTCCTCGCCGCGCTGGCTCGCCGGTGCGCCAACGAGTGGATCGAGTTCGCGCACCAACTGGAACAGCGACTCGGCTCACAGAAGTCGTAGCCCGCCCGTGAATACGACAACGTGTTCAACCGAGCATCGGAACTCAGTTGAACGACGAGCGGTTGTCGAAGGGCGAAGTGTGCGGCAGTATTCCGACGCATCACGCCATGGGGGCCGAGAACTGTTCTCGAATTCCCTCGGACCGGACCTCGACGAGTGGCCGTCATCGCCGAAAGCGGACGGCGCCCGATCGATTCGAATTAGATCGCCATCGACATCGGCTCATGATTCACGCGGAAGAACTGTCGCCGACCGGATTCGGCAAGAGGAGAAGAAATGGCAGCACCGCTCGCCGAATTCGGTATCGCCGGCTTCGGTTACGCCTTCGGTGAAGACCAGGACGTCGAACACGTCGCCGGCACTTATGTCGCGGACCCGGAACGTGTCGTCCGCTGGGGTTATCGGACCTTCCACCGTGCCGCGGACGGGGTGACCTCGACCGCGCTGGCGGCGGAGGCGTCCCGTGCCGCGCTGGCCAGGATCGCGATGGACCCCGCGGATGTCGATCTGGTGGTGCTGGCCAATTCCGAACTGGCGGAGTACCCGTATTGGGATTCGTCCGCCGCGCTCGCCAGGGAGCTGAAGATCCGGGAGCGGCAGACGATGCTGCTGACCGAGGGCTGTGCCTGCGGGGTGACCGGACTCGGCGCCGTCGCCGGGCAGCTGGCGTTGCAGCCGGAGCTCGACACGGTGCTGTTCACCGCCGTCAACCGGGTCAGCGAGTTCCATCGCAACCGGATGAACGTCAACAACGCCGTGCACAGCGACGGCGCGGTCGCCGTGGTGCTGCGCCGAGGCCACGACCGCGCCACCTGGCTCGCCACGGAGCAGTTCACGGATTCCGACTTCTGCGACTGGTTCCGCACCGATATCGGTGGCAGCGTCGCACCGATACCACCACCCGGCTGGTCGAGTGCGACCGCGCCGAGCGGGACCGAACGCGTGCAGGCCCATTTCCGGAAAGACCCCCGGCAGCTCCAGAAGTTCAGTGAACAGCTCAACGCGCGAGTCGTCGAAGTGGTCGAGCGGGCCTGCCGCCGGGCAGCTGTACGGCGCGAAGATCTCGCCCGGTTCATCTACATCAATGACCCGGACGGCATCGCCGATGTCGCAGGTCTGATCGATTTCCCACTGGCCAGGACGAACCACGAGCTGGCGAGCGACCACGGCCATATGGGAGCGGCGGATCAGTTGGTCGCGCTAGGGACGTACCTCGACCGCGGCGAACTGAATTCGGGGGATCTCGTCGCGCTGGCCGGAATCTCCATCGGTATGCGCTGGTATTGCACGATTTTCCGAGTCTAGGCAGGGGTCGATGAACGATTTCACGGAATTGCTCGGCAGCCTGCGCGCCGCGATGGCCACGCACTCGACGCCTTCACCGGGCGTGCGACAGCGGCTCGGGGAGGTCGAGGATCCGGCGACGGTCCGCCGGGCGGGCCGCGTCCTCGCCGATCTCCCGCCGGCCGGGCCGGACCTGCGACCGGTCCGGGTGGCCGTGCTGGCCACCGGCACGATCGGCCCGTTCGAGCATCTGCTGCGCGCCGCACTGGTCTCCACCGGCACCCGGCCCACCCTTCTTCTCGGTGACTACGGCACGTTCGAGCTGTCACTGGCCGCGGGCGAGATCGACGGCTCCCCCGACGTCGTCACCTGTCTGCTGGACGAGCGGTACTTCGTGCCCCGTGACTGGAGCGCCGTCGACACGGCGGGCCTGACCGAACACCTGGCGGCCCGGTTCGCGGAGCTGCGAGGACTGATCCTCGCCTGCCTGCGGCGCACACCGGGCGCGTTCGTGCTGCACACCGTGCCGATGCCCGCCGAACTGCGGGATTCGGTGATCAGCTGGCGGGCACGGGCCGCGATCGGCCGGGCCTGGCACCGGCTCAACGCGGACCTTCTCGGCCTGGCGGAGGACGACGGTCGGATCACAGTGGTGGACCTGGCCGGTGAACTCGCCGACCTCGCGGTCGCGGCCAGGGACGAGCGACTGCACCGGTACGCGGACCTGCCGTACACCGACGGCGCGCTGCTCGCGCTGGCGCGGCAGGTCGCCAGGGTGGTCGCGGCCAGGTCAGGCCTGTCCCGCAAGGTGCTCGCGGTCGATCTGGACAACACGCTGTGGGGTGGCGTACTCGGCGAAGCGGGCGAGGCCGGGCTGCAACTCGGCGGGTTGTACCCGGGGAACTGCTACCAGGACCTGCAGCGGGCCGTGCGACGGCTGCGCGAACAGGGGGTCGTCCTCGTACTGGCCAGCAAGAACGACGCCGGCGCGGTCGACGAGGTGCTGATCGGTCATCCGGAAATGCTGCTGCGCCCTCAGGACTTCGCGGTCCGCGCGGTGAACTGGTCGGCGAAGGCGGAGAACCTGCGGCAAGCCGCCGAGACGCTCAACCTGGCCGCGAACGCGTTCGTCTTCATGGACGACTCCCCGTTCGAACGCGGGCACGTGGCCGCCGAACTGCCCGACGTCGCGCTGGTGGCTGCCGACGGCGACCCGGCCCACCTGGTCCGCGCCCTGCTGCGGCCCGGCTGGTTCGACGTGCCGGAACTCACCGGCACCGACCTGAAGCGTCCGGCGCTGTACCGCTCGCGCGCCCTGCGCACCGACTTCTCCACCGGATTCGCCTCGTCGGAGGACTACCTGCAGGCGTTGCGGACGCGGGTGACCGCACATCCGGTCACCACCTTCGAGGTGGGCCGGGTCGCCCAGCTTTCCGCTCGCACCAACCAGTTCAACCTGACCGGGCACCGGTTCGACGAAGGCGCCACGACCGCGATGTGCGCCGATCCGGACCGGCTCGTCGCCTCGTTCGCTGTCTCGGACCGGTTCGGCGACGAGGGGATCGTCGGCGCCGCGTGGATCGAGTGCCGAGGACAGGTCTGGCGGGTACTGAACCTGGTGCTGAGCTGCCGGGTGTTCGGCCGGGGCATCGAGTTCGCGATCACGGACTGGATCGTGCGACGGGCCCGCGACGCCGGGGCCACCGCACTGGCCGGCCGTTACGTGCCGACCGGACGCAACAAGGTGGCGGACGGCTTCTGGGAGAAGGCCGGCTTCACCCCGTCCGACGAGGACGGCCTGTACACCGTGGTGCCCGCCACCGCGCCGAGTTGCCTGCCCACCTGGATCGCCTACCCGGAGACGAGTGATGACCGACTTGGATGACACGGCGTCCGTCGTGCTGAACACGCTGAGCGAAGTGCTGAACAAACCGGACGGCGACCTGCGGGCCCGCCCGGTGCTCGCCACCCACGGCTGGGACAGCCTCTCGTCGCTGGAAGTCCTTTCCCAGCTGGAAAGCAGGCTGTCGGTAACGCTCGATCTGCGCAGCTACCACGCCGCGCACACGGTGACGGCCCTGATCGACCTCGTCGCGGTCGCCGCGACGACCAACACGGGCGCCGGTCGGCGCGAATAGCCGGGGAGGATTTGCGGTGCGATTTCAAGAAGTAGAGTTGCTGGCGATCGGAGCGGGCCCGTCGGGCCTCGCGCTCGCCGTCGCCGTCGAGGAGCTCGCGAAGTCCGAGCTCGCCAAGGAAACGCTCATCGTCGAGCAGCAGGACGACGTGGTCTGGCAGCGCGGCATGTTGATCCCGTGGACGCAGAGCCAGGTCTCCTTCCTCAAGGACCTGGTGACCCAGCGCAACCCGCGGAGCCCCTTCAGTTTCGTCAACTACCTGCACTCCGTCGGCCGCTTGGACCAGTTCATCAACCTCGGCAGCTTCACGCCGTACCGGATGGAGATCTCCGGCTATCTTGGCTGGGTCGCGAGATCCCTGCCGAACGTGCGGATCGACTACGGACGGCGCTGTGTTTCGGTCCGGCCGTTCGGTATCGCGGACGGGACCGGCGAGTGGCTGGTCCAGATGGCCGACGGCAGTGCCGTGGTGTGCCGTCACCTGGTGGTCGCGGCCGGGCGGGACCCGTACATCCCGGAGACTTTCGCGGCCATCCCGCGCGAGCTGATGATCCACAGCACCGAGTTCGCGGCGCGGATCGGCGAGATCGACCCCGAGCAGACACGCCGGATCGTGGTCGTCGGCGGGGCGCAGAGCGCGGCCGAGATGCTCTGGACGGCACACCAGACGTTCCCCGGCACGCAGTGCACGATGGTGATGCGCTCGATCGGCCTCAACGCCTACGAGACCAGCAAGTTCACCAACGAGTTGTTCTACCCGTCCTTTGTGGACGAATTCCACTCGGCGTTGCCGGAGGCCAGGGCGCAGCTGCTGCGCGAGATGCACCGGACCAACTACGCCGGTCTCACCACGGACATGCTCGACACCCTGTACCGGCAGATGTACATCGAACGGCTCACCGGGACCGAACGCATCGAGATGATCCCGATGGTCGACGTGGCCGAGGCCGAGATGGACGGCCGCGAGATCGTGCTCACCCTCGTCGACCGCAAATCCGGCCATCGCTCCACGCAACGCTGTGACGTGGTGCTGCTCGGTACCGGTTTCACCAAGCGGATGCCGCGGATCGTCAACGACATGGCCTCCGCCGTCGGGATCGACGAGATCACCGTCAACCGCAGCTACCGGATGAGCCTGCCGCCGTCGTTCAGCGGGACCTGTCACCTGCAGGGGGTGAACGAGGCCACCCACGGCATCGCCGACTCCCTGCTCAGCGTGCTGGCCGCGCGGGCGGCGGAGATCGTCACCGACCTGCTCGCCGAGCGCCGGACGCCGCGCTTGCCCGCCATCACCGAAGCCGCCGCCCGCCCGCTCGCCGCCACCCAAGGAGCGCAGTGACCATGATGGAGATCCGAAGGCTCGATCCCGCGAACCTCAAGCCGGACAACGGGCTGGCCGCCACCCGGCTGCTGCCGTGGCCGGAGCTGAACGCACCGTTCGAAGGCTCCTGGTGTGTCGTGGCGCCGGGCGCGGAGTCCGGCGCGCACAGCCACCACGAGTACGAGATCTGGGTGGCCATGGCCGGGGCCGCGGAGATCGTCTGCGACGGACGCCGGGAGCCGTTCGCCGCGGGCGACATCGTGCACTTCCCGCCGGGGTCGCGTCACCAGGTGGTGAACACCGGCACCGAGGAGTTCCGGATGTACGCGGTCTGGTGGGACAGGGAGATGGCCGGGCGATTCGCCACCCGCGACGAGGCCGGCGTGTAGATGTCCACGACCATCGTGGTCGCCGCGACCCCGACGCCCAACGGCGACCTGCACATCGGACATCTGGCCGGGCCGTACCTGGCGGGCGACGTGTACGCCCGGTACCTGCGGGCCACCGGCGCCTCGGTGATCTACACGACCTGTACCGACGACAGCCAGAGCTACGTGGTGTCCACCGCCCGGCGATCGGGCACCACTCCGCGGGAGCTGTGCGCGGACTCGACCGCGGCGATCGGGCGTTCGCTTTCCGCGATGGGCATCTCGATGACCGGTCTCCCGCCGATCGACGAGGTGTACCGGCGCACGGTGCTCGACTTCGTCACCGCCCTGTACGAGGCAGGCCGGTTCCGGAAACGTACGGTGCGGCTGCCGGTCGCGACGCGGTCCGGCACGTACCTGTTCGACGGGTTGGTCACCGGCACCTGTCCGGTCTGCCTTGCCGTCAGCAGCGGCGGGGTGTGTGAGGCCTGCGGGCACCCGAACAACTACGACGAACTGCTCGATCCACGCTCCACAATGGACCCGGACGACCCGGTGTCCTACCGGGACACGGAGATCCTGGTGCTGCCGATGGAGGAGTACCGGGAGCGGCTCACCGCCTACTACGCCGCGCGGACGGGACGGTGGCGCCCGCACGCGGCGCAGCTGATCGGCGAGCTGCTGGCCGGGCCGCTGCCGGAGATCCCCGTGACGATCCCGGCCGGGTGGGGCGTTCCCGCGCCGTTCCCGGAGACACCCGGCCAGATGCTGTACCCGTGGATCGAGGCGATGCCCGCGGTCATGTACAGCACCTGGTGGTCGGCGGGCGACACCACGGTGCCGGTGGACGAGCACTGGCGCGCCGAACACGACGCCGACGTCGTCTACTTCCACGGTTACGACAACGTCTACCACTGGGGCCTGATGGATCTCGTGTTCCTGTTGGCCCACGGCGACCGGTACGTCACACCGTCGGCCAACGTCTGCAACGAGTTCTACAACCTGGCCGGGGAGAAGTTCTCCACCAGCCGCGGCCATCTGATCCGGACGGCCGAGCTGCTCGCCGAGGTCCCGCGCGACCTGGTCCGGTTCCATCTGGCGCACACCGCACCGGAGCAGGCGCGCACCGACTTCAGCCGGGAAGGGTTGCGCGACACCGGGTACCGGCGGCTCAGCGCGCCGTGGAACGCGCTGGCGGAGGCGATGTCGTCGGCGCTGCACGGGCTCGCCGGCACGCTGCCGGTGTCCCCCGCCGGACAGCGGCGCGCCGCCGCCATGCTGGCACGGTTCCGCGGCTGTTACGACTTGCCCGGCTACAGCATGAACCGGGCCGCCGAGACGGTGCTCACCCAGCTTGACCGGCTGCGCGGCCTCGCCGGCGGCTCCGCGATCACCCCGGGTGATCTGGTGCTCGAGACCCGCACGTTGCTCGCGGGCGCCGCCCCGATCCTGATCGACGCGGCCGAGGCGGCGGGCAAGGACGGAGTCGACCTGTCCCTCACCGCCGAACCACCCGCTTCCGTTCCCGCGTTCCGACTCCCCCGGCTGCCCGAGGAGGCGAGCCATGAAACTGCTGACCATCGAGACCCGTCAGTACCTGACCTACTACCACTCCCGCTATCGGCAGGTGCAGGCGTTCGGCGTCGACCTGTACGTGATGAACGGTGAGGGGACGGCCGACTTCTGGCCGTCCGACCACTACTGGCTGGTCGGCTCGAAGAAGATCGACGAGATGATCGCCTGCGCCGAAGAATGGCATGCCACCGAGCACTTCGACGGGGTGATCACCTTTTCCGAGGCGGCGGTGATCGCGGTCGCCTCGGTGGCCGAAGCCCTCGGCCTGCCGGGCATCGGCGTCGACGGCGCCCGCAACAGCCGCAACAAACTGCTGATGCGCCAGGCGTACGAACGGGCGGGGGTGCCGATTCCCGCCTTCCGGTTCGTCACCGACCTGGACGACGCGCTCGCGGCGGCCACCGAATTCGGCTACCCGGTCATCCTCAAACCCACCCTGGGTGCCGGCAGCCACCTGGTGTACCGAGTGGACGGCCCGGAGGAGCTGGCCCGTGACTTCACCACGGCCAGCGAAGGACTTCGGAACATGTTCTGGATCAACGCCGAGGCCGACGACGTCGACCTCGGTCCGATCGGGCTGCTCGTGGAGTCCTTTTTGGATGGACCGGAGTACCTGATGGAGGCGCTCGCCTGGGACGACGAGCTCTACCTCGGTTCGGTGGTCGACCGGATCACCGCGGAGGGCCGGAGTTTCGACGACGACGTGCACCACGCGCCGACCTCCCTGCCCGCCGAAGAACTGGCCAGGGTGCACCACGTGGTCAAGGCGGCCGCCCGCGCACAAGGACTGCGGCGCAGCGCGATGCACGCCGAAGTGCGTTATCACGACGGCAAACCGCATCTGCTGGAGATCGCGGCCAGGGTCGGCGGCGGCGGGCTGGACACCATCGCCCGGCTCACCGCGGACCACGATCCGATCCGTGCCGTGGTCGACGTCGGCCGAGGAGTCAAGCCGCCCGTCCGCCACTACTGGCCGACCGGGACGCACATCACGGCGATGTGCCTGATCTGCGACGGCGGCGTGGTCGAGCACATCGAGGTGCCGCCAGAGGTCAGCGAATCGGACCGGGTCTTCCTGCTGCAGATCACCGCCCGCCCCGGCGACGTCATCCTCAGGCCGCCCGACGGCAACACCATCTTCGGCTTCCTCGGCACCACCGGGACGTCGAAAGAGGACGCTTACGAGCTGATGACCGAACTGGCGGACAAGATCACCGTCACCTTGGATCGTGACCGATGAGAGTGGCCAGCCCCCGGCGGTTCCTGATGTGCCCGCCCGACCATTTCGAGGTCAGCTACTCCATCAACCCGTGGATGGAGCCGGACAAACCGACCGACACGCCACTGGCGATCCTGCAGTGGGACCGGCTGCGCGCCCGGCTGATCGCGCTCGGCCACCAGGTCGACGTGGTGCCGCCGCGGCCCGGCCTGCCCGACATGGTGTTCGCCGCGAACGCGGCCACCGTGCTCGGCGGTCAGGTGCTGGCCGCCCGGTACCGGCATCCGCAACGGTTCGGCGAGGCGCCGGCCTATCAGGCCTGGTTCGCCGAGCACGGCTACCCGGTCCGGCGCGCCCGGTTCGTCAACGAGGGCGAAGGCGACATGCTGCCCACCGGCGCCCGGATCCTGGCAGGCACGGGCTTTCGCACCGACGAGCGCGCGCACGCCGAGGCCGCCGACCATTTCGGCGTGCCGGTGGTCACCTTGCGCCTGGTCGATCCGTACTTCTACCACCTGGACACGGCGTTGGCGGTACTCGACCACGAAGAGATCATGTACTACCCCGGCGCGTTCTCGCCGGACAGCCAAGCCCTGCTTCGCGAGCTGTACCCGACCGCGATCCGGGCGGACCGGGCCGACGCCGAGGTCTTCGGTCTCAACGCCGTCTCCGACGGCAAGCACGTGCTGCTCCCCCAAGCCGCCGTCCACCTCGCCGAGAGCCTGCGGGCGGCAGGTTTCGAGCCGATCAGCGTCGATCTGTCCGAACTGCTGAAGGCCGGTGGCGCGGCGAAATGCTGCGCGCTGGAGCTCCGTGAGTCGTGAGCGACAAGTCGGGCTCTCTTGAGGGGCAGGGAAAGTGTGGCGTGTTCGCGGGTGGGGTGAAGGCTCCCTTCACTGTGTCTGATGCGGTGATGGGAGCCTCCGGCCCCCGGTCATGCGCGGGTAGTGAGTGGCGTGCCGGAGTTGGCGGAAAAGTCGGGCTCGCCGAAGAGACACCTTTCCTACTATCCATAAAGGACACTTTCGCGAATACTACGCCCGATTTGGGCAATGCGCACGGTTTAGCGAGGGGGTCGTGAGTGATAAAGAGCGTTAGAACCCCACCTTCCACTCACGACCCAATCAAATGCCATAAACCGTCCCTTGTGGACACTCTGGGCACGGTCGGCCCCTATCGGCCAGTCCAGAACCACTCACGACCACCCGTACCGATGCCCTCCCCCACCTTCAACCCTCCCTCCACAAAGGAGCGACCATGATCAACTACGAAGGACGGCGGTTCCGTCCGGTCGCCGTCGACGACACCGGTGACGACACCGGCGGTGACCGGGTCGCGGTCTACCGGCAGAACGGCGACCTGATCTGGGGTGAGTTCACCGGCGGCAGAGCCCGGCGCGGCTCGCTGACCGGAACCTGCGGCCCCGACGGCAAACTCGACTTCGCGTACTGCATGGTCCTGGAGAGCGGCGAGGTGATCTCCGGTCACTGCACCAGTGTCCCGCGGATCCTCGACGACGGCCGGATCCAGCTCGACGAGGTGTGGCAGCGCTACGGCCCGCACCAGTCCGTCGGAGTCTCCCGCCTCCAAGAGATCCGGTGATGGCGATGACCCGGACCACCGCGAAACCCGTGACTCGAGGCGAGAAGCCGCGCCGCGGCGGCACGGTCACCTGGGCCTGCGCGCCGGGCTTCCCGCCGGCGGTGATCTTCCCGTTCACCCCGGCGGAACGCATGGGCATGCGCAACGTCCTGGAGTTCCAGGCCCTGATGTACCGCACCCTGTACTTCTTCGGCAGCGACGGCACACCCGAGGTCGACTACGCCACGAGTATCGGCGAGCCGCCCGTGTGGAGCGAGGACGGGCTGACCGTCACGGTCAAGATCAAACCGTGGAAATGGTCCAATGGCGAGACGTTGTGCGCCGACAACGTGTTGTTCTGGGTGAACCTGCTCAAGGTCAAGGGCGACCGGTACGGCGAGTACACGCCCGGCTACTTCCCCGACAACTGCACCGACTACGGCAAGTTGTCCGAGGACACCTGTTACTTCACCTTCGACAAGGTCTACTCCCGGCGCTGGGTGCTGATGAACCAGCTCAGCCTGATCATTCCGCTGCCGAAGGCATGGGACCGCACCGCGGAGGGGCCGGCCAACGCTTCCGGCGATCTCGCCGACGTCGAGGCGGTCTACGACTACCTGATGGCGGAACAGGGCGACATCATCGACGAGAGCAACGAACACCGCACCCGCTGGGCAGACAGTCCTATATGGAGTGTCGTGAGCGGAGCATGGCGGTTGAAGAGCTACACCTTGGACGGAGTGGTGACGTTCGTGCCCAACGAGCACTACTCCGGCCCGAACAAACCGCGTCTCGACGAGTTCCGGCAGATCCCGTTCTCCTCCGACGAGGAGGAGTACCGCCGGCTGGAGAACGGGCCGGACGGCGAGGACGCGGTCCAGGTGGGCTACCTGCCGCTCAGCTTCGCGACCGGTCACACCGACGATCCGACCAAGGGCGGGGTGAACCCGCTGGCCGGGCACTACACGATGGTGCCGCAGGTGGCCTACTGCATCCGGTACACCAGCCTGAACTTCAACAATCCCACCGTGGTCGGCAAGATGTTCGCCCAGACCTACCTCCGGCAGGCATTGCAGTGCACCCTCGACCAGGATTCCGCCGTCCGGGACATCTACCAGGGCTACGCCTACCGGCAGAACGGCCCGATGCCCATGCTCCCGGTCACCGATCTGGTGTCACCGCCGCAGCGGGGCGGGGCGTGGCCGCTGCCGTTCGATCCAGACCGGGCCAGGGAACTGCTGTCCGAACACGGCTGGGACACCAGCGTCACCCCGGCGGTGTGCGTCGATCCGGAGCGGGCGGGCGACGGGATCCCACGCGGCACCAAGCTGAGCTTCCTGCTGCGTTACGTCGAAGGGCGGCCGGCGCTGACCCGGCTGATGACCCAATACCGGCACGACGCCGCCGCGGCAGGGATCGAACTGCGGTTGCAGGAGGTCTACGGTTCGATACTGGTCGCCGAGGACGCGCCCTGTTACCCGACCGACGAAACCCCTTGCCAGTGGGAGATGTGCTGCTGGAACGGTGGCTGGGTCTACCACCACCCGACCGGCGAGGTCCTGTTCAGGACGGACGCGGGCGGCAACTTCGGCCACTACCACGACCCGGTGGCCGACGAGCTGATCGAGCGCACGGTCACCACCGACGACCCCGAAGTCCTGTACAAGTACCAGGACTACATCGCCGAGCAGGTGCCGGTCGTCTTCAACCCCAACTTTCCGATCCGGTTGTTCGAGGTGGCAGGCAACCTGCGCGGCTTCGAGCCGGTCAACCCGTTCGGCATGATCAGCCCGGAGAACTGGTACTACGTCGATGCCTAGCCCCGTCGCCCCCATCGGCGCACACTCCATGCTGCTGTTCCTGCTCCAGCTGGGGCTGCTGCTCGGACTCGCGCTCGCCCTCGGACGGCTCGCGCTCCGGCTCAAGATGCCGGCGGTGGTCGGTGAACTGACCGCGGGTGTCCTCATCGGACCGTCGGTGCTGAGTCATCTGGCACCCGGCCTCTCGGCCTGGTTGCTGCCGCCCGAGGCCGCGCAGCTCAACCTGCTCGACGCCGTGGGGCAGCTCGGCGTCCTGCTGCTTGTCGGGATCACTGGTCTGCACATGGACCTGAAGCTGGTGCGGCGCAAGGGCAAACCCGCGGCATGGACCAGCGCGGGCGGCCTGCTGGTGCCGTTGGGCCTCGGCATCGGGCTCGGCTTCGCGCTGCCCGATTCACTTGTCCCAGTGGGGATCGACCGCGCGGTGTTCGCGTTGTTCATGGGTGTCGCGATGGGCGTGAGCGCGATCCCGGTGATCGCGAAGACCCTGCTGGAGATGCGGCTGCTGCACCGCGACATCGGCCAGTTGATCGTGAGCGCCGCGGCCGTGGACGACATCATCGGCTGGCTGTTGCTCTCGGTGGTGTCCGCGCTGGCCGTCACCGGGCTGGTCGCCGGCCAGGTGGCGCTGTCGGTCGGCGGTCTGCTGGTGGTACTGGTACTCACGGTCGTCGTCGGACGTCCGCTGGTCAACGCGTCGTTGCGGCTGGCGGCCCGTTCCTCCGAGCCGGGGCCGGGCATCGCCACGGTCGTGGTCCTGCTCCTGCTGGCCGCCGCGGGCACCCACGCGCTGGGCATGGAACCGGTACTGGGCACGCTGCTGTGCGGAATCCTCATCGGCTCGTCCCGGCACATCGATCTCGCGCGGCTGGCGCCGTTGCGCACGATCGTGCTGGCGGTACTCACCCCGATCTACTTCGCCACCGCCGGGCTGCGGATGGACCTCACCGCGCTTCGCGATCCCGCGGTGCTCGGCTCGGCCGTGCTGGTGCTGGTCATCGCGGTCGTCGGCAAGTTCACCGGCGCCTATCTCGGTGCCAGGGTGGGAAGGCTGAGTCACTGGGAGGGGCTGGCGCTCGGCAGTGGTCTCAACGCACGCGGCGTGATCCAGGTGATCGTCGCGATCGTCGGGCTGCGGCTCGGCGTACTGAGCACCGCCACCTACACGATCATCGTGCTGGTGGCGATCGTGACTTCGCTGATGGCGCCGCCGACACTGCGCTACGCGGTGCGGCGTATCGCCGTCACGGACGAGGAACGCGTACGGGAGGAGAGGTTCCATGTCCAGTGAAACGCGACCGAGGCTGCTGCTGATCGCGACCGGCTGGCAGGTGTTCCGGGAGTACCTGCTGCGGTCGATCAGCACCCGCTACCGGGTCCACCTGTTCCACACCGCCGAACCACAATGGGAACGGGAGTACCTCACCGGCTGGTCCGTGCTGCCCAGCACCATCGACGGTCCCGCGATGGCCCGCGAGGCCCTCCGGGTGAACCAGGCCGAGCCGATCGATGGCGTGCTCTGCTGGGACGAAGGACGTATCCACGCCACCGCCCACGTCGCGGAGGCGCTCGGGCTGCGGTGCGGCGACCCGGCGATGATCTGGCGGCTGCGGGACAAGGCGCAGACCCGCGCCGCGCTGGCCGAGGCCGGCGTGCCACAGCCCCGTTCGGTCAAGGTCCGCACCCTTGCCCAGGCACTGGCCGCGGCGGAACAGGTGGGATACCCGGCCATCCTCAAACCCCGTGGTCTCGGCGCCAGTCTCGGTGTGGTCCGGGTCGACGATCCCGAGCGGCTGCGCGAGATGTTCGCCTTCACCCGCGACACCAAGGCACCCGACCCGGTCGTCTACGCCAGTGATCACCCGGTCCTGGTCGAGCAGTGCGTGACAGGTGAGGAGATCAGCGTCGACTCGGTCGTGCAGGACGGGAAGGTGACACCGCTCTTCCTGGCCCGCAAGGTGGTCGGCTTCCCGCCCTACGCCGAAGAGATCGGCCATTACGTGGACGCGGACGATCCGCTGCTCGCCGACTCCACGTTCACCGCGCTTCTGCAGGACACCCACACCGCGCTGGGCTTCCGGGACGGGTGGACGCACACCGAGTACATGCTGACCGAGACGGGCCCGAAACTCATCGAGGTCAACGGCAGGCTCGGCGGCGACCTGATCCCCTGTCTCGGCAAGCTGGCGACCGGCATCGACCCCGGCGCCCTCGCCGCCGCGGCGGCCTGCGGTCACGACCTCGACGTGCGTCCCACCCGGCGGCGGGTGGCGGGTATCCGCTTCTGCTACGTCGACCGGGACGACACCACCATCGCCTCGATCCACTTCGACCCGGCGACGCTTCCGTCCACAGTGGACAACGCGGTCACCATCGCCGAGCCCGGCGCCGTGGTTTCCCCGCCGCCCAAAGGCACCGTCTGGGGCCGCGTCGCCTACATCACCGCGGTCGCCGACTCGATCGGCGAATGCGCCCGGACGCTCGACGCCGCCGAGGCCTCATTGCGCATCACCACGAGCCATGCCGATTCGGGATCGGGTGTTTGACCCACGGCAGCCAGGCTAACCGTGCCCGCATGAGATTCCCTGCCTCCTCGCTCTTGCTCGGATTGGGCTTCGGCGGGTTCGTCGACGGCATCGTCGCTCACCAGATCCTCGGGTGGCATCACATGCTTTCGAGCTGGTATCCGCCGGACACTCCGGAAGACCTCCACCTGAACATGGTCGGCGACGGCCTGTTCCACTTGTTGTGCTTGATCTTCGTCGTCCTCGGCGTCGTCCTGCTCAACCGCGGGAATCGGTTGCCCGGCCCCGTCCTCTGGGCCGGCGCGCTCGCGGGCTGGGGTGTGTTCAACCTCGTGGAAGGCACGGTCGACCACCTGATCCTCGGCGTCCACCATGTCCGCCCGGGTGTCCACCAGACGGCCTACGACCTCGGCTTTCTGGTGCTGGGCGCCGTGCTCGTCGCGATCGGCACCCTGATGGCACGACAACGGGTGGACTGACCCGGAGGCGAGAGCAAAGGTCCCCCGCTCCCTTTCCGTAGATCAGCACGCCCGGCGATACTCACAGGACAGCACCTAAGTCGAACGTTCGCGGCGATAGTGACGAGCGGCTTTCGCCCGGTTGCCGCAGGTCTCCATGGAGCACCACCGCCTGGTGCCGTTACGGGTCGTGTCGTCGAAGTACAGCGTGCACACCGGATACGCCGAACACCGCTTGATCCGTTCCGGGCGCGCGCGCAGCAGAGTCAAGTAGCCGTAGGCCGCGAGCCACGCGGGGCGCCAGGACGGGTCCTCGACCTCGATCACCTCTTCGGGGCCGCCCTGCCGCAGTTCCGGCCGCAACCGTCCTCGCTCCAGCACCGCGTTCAGCGCGCGTTCGGCGGGATCGCCGGGCCTTTCGAGCAGCTCACGCAGGACTGAACGCGTGTGACGTAGCGGTCCCTCCGCGCCTGGCTGATCCGGAAGACCCCACTCGGCCAGCCAGGCACCGATCCCTCCGGGTTCGTCGAAGACGTCCTGCTGAACACCACGATCAGGCCACGTGGTGTTCAGCAGGTCCAAAGCGATGGGCTCGCCGGACAGAGGACGTTGCAGCACACCGGCATCCTACCCTTCGTCGATCTCTTGACAGGTTAGGTTCCCGCATGCTTGTCTCTAACCGTTCTAAAGACATTAGACGGTTAGATCAAACCTCAAGGAGCATCTCCATGTCCGAAGCCACCCGTCCCGCCAGATCCGGAGAGGTGTTCCACCGCACCGCGACCATCGACGGCCGCAGCGTGTTCTACCGGGAAGCCGGCGACCCCACAGCGCCGACCGTGGTGTTGTTGCACGGTTTTCCCACGTCGTCGCATATGTTCCGCAAGCTGATCCCCGCACTGGCCGACCGCTACCACGTCATCGCCCCCGACCACATCGGGTTCGGCCACTCCGACGCCCCGCCCGTCGACCGGTTCGACTACTCGTTCGAGAACCTGACCGCGATCACGATCGGGCTCCTCGACGCACTCGGTTTGGACCGTTTCGCCCTTTACATCCAGGACTACGGGGCGCCCATCGGGCTCCGCATCGCGAGCCGGCATCCGGAGCGGGTCAGCGCGCTGCTGGTGCAATCCGGCAACGCCTACGTCGACGGCTTCACGCCGTTTTGGGATGTTCTGTTCGCGCACGCCAAGGACCGCGAAACCCACGAAGCAGCCGTACGCGAACTCCTGGAGCTCGCGGCGACCCGTTGGCAGTACACCCACGGCGTCCCCGCCGACCGGCTGGACCGGCTCACCCCGGACACCTGGACCCTCGACCAGGCCCTGCTCGACCGCCCCGGCAACAAGGAGGTGCAACTACAGCTGTTCTGGGACTACCAGTTCAACCTCGACGTCTACCCGGCCGTCCAGCGGTACTTCCGCGAGCACCGCCCGCCGACGCTCATCACCTGGGGCGAGCACGACGAGATCTTCGGTGCCGACGGTGCCCGCGCCTTCCTCCGCGACCTGCCCGACGCCGAATTGCACCTTCTCGACGCCGGACACTTCGCCCTGGAGACGCACGGCCCGGAAATCACCGAACTCATCCGAGACTTCCTCGGTCGCACTTTGCACTGACCTCGATCAGCCCAGCTTGAGCCAGCCCAGCCCCAGATGCGAGAGCCCGGACGTCTGAGCCGAACCGGGAGGCGGTGTGTCACCCGGCGACACACCGCCTCCCGGTTCGAGGTCGGGGGTCTTCTCGGGTTCCGGGTCGGGCGGTGAGGCGGTCATGCCGCCCGACTACCCGGGCACAGGCGACGAAACCCCCGGCTCGCCGATCAGCCGAGCTGGGGAACGTCGTTCGGGAAGCCGATCGGCAGCTGGTACATCCCGCGGGCGGTGCGGCCGCCGGCGAGCCAGCCGTGGAAGTGGATATGGCCGTCGACGACGTCGGCCCCGCCCGGTGCGTCGACCTTGCCGCCGAGCAGATCGGTCGAGAGGAACTGCGAGCCGGCCTTCACGAACGGTCCGCTCAGCGATGGCGCCGAGGCGTAGACGGTGTGATAGCCGGAGCTCTGGAACGTATCGGCGGAGTAGAACAGCAAGTACCGGCTTGGTGTCTTCACCACCGACGGTGCCTCGACCACCCCTTTTTCCGAGGTGAGATCGGCACGGAGGAGTTCGACGCGCGGACCGGTCGGGGTCCGTCCGTCGGCGAGCAGTTTCTGCGACCAGATCGCGGCCGGGGGGCCGACCGCCGCGCCGTCGCTTTTGTAGAGCAGGTACCGCGAGCCGTCGGAGTCCACAAAGGTCTGCGGGTCGATGTCGCCGCCGTCGCCGGGAACGCAGATCAGTGGACCGTCGCCGACAGGCGTGTACGGCCCTTCTGCCTTCGACGCGGTCGCGACGCCGATGCACATCTCCCCACCGGGAGCCACCGCCGCCGAAAAGTAGAGCAGAAACGTGCCGTCGGAAAGCCGGGTCACGTCGGGAGCCCAGAACCCGCCGTCCGGTTTGGCCCACTTCGGTACGGCCGCGAGAGCGTCGCCTGCCACTTGCCAAGGACCTTCCGGCGCCGGAGCCCGCGCGTAGGGCACTTTCACCGCGCCGGTGCTCGTGGAGAAGGCGAAATAGCCGGCGTCGGTCTTGACGATGTCGGGATCCGGAAAGTCCTGGCCGATGAGCAGCTGCGGCGTACCGATGGCGAAGGCCGGAGGCGGGATGGTGAGCGTCATGGCCGTGACCACGGCGAGGGTCACGATGCGGTGCCTGAACTTCATAACCGATTTTGTCGACGCGACGACGCGACCGGCAGTCTCACCGGGTGGCTGTCACCGGGAAGCATGCACTTGATCGTTCACCCGGTCCTGCTGGATTCATCCGCGCTCCAATGGGTAGCGCACAATGATACGCACCTGCGTACCATAAGCAGGATGCAGCCATTTGGCTGAGGTGATGCGAGGAGCGAGCATGATCAGAGTCAAGTGGATCCCCGGTCAGGCCGCGGACTTCGCCGGAGAAGTGCTGGTCAGCGTCACCGCGTTGACACTCGACGACTTTCGGAGCACGCCGGGCGCCTACCGGGCGGGGTACTTGCTCAGCCGTGAGTGGCCCAGGCTGCCCGGCGCGGTCGGCCAGTGGCTGTGGGCAGAACCGCTGCGCCGGCGGCTGGGATCGGTGTCGGTGTGGCGCGACCATGAAGGTATGCGCGGTTTCGTCGGGTTGCCCGCCCACGTGGCGATCATGCGTAAGTACCGCGAACTCGGTACCACCCGAGCGACCACCTGGAGCACCGATGACGTCGATTCGCGAGTCATCTGGCAACGGGCGAACCGCTGGTTGAGGGACGCCGTTTGAGCAGGTTGCGAAAGCGGCTTTCGCAACGTCGGGTGCAGGGCGCCACCCATGGTCGAGATGCGTCGCGAAAGCCACTTTCGCGACGCCTGACGTCCCGAAAGTGGCTTTCGCGACACCTGGGTGCCCCACGGCCACGAGCGAATCCTCCGCAACCTGACACCGTTGCCTGGCTGGCGTCCCTTATGGACGGTCAGGAGCGCGCCAGGCTCCTTGGCGACCCTCTGCCTCTACGTCTCCGCCGTACGGAACGACCGATATCTCGTCGAGGACTACACGGGCGAACTGGACCCGCACTACGGCCGCGTCAAAGCGTAAGACTCACCGGCCATCCGGGTGCCGCTCCTTGTGGTGACGGACCACGGCGACGGGGCAGGGTGCGTGGTGCACCACCGCGCGGCTGACCGATCCCAGGAGAGCACGCCGCAGCGGGCCGCGTCCGTGGCTGCCGACGACGAGCAGCGTGGCCCCCTCGGCCTGCTCTGAAAGTGCATGGGCGGGCCGGTCGATCGCGATCACCCGACGGACGGGCACGTCCGGATACCGGTCCCGATAGCCCGCCAGCGATTCGTCGAGCAGGGGCTTTCCTCGTTCCTGGATGATCTCCCTGTCGTGCTCGGTGGGGTTGACCGCCATCGCTTCGAGGGGCAGGTCGGACCAGACGTGCAAGGCCACCAGCACGCAGCCGTGCCGGGCGGCGAAGTCGTAGGCGAAACCGATGGCTTCGACACTGGTCTCGGATCCATCGACGCCCACCACGACCTTTCTCTCCTCGCCCGCCGACGGTTCGTCGCTGTCACGCACCACCACGATCGGCCGGTGACAGTCGTGCAGGAGTTCGTTGGCCGTCGACCCGACCAGGAGCCTCGGCAGCGCGGTGAGCCCGGACGACCCGATGACCAGCAGTTCCGCGTTCGCCGCGGCATCGGCCAGCGCATCGGGGGCGCGGCCGGACAGCAACCGGGTCGAGACGGCCAGATCCGGCCACGTTCGGTGGCATTCCTGCGCGATATCGCCGAGCAGCGTTTCCGCGTGCCGCTGCGCCGTCTCCTGACCGGCGTCGAGGAACCCCGGACGCGGCCACGCCCCGCCACCCGGCACCGCCTCGGCCATGGGCGGGAACCCGACGACATGGACGACGACCAGCCCGCGGCCGCGGGCGGCGGCCTCTCCCGCGGCCCAGCGCACGGCCTTCCGTGCTTGCTCGGAGCCGTCATAGCCGACGACGACGGCTCCCTTGTCCACTGTGGATTCCGGTGTTGACATCGCTGCTCCCGTGGTGGTCGCTCCTCGCGAACCCATCCGGGTACCCACTCCGGCCACGACTCACACACGGCGTGCGAAAACCCGGTCAGGCCAGTGCCGTGATCAGCCCGATCGCCAGCGCCGTCCGTTCCGGGATGTGCGTCGCGAGGACGTGTTCGAAGCGCGCGTGAGCGCCGCCTCCGACGGCGCCGAGCCCGTCGAGCACCGGGCGGCCCAGCGCGGACACGAAGTTACCGTCGCTCGCACCGCCGACGGCGGTCTCCTCCAGGTCCCAGCCCGCTTCGGCGGCCACCTTCCGCGCCGTCGCGAACAGGGCCCGCGATGGGTCGTTCGGCGTCATCGGCGGACGGTTCCACTCCCCTTCCACCGCGACGGTCACGCGAGGATCGGTGGCGGCCAGTCCGGCGAACACCTCGTCGATCCGGTCCATTTCGGACGGTTCGGCGACGCGGACGTCGACGCCGCAGACAGCGTTGCCCGCGGTGACGTTGCGACCGGTACCACCGGAAATGGTGCCGACGTTGACCGTGGTCCCGTGTTCGCGCGAGCCCGCGGAGGCGAGCCGTCCGACGACCTCGGCGAGGGCGTGGATCGCGCTCGCTCCCGCGTACGGGTCCAGGCCCGCATGAGCCTCGACGCCGGTGACGGTCACGTCGAACAGGCCGACGCCCTTGCGCGCGGTCTTCAGTTTGCCGTCCAGCGACGCCTCGAAGACGAGCGTGGCGAGCGCGCCTTCACTCGCCGCTTCGATGTACGGCCGCGAGTGGGGGCTGCCGATCTCCTCGTCGCCGTTGAAGAGGAACTTCACCGACGGATGCGGAAGGCCGAGATCGCGGAGGCCTCGCAGGGCCCAGACCGACTGCACCAGCCCGAGTTTCATGTCGAAAGCGCCTGGCCCGGAGATGCGGCCGTCGTCGTCGGTGTACGGCCACTCGGCGAGCGTCCCGGTCGGCCAGACCGTGTCGTAGTGGCTCAGGAGCAGCACCGTTCCCGGCGCCGTACCCGCATAGGTCAGTTCGAGCACGTCGCCGCGGACCAGGTCGGTGTGCCGGGCCTCGGTATCCGGTGCCCCGAGGCGGTCGAAGACCCAGGACCGGATCGTGTCCAGTCCTTTGTCCAGCATCGGCTTGTCGTAGCTGTGGGTCTCCAGTTCGACGATCGTCCGCAGATCGTCGAGCATGCCGGGCAGTGCCTGCCGGGACCAATCCGTGTGTGACAAGAGAATCCTTTCTAGCGAACGGGGGCACCGGGGCCGAGCGGGATGCCGAACACCCAGAACACGAAGAACAGCAAGGTCCACACCACCAGCAGAGAGAAGGCGAGCGGGACGGTCATCGAGAAGAGCGTGCCGATACCGGCCGAACGGCGATAGCGCTGCAAGAAGCCCAGCGCCATCACGAAGTACGGGCTCATCGGGGTGATCGCGTTCGTGCACGAATCCGCGATGCGGTACAGCGCCTGCGTGGTCTCCGGCGGGATGTCCAGCAGCATCAGCATCGGCACGAACACCGGGCCGATCAGCGCCCATTGCGCGGAACCGCTGGTGACGATCAGGTTCACCAGGGTCACCACGACGAGGATGCCCAGCATGATGACCGGTCCGGAGACGCCGGAGGTTTTGAGCAGGCCGGCGCCGTTGATCGCGGTGATCTCCCCGATGCCGGTCCATTTGAAATAGGCAAGGAACTGGGAGATGGCGAAGAACAGCACCAGGATCGGCGCCATCTCGCGGAATCCGTGGGCCATGAACCCCGGGATGTCGCGGCTGCTGGTCACCGTCCCGGCCACCTTGCCATAGGCCCAGCCCGCGACCAGGAAGCCGAGCGCGAGGAAGATCGAAATGGAGGTCAGCAGCGGTGACTCGATGATGCTCCCGCCCTTGCCGCGCAACGGCGACGACGCGGGCAGCACCGCCAGCACCAAGGCGATCACGAAGACGGCCAGCGCGATGAGCGCGGCGAGCAGGCCCCGCCGCTCCTCACGGCTGAGCCGGAGTGAGCCGAGATCGTCTTCCTCCGCGTCGTCGTCGACGGGCATCGCCTCGGCGCGCCGAGCGAGGACCTTCTCGGTCACGAGCGTGATCACCGCGGCCAGCACGACCGACGAGGCGAGCGAGAAGAAGTAGTTGGCCAGCGGGGTGACCGAGTAGGCCGGATCGATGGTCTGCGCCGCCGCCGTGGTCAGTCCGGAGAGGATGGCGTCGGTCGGCGTGATCAGCGGACTCGCGTCGTAACCGGCGGAGATGGACACGAACGCGACCACGATGCCCAGGATCGGGCTGCGTCCCACCGCACGGAAAGCCAAGGCTCCCAACGGAATCAGCACCACGTAGGCCGCGTCGGAGGCGACGTGGGACACCATTCCGGTGAACGCCAGCGCGAACGTCACCCACCGCGGCGACACCTTCGAAACGCCGGACCGGAGCACGGCCGCGAGCAGACCGGACCGCTCGGCGACCGCCACGCCGAGCATCACCACGAGGATCGTGCCCAGCGGCGGGAACGACGTGTAGCTCTTGACCGCGTCGGTCACCATCATCCGCACGCCATCGGCGGACAACAGGTTCTTCGCCTCGACGGTCTTGCCCGTGGCCGGGTTCACCGCCGACACCCCGGCCGCGCTGAGCCCCCAACTGGCCAGCGCCAGCACTCCGCTCAGGAGGACGAACAGCCAGAACGGATGCGGCAGCTTGTTGCCGAGCCGCTCGACGCCGTCGAGCGCGCGCAGCAGGAAGTTCATCGGACGTGAAGTGGTTCTGGCCTGGCTGGAACTCACCGGCGCGGCTCCTTTCGCGATCGGAGGCCCATTACAAACTCACACGACCGAATAGTGCAAGCCTGAATGTGAAAGTGGTCGGATCAGTCACTTGGAAGCACTCAGTGACTGATACATTCAACCCATGCTGACCGAACCCGACCTCGACCTGATCGCGGCGCTCCAGGTCGCCCCACGCGCGTCGGTCGCCGCGCTCGCCGAGGCGCTCGACGTTTCGGCCAGCACGGTGGGGCGACGGCTGACCCGCCTCGAGGAACAGCGGATCCTCCGGGTGATCGGCCAAGTCGAGTGGAGGGCGAGGGCTCGCGGGAACCCGCGGCACGTCTGGGTCACGACCGAACCGGGCGCGTCCGGTTCGGCGGCGAAGGCGCTCGCACGGTTTCCCGAGGTCCAGCTCGCGGCGGAGACGGCGGGCCGGTCGGATGTCTACCTGGCCGTGCACGTCCCGGACCGCGCTCAGGCACGCGAACTGCTCGCCGAGCGCATCCCCGGAGTCGCCGGTGTGGCCGGGACGCATTCGGAGTTGGTGCTGCGAGCACTGACCAGGGCCGACTCTTGGCGGTTGCACCGGCTGAGCGAAGAACAGCAGGAGATCCTCGCCCGCGAACAGGTCGTACCGGGCACCCCGGACGGACTCGACGCCGACGAAGTGGGCCCGGACGAGCGGCGGCTCATCGGGCTGCTGGCCGGGAACGGCCGGATCACCGCGGCCGAAGCGGGCCGGATCCTCGACCTCAGCCAGTCCACCGCCTACCGGCTGATCCAGTCGACGCTGCGGCGCGGCATCGTCCGGCCACGGGTCGAGGTCGAACCCGCGCAGCTCGGCTACGAACTGGAAGCGGTCATCGCGCTGACCATCACCCCGGGTGCCATCGAGGCCGTGGCCGGGGAACTGGCGCGGCATCCGTCGGCGCGGTACGTGTCGATCGTCGCCGGCACCGCTTCGGTCATCCACCAAGGCGTGTTCCGCAACGAGGACGAGATGGCCGACTTCCTCACCCGCGACCTCGCACCCTTACCAGGGATCACCGCACTGCAGGTCTCGGTGGTGCTGCGCATGCTGCGCCGGTACTGGCTGTACCGGGAGGATGGCCGATTCGCCCCGGACAGCCCCTGAACGCGGCTCAGCGAGCGGCCGTGGTGACCGACGGTGATGACGCAAACGGGACCAGCAGGCGAGCCGCGCCGCTGCCGTCGGCGGGCACGGACCAGATGTCGCTTTCCTTCCCGTTCTCGCGCGGCAGGCCGTAGGCGATCGTGTCGTTGTCGAGCCAGACCACCTGGTCGTCCACACTGCGCGTTTCCGCGAGCGGGATCTCCCGCATCGTGGCCAGGTCCAGCACGTGTTCCCGCCATGGCCGGACGTCGCCGTCCGCCACCCGCTTCTTGAACGCGAGCTTCGTACCGTCCGGCGACAACGACGGGCATTCCGCGTTCTCCCGCAGCGTGCGCGCGTTCCAGGCCTCGTTGTCGCCCTGCACCAGGTAGGTCCGCCCGCCGGTGGCGACCGTGGCGTAGAACGTCCGCTGGTCGGCGGCGAACGTGACGCCCCAGTAGTTGACATCCTCGCCGCGGTGGACCGCGTCGCCGATCCGCAGCGGGATGCCCTCGATATTGCTCGAAAGCTCGTTCCGTTCGCGATCCATGATGGCCGTGCGCGTCGAGAAGGTGCCGGGCGTCGAGTACGAGTCACCGGTGACGAAGGTGGTCCAGCTTCCCATCCGGCCGGCGGGCGAGAGCTTCGCGCGGTTGGGGATGCCGGGGACGTCGACCCGCTTGACCTCGGTGAGCGCGGTGTCGACGAACCTGGCGACCGCGCCGGGCATGGGCGTGGGTTCCTTCGCCAGGCACAGGCCGCCGTCCGCCGCGGTGTAGAACCGCTCGCAACTCAGCGAACTGACCCGGCGCGGACCCCCGGGATCGGAGACGGGGACCGAGGCGACGTTCCCGTAGCCGGGCCCCGCCGCACCGTTGCGGAACAGCAGCCGCCCCGGCTCCCCCAGTACGACCGGCTGTGCGGAATCCACCGCGACCGTCGCGTCGGCCGTTCGCCGTTCAGGGCTGTTCGCCTTGGCCTGCACGACGTACACCACCGAGGCGGCGGCGAGGGCGGCGACACCCGCCAGCGCCACGACGAACTTCATCGGGAGCTTCACCCGGTCTCCTTTCCCCGTCACCGGCAGCGGAACGGGCCCGCCTTGTCGAGCAGTTCCCCATTGGTGCCGATGATCTCCCAGGAATAGGTCTTTCCCTTGAGCACCAGCTTCATCACGCCGTGCTTGCCCAGGATCTTCTCGACGCCTTCACGGGCCTTGTAATCGAGGTAGAGACTGTCGCCGCCGATACCGGCGATGACCGAGCGCACACCATTGGCCTCGTCGACGTGCCCGTTCACATCCAGCGGCTTGGTCCGCTCGTAATGGTGATCGTGCCCGGCGAACACGACATCCGCCTTTGCCCTGGCCAGCTCGTTCCACAGTGGCGCGATGCTCTTCGCGTCTCCGGAATTCCCCGAATTGAAACGCGGATGGTGCCAATATCCGGCGATGCAGGACTTCTTGGTCTTCGCGAGGTCCTTGCGCAGCCACTCCACCTGCTCGGCGCCACCGCCGTTGTACACCGGGTCCGAATCGAGCGCGACGAAATGGAAGGCTCCGACATCGAAACTGTAGTACGGCTTTCCCTTGGGGGTCGCGATCTTCCCGAAGTACTGTTTGTACCCCGCCAGCTCGTTGTTCCACTCGTGGTTGCCCGGCGTGGGTTTGGTGATCCTCTTGAACTTGCCCCACGTCTTGTCGTAGTAATTCCGGAACTCTTCGATGGTGCCGTCGACGTATTGGTTGTCGCCGACCGTCAGCACGTATCGGGGCTTGATCCTGCTCACCAGCTCCGCCGTCCGCTGATGCTCGGACGGCAGCTCCGGCTTGGCGATGTCGCCGGCGAGCGCGATGACGATGCCGTCGGACGCCGACGGCCGGGTGGCCGCCTTCACCGACACGGTCGACCCGGACAGGTTCCCGGCCGCGTCCCGTGCCCGCACCGCGTACCGGAAGTCGAAGCCCGACGCCAGCGACGTGTCGGTGTAGGACGTCGTCGCGGTCCGGCCGATGACGTTGCCGTTGCGCAGGACTTCGTACTCCGTGACCCCTACGTTGTCGGTGGACGCGGTCCAGCCGAGCGTGATGCTCTCGGTGGTGGACGACGCCTGCCGGAGACCGGCCGGCACCGACGGCGGCTGGATGTCACCGTCGCCCGTCCGGACGCCGTAGACCTCCAGCTCCCACAGCGAGTATCCGTAAACGGTCGCCCGCGCCGTGCCGAAGATCCGGACGTGCCGCGCGGAGGTGTTCAGGCCGGTGAACTCGTCGAGGCCGCCGTCGCTGCCCACGACGGTTTTCACGTCCCGCCAGTTCTGGCCGTCGTCGGACGCCTGGACCTGGTAATCCTTCGCGTGGGCCGATTCCCAGAAGACCTTGATCCGGCTGATGTCCGCGGGGCCACCGAGGTCGACCGCGATCCACTGTGGATCACCTTCCAGACTCGCCCAGCGGGTCGTCGAATCGCCGTCGACGGCGAGAGCGCCACTGAAGCTCTCGTTTTCGACGGTGGAGGTCGTGGTCCGTTTGTTGACCGACAGCAGGGATTCCACCGGTCCGGCCGTGGCACTGGAAGCGGTCACGGGTTGAGCGAGCAGGACGATCGCCGCGATCGCGGCGACGCCCGGCTTCACCATTCGATTCACCTGTACTCCTGGATGGACCTACGTCTTCGTGGATTAAAGACCGGGTCCGGTGCCGCGTACGGCACCGGACCACGGCCGTCAGCGGCAGGTGTACGGACCCGCCTTGTCGAGCACGTTCCCGTTCGTGTCGTAGATCTCCCAGGAATAGGACTTCCCGTTCAGCACCAGCTTCATCACGCCGTGCTTGGCGAAGATCTTCTCGACCCGTTCGTGCGTCTTGTAATCCGTGTAGAGGTAGTCGCCGCCGATGCCGGCGATCACCGACCGCACGCCGTTCGCCTCGTCGACCTGCCCGTTGACGTCCAGCGGCTTGGTCCGCTCGTAGTGATGGTCGTGCCCGCCGAAGACGACGTCCGCCTTCGCTTTGACCAGTTCGTTCCACAGCGGCGCCATCTGTTTCTTGTCGCCGTAGTTTCCCGAGTTGAAGCGCGGGTGGTGCCAGTACCCGATGACGCAGGACTTCGTGTTCTTCGCCAGGTCGTTGCGCAGCCAGGTCACCTGCTCGGACCCACCGCCGGTGTAGATCGGATTCGAGTCCATCGCGACGAAGTGGAAGTCACCGATGTCGTAGCTGTAGTAGGGCAGGCCCTTCGGGTACGCGATCGCGCCGAAGTACTCCTTGTACCCCCTGAGCTGGTCGTCCCACTCGTGGTTGCCCGTCGTGGGCTTGGTGATGCTCTTGAACTTGCCCCACGTCTTGTCGTAGTGCGCGCGGTACTCGGAAATGGTGCCCTTGTGGTACTGGTTGTCGCCAACGGTCAGCACGTACTGCGGGTTCATCTTGGCGACCAGGTTCGCGGTCGCCTGATGCGTCGAGAAGAGCTCAGGGTTGGCGATGTCGCCGGCGAGCGCGATGGTGATGGGTCCGGTGCCGCCGGGTTTGGTCGCGGCCCGGATCGCCGCGCTCGCCGCGGAGACGTTGCCCGCCGCGTCTCGTGCCCGCACGGAGTAGCCGAATTCCACTCCGGACGCCAGCCCGCTGTCGGTGTAAGTGGTCGTCGCCGTGGTCCCGACGACGTTCCCGTCGCGGAGCACCTCGTACTCGGTGACCCCGACGTTGTCGGAGGACGCCGTCCAGCCGAGGGCGACGCTGTCAGTGGTGGTGGCGGTCGCAGCCAGGCCGGTCGGCACCGTCGGTGCCTGCGTGTCGCCGCCGCCGACGCGGTCGCCGTAGATTTCCAGCTCCCACAGCGAATAGCCGTAGGCCGTGCCACGAGCCGTGCCGTGGATGCGGATGTGGCGCGCGGAGGCGTTGAGGCCGAGGTGTTCGTCGATGGCGCCGTCGCCGCCGACGATCGACTTGATGTCCGTCCAGGTCTTGCCGTCGGCCGAGCCCTGGATCTTGTAGGTCTTGGCGTACGCGACTTCCCAGTTCAGTTTGACCTTGGTGACGGTCGCGGTGCCGCCGAGGTCGACGGCGATCCATTGCGGATCCACCATCTCCTCGCTCGCCCACCGGGTCGTGGTGTTGCCGTCGACGGCGTTGCCGCCGGCGAAGTCAGTGCCCTCGATCGACGAGGTCGTGGTCGGTTTGCCTGCGGACAACAGGGATTCCGCCTGCGCGGCGGTACCGGAAGAGATCAGCGTCTGCCCCAGCAGGACCAGGGTCGCCACCGCGACACCGGCCAGGGGTGTTCTCCGTTTCATGCGAACTCCTCGACGTTGCGGAGTCGGCGAGTACCGGCGGGGGCGGCGTCGTGTCGGCCGGAGTCGTCCTGACATTAGTTAAGTAAGTTTCCTAACGATCGCAGTGTAAAAGGTTCTTAAACTCACAGTCAACGGGTGAGCGCCCGGTGGTCGGCACCATTTGGTGGCAAGGTCGCGGCCATGGTGACGCTGGATCGGCTCGTGAACGTCCTCGGTGGCTACGGGGCGCGGTTGTGGTGCTGCCCGGTATCGCGCGAGGCGGCCTTGCGCGACGTGGTGATGCACGATGCCGCCGACCCCCGCGACCTGCGCGGGGACGTGTACCTCGCCGTCGGCACGGACTCCGTCACGACGGCCGTGGACCTCGCCGCCGCGGCGCGGGCGTCGGTCGTCCTGGTCCGCGGATCAGCGCCGCCGGACCCGGAGGCGGCCGAGCGGGCGGAGCGCGGCGGTGTCGCGGTGCTGCTGGTGGAGCCGGACGTGTCCTGGGGTCAGCTCGCCGGCGTGGTCTACGGGCTGGTGCTGGAAGGTCGCGAGACCGAGTCCGGCCGCGGGCCGACCGACCTGTTCGCGCTGGCCGACAGCCTCGCCGACGCGCTCGGCAGCGCGGTGACCATCGAAGACCGGCTCTCCCGGGTCCTGGCCTACTCCAGCCGCCAGCACCAGGCCGACCGGGCGCGGCTGGAGACGATCCTGGGCAGGAAGGTCCCGGAGCCGGTCCGCGAACTGTTCGAGCGGCGCGGTGTGTTCCGGCATCTCGCCGAGTCCGACGAGCCGCTGTTCGTCGAAGCCGATCCCGAGCACGGGCTGACCGGGCGCATGGTCGTCGCGGTCCGCGCGGGCCGGGAGGCACTGGGCTCGATCTGGGTGGAATGCGACCGGCCGCTGATCGACACCCGGCGTGCGGTCCTGCGGGACAGCTCGCGCACGGTCGGCCTGCATCTGCTGCGCTCCCGGGCGAGCGCGGACCTGGAACGGCAGGTCGAGTCCGATCTGGTGATCCGGCTGGTGGAGGGCACGCCGGACGCGGCGGCCGTGCTCAGCAGGCTCGGCCTGCCACCCGGCCGATTCCGCGTGATCGCACTCCAGGCCCACATCGGCGACGAACGCCACGCCGCGCTCCTGCTCGCGTTCGAGCGGGCGACCACCGGTTTCGGCTGGTCACGGCCTGGGCGCAGCACGTTGTTCAGCAACACCGTCTACACCATCCTGCCAGGGGACGACGTCGAGGCGGCCAGGGCGTGGGTCGGTTCGATCCGTGAGGCGCTGCCCAGCCAGGTGACGATGCTGGCCGGGATCGGAGCCGGCGCGACGTCCGTGGAGCTGCCTGCGAGCAGGCGAGAAGCCGACGAATGTCTCGCACTCCACGACGTCCGGCCCGGCACGAAGTCCGCGATCGCCTACGACGAGGCCTGGGACGACATCCTGGTGCAACGGCTGCGAGCCGCCGCCGCGTCCGGCCGGGCACCGGCCCGCGGCCCGATCACCGAGTTGCGACGGCACGACAGCGCGAACGCCACCAATTACGTCGCGACGCTGCGCGCCTGGCTCGAGGCACAGGGAGACCTCGCCGAAGCCGCCGAGCGGCTCGACGTGCACCCCAACACGATCCGCTACCGGCTGCGGAAGATGGCCGAGGTGACCGAACTCCGGCTCGACCAGCCCGCGAAACGGCTGGCGATGATCATCGAGCTGGCCGTGTCCGAACCTGGCACTTGACCGTTCCGGCCAAAGCCGCCCGCCCTGTTTGTCGGATCCGGACAATCGCCGCGTTCCGTTTCCGAGCCATCCTGACCGCGACAGCACCACTCGTGCAGCGGAGGAATTCATGGGCGATCTCGACCGCATCGACGGCGTCCCGCGTTCGGCGATCGTGATCGGCGCCGGCGTGGTCGGCCTGTCGACCGCGTGGTTCCTGCAGGAACGCGGCGTCGGCGTCACGGTGCTGGACCGCGAAGGCATCGCGGCCGGCGCGTCGTGGGGCAATGCCGGCTGGCTCTCCCCCGGGCTCTCGATCCCCCTCAACGAACCCGGTGTCCTGCGCTACGGGCTGCGGACGCTGCTCGACCGGCAGGCACCGCTGCACGTTCCGCCGTCCCCCGATCCTCGGCTGTGGTCGTTCCTCGCCCGCTTCGCCGCGAACTGCACCGGACGCTCGTGGACTCGCGCTGTCGAGGCGAACTCACCACTGAACGAGGAATGCCTCGAGGCCTTCGACGTCCTCACCGCGAACGGGGTGGACGCGCCGACCATCGAAGCGCCGATCACGGCGGCGTTCGAGACCGCCGACCAGGCCGCGGGGCTGATCACCGAACTGCGGCACATCGGCGAAACCGGACAGGACATCTCCTACACCCGGCTCACCGCTGCCGACCTCGCCGAGCGATTCCCCCAGGCCACGGCGAGGCTCGGAGCCGGTGTCCGGATCGACGGGCAGCGCTACGTCGACCCCGGTCGGTTCGTCGAGTCCCTGGCACGGGCGGTGGTCGGCCGGGGCGGCACGATCCGTCACCGGTTCGAAGTCGCGTCCCTGCGCGCACACCGCCACGCGCTGAGCGTGCGCTCCAAGACGGGCCAGACGGTGAACGCCAACGCGGTCGTGCTGGCGACCGGGGCCTGGCTGGGAGACCTCGGCCGGAAATGGGGAGTCAAGGTCCCCGTGCGTGCCGGACGCGGCTACTCCTTCACCGTGCCGACCGACCGTCCCGTGCCAGGACCGCTGTACCTGCCGGACATCCGCGTGGCGTGCACGCCGTACCGTGGCGGCCTCCGCGTGGCCGGGACGATGGAGTTCCGGAAGCCGGACGCACCACTGGACCCCGCCCGGATCGACGCGATCATCGCCTCGGCGCGACCGTTCCTCACCGGCCTGGACTGGGACCGGCGCACCGACGAATGGGTCGGCTCCCGCCCGGTCACCACCGACGGGCGGCACGTGATCGGCGCGACCAGCACCCCCGGTCTCTACATCGCGGGCGGGCACGGGATGTGGGGACTGACCCACGGCCCGATCACCGGACGCCTCCTGGCCGAGCACATCACCACCGGGAAGCAGCCCGAGGCCCTGCGCCCCTTCGATCCCCTTCGCTGATTTCGGATGACGATGCTTCCAGACAACGAAACCCCACCGGCCGAACAGTCCGAAGTGGACCGGCTCCGCGCCGAGAACGCCCTGCTGCGCACCGAGAAGGACCTTCTGCTGAAGGCCGCGATCGGGTTCGCCACCGACGCGGGCGCCTTCCAGCGGCGGCACGACAAGCCAGAGACCCGCTGACCGACGCGGGACTCACCGAAGGTCTGTGGCCCTGCCCTCACAGACGTAACGATCGAAAGGCGATCATCACGATGACCATCGTCTCGTCAGGCCCTTGGCTCACCCCGGAGGCGCACGCGCGCCTGGTGCACGAGCTCGCGACGTTGCGGCGCCCCGGCACCGACGACGAGATCGAGCACCTCCTCCATCGGCAGGCACGGATCCGGCAGATCGAGGACATGCTGCGCGGCGCCGTCGTCGGACAGGACCCTCCGGACGACGGGATCGCCGAGCCCGGCATGGTGCTCACTGTCGAGTACGACGACGGCGACACCGAAACCTTCCTGCTCGGCACTCGCGACGAGGCAGGACACGGCGCACTCGAGGTCTACTCCCCCGATTCCCCGCTCGGCCGCGCATTGCACGGCGCGAAACCGGGCGACCGGCGGGAATATCGCGTGCCGAGCGGCGGGGCTGTGGGCGTCACGCTTCTCGAAGCCAAGCCTTACAGTCGCCATCGGGAGGGCGCTCGCTGACGGTTCGGTTGCCGTCTGGACTTGAGGGGAAAGTCAAAGGTGTCGTGGCGCGGGGCCGGTGTCCGCTTCTGCGTACGTGTTCTCCTGGTAGTGAGGGCCTCCTTGCCTACCCTGACGGTAGTGAAGGAGGCTTTCGCTACCGTCGGATGTGATGCCTGGTAACCGTGGGACGGCTGTGGCTTCGGCGGCCGGTCGTGAAGTACATGAAGGACCCCTTCCTTGCGCCCAGGTACAGGAAGGGGTCCTTCATGTACTCGGGAGCGCGTGAAGGCCCCCTTCACGCCCGCAGGACGCACTTGCCGCGTCTCCACGAGCGACATCGCGGATGACGAGGCCGTGTCCGTCGTGCCGACCACCACGGTCATCGCAGCGGCGCCGAGTAAGTCTGTGACGTTCGTGGCACACCATTCGGCCAGTGACTGGGCGTGGGGAATAGGCGGGGCACGGTCGGGGTGTTGTTCCGGCGACGGGAGCGGTGGTCGCCGGTGTGGGACTGGCACTTCAGGCCCGGTTGAACGGAACTCGGTTCGCGCATGGGCGACGGGATCGCGGCGACACTGGCGTCGACGTGTCGGGCTGATTCTCCTGCTCGTGGCCGTTCCGCTGCTCCCCGTCGGGCGACGTGGGCTGGGTCTGCTGTGCGCGGCGGTGCGTTCCGGCCAGTTGCGGTGGTGGCATCTGACGGGCGGCGTCTGCGGCGCGTTGTTCGTGGCCGGTCAGGGAATCAGTGTCGGCTCTGTCGGCGTGGCCGGGTACGGCGCTTGGAGCGGTCCCGGCATGCTGACTCTGGCGGTGGCGACCATCGTCGTCCGGCGCATCGGTGTGCTGGTCTTCGGGCTGGCGAGTGTGGCGGGCCAACTCCTTGGCGCGGTCCTGCTGGACGCGATCACCTTCCTGGCCCTGCTGCTGGCTGCCCGCCCGGTTCCCGAGAGACGCTGAGTTGTCGCGTGTGGACCAAATCGAGCGCAGGTTGCGACCGCGATGTCACATGTTACGTTGCTTCACCATGACCAGCGACGGGATCGACGCGGTGGATTACCACTGCGGTGGCGAACCGTTCAGGATCGTCACCGAGACAACGGAACCAGCCGGGGCGACGGTCGCCGAAAAGCGTGTCGCGGCCGCGGCCGACCCCGAAGTCGACGGATTGCGGCAACTGCTCTGCTCCGAGCCACGCGGGCACGCCGACATGTACGGCGGTTTCGTCGTGGCACCGGACGATCCGGGTGCCCATTTCGGCGTTCTCTTCTGGCACAAGGACGGCTTCTCCACCGCGTGCGGCCACGGCACGATGTGCCTGGGCACCTGGGCGGTCCAGACCGGGCTGGTGCCCACCGACCCCAGCGGCGTCACCGAGGTGGTCATCGACGTGCCGTCCGGACGGGTGACCGCGCGGGTCGCCACGGCCGGCTCCAAGGTCACCGCGGTCGACTTCGTCAGCGTCGCCGGCTATGTCCTTCACGAGGACGTCGTAGTGGAGACACTGCGCGGCACCACCACTTGCGTGATCGCGTTCGGCGGCGCGATGTACGCCCACGTGCCCGCGGCGGACTTCGGTCTCTCCGTCGACAAGGCCTCGTTACCCGAACTGATCGACCTGGGACGGAAAATCAAGACCGAGCTCAACACGAGCGCGTACGCCGAGCACCCGCTCGACCCGAGGCTCAGCGGAGTCTACGGCGTGATCTTCTTCGACGACCTCGGCGACGACGAAGACGGAAACGTCCGTCAGCGCAACGTGACCGTCTTCGCCGACGGGCAGGTGGACAGGTCACCTTGTGGGTCGGGGACCGCCTCGCGCGTCGCGGCGCTGCACGCGTCCGGGCGGCTGGCGGCGGATCGCGCACTCGTCCATTCGTCGATCGTCGGTTCGACCTGGTCCGCCCGGATCGCGGACACGACCGAAGTCGCCGGGCGGAACGCGGTGATGCCCGTGGTGACGGGCCGCGCGTTCCGCACCGGCCACCACCGGTTCGTCGTGGACCCCGACGACGACCTGGTCCCGGGCTTCGTACTGCGTTGAGAGAAATCAGGAGGATTCATGGACGTCGTCACCCTCGGCCCCGAGGAGATCCGTTCGGCCGTGTCCATGTCCGCCGCGATCGACGCGGTACGGAACGGATTTCTC
Source organism: Amycolatopsis sp. lyj-108 (assembly GCF_046549005.1). Taxonomy (NCBI): domain Bacteria; kingdom Bacillati; phylum Actinomycetota; class Actinomycetes; order Pseudonocardiales; family Pseudonocardiaceae; genus Amycolatopsis; species Amycolatopsis sp. lyj-108. The sequence continues at coordinate 5,572 of NZ_JAJPWQ010000004.1, read as the reverse complement.
GCACTGCGCCGTGGCGAATTCGAGATGCCGACGCGGACCGTGTTGCGCGACGGCGGATTCCTCGTGATGTCCACGCACCACCGCCCGACCGCCTCGGCGATGATCAAGACGCTGAGCCTCGATTTCGACGGGCGCGTGCCCGCCATCGTCGGGACCGTCGTCTGGAGCGAACTAGGCCACGGCCGTCATCTCGTCGCGGACGCCACCGAAGTGACCCGCATCCGCACCGGCGCCATCGTCGGCGTCGCGACCGACCTGCTGGCTCCGCCGGAAGCGAAGACGTGCGCCCTCATCGGCGCCGGCGGGCAGGCGGCCGATCAGATCCGCGCCGTGCACGCCGTCCGGCCGCTGACCGAGCTCAGGATCGTCGCCCGCGGCCCCGAGCGCGCCCGCGCGCTCGCGAAGGTCCTCGTCGAGGAGCTGCACCTCGACACCGTCCATGTCGAGACCGACGTCGACGAGGCGGTTCGCGATGCCGACATCGTCTGCTGTGCCACGACGTCCACCACGCCGTTGTTCTCGCACTTGTCGCTGGCCGACCACGCCCACGTCAACGCCATCGGCGCCTTCCGCCCCACCATGCGAGAACTCCCGGACGAGCTGCTCGCCGAAGCGACCGTCGTCATCGACGAACGAGACGCCGTCCTCGAAGAATCCGGGGAGATCATCCACGCACTCGAGGCGGGTGCCATCACTGAGGACGACCTCATCGAGCTCGGCACCGCGCTGACCGACGGAATCCCGAAGCGATCCGGCCGGACGGTCTTCAAGAGCGTCGGGGTGGCCATGCAGGACTGGGCGATCGCCGACCTGCTCGCTCGAGCATTTCTCGGCCGGGCAACGTGAACCCGATCAGGCCCGGGTGTGGAGATTCAGGACACGTGCGGTCCCGAATCTCCACACCGGTCTAGGACTCGTCGAGGAGGTCCTCGATCAGGATGGGGATGTGCCGGACCCGGATTCCGGTGGCGTTGTGGACGGCGTTCGCGACCGCCGCCGCCATTCCGACGATGCCGATCTCGCCCAGCCCTTTCGCGCCGACCGAGTTGTGCAACGTGTCCGGGTACTCGACGAAGTGGACGTCGACCTCCGGGATGTCCGCGTTCACCGGGATCAGGTAGCTCGCGAGGTCACCGTTGGCGAAGCGTCCGTTGTCCTCGACCTCCAGCCCCTCGTGCAGAGCGGCCGACACACCCCAGATCATGCCTCCGATGATCTGGCTGCGCGCCGCCGCCGGGTTGATGATCCGGCCGGAGTCGAATACGCCGAGCATGCGGGACACCCGGATCTCGCGCGTCCACTTGTGCACGCGGACTTCGCAGAACTGGGCACCGAAGGAGCTGAACGAATGTTTCGTCAGCTCTTCGCCGGGCGCCGAGGAACCGGTCACCGACAGGGAGGTGCGCTTCAGAGCCCGCAACAGCTCGCCGAAGGTCATCGTCCGGTCTCCGGCCAGCACCTGGCCGTCCGCATAGGACACGTCCATGCCGTCGAACGGTGCGCCGGGGGCCGACGCCAGTGCCAGCAGTTCGTCGATCGCCTTGGCGGCGGCGATCATGATGGCCGTCCCCGCACTCGCGGTGGCCGTCGAGCCGCCGGACATGCCCCCGGGCGGCAGCTTCGAATCACCGAGCCGCGGCGTCACCCGATCCGGCGGGATGTCCAGCGATTCCCCGCCCACCAGGGAAAGCACGGTCAGCAGGCCCGTCCCCGGGTCCGCTCCGCTGGTCGCGACGACGGCCGTGTCGTCGGGCAGCAAGGTGATCTCGACCGTCGCCGGGAACCGCAAGGCGGGGAACATGGCGGTGGCCGTTCCCATGCCCACGAGCCACTCTCCGTCGGCCCGCCCTTGGGGTGCGCGATCCGCCCAGCCGAACCGCGTCGCGCCGATGCGGAAGCATTCGTCGAGGTGTTTGCTCGACCACTGCAGATCCTTGCCGGGCGGAGCGGTCGAGTTGTTCCGCTGACGCAGCTCGATCGGGTCCATGCGCAGCGCGACCGCGAGCTCGTCGATCGCGCTCTCCAGCGCGAAAGACCCCGGCGCCTCGCCCGGTGCCCGCATGAAGGTGGTCGGCGGGATGTTCAGCGGCACGATCTTCTGGCTGATGGCCAGGTTCCGGGTGGCGTACCACTCGCGCGAGGTGCCGTGTGACGTCGGCTCGACGAACGACCGGTCCAGCGGAGTGCTGCACCACGAGTCGTGACGCAGGGCGTTGAGCGTGCCGTCGTGTTCCGCGCCGAGGGCGATCTTCTGCACCGTCGCGGCACGGCCCGCGGTCGCGGTGAAGACCTGTTCCCGGCTGAGCGCGGCTTTCACCGGCCTGCCGAGGACCCTGGCCGCCGCCGCGGCCAGGAACGCCGGGGTGGACGTGCGGCCCTTGCCGCCGAACGCACCGCCCACGAACGGGTTCACCGCGTGCACCTCGGACGGCTCCGTGCCCAGCGCCATCGCCAGCTCCGCCGCTTGGAGGTTGGATCCCTGGTTGCCGCTGTGGACCGTCAGGCCGTCGGGCCCCCACACCGCGACCGCGGAATGCGGTTCCAACGCGGCGTGGTGCTGGGGTGCGGTGGAGTACGTGGCTTCGACGACCACCGGGCTCGCGGTGAGCGCGTCCTCGATGGACTCGACGCCGGGAGCGAGGATGGCGAGCGTGGATTGTCCACCGTCCCTCCCGGACGGCGCGTCTTCTGCCGAAGCCAGGCCGTCCTGCATCGAAGTCAGCGCGGGCCTCGGCAGGTAGGAGACCTCGACCAGCATCGCCGCGTCGCGAGCCTGCTCGTAGGTCTCGGCGACCACGAAGCCGATCGGCTGGCCGTAGTAGGCGACTTCCTTGTCCTGCAAGGGAACCCAGGTCTCACCCATGAACTGTGTGGCCGGGGTGTGCAGTTCCAGCGGATCGAACGGCGTGTACACACCGAGCACGCCCGGAGCAGCTTTCGCCGCCGTGACGTCCATCGCGTCGATCTCACCGTGAGCGATCGTGCTGAGCACGACGTACCCGTGGACCAGCCCGGGGAAGGTGTGATCCGCCCCGTACTCGGCCCGGCCGGTGACCTTCAGTGGCCCGTCCACCCGGCTGGTCATCAGCGGCTCCCCTCGGTCAGTTCGAGCAGTGCGCGGACGATGGTCCGCCGCAGCAACGACGTCTTGAAACCATTCGAGGCCAACGGGCGCGCGCCCTCGGCCGCCAGTGCCGCGGCGGCTTCGAAGGCCGAGACCGTCGCGGGCGCGCCGCGCAAAGCCTCCTCGACCGCGGGCAACCGCCAAGGCACGGTCGCCACGCCGCCGGCCGCGACCCTGGCGTCGACGATGCGCGAGCCTTCGACCCGCAGCGCGACCGCGGCCGAGCACAGTGCGAACTCGTAGGACTGCCTGTCCCGGACCTTGACGTACGTGGAGTTCGACGCCCAATCCAGCCGTGGGACCACGACTTCCGCGATCAGTTCGCCGGGCTGGAGATCGGTCTCCACTTCCGGGGTGTCACCGGGCAGGCGGTAGAAGGAAGCCAGTTCGACGGTGCGGGTGCCCGTCGCGCTGACCAGCCGGAGCCGTGCGTCGAGGGCGACCAGTGCGACAGCCACGTCGCTGGCGTGGGTCGCCACGCACGAATCGCTCGTGCCCAGCACCGCGTGCATCCGGTTGGCGCCCGAGATCGCCGGGCAGCCGCTGCCGGGTACCCGCCGGTTGCACGGCATGGCGACGTCCCGGAAGTACGAGCAGCGGGTGCGCTGCATGAGGTTCCCGCCGATACTCGCCATGTTCCGGATCTGCTGGGAGGCGCTGAGCAGCAGCGCCCGGGAGATCGCCGGATACACCCCGGGATGCGCGGCGATGTCGCCCATTCGCTCCAGCGCGCCGAACCGGAGCCCGGCGGCGGTGTCGATACCCCGCAGCGGCACCGCGTTGATGTCCAGGACCTGTTGTGGGGTCAGGACATTGAGTTTCATCAGGTCGACGAGAGTGGTCCCGCCCGCCAGGAAGGTGCCGGGCGAGGAGACCGCGGCCTCGACGGTCTCGGGTGCGAGCAGCTCAAAGGGACGCATCGGCCCTCCTTGCCTGCTCGACGGCCGCGATGATGTTCGGGTACGCCGCGCACCGGCAGAGGTTGCCGGACATGAACTCGCGGACGTCCTCGACGTCCTGCTCGACGGCGGCGACCGCCGACATGATCTGCCCCGACGTGCAGAATCCGCACTGGAGGGCGTCCCGGTCGACGAACGCCTGCTGGACCGGATGCAGCCGATCCTCTGTGGACAGTCCTTCGACCGTGGTCACCGGCTGCTTCACGGTGGCGGCCAAGGTGAGGCACGACAGCACCGGCCGTCCGCCGACGTGCACCGTGCAGGCGCCGCACTGCCCTCGGTCACAGCCTTTCTTCGGCCCTGTGACGGCGAGCCGCTCCCGCAGCGCGTCCAGCAGGGTCACCCCGGGATCGAGACTGAGGTGTTCCGTCCTGCCGTTGACTTCGAGTGAGATGTCCACTGGATCTCTTTCCGCAGATCGTCCGGGCACGGGCCCGACGGCGTAGGTTGAGGTGGTGGGAGACTGTTCGCGAACCGAAACGGATATTCATCCGCTTCGATTTTCAAGTTAGCGGATTACAATCCGCTTGGCAATGTCGATGCTCCCCCTGGAGTCGCTCCAGGTCGCCCGGGTTCCTCGGCTACATTTCACCGGAGAACGGGATCGGCGGACGGGAGGGAAGATGACGACGGGATCGGTCAACCCCCGGCGCGCGGACACCCGGCGCAACCACGAGCGCATCCTCGCCACCGCGGCGAAGTCACTGGCCGGCTCCGGTGAGGTCTCGTTCAACGCGATCGCGAAACAGGCCGAGGTCGGCGTCGGCACGGTGTACCGGCATTTCCCCACCCCGGAAGCCCTCATCCTGGCGGTCTACCAGCGCGAAGTACGCCAGCTCGTCGACATCGTGCCGAGCCTGCTCGAGAAGTTCCCGCCAGAGCAGGCTTTCCGGACGTGGACCACCGACCACCTCGCGCATTACATGATGACCAAACGCGGGCTCGCCGACGCCCTTCGCGCCGCGACGGCTTCACGCGGCGAGCTGCCCGCAGGAGCCTACGAAGCCATGGTCGGCGCGGTTTTCAAACTGTTGCAGGCGAATATCGACGCCGGCACCGTCCGCCCGGATCTGAAGCCCGAGACCGTCCTGCGTGGACTGGGCGGCCTGCTGTACCTCGACCCGAACGGTGAGTGGCGGCGCGACGTCGCGAGCCTCCTCGATCTGCTGTGGCGCGGGATGGGCACCGACCGATCCTGACGCCGCTCAGCCGACGTCATCTATTGAGGGATAAAGCAAAGGTGGCGCAAGGTCGTGAGTGACTCGAGGGATGAGTTCAGACCCTGAGCGTCCACAAGGGACACTTTCGAGCGATGAAATGTCTGATTGTTGGCTAGATGTGCGATTTTCGATGAGGTTCGTGAGTGGCAAGGACGGTCATTGAGGAGAAGGGCAAACGTGTCGTGTTCGTGGGCGGGGCCGGCGGAAGGAGCCTTCGGCCCTGATCAGGTGCAAGGGGGTCGTGAGTGGCGTTTCGGGCTAGAACCCGA